>CAWDLW010000001.1:0-40213 GCA_963803145.1 Methanotrichaceae archaeon
ATGCCGATTTTTGAAGGATCTATGGCCGGGGATGTTAATGACCGCTAAATATAAAATTACTGATAACCTTCAGACCATACTATTCAAGATTAGCCTGTTGATGCCGATTCTATATTTGCCAATATGTACGGGGTTTGAGGTTCTCTCACGATAGTTCTTCGTTTGCTTATAATCTCTCCAATGCATTGCGGGCATAGTATTCTATATACAAAGCCAAAGTTTTTTCTACAATAAATAATAAATAATGATCAATTAACTTTATGGAGAAACACAGTATGAAACGATCCATAATACTTGCGTGTGCATTGGCCGTGTTAATAGGAACATGCAATGCACAGAATGCGACAACAGGAGATGTGAATGCTTTTAAACAGGCCTTAGAAAAGGATGGATTCACTGTACGAGAGGGCGGATTAGGTTATTTTGATTTTATGAAATTGTATAATATGGGAATATTGCCTTCTGCATATGGGAACAACCCATCCACAAAATATCTGGTATATCTTGTTCCTCCTGCATCTGGAAAGGTAACTGGAATAATAGCAAATATAATTAAGGCGCTTGGAGTAACTGCGAATATAACTCCGTTCCCTAATCTTCGCGCAGCTTAACTCCTTGTTTTCGTAGGAAAAACACCGCCAGAATGCAGATACTTCAGTCTCGATTATTTTTTAATGGAGAGAACATATGGAAATAAGACTCGATGGATCTTCGCCAATCTGGTAGATACAATAAACAACCTAAATATCAAGACTGAAGGAACCCCCAATGGGTTGCCTGGGAATCCTTACAATCAAACCACGATAGTAATCACTACAGCCGATAAAGGCATTGATCAACGCATCCAGGCCGCTGCCCTATCAGCAGGGTATTCGGGCGACATAATAAACACCCAAGTGATTCCTTCAGCTATGTTTAATATGGGTGTAGAGAACAACTCTGATACATTTGGCGTATTCATCCTGGCTATCTCTATTCGCAGATGAGCGAGCTGGAGATGCTTACATCGCTAATAAACCCGCCAAAGTCTTCCGTATAACTCCCAATGAATCCACGAAACTGGACCCGTATAATATGCCAGAGATAAGAGTTCGCGGAACGGGCAAAACAGAGTTTGATCTTATGCCAGATTTAGAACAGCTTAGGGAAGCGATTCTCAATAAATATGGCAATTTGAATGCCACTGAGCTTCCAAGCTTAGTCAAGGAGTCCCAGTAGGGAGCGATGGAATTCAGAGAGGAATCGATGCCATAGGCCCTACCAACGATGCATGCTATCTATGGACATCAAACCGAACTGCCGATTTGCCAACGCCGCCTTTCCCCAATCTCTCGCTATACTATGGTTTCTTGCAGAATCCACCAGTTACTTTGGGCAATGATCCCAATGAGTTTATAATCGTCTATGGGGTTAACCATGTAGCTACAGGAAAAGCAACATACGAGAACTTCGTACCGTACGGAGCGGATGCATTTAACGGCGTCGGAATGATCACTGACACGGATTTCAATGGAACCGCCCAGGAATACCTGCCCGATAATCCCAATGCAAAATACCTCTATGTCTACAAGATCGCCAAGGAATTGCAGTGGTGATCAGCATTGCTATAAGCTTCCCTACAATGCAAAAGGTTATGGTATAGATTTGGATCAGCCGCTTTTTATTGGGTGGAGGCTCTACCTGGAAAGGGCTACACAAACCGGGCCATCTTACTCAGAGATAGTGTATGATCGGGCCATAAAGTTCAGTCCAAGGAAATAGGGTAAATGGAGCTGGGATAACAGGGCAAATCCCAGCTTTAACCATATAACCTGTAAAATTAATGCGGAAATTCTAAAAAGTAGAAAGGAGGATTAGAATGAGAAAATTTTGGCACTTGATATTGTTGGCTTTTTTGGCCATGGGGATTTGTACAGCACAGGTTCCAAAGGCACAAGTTCCAAACCTAGTTGGAAACTGGTCTGGTTCTGAAAATGGATATTTTGCATCAAACGGATCATATAAACTGGTAGAAAATCTGAGCGTTAATCTTGCTATCGTTGAACAGAAGGATCGCCTCTTTACGGGAAATCTAACATTTCCGTCTGAAAACGGAACAAAAATTACCGAAGACTTATCTGGCGTAATTGGCTTAGATAACAAAACGCTTTACATTGCTGAATTTAAAGACGGATATGACCTAGGGACAATCATTTCCGATAGCAAGATTGAGCTGATATATCTTCAGGAAGGCAAAATGGGAGGGACTTTGCTTTATGATCTTCACCGGATGACCAATCCTTTCCAAAATGTCAAAGGGATAAGATAATAAAAGTATGTGTAACCTCCAAATTCACCTTTTCATTTTTCGAACCTTATGGCCAGAATACAATTTACAAATATGTTCTTCGATCAAATATGCTAAGGATGCGCGATCCAGATTCTATGTTTGATTACTTGTAATCGCCAGGTACTATAATCAACTTACTGCCTAAAGATATTGGTTTTAGAGTAATGTTTACGTGCGGGTGATAGATTCTCGCACGTTTTGTTGGCTTAACAATTTATGCCAGAAGAGCGCATATAACAGTCTGACGTATATGTATTGGGAACAACATTATATGCAATAGGACTCTTCTAACCACAATTGATAAAACGGTTGAAGATCTATCCAAATATATGAAAAACATTAAAATGTTCTATATATTATCTTTGATAGCATTACTGCTTGTAGTCTCTTCTTTTGGAGGACTAGCAGAACCAAATACATCTGTAAACATGAACACCACCGCTCTAAAAGAACTGGTGATAAATTCAGAGAACAACTTAAATTCCTATAGCTTAACCCTGTCTGAAAATGAAGACGTAATGATCGTCAACTCTACCAGTGGCAATACGACCTCCCGGGTCAACATACAGACTCTAGGGGCTGGCGCTATCAATCGCACTAGCAAATCAGCGAAGATAGTCATTGCCTCCCTCGTTCTGCCGATAGGAGATATTGTGGATGCTGCTACCATATCGGCAGAAGTATACTATATCAATGATACTTTATACAGCGAGGCTGACGGAAATTGGACTGCGATGAAGCTGACTTTGCCCGGAGCCTTTGGAACCAATCAGGACATGATGAGACAAACTGCGATGCTATTGAATGCATCCACTATCAGACTTGTAGGTATTGAGGCCATAAATGGCGAAAGGTACTACGTTGTAGAGGTATCTCCCGAGAGCAGTGCAATCTCTTCCTATTTCGAACAGGAGCTTGGTTCTATCAGCTCTATGATTCCCCAGAGCATCGAGAACCTCAGTCATCTCTTCAATAATACTCAACTCAGATATGTCCTCTGGATAAATACGGCCAGCTATCTCCCATCGCAGACGTTTGCCATTGTAAACATTACGACCACGCCCGGAATGCTCGGCTATCCGGGAGGGAATAGCACGGAAATTTACATCAACTCCTCCGACACAGTGAGGTTCAGCGATTTGAATAAAACAACAAATATAGTGCTTCCTGAGGCCGCAAAGAGGGCAGAGATATTGCCTTTAAACAGCTCCGGCATGTCAGTGGCAATGCCTTAAGTCCAGAGGATCAGCAGAGAATATGGCCCTTCCGATGATGAAAACCAGAAAATAAGAATGATCGAGGGTAGGGCCATATTTGCCCAGGTATGTATAACCTGATTCCTGCCATCCTTATTTTCCATCGACTATAGGGCTGGAAACAATTTCATAAACATCTTTCCGATCTACCAAGGCCAGTGTGTGCGCTCATGACCATATAGCACCATTTTTTTGTTTTAGCTGCTGCCGAAAAATCGTCATGGGGAATTTATCGAAAATTTATTTCATAAAGTATGTGAACGATGAGTTATCTAAAACGCTAGTTAAGCCAATTTTAATAGTTCTTCAAGTTGTATAATTTACCATGGCTAACCGGAGGGATGAATACGTTCAACCTCAAATACATCCTATGATATTTCTCATGTACCAAAAGCTCCATCAACCCCTCGAACAATTCTTTTTTCCATGGCTATTCATCCGATTGATTTCAGGTACGGCACTCCCGAGATGAAGCAGATCTGGGAGGAAGATTTCAGATTAAAATGCCTTTTCAAAGTAGAGGCAGCTCTGGCGAAGGCCGAAGAAGAGGTTGGACTGATCCCAAAGGGCGCGAGCAGTGCAATCGCATGTGCAGCCTCGGCGGCAAGCCCTGAACGAGCAAAGCAGATTGAGGATGAGATCGGCCACGACATGATGGCTGTCGTCCTGGCGATGGCAGAGGTCTGCCCCGACTACGGAGAATGGATCCATCTCGGCGCGACCTCAAACGATATATTGGATACGGCCACAGGCCTGCAGATCAAAGCGTCACTCGGCATCCTTGAGCCCAAGCTGAAGAGGCTTCTCTCAATACTTTTAGACATGGCAATGAAGAATAAAAATCTCGTCTGCGCAGGCAGGACTCACGGCCAGATCGCAGTTCCAACGACCTATGGTCTTCGGTTCGCGATCTGGGCATCAGAGATCGCCAGGCATATCGATAGGCTTCAGCAGCTCCGACCACGTGTAGAGGTTGGCAAGATGAGCGGAGCCGTCGGAACTCAGGCCGCCTACGGTCCTCACGGCATGGAGATCCAGAAGATGGCCATAGAATATCTTGGCCTCAACGAGGTTGATGTCTCTAATCAGGTCATTCAAAGAGATAGACATGCAGAGATGATCTGCTGGATGGCGCTCGTTGCCTCAACGCTGGATAAGATCTTCGTTGAGATCAGGACTCTACAAAGAACTGAGATAGCAGAGGTTGAAGAGGGCTTCGGCAAAAAGCAGGTCGGCTCAAGCACAATGCCACATAAACGAAACCCGATAAAGTCTGAGCAGATATGCGGCCTGTCAAGAATCGTCCGCGCGCAGGTGCTGCCGGCATTTGAGAACATACCTCTCTGGGATGAGCGCGACCTCACGAACTCGAGCTGCGAGCGAGTGGAGTTTCCGGAGGCATTCGTCCTAACGGACCACCTGCTCACCCTCGCATCACGTGTCCTATCCAACCTGAGGCTGCGGCATGAGAACATTGAGAGGAACTTAAACCTTCTTCACGGCTTGAACATGGCTGAGAATGTGATGGTTGAGCTTGCGAAGAAAGGTGTTGGACGCCAGCAGGCACATGAGATTATGAGAAAAGCATCGATGAAGGCATTTGAGGAGAAACGAGAGCTTGCTGATGTGCTGCTTGAGGAGAAGGTCGTAACTGAGCACCTCTCGCCTGAAGTGATAGGGAGCCTTCTTGATCCCCATAAGTACATTGGCACTGCGGTTGAGCAGGTTGAGAGGCTTAACTCAAAGTTACAGCGCTATCTTCAGTAGCGCTGTTGCGGTAGCCGGAATCAATGCAGTAAGGATGTGGCAGCGATGCAATAACGATGCAATAACAATGAAATTGTATCGGCAAGGGTAATGGTAATATCCGGCTACATCCTTCTTTTGTACAATGCCCAGAGTGTTTCTCCTAAAGCCGGGATCAATCATCAGGGACGAATCCGGCGCAATTTTGGATGCAAGATCGTCAGTAACACTTGTAGTTTCCGGATCTAAAAAAATAATAGTGGATACTGGTCTTATGGGCGAGGAGAGACAAATTACTGAAGCCCTCGCTAAAAGGGGCATGAAGCCTGAGGATATAGATTTCCTGGTGAATACTCATTCTCATCCGGATCATTGCGGCACCAATTATCTCTTTTCAAAGGCTAAGCTTTTGTATCCTAAGGAAGGCCAGATAATAGCTCCGGGGGTTAGTGTTATCGAGACGCCCGGCCACACATTAGACAGCATATCGGTGATCGTGGATACCGCCGACAGCATTGTGGGCTATGTACAGGACAGTAAACCAATGGATGGAAAGCGCATGCTGATAAAAAAACTAGCAATAGCAGGCGATGCTCTGCCAACCTTCAACAATTTTATCAAAAACGTTCCCCCAGCACTTCACGTGGACAGAACGATGGCAGTCTTGAGCATGGCTAGAATCGTAAGTATCGCGGATGCTGTTATTCCCGGACACGACCTGCCCTTCTCCATATCGGAAAGGAAATATATAAAGTTATTAGATTGAATCCAAAATGCTGCATCGCAGTTATCGAATTGAAATTCGACAAAACTACTACTCCTTATCAGTCATATCTTCAGAAATGTTCTATATAGAAATCTAAGAAAAAGCAATCTATAAATACGTTGAAAAGTATATCTCTCCTTGATGCAGCTAAAATTAACATCAAAGGAGAGATTAGTTCTTTACGGTCTTGCCAGATATCCTGGTTTCAGCGACATAGATCTCGCTTCAAATATTGGCGTGGATAGATCTACAATATTCAAAAGCAAACGTAAATTCAGAGACTGGCAACTGATCAAGCTTCTTAACGTTCCTTCAGGAGAAGCCGTAGGTGCAGAAATTCTGACAGCAGTCTTCGTCAAATATAAGCCTACAGCGCCCTTTGAAACAAGACAAGGAGCGGATGCTTCTGGAAAGTGGATAAATTATCCAAACTGCGTCTCACATACTGCTACTGATACAGATTCGGTCTCTATGTTTTACTCAAAGAGTCTTACTGATTTCAAGGTCAACTTTGATCCTCTTATAGACGAATATTACCTGAAGAACTTCGTAGATGATATCGAATACATTCATTATCCATTCCAGACATCAAACTACTCATCTGATGCTGCCCTGGCTGTAAATGGCATCTTCGATCTCGGCAGAGCAGACCTGCCAGAAGAGATCACATCTTCTGTGCATCCTTCCGCCGAGGACTCAAAGCTTACTGAGAAGGATAAGCTCACACTCTATGCATTCGTAAAGTATCCCATGCTCTCGGATCTCGAGCTTTCTCGCAGAACAGGTATATCCAGGCCTACAATTTCCGGCAAAAGGACAAAGTTCTTCCAGAGCGGCCTTCTCATGCGCGAGGCATACATCGATTGGAAGAAGATCTGCTGCGAGCTCATGTCCTTCTATCGCGTCAAAATCCGCCACGGTCATGACAGGGAAGATCTAGCGAAGGTTCACAATGCCTTCCGCAGAATCGGGGCTCCACTATTCAGCTATCTTCAGCCGGGAGAGATATTCGGCGCATTTCTCTCAACAGGCTATCCTGAGTTAAAGAGCCGTATGGATAAGGAGATAAGGGCATTATCCTCTGAGGATCTGATAAGAGGTAATCCAATTCTCACGATTATGCCGCTCGGCGAGATTAAGTACACTAGTGTCGATTATGCTCCAATGGTTGCAAAGATGCTTGGCATAGGCAAGGAGATATGAACGATGAGGTTGCCATAATCTGCTCCACGGCAGACCTGGCTAGCCTCAATATACTTCAGCATCTTCACGAGCTGGCTTCCTGGGAAAAACATGAGGATTATGAATCCTCAGGCCCATTCAGACTTATTGTCCATAGTGAACGGCAGATCACACTTCATTGCCTTGATGCCCGGCTGACTGCGTTGGGCTTACATCCAAAACTGATTATTTTTGCAAGCAGGCATAAATCTGAAAGTGGCAAGCCCTGGCTGGGAGGACATTTTACAGGCGAAAAAGTAGATGAAGAGCTTGAGTTGTCAGCGGCTGCACCATCTGGCCTTAGATCTTTCCTTCATAATATAGCTGATAACACCCCTGAAGGCTTCGAAATATCGGCTGAGGCCACTCACCACGGCCCGACTGACTTGACCACTCCATCCTTCTTCGCAGAGATAGGAAGCAGTGAGCAGCAATGGCAGGACCCACAGGCAGGAAAGGCAGTGTCAAGGGCGATACTCGACATTGAGTTATCTGACTTTCCGGTCTTTCTTGGATTTGGAGGAGGACATTACGTCCCGCGGCAGACAAGCCTAATGTTTGAGGCAAATATTTCTTTTGGCCACCTCTTCTCAAGTTACCAGCTGGGCAATCTGGATACGGATATCATCTTAGAGGCACAGCGCAAATCAGGAGCAGAGTATGCCTATATCGATAGAAAATCTATGCGATCAGGCGAAAGGCACTGGATCTCCGAGATGCTGGATAGCATCGGCATTCCAATTCTCAGAAGCAAGGAAATTCGCACAAAGTTCCCTGCTGCGAAGAAGGATATGCCCTTGAACGCTTCAGTTGAATAGACTATTGATGATTACTGAACAGATAAGTTTATAGTCCCATTAATTTATAAGGAGATACTAATAAGGAACATCGTTTTCTAAAGTCTTATAATGCAGATGCTATTTTCCTTTTATGTTAAAAATGTTTGTTGTAATTCTAGAAAAAGTAAACTTAAAGACCTATATTTTGTGTAATATATTGCTATAAAATAGCACAAAGCCTCACAAAGGATATATACCACTAAGAGCGATAACTAATTGATAACTCTATATTAAAAAAAATCCTGTTTGCCATACACATCGGGCGTCCTGAGGCATTGATGTCAGAATTGGCGGAACGCATACTTGCAAAAGGTTCCATAGAGGAGAAGGCCATAGAGCTTATAAGCTCCAAGACAGACGGTTTGTACCAATCGGAGCTGAGAAAGCTTCTGGGCATCAATAGCAGCTGCTGTTCAAAGATCGTACTGAGTCTAGAACGCGAGAGGGTCATATGCAGAGAGAAACCCTCGACAGGTGACCGTCGTACCTATCGGATAATGCTGAGCAGTCCAGTCAGCGATAGTCAAATCAGCGATGTTGAAATTAAGCATTTCGGCAAAATATCCCCTCCACCTAACATCGATACATACTTAACTGAAATATATCTGCTATACCTCATGCGCAGCAGAGAGATAGGCTGCCCCGAAGAGGACTTGAATGAAGGTTTTTCTAGAGATACTGCGACCTATGAATTGCCTGATGGCAGGAGTAGCGGCGATAATAGGGTTATTGATTGCAGCCGGATGGAAGATCGAGACTGCCACGCTGATCTTTCTAGCCGTGTTCCTGATAACGGGCGCGGGAAACTCAGTGAACGACTTCTTCGACCGCGAGATAGATGCAGTCAACCGACCGAAGAGGCCAATTCCCAGCGGGCGGATCAGCTCAGACGCTGCTCTGAGATGGTCATTGGCGCTATTCGTAAGCGGTTGCGCTCTCGCTGGCCTAGTAAATCGATTCTGCCTGGGCTTGGCATTAGTTAGCTCGGTTCTCCTCTTCTTTTATGCCAGAAACCTCAAGGCAATGCCTCTGGCCGGCAACCTATGCGTTGCCTATCTGACGGGCTCAACATTCATCTTCGGCGGGGCAGCATTCGGCTATAAGGGGATGGAGGCAAACATCATACCGTTCTTTCTATCATTCCTTGCAACAATGAGCAGGGAGATCGCCAAGGCGATAGAGGATATCGAGGGAGACCGCCAGGGCAATGCTAGGACTTTGCCTATTTTAGCAGGCGAGAGAGCATCAGGCGTTCTGGCCATCGCATTTGCTGCTGTCGCCATTTGTCTAAGCTACCTAGCGCCATTTGGAAGGGCATACATTGCAATAGTAAGCTTGGCAGACATCTTCTTCATTGTATCGATAATAAAAATAGTAAAAGGCGATGCCTCAGGTGCTCAGCGTGCTCTGAAGCTGGGAATGGCCGTTGCGCTTGCATCCTTTTTAGCCGCAGCGCTAACACAAAACGCCTATTTGTGGGTGAAGTAGGCCACCACAGGTTCGCCCAAGCAATTTATGCGTACAAAACCATAGCGCTCGAATTGGACTACGTTGCCGAGCTCCTTAGCGATCCCAGCCTCCCCAACTCCAGAGTCCACTCCATCAGGCCTGAGCACGCTTACAGCAATACCGCTTGTAGGAGCCCAATGGATGATTTTCATCTTTTTGGAGACCTCAGTGCCGACAAACCGTGCCTTTGCAGGCTCGATGCTTGTGATCTCAATATTGCAGAAATCCTTCAGTCTAATTCTATCGCCCCGCGTAAGGCCATCAAGATCGCTCTTGCATATGAGAACATTATTTCCGGATGGAATCTCTCTATAGCCGCGATCGATAGCAGGATGCAAAGGCGCGTGCACATCAGCAGGCACATCTCCATCGATCTCAAGTTGGACCGGGTTCCAGACAAAAAAGTACCTGTTCGCCTCAGGATCGATTAGCTTGCGGTTCTCGGCATAAATAGAATCCATGCTGATGCTGATATCCGTTTGCCCAACTCCCAGATCTATCATAAACTTTCGGAGGGCTTCAGGCCGAATTCCACGACAGCGCATGGCCCTGACTGTCGGCACCCTGGGATCATCCCAGCCGCTGTACTCGCCTGCCTCTATCGCTTTTCTGAGTTTGCTGGTGCTGAATGAGCCAAACTGGTGAATCTTGATCCTTCCCCAATGGATTACCCTTGGATAGGTCCAGCCCATATACCCGTACAGGTACATCTGCCTTGTCTCGCTGTCAGCCAGATCCTTTCCTCGCAGGATATGGGTCGTTCCGAGAAGGTGGTCTTCTACTGCAGATTCGAAGTCGAGCAGAGGCCAGACGCGATACTTGTCACCGATGATAGGATGAGGAGTAGTCACGATCCTGAATGCAGGCCAATCGCGTATTGCGGGATCTTTGTAGGACATGTCCGTCTTGATCCTAAGAACCGCTTGGCCTTCCTGCAGATCCCCGTTCAGCATCTTCTTCCAGAGGTCCATGTTCATCTCGGGCGATTGATCTCTGTGGAGGCAGGGTATTCCCTTTTCCTTATGCTCCTTGAAAACCTCCTGAGCACACTGGCATACATACGCTCCACCCCTGCGGATCAGCTCTTCAGCAACATCGTAATAGTATGGAACGCGCTCACTCGCAGTTATAACCTTATCAGGTTTTGCTCCTAACCATTCGCAATCTTCAAGATACCAGCCATAGGCCTCAGGCATAGGCCGTTTCTTGACAGGATCTGTGTCATCAAAGCGAATTATGAACTCTCCGCCGTACTTCTTTACGTACTCTGAGTTTATGATAATCCCACGAGCACTTCCGAGTGTCGGCGGTCCATTTGGATTGGGCGCAAAGCGCATGATCACTCCATTTTCTGCGCCTTCTAGCGGCGGAAGTCCCCTTTCAGGTTCCTTATGAATAGAGAGCTCAGTAATTAGCTCAGGTGCAATGGCCTCAAGCCTCTTCTGCCACTCCTCAGGGCTCATCTTTTCAACTTCAGCCAGAACCTCCGCTATCTGGGGCGTGATCTCCTTGGCCTTCGAGCGAAGCTCCGGATGGCCACCCATGAGCTTACCCATTACCGCTCCTGCATTCGGAGCAGCTTTGTACTTCACAGCATTCTGCAGCGCATACTTCTCAATGAGCTCTCTGATATCCGCCATGCATCTTCTCCTAATCCAAGTGGGTCACTTGCATTTTACTATTGTTTACTATTGCCATTGTAAGCAATGTTTCATCGACCAGATAATGGGCTTGATCGCAATTATACTTTAAGCTGATTGTTGATTATTCATCCCTAATCTCAGTGCATCGCTTATGATCTTTTCATGATCAAATGCCAGTGCCGGTAGGTTATCGGGTCTGAAGATTTCTGCGGATTTGGCATCAGATCCAGACTTAAGCTCACCATTTCCTTGTGCCAAATAGCACACAGAAACAATATGCCCTCTGGGATCGCGGGCGGGGTCCGAATAGACGCCCACAAGACATAAAAGATCTATATCCAAGCCAGTTTCCTCTTTTGCTTCTCTTCTGGCTGCATCTTCGGTTGTCTCGCCAATCTCCACAAATCCCCCAGGAAGGGCATAGCTACCCTCGTAGGGCGGGTTTTTCCTTCTTATAAGCACTATCCCATTTTTGAAAAATATGACAGAATCAACTGCCAGAAGGGGAGTTCTCACAGAAAATGGCATATCAAACGACCTCTATAATTATATTCTATATGGGCGAAAGGGTTATATGAGACAAACGCCGATGAGTTGTACGGCGAAGGTCGATTTGATATCTATCTCCCTCCTTACCCTACATCCAATCGACCTTTTGCTATACTTCCGTTTAATGCCCTTTCTTTTAGTGTCTAGCCAAAATGATAATACTTTCGATCAGTCTCAAATAGGGATTCGGATATCCCCGGTTTATGCCGTTCTATGTGCTCAAGCTTGGAGGCAGCCTCATCGCTTCTGCCAAGGATCTTATGCTCAGGCTTTCTGATCTTACTGTCGAGGGCTACAGCTTCCTGGTCGTTCCTGGAGGGGGTCCAATGGCCGATTTAGTTAGAAACGTTTTTACAGGGATGCATATCTCAGAGGAGGCTGCACATTGGATGGCTATACTTGCGATGGAGCAGTATGCATACCTTCTGGCAGACGGCACAGGTGCTAGGCTTACTCAGGAGATCAGAAGATCCAATGGCTTGGAGGTCTTACTTCCGTACCATGCCCTGCTTGAAAACGATGAGGGACTCTGCCACTCCTGGGATTATACGTCCGATTCAGTAGCAGCGATTGTGGCTGCTCGGCTTGACGCTGATATTATCAAGGCGACTGATGTAGATGGTGTAATTCGGGATTGCAGAGTGGTCGGGGAGGTGTGCGCGAATGAACTCCTCGGCCGCAGAACCTGCATCGATCAGGGAATGCTGCGCCTTCTTAAAGGCAGAAGATGTTTAATCCTGAACGGCTCAGATCCTGAAAAGTTTGTTTCCATGCTGAAGTCGGGGACAGGTGGAACGGTTATTAGAGGCTGAAGCACAGTTCTAACAGAATCGATCCATGGGAAGGTTTATACCAGGTGATACATGAACCTTGAGGGAGATAATATGAAGGAAGAAATACCAGAGCGATGCATATCGTGCGGTGTAACGCTGACCGGCGTGGGCGGAACAAGGTTCCCTTGCCCAAGCTGCGGCACTGTGATCGCAAGATGCAATAGATGTAAAAAGCAGAGCAATGTCTACACCTGCAAGAGCTGCGGGTTCACAGGTCCCTGAGGTGACTGTAAATGGGTGAGGTAGTAGCAGTGATAAAGGTCATGCCTGAGGGCGCAGATGTAGATATGTCTAAGATCATGGATGCAGTTAAGGGCGCCATACCATCTTACGCCAGGCTCCATGGCATGCAAGTCATGGATATAGCCTTTGGACTCAAGGCTTTGAAGGTCGCCGTCATCCTTGGAGATAAGAGTGGAGGAACTGAGGAGATAGAGGCCAATCTAGCCAAGATCCCTGAAGTCGAGTCAGTGGAGGTTGAAGAGGTAGGTCTCCTCTGAACCTCTCATTGTTTTAGCGGGAATACTCAGGGCTTGTAGATCAGTGGTAGATCGCCGCCTTCGCAAGGCGGAGGCCGCGGGTTCAAATCCCGCCAAGTCCACTTACGCGATTTTAAAAGTTCGTTTCCTTATCATTTCCTGTTTCTTTAGCTTTCTCTACCAATTTTCCTCCCAGGTCATTAAGACAAACTCAACGGTTTGATGTAATTGATTCTACCGTGTTTTACGTTAATTGTCTTAAACCGAAATCCTTATATTCGTCTATTGTCGTAATAGTGATGAGCAAAAGTCGAACTATTTTACTCCCTCCTTTACTCGACTTTTGCTTCCCCCTCCTTTTCTATACAATTCCCAACGGGATAGTCATCAGTGTCCCTTCAAAGTCAGATATCTTTATATAACTTAATAAAATATCTTATTATGTGTCTCCGGCTAAGGAAGACTAAATCTGAATCCGAAGCTGGTTAGGAATTGTAACTGTGATGATTTAGTTGAGAATTATCCTTACTAGATCATTAAAGTTGAAATGGAGGGAAACTATGATAGTAGATATACGACCCAGAGCTAAATATAAACTGACGAGAAAAGTCCGTTTTAGAACGGAATCTATAGGACTAATTCTTGCTATCGGATTTCTCTTTGCAGTGCTGGTATTGAACAGCGCTGCCGACAATCCGGGCATGGCAACAGCTAAAAACGCATTCAATACATCGATTAGCGGTGTTGTTAATGTATCAGATGCCAAGATACTAAGCGCAAATGGAGCGCCCCCTGGCACCGAGCTTCACTTCAGATCGAAAAAGCCAACACCTGCGGAGAGAACGGCAGCTGCAGAGCGTTTCAGATTTATTCACGAGTCGGTACAGGCTAAAGCAGTAGCCAGCGGCCTTACGGCCGTGCCATCAATATTCGACCCTGGTGGGATTCCTCACTATTTTGGTCCTTATGCAAACTGGGCCAACAGCCCAATGCCCAAGGGCGCTATAACCAGCATTACTCTAGTTAGTGGAGGCAGCGGATATGTCTCTCCAGCGGTCACGATTATTGATGCTTATAACGACACGGGCGTAACGCAGCATGCAACTGCTACAGCAACTGTTAACCCAACTACAAGAGCCATAACTGGCATTACTCTGGTGAGCGGAGGAAGCGGGTATACTGCCCCTGTCGTCATCATATCTGGCCCGCCAGGCACCGGCGCCGATGCAACTGCAACAATAGGTAACACGGCAGCGACTCGCCTTTCAGGCGGCATACATAAATTCGTTGACTCATTGCCAAATCTGACGGCTGCGGGCGCAAACGATCTCGGACAGTATATTCCTGTTGCAGTTCCAGATAAAATTACTTATCCGAAATCGGATTATTACGAGACTGCTGTAGTTCAGTACAAAGAGAAACTGCACAAAGATCTTCCTCCAACAACTCTGCGAGGCTATGTGCAGATCGAGACCAAGGTGAATAGGGGCACAAGTAAGCATATCGCTCTGATGTACCCCAATGGAACCCCCATATTGAATTCAACAGGAGGGCAAGTCTATGCCTATGACAGGCCGAACTACCTTGGGCCAATGATTGTTGCCCAGAACGGCCGTTCCGTTCGAGTGAAATTCCATAACTACCTACCAACTGGTGCTGATGGCAACCTCTTCATACCGGTGGACACAACAGTCATGGGGGCTGGAATGGGCCCTCTGGGGATGAATGTTCCTCCAGGCATGCCGATGAACTATACCCAAAATCGCGCAACAGTTCACCTGCATGGTGGCGACACAGTTTGGATCAGTGATGGGACTCCCCATCAGTGGATAACTCCCGCAAAGGAAAACACACCCTACCCGAAAGGAGTGAGTGTGACGTATGTTCCAGATATGGACAACGGGAATGAACCGCCGGGCACTTTGACGTTCTTCTATACAAATAATGAGAGCGCCAGGCTGATGTTCTACCATGACCATGCCTACGGCATCACACGTCTCAACGTCTATGCTGGAATGGCCGCTCCTTACCTTCTAACAGACTCGGTAGAACAAGATTTGATCAACGCCACCAATAAGACAGGCGTTAACCCTGGCAATTTGAAGCTTCTGCCAGATCTTGGAATTCCTCTGATCATCCAGGACAAGACCTTTGTGGACAATACAACGATCTACGGGCAAGATCCGACCTGGAACTGGGGCACAGGACCAAAAGTGAATGGAAAAATCATAAAGGCAATGACTGGCGACTTGTGGATTCCACATGTCTACATGCCAAACCAGAATCCATATGATCCTGGCGGAGCAAACGCCTTCGGCCGGTGGGATTATGCTCCCTGGTTCTGGCCGCCAGCCGGGGATTTGGTCCACGGACCTATCAAAAATCCCTACTACGATCCGATCAATGCGCCTTGGGAGCCACCTGTGATGCCCGCAACACCTAACCCATCAATGGGTATGGAGGCCTTCATGGATACACCCATCGTAAACGGAGTGGCCTATCCAAATATCACTGTGGATCCAAAGCCCTACAGGTTCCGCATACTGAATGCAGCGAATGATCGATTCTTGAACCTGCAGCTCTACAACGCAACCAACATCATCAGCAACATCTCCGTTAATAGCGGAGGCAGCGGATACACCAGCCCAGGCGTCGTCATCGCTGATCCTTACGGAAGAGGCGCTACGGCTGCGGCGATAGTATCAAACGGTGTCGTTACGGGCATCCAAGTTTTAACCGTTGGCAGCAATTATTCGATTTCACCTGTTATCACCATTACAGGTGCTAACACCAGCAAGGCCACAGCTACAGCGCATGTCTATACCGGGAAGACTGAAGTCGGAATGGTCCCGGCGGTCGCTACATCCGGCTATCCGGTCGGTTGGCCGACGGATGGAAGGGATGGCGGTGTACCAGACCCGGCTACAATGGGGCCATCGTTCATCCAGGTAGGGACTGAGGGAGGCTTCTTGCCTGCGCCTGCTGTGATAAGGGACCAGCCGGTGACCTGGATTAGGGACTTCCTGCTGTTCATGTTCGGAATTGTCGACAAGCGCGCTCTCGAACTGGGGCCGGCTGAGAGAGCCGATGTAATAGTCGACTTCTCCAAGTACGCCGGAAAAACCATAATCTTATACAACGATGCTCCGGCGGGTTTCCCGAACAATGATCCGCGCTGGGACTACTACACAGGAGACCCAGATCAGGTCGACTCAGGCGGTGCTCCGACAACTCAGCCTGGTTATGGCCCCAACACAAGGACCATAATGCAGATCAATGTAAAAAATATTGCTCCTGCAGCCGCTTACAACCTGACCAATCTGAATAAAGCATTTGCAAAGAGCAAGGGAAAGAGGGGTGTCTTTGAGGTGTCGCAGCCGCCGATCATAGTGCCGCAGGCAGCTTATGATTCGGCCTACAACAAGACCTTCACCACCAATGTGACCAAAGAGTACGTGCAGCTCTTCCAGCACACCCATACCTTCCAGAACATCACAGGCACGAACATAACGATCAGGTTAGAGCCAAAATCCAGCCACGACGAGATGGGCGCGACCTACGACCAGGACTACGGCAGAATGAGCAGCATGATGGGACTCGAAGTGCCGAACGCCACGACGCTGACCCAGAACTTCGTGCTTTACGGATACGCGAGCCCGCCTGTCGACCTCATTAACGACTCAATGATTCCGATGACCCCGCCGTCTGGCAAGGACGGTACCCAGATCTGGAAGATAGTTCACAACGGAGTGGACTCGCACATTTTCCACTGGCACCTGTTCAATGTGCAGCTCATCAACAGAGTTGGCTGGGACGGTGTTATGGTGCCGCCTGACGCGAACGAGTTAGGCTGGAAGGAGTCAGTCAGGGTGGACCCGCTCGAGCAGACTGTCGTGGCTTTAAGGCCGGTTGCCCCGAAGGTACCCTTCGAGGTGCCCAACAGCACTCGCCTTATTGATCCGACGATGCCTGCAGGCGCAACCTTACGTGGACCTCCGCTCGGAGGGTTCTTCGACCCGATGGGCAATGGAGTTACCGTAACCAACCATCTGGTCAACTTCGGGTGGGAGTACGTAATGCACTGTCACCTATTGAGCCATGAGGAGATGGACATGATGCAGGCGCAGGTGTTGGCCGTTCCACCGGAGGCGCCTTCCAACCTCGCTGCAAACATGGTTGGCTCAGTTGTTTTGACCTGGAAGGACAACTCCGCCGGTGAGACAGGCTTCACCATCCAGAAAGCAGAAAATGCCGGCTTCACGAAGAATCTGACGACATTCAAAGTAGGACCCAACGTAGTAACGTACACAGATACAGCGATCGCTCAAGGCATGACTTATTACTACAGGGTAGTAGCCAACAACGTTGTCGGAGACACCCAGGTGTACCCGGCTCCAGCAATCGGCTTCCCCACTGCATCTTTCGATTCTGCATACTCCAACACGGCGACAGTAACGATATCAATACCTGCTCCGACTAATCTGCAGGCATCGATCAACTCGAACCCAACACGGATTACGTTGACATGGACTGATGCTTCCACTGTCGAGACGAGCTTTGTGGTCTGGCGCTCTGATAATAACGGAGCATACGCCAATATCGGCACAGTTCCCCGAACGCCAGCCGAGACTGTTGCAACTGGTGGTACTGTGATCTTCAATAACATAAACACAGCGACAGCTCCGTTAGTTGCTGGTCATACGTATAGGTACCGCGTAACCGCAGTCAATGCCGCAGCTTCATCGCTGCCCTCCAACGTGGTTACTGTATCATTCTCGGTACCAGCAGCTCCGACAGGCTTAAATGGGGTAGTTGCCAGGATCCCTGGAAACCTGCGTCAAGACGCTGTCACATTGACCTGGATAGACAATTCCAACAATGAAAACGGTTTCCAGATCCAGCGCTCCTTTAACCCTAATTTCGCCGCTTCGACTCCGTATACTGTCGGCGCCAACGTGGTGTACTTCAACCAGAATGTACCTCGTGTAGCAACTTATTACTACAGAGTCAGAGCTACCAACGTAATTGGCAATTCAGGGTGGTCCAACGTTGTGCAAGTAATCGCAGTGTAGGCCGATAAGCTATAGACATTCGGGGAGCGATCGCCTCCCCGAGTTATCTTTTCTTCTGCATGATTTACAATCAAATGATGATATGGATGAGCTCTTCCCGAGATTCTATTGATTCTTTCAGAATTTTGGTTCAAATGACCAGGAATGATTTAAAATAGTTTCTAACGTATCTGTGTCTGCTATTATCGTTAGCTTCTGGAGATCTTTTGCACCTCAATGGTTAACTCAGCAATCCGAGCAGATATAAGATTATTCTCGAATAGACCATTTCTATCAATAGCATACTTATGGTTATGCCATTGGCCTATATTTTAAATAAGTTCAGCAGCTTGGAGAATCGAAGAACAATTTGCATTTTTGCTTGCCATTAATAGGGATGATATAAAAATAGTAGGTGGCACTGAGAGCCACCTCGTGACTTATGTTACCTTTACAGGCACAACCTTGGCGGATATGCATCCATCGATGTTGGCTCCGATCTTGAATGTCTTATCCCCAGGCGCTCCGAACACTGAGCTGAACTGGAGTGTTCCCAAAGAGATCCTCTGGAGCTGATCCGTCGGTCTGGCAGAATCCTGCGGTGGGATAAAGCTCAGATCCATTGGGTCCGTCAGCTCACCGTAGTCGTTGTAGAACCTCAAGGTGAGCGTATACGGGCTGTTGGCCCTCGTGGAGCTGAAGGACGGGACTATATCACAGGGCTTCAGCTGGCTTGGCATCGCTAACGTCAAGGGCTTAACGTAAATGTTCTGGCCGGTTGGATCTGCGGAGGCATATGCCACCCAGTACATCCCGTCAAAGGTGCTATAGGCCATGGACGATGACATCTGGTCGCCAGGCGCTGCCACTGCCACTGTGCTATCGATGGGCGTCCAATCTCTCAAGTACCTGTCCAAATACACATCGTAGGTGACTGCCTTATTTGAATCGTACAGCAGCAAGAACTGACCATTGATCCAGTTCAGCGATGGGTAGTCATGGTCTGAGCTGTCATATGTCATTCTCCTTGTATTGAGCAGGTTCAGGTTCGGATCATAACTCCTGACAAAGATGTTCTTGTTTCCTGTCTCATTGGATGTGTAGGCTACATAGAAGCTGCCGCTTGCGAATACAATAGATGGATGATCCTGGTACGATATCAAATTGGTCACCTGAACGTTCGCAATCGGATTCCAGTTCTGGTCAAACCTGGTGATGAATATGTCACCGCCGTTCTGAGAGCCTGTATCCCATGACTGGTATGCCATGAAGAACTGGTTGCCAACTCGCAGAAGCGATGGCGAATCCTGGTCTGTCACCGAGTCAGTGAGCTGCTTAGTATCGATGTAGTTCAGATTAGCGTCAAATCTCTTGAGGAATATGTTCAGCACACCAGTCTGCCTTGAGGCGTATGCAACATAGTAGTAGCCGTTGGCGAAAATGACTGAGGGAGATCCCTCGTATGCAGTATCATTTGATGCCCAAACGCTCCTAAGCTTATTCCATGTAGGATCGTATCTCTCCAGGTAAATATCTCCTTGGTAGCTCGGCCCAAGTGCAAAGGACTGATAAGCCAGGAGATATCCGTCGCCGGTGAAGACCAGCGACGGCTTGTTCTTCAGTGCTGCACCTGCCGTGAGCATTCTTATGGCCAGAGGATTCTGTAGTGTGTAGCGCTGGCCGAGGGCACTATCGTATCCTCCAGGACCTGCATGATACCCATCCCTTGCATATACGTAAACTGAGTAGTCGCCGGTGTCACTGGGTGCAGAAGCCCATATCCAGGTGTTGCTGTATGACCAGTCCTGAACGACCTTCCAGGTATTCCCTGTTGTTGGTCCTTTCAGCCAGAACCTGTAGAGAACTGGATCGTTATCAGGATCGGTGGCTAGAGCAGTCCATTTTACAGGTACGCCGGCATATTGCGGGCTGGGTTTATCAGGTACAAGGCCAGTGAGCTGCGGCGGCAGGTTAGGCCGCAGGATTGTGAATAGGGCGCTGGCATCGTCATCCCATCCCTGTGGCCCGGCATGGAATCCATCTCTAACCTGAGCATCGACTAACGTTATGCCAACATCTGCTGGCGTTGTCAGCCATGTCCAGGTGCTATCGGTGGACCAATCGCGGGCCAGCTTCCAGAGCCCTCCAGTTGATGGGCCCTTTACCCAGTACCTGTAGAACAGCAGATCTCCATCGGGGTCGAATGCATTTGCCTTCCACTGGACGGCTGCTCCTACAGGCTCAGGGCTTGGTACGTTCGTAGCCAGGCTTGTTATTACCGGCGGCGTGTTGACTGCCAGTATGGAATAGCCTGCAACGTCATAGTCATCCCATCCGTTGGGTCCTGCATGGTGCCCGTCCCTCACCAGAACTAGAACCTCGCTCGGACCTACATCAAAGCCTGTTGTCCGCCAGATCCATCTATTGTTTGGCGTCCAGCCGGTCTGATCCTCCCAGAAGCCGAAGGTTGATGGGCCTCTGAGCAGATACCTGTACTGTATCTGGTCGCCATCAGGATCATGTGCTACCGTTGTCCACTTCACCCAGCTTCCTGCGAACTGCGGGCTCGGCCTGTCTGCAAACAGGAAGTCAACTTCTGGAGGCCGATTGCCCGGAGTCAAGGTAAAGCTCGACGTCGTGCGGATATCGTAGCTGTTGGGACTCGCATGATATCCATCCCTTATCCAGACCTCGGCCTGGTAAGTTCCAGGGAACAGGCCTGCTGTATTCCAGACCCATGTGTTGCTGGTTATGTAGTTTGTATCCTTCAGCAGTGCACCGCCTGGCGCTCTGATGAAGAACCTGTATTGCAGCGGATCTCCATTTGGATCAGTTGCGGTTGCCGTCCAAGTGATCGGCACTCCCGCGGGTCGTGGGCTGGAGGGGCTGGGAGTCAGTGTCGGATTGATCGGCGGCGGGTTATAGTTGCCGAAATCGATTCCAATCTTGCTCTCGCCTGAATGAAGGAGGATGGAGTAGCTGCCGCCTGATGGCGCAGTCTGCGTCCATCCCGTCTTTGTAACTTCGCCCACAACATAGTTGCCCGGCTGCAGATTGATGAAGCTGTATCCTCCATATGCATCCGTTGTCGCAGTTCTGACAACTGTGTTATTCGTGGCGTTCTTAAGCTGAATCGTCCAGCCTGCTAAACCTGGGTCGCCGTTATTAATTCCATTTCCGTTCAGATCGTTGAACTTAACACCTGAGATAGAGCCAGTTCCTGGCGGCGTCAGGAGTCTGTTTCCGAAGTCCTTGCCTGTTGCTGTAGATGGCGGAGCTCCGAAGTTGAAGGTCACTGTGTAGGATCCGCCTGATGGCGCTGTCTGTGTCCATCCAGTTCTCGATACCTCGCTGACTGTATATGTTCCAGGTAAGAGACCGCTGAAGGTATATGATCCATCTGCGGCTGTGTTGACAGTCTGAGACGGGAGTGGGAAATGGAACCATGTAGTTCCTGTCAGCACAATGCCCCAGCCGGATATGCCAGGCTCACCTGCATCTTTCACACCGTTCCCATTCAGATCGTTGAACTTCATGCCGGATATGGCGTACGGTCCTATTATGCCGAAGTTGGCGTTGGATATGACTGTGGTCGTGCTTGTTACCGTCACTGTGACCGTTGAAGAGGTGGTCACAACGAATCCACTCGGCACTGGATCGACTACTGTGTAAGTTCCAGGGAGGAGCCCATTGAACGTATAGGATCCGTCGCTACCGGTTGTAGTTGTAGCGATATCCTGGCCGTTCTCCTGCAAATGAACTGTAAGTCCAGGTATTCCAGGCTCGCCAGGGTCCTGTATTCCGTTTTTATTGATATCGAAGAATTTCTTGCTCGATATCGTCACATTGCCCTTGTTTCCAAAGTCCATGCCGCTTACATCTTTGTCGACCAGGTTCACTGAGTAAGATCCGCTCTTGGGCTCTGTCTGTGCCCAGCCGGACTGAAGCTCCTCGCTCACTGTATAAGACCCGGGTGCAAGGCCTGTGAACTTATATGAGCCGTCTGCAGCTGTGCTGGTGCCGTTGATAACGCTGCTGCCCTGAGCAAGCTGTATCTTCCAGCCTGCAAGGCCTGACTCATTTCCGTCCCTAGCGCCGTTTCCGTTCAGATCATTGAACTTCATGCCGGATATGGAGTAAGTGGCACTGACCTTGTTTCCGAAGTCTATGCCGGTTACGTCCTTATCCTGCACCGTTACGGACTGGGGTCCACTCTTCGGCGCCGTCTGAGTCCAACCTGTCTGCAATACTTCACTCAAGGTGTAGGCACCATTGGCCAAACCCTCGAACGTGTACGAGCCATCAGCTCCTGTGGTGGTCGTGTTGATCACGTTGCCATCTCTAGCAAGTTGGATCTTCCAGCCTGCCAGGCCTGGCTCGCCGTCATTCACTCCGTTTCCATTCAGATCGTTGAACTTCCGACCGGATATCGAGAAGGCGCTAGCTTTGTTTCCAAAGTTGGCATCTGTTATGTCAGAATTGCCAAGCGTTATCTTCTGTGATCCTCCAGCAGGAGCAGTTGCGCTCCAGCCTGTCTGGGCAGTCTCGCTAACTGTGTAGCTGCCAGGTGTCAGGCCTTCGAACTTGTACGAGCCGTCAGCTCCTGTGAGAGTACCGACTTGTGAGCCATCAGGCTTTGTCAGAGTGATTCTCCAGTCTGCGAGTCCTGGCTCGTTAGCATCCTTAACTCCATTGCCATTCAGGTCATTGAACTTCACACCAGAGATGTTCTTGGTAGGTGCCGTTATTGTGAAGTATGCAACCTGCTCGCTGTCGAAGCTATTCGCATTTGCATGCTTGCCATCTCTGACCCAGACTCTGATCTGGTTCTGGCCGACATCCGCTGAGGATGCTGTCCATGTCCATGTATTGCTTGCAGCCCAATCAGTCTCAGGCTTCCAGGAACCGCTTGTGGATGTCCCGTTGAGGAAGAACCTGTAGAGTATTTGGTCTCCATCTGGATCAGTCGCATTTGCGGTCCAGACTATGCTCGTGCCCGAAAGCTGCGGGCTCGATTTATCTGGAGTCAGGCTGCGTAAGGCAGGTGGCGTGTTGTTCTCCACTGGAGAGACTGCAGGTTTTGTGACATTGGCCTGTGGAGTTATGTTTCTGGATGGCGTCGCGTTAATTGATGGTGTAACATTAGCCGGTGATGTAACATTAACCGGTGTTGTGACATTCTTGACTGGAGTTACGTTCTTCACTGCTGGAACCGGCGCCGGTCTGGCAGTTATGGCGAATGTACCGATCTTGTTGCTATCGAAGCTGTTCTCATTCGCATGCGTTCCATCTCTAGCCCAGACTTCGATCTGGTTGCTTCCAACGTCAGCATCGGTTGTATTCCAGGTCCATGTGTTATCCGTTGTCCAGCCAGTCTTTCCAACAGATTGGCCTTTTGTTGATGGTCCCTTCAGGAAGAACTTGTAAAGAATCTGATCGCCATCAGGATCGGTTGCATTTGCTGTCCAGTTTATGACAGTTCCTGCTACTTGCGGGCTCTGCTTATCTGAAATTAGACTATTCAGGACAGGCGGACTGTTGACCTTTGCAGGCGCTGGCGGAGTTACATTTCCAGTCGGCGTAATGTTCTTCGCCGGTGTAACATTCCTGGTTGGAGTTACATTTTGCACCGGCGTAATATTTACTGGCGTGACAGCAGGCTTAATCACAGGCGGTTTTGGCGCTGGAGCAGTTATTGTGTAACCCATCGTCTTATGGTCATCAAAGCCACTAACACCAGCATGCTGTCCATCCCTTACCCTGACCTCAACCTGATTATTTCCAACATTTGCTGCAGTCGTATTCCAGGTCCATGTGTTATCTGCATCCCAACCTGTCATCGGCTGGCCATTCAAGAAGTATCTGTAGAGTATCTGATCGCCATCAGGGTCGATTGCATTTGCAGTCCAGGTTATGTTAGTTCCTGCAGCCTGTGGGCCGGGTTTGTCGGATGACAAGCTGTTTAAAACTGGTGGTTTATTTGGCGGCGCAGCTATAGTAAACTGAGCAGTCTTCGAGTCATCTCCATTTGGATTATGCTTTCCATCCCTAACGCTGACTTCAATCTGGTTATCTCCAATACTGGCGTTAGTTGTTGCCCAGATCCACTTGTTATCAGTTATCCAATCAGTTGCTGGCGTACCGTTCAGGAAGAACCTGTACTGAATTGGATCGTTATCAGGGTCTGCAGCAACTGCAGTCCAAGTTACTGTTGTTCCAACTACCTGAGGACTCTGTTTGTCAGATGTTAAGCTGTTTACAACCGGCGGCCTATTTGGCGGCGCAGCTATAGTAAACTGAGCTGTCTTGGAATCATCTCCATTTGGATTATGCTTTCCATCCCTGACGCTGACTTGAATTGAATGAGATCCGATATCAGCCGTTGACGTCATCCAGGTCCATGACGGATTGCCAGACCAATCCATTTCAGGCTTATTATCAAGGAAGAACCTGTACTGAATTGGGTCATTATCAGGGTCGGTTGCGTTTGCAGTCCAGTTTATGACAGTTCCTGCCCCTTGCGGACTCTGCTTGTCAGATGTCAGGCTGTTTACAACTGGTGGTTTATTTGGCGGTGCAATTATAGTAAATTGAGATGTCTTGGAATCGTCTCCATTAGGATTATGCTTTCCATCCCTAACACTGATTTCAATTGAATGAGACCCGATATCAGCAGTTGATGTGTTCCAGGTCCACGAAGGATTGCCTGACCAATCTGTCGCAGGCTGATTGTCCAGGAGGAACCTATACTGAATTGGATCATTGTCAGGGTCACTCGCCTGAGATGTCCATGATATGGCTGTACCTGCCGCCTGAGGACTGGACTTATCTGATTTCAAACTATTTACAACAGGCGGCTTATTTGGCGGCGCAATTATGGTAAATTGAGATGTCTTGGAATCGTCTCCATTAGGATTATGCTTTCCATCCCTAACACTGATTTCAATTGAATGAGACCCGATATCAGCAGTTGATGTGGTCCAAGTCCACGAAGGATTGCTAGACCAATCCGCCTGAGGCTGATTATCAAGGAAGAACCTATACTGAATTGGGTCATTATCTGGATCTGTTGCGTTTGCAGTCCAGTTTATGACAGTTCCTGCCCCTTGCGGACTCTGCTTGTCAGATGTCAGGCTGTTTACAACTGGTGGTTTATTTGGCGGTGCAATTATAGTAAATTGAGATGTCTTGGAATCGTCTCCATCAGGGTTATGCTTTCCATCCCTAACTCTAACTTCAATTGAATGAGATCCAACATCAGCTGCCGATGTGGTCCAAATCCACGAAGGATTGCTAGACCAATCTGCCTGAGGCTGATTATCAAGGAAGAATCTATACTGAATTGGATCGTTATCAGGATCAGCTGCATCTGCAGTCCAGGTTATAGTTGTTCCCGCAACCTGAGGACTCTGTTTGTCAGGCTTTAGACCATTTACAACTGGCGGCTTATTTGGCGGTGCGACTATAGTAAACTGAGCTGTCTTTGAGTCATCTCCATTTGGATTGTGCTTTCCATCCCTAGCGCTGACTTGAATTGAATGAGATCCGATATCAGCCGTTGATGTAGTCCAAGTCCATGATGGATTGCTCGACCAATCCGTTTCAGGCTTATTATCAAGGAAGAATCTATACTGAATTGGATCATTATCAGGATCACTGGCCTGCGAAGTCCATGCTATGGTTGTGCCTGCGACTTGCGGGCTGGAATTATCGGGTATCAGGCTGCCGATCACTGGAGGCTTATTAACCGGCGCAACAGGCGTTGGCGCAGGTGCAAGCGTAGGTGCACTTATAGTAAAGCTGGCAGACTTGCGATCATCGAAGCTATTCTCGTTTGCATTCTTGCCGTCTCTAACCCAGACTTCAACCTGGTTCTCCCCAATATCTGCCTCGCTTGTAGTCCATGTCCAGGTGTTGTCTGTAGTCCAGCCTGTCTGAGGCTTCGATACGCTGCCTGTTGATGGCCCGCTCAGGAAGAATCTGTAAAGGATTTGGTCTCCATCAGGATCGGTTGCATCTGCAGTCCAAGTTACTGCTACGCCAGCGGTCATAGGGCTCATTGGGCTTGGTATGAGACTATTGACTACAGGCGGCGTATCCTTCTGGACATTCCCTGAGGTTTGTGTCTGGGTTGGTATTTGAAGGGTTTGTGTTGGTTGTTGAATTTGCGTAGGTAATTGCATTTGCTGAGTCGGCGGCTGAGTTAACGTCTGCCCAGGCATTTGCACTGATCCAGGCTCAGGTGATGCGATCGTACTCTGAGGTTGAACAGGCGCCGTTTGAGCAGGCGCTGTTTGGACAGGAGCCGTTATCTCATAACTCTCAACCTGCATTGCGTCGTAGCCATTTGGTCCGGCATGGTTGCCATCTCTTGCCAGGACGCGAATCTGGCTTTGGCCCACATCAGAAGACGCTGCCGTCCAATCCCAGCTATCGTCACTAGACCAATCGGTCACATTCTTCCATATGCTGCCCGTCGAGGGCCCCATCAGCTGGAACTTATAAGAGACCGTATCGCCATCAGGATCGAACGCTTTCGCTGTCCATGTTATGGTTGTACCTGCCCCTTGCGGACTGGGCTTATCAGGTACTAGACCGGCAATTACAGGAAGCGAATTCTGATCCGGTGTGCTTCCAGTAGTCATAGGAAGCCCACCTTGAGGGGTTTCTGTTGGAAATCCCGTCAAAGGTTGCGCTGATGCTGATACTGCTAATAGTACTCCAAATACGATTACAACTAATAGCATGAGGAGTATATCTATATATTTCATTTTAAAAAATTCTTTATAATCTGTTTTAAAATTACCCTTACCATCTGGGTATTCCATCGCCACACACTCCTTTTTTGTTTTCCCCATTCACGTTAAGTTCATTCATATCTTAAACTTTACAGATAAGATTTAAGTAGCTATTTTTCATATTGGTGCTCTATAAAGGTTCCTTAGAGCTCTTAGTTCATATGAATCCTTTATAGATCATATTTCTCAAGCGAAGGGATGCTTTGCGGAATCTTTCTTTGCGAGAACCTCCTTTACCGTAGGCTTCCCTATGACTGCACGCTCAATAGCGAATTTAGTCGCTTTATAATTATTATCATAAACCTTTTTCTTATCAGTAGCATCCCACTCCACGAACACTGAAACTATTATCAAGATCTCCTCAGCCATTTCCTCCGGTATGATACCTTCTGAGACGGAGTCCATTACGGCCTTGGCAACAGCCGCCTGCGCAGGACCAAACATCAGTACGGCCTGCTGGACTCCTTCAATTGTAACCTTATTTACTATTAGCGTGGCAGGCTTCGCGGGGAGGTTGGGCTCCAGTAACTGCTAAGAGAGGAGTATGACCCATCGCGGGTGATGCCAGGGAGTTCACAAATGCCTGCTCTACGGCACTGCCTTTGCTTCCTATTACAAGGTCTATATGGGCTACCTCAGGGCCCTCACCAACTAGCGCCTCGCCTATTAGCGTTCCTTTAAAATGATGCGTCATATTGAACCTCTAGAGTATTTTTCGTATATATCTATACGCCTCATGCGAAATAGTGTATCTGTTAAAACTGATTAAGCTGCATAAAAAATAGGTAAGATCGCCTAGTTCGAGCTTTTTTCCTTGATCCATATTTACCAATATGGATAGGTGCCCCATGTGAAGTTTAACACTAGAAGGAATTATGCTGAATACATTATATATCATAATAATATTAATTAACCTCTATCAGGATTTCAGATCCATATAAATAAGTTATACTCATTGGTTTTAATCTTTTCCTCACCCCTAAAATTTAGAAAACTAGGGTATTACGCTAGCCAAGCCAGAGCTATTTATGTAAGAGCTCGATTGGGCCACAAAATATATCATCATAATACGTATCTGAATCTACAATGCGTGTGCTAGTAATCAACAATTATGGGCAGTTCAATCACCTAATCAGGAGAAGTATCAGAGATAAGGTAGAGACAGATCTAATCTCTAACCAAACGCCGCCCGAGAATATTCAAGCGGATGGATTGATCTTCGGCGGCGGGCCAACCCTCGACCGCGCTGGGAGATGTGCGGATTATCTTAGAGATTTGGATATTCCCATTCTCGGCATCTGCCTGGGAATGCAGGTTATGGGCACTACCTTTGGTGGAAAGGTTGCTCCCGGAAGCATTGGGGGATACGCGGAAGTGGATGTCGAGGTAGTCAAGGAGAATGATATCCTGAAGGGAATCCCCTCTAGATTCAAAACCTGGGCATCCCATGCAGATCAGGTGGTGGAGATGCCTACAGAGTTCGAGATTCTTGCGAGATCCAATGTTTGCGATATAGAAGCGATGAAGCATGTAAAAAGACCGCTTTATGGCGTCCAATGGCACCCCGAAGTAGTGCACACAGAACACGGCCAGGAGCTTCTTGATAACTTTATAGCCCTTTGCAAGAGATGAACCTGAGAGGCTTTCCAGAAGAGAAGAAGAAACGCCTTGAAGAGCTTCGACGTAAATTAGAGCTGGCAAGAGGAATCTCAGCAGAGAGTCTGGCTGCGCAGATCAGGCAGATCGGATTTAAGTGCAAACGCTGCGGAGAATGCTGTACGGGTGAGGATAACAGCGTTGTTGTCTTTCCATTTGAGATCAGGCATATTCTGAAAGCCACCAAAGAGCCCTGGCAGGAGATTGTTGAGCCTCCAACTGAGGGCGAGTGGGACAGTAGCGGCAACTTCCATACATTAGAGTGGAGGCTGAAGAAGGAAAAAAGCTCTTGCAAGTTTTACTCCTGTGAAAGGTGCAGATGCTATGAATCCAGGCCGCTGCTCTGTGGAACTTATCCCTTTTACTTAGATGACGGCATTTTGTGTTTCTCCGAATGCCGGGGGCTTGGCGGGAAGATCGGCATAAAAGAGTCCGAGGAAATTGCCGCCAAGCTGATAGAGAGAAATGTGACTGAAATCATCGAAGCCATAGCTCTGCTGGAGAAATACGAGGACTTTGAGCGCGGCAGGCCCTCAGTAAATGGGGCTTGCGTAGTTCATGACAGTGAGGGCGAGCATAGAATACCGCTGGACAATAATCATTAAGCTTGTTCTTTCCACCATCCAACAATAAGCGGGCTTATAAAAGTCAGCGCGTAATACAGATACACGTCAAGCTTGTAATATCCATCTGCTGGGTTCAAGGCCTTGATGATAAATAAGTAATCAAATATGATAGCAGTCGCGGTCCAAGCTATAGATAGAATAAAATAATACCTAATGGAGTCAGCTTTCACTTCTTTAAACAAAACCCATAATGTGATAATTAGGCCAATTGGCATAACAGCCCAACCGATCATCGAGGTGGGTAGAATAAAGAAAAAGATGAAACCAAGAGAATAGCCGATTAACCAAAGAATAGTACCCCAGCCTATTGAATCTCTTAATAATTGCTTATCCATCATATCCCTACCAATCGAACCATATATTACAGGTCTATCATGCTGGAAATTACTTAATCCGGCATTTCGATGTTTGGAGGCTTTAGAATAGGCTTATCATTAAGGCGGAGATAGCATGGAATCGATATGCTCGACTATTTTTATTTCTTAGCTTTTGCCTCTGTGATTATCTCGCCTAAAAGCCTCTTGCCTTTCTCAGACCCAAAAAGTGGCAGCTCCCAGTCCTCACTAATCCTGCCATCCTTTCTGTAGACCAGAACTCCACGCCGCTCCCACGCAG
The DNA here is from genome assembly GCA_963803145.1 of Methanotrichaceae archaeon. GTDB lineage: Archaea > Halobacteriota > Methanosarcinia > Methanotrichales > Methanotrichaceae > CAWBKV01. The sequence goes on from CAWDLW010000001.1 coordinate 29,917, forward strand.
GAGTTTTTGCAAGATTTATTCCTCTGCGAAAGACTTGCTCATGGATCTCGCTCTCTTTCATACCTCGAAGCTCACTCATCGCCTGATCGCGGCTTTTGCCGTTCCCAACAAGCATATAAAAGCCGTATGATAAGACATGATTTCTCCAAGTCTCATCCTGGCGCTCTCTGAGATATCCCGCCACTTCGCCCTCACATACAGGAATAACTCTGGAGTCCATAGACACAACACATCCCAAATCAAGAGATAGAACTCCAGATATGAAGCTAGCAATAATCGAATCTATCTTCTCGATGCGGCCTGCAAAAGGTGAATCCAGGAACAGTATATTTACTTCATCTGAGAAGACAAACACCAGTGAGGGAGAGAGGCCTGAGCTATCGAAAAGTCTAACAGCCGAACTCACAATTGACTTTGCAAAATTCAGGTCGTATGGCTTCTTGCGGTCTTGAAGCAATTTCTTGAATCCACGACCATCAGCGCGCACAATCAAAGGCGGACGGGCTTTGATCTGGGAGTAGATCTCCCAGCTATCCGTCTTTCCTCTCAACCCTCGCATTTTTTGTTAGATGCCTCATGATAACAATATCGCCGACTGCAGTGATCCATCTATAAGGTATGACAATGCCCCTGCCTTTCTGGTCAAAAAGCTCCTTATTAACGCCGCCTAGAGCAAGGCCGCTGATTATACCATTCTCTGTGTCAAGCACTGCATCATCCACCTTTCCTACGAAGATGCCCTTTTGGGTATATACCTCCAGGCCCAGGAGCGATGTGATATCTGCCTGCATTTCAGTCCCATAATAAATCGGGTTTTGGATATTAAGTTTGCGATGTTTGGAAAAGCGTTATATGCTTTTTCGTATTTGTAAGAAGGTGATGGACTTGATGGTACTTGGCATCTCGGGAAGTCCCAGGAAAGTGGGCAATACGGAGTTCCTGCTGGATGAGGCGTTAAAGACGTCTGCCGAGAGGGGATTTCAGACGGAAAGACTTCTTTGTTCCGAGCTTGAGATCGATTACTGTAGGGATTGCGGCGGATGCAGCAAAGGCAAGCCTTGCCCAACAGAGGATGATATGGCCGCGGTTCTGGCGACACTGGAGAAGGCTGACGGGATTATCGTGGCCTCGCCGGTCTACTTCGGATCAGTCACTGCACAGCTCAAAGCCATATTTGACCGTACTATTCCCCTAAGAAGGCAGGGCTTCAAGCTCAAAGATAAGATCGGCTGCGCTATAGCTGTGGGCGGTGCGAGGAACGGCGGCCAGGAGAAGACAATCGAGACCATTCATGCCTGGATGCATATCCACGGGATAATTGTTGTAGGAGATAACAGCCATTTTGGAGGCATTGCTGTGCGACCTGCATCTGAGGATAGGATCGGAAGGAATACGGTTGTTGCAAGTGCGAACAAGCTATGCGATCTATTGGAGCGAACGAAAAGGCAGAGAAGTTGCTGGAGAGGAGATTAAATGGGATTATAGCTTTTCAGTTATCTCTTCAGCGATCTTCTTCTGTTGCGGCTTAATTCTACAATTATTATTGCGTCTTTCAGGATCTTTTGCTCAACCGAGCCTAGGAAATCCTTTAGCACCTTATTCAATTGTCGTGACGTGAACTCAGCTTATTACCTCAGCGCTGGATTTGGGCATATCGGCATCCAGAAGAAACTTCTGATCAGGCATAGGCACATATATCTTCTCCTGCTACGACCTTCGCCGCATATGCTAATGCAGCCAGAATATCCTCTTTCTCTATATCATATTCCTTGATTATTTCAGCATTATCCATGCCTCCGGCAAGGGAGCCAAGAATAATATCAACTGGAACTCGCGTGCCCTTGATAATAGGCTTCCCATGCCTTATCTCAGGATTAATAATGATTCTGCCCTCGTACATCATACCTCACCAGCAAATGAACAATTGAGCTTTATGGGCATTAATCTTGTTGGCAGCAAATCTTATCTACCAATTTGCAGCTACCGACTATACAAAATCCAATATCGGAGAAACGATGTCGCTAGTATCGATTAATGCTTCAAATGTGCTGGAAAAAGTCAGAACTCAGAAGCCCGTGGTCCACCACCTCACGAACTGGGTAACCATTTATGATTGTGCAAACATCGTTAAAGTATTTGGGGCATCGCCTGTGATGGCACATGCGAAAGAAGAGGTAGCCGACATGGCAGGCATAGCCTCAGCCCTGGTACTTAACATCGGCACGCTGACTGCCGATTTTGTTGAGTCGATGTTGCTCGCCGCTAGAAGCGCCAATAGCAAGGGCATCCCAGTGGTCCTCGACGTCTGCGGAGCGGGAGCTACTAAAATGCGCGATGACGCCTGCTTTAGGATCCTGGATGAGGCGAGGGTGGACATAATAAAAGGGAATGCCTCAGAGATAGCACGGATTGCCGGAGAAGATGTTCATACCAAAGGAGTCGATTCCGCTGGAGTTGAGAAGAACCTTCGGGAAATGGCATCGATACTAGCGAATAAGAGGAAATGCACCGTAGTCATCACCGGCGTTGAGGATATTATAGCCGATGAAAACAGGGTTGTGCTTGTCAAAAACGGTCATCCGATGATGGCTAGCATCGTTGGCACAGGATGTATGGCCGCATCTGTGATAGGTACCTTTGCCGGTGTCGAAAAGGATCTAGTCTGCGCTTCGGTGGCGGGACTGGTCTGCTATGAGATTGCTGCAGAAATGGCTGCTGCGGAGGCGAATGGTCCAGGCAGCTTCAAGGAGAAGCTGTACGATGCAGTGTATAACCTTGATGCCGATACCATTGATAGGATGCAGAAGGTCGGAGCTTGAAGGGATACTATTTCATAACAGACTCCAGCTTGAGCAGGGCGGGGAATATCAACGATGTGCAGCGAGCCGAGGCCTGCGGTGTCAGAGTTGTGCAGTACAGGAATAAAAATGCCGAAACAAAGGAAATGTACGAGGAGGCATTGAAGCTCCGGAAGATATGTAGAAATGCCCTTTATCTAATCAACGATCGGATCGATGTTGCCCTTGCTGTAGATGCGGATGGTGTGCACCTTGGACAGTCGGATATGCCCTACACTGCAGCACGAAAGATTCTTGGGCCAGATAAGGTAATCGGGATCACTGTTCACAATCTCTCCGAGGCCCTCGAGGCGCAAAGAATGGGAGCCGATTATCTGGGTGTATCGCCTATCTTTTCGACGGCGACGAAACCCGATGCTGGAAAACCGGCAGGAATTGTCCTGATCGAGGAGATTCGAGTCAGGATTGACATTCCATTGATCGCCATAGGCGGCATAAACCTTACAAACGCTCCCGAAGTCGTCAGGGCTGGAGCTGATGGACTGTGCGCCATATCTGCAGTTGTTGGCCAGGAAGATATCGGTCGGGAGATCAGTAAATTTCAGGACCTATTTAAATGGCAAGATTAATTCCTTTGGTAAGTGGTGATTAAAAAAGAATGAGTGGGCCGATATAAGCCAAAAGTCCCATATCTGGCCCTTTTATATTATCCGTTTTAGCTCAAGTAGGCCCTATCCTGACCTCATTCGTGCCGTACTGAATCACATTGGCACCTGGGCCCGCCCTTGTCTTGAAGTTCGTGCTCTGATCATACTGGTTGTAGTTCTTATCGATAGACTGGCCGAAGTTGCTTCCTGTCTGAGTTACTGGCGAGCTGCTCCTGCCAGCGACAACTATGCCTGATGCCTGCTGGTTGACCTGATTGTAGGAGCCTGTTAGGTATGCCGTATTTCCCAGCGTCTGATTTGTTCTGTTCGCGTACGTCTGTGCATAGGCGAGCATTCCCTGGATCAGCACGCTATTATTTCCTGTAATTGAACCTGTATTCCAGCCGTTCTGGAATATATTCTGGCCATAGGCTCCCTGGGCAACTTGCTGATTGGCATAATTATTGTTGCCCAAAACCGCTAACGCGTTTGAGCCGCTCTGAGTGATCTGGCTGCCGCGGGCATGCTGACCCTGCACAACATTGTATTGTTCCCAACAACACAGCATTCGCCGCTCGATCTGGCTGCGGCGTCTGGGAGACGCCCTGAGTGATGTGGTTATTGTTGCCCGATACTACAGCTGCGTTCGCAGCACTCTGGCTAACCTGGCCGCTGCCTGCCATATTGATGCTTTGCTTTACCACATTGCCTGCAGATGCTGAGGATATCAGCAAGAGCAGCAAAGCTACTATAACTGCTAAGCTTCTCATTTTTCTTTTCCCCACTTTCTACCATTTTATTGTTGAATCAGCCTTGGGTCCCGAAATTGAATCCGAGGCAGGCGAGAAGGCCGGAGGGATTGGCCCTCCCGCCCTTCGGATCTTCTGGACATGGCGATATACCCGACTCCCCTATCGCCATGCCCATCCAGTCCACTCGCAAATAAAGCTCTATTTTTCATGTAGGGGTTATATCGGGCTGAGCTAACTCGGATGAGCATTTTTGGCAACCGAATGGTGGAAAACAAAAACATTCATCGAACCAAAATGAAATATCCTAAATGCCTCGCGAGGTATAAAATAGCGTCAGCAGTGATATTATAGAATGACGATAATATTATGATACGGGCATTTCATTGATTTTAGGCGAAAAGACTGGTGGCCGCAGCCCCACACCTTATAAAGGGTGACCGCCAAAGATAGCATTCCCATTAAGGTCTAGTGGACTGTGGATCTGGCAATCCAGATTATGGCAGGATGATAAATGGCAACAATCGAGGAGCAGATTAAGGCGCTGGAAGAGGAGATCCTCAATACTCAGAAGAACAAGGCTACAGAGCATCATTTAGGCAAAATCAAGGCCAAGATCGCGAAGCTGAAAGCGCAGCTTGAGCTTCAGAAAATCAAGGGCGGTGGAGGCGGCCGCAGATTCTATATCAAGAAATCGGGCGACGCAACCGTGGCTCTGGTCGGCTTTCCATCCGTGGGTAAATCGAGCCTCCTGAATCTGATGACTGGAACCGATTCCGCGGTTGCAGCCTATAATTTCACCACTCTTGAGGTTATCCCAGGCTTAATGGAGTATAAAGGTGCAAAGATTCAGATCCTGGATATGCCGGGTTTGATTCGAGGCGCCGCAAAAGGCAAAGGTAGGGGCCGCGAGGTCATCACAGCCGCCCGTGCTGCAGATGTAATTCTACTATTGGGAGATGTCTTCAACTACAGGCTCGATATTCTGGAAAAAGAGCTTTACGACGCCGGCATTAGACTGGATAAGCAGCCACCGAATATACACATCACAGAGGATACCAGAGGCGGCTTAATTGTTCGCAGCACTGTCCAGCTGACTAAGATGACAGAGAAAGAGATCGCCGAGATCATCCAGGCATATGGTATTATGAATGCCAATGTCACAGTTCGAGAGAATATCGATACAGATAGCCTCGTTGATTTTCTTGCCGGGAACAGAGTTTACATACCGAGTGTTGTAGCCATCAACAAGTATGACCTGAATTATCCTGGCGCTGATGAAAAGATAAGAGGAAACATCGGCAGGGATTATCTGCCTGTTTCGGCAGCCACTGGTCTCGGGATTGAGGAGTTGAAGGCGGAGCTCTATAATACACTCGGATTCATCCGCGTCTACCTCAAGCCCAAAGGGGAAAAGGCGGATATGAATGAGCCGCTGGTATTATTGGAGGGCTGTACAGTCAAGTCAGTCTGTGAGCATTTACACCGAGATTTCGTGGACCTCTTCAGATACGCCCTTGTCTGGGGAGAAAGCGCGAAGTTTCCGGGTCAGTCAGTAGGGCTGGAACATACACTTTTGGATTGCGACGTTATCTCCATCATAACCAGAAGAAGGTAGTTTTAACAAAGCAAACACAAGGTAAATCATGAAAAATCATGAAATGGGAGGGAGGAGAATCCTCCCACTTGAAAATGGCGCGATCCCCACTCTCCTACTCGCCAATATGATATGGCGCCGTTGAAGGTTAAAGCCTTATTTTTCATATAAATGTGATGTAGATAAGATCTAGATTATGACGCAACACTATCTATCTCAGTCTGTCTAAGAGGGTTTTCTATCAGTTTGCTGTCAACCCAAATATATAAAATTTTAAATTTATTATTTACGAACCTATCATCAGTATCATAAGTAGGGTATTTGTATTAGTAGTGCAATCGTCGCTACATGCGCGGTCCGTCAATGCTGTACCTGATATCTCTGCTTCTTTCACTTATTGTCGTGGGCTCGTGCATGACTGATCTGGATTATAGATTAAGTAAAACAAAGGACTCAGATTCGGCGATAACCAGCGAGGAAAGTTTTCACGGCGACGTCTCCGCAAGACTCTCTGTGAAGAATGCTGGAAATTATGCGAGAATTATGATCTATATGGATGAGCCCATACCGATAGAGGAGCTAGATAGTCTGAGCATGCAGGTAGATCCCATTTCAGGTGACGGAGATGCCCAAATAGAGATCTTCCTGGACGGAGACGGCGATGATAGCTATAACAGCGGCGACTCGAATGATGTTAGGCTGCGCACGATCAAAAAGTCCTGGTCGGAGACAGGTATTCAGCCGGGAGAGTGGAGCGAACTTGATGGAACTGATCTGAGTTACGAGAAGTATGGAGACGATAGCTTCGGCACCAAAAGTTTTGAGGATTGCCGAAAGGCGCTGAGCGGTAAAACTGCTGTAAGAATGTACATCACCGTCTACAAGGATTCCGCAGTTAACACAACGACTGCATATATCGATTACCTAAAGATCGGGGATCAAATTATAAGCTTCGAGCCCCTGGAAAGAGAGTTGGCCAAATCAGCGCCAAAATCAGCCAGTCCAGGCAGCGAGATGACATATACCATAACCTATGGAAATAATTTTCTTGAACCTCTTAATCTTCAGATAAGAGAAAACTATGATCCAAGAACCCTCTTTGTAAGCGCCGATCCTGTGCCTGATGAAGGCACGAATAACATCTGGACGATACGCGATCTGCCGCCGGGGGAGCACGGCCAGATTAGGGTATTGGTGAGGACGGGGAAAATAAGCTGTAAGGCAGATATCAAGGGCACAGTTTCAGGCATAGGTTACGCCTCATCAAACGGCCGTCTTTCGACCGACCTAATTGGATTTACAGTAACAAATAGCGTTGATATCGTATCCAGCAAATTCAACATCACGGCCTCTGCCTCAACTTTAATCAGGTCGATTGAAGGATCAACCATCGCATTTAGAGAGCACGGCTCAGGATATTATAGCTCTGAAGAGCAACTGAGCTATTCGGCTACTAGGGTCTACGCTTTTCGCGACATAAATGCCAGCAGATCTTATTATGAGACTAATACCTCTCCATCTCTGTTGAGTGGGTTATTCAATAGAAGCTGGTATGCTAGTGTCCTCTGTGAAGACAAGGCAAAGGATATGATGATGAGCGAGGCTTACGCCGAAGGGATGTATCTCGATCTAGACTCACAAGCCTATCTAAGCAAGAAAAGTTCCTATTTTGATGCCACCTCAAGCTTTTCAGGCTTTTCAAAGCACACTTTGCGCTTGGAGAATAACGTTTATGTCGAACGTTTCGTGGGAAATTTCACAACAACCAACAATGCAAGAGCAAAGTCAGATACAACAAGCGAAAGCAGTGACGATGATGAGTGGCTGAAGTGATGCCCTGAAAGTCCGGAATGGAAATTTGGAGTTGGGAGGTCGGAGAGAAGCCCTCCCAGGGAGGTCTGACGGTTACGATCCCACTCTCCTATCCGCCAAACGTACTTGGTTGTGATTATTTAAATTACTATTTTTCATGTACACTTCATATAAGCTTTATCTGAATGCATAACCGCAAGCCTATTATCCTCAGAACCGGCCTCTGGTATATGGCCATGAATACTGAGCGTTTTATTGATGACGCGATCGCGGAGATACGCCGTGACGTGAAAGGACGAGCCATAATTGGTTTATCGGGCGGCGTCGACAGCTCAGTCTGTGCAATGCTCGCCCACCGTGCTTTGGGCGACAGACTTGTTCCTGTTTATGTGGATTCTGGGCTGATGAGACAGTTCGAATCGGATAGGATAGAGACACTTTTCGAGGACATCGGTTTAGTCAGGGTAAACGCTGAAGACAGGTTCCTTGATGCTCTCAAGGGCGTGAAAGACCCCGAGGCGAAGAGAAAGATAGTTGGCGAGACATTCATAAGAGTCTTCGAGGAGGAGGCAAGAAAGATCGGAGGGGATACACTACTTCAGGGGACCATTTATCCCGATAGGATCGAGTCTGAGGGAGGAATCAAATCCCATCATAACGTCGGCGGGCTTCCAAGCGTCATGGAGTTCAAATGCTTAGTCGAGCCTCTTCGCGAACTCTACAAGGATGAGGTTAGGGAAGTTGCAAGGACGCTCGGCCTGCCTGTAGAAATAAGCGAGAGGATGCCTTATCCCGGGCCAGGCATGGCTGTGCGTATCGTTGGCGAGGTCACTAAGGAGAAGCTTGAGGTCGTCAGAAAGGCCAATGCAATCGTCGAGGAGGAGGTCATGAGGTTTGGCCCATGGCAGGCGTTTGCAGCAATCCTCGGAAAGGCCACGGGCGTAAAGGGAGATAACAGAGTTTACGGCTGGGTGATTGCAGTCCGCTCGGTATCATCAAGAGACGCCATGACTGCAGATGTGATGGAGCTGCCCTGGGATGTTCTGAGACGCATCTCCAGCAGGATAACGGGTGAGATACCAACGGTTGTGCGAGTTGTTTACGATATCACGCCCAAGCCTCCAGGAACAATTGAGTTTGAATAAATGAAACGAAATAATCCTCCATGCGATGATTATAGTTGGGATCAAGTCGATCCTTTTGATGAAAATGACGTACATCTATGGGTGAAGATAGAGCATTTATCTCATTACCTCTTTGCAGCCGATTTCTTAAAGCAATATCAACCGGATATCGTGGCTGATATCTCATGCGGAACTGGCTATGGCATTGTAGAGCTTAAGCGAGCAGCTAAGTCTATTATTGGCATCGATAATAGCCTTGATGCGTTAAAGATTGCATCCAAAAAAGTCGAGGACCCTGATATCAGATTCCTCCAAAAGGATCTTGATAATGACGATCTGATGCCGGATGTAGAGGAAGGATCTGTTGATGCAGTTGTCAGCTTCGAGACGATTGAGCATTTAATTGATCCGAACAGGGCAATTTCTCAATTCTCTCGAATTTTGCGGCCAGGCGGTTTTCTTATTTGTTCTGTTCCAAATGTATTATCAGAGTCACGCACTGTTGCATGTCTTCCAAGAAACAGATGCCATAAACAGTTGTTCAACTTTGGGTCGCTTCGCAAGATAATACAGAGCCATGGGATGCAAGTAGAATATAGATTGGGGCAGTCATGGTCTTATACGCTTCTAAAAAGGGAACAGCAGCTATCAAGTGCCAAGCTGATTAAGCGAAGGCTTTCCGATCTGCCAGAAATGCAATCTCCTGAGATTATCCGACTGCTGTCATACATTGTTGCATATCCAAACGTTGAGGATGTGGACGGATCATACTCGATTATTATCGTTGCAAGAAAGCTTCCTTGAGTTTACGATTTTGATGTGTGATTTCAGTTTGCATTGCTGATTTGGGCAGATTCTTCGATGCCTCGCCTATGACTTCCAGGATCTGGATGGCTGCGAGGGTTTTCTCATCATTGCTGCAAAAAGTCTCAAATCAACGCCCAATGTTATTCTCTCGGCCATCTCTGCGTAGCGCAAAATATCATGCAGATAATCCCTGTAATCTCTCTTATCCTTCAAACAGCTACCACTTCCGCCAGGATGCGCTTTCCTATATATGGCCGGAGAGTTTTCTTCGTCACCAAATCTACTTTGATGCCCACTTGCTCACTGAGATAACGTTCCATGCGTATGAACTCATAGAGAGTGGGTGCCTGCTCAAACTCCACCAGTAAGTCCAGATCACTGGCCTGATTGGCCTCTCCGCGAACATAGGAGCCAAATACTCCAAGGTACTTCACCTTATAGCGCTCCTTGATCTCGGGCATTATCCTTTGGAGAGTTGATTTTATCTCCTCCAGACTGGGACGCTCCGTAGTGGAAGGCGGTTGGTGGGACATGAAATTCGCCGACATTTGTGATTGCTTTTTCTTGCCTTGTTGCAAATATCTTGCTCATTGCACTTGAAGCCATCGCAAATGCTTCGTCATTGAGACCTGAAACCAGAGGCCAGTGCGATTCTAGGCGCAGTGGACCAGCTAAAAAATCCGCCAAACTGTGGCGAAGGACTGGAGCCACTCATACCTCCTATCATCTGCGATGCGAATGGAAAGATCCTGGCCTCCTGTGA
>CAWDLW010000002.1:0-31958 GCA_963803145.1 Methanotrichaceae archaeon
TCTTCAAAAATTCAGTTCCGACTAAAACCATTGCTACGGTCTTAATTTGGGCATAACGCAGACTGCAGTTGCATTCGCTGGCTCAAGGAATATCTATAATAGGGTTTATCACAATTTTTAGGCCATGAAGATAGTTGTGGCAGATCCAGTACCTATGAATGAAAAATACAAGCGAAAGCTTGGAACCTTTGGGGAGCTGGAAGTATTCGATGGCATGCCTGCATCAGCTAATGATTATGCTGAAAGGGTTAAGGACGCAGAGATACTTTTAGTGGGAAAGGACTTCGTCTCTCGTGATGTATTCCAGCATGCAGGCAACTTAAAGATGATTTGCGTTTGTCATACAGGCTATGACAATGTCGATCTGGAGGCTGCCACAGCTCGCGGCATAATAGTCTCTAACGTCCCTAATTATGCCTCTGAAGCAGTGGCTGAGTTCGTTTTTGCCGTTGCTCTGGATCTCTTGAGGAAGATTGAGGTCGCTGATGTCATGGCGCATAAAGGTGAGTTCGATGACCACTACTATGTCCATAACCGACTTTTGGCTGGCAAGACCATCGGAGTAATTGGCGCTGGGGATATCGGCAGGAGAGTGATGCAAATTGCCCACACATTCAACATGAATGTGATTTCAACAACGGCACACCCAAGCTCTGAAAGAGAAGCGGAACTGGGAGTGAGGTTCGTGCCACTGGATAACCTTCTGACAGAGAGTGATATAATAACTTTGCATGTTCCTCTATCACCAAAGACTAAGCATATGATAGACATCCGAGAGCTGAAGCTGCTGAAACCGACTGCAATCCTGATAAACACCTCCCGGGGTAAAATCATTAACGAGGATGCACTAATAGAAATACTCCGGAATGAAGCGATAGCTGGGGCTGCTCTGGACGTCTTTGAGAAGGAGACTTTAAAGGCGGACAGCCCTATGATGAAGCTAGAAAATCTTGTCCTTACACCTCATATAGCCTATTTATCTGAAGAGACTACAGATAAGTGTGCTAGTATTGTTAGGAAAGCGTGGAGATGTTTCTGAAAGGCAATCCTCAGAACGTGGTTAATCCCGGTGTGCTTGGGAAGGGACAGCAGCAAAGCTGATTGGCACTATCAGACATCTAGCATCATGCTAAGAGAGGATGACTCCTCTCTTTCAAAACACCCTTACTCCTTCATTGCAGCCATATAGTAATCGTAAACCCTTCTGTTAAAGCAGACAACTGTCATCTCAATTGAGCCGTTCCTATCCAGAAATGCTCTCATCTCCCTGACAGCAATCTTGGATGCGCGCTCAGTGGGAAACCCATAGGCCCCAGTGCTGATAGAGGGAAATGCTATGCTTTTTATCCCGTGCTTTTCCCGCCAGATCAAAGCAGCTTCTGTAGCATTTGGCAAGAAGCCCATCCTCCCCACGGTTCCTGCCATGCCAGATAGGTCCAACTGTGTGAATTACCAAGCCCGCAGGCAGCCTGTAGCCCTTTGTAATCCTTGCCTCGCCTGTTGGACAGCCTCCGAGCTTTCGACACACCTCAAGAAGCTCAGGCCCTGCTGCACGGTGGATCGCGCCATCAACGCCTCCGCCGCCGAGAAGCGAGCTATTGGCGGCGTTCACTATGGCATCCACGCTCATAGTAGTAATATCGCCCATTACTACTGCAATTGTGCCTTTGCCCACCGAAGGTTATTCATATCCCTAAATTATATGCCCCAGATAAAAGGTTTTCTTATCATACTATTTCCCTATTACCGCTCTTCCAGGGAGCTTTTAACTACTTATATTATGAAAATGCTATCTCATTTTATTAAAAATAGTAATTCGCACTTTGAATAGGACATGCACAAATTATGCCTTTGGATATCGTTTAAATAACTTCAATTGTATAGGGTATGGATGAATCGGGCAGTGGTGAGGATGCTTCTCTTATTGAAAGACATATCATTTTTTTGGACTATATATATTGCATAATTTCAACAGTTAAATTTATATATGTGTAAGCGCTTATAAATATTGGGGTAATAAAGTGGTTGAAGGGAGCTTTAAACAGCCACATATTTTACTTGCTGAAGACGATGCAACAAATCAAAAGTAGCGATGTTAATGCTAAAACGTCTGGGCTACAATGCCGATGCCGTTTCTAATGGCCGCGAGGCTATCCAAGCCACTAAGCGCCAGAAATACGATCTTGTTCTTATGAATATAGTCATGCCTGAGATAGATGGTCTGGAAGCCACTAGAGAAATACGCAAGCTCGGCCAAAATGGGCTGAAGATAATAGCAATTACTGCATACGTTTTTCCAGGTGCCAGGGAGATGTGTATGGATGCGGGAATGGATGACTATATCCCCAAGCCTGTGAGGATCACTGATCTGGCTAATGCAATAGAAAAATGTAACCTATATACCAGCAAATGTCCACAGATGCAAACTAACCACTGAAGCCATTATCATTTTTTTAGCATACGCAACATTTATAAAGAATAACGTTTCATTCTGATAAATACAAATGATCGCATAGTATGCGGTGAGGTTCTGATGGGTTGTGCAGATAGCAAACGTTTATGCGTACTCCTTGCAGAGGATAACCTAGTTAACCAGAAAGTAACCCAAAAGATGCTTAGGCATCTAGGGTATAACTCAGATGTGGCTGCCAATGGCATTGAGGCATTGCGGGCCATGGAAAATCAATTTTACAAAATCATTTTGATGGATATACAGATGCCTGAGATGGACGGCATAGAGGCGACTAAGATCATCCGTCAACGCTGGCCCGCAGGACCGAAGATTATAGCTATCACGGCCTATGCTCTGGATTACAGCAGAGAGACGTGCCTGGAAGCAGGCATGGATGACTATATTGCCAAGCCAGTGAAAATGGATGAGCTTGCTGATGTGCTGAGAAGACATCTGACATGAATAAGCTCCTAAGCAAGCCTTAAAGATAAAAATGGGCATTTTCATTTTGGCCGATATCCTAATTGGATGCCATTCTGCGCATCAAGGCCATTATCCCTGGCTTCCCACTCCTGGCACTGGCAGGCCCCGGTCCAAGACCGAACATTTCCATGCCTGATGACCCAAATAGCTCCTTATTGAACCTGTCGTTTATCTCGTCAAATATCCTCTTGTAAGCGACGCAATGTGGGTCAACGCCTTTGATCTCACCATCGGTGGGGGCTATGGCATTGTAGGGACATCCGCCCCGACAGTACCTGATATGTTTGCATCCTTTGCACGCCTGATCAACATATTCCTTAAACTGGAACATGAGCTTCCATGCATAAGACTGAGCAAGGTCTTCCTTGCTTGGATGGTCGTGGACATTTCCCATAACATATTTGGGCATGCCTATGAAGCGATAGCATGGATATATACCGCCATCAGGCCCAACTGCAAAAGTGTTCCCCATACAATCCGCGTAGGTACAGACAGTGCCCCGGCCCGTGAATACGCATCTACATAGATCATTGATATTTCTGATTTCAATCCTGTCAATGTTCTCTAAATATTGATCAAGAAGATATACCAGCAATTCTCCATACTCTTTAGGATCAAGTGCCCATTTTTCGGGATTTTGGTCGCGTAAGGATGGCAATGCTGGATGCAATTTAAGTGTTTGACCATTTTCCAGGAAATACTTGAAAATCTCCTCCTTGAACTTCACAGACTGTGATGTAAATGTGCAGATGAATTGTACCCTGAGGCCGTGGGCTTTTGCAATTTCATAGCCCCGCATGGTCTTTTCGTAATATCCTTTTCCTCTCTGTAGATCATTAAGCTCCTGTGGTCCGTCCAAGCTGGAACCGATAGGAATATCATGCTCCGCAAGAACCTCCGCCAGCTCTGGTGTGAGCCTCCAAAGATTGGTTTGCAATGCAAAAGCGGGCTTTAGATGGCTTAAATTCTCAGACAGCAGCGGTAAAGCTTTGCGATAGAAATCTGCACCTGCAAGGAGAGGTTCGCCGCCGTGAAACGTAAATGTAACTGAATCATTCCTGAAATCCTTGAGCCATTCTACAACTTCGTTAATCGTATCAATGCTCATTATAGGAGATCGTTCCTCAGAACTCCAGCAGTAACTACAATGAGAAGGGCAGCCCAGAGTGGGGATGATCATAACGTGAAAAGGCATTTTAACTACACCTTTAGCTATACCTCTATTGACCTTCCCAGAACCATTAAAGCATTAATAGTTTTCCCGCAGCCTTTAGCATTAACACAAATAGAAAATTCATCCTGACCGCAATTTAGAAGTAGTCGAAATATGTTAATATAATTATTGAAGGTGATGTTATGGCGACAAGGATTCTGAAGGTAGGGGAGAGTATTAGCGGTAAGTATGGGGGCATGATACTGGACCCAAATAAAAAATCCTTTATGTTAATGCTTGGGAACCATGAGATATATCTGCCTAAGGATGTTGGAAATTCTCTGCTGAAGAGGTACGAACAGGGTCATGACACGTTCACGATCCATCGTACGATTGATGTTTACGAGATAAAGCCTGAGATAGGAAGGGAGGTATAACTGCATAAACGTGTGGTTTATTAGGCAGAGATGGCAGTCGTTTTTTGCTTACAGCTTGTCCTAAATAATTTTTTAGTTCCGTTTATGATGCCATTCTGAAACGTTGTCTTGCAACTCCAAAATCTCCCCCGAGGAGAAGTGGTCGATCATCCAAGTAGCACTTGAAGCCTGCATGGAATCATGTCTTAGGATATCGGAGGAATGTATGTCTTAATTACGCCTGAAGGATAGATCTCATATGATCTTAGCGATCCTAACAAGCAGAAAATTAGAATTATGGCGAGCGGTCTGTAAATCATGGCCTCTCCATATAGCCCTACTATTTATTTAGACTGTGTTGGTTAGACCAGGAATATGCGTGGATATATACCCGCTCTATGTAGTTATAATGATAACTATTGCAATTATATGGTGGCAGGCCAATCAGATAACAGCCTTCACCTTATCATAGCTGAACACAGGTCCATCCCGGCACGCGTGATATGGTCCTATCATGCAGTGCTCGCATTTGCCAAGGCCGCACTTCATGTGCCTCTCCATTGAGACATAGATATCTGAATGGTTGAAACCGCGTTCCATCAGTTTTTTCGCAACGGCATTAATCATGATCGGCGGCCCACATATCGCCGCAGAGCCGGGGGGAAGCTCAAACCTGTCTATCAGCGATGTTACAAGCCCAACATTCCCCTTCCAGGATTCATCGCCGATATCTACTGTTATCCCAACCTCGACTCCAGCCTGCTGCCAGCTCTTATACTCCTGCATGAAGTAGAGGTCCTGGCGAGTCCGCGCTCCATACGCAACGGCAACCTTGCCGAACTCTTCACGCTTGTCTACAATGTAGTTGACCAACGAGCGCAATGTGGCAAAGCCGGAGCCTCCTCCGGCTATCACTATATCCTTCTTCATGCTTTCGAGCGGAAAGCCGTTGCCACATGGTCCTCTTATGCCTAATATGTCTCCGACAAGACAATCCATTATTCCGCTGGTGATTTTTCCTGCGCGTCTTATGCAGAGCTGCAGTGTTTTCCGGGTAGGCGAGGAGGTTATCGATATGGGACATTCGCCCAGGCCAAATACGGAGACCATAGCGAACTGGCCGGGCTTATAGCGGAACTCTGCACCCTCGTCCAATAGCTTGAGCGAGATGAGGTATGTGTTCGGCGACTCGATATCTATATCCACGATCTCTGCCTGCATTGGAATGTATTCGCTCACCTTGATACCTCCAGGTTCCATCTATCGATCTCTGCGAGGCATACAATGCCACATCTGCCCGCATCCAACACAGCCTACCATGCCTATCTTCTCGGGCAAATACTCAAACTTGTCCATGAACCAGTTCTGCATCCTCTCTCCCTGGCTCCTTCTGGGGTTAGCACCGCCAGCCATTCTTGAGAACCCAGAGAAAATGCAGGAGTCGCGGCATCTTACGCGCTCGCCATCTGGCACGCCGACATCTAAGATGTTAAAGCAATGGCAAACGGGGCAGATAAATGTACAGCCCCCACAGCTCAGGCACTGCCTGCCAATGGCGACCCAATCGGCATTCTTTATAGCCTTGCGTATCCCCTCAAGGGTCTGTTTCCTTGATTCAGCAACTCTTTTGGCATCATCCACCAGCTTACGCTTTTCAGATATCTGAGATTCTTCAGGCTGGTGAAAGAACTGGGGATAATCCTTCAATATCAACATGCCCGCAGGCGATCCAGTCTCGATCAGATAGCCCGAGGGAAGTTCAGTCATAAGCAGGTCATAGCCCTCTTTGCATTCGGGGCCTGACCCCAGCTTTGCACATAAACACTTCTCATCTGGATTGATGCAGTTGAGCGCCACCACAATTGTAGATCTTCTTTTTTCCAAATACGCAATATCCTGCGGCTCGGAGCCGAATATTCTATCGAGTATTGAGATAGCTTTGAGATCGCAGGGCCTGATCCCAAAAAGCATCCTTGACTTTGGCGGCGGCTCTTCAAAGGTATATCTTCCACAGTCTTGTATGTACTTGAAGAGCGTCTCCTTTTGAGGCATGAGAAACTCCGTCGGAGGATAAAGTGTATTTTTATCGAGCGCAAGTTTTTGCCCGCTCCATGTGCCAAAAGAGGGCTCTCCCTCAATCATAATGGGCGCTATGATCTCAAGCTTCTCTCCGAGTTTAGAGAGCAGAGAGATAAGCTCATCCTTTGTAAGGAAGGCAATCATCGATCAGCCCTCCTTATCCTTGCAGCAGCTACCTTAAACTCAGGTATCTTAGATAAGGGATCAAGTGCCTGCGATGTTAAGGCATTGGCAGGGGCCTCACTGAAATGGAACGGAATAAATAGCGTTTTCTCCGGGATATCAGGTGTAACTTTGGCATCCATATATAGATGCCCTCTTCGTGATTCGACAATAACTCTCTGGCCGTTTCTTATGCCCAGCTTCTCGGCATCATGCGGGTTGATCTCGACTGTGGGAAGAGGAATCTCCCTATCAAGAAGCGAGGTCCTGCGGGTCATTGTGCCCGTATGGAAGTGATAAAGGCTCCGTCCCGTTGTTAGAATGAAAGGATATTCATCGTCCGGAAGCTCCTGGGGATCGTGGTGCTCTACAGCCCTGAACCTTGCGAGACCAATTGGGAACAACTCTTTATGAAGTATTCCAGTCCCGGGATGGGCGCTGTCTGGACAGGGCCACTGCAGACCGTTTATTCCCAGGCGATCGTAATGAACTCCGCCATAGTTTGGAGAAAGCGATGCGATCTCATCCATTATGTCGGCCGGGGATCTGTAATCCGCCTTAATGCCGAACCGTGTGAGAAGTTGGCTTATGATCTCCCATTCTGTCTTAGAATTGCCAACAGGTTCAACAGCTTTGCGCACCCTCTGGATTCGCCTCTCTGTGGAGGTAAATGTTCCATCCTTCTCTGCAAAGGATGCTGCAGGCAGCACAACATCTGCAAGCTCAGTTGTCTCGTTCGGAAATATATCAATAACCGCCAGAAAATCAAGCTTCTTGAGTGCGTTTTTAACTTTACTGCTGTCAGGATAGCTCATTACAGGATTTTCGCCCACTATTAGAAGTCCCTTTAATTTGCCTTCTTCTGCGGCGGCCATCATCTCCAATGCCGTAAGACCTGGTTTGTCGGGCAGATCAGTCGACCATGCAGCCTCGAACTTCTTGCGGGCATCAGGGACTGAGACCTTCTGGTACCCTGAGTAAAGATCAGGCAATGCACCCATATCGCATGCGCCCTGAACGTTCTGGTGGCCACGAAGGGGGTATAGTCCAGTTCCCTCGCGGCCTATATTTCCCGTTGCCAACACCAGATTTGCCAGCGCCTGAACATTATCGGTCCCTGTTGTGTGCTGGGTTATCCCCATTGCGTAAATTATAGCGGCATTCTTTGCTGAGCCGTATGCTTCTGCAGCCGCTCTTATTTTCTCTGCGGGTATGCCGGAGATTTGCTCTACAACCTCAGGCGTGTACTTTGAGACGGCGTTACGCACTTCATCGAACCCTGTTGTTCTCTTTGAGATGAAATCCTCATCAATAAGACCATCTTGGATTATGATATTGAGAAGGGCGTTTATCCAGGCGATATCGCTCCCTGGTCTCGGAGAAATCCAGATATCTGCCATATCTGCTATCTGTGTTTTCCTGGGATCTGCTACGATTAGCTTTGCGCCTTTGGACCTTGCCTCAAGAACATAAGAGGCAACAAGAGGATGCTGCCCAGTAGTATTTGATCCAACTATCAGTATTGCATCTGCCTTGGCGAGGCTTGATATAGGATTGGTTGTTGCGCCGCTGCCGAAGGCATAGCTGAGCCCTGCAACAGTTGGAGCATGGCAGAGCCTCGCCACATGATCGACATTGTTCGTCTTGAAGGCTCCACGCGCGAGCTTCATAAGCAGATAGTTCTCCTCGTTGGTGCCCTTGGCGGAGGTTAAAACACCCAATGAATCTGGGCCAAACTCATCTCGTAAGTGTTTTAACCGCTCGGCAATGAGATCTAATGCCTCATTCCAGCCTGCTTTGACGATTATGTCACCTTTCCTGATTAAGGGTATCCTAAGCCTATCAGGATGACCTACAAACTCTCCTGCCAGCCAGCCTTTGATGCAAAGTCTTCCCTTGGAGAGGGGATGTGAATATGAGGGCGAAGCACCCACTATCCTATCATCCTCTACGTGGAGCAATACTCCGCAGCCACAACCGCAATAGGTACAAACGGTATGAACCTTCTTCATGAACGTCCAGGATAGACCTTTCCGCCATTTGATATAACAAAGTTTTGGACAGGATAGTTCTTGGGGCTGAATACACAAGATATTTATAGTTAATGTTAAATGGAGAGCATATACAAATAATAAAGTAAGCGCGTAAAAATATTTGCGCAGATATGGGATTCGCCTTTCCTTGGGAGTGGGAAAAGAATGAGGGGAGTAGCGCTAATAGTAGTAATATTAGTTTTTGCTGTTGCCATATCTTTAGGCAGTCCGCCCATAAAGGAGCCTGTACAATATGAGCAGCTCGGTAGCGGCCTGAATGTGAGCGGCACAGGCATAATTGATATGAGCACATCTGCAGTCGATAAACGAATTGCCCTCGACTATTTCAATTCACTTTCAGGCAACGGCAGCCTGGAGATGAATTCTGAGAGAGTATTCTCTGAGTCGGCCAGAAAGATAAGCAGAGATATAGGAATGGAAAACCTGTCCAATATGAACCTTTTTGACAGGTCCAAGATCACCTATTCAGGCGAAAGTCCCCTTGTAGGCAGCAAATCCCTCGGCTCCCAGTCATTTTACGGCGGCATCGGCGCGGATGCATTGGAGTCCTTCAGCGTCAACGAGTT
This sequence comes from Methanotrichaceae archaeon, assembly GCA_963803145.1. Classification (GTDB taxonomy): domain Archaea; phylum Halobacteriota; class Methanosarcinia; order Methanotrichales; family Methanotrichaceae; genus CAWBKV01. The sequence goes on from CAWDLW010000002.1 coordinate 9,366, forward strand.
TGAAGGCGAGCTGAAAAGCTACTTCGGCTCGACTTCAACTGCAACGAATGCTCACCTCGTAGGCTTGGATACCAAAAGCATCTTCAACGGAACATGGACGACGGACACAAGCTTGCATAAGCTACTTGAAAAGAACATCAATTCGCATCAATCATTCTCAGGAAAGTTCGAGATAGATAGGCAGATAGAGATGCATGAGAAGGCAACATACAAATCGGCCATAAAGTGTGCGAAGACTCCATCATCCGTCAATGTTAGCGTTGGGGATGTTGTGACGTATGAGTATAATGTTTACAACCCAAGCGACACAGTGATCTCAGGCATAAGCTTGGTTGATAGCGATCTCGGCAAAATAAAGCTTGGTAGGACTGCGCTTGGGCCTAATGAGAGCACGAAAGGCGTTGCAGCTTATACCGTCACTGAGGATGATATCCTGGCAGGTCCTAGAGAAACCATAGCTACAGTTACCGGCGTAGACAATATGAATGAGCGTGTGGAGTCCCATTGCAGCTCATGGCTCGTGCCTGTAGCAGAATACTACGAAGGCAATGCTCTTACAGCAACTAAGTGCCCTGAATGCGAGAATTGTGAGTTGCCGAAAGACAGCCAATCCTGTGCCGGATGCGATGTAGCTCCTGGCTCTTTCAATCTATACAAAGGAAACCTGACCATCTATGCCCTGGATGTGAATATGACAGAGAGCCGCTATCCGTTGCCCAATTGTCCATATGAAGGCTGGCCGGACCCTGAAACTTCAACGATCATAGAGTTCGGTGCTACGAACAGCAATGAGGTAAATGCAGCCGATCCCAACGCCTCTGTATGGCAGAGCTTGAGCCTAGAGCCTGGGGTTTACCTGGCCAAGCAGGCATATAGAGGCATTGATGGGGACGTAGTATCAGGAGGAACATATAGCTGGAATACGCCCTACGGAGGTTCGAGCCCCAACGGAGGCTTCCATTGCACAGGAGATCCGGAATATGATAGCTTTGATCTGAAATTGGTGCTTACCGATCTCGGACCGGGTGCGGGCTTCAGGACAGATGCATACCAGAGGGTATACAAGAGCGCTGATCAAAGTGAGAATGCCTACGATTGGCGGGAGATAGGCTCGCAGGTGGTGCCTGAGGAAGCGATTGATAAGACGGATCTCAAGCCGTTTATCCTTGTGGCAAATGCGAGGAATAGCACAGGAGGAGGCACTATATCCTGGTCAAAGGTTATCGCAGCCGATTAGTCGGATGCCGCTTCAGCTCAGCACATCTGAGACAGCCCACTTATTTTTAAACGCAATGCTCCGCAGCTTGCCGCACAGGCACGCCGCCGTCATTTGACTTGATGATTTAATAAGCTATAACAATGAGATTCTATAGTCTACCATAATTGAGTTGATGAATCGAGTTTCCTCATAGATCAAATTTTACCATCTGTCTATAAGCCGCGTCTTAGTCAAACTTACAGCTCTCTAATTTCGGAATGCCCGCGAGTCGCTTCGCTCCCGCGCTGGCTGTTTACGGGGCTGTCGCGTGAGTCGCCGCGATGGGCTACCCTCCGGGACGGTTCACACGAGGAGGTAACAGGCTGTTGATTGATTGCCTGTCTCCTCGGTTGTCTGGGCATCTGCGCCGGTTCCAGCCATACCCACAATACGGCTGATTCACCTCACCACCGTGCCTTGAGAGCGGCACTACCTCAAAGTGATGCCCAAGGTACAGGGCGAGGGGATCAACTCGTGGTGAGTTAAGGGAGACCTCCTGGCAATTTAGTGTCTCCCTTGTGTGAGATGGTAGGAGGAAGAGATACTATGCCGTAATATTCATTAGCAAGTCGAATGCCAGAATCTTTCAGAGGTTCACCCACCGATACTAATCATATGCATAACAGAAGGGAACCTCCGAAAAGATTCTACCCTAAAGCTCGCATGCTCTAAGGGAGGAGGTTCTCGTGCATAACGCCTCAAAATGTGCTATGCAATTTCTGATTTCCATTATAATCAGAAATTTACCTTGGGCTTAAAGCCAATTTAATCCTACCAACAAGTGTATATTCTATAACGATTAGATAGTTAATTTGCCGCGAAATAGGGCTGTAGCCGATTAAGCATCGGGGGCAGTATGTCACCTCCAATGGAGCGCCTCGCTTAACAGCGAAGTCTTCGGTGAAAGCGAGTTAAGGCATACATCGTTCAGTTCGTATATAAGCGCGGCAAGTAACGTCGTGTGCAGGCGAAGTGAGAGCAGGCCCCTCATCTTTGATGAAAGGGTCCCCGTAAGAAGGGCGCTGTGCTAGATACCAGTGCTGTCTCGCATTGCCTGTGTGAAGGCACAGGGCGGGCTTAAAATCGCCACTGCGGTGGCTGATTCCTCTGAGGAGGGCGCTGTGAGTCAGCGTTTGGCTCGCCTAAAACTTCACAGTACTATTCTCGTAGGTACATTCTGGGTTTGATGTTTGCTTACTGGTAATTGCCAGGCAGTGCAATCGGTATGCTGCCTACAGATATGTTTTTGATAAAAGTGTTTACGTGCGGGGGATGAGATCCCCGCACGTATTTGGTTTAGAAGAATATCATCCTCCCAGCTTTGCAACTAAAGTACGGGGCATGTAAAATCACAAGTTTCAATTTTCATCAGGAATTTAAAATTTAAGTTGTAGAATTAACATGTAATTTACTTTAGGTGCAAATCCCGTCCTCCCGCAGCCTTTAAATAGAAGTAAAAATACTTAGCCATTAACCATTATAGATCAAAAAGATAGTAAAGCTAGGGAGGAAGCGATATCCGCTAATAGATTAATTTTAGTTGCTTTTTTCCTGATTGTACTTGTAGGATCATCTGTTGGATCATATAGTGAAACGACAACGGCCTCGTGGGATACAGTTACTCATTACGAGTATCATCATTGGGCCGGGAGAGAACCACTTGCCCCTCCGTGGTTTGAGGTTGTGGACACGTGGGATACGGCTAAGTCCTGTTCCTCCTCCAAAACCGATACCTTTTGTTGTAATGGTGATTTGTTATCTGAGGGCGATTGGAGCCCAGATTCATGCGGTGATCAATCAGCACCGTACAATGAGCATTGGCATCCGTTCGCCGGAATTTCCTGGAGCCTAGATGAACCTGATGCATATACCCGTGAGTCCACAACTCTCCAAAATTATCGAGAAACAACAACATGGAGCGGATCATGTCCCTAGTGAGCAGCTATATGAAACTACGGAGACAGTTTCAACTCAAGTTGTTATATCATGCTTTAGTTGTTCTATTTGTGATTACTATTCTTAATAATTCAGTAGCGATGCCTGAACAGATGGGTGACATAACAATAATAGAAAAAAATTTTGGTCATGTCGAGCCATACGCGTCTGTCATCCATAATACAACAATCAATTCCAGCAATCGTGAAGTATATTTCCTGGTCGCTTGGAAGAATAAATCTAATGAATTAGATATGATCTTGAATTCACCGAAAGGCATTCGTATCGAGCCGTCCTCTAACTATTCTAATATAAACTACTTAAAAAATGCAACGTTCAAATACTATGATATAAAAAATCCCGATCCTGGTGTTTGGACTATGGAGATTCTGCCTAGCAAGATGGAAACAATGCGAGAAGATTATTGTGTCATAATCAGCTCTCCATCGACCAAATATTATAATTTGCAAGAACCTAACGCAAACCTCAGTAACCTCTACAGCTCTCATGCGATTGACGATGATCGGGACGGATTTTATGATCACATAGACGTGACGGTATATGTTCTGGTAAAGGTAGCTTGGATTTATAAAGTAAGCGCATCGCTTTACGATGATAAGGAGGTAGAAGTCGCCAATGCCTCTCAAGGAGCTTTCTTGAATCCCGTTATGCCATCAGTTATACTAAAGTTTTATGGAATACCTCATTCTGGAGTGTATCATCTTAAAAATGTAACTCTCTACGACAATCTTGGAAAGATATTGGACAGACGCAATGGTGCCTATAGCACGCCTATGTATAAAAATTTCACCCCCAACCCACAGCTAGCCAAATTGACTAGAAATTATACGGACCATGGCATCGATATCAACGGCGATGGGAAATATGAGTTCCTGATCGTGAATATAGGTATAAATGCAATTTTTCCAGGGAACTATACACTACAAGGATGGCTACATGACATAAATGGGTCTGAAGTTAGCTGGTCAGTAGATCAAGGCATCTTTAAGCCAGGATATCACATAATGAATCTCTCTTTTGATGGCAAAACTATCGCGAAACACAAGGAAAATGGGCCATATCGCCTCGAAGATATCACCCTTTCTTCCAGGAGAGAAAAGGGAATTTCGACAGTGAATGACTTTGAAAACGTTTACATCACCGATGAATATAAATATTCAGATTTCAGAGTCTGAAGTAGATCTAGATATTATAGGAGATAAGCTAGAATAGATGAATTCGGCAATGAGACGGCACTCAATAATACTAACATTATTTATCTTACTCAACTTATTTTCTTACATAGGATCTGCATCTGAAGGTAGGAAGGTAATTTCAGGAGCAGGCTCCGGAGAACTTCTCCTGAATTTTACAATTCGTTCCATAGCCCCAGTCTTTCTCGGCAGCTATATCTACGATCTCGTCGGCATCCATATTCCGCCTATCTCCTCTACTTTCAATGTTTCTTTTTCACCTATCACAAAGAAGCTTTATGGGTACGCCTACGATGCCGAAGGCATCTATATGCCCAGCATGCCTAACAACTTCACAGTTTCTGCAGCAGGAGTAAAGAACCTGAACATAGGCTTAAAGAAGCAACAGGGCAGCTATGAAAACTCAAGCGATATCTGGAAGGATAAGTATTCCAGGATCTGGATCAGCAGTCAGGCTGAGGCCAATAATCAAGGTATAGCGACACTTGAGTCATACCTCATCTCTCCTGGCGTCTACCAGGTCAAGATCTTCGGCGATGCGGCGCAGAATGTATCCCAGGTGAACATAATCATGTCCTTGACTAAAAAAATAATCGTAAATGGTAAGTTTAACATCGGTATCAACACCACAGGATTTCCATCAGGCAATTATTCAATAACTGCAAAGGCATTGAATGGATCTCTTCGCTTAGATCAGATCGAGTTAGAGGACATTTCTGCTCTGGGATAAGTATCCGATAAAACTCAAATGAGTATGTACCTAAGCTCCCGAAAAAATTAGGCGTATAGGTTAGACGCACGAAAAATTTTTCCTAGTTACTTTAATATTTCTATTCAATTAACCATAGATAAGACAATATAAATTACTTTTATCTACATATTTCCTTTCTTTTTGATTATGAGCATAGATCTCATGCCGCGCCTACAAAAAGTAAGCGCATAAAGTCTAAATTACTCCCCATTGAGAACACCTAATTTAGGTTATTTTTTGAAATAGAGCGTTCTTTATCGAGATCGCTTACTTTATGCGCCTGCTTAATCCGGGAGTTTAGGTATGTATAACCTGTAAGCAAACCTCTCTATTTTTTAGTATCTATCGGACCTGTGAGGATTCCTAAAAACCTGCTGAAAATCCAATTGCTTTATATGACGTTTATAAAGATTAGGCCAAAATTAGAGGTTAATAGGAATCCTCCTGTAGATATTATTATAAAGACCATTAAGCCCTACAACTCTATAGGTCTGCGCACCAGATTCTATATCTCAATTTCCGCTATGCTGTGGCCACGCTGACCGATATCGAGCTTGGTAGCTCATCCATGCATATAGTTTGTGGAATAAAAAGTTGATTAGAATATGTGTTAGATCGGGTTAAGCATTTTTGCAAGTTATATATTTTGCTACATCTAACTGCCAGGCTGAATATGTACAACCAGGAAATAGTTCCATGACATTCATTCTGGGAAAGATTAGAGCAATGATGATAGATAAAAGAGAGCTTAATGAGAGTTCAGTAACGAGAAAAATAGTATCTTGGGCCTTAACTCTAAGCCCAAACTTTTAGGCTTTTATGGTGTAATTGCATCCAGTATATTCTCGGCCTCATCCCTGCGGGCATCCATCACATAGGGTATGCCTGAGACCATTGATGCCTCCTCCGTGAGAGCCATCAGATCATCGCGGGAGATGGTTGAAAGTCTGAAGTTCCTCGAGCCTGCCATAAGCTGCTGCAGCCCAGTCTTGAACTTCTGGCCGTAGGTGTAGATGGCCATGGCGCCAAAGGGTATATCCTTGAAGTCGTTTCCGTACTTCGCCTTCAGCTCCTCATATGCGACGAAGATCTCCTCAGGCTTGCTCCCGAACTTGGAGACTGTCTTGGGCAGGTCATTCTTTGCCATCCAGTCCTGGATGTTTTTGCCCACCATTCCTGGTATCATCAGAGCACGTCCCATACAAACAGCCTTGAAGTAGGGGCTTCCCATTGCCAGAACCTTGAAGACTCCGTCCTCGGTAGAGAATCCCCCTGCCATTGCCAGATCAGGCACGCGCATTCCACGCCTTGTCAACCGGTTGGCGAACTCAATTGCCAGAGACTGCAGATAAAATGTCGGTATTCCCCACTCGTTCATCATCGGCCATGGGCTCATACCGGTTCCGCCGGGCGCTCCATCTATTGTGAGCAAATCCAGCTTTGCCTCAGATCCATAGCGCAAAGCCATTGCCAGCTCGACCATGGAATATGCTCCGGTCTTGAGGGTGATCCTCTTGAATCCGAGGTCTCTAAGCCTATCGATCTCTGCCATGAATCCGTCATAGGTGACGAATCCAAGGCGGGAGTGCCTCTCGAATTCTTTTATAGCTCCAGCCTTGAAAGCTGCCTGGATCTCGGGGAGAGTCGGATCAGGTGAAACTACATATCCTCTCTTTTTAAGTTCCAGTGCCCGCTCAAGGCTCTTCACCTTGATCTCGCCGCCGATGCACTTGGCTCCCTGGCCCCACTTGAGCTCAATGGTATCCAGGTTGTGCTTGGAAGAGACATACTCTGCTACTCCCAGCCTTGTGTCCTCGACGTTCATCTGCACAAGTATCTCGCCATAGCCATTATAGAACTTCTTGTAGGTGTTGATTCTTCTGTCCATCTCAGGGGACTTGGCTACCTTTCCATTGCTGGTTCTCTCAAGCCCTGGGTCAATTCCGCAGACGTTTTCACCGCAGACGAGGGTAATGCCGGTGATAGCGGCACCAATGGCGAAGTGCTCCCAGTTCTTTCTGGCTATCTCAGTCGAGCCCAGAGCGCCCGTGAATATGGGCACCTGCATCTTGACCTTCTTGGACCAACCATATTCAGTCTGGGTATCGACCTTCGGGAACAGAGCTGTATCTGGACCTACCTCAACTCCCTCGGGTAGACCTTCTGCCCCGACTGCATAACCCTGAATGCTCAGATGAGAGTAATCTATGGGATAATCTTTATCGGCTCCTGCAGTTATTTCTCCGAAGGGTCCTGGATAAAGCACTTCTCGTCCTCTGAAGGATGCGAGCCAAGTCTCGCATCCGCCTCTGCATCCATCCAGACAATCAGAGCAAATTCCTGACATAGGAACTACGCTTCTGGATCGGTTGAATGTTCCAGTAGCTGCACTGGAGTTCGGTCTTCTAAGGTTCAAATTTTTGCCTCCTCTTGATCTTGTTCTTACCTTTTATATGATAGAGATTGGTTGAGCCTAACTTGTATTTAACAAACAAATCAGTAATATTATTACAAAATATCTACTTTTAAACTTAAACATCCCATTCAGCTGATTTACGTCCAATGATGACTTTGATCTTGATTTTATTTCGGCAAAGATCTTGATCGCATATCTTCCCAATATGTCTAAGAATGTCCTCATTTTTCAGCCTTTAGGGAGATTCTCTAAGAAAGCCTTTCAACAATTTTACTTTGACTGAAATATCATGTATATAAGGATTGTTATGAATTATTCATAAACTATATGAACATTTCATAATTTTGATGCCGATTTCTATATTATATGAATAAGTCCCCGGTTGTCGAGACATTTCATATATAAAGATTGTTATGAATCTTTCACTATTGTTAAGAATGATTCTTAACAACTCAAAATAAATTTTCAATTATGTATATAGACTAAATTAATGTATTAAATTTCAGATGAAATGATGCCTTTTCACTCAAATGGATAGTATATTATACCCATAGGTCATTCTGGTTCATAAATCTTCATAATGCATGATAGATAGCATAATTGATTACCCAAACCACCAAAATGAAGAGATGCACTTTTCATCAAAGCGCAGTAAAATCAATGATAGATTTGCTATTTAGATGAAATGGAGTGGATAAATGACATGTATTCCCAAGAACAGGTATTAAGCACTATCAAAGAGAAAAACGTGGAGTTCATCAGACTGCAGTTTTCGGATATCCAAGGAAGGGTTAAGAATGTAGCTATACCCATAACCCAGCTTGGAAAAGCCCTGAAAAATGGTATATCCTTCGATGGCTCTTCTATCGAGGGATTTGCTAGGATTCAGGAATCGGATATGGTTCTTAGGCCTGATATTTCCACCTTCAACCTCCTTCCCTGGAAGGCCCAGGACGGGTCGAACGAGGCACGGTTCATCTGCGACGTATATTATCCGAATGGCAGTCCATTCGAGGGCGATCCCAGATATGTCCTCAGACATATGTTGGATCAAGCCAGGGAGATAGGTTACACAATGAACGTAGGGCCTGAACTGGAATTCTATCTATTCGAAAAACAGAATGGAGGTTCAGCTACAAAGCCTCAAGACTTTGGCGGATATTTTGATTTAGGACCAGTTGACCTAGCGGAGAGCATACGGAAAAAGATTATGAAAGCTCTGATAGAGATGGATTTTACTATCGAGGCCTCCCATCACGAAGTTGGCAAAGGCCAGCATGAGATAGACTTCGTCTACGATGATGCGCTCAGAAATGCCGATAAAGTTGTCACCTTCAAGTATGTTACCAAGACCATTGCCATGATGGAAGGATTACGAGCTACTTTCATGCCCAAACCCATCTATGGGACTGCTGGAACTGGGATGCACTGCAACGTTTCACTCTTCCGCGGCAGCGAAAACGCCTTCTTTGATCCCGAGATGCCTATGAATATAAGCGATTTGGCCAGGCATTTCGTCGGCGGGCTCAAGGAGCATGCCCGCGCTATAACAGCAATAGCGAATCCGCTGATCAACTCATATAAGAGACTGGTCTCAGGTTTCGAGGCTCCGGTATATGTAAGCTGGTCAGGGCCAAATAGATCATCGCTTATTAGAATACCGGCCGGTCGTGGCCTCTCCACACGTCTCGAGTTCAGGTCTCCTGATCCGACCTGCAATCCATATCTGACATTTGCCGTCATCCTGGCCGCTGGTCTAGACGGCATTAAGAGAAGCATTGATCCGGGAGAGCCTGTAGATCTCAACGTCTACGATTTGTCCAGCGAGGAACGTGAGGCTCTAGGTATTGGGACTTTACCGGGAAATCTGAAAGACGCCCTGGACAGCCTGGAAGAAGATAAAGTCATACAAAACGCTCTTGGTGAGCATATCTTCAATAACATAATGCGCCTTGGGAACCTGGAGTGGGAGGCGTATAACACCTGGGTGCATGATTGGGAGATCGAACGATATATAAATAATTTTTGAGAAATCTATCTTTTTCTTTTTAGTCCGCTCATTCATTTCGGGAAGATATATATCGGACCAGAGGAAAGGCTATTCCGGCTAATGAAAATCGGACTTTGGTCTCCATGATAGCTATAGTAGATTACGGGATGGGCAACTTGTTCAGCATCTACAACGCTGTGAACCACATTGAAGGCGGACCGGTGATTGTCAGAGAGCCGGAAGAGTTGAAAGGTGCTGACGGCGTGATAGTGCCTGGAGTAGGTGCCTTTGGAAGATGCATGGAAAGGCTCTCACGCTTTGAGACTGCCCTCTCAAACGTTTTGAGTGATGGAACTCCAGTCCTCGGCATATGCATTGGCCTTCAAGTTCTCTTCGAGCGAAGCCAGGAGAGTCCGGGGGCAAAGGGCTTAGGCTGGATTAAAGGAGATGTGGTAAAGCTGCCGGATGGTGTGACCATTCCACAAATGGGCTGGAACAGCTTGTCCATTAAGCGCCGCATAGATCTACTGGATGGAATAGATGACGGCGATATGTTCTATTTCGTTCACTCTTATTATGGCCAGCCCCGAGATAAATCGGTGATAGTGGCAACTACTGAACATGGAGTAGACGTGACTGCCATGGTCTCTAGAGATAATCTGGCTGCAACCCAGTTCCATCCTGAAAAATCAGGGTCCAAGGGACTCAGAATACTCGAGAACTTTGTGAGGTCTACCAGATGCTAGCCAGAAGGATCATTCCTTGCCTTGATTGCGACCTGGGTGTTCCGGGCGGCAGGGTTGTAAAGGGCATAGAGTTCAAGCAGATCAGGTATGCAGGCGTACCGTGGGAGCTGGCAGGCAGATACTATGAAGACGGAGCAGACGAGATTGTCTTCCTGGATATAACTGCATCCCATGAGCGTAGAGACACTATGACGAGTGTTATTAGTAAAACCTCTGAATCGGTCTTTGTGCCTCTGGCTGTCGGCGGAGGAATCAAAAGCGTAGAAGAGGCAAGAGCCGTCTTCAATGCAGGGGCCGATAAGGTAACTATGAATACATCAGCCTTGAAGCGCCCCGAACTAATAGTCGAGATATCCGATAGATATGGAAACCAGGCAGTTGTAGTGGCAATTGATGCCAAACGCAGATATAACCTGGAAGAAGGTCGTGAGATCATCGATACGCCTGAAGGCCGCTGCTGGTTCGAGTGCTCATTTTATGGAGGTCGCGAGTTCACAGGCATAGATGCCATAGCTTGGGCAAAGGAGGCCGAGCGGCTTGGAGCAGGCGAGATCCTTTTGACAAGCATGGATAGAGATGGAACATATGACGGCTTTGACATACCACTCACTAAGGAAGTATCTGAGCGGGTTAGAATACCGGTTATCGCCTCTGGCGGATGTGCCAGCCCCGATCATATGCTGGAGGTTTTCCAGAAGACAGATGCCTCTGCAGCTTTAGCAGCTAGCATATTTCATTTCGGCGAGTACAAAATCATGGATGTGAAGAGATACCTGGCAGAGCGCGGAATAAACGTCAGGGTCTGAGAAGAAGACTGCCATTCGGAGAGCCTGTAGTTGTAGAAGTAGATGGTTCAAAGATTTCTCTTGGGCAGGGATCGCATCGAAAATAGAGGTAGAAGTGCTTGTGCCTTCTCCCTGAATATCTATTCTAAAGATTGTTCAAACACTCGATGAGTGAGTGCCTAGGGCTTAGGATGATATTAGCTCCTTCAGCCTCTGAATGCTCTCCATGGCCTGAGCAGATTCATGGAGTTTTTGTTCCTCATAATGTCTTATGATGTCATCGATGCTCGCATGCAGAGCATAGACCTTCATTGGTCTTCCCTTTCCCTCCCTCTTGATCTCCCTCTCCTCGATCCACTGGTTATCGCGCAGGGTGCGCATTGCAATACTGACCTCGGGCTGCCTTAGATCAGAGCCCATCTCTATCTCCCTTGATGATGCCTCATCTATATTGGCTAGGAAGGTGATAAGCGTCGCTACATTTCGCGGAACGCCCAAGGATCGCAGGGTTTCCACGAACTCCATATCCTTATCATCGAGGATCTTCACAGTGGATTCTTTCATAAAGCTCACCGTATTTTTAAGGCACAAATACTTAATCATATAAATAATTTGTTTTGAAACGCTGTTTCATTAAAATTTTCCCAATTAAACTAATATCCGCTGCGTCTGTATAAATTGTGTTAGAATTTGCCCATAGTAGTAATCTGTGCCAGTATCCCTACTAGCGCTATTATACATGGCCACGTGCATCTGGAAGGCATAAATATCTGTGCCGGACAGGATAGCTTATGATTCCCATTGAGATCAGCAAGAAGGATATTATGGACCTGGCCAAGACCGAGGTCCGGAATTTGCCGGGGGCGCTCTTTGTTGGAGCGAGCCCACTTCTTAAGCCCTTCATGAAAAAGTTTGAGTGCCTTCTGCCAGCTGAGAGGATGGGGCGAGGAGACAGCTATACTCTATCTGCACTGCATTCTCACATAGATGAGGTCCATGCCGATGATGAAAGGATCCTTGTAAAGAGCGGTGACAAGGTTGTGACTATTAGCCGTGACGAACTCTGCTACATGGTTGGAGAGAAATATCCCTCTACAGATCATCACAGACTGAATCTGCCAGGCCTGTTGTTCCTTCAAAGCAGCCCTAGCCTTCAGGCAGTGGCCGCTTCCAAGCTACGGAAAGAGCATAATCTCTGCATCCCTGAAGGCAGGAGGACAATGCGCTATATCTTTCACATTGCTGTTACATCCATCGATGCTGATAAAGAGAAGGTAAGGATTGCATTTGATCCCGAGCGACTGCCCAAGAGGGCCGACGGCACAGGAGTTCTTGAGCAGAGATGATAAAATGAGTCATAGAGCGATCTCAATCCTCTTCTTTAAATTCGCAAAGCTCGCAGCTATGGTGCCAATCAGGCTCTGCCTTAAGCTTCAGGGGAATGTTAGTCATCTGCTTTCCTTGCCTTAGATCACGAATGAAACTGCCAATTTCAAAGGCGCTAGCACCTAAAGGCTTTATTCTGCCAACCTCACGGCCCTTGACCATGAGGCCGTCAACCTCATCGATTTTCACTGCTGCATACTCTGGAGTATCCTCACGGTCACTATCATTTAGGAAGAGGAGGTCATCAAACTCGAAGCCCATGCATAAGGGCCATTTATGCTCAGCCATAACATTTATCAGATCTCTTTCGGAATCTACAGCTTTTACACCGTGGGTGCGATCGGGATGGATCATGATATCACCTTAGATTGTTATGATTACAATTGTTTAAAAATTTAAATAGTTTCCTTCGAGAATTTCTAAGATGAAATACTCAAATACTATAAAATAAAATAGAAATTATAAAACTAGCTCATATTACCAGATGCCTCAGCTCCCACAGAAGCTTGGGATTCAGGCGGAAGAGCACGCGCAGCATTCCTCGCAGGTCCATCTTGGCGATATCCTCATTCTTCAGCGAGCCTATGAGCTGATTGAGCTGCTCATCGGTCAGCTTTACGAAAAACTCCTTAAACTCGTAGCTTCTGGCATTATGCTTCCCGATTGTTGCCCTCCAGCGATCCTCATACTCTTTTAGCCCCGCCTTGCTTACATCGCCCGTCGCGATGGCCTTGGCCGCAACCTCGCCAGCAATGATTCCTGCTTGCATTGCGCTGAGAATCCCTCCTCCAGTCAAGGGATCTGTCTGGCGTGCCGCATCTCCAACAAGCATCATCCCGTCCGCTGTTGTCGTCTCAAGCGGCGCACCACATGGATCTCCACCGACAACCATCTCGACTACCCGTCCGTCAGGGAAATGAGATTTCATGAACTCGCGAAGAAGCCTTACAGCCTCGCCAGGCTTGGATTTGGAGCCGAGGATTCCAAGGCCGACGTTGGCAAGATTCTCACCTTTTGGGAATGACCAGACATAGCCTGATGGTGCAATCGAATTTCCAAAGAAGAATTCGCAGTATTGATCATCTATCGCTCTGTCTGAGACAAGGAACTGGGCGCAGGTCTCTACATCCCTAAGATTCATGGTTGTATCTATTCCAGCCCATCTCCCAACTTTAGACTCAACTCCATCTGCGCCTATTACCAGTGGAGCCTCGATTTGAAATGTCTCGCCTAGGCGCATGGCGGAGACTCCTGAAATCTTGCCATCTTTCATTGTCAGGCCTAGGGCTCTCGTCTTTACCATCACCTTGGCTCCGAGCCGGGCTGCTTCCATTGCAAGTCCTCGATCGAAGACCTTCCTCTCTAAAACATAGCCAACTTCAGAACCTGCGCTGCTCTCAGACATAGCTATTTTTGTGCCATTAGGCGCATAGAGCCTTGCACCCTTAACCTCTGCCGCAATCCAATCAGGTTCAGGCTTGACCATCTCCTCGAAGGCTCTTTTGCCAACACCTTCAGCACAGCGAACTGGATCCCCAATCTCCTGGCGTTTTTCTAGAAGCGCAACATTTAAGCCTGCCTGGGCTGCAGCCTTAGCTGCCATTGATCCTCCGGGCCCTGCGCCTACCACCACTACATCGCACTTCATGCCTTGACCTCCAGAGCGCCGACTGGACAGATCTTGGCACAGATGCCGCACTCCTTGCATGTCTCAGAAACTTCAAGCCATGTCTCAACCAGCTCAAGAGAGCAGGTTGGGCAGACTCCGACGCAAGCACCGCAGTAGCAGCATTTGTATCTGTTAATTGTAAGCAAGAAATCACCTATTCATAAATTATCTTGAAATCCTCATAGTTCTTGCAACGGATCTCCGATAGTTCTATTCCGGAGACCATTGCGCTTGTTGGGCCTGTCTTCATCATGGCCAGAAGCTCCCCGATCTTCTGCCGCTCTCCCTCAAGCACAGCCTCCACGCCGCCACCCGGAATATTTCTGACCCAACCATTTATCTCCAAACCCTTTGCTTTATCTCTGGTGAAGGCCCTGTAGAAAACTCCCTGAACCATGCCTGAAACTCGAACATGAATGCAGATCATTTTTTAGCTCCAGTTACAAGGTCTTCCAGCGCCTTTCGCTGATCCTTGGCCTTGATTATGCCTGATGCAAGCAATACGCCCTCAGATCCCAAATCCAAGGCGGCCTTTAGATCCTCTCCGCGAGTTATCCCCGCGCCACATAAAACGCCCACTGTCGGAGCGATATCTTTGACTGCATCTACAGAATCACGAACAATGTCTGGATCTGCCTTTGAGACTGGTATTCCACTGCCGATAAGTTCAGGCGGCTCAATGGCCACATAATTTGGATCAAGCGCAGCTGCCGCCCGCGTCGTAGCAACATTATTTGTGCAAATAATAGCAGTAAGCCCTGATGATTTGCATGCTAAAAGAGATGCCTCGATCTCAGCCAGCTTGAGCCTGCGCTCAGAATGGTTTATTAGAGAGCCACTTGCTCCAGCAGCCTTTATGGATGCAGCCGTCACATGGCCAGTGAAGCCGCCATAGCCAACACCGTCGACATGTTGGGCATAAACTGGAATCTTTACAGCCTCAGAGATTACATGTATATCAGCAACCTGAGGAGCAACGGCAATCTTTACAGAGTACTCCTTGGATATATCCTCGCAGATCTCAGCCAGGCGAAGGGCAGCATCTCCGGTAGATTCACGATAGGTCTTAAAGTTGAGCACGATCAATGTCATAATATCCCACACTTCCGGCCTTATAACCTTAAAGGGCATATATATTTTGGGTGACTACTTCCCCGACTGAAGTCGGGGACATCTAGGCATTCGCCACAGACTGTAGCCCCAGTCTGAGAATGTTTATGGCTGCGTTATGATCTCTATCAAGAGTCAATCCACAGAATAAACACCTATGAACCCTCTCAGATAGATCTTTTTGAACCAGTTGACCGCAGCCAGAGCATATTTGGGATGTATTTGAAGGATTCACCAGTTCGACACGTTTACCGGCCCATTCTGCCTTGTAAGACGTGGCAGTTATCAGTTTGTTCCAGGCAGCATCCGCAATATGCTTTGCGAGACAATGATTCTTGATCATGCCCTTGATATTCAGATCTTCAAAGGCTATCAGATCATATGACTTCACAAGTTTCAGAGACAACTTTTGAACAAAGTCGTCTCTCTTGTTGGTGATTCTTTCATGAACGCGATGAACCGTTTTCAAGGCTCTCGCTCTTTCAGGTGTTCCTTTCTTTGCTTTGGATAGTCTCTTCTGAGCCTTTGCTAGAGCATTTTCTTCGTGAACGAAGAACCTTGGATTATCTACGTGTTCGCCGCTTGATAGAGTAATGAAACTTTTCAAGCCAACGTCGACACCAATCGACAATCCCGTTTTTGGAAGAGGATCGGATGGTTCAACTTCCACAAGGAAGGACGCAAACCATTTTCCTGTTGGCATTCTTCGGATGTTAAGCCTTTGGATATCTCCCTCTATGGCCCTATGCAACTTGATCTTAATATCTCCGATCTTGGAGAGCCAGAGTTTGCCGGGTTTCAGGGAAAAGCCTGATTGAGTGTAGGTGAAGCTATCGTACCTGCCATATCCCTTGAATCTTGGATAACCGGGATCTTCGCCATCTTTGACTCTACGGAAGAAAGCCTGATATGCCAGATCAACCCTCTTGACCGCTTCCTGCAGAACCTGTGAATGAGCGCTTTTCAATTCAGGTTTCTCTTCTTTCCACTGCGGCAAGAGCTTCTTTGTCTCGTAGTATGAAACTGATTTACCATCTTGCTCGTAGGCATTCTTTCTAGCTGCCAGTGTTTCATTATAGGTCCATCGGCAAAGCTCCAGGGTATCAATCATCTTGGACCTCTGAAATTTTGAAGGATAGATTCTATACCGAAGCACTTTCAGCAAGTCACTTCACCTTTTGTGTAGTCATAGATTTTGGAAGATATATAGACAATGTACGCGAGGCGAAAGTGATAGGTACGGGCTGTATCTCGCCAATGAATTGGCGGGGATTAGCCCTGTTTTCTTCCTAAATTCGACCATGGTCTTTGTAATACTCTTATTGCCTCAGCTTAGGCGCACACCCCTCTTGGTAATACTTCTCATATACCTCAGGGTGAATACAAACGCCTGTGAATATCATTTTTATGTGGCCTTGGAAGATCATAGCGATCATCGGGAGCATTCCTGTCTCCTCTTGGCTGATCATATGATACAGCATGCCTTCTGGATCTGAGTAATCCACTGTTATAAGATCAAGATCAGAATGAGCTTGAATGAACTTCTCAAGCTCAGGCTTGCTTTTCTGGCAGATCGCACATCCCTTTCGCCATATAAAAAGCAGCACAGGCTTATCTTTCCTTGATATTGCCTCAGCCATATTCAGAGCGGGACCATATGTATTCGCCAGGAACTCTGAGACATTATCTTCAACCTCACTCACAGGAACGCCATACTTTTCCGCGAGCTCTGAGCTGAAGCTCTTGAGCTTAGAGTTCATGAACCCAGTTACGCGGTCCATCAGATCCATGGATTGTGATTATGCCCTTATTCCATAAAACTATGGTGCTTAGGATCGATCCAGTAACCGACCAAAAATAACGGTTAAAATATCCGAGGGCAGGTAGTTCAAGGATTAGGCCCGATTAGGCGAGCACCTGCTCCTTCAAGATATACCGTATAAGATCCTCAGAAAGTTTAGTCTCCCTCTGAACTTTTTTGACTGTGTCGTCTATGCTATGGCCTTCAGAAATTAGGCCGGATATCCTCTTAATAACCTTATCGCTAACTGTATAATACTCATCTATATCCTTGCGGTGTCCCCAGACATCGCCCTTAAGCAGCTGAACACCCTGTATTTCCAGGAACTGTTGCGCGGCTTTTGACATAGTTTCATGATATGATGGAGGGATCTGCACTGCTCTTAAACGCGGACAGGACTGAACAAGCCCCATGACATCCATATTCGAGGCGCGAAAGGCGAGGTGAACTATCTGTTCGTTTCTGCCAAGATCCGAGATCTCCCTCTTTGAACTCACTACCCTCAGCTTCATGATACTTACGAATGCTCTTAAAATATTTATAGATAATGGTAATCATAGTAATCCACTAGCGAATATACCTCAATGAGAAACTGGAGCTATAGAATATTTATGCATAGGTGATTATCAGATAAAATATATACAGAGGTATGATAATGATTGCAATACTTTTTTATAATAAGTAACGTTTTATATTTACTAAGCATGGCCTTCTTCATTGCACTTGCTGAGAAACGATTTCAGTGATAGAGCACAGTTTGATAAAAGCATGCTCGCCATCATCTGGCTCGGCCAGGAGCCGAGGCCGCAATCTGGGCCTACTGACCGAAGTCGATCGCCAAACAGGGAATATGCATGTTCAAGCCTTTTCTCAATTATCTGCGGCGACTCAATGCTCATAATCTCCCTCTCGAGCCTTGCAGGATCATCCCAGAGATTAATGCCGAGTTTATCATTAAGTCCTGCAGCCATTGAGAGTATATCGGTCCTGGCTACTCCTGCGCGCAAATATTTGTCAGTATCATCGAGCAGCTTTCTATCTATCAGCCTCAGGTAATCAGGGTGTGCGGCCGATTCTATGCCGACGATGTTTATTCCGGGAACATGTGTGCACAGTCCGACGTATAACGGTGAATGAAGATGTACTTCGCAATCGATCTTCTTGATCTTCTCGCAAGGAACGCTTGCTATCTCAAGAGCCTTGAGAATATCCGCCTCCTCGAAGACAATATTTGAGCTGATGCCTAAACTAGGTTCATCCAATGATGCTACAGCGACATTATTTTGCTCTTTTGCCTTTTCTATGAAACGGGCTACGCTTTCGGCAAGGTTAAAAAGTATATCTGTATAGTTTGTTGCCCCGAATGCTGAGATGTAGAGCTCAATTGGACCAGTGACGCATACGCGCACCGTCCGGTCTTTGGGAACTGCCTTCAGCTCCAATATATCGGCATACTCCCTCTTTATGAGATAAGGGCTCTCCGCAAGGTCAGGATTCTCTATAGGATTCATAAACATGCGTATCATATCTCTAAACTGAGGATAGGTCGGCACCTCAACGCCTGCCGAAATCTTTTGCACAAATGTATCCTTAACAAGTTCAAGGTATTGGTCTTGGGATATATCCTTCAGCTTCATGCCCTTAGGCAGAGGGTAGCTGCCTATGTCATCAAAAAAAATTTCGGCCATCCTCATCCTTCCATACCTTGAATAAGATAGCCCTTCAGGGAGGTGTAGTCTCCCTTCATCATCTTGAAGTGCTCCTCCAGATGATCCAGATCTGCCATTGCCTTAGGAAGCAGAGGATTTACACCCGTGAGCTTGACGATCTCATCCGGGAACTTCGCTGGATCGGCGGTCTCCAGGGATATGCACGGGCTAAAGTCGCCACACTCATCCAGGTACTTCATCAGGCCAGCCCAGCCTACAGAGCCGTGAGGCTCAAGCAGAATTCTGTATTCATTGTATACTTCTCTGATGGTCCTGCGAGTCTCGACGTCGGATATCGAAATGGCGAACAGATCCTTCCTCATTGCGCTAAGATCTGGCTGCTTATTTACGTGGCCGTTCTCAGTCATCTGGCCGCCGTAAAGGCTGAATACGCGAGCCAGATTGCTCGGATGACCGACATTCATAGCGTTGGAGATGCAGTTCTTGCTCGGCTTTATGGGCTCATAGATGCCTGTCTTCATAAAATGAGGAAACTCATTGTTCTCATTGGTGGCGGCAATAAACTTGTGCACGGGCAGTCCCATCTTCATGGCGATGAGCCCACCCATCAGATCCCCGAAGTTCCCGCTCGGGACTGAGAAGACAACAGGCTCGGCATCGCTGCTTACTCTTGAGTATGCATAGAAATAATAGACAGCCTGTGGCAGGAGCCTCCCGATGTTTATAGAATTAGCTGAAGATAGGTTCAGATCTTTCAGCTCGGGATCGGCAAATGCCTGTTTAACCAATGCCTGGCAGTCATCGAACTTGCCATCCACTGCAAGGGGATGGATATTTCCACCAAGTGTAGTCATCTGCCGTCTTTGTCTCTCCGTAACCTCTTTTTCGGGGAATAACACTACTACGCGTATATTGTCTAAGCCATAGAAGGCATGAGCGACCGCCGAGCCAGTATCGCCTGAGGTTGCGGTTAATATTATTATGTTCTTGCCCTCCTGGCTCAGGAAGTAATGAATCAACCTTGCCATCATCCGGGCTGCAAAGTCCTTGAATGAACAAGTAGGGCCTCTATCGAGACGAAGGATATACTTGTCATCGTAGACCATCTCCACGGGGACCTCATAATTGTATGCATCACGGAGGATGGCCTTAAGCGCATCATCTTGGATAAGGTCGCCCAGATACGGCTTGACAACCTCATAAGCGATATCCGGGTAGTTCATCATCGAGAACTGCAGTATCTTCTCGATTGGGATTGTGGGGATTGCCTCAGGCATATAGAGTCCCTTATCCGGGGCCTGGCCTATAAGCAGGGCCTGGCGGAAATCAATGCGATCTGGGCTGCCATTTGTGCTGAAGAAGGTAATTCGCGACATGGGTATAATGAAGAATGTGCGATATGCTCTTTAAGTCTTTGCCAGAAGGATGAGTGCACAAATTCAAACAGGAAATTCTCCGCGGATACGGATTCAATGGATCAGTATTCTATGCATTATGTAATTGATTTGCCATCTCAGTTGGCTTTTTATTTATGTTTAGTTTCTATATCTGATTCTAAAATATTCATAAAACATATAATAATTTATAGGCTGGTCAAAGCCGCCAGCCTATTAGACGCTAAATTCGCCCCGATCATTACAGCGCTCGGTCTTAATCGCGTTAGGCTATTGGAGTAAGCCGCACGTTATTTATTTTTACTAAAAGACCTCCGTCAGGATAGTTTAGGTATACTTCATCGCCATCGTCGTAAAAGCCGTCGCCATTTTTATCAAAATACGCGATAGGTCCCAAAGAAGCTGGATTGAGCCCCAATAGTTTGTTGCGATCTGAGTCTAGATCAAATATTTTGGTCCCTGCCGATGCCGTGCCTCCTGTTACGGCGGGAACATTTGTTAATCTAACATCGTAATTGATAGTCTCGAAGGCGCCAGGAGAATTAAGGTTTTGATGAAGATACACTGGATCATCAAGATCATAGCCCGTACTGCCATATTGATCCATGTAGCGAACTACCGCTCCAGGGAAGGGCTTTAATGGCTTTCCTAGGTCCTGATCATTTATAGCTACCTTTGAACCTGCAGGCAAAGGTCCAAAGGGTGTTAGACGCACATCATTATCATTTACTTGAAGATCGGGAGGTTGTGCGCCTTTCGGTACATGTAGATAAACAACATCTCCTTGATCGTACCCAGGTGCTCCTGTGTCCCAGAAAGCAAAAATCGTTCCAGCTGGTATGGTATTTAATGATCGCGATAAATCACTATCACCGTTCTGCACTTTCGTTCCAAATGCATATGGTGCTCCTTCAGCCCCAGCAATACATAAAATCAACAATACTAAGCCTACCGCCAGCAAGGCAATTTTTTTGCGTATTCTCATTTCAGTTCCCCCTTCAATTGGCAATTAACTATATAAATTATGATTGTAGTATAAATAGATTTTTTTATTCTAAATTCGAATATTTTCCCTGACGTATTCTAGGTTAATTTATTCAATTTAAAACTTAATAAAATTAAACTGTTATCTCAATAAGGATGGCCGTTTATGAAATTTTTAAAAATAATGGAATAATTAAAAGCTATCTAATCTGGCCCCGAAAGCCGCACATCATTCACTTTTACAGAGCTCTTGGATGCTTCTCCAGTGATATCCAAGTATATATCATCGGAGGAGTCATAGACCCCGTTGCCGTTTGCATCAAAATACAGGATCTTCGCTGCATCTGTTGCTTGTCCAGGGAAGCTCAATAAAGGCGGGAATGAGAGCAATTTATTCTGATCGATATCAAAATCAATTACTTTGGTTCCTGCAACCAGATTCAAATTTGAACTCAATCTGATGTCGTTAGTGAGAATAAGCTTGTTTGCTGGGAGAATCTCAATATTGCAGGTCGTATTGCAGCCATTTGCGTCGCCATTGAGACCACTACTACTAGCGCTCGTATTGACCTGAGCTATTTTTACAAGCCATGTATTAAGGACATGATAATAATTATTTTTCACGCCATGAATTACTTCAATATCAGAACCCTGCCATTTGCCGACTACTTCAGGAATATCACTAATTAATTGATCTGAGATCAATAGTTTATAGCCATCAGTAAAGACAATATAATTTGCTCTCACAAAGGGATTTTTGCTGCCAAAATATGGAAGCCTTTCCTGATACTCGCCCCCTATATCTGCAGCCGCTTCTCCATTCATGCATATACAGCCAGAACTATTTATATTTTGATCTCTGCTTATATTTATGCCGTAATTATCGAGGCTGAGCTGATGCAGGTATATAGAATCTTCAAGATCATATTCTCGACCGCCACGCAAGTTTAGATAATTGATTGTTGAAGGAAGCATTGTCAGCTGCTTATCCATATCTATGTCTTGTGCTGTCACTTTTGATCCTGCGATATGTCCTTGAAAAGATGTAAGCCGTAAATCATTATCATTTACTTGCAGATACGAATCAGGCTCGCCTTTTGGCATATGGAGATAAACAGCATCTTCCTCACCATATCCAGGGGCTCCTGTATCCAAATAGCCCATAGTCGTTCCAGCAGGCATATCATAAAGCGGTCTCCCCATATCCGTATCAGCCGATAAGACCTTGGTTCCAAAGGCATATTCTGAGCCGCTTGCCAGATTCAGCATCAAGATCAGACTTATTAGTAGGGAGACTTTTATCAATCTCTTAGCCCCGTTCATATTATAGATTTATCAGCAAGAGCTGTCTTATGATCATTCACCTATAAATGATTTTTGTGATTTAATATTGCCGAATTTAACCATGAAGACAAAAGCACAAAGCTGTCATTCAATCATCAAATATTATCAAAATCATCACCACCTCCTTTTTAAAGTAATAA
>CAWDLW010000003.1:0-15708 GCA_963803145.1 Methanotrichaceae archaeon
GTGTATATCAGGGTTTTATTTACCTCATTGTACTTTGGCGAGGTCAGCTCTACCACGATCATATCATGATCTTCAGCCTCACCCTTGAGAAACACCACGGCATTGGGTGGGTTGCTTCCGCCAAAGCAGAATCCACTGAGGAACTGATCCATCGGTACAAACCCGGCATTCTTGCAGGACGGTCCGAGAAGTAAATGGTATACGGAATCACTCCAGTGATGGTCAGGTGTAGTTGCCTGCCCCGTCCTTTACAAAAGTGCCGTTAGTTCCCTCCTGCAGAAAGAGTATACGTCATCCTATTCGTGTCGTCCACATTCGTAGCCGTCTTCGCGCCCGATGCCGTTGGTGCGGCTGTAGCTTTTTAGTATTGTTTTCGCCCATTGCCAATCCTGCAAACAGCATTGTCACAATGGCGACCAACACAAGCCCTCTAGTCATTTTTTTCTGCATATCTATCCCTCAAATTATATAGTCAATCAATACAATATTCTAGCTCCTAAAGATCGATACCAAACGGTTCATCTCTGCGATCAACCGATTTGTATAGATACTTCAGTTTTCAGACTATGGCTTCAAACGATCCAATCTACATCTTTTTAGTATAAAAACTTTTTTGGTTTATGCTTTTTGACTTTACATATATTTCATATGTCATTGGTTAAGTCTATCAAAGTTCTTATGGCGTCCAATATAGTAATAATAGTATATAAGTATCATGATCAATTAGTTTTTTCGAAATCCTCTATAGTATTTCACCCAAAAATTGAAACCAATGATCTCTATGCACCGCTTGGTCTAAAAGGAGTTAAGTGTAAATCATTAGGTTAAATCCCATATATTGTTGATAGATCATCTTCACATTCAGTGCAGGAACAATTGAACCCCCAATCGGGCGGCTTCCATTCCGAGGGATAATTGCATTCAGGTAACTGATTGCCAGCTGTAATATTGCTCAGATTGCTACTTACATTCACATCTGACGATGTTGGTTCGGAACCATCCACTGCATAGGCGTCAATGTGAGCCGTATTCACGAACGTCCCATTCGATTTCGATTGAGCTAAGAAATCTACAAATCGAGTCGTGCCAGGAGTTATATTCATCATTATCCAGCTTAGTTTATGTGTATTATTCTCAGTATTATATGTATCATTCTCATGCTCAACCGATGAGTTTAGGAATTTCAATCTGCCTGGCAAAAAGTCTGTAACCCTAGCTACAATAGTACCATTATTTTGGTTCTTGACAGCTATCCTATACATGATTATGCTTGGATCTACTGGATTGACTCTAGCGATCTTGTAGGCATGGATCAAAGGATTGTTGTGATGCGGCAAACTATACTCTATTGTCGAGAAGTTCTCTGCAACGATAAATCTGCCGTTATGCCAGCTGGAGACGTTAACACGATTGACCAACTCATTCGTCTCTGCAATAAGGTTCAATTTCAAGTTTATTTTAATGGATTGGCCTACGTCTAAATAGTCGATCTTCCAATTAGCATTATCCGGGCCTATCCAAGAAGGTATCAGGGTTGAACTAATATATTGAGTCCCGGCAGGAAATACATCCTTTACGTAGATCGGCCCTAAATCGGTTCTGCCATCATTTATAACGATAATGCTGAATTTGGCTATGGTGATGTTCTTGGTCACATCCTTGACTAAACGGCCATCGTTCCTTACGTAGATATGCAGCGTATCTGTCCTGTGACCGTTTATTATATTTAATTTCCGCTCTATTGAATATCCGCCCTCCTGTTCCTCTTCTAGACGGAAATTATTACTTTGGTCGTCCTGATCTGCAAAAGTGACTTTGAACTGCTCCATCCCGGAATAGTTTTCTTGGCTCTTCAGCTGTCCGGGCCAGTCCTTTTGATCCCCGGGCAACTGAACTGTGATCTTTTTTTCCAGGTATTCTGCATTGGATATCTCCTCGCTCATGGAGCTTTCATCCTTGACCTGGTCCAAAGTACCTTCACCCCATTTTGTAGAGATATTTGTCATCTTTCCTTGTCGATAGGAAAAACTGACCGGTAGGTATGTCGCCTGAAGGTCTTTGACCATATGATTTTCAGGATTTTCAGTAGTTTTGAATAGCTCATCGCTTTTGTATATGCCAGTGCCGTATTCGTAAATCCGCTGGCTATTCCCTATGCGCTTATCATTTGATACCAAACCAGTTCCCAAAACTGATCGATCGGATTTAGCGTTAATACCGTTTGTATTGAACGTTCCATTGATACTGAAATTTCCTGCATAATCTTCGCTTGACTCAAATGACGGCTTGAACCGAATGGATCGATCATGTTCATCCATCCTTAGTCGACCTACATAGCCTAAATGGGCCATACCGTTGAATTCTGAATCAGTTTTCAGAGCAGTGGCATTCCAGCTTACATGCACTGAGTTATTTTTTGTTATGCTGTCAGCATATTTAAACGACTCTGTTGTTGATGCCCCAGTAGAAGTGATGCCAGTCCAAATGCCGTCGTACCACTTAGACGCATATTTCAGAGTCCTGGCTCCAGGCAGGTCAAGAGTGACTGGATTGGATTTGACATGTAAGCTGGAGCTGTATTGGATGGAACCGCTCTCAGGGTTTGTTATATCTGCTATATCATTGCTATCATAGCTGCCGCTGCCATGATCATATTTTTTTAACTCCGTTCCAGAATTCATCATCACAATCACGTCAGCACATGCTGATGAATCGTAAATTCCATCTCCTGAGACATGGACACAGTTCTTTAAAGTATATGCCCCATCTTTCTGGGGCGTGGTGCCGTAACGGTTGTGAATACTGGTGTATCCAATACCAGAAACCTCTGAAACTTCATTGAATTTGGTATCATAATTGGGCACACGTATGGTAAGTGTTATGGTGAAGCACTCATTATGCTTGAGTCTGCTTATATGCCATAGTCCATCTTTATTTGGTTCGGGAGATACGGAAATTAATTCCACCTTACTGTCTATGATATCCGTGCCGTCTATGATATCCTCGCAGCCTATGACATCATTGTTGTCTAAGCTATCCTTGATTACAATATTGGTCACCGTCGAAGATCCAGGATTGTCTACATCGATCGTGTATTTAACCTCGTCTCCAGGACAAATGATCGATCTAGAGGCTGTATTGTTGACCTCAAGCGGAGAAGGTGTAATCTCTAACTGATTGGAGGTGGATGTAAACGTACTGGAGGCAAACGTACAGCTGGAATATTGACTATTTGCTTCATTTATCTCAGATATAGTGCAGGCATTATTACTGGTATTAGTAGCGGTATTAGTACCGGTATTCGCAACAGATGCATTGGCACAGGCAAACTGGATAATAAGAAAGAAGGCAGCTATAAGGAGCAGATGCCATGCCTTCGGCATGGGCACGATTATCAAGAAGTCCTTGATATGTAGTCTTCCTTGAGGGATCATTCCCGAATTACTGCAATATATCAGCAAAGATAATTGCCTCTATTATTTTATCACATATATTAATTTGTTCTTGTTTTGGCATGCTCTAGATACTGCTTAGGCTCACAGAACCGCCGCCATCCTGCGCGCAGAGAACGAGACACCAACTGAATGGGTCTCAGGAAGAAAGAGCATGCATACAAATTGGGCCAGATATAATGCTAACTTAGACAGCGATATCCCTCCAATGGTTCCTCATCATTAATGACCTAGTATTAAATGTTTTCGCATACTGAATTAGTATTTTTTATCAGGTTTGCAGCTCAAGCTTCTGGTAAATACACATAATAAATAGAAGGCCGTTTTGATTATGTCGTGATGTGATTGATGGTCTGCCTAGTGGAAATATAAGTTTGGTGGCACCTATATTATACGTACTTTTGAAGTATAGAAGGATCAACATGTATCTGGAATAAGTAAAATTATTTAGAAATATCATAACTTATTTATGGTCTACACGACCGTAATTTCTGATTTCCATTAAAATCAGAAATTAACCCATCTACTTTTCTAAATATAAATCGTTTTGTTTACAGGTTATATATGCTCATGAGAGGTAGTATGGGTTTACATTTTAGCGATGTCTTTCATAAGGTATCAGTTTCTCATTACAAACTAAACAGCTATCTTCCCTAGAAACGATATAGTGTCTGCCACAAGATTTACAATAGCGTCTTGTTAGTCTAGATACGTTAAAATCGGCTTTAGTATTCATTCCAACCCTTTCCTTCATATAATTTTCTCGACCTAATATCGTCGATCACTATCGATATTTCGGCAGCATATGACCCAAATCGTTGACAACCACCCAAAAGTGATTATTGCAGACCATATCGATACATCAATATCTGTCATTTCTTTCTCCGCATCGTTTTTCGTTTTTTAAACTCGTGGTTGGGTTCCTTTCTAGATGGCCGCAGGCTTATTTCTAAAACAATTCTGCTGGGCTTCTTGTTTGAGTTTGACTTAACCAGCTTTCGAAACGCTTTTGCATACGTGTCTTTTCGAGGATAACGATTCTGTTTCCGGAGATGCTCACCAAAAGCTCTTCGCCGCCATAAACACCCATCTTGGCAATCGACATAATCCTAAACACCAAATCTAATTCAGAGGTAATTTTATTAAAACTCTTTTTTGAGATGAGGATCATATAACGTTCAGATGAATGCTTGTGGCGGCGTAGATATGCATAACTGGCATACATCTCTCACTTTCGCCCGTGTTCTTTGTCCTCGTGGTGGACTGTGGCCGTCGCGGAAGCCAATTCTGCCTTTGCCAAGGCCAAGGGGCTTGGATATAAGGGCTGATCACGGCTTCTTTGAGGGCATTACCTCATAGTAACTTTACTGGTAACCTTCAAGCTGCACTATTCTATACCTGGTCTATTGATGCCGGTTATGTATCTGCCCTCATGTGTGGGGGATGAGATTCTCGCATATAGCGAAAGAGTTAACCACCCAAACCTTTTCGTTTAGATCCATCTATCCTTAGGTCAAGGAGAAGACGAGGCTATGAACTTAATGGCCCTATGGATACAGCTGAAGTACTGGTACAGATACATAAAGATGCATCTAATTTACTGGTACAGATCCAAGGGGTCGCTAGAAAACGCCCTCTTTTCCACTATCAAGATCCTCATGGCTGCCTTTATCTTAGTATCTTTGGCTTCTATTTTATATTGGATATATTCAGATAATAGTATCATTATACAGCCTTTTCAGACCCCTTCAAATCAAGGGTTGTGTATGTGACCTATTGAAATGGGATCCTCCAAGTCATTAACTCCTTCATAGTCCAAATATGGTCGGTAATCAATTCAACCATCGCAGGCGTTTGAGGGATCCATTTTTTAGGATTCAGAGCGAATCCCACTTCTTCCATGTCAAGGTTTATCTCAATTTTTAAAGAATCATGCGGCTTAACGAAGTTGTACCAAGCTTGGAAAAAGTCTATTGCGCCGGTATGAATTTGCCTATCTTTACTAAAGTTCATAGACTCACGTATAAACCTGGCCAGATAATTCCTGAAAGTGAGATTCATTCGTTCGACGTAGGATGTCTGGATATGTTCTTTCGATGTTGGGCAAAGCAGTTCAAGCACATCTTTCGGGTCACCATATACAATCCGTTCAAATGTGTTAACCACTTCATCATTCTTTTTATTTTTCACAATTTGAGCATATTTAAGGTCAGGAGGAGGAACAAGTATAGGATTTGGTTTTCTGCCTAGTCCTTTGTATTCAGGCGTCTCCTTGACACCGTAGACTTCAAGGAGGGCATTGGAAAATGGATCCCAATCATCGGAAACGAATACCGGAAGAGGTGTGCCTGTCGCCCGTCTATGTTCTAAGTCACTAAATAAGGCAGTTGCATCTTCTATAGTTCGGCCACCTTCATGATGGCAGATTAGTAACCTTGATTCAGCATTTATTGCTGTCAGACTATATACGTCACCAACGTCTTTTGAGTCATAGCTACTTACATTTTTTTGTTTTTTTACAAAATGACCATATTTCATCTATCTGCACTTGTGTAAGATGAAGATGGTTCAGGAAGTAATCATTGACCTCTTTGCAATGATCCGCTGCCCTTTTGAGCCATCGGCAGATTGTATTTTTATCATGACCTGTAGATCTTGCAACACCACGAATACTGCCTTTTTCTACCAATTGGGCCAGGACATCTAAGACTTCCTCATCTGATGTGCTCAAACCGAAAAATATTGTTCCGCGAGTCTCGCTGAAACAATGACCACATGTTCTGCACTTCAAGAGCGCACGGTTGTTCTTTCCATAGTGATCTTTTATCACTATGTTGCCTTTATCGTTTATACCATAATCCTGGCAGCCTTCATGATGGCACCAGTAATCGGACAATGTAATATCAGACATTTTTGATACATCCCTTTTAAAGAATGTATCATTATAAACATATAACTATTTCATCGGAACGCATACACGACCAAATCAAGATTACAACGGCGAATCCCTATCCAACCTGCTAACTTTAGATCTAATGAGAATTAAAGAGATTCATCAAATCAACATAAAAATGAGCCGTAACTTACACATGGAAAATTACTCCATACCAAATGTTACCCTACGGGACTTTACTCTAGACTATAGTTTATCCCAATCAGGCATGTTAGGCCAGGGTCCAGTATCTCTCTCCATAGGTGATCTTCTCCAATCCTTAAGGCGTCTCCTTCCAGGAGCTAAGCCCTCTCGTATTCTATCTGCCAGCCTGCAAGAGTACGGTACGAAGATGATTTTAGTAGCTAGTTTTGAAAGCTCACAGGGTCTTCTTACTTGGGAGGTCTTATCTAAAAACAACTGCTCCCAGGAAGAGATTCCAGAGCTTGTTGAGGAACTAGCCTACCAGGTGGTCTATAGCATTTCCATCCATGAATCTGGCTCAGCCCGCACCTGGCAGACCTTTGCTAACATCACCCAGGGATTGCAGGCATACCAGGCTTACCGATCTACTGGCAATCCGGCTCAGCTGGATCATGCTAGGCAGATGGCCCTAAATGCCCAGAAATGCGAGCCAGGATATAATGGATCATACAAGCTATTGATAGCAATAGGTTTAGAGTACGCACATACAGGTAATATTGGTCAGACCATGTCCATTTTCAACGAGGTCACTAGGCTTAATCCTCAATATACCGATGCCTGGAACATCAAAGGCATTGTTCTCGATGATCTGGGCAGGCACGATGAGGCCATTCAGGCTTATAATAAGGCCATAGAAATCAATCCTCAAGATGTAGAGGCTTGGTACAACAAAGGTGTTACTCTCAATGATCTGGGCAGGCACGATGAGGCCATTCAGGCTTATAATAAGGCCATAGAAATCAATCCTCAATTTGTAGCGGCCTGGTACAATAAAGGCAATACTCTCGATGGTCTAGGCAGGCACGATGAGGCCATTCAGGCTTATAATAAGGCCATAGAAATCAATCCTCAATTTGTAGCGGCCTGGTACAATAAAGGCAATACTCTCGATGGTCTAGGCAGGCACGATGAGGCCATTCAGGCTTATAATAAGGCCATAGAAATCAATCCTCAATTTGCAGTGGCCTGGCTCAGCAAAGGCAATGCTCTCGATGATCTGGGCAGGCATGATGAAGCCATTCAGGCTCTTGATAAGGCTATAAGGATCGATCCCAAATACGCAGAAGCCTGGTATGATAAAGGTGTTGTTCTCTATAGCCTTGGCAAGTACAATGAGGCCATTCAGGCTTTTAACAAAGCAATCGATCTAAGGCCTAACTACGCAGAGGCTTGGTATGGTGGAGGGCGCGCTCTTAATGGGATAGGCAAGTACAACGAGTCTCTTCAGGCTTTCAATAGAGCTGTTGAACTAAACTCTTCATACATAGATGCATGGGGCAGCAAAGGCGATACTCTGTTTAAACTTGGCAAGTATAACGAGTCACTTCACGCCTACGAAAAAGTAATCCAGTTAAAGCCAAACAATGCCGAGGCTTGGTATAATAAGGGTGTTGTACTCTATCTCCTTGGCAAATATAATGAGTCACTTCAGGCCTATGATAAGACTATTGAACTGAAGCCAGATTACGTGAATGCTTGGCATAATAAAGGCGTTTCTCTCTATGATCTCGGCAAATACGATGAGTCTGTCCAGGCTTACGATAAAATTATTGAACAAAACTTTTCAAATGCGGATGCTTGGGGTGGAAAAGGCGAGGCTCTGTCTGAGCTTGGTAATTATAATGATTCGTTTCTAGCCTATGAGAAAGCGATTCAGTTGAAGCCAAACGATTCCAAGACTTGGTATAACAAGGGTATTGATCTCTATAGCCTTGGCAAGTACAATGAGTCGCTCCAGGCGTTCAATAAAGCTATCGAACTATGGCCAGATTATGGGGATGCCTGGAGCAATAAAGGCGCTTCTCTCTGTACCCTAGGCAAATACAACGAGTCTGTCTATGCTTATGATAAAGCTATTGAACTGAACTCTTCAAACGTGAATGCTTGGAATGGAAAAGGCGTTTCTCTTTATATCCTCGGCGAGTATAATGAGTCGCTTCAAGCTTGTAATAAAGCTATCGAACTGAAATCCAATTATGCAAACGCCTGGTACAACAAAGGCAATACTCTCCGGGCGCTAGGCCAAACTACTGACGCAAATGCAGCTTTTGCCAAGGCCAAAGAGCTAGGGTTTACAGGTTAATTCTATGACCTATGAGTATATACAACCTGTAATCCTATCCATTCTTTTTATGGCATCTCAGAGCCAAAGCATATTTTTATAAACATCTTTTAGACCCACAAAGGCGTGGGTGTGCGCTCCAGTTTATACAGCGCATTTCTATTTTACCAGCTATCGAAAAACCGAGATCGGGCGATTATCGAAAATTTATTCTATAAAATATAGGAACAACAAGTTACGAATGGTAGTTAAGCCGATTTTTGGAAATTCTACAAGTTGTATAATTCTATGTATTGAACATACACCTTTACTGCGTGTACCCAACCTTCTAGGAGATAATGGATGTATGATAAGAGCTACTGGCTGAAGCACGAAAATGCAATAGAACTTTTTCACAGGCCATAGCTGCTACCAGCCCCATATTAAAATCCATTTGGGCCCTCCATAACAGATAGCGATCTGAGATTGTTAATAATAACACGTATATAAAAATATCGGCATACTCTGGCTAGTAGCTGTGGGATCTTGCAGACGTCCCCCATAACTTGATCGATTATTTAAATGGTATTCATGCCACTGCTCGAAATGATGACACGGTCTTCCATCAACTACTTACAGAACTTAAATCCTTTTAAAACCTTATTCTGCAGGCATTTCCTTTTCCAATGCTTTATTGGCCCCCTCTTCCAAAGCATCAATCATACCGCTAAGCCTGCCATAGTTTAGCATGACATCTCTCACAGCAGAATCAGTGCATGACATGATCTCGCACAGCTCACGGTCATAGGCTCCGGTATTTATTCGTCTCTCTCTAAGATAATCATGACCCCACCGACCTGCGAGGAGGTATTTATCTAAAGGAATAGATGATCCCTTATAGTGCTCAAGCATTGCGCTTGTTGGATCTTGCAGCTTATCGAACCACGTTTTGAGCGACCCAGCCCTTTTGACATCATCGGCCTTTGTCATGCCCCTTGGCCGCGGGATCAGCTTATCCAGAGCCTGAGCCATGGCTTGATCCAGGTTCATCCGGGCAAATCTGATCGAGTTCATAGTGGATGATCTTAGGCCCTTGACTCTTGCATCGATGACTTTACGTTGTTGACTCTGATCACCGCCTGCCTGCTGTCTAACTGATTCCATTGAGGGATTATATGTGCTCCAGCCCTTTGCAATTGAGCCTAGATAGACAGAGACTTTGCCAAGCCGCTCTGAGAACTCGCCTTTCTTTATCTGTCCAATGATACTCTGGATCTCCTTGATGGATTCCTGTAAATTGAAATCATTTGAGTTGCCCATTACATCTACATTCGAAATGTAAAGGGATAAAAATTTTGGAGGCTACAGCAGCCTGGGCGGTATTCTCTGTCCCTGTAAGAGCGCGCTGTAATCCTCTGCTCTTCTTATCAACTCAGCATCGCATCCAGATACAAGCACCTCTGCAGGCCTCGGCTGGCCATTATATTGCGATGCCATTGAAAAGCCGTAAGCTCCTGCATCAAGGAATGCCAGAATATCTCCGCGCTCAACTTTCGGCAGCTTTCTGTCTTTTGCCAGGATGTCTCCCGTTTCACAAATGGGGCCGACTACAGTGTAGGTTTCCTGTGCATCTTCTTCTGCTTTGTTGGCCGCTACTACATGGTGGTAGGCATTATCATAGAGCATGGGCCTCGCCAGGGTGTTGAATCCAGCATCAACTGCAACGAAATTAACGTGAGCCTGCTTAACAACATTCACGCTAGTTATCATAATAGTAGTATCTGCAACTATGCTTCGCCCGGGTTCGAGTATAAGTTTTGGATTGATGCCTAAATCAGCGCAGCCATCATCGAAGACTGGAAGAACGCCTGCTGCCAGATCAGCGGGCTTTGGGGCAGGCATATCTGGATGATATTGTATCCCCAGACCGCCTCCGATATCGATTATTTTCACCTCGCCGCCCAAATTCACTACTTCCGCTGCTACATCCATCATCCTCGTCATAGCCTCTACGAATGGTGAAATATCCAGAATCTGTGAGCCGATGTGGCAGTGCAGGCCGATAGGTCGAACGCGCTCGAGCTCCATAGCTCTCTTATAGGTCTCAGCCACCTGTTCGGATGGTATCCCAAATTTAGATGTCTTGAGCCCAGTCGCAATCTTTGGGTGCGTTTTTGGTGAGACATCAGGATTGATTCTGAAGAGAACTTCTATCTGGCTATCTATTTTCTGGGCTGTCTTGGAGAGATAAACAAGCTCTTCCCGTGAATCTACTGATATTTTTACGCCAGAGTCCAATGCCGCTTTATGATCGTGCTCGCTCTTTGAGTTGCCGTTGAAGAGGATCTTCTCCTTTGGTATTCCCGCAAGCCTTGCCACGGAGAGCTCGCCTGCTGAAAAGACATCTGCCCCCATGCCCTCTTGAGACAGAATCCTTAAGATCGTCAGATTGCCGTTGGCCTTCACTGCAAAGTATTTATCCGCCTTCGGAAAGGCATTATGATAGGCTCTGATATTCTCCCGCAGCCTGGCTTCACTGGTAATGTATTGAGGCGTGCCGAATTTATGCGCAAGATCAACGCAATCAGTGCCTTCGATGAATAGATGATCATTATGGGCTGTAAGGTGCGACTTGGGTCCGAACATATTCAATAGTCTCCGAGCAATAACTAAACCTTTTCCAATGAACTGTCATAAGGATTATGTATTATCACGATATCATTTTGATATCATAAGGAGTTGATATGGCTCAGATTCTTGTGCGTAACTTGGACGAATCAGTTATCGAGCGATTGAAAGCCCGAGCCCGAAACAATGGACGGTCTCTGGAAGCAGAGGTAAGGCAAATCCTGGAGCAATCTGCCAAAGTGGACATGGCCACATCTCGTCGGAGGATCATGGAAATACGCAAAAAAATGGAAGGAAGGAGTTTCATTGATAGCGTTGAACTTATCCGCGAAGATAGGGAGATAAGATAGAGGAAAGATGCTAGTAGTAGTCGATGCCAGCATTGCTGCTAAATGGTTCTTCATAGAGGAATATTCGGAGATCGCACTTCGTCTTTTAGATAACCCTTTTGAACTTCATGCACCAGATCTATTATTTATCGAACTGGATAGTATTCTAAGTAAGCGCTTTCGGCGCAATGAGATTTCATCGGGCGAAGCATTCGATATCCATGATGAGATCTATTCTATGTCCATACAAACATATCATACACTGAATTTAGGGGAAAGAGCTTTTGAGATGGCACTCGAGACCAGGGCAAGCATCTACGATTGCATTTATCTATCCCTAGCAGAGCTTCTAGAATGCCGCATGGTCACTGCTGATCACAAGCTTTTTCGCGCTCTGGATAACGGACCATTGTGCGACTTTATGCTATGGATAAAAGACCTAGAAACCTCATAAACCATTTGAGCAATTTAACTTTAGAACCTCGATGCCGGCCTGCTCCAGGAACATTAACGCCGTATCATCTGGATAGCTTTGGCTATAGACCACCTTTCTTATACGGGCATTAATCATCATTTTGGCACAGAGGACACAGGGCTGGTGGGTGCAATAAAGGGTCGATCCTTCGATGCTGACTCCATGAAGTGCCGCCTGGATGATTGCATTCTGTTCGGCATGAACGGCTCTACATAGCTCATGACGCGTTCCAGAAGCCACCCCTTCGCGCGCGCAGCCAACTTCGTCACAATGAGCCAGGCCTGAAGGCGCACCGTTATAGCCTGTTGTCAGAATCCTTTTATTCCGGACGAAGAGCGCGCCCACATGATTTCGCAGGCAGGTTGAGCGTTTAGCTATAACGGTGGAAATCTCCATGAAGTACTCATCTATATCAGGGCGATCGATGTGGACCATTTAGCCTTTATATTCGCATTTAGCTTAAAAAGCATTGCAGTTCAGGGCAAAGTTAATATCTCGTTCCTGCATCCCCTTTTGTTCATGACAATTCATTGGGCAGACGTCATCGCCCAAAAGCTCGAAAACAGCGGCCCTCATACAATTGCCACGGGCATCACACCTTCAGGTCCTGTGCATATAGGAAACATGCGCGAGGTAATGACAGCGGATGCGGTCTATAGAGCGCTTCTGGAAAGGGGCGTTGAAGCGCGTTTGATCTACGTAGCAGATACCTACGATCGTCTGCGCAGGCTCTATCCCTTTTTGCCTGAAAGCTTCAAAGAACATATCGGTAAGCCTTTATCTGAGATACCTTGCCCTACAGGATGCTGCGGCAGCTATGCAGATCACTTCCTAAATCCGTTCCTTCGATCTATGGAGCGGCTAGGTATCAAGCCTGAGATTTACCGTGCGGATGTGATGTATAAGGAAGGCAAATTCGTGAATGCGATAACAACTGCGCTGCAGCACAGGGATGATATCGCTCGAATATTGAAAGAGGTATCTGGCCGGGATGTGCCCGAGAACTGGAGTCCTTTCCAGGTCATCTGCGAGTCTTGCGGTCGTACAAACACATCGAAGGTCATCGGCTTCGATCCCGAAAGTGAGACTGTGGAGTACGAGTGTGAATGCGGCTCAAAGGGCGTCGTATCCATGCGCGGAGGAGGAAAGCTGGTCTGGCGTGTGGACTGGCCCGCCCGCTGGCCTATCTTCAAGGTCACGATAGAGCCTTTCGGAAAGGATCATGCAACAGCCGGAGGATCCTACGATACAGGGAAGAGAATAAGCGAGGAGGTCTATGGCTACCCTGCCCCCTTCCCCATAGTCTATGAATGGATTCACCTAAAGGGCGTAGGCGCAATGCACAGCTCTACAGGAATTGTGATCACAATCCAAGAGATGCTTGATGTTGTGCCGCCTGAGGTTCTCCGCTACCTGATCATCAGGAATAAGCCCGAGAAGCATATAGAGTTCGATCCTGCGCTTCCGCTGCTTAACCTCGTTGATGAATACGATCAAGGGAAGGGCGATGCACGAGCTCTTGAGCTGTCTTCTATAGGCGAAAGCAGGCACTTCGATATTCCCTTCAGGCATCTTGTCACAGCAGTTCAGATCTCCCGTGGTGATGATGAGCTTCTTCTCATGGCGCTAAAGAGATCTGGATATGATATTTCGGGTAAAGAGGAGATATTTGCGAGAGCTGATAATGTTAAGAAATGGCTTGAACGGTATGCCCCAAGCTTTGTAAAGTTCCAGCTACGCGAGGATCTTCCAGCAGCTGTCAACAATCTTACTCCCGAGGAAAGATTGGGACTGGGCATCCTGGCAGATAGAGTAAATGAGAAGGGTGCAGCAGAGATCCACGATGAGGTCTATGCTGTCGCAAGAGAGCTTGGCCTTGATCCCAAGAAATTCTTCCAGGGAATCTATCTGGCATTCTTAGGCGATAGACAGGGACCCAAAGTCGGCTGGTTCCTGGCTAGCATCGATCGTGAGTTCGTAAAGGCACGGCTAAGAGAAGCAGCGTCATGGTCGCAATGAAGGCTAAGATATATCTTTCAGGTCCATTATTTAGTTTAGCTGAGATTGAGTGGGCAAGCAAACTCAAAGCATCCCTAGAGAGCCAGCTTGAAACAGAGGTGATCTGGCCGCACGAAGTCTCCTCTGGCTCTCCAAAAGAAATATTCGAAACCAACCTTCGGGCACTCATGGGATGCGATCTCATGGTAGCGATTCTGGATGGCCCTCAGGTAGATGATGGCACTGCCTGGGAGATGGGCTATTTTTATGCTCTAGGAAAAAGGATCTTGGGAATCAGGACCGACTTCAGAAGGGCTGGGGAGGCTCCTGAATCAAAGGTGAATGCAATGATAGAGCACTCCTGCGTATCCATCGAAGAAAGGCTGGAACAGCTCATAAAGGAGCTCAAGAGGATTCTGGATTGATTTCGACCATTTTCAATGCGCCTTTATTGATGGTCGAAAAGGAGCAGCGTGTTCTTGTAGCTGCTGATATCCACCTGGGCCTGGAATATGAGCTCTGGCTAGGTGGGGCGAGCATCCCTAGTCAGACTGACCGCATCCTCGAGAGATTGAAAAGACAAGTAAATGAGCTCAAGCCTGATAGGCTTATACTAGTCGGGGATGTGAAGCATAATGTCCCCAAAACAAGCTGGCAGGAGCGGAGGGAGGTTCCTTATTTTTTGAGGGAGCTTTGCAAATATGTGAAGGTCGAGATAGTTCCCGGCAACCATGATAGCGGTATAGCGAGTATGGCGCCGCAGGGTACAAGTGTACAGCCGTCTTCTGGCTTCGTTCTGGACGGCATAGGCTATTTCCATGGGCATACTTGGCCAAGTATTGAGCTTTTGGACTCTGAACTTCTCATAGCCGGGCATATACATCCTGCACTGAGGCTGAAAGATCAAATCGGCCACTCGACGACGATGCGCGTTTTTGCAAGAGCCCCGTTATCTGCAGAGGTTATAAGGAAACATTACAATCTTGATAAAACGCCTGAAATGATGGTAATGCCGGCGTTCAATGATCTTTGCGGAGGCATGCCCTTGAATGAGATATCTCCGGAAGATGAGCGCGGTCCGATTTTGACTATGGCCGATATAGATAAGTCCCGAATTTACCTCCTTGACGGCATAGATCTCGGAGTCCTGAAGGAAATAAAATCCTCCATTAAAAGGCAAGGCTGAGGAAGGGTTATATTGCAACATGAGAAGCGCTTTCTGGATGAGGTGGGTATGATAAACGAAAGAGACAGGCTCCGGGAGCTTCTGCAGACGAAGGCGCTTGAGGTACGAGATGTCGTTCTATCTTCAGGGAAAAAGAGCAATTACTATATCGACTGCAAGAGGGTCACACTTAGCCCTGAAGGGGCTTATTTGACTGCCAAGATTATGCTTGATATGATCCGGCCGGAAATCTCCGCGGTTGGCGGGCTCACACTTGGCGCGGATCCTATTGTCTCATCGATAGCAATTCTCAGTCACATCCAGGGAAGAAACTTGCCCGCGCTGATAGTAAGAAAGGAGCCGAAGAAGCACGGAACAATGAGCTTTGTGGAAGGCCCTCCATTGGAGAAAGACGCCAAGATCGCAGTAGTTGAGGATGTGGTCACCACGGGCGCATCCATTCTTAAAGCAATAAAACGTGTTG
>CAWDLW010000004.1:0-49658 GCA_963803145.1 Methanotrichaceae archaeon
CGTCAAAGGAGCTCGTCGAGAATTCTAATGTAATGAAGTGGATGAAGGAAAAGGGGTTCAAGACCGAGCGCGAGATGCGCCTATGGTGCTCTGCCAATTACATCCAGTTCTGGGGCGAGATGGCCAAGACCTATGCAGATTGGTTCGAGCCATGGGGTTCGACCCTGGAATGGAAGCCACCTTATGCCCGCTGGTTCGTGGGCGGCAAGTGCAACGTGGCCTATAACTCCGTGGATAGGCATGCCAAGGGCGCGAAAAAGGATAAGGTAGCATACGTTTTCGTGCCGGAACCAACCGACCAGCCCACTCAGAAGATCACTTATTTGCAGCTCTACAAGGAGGTCAACAAGTTCGCTAACGGCCTCAAGAGCCTGGGCGTCGGAAAGGGAGATAGAGTCATGCTGTACATGCCCATGATCCCCCAACTGCCCATAGCAATGCTCGCTATCGCCAAGATCGGAGCAATTCACTGCATTGTGTTCTCTGGATTTTCTTCAGGCGGCCTTAACAGCAGGATCCTGGATGCTGAGGCCAAAGTGGTTGTGACTGTTGATGGATTTTACAGGCGCGGCAAGCCACTGCCCCTCAAGCCAAATGTAGATGAGGCTACCGCCAATACTCCATCCGTCAAGAATGTAGTAGTGTACAAGAGGGCGGGCATTACTGTCCCCATGAAGGAGGGCAGAGATATCTACTGGTCCGACCTGGTGGCAGGAAAGTCTGAGGAGTGCGAGTGCGAGAAGATGGATTCTGAGGACAGGCTGTTCATCCTGTACACCTCCGGAACCACTGGTAAGCCAAAGGGCATCGAGCATGTCCATGGTGGCTACCAGGTAGGTCCAGCTCAAACTCTGCATTGGGTCTTCGATATCAAAGACACTGATGTATGGTGGTGCACAGCAGATATCGGATGGATCACCGGCCACAGCTACATAGTCTATGGACCACTGGTGCTGGGTGCCACATCACTGATGTACGAGGGTTCTCCGGATTACCCAGACTTAGGCAGATGGTACAAGATCATCCAGGAGAACAAAGTGTCAGTGCTATACACAGCACCTACAGCAGTCAGGATGTTAATGAAAGCTGGGGACCAGTGGGCCAAACCGTACAACCTTTCCGGCCTAAGGCTGCTCGGATCTGTTGGTGAGCCCATCAACCCAGAGGCATGGATCTGGTATAGAAACACCTTCGGCGGTGGCAAGCTGCAGATCATGGATACCTGGTGGCAGACTGAAACAGGCACATTCCTGGTTTCGCCTCTGCCAACCACGCCACTCAAGCCAGGATCGTGTACTTTCCCGCTGCCAGGATTCAACATCGATATCCTCGACGAGGATGCTAACCCTGTTGCACCCGGCACAGGAGGCAATATAGTCAGTAATACACCCTGGCCGTCGATGCTCAGGGCCTTCTACAAAGACCCAGTGAGGTACCAGAAGGAGTACTGGTCCACTTATTGGGAGATCAGGCCCGGCACATACCTGGCTGGCGATAAGGCCACAAAGGACAAGGATGGATACTTCTTCATCCAAGGCAGGATTGACGACGTGCTGAAGATTGCTGGACACAGGATCTCCAATGCTGAGGTCGAGTCCGCTCTGGTCAGCCATCCAAAGGTTGCAGAGGCAGCAGTTATCGGCAAGCCTGACGAGGTCAAAGGCGAGGTCATCGTAGCCTTCGTCATCCTCAGAACAGGAAACGTGGAGAGCGAGGAACTGAAGAAGGAGCTGGCCAAGCACGTCAGGACAGTTCTTGGGCCAGTCGCCTATCCGGAGACGGTCTTATTCGTGAAAGACGTTCCAAAGACCAGGTCTGGCAAGATCATGCGCCGGGTTATCAAGGCTAAGGCCTTGGGCAATCCAACTGGAGATCTATCTGCTCTGGCTAATCCAGAAGCCGTGGATGCAATTCCGCTCATCAAGTGAGCGGCCATTTTTTAATTTTTTTTACAATATTTTTGAAACGATTTTACTGATTCTGTTAATTTGAATTTCAGTATATTTTGGCGATTTCTGATTAAAAATTCTTCAGAAATTGACCATTTTTTGCATTAATTATGATAATAATCTATAATTAAATAAATTTCTCCGCGATAAGTTTATAAATGAAAGACAGCTATAATTATCGATCGTCACAGTGTTTCCTAGACAGCTCTAAGTCGGAGATGTTTGATATTACAGATAATCCAGGGATTGAGCAAGAGGGAAGGCGATAAAATTTGAGGGTATTCTGCTTTTTCCTTTTGTGTATGTCTAGAGGAAACATGTGGGGATTTATAAAGGAGGTTCAAAATGGCTGAGCAAAAAGCAACAACATCTGTTCTACTTGAGGAAACAAGAATATTCGAGCCGCCAAAGGATCTCGTTGAGAACTCCAATGTCATGAAGTGGATGAAGGCCAAGGGATTCAAGAACGAGCGCGAGATGCGTGCCTGGACCGGCCAGAATTTCATAACGTTCTGGGGCGAGATGGCAAAGACCTATGCCGATTGGTTTGAGCCCTGGGCACAGACCCTAAACTGGGTGCCGCCCTATGCCAAGTGGTTCGTAGGTGGCAAGTGTAACGTTGCCTATAATGCTGTAGATAGGCATGCCAAGTCAGCCAAGGCTGATAAGGTAGCTTACATATTCGTCCCCGAGCCCACCGACCAGCCCACTCAGAAGATCACCTATGGCGATCTGGCCAAGAGGGTCAACAAGCTTGCCAATGGTCTAAAGAGCCTGGGAGTTGTGAAGGGCGACAGGGTCAGTATCTACATGCCCATGATCCCCGAGACTCCAATTGCAATGCTCGCATGCGCCAAGATAGGTGCCATCCACTCGGTAGTGTTCTCTGGATTCTCCTCAGGTGGCCTGAACAGCCGTGTTCTGGATGCTGAGTCCAAGGTAGTTATTACCACAGATGGCTTCTTCAGGCGCGGCAAGCCACTTCCACTCAAGCCCAATGTGGATGAGGCAACTGCCAATACTCCATCCGTCAAGAACGTAGTGGTAGTAAAGAGAGCAGGCATCGACGTGCCCATGAAGGCAGGCAAGGATATCTGGTATCATGACCTGGTAGCC
The DNA here is from genome assembly GCA_963803145.1 of Methanotrichaceae archaeon. GTDB lineage: Archaea > Halobacteriota > Methanosarcinia > Methanotrichales > Methanotrichaceae > CAWBKV01. Next base: position 3,066 of record CAWDLW010000004.1, read on the forward strand.
AAGCAGTCCGATGTATGCGAATCTGAGAAGATGGATGCTGAGGACAGGTTGTTCATTCTGTACACATCTGGAACAACCGGCAAGCCCAAGGGTATCGAGCACGTCCACGGCGGATATTGTGTCACTCCTGCCCAGACACTCGCTTGGGTATTCGATATCAAGGACAACGATGTCTGGTGGTGTACAGCCGATGTTGGATGGATCACCGGTCACAGCTACGTGGTCTATGGACCACTCTGCCTTGGTTGCACATCAATGATCTATGAGGGATCTCCTGACTATCCAGACTTCAGCAGGATGTTCAAGATCATCGAGGATAATAAAGTCAGCGTCTACTACACGGCACCTACAGCCATCAGAATGTTCATGAAGGCTGGAGATAAGTGGCCAAAGATGCACGACATCTCGAGCCTGCGCCTACTAGGATCCGTCGGTGAGCCCATCAACCCAGAGGCATGGATCTGGTACAGGAACAACTTCGGTGCTGGCAAGCTTCAGATCATGGATACCTGGTGGCAGACTGAGACAGGATGCTTCCTCGTATCGCCATTGCCCATTACTCCACTGAAGCCCGGATCCCCAACATTCCCGCTTCCCGGATTCAACATTGATATCCTGGATGAGGATGCGAACCCAGTTCCACCAGGCTCCGGAGGCAACATCGTCAGCAACACACCCTGGCCAAGCATGCTCCGTGCCTTCTTCAGAGATGAAGTCAGGTACAAGAAGGAGTACTGGCAGATGTACTGGGAGATTCGTCCTGGAACATACCTGGCTGGCGATAAGGCCACCAAGGATAAGGATGGATACTTCACCATACAGGGCAGGATCGACGATGTGCTGAAGGTAGCAGGACACAGGATCTCCAACGCTGAGGTCGAGTCCGCTCTGGTCAGCCATCCAAAGGTTGCAGAGGCTGCAGTCATAGGCAAGCCCGATGAGGTCAAGGGCGAGGTCATAGTGGCTTTCGTCATACTCAGGACCGGAATGGAGGAGTCCGAGGATCTCAAGAAGGAGCTGGCCAAGCACGTCAGGACAGTCCTCGGCCCAGTTGCATACCCAGAGGTCGTATACTTCGTCAAGGACGTTCCAAAGACAAGGTCCGGCAAGATCATGCGCCGTGTCATCAAGGCAAAGGCTTTGGGCAACCCGACTGGCGATATATCCGCTCTGGCTAACCCTGAGTCTGTGGATGCTATTCCGCTCATAAAGAAGTAAGCGGACTTCCACTCTCTCTTTCTTTTTTCTTTAAATTTTGTAAAATTATCGGGTTTGCTTTAGGATCGCTATGGGATATCTACCTAAGCCTTGCTCACTTGGATTATATGTATGAACAAACAAAAACTCACTTTTTGTAGAAATACTTGACTAAATTATTGATATGTAATAGGAAATAATAGCAATAATCATTATTATTGAAAATAATGACCAATTTTATCGCGATACCTTTATAAATGATCGAATAGTTTTCGATTCAATGTTTCCCAAGCCTTCCGAGCCTACTTATAGGACGATCAGGACAAGGAATCAAAGAGTTAGGAGAGATTTTCGTGAGTGAACCTGATCATTACGGGAGCGGGAAATAATTGATATTAAAGGAGGAATAAGGTTGGCTGATACAGCGAAAACTGCTGTTCTACAGGAAGAGACTAGAATCTTCAATACTCCGCAGTGGATTATCGAGCACTCCAATGCATATCAGTGGATGAAGAAGAAGGGCTTCAAGACTGAGAAAGAGATGCGTGAGTGGTGCTCCGTAAACTACGTAGACTTCTGGGACGAGATGGCCCAGAGTTACGCTGACTGGTATAAGCCTTACACTCAGATTCTTGATGAGTCAGGCAAGCCCTACTACAAGTGGTTTACCGGCGGCAAGATCAACGTAGCCTATAACGCAGTTGACAGGCATGCACGATCGGAAAAGAGGAACAAGGTTGCATACTACTTCATAGGCGAGCCAGTTGGAGACACAAGGACCATCACCTACTATGAGCTCTATCGTGAGGTCAACAAGCTAGCAAACGCTCTGAAGAGCCTGGGCGTCGGGAAGGGTGACAGAGTAGTCTGCTATCTCCCAATGATTCCAGAGCTGCCCATGACCATGCTGGCCTGCGCCAAGATAGGTGCAATTCATACGGTAGTCTTCTCAGGATTCTCCTCAGGCGGTCTGAACAGCCGCGTTAACGATGCTGAGGCCAAGGTAGTAGTCACATCCGATGGCTTCTTCAGGCGTGGAAAGCCACTTCCACTCAAGCCCAATGTTGATGAGGCCCTGAAGACGGCACCCTCAGTCAAGAAGGTAGTTGTAGTAAAGAGGACTGGCGTGCAGGTGCCCATGACAGAGGGCAGGGATATTTACTACGATGAGCTTGTGAAGGGTCAGTCTTCCCAGTGCGAGACAACTCAGCTTGATCCCGAGGACAGGTTATTCATTCTCTATACATCTGGAACAACTGGCAAGCCTAAGGGTATCGAGCATGTCCATGGCGGATATGCCGTCGCTCCGGCTCAGACTCTATCTTGGGTGCTGGATGTACACGATGATGACGTCTTCTGGTGCACAGCCGATGCCGGCTGGATCACAGGACACAGCTACGTGGTATATGGCCCGCTTTGCCTTGGCGCAAGCAGCATCCTATACGAAGGCTCCCCGGACTTTCCAGACCTGGGACGCTGGTGGTCCATCATTGAGCAGTACGGCGTCAACGTCTTCTACACTGCACCTACTGCCATTAGGATGTTTATGAAGACCGGCGAGGAGTTCGTCAAGAGGTACGACCTCTCCAGTGTCAGGGTGCTGGCCTCTGTAGGCGAGCCTTTGAACCCTGAGGCATACATCTGGTTCAGGAAGAATATCGGTGCTGATCAGTCCCCAATCATTGATACATGGTGGCAGACTGAGACAGGATGCCACGTCATTGCTCCTATGGTTATGACACCTGAGAAGCCCGGATCAGTAGCATTCCCGCTTCCAGGATTCAACACCGATATATTCGACGAGGATGCGAACTCCGTTCCACTGGGCTATGGTGGCAACATCGTCCAGAAGACTCCCTGGCCAAGCATGCTCCGTGCCTTCTTCAGAGATGAAGTCCGGTACAAGAAAGAGTACTGGGAGATGTACTGGCAGACCAAGCCCGGAACTTACCTTGCTGGCGATAAGGCAACCCGTGACAAGGACGGCTACTGGTGGATCCAGGGCAGAATCGACGATGTGCTGAAGGTAGCTGGACACAGAATCTCCAATGCTGAGGTCGAGTCCGCAGCCGTATCCCACCCGAAGGTCGCAGAGGCAGCCGTCATAGGTCAGCCCGATGAGGTCAAGGGCGAAGTCATAGTGGCTTTCGTCATTCTTAAGACCGGTGTCCAAGAGAGTGAGGATCTAAAGAAGGATATATCCAAGCACGTCAGGACAGTCCTCGGCCCAGTCGCCTACCCAGACAAGGTCTACTTCGTAAAGGATGTGCCAAAGACAAGATCCGGCAAGATCATGCGCCGTGTCATCAAGGCAAAGGCTCTTGGCAAGGAGACCGGCGATCTGTCTGCTCTGGCCAATCCAGAATCCGTAGAGAACATTCCGCTCATTAACAAGAAGTGAGCAAATTTTCTCTCTATTTTTTAACGAGATTCAATTAAGTAAAATAATTCTTTGCAGGCTTTTGCCCGTAAATTCGGATGAAATACGTTTTATATCCCAGCTGCCGAAGGTTATATGTGAGACGCAGAAAGAACGCACAGAAGTCAAGAGAAATCTCAATAGAACGCATGCATCGGCTCTTTGAGCTTGCTTCTACAGAGCACAAGTTACATCCCGATAGAAGTGATAGATATGTTCAAATTGCTCGCCATATCAGCACCCGCATGAGGATCCGGATGCCACACCAATTAAAGAGTCAATTCTGCAAGCATTGTGGCTGTTACCTTCCTTCATCAGGCGTGAGAACTCGACTACATGATGGAGTACTTTCCGCCACCTGCCTGAGATGTGGAGGACAGGCAAGAAGGCCATATAAAACCGGAATGCCAATGTCAGTAATAGAAGGAAAATAGGCCAGGACGCTTTCTTATGAGCTCCATTGATGCTTCGGGCCTCCGAGGTATTCGCCCACTTTTATGTAATCCTGCAAATATGCCTAGCATTGCCAGCGCCGACGATAGAGATGCTTTGGAGAAGCTGCTGGGAGACGTATTGCAAGATCACCACTTGAGATGGGCTGCAGCCCGCAGACTTGGAGATATCGGCAATCCAAAATCAACAAGAGCATTATGTATCGCTCTTGAGGATAAATATCCTTCAATTAGGTTTGAGGCTATTACAGCTCTCGGCAAGATCGGGAGAAAGCCAGCCTGCGAAGCTCTCTCAAATCTGCTGGATTGTGAAAGCCAATATGTTCGTGGCATGGCTGCCAGAGCATTAATAAAAAGTTTAGGGGTGCCAGATTCCCGCGAGGAGAATCTTGGGAAGCTTATGAAGCTCATCTGCTCAGGAGATATGCGAATCAAGAGAGCAGTTCTCGATATAGGTCCCCCTTCAATCAATCTTCTAATAACGCGGCTCAAAAGCAGCTCATTTACAGAGCGCCAGGAAGTTGCCGCTACAATAGCATTGCATATCCGAGAACTCATAGATCAGCTCCCCCCTGGAGAAACCATTTTTTCATGGCTGGCAGGACAGGGCTTCTCCGTAAAGTCTATAGCAGATCTATATAGTTTTAGGATCTGCCGCATAGGCAAGACTGTGGATAGGGCTGAGAACTCTGGATTTGATGTCATCTCAAAGACGTTATGCCGGGATAGATTAATACTGAGATTATTGCCGGAAACTTTTGACCTTCCCGAGCCTGATCCTGAGCCTGAAATAATGACTATCAATCTAAAGGATCTTATTTCAGAACATGCCTCAGGTGAGGTCGAAAAAGTGGGCAGAACACTTGTGGTGCCTTTGGGCAGTGCATGTCTCGCTATCAAGATTTGCATGAATGACGGAGATAAGGTAAAGCTTTCCGCCGAAGCCCGAATGCAGAGAATGCTTGCGACCTTCGAACTATCAAGCAGGCTGCCTCACCCTTTGGGCGGTCTCTTCAAGTTACAGGGGCTTCCTGATTGCGTTCAAGATCTTAAGCTCTCGGAACTTTCGGGATCCCATGCCATCTGCTATATCACAGATAGCGATTATTTCCGGTATCTGGGTGATCCAGCTATATCTATAGAAGAGATGAAGTTGGCACTAGCATCATGCGCTATGGACCTCGGAACGCTCATGAGAAGCGGCATAATTCACACATCGCTCATACCCTTATTCCATAACAGAGAACGCCCTGCAGGAGATAGCACATATCGCTGGAATAGAAAAGTTGCAGGTAGGCTTGATAACTGGCTTGAGTCTTGCAGATATCCTAACCTGAGGCTATCTGGGATAGCTGATCTGGAGCATATCGAGATTCAAACTGAAATTCCCGCCTGGGTATTACAATCTTATGCCGGAGAGCATCTTTTGAGCATGAGCCTAGTTCTAGGAAGCTACTTTTGCAGAAGAGATAGGTTTGATGAGAATGCACTGGGCTCCATCTTAAAGCACTGCTTCCTAAAGTACTGCTGCTCCATGGGAGGATCATCCGATATGGTTTCTGAATGCCTTTCTGAATGTATTGATTGGAGGGAGCTAGCTGGAAGGATGGCTGAGGAGATGGAGTCACATGCTACCCGCAAAACTGAGACTGGCAAAGTCGAGACTCGCGGAGCCAAGACTGTATCCCATCTTGGTCGCCCCAATGGATACTTCCCAATACCTGAGCTAATAAGGGCCATCCATATAACCTCGCTCTTTGCAGTGCTCGAGCTTCAGGCAGGCAGTCGATGCTGATATTCCAGTATGAGCTTTCGCTATATTACCGATAATCTAATCGATGTTATCCAGCTGTACGATTTCACAGCTAATCGTATCCAATGAACTGGAATATCAGCTCCTTTTTATCTTCGATAAGCTCCTTCTCTCGGCTAAGGATTTCCTTTACGAGGGGCACAATGGGCTTATTATCGTCCCAGTTCCTGACCAGTATATCCTCGCTGCCAGACTCTTTCATAACCTGATCTGCAACAAATGCACAGAAGAAGATATCATCTACATAGCCAATAGGGCCAACCTCTTCCTCCGGTATAATATCTGCAGGTGCTATAAAGTAAGCTATTGCTGCAATCACCAGCGGCGAAAGCCTCTCTGGCAAGGCAGGATCATCCAGGAGTTTGGTCATAAGCCTGTAGAGCGCCGGGGCCTCATGGATAAGCTCACTGAAGTCGCCCTCATAACCTGATACATCCTCTTCAAGCAGTAGATCGAATCTCTTCAATTTCACCACCTCCTCTGCCAGAGCTATTATGAATATTCTGGCCTTTGTAGATCTATAGGCATATGGTTAGTTAACTTTTGTGTATGAAGCATGTGATATAAGATTAATTGAGGGATCACTGCAGATGCGAGAGAATATAAAGGAACATAATGTCTAGCTATAATCTATAGCTGATTCTCTTGGTAAGGCAGAGGCGAGGAGAATGGAGAAATATCGCATAATAGCAGCATTGCTCATAATAGGTTTCATCATTGCTATGATCATCGGCGTTCTATCGCTTTCAGACAGCAAGCAGGAGTGGCGTGTGAGCAGCGATGGAATCCTCGAATATTCTCTTTCATCTCCCGAATACCAGTTGACGCCATTAAATGCCGAGAACAGCACCGCGCTTTACAATGTCAAATTTACAAGCCGGGATGCACAAATATCAGGACTTCTTCTGATCCCAGAGCAGTTGAAGGGGGATAAGGCACAAAGTGTGCCTGGCATAGTTTTGCTCCCCGGGGCGACTGTAACGAAGGAGCGTGAGCAAGGGCTGGCAAAATATCTGTGCAGCTTAGGCTATGCAAGCCTTACGCTGGATCAGCGCAATTTGGGCGGCATAGATATGGATGGCGATTTGCAAATGTTTCTGAAGGGTCAAGAGCCCACTGAAAATAAGATGGTATATGACGCCCTCGCAGCAGCAGAGATCCTTAGAAGCAGGCCGGAGATCGATCCGAACCGTATTATATACGCCGGAGAAAGCAATGGAGCACGTTTTGCGATCATTGCATGCGCTCTGGATCCTAAAGCCCGCGGCGTGATTGCCATCAGCACATCCGGCTTTAGTGTGAATCAGGCAATTGCCTCCGGGATGCTAAACGATCCTCAGATGATTCGGTTTTATAGATCGATTGACCCTGAGACATATCTTGCCAAGATTCCTCCAAGAAAGCTGGTGATGATGCATTCGCAAAAAGATCCTATCATCCCTTATGAACAGGGGAAAGATTTGTTCTCAAAGGCATCTGAGCCAAAGGCGTTTTACACTGTAAACTGCTCTGTACACGGCCGCTGTGCTGAAATGGACCCATTTATTGAAAGTGAGCTAAAGAATATGAGCTCCTGATTGTCTATTTGAGAATTAGAGTGCTCTTAGGATAAACATAAAAGCGATAGATGTAAAGGCAATAGATATAAAACCGATAGATCTAGAGGCCATCCCAAAACTCCGAGCATATTTTTATGTCCTTATGCTTTTGTAATTTAGTGCGGCTGAACAAGGCACTAAGATTCAAAGGCACAATGCCGTTATTCAACCATTAAGCTGTTCTCAGTTCCGGAATGGCATTATGAAATGATGCTGGGAGCATATTGGTTATTGGTGTTAAGCCGAGCATCAAATCTAGGGCAAATCGCCATCCATATCTATGTTGATCTATCACTTCCCGAAATATTCAGCAACCTTCTTTATGTGTTCCCTGATAGGAATTCCCTGAGTACAGAGCTCTTCACATTTGCCGCACTCTTGGCATTGAGACGCAAATCCCGAGTTCCCTCCAAACATGCCGCCGAGAGCGATCTTGTAATTAATTTTTGCGACTTCAGGGGCATCGAACATGCAAGCTGTATTGTACATCTCAAAGCATTCAGGAATACTGACGTTGGATGGGCACGGCATACAATATCTGCAGCCTGTGCAGGGAACCTTGATCCTTTTCTTGTACTCGGCCTTGACCTCTTCGATGAGGTTGAGCTCCTCCTGTGAAAGCAAGTCAGGTAAACCCTTCGAAGCGAACGACACATTTTGCACCACCTGTGGAAGAGCAGACATGCCCGAAAGAACAACTGTTACCTCGGGATGGTCCCATACCCATCGAAGCGCCCATTCGGAAAGGCTACGCTGAACTGGGGCTTTTTTCCATACCGCCGTGATTGAAGGTATATCCTTAGTAAGCATACCTCCTAAGAGCGGCTCCATAACAACAATGCCGAGCCCTTTATCGCTTGCATATCTCAGTCCTTCTGTACCTGCCTGGTACTCTTCGTTCATGAAATTGTACTGAATCTGGCAGAATGTCCAATCATAGGCATCTACGATCTCTTTGAACACCTCTACTTTATCATGGAATGAGAAACCAGCGTACTTTATCCGGCCATCAGATATGGCATCATCCAGGAACTCTGTAACCCCAAGCTGATAGAGGTTGTCCCAGAACGGTTTCACAAGCCCGTGGACCAGGTAGAAGTCGATATGATCAGTCCTCAGGCGCCGAAGCTGCTCTTTAAGGCATCTGTCCATATCCTTTCGCGATTTTATCATCCAGCTTGGAAGCTTTGTAGCCAGATTCACCTTCTCGCGATATCCGTCCTTGAGAGCATTCCCCAGAAACGGCTCACTCTCTCCGTTATGATAAGGATAGGCAGTATCAACGTAATTGACGCCCTTGTCAATTGCGTATCTCAGCATTTCAGCTGCCTGCTTCTGATCGATGTGGCCGTCCTTCTTGATAGGGAGGCGCATGCATCCGAACCCTAAGATCGAAAGCTCGGGCGTAACTTTGTTCATCTTTCTGTAGAGCATGGTACCACACAGAATATTGATCTTTGAATTATACTTTTGACTTCTAGTTAACTCAACGATCTTTCTGAGTCATCTTCTCTCGCAGCTCATCTATATTCAGCGGATTGAGCGGTTTGCAGATGATCTCGCTAACTCGTAGATTTCTCATATGCTGGGTTGAGGCTGCCTGCATCACCAGAGCAGTATCAGACCCTCTGCCAGTCCCAGCTATCGCTATCACCTTCTCGCCGCTTGCAATGTGACCACCATCTGTAGCCATTAGAACTATCTCAAAGCATACTTTGACTCCCTGACAGAAGCAGCGCAGCAGGTTTGCCATAATGGTTCCATTATTTGATCCATAAAAGTCATCAGTATGGAAGAGCATTGTGCCGAAGTGAACTTCATGTCCCGATTCTCTCAGGGTTTTTACTAGCTCCTGTGGAAATGCATTTGTGTCTCTATGAAAATCGAACTGATGAGGCACTATAATCAATTTGACCCCACTATCTTTAAAGAAGTCCATGGCCAATTTAGCCGTTGAGCCTGTAGTGGATGCAATTACTAGTTTCTTTATTCCTGAACCTTTTAGCCTTTCCTGAACCAGCCTGAAGACCGCCTCAGTATTCTCAGGCTTAATATCTTCAAAGTAGACTACCTTGCTTTCCATGATTACCACAGAATTATGTAAGTTCTCTAAACTTTTATATATGCTTGGATGCTAATTTTACTACTAACTTAGAAGACATAGAATTATCAGGTAATTGAGGAACTTTAGAGACTCAAGACATCCAACTATGGCCTCCTTTATGTTATCTAGAGCCTCCTCAATAGTATCTCCTTGAGAATGACAGCCGGACAGTGCTGGGCAGCTGACTATATAGCCTACTTCCTCTGCATCCTCCAGGATAACCTTGAATTTCATGGATATATATGTCCCATCGCGGGATGAAAAAGCTTCCGAGCAGCCAGGAATTTCCAGAAAGCCTTATACGGCGAGATCTGAGAATATCCCGCAATCATCAGGGAAGCTTTTGGCTCTTTCGCTGGCCGAAAGGTCTTCCTTGACAAGCTCCTTATCAAGGCATTCTTCACTGAATTTGCGAAATGCCTTTAAGTTTTCAGCACAGAATAGCATTGGTTGATCAAGTCATGGAAAAGCTGCACCTGCCAATTCTCATTGAAGTAGACGAGGACGGCCGATATATAGTTAGCTGCTCGCTCTCCAAGGGCTGTCACTCCTGGGGCGAATAGTGCTAACACTTTTCTCATTTACCCCTCTTCGTGACCTACCAGGAAGGTATAGCCTTTTTTCCGATATTTAGAGAATTCGCTAAAGAAACTAACTTTGTAGCTAAGAAAACTATTGGGACAACCTTTTTTTCGACACTAGGCTGTGTATATTGATGTATTTTGTTCAATCCTAAGGTATTTTTAGCTATATTGAAGAAAACTTCTATTTCAAGCCTATAATACTTAAAACTCTTCCATTGATAGATTAAATTCTTAAATTCGTTAACAATATGAATCCATTTTTCTAATTTATATTTATTGTGAGAAAATGCATCTAAAGGCGGATTAAGTTCGTAAATTATTTGATCTAAATTGGTGTTATTCCTTGGATAAATAATCGGAATCAAGTAAAATTGATTGATTAACGCATGATAATTCTTTTTTGACGTAAAGCCTTTATCACAGATGATTAAATCGCCTGAATGTATTTTTCTTGAATTGAAAAGCCTTTCTACAAAAGGAATAAGTATTTTTGAATCATTAGGACAATCTTTATGAATTTCAAATCCAATAAGATTGTCATCAAGATCTATAGCCAAAATTAACTTAAATCCTACGAAATAGCCTATGGGAGGGTAATAAGACCATTTATATTTTTTATTCTTCTTACCTATTTTATCCTTGTTTCTCCAAATATTAAGGTCAATTACGATTGGAGAGGTATCAATAATTATAGTTCTTTGCTTTTTATCTCTTTTACGGCGTTCAGACTGGAATGTTTTGCTAAAAAAATGGAACAATGAGTCATAACTTAAATCAAACATAGATTTATAGACTTTTTGCGCATTTATCGTTGAATCAATATCCAATAGCTTTTGTAACTCTAAATTCATATTTATTTCTGAAATTATAGAGGAAATATCTCTTTCAAACAAGCTTGATAGGACTATAATTTTTATTGCTAATACGAAATTATCTATATCATATATTTTTAACTTGGATGCAATTTTCCTAGATCGCTGAGATCCGATAATTTCAAGTATTTTGAGCACTATTATCCATTTTGGGTGCTTATAATTAGGAATCAGAGGAGATAACATCAATAATACCTTCCTTTGGTGGTGCAACCTAGTTATAAGCGCCCAAATTACTTAAAATTAACTATTGAAAGTTTAATTCCAGATCAAATCAAGACCCATAATTTGTTTTCTAATCAAAGTTAAAATTTCTAAGTAAATTTAAATTAAATTGATAGAATTAGTTTGTTTTAAAGAGAGTTTGAAGAGGGGTAAAAAAGGATATTAGCGATATTAATCGAAAATGTCATATGAGAATGTAGAATGTCAGATAAAAATTGCCTGGCCCGTTTTAGGCAATTACCAAGAAGCTCTTCAGCGATCTCGATAATTAAGCCGCTACGGGCCTAAAAGTATCCAGATACAAATAGAGTTTTACTTCTTTTCCATGCCTTCTAGCTGGCGCTGAAGCTCATCCCGGCGCTGCTTGATATCGTCTTTGGAAGCCTGTGTTGTTGCTTTCTTCATATCATCATCGAGAGCCTGGAGCTGTCCTTTTACACTTCGCATCCTCTCTTCGCTGCTCCAATTCTCTTGCCCTGGTTGGCTCTTCTGTCCCATTCGGCTTTCTTCCATTCCAGACGATCTGCTCCCTTTTGCGGGCATGTTCTCTTTTCTCTCTTGCATATACTTAGATATGTCCTTAACGTATATAAATATTGTTATATGTCCATTACTATAATCGGTCGCACAGCTATCGATTTATTCTATTCTTAAATAGATATCATTTCCACTATTGTGGGTTTTTCTACGATATCATTGAATTTATGTAAATATTAGATTATTTTAACTACGCTAATTTAGCAGACTTTTGTCCTACCCAATGGTAAAAGGAATGCTTGCATTATCTCTATGTCGGACACGAGGATAGTTAAACTGCAGCACTCGGATACAAGCAACAGGAGTATTACGATAAAATAATGAAAAATCTGAAGCCCAATTGGGCTTCAATGCTCCTACCAGATTATCGGCCTCTGATCCTCTGGCCTGTACAGCTTATCTCCTGGCTTGATCTCCGGGAATGCCTTGTAGAACTCCGGTATATTAAACAATGCACCATTGACTCTGAACCTACTGGGTGCGTGTGGATTTGTCTGCACCAATGTTCTCAGAAATTCGTTTCTTACGGACTCTCTCCATATCTGTGCATAGCCCAAGAAGAATCTCTGGTCGCCTGTAAAGCCATCGATCTTTTCAGGCTCTCCTTTTAGAGACATATGGTAAGCGTGGTAGGAGATAGTCAAGCCTCCGAAATCCGCGATATTCTCTCCCAGAGTCAAATTACCGTTGATATGAAGATCCGGCAGCGGCTTAAAATTACTGTACTCATCTATTAGGATGCGAGTGCTATTGTTGAACTTATCCGCATCCTCCTTTGTCCACCAATCGGTCAGGTTTCCGTCTTTATCGTACTGTCTTCCCTGGTCATCGAAGCCATGAGTCATCTCATGTCCTATCACCGCTCCGATGGCGCCATAGTTGATGGCATCATCTGCATCTCTATTGAAGAAGGGAGGCTGCAGAATTCCTGCAGGGAAGATTATAGTGTTTTTCATCGGGTCATTGTAGGCATTTATCGTTTGAGGTGGCGTGAACCATAGGTCGCGGTCTACAGGCTCTCCTATTTTGTCCATGCCGCTGTACCCATGATTGAACTCGAAGTTTCCAGCCCTAAGAACGTTCATCACATAGGAATCGTTCTTTATTTCGAGTCCTGAGAAATCTCTCCACTTGTCGGGATAGCCAACTTTCACATCCATAGTATCAAGCTTCTCCAGCGCCTTTTCCTTAGTGGAATTTCCCATCCAGGTTAGGTTTCTGAGACGAGATCTGAATGCAGCCTTCAGGTTGCTCACAAGCTCTTTCATCCTTGCCTTGGACTCTGGATCAAAATATTTCCTAACATATGTCTGTCCGATTGGCTCACCAAGGAATACGTTCTCGGTATCAAGAACTCTCTTCCAGCGTGGCTCCATCAGCTCCTGTCCATTTAGCTTTCTGTCATTGAAATCGAATGATTCGTTCTCAAAGTTGGAGCTAAGATATTGGGCTGTTGCCGATATCAATTTCCAGCGCAGGAAAGTCTTCCAATCTGCCACACTCTCATTTTGCATCATCGCTCCGAGTTCTTTGATAAACGGCGGATTCAAGACATTAATCTCTTTGATCTCAGGATAGCCTAAATCTGCGGTGAACCTCTTCCAGTCAAATCCAGGAGCAAAGGCTGCAATCCCTTCCATGGTCATTCTATTGTATGTCTTGACTGGGTCTCTGTTCTCTACATTCGTAAAGGATGCGTTTGCAAGCCTCGTCTCCATTCTCATGATAGTCTGTGCGTTCTTTGAAGCGGCTTCTGGCGTATCACCGAGAAGAATGAACATCTTTGTTACGTGCTCTACATATTCCTTCCTTGTCTTTATTGAATCATTATCCTGCCTGAAGTAGTAATCTCTATCAGGCAGGCCGAGCCCGCTCTGGAAAAGAGTGGCCATCATCATTTTGGTGTTCTTAGGATCTGCATCGGCGTAGAATGAGAAGAAGGGGTCGATGATATAATAGCTGGTGAGATGCGCTGAGTCATTCTGAACATCTGAGATGGTCGAAATATTATCTATACGGATGAGTTCTTCTTTGAGGGATGAGATTCCCTGTCTGTCAAGCGTGGCATTATCTAGTCCTACGCGATAAAACTCGCCTATCTTTTGCTCTATGCTTCCCTTCTCAGCAGTAGTATTGTTTGCTGCCTCTTCAACCAGCTCCCTGACCCGCTCATCTGTTTTATCTCCTACAATCACAAATTCACCGTAGCGGGGCTTATCGGAAGGCACTGGATGATTCTTTATCCATGCTCCATCGACGTACTCATAAAAATCATCTCCAGGCTTTGCCGAAAGGTTCATGTTAGCAGGATCAAATGCTTTAGTGCTATTCTGGTCTTTAACTGAAACAGCATCTGATGTAGTCGCATGAGTGCTGGGAGCTATAAAAATTAACAAGATGAGCAGAATAAGGCTGAATGCATCCTGCTTCAAACGCAGGGACATGATCAATTTTACGCTAATTTTAATCCCCTCAATTACATCGATCTTCCGAATATTCCTGTGTTGGAAGGCCCATTTGGGGCTTTAATTATGTGGGAAGTTCATGCAAATATAAAATGGCTTTGCTGATTTATTCCTGGCCTGACGGCCGGTGTCTTTCGCACATTAGCGCTTCCCGATGAGATAAAATAGTCCAAAAATAAAGGTTCATGGAATATGATCTCCCTACAGTCCATTCCCCATTCCCCCGGATGCTACCTATTCAAGGATGTTGATGGAAGAGTTCTCTATGTTGGAAAGGCCAAAGACCTAAAAAAGCGTGTGAGCAGCTATTTCCAGAAGCTTGATCGTGAGGCGAAGACAGAAAACCTGATTCAGGCTGCGAAAGATTTAGACTTCATAATCACCAACACCGAGATAGAAGCATTCCTTTTGGAGAACACTCTGATCAAGAAGCACTTGCCTAGATACAACATCAAGCTCAAGGACTCATCAAATTATGCTTATATCCACTTGACAAACGAGGCATTCCCACGAATCTGTATCTCTCGGAAGGCTACTGGAGATGGTGCTTTTTTTGGCCCATTTGTCTCTGCCCGTGAGAGAACATTCGTCTTCCATATTGTTCGCAAGACCTTTGGGCTTCGGACCTGCAGGCGTCTGCCAAAAAGAGCATGCCTCCGTTACCATTTATGCGTATGCGGGGGGCCATGCATCGGAAAGATTTCCGAGTTCGATTACAGGGAAAGGGTGTTGAGGGCTGAGTCTGTTCTGAAGGGCAATATCGGCGAGCTAATGGAATCGCTTCATAATAAGATGAAGGAACTTGCCGAGAAGCAGGATTTCGAAGAAGCAATGGAGCTTCGGGATGAGATTGCGGCTCTGGAGAAGCTCCAAGAAAGGCAGAATGTTGAGCGGCAAAGGAAGTACGACCAGGATGTTTTGGCTTATGCTGTTGACGTAGAAAATGTCTACCTCATGCTCTTCAAGGTCTATAAGGGCACCTTAGAAGACAAGGAATCATTTATCTTTGCCAATAGCGATAACTTCTTAGAGGAGTTCCTTGTCCAGTATTATTCAGAGAATGAGCCTCCTGAAGAGATGATCATTTCTGAAGCCATTGATGAATCCCTTGTCGATTTTCTCTCACATATAAAAGGCAAGAAAGTTCATGTCACAGTCCCCAAGCAAGGCGAGAAGAAGGCGCTTTTGGATTTGGCTGCAAAGAACGTGGAAATCGGTTTCTTCGGAGATAGAAAAAAACTGGAGGCACTCCAGGAAGCCCTTAAGCTTCCGAGACTGCCGAACATCATCGAGTGCTTCGATATCTCTCACCTTGCCGGCACCTCCACTGTTGGATCCATGGTGCAGTTCAGAGGCGGGAGGCCTGATAAACATAATTATCGCCGCTTCAAGATTAGAAGCGTTGAAGGCATCGATGACTTTGCATCCATCGCCGAGGTAGTGCGCAGGCGCTATGCCAGGCTCAAGGAGGAACGCCATGAATTACCGGATCTAATATTAATCGATGGAGGAGAAGGGCAGCTATCCTCAGCCTCAAAAGAGCTCAGAGAACTGAGAGTTAAGGTCCCGGTAATTTCAATCGCCAAGGAGAATGAAGAGATTTATATCCCCGGGAGGTCCGAACCTATGCCTATAGGAAGAGATGAAAAGGCTTCGCTCTTTCTCCAGGAGATAAGGGATGAGGCTCATAGGTTTGCTATAAACTACAATCGCCTGCTCAGGCAGAAGGCGCTTACATTATGATAACATCCTCAACATCTACAACGTCAACAGCATCACCAGGCAAGATGAACCCTCGGCAGCCGCCGGACGGCTCCTCAGAACCGAAGTTCAATCTTTTTTCAGACTTCAAGCCTAAAGGCTCACAGCCTGAAGCCATTAAAAAACTAATTGAGGGCCTTAAAGAAGGCCAGAAACGCCAGACTCTCCTCGGAGTTACAGGCTCAGGCAAAACCTATACCATCGCCAATGTCATTAACCAGATCCAAAAGCCGACTCTAGTAATCGCACACAACAAGACATTGGCTGCACAGCTTTACAATGAGTTCAAAGAGTTCTTCCCGGAAAACAGGGTGGAATACTTCGTTTCATATTATGATTACTACCAGCCTGAGTCCTATATTCCATCAAAGGATCAGTATATCGAGAAGGATGCCTACATCAACCCCAAGATAGAGCAGATGAGGTTGGCAGCTACGGCTTCTCTGATGTCTCGAAAAGATGTTATCGTCGTGGCCTCAGTCTCCTGCATATACGGCCTTGGTAATCCTGAGACCTATGAGGGAATGGGCTTTGAGATGAAGGCCGGAGACCGAATATCGAGAAAAGAAATCCTGGGAAAGCTGGTCGATATCCTTTATGAGCGGAATGATATTGAGCTTGCTCCAGGACGGTTTAGGGTTAAGGGAGACACCATCGACCTGATCCCGGGATACTTCAATGACATCATCAGAATCGAGTTATTCGGGGATGAAATAGACCGAATCTTAGAGCTCGATAGGCTGACGGGAAAACAGAAGGAGAAACTGGATTATTTCTATGTCTACCCTGCCAGGCACTTTGTGATTCCGGAGGATGAGAAAAAGAGCGCCATACAATCGATCATGGCAGAGCTTGAAGAGCGTTTGCCTGAGCTGGGACTGATCGAGTCGCACCGGCTGAAGCAGCGCACGCTTCACGATATGGAAATGATCGAAGAGACCGGGAGCTGCAAAGGAATCGAAAACTACTCTCGACATTTCGATCGCCGAAACGCGGGGGAGCCGCCATACTGCCTCCTGGACTACTTTCCAGACGACTTCCTGCTGGTAATCGATGAAAGCCACCAGACCCTCCCGCAGATACACGGAATGTACAATGGAGATCGATCGAGGAAGAAAAGCCTTGTGGATTACGGATTCCGCCTTCCCAGCGCCTATGATAACCGTCCGCTCCAGTTCGAGGAGTTTGAGCGATACATGAAGAATGTTATCTTCGTATCGGCAACTCCTGGCGATTACGAGTTGGAATGTTCTGCCCAGGTTGTGGAGCAGGTCATCCGCCCCACAGGGCTTCTAGATCCGATTGTAGAGATCCGGCCTATCGATGGCCAGGTAAGGGATGTGATGCAGGAGATAGGTCAAGTCATCGCTAATGGAGACCGCGCCCTGGTGACTACCCTTACCAAGAGGCTTGCAGAGGAGCTGACGGACTATCTGGCGCAGAATGGCATCAAGGCCCGCTACCTGCACTCTGATATCGATACTCTGGAGCGAACAGAGATCATTCGTGAGCTTCGCCTTGGAAAGTTCGATGTGCTTGTAGGCATTAACCTGCTGCGTGAGGGGCTGGATATCCCCGAGGTTGGCTTCATAGGCATATTGGATGCAGACAAAGAGGGCTTCCTTCGGAATGAAAAGAGCCTAATCCAGACTATAGGCAGGGCTTCAAGAAATGCAAACTCCACGGTTGTCCTTTATGCCGATAATATAACCGGCTCCATCAAGGAGGCCATGGAGAAAACCGAGAGGAGACGGGCTCTGCAGATGGCCTATAACCAGGAACATGGGATTATACCTAGAACGATTAAGAAGCCTATAAGAGAAAAAGTCGTGGAGATAACCGATACAAAGCATATCCCGAAGTCCGATATACCGAACGTAATCATCGAGCTGGAGTCCGAAATGAAGGAGGCTGCGGAGAGACTGGAGTTTGAACGGGCGATTCATCTTAGGGATACTATTAGGAAGCTGGAGAAGGAGATTCGCGTGACCTAAAGATCTCTATAGGAAAACATTTCCTAAAATTATATTCTCCCATGATCGCTAGGCACCCACCGCATAATCACTCTATGAAGCTGTTCTGCTCCAACGATTGGATCAGGCCCAGGATCAAGCTCAGACGGATATATTAAGAATCCGCGCAATTGGTCGCCTCCCATCCCTCCATGTGATCCCACAAGCTCTTCGAAGGCTGCTATCTCTCCTGTCCCAGAGTTGTAGAAGCTGTTGACGACAATATCTGCAACATTGGTGAAGCCGCTCTCCTTGCGGAGCCTCTCTGCTGCAAGCGTTCCAAAGCCTGCGAGTGGGTTTATCCCTTCAACACAATCGTTCTGCAGATAGTAAATCCCATTTTATTTCCTATTTTCCGGAATCCTTATAGTGCCAGGTTGTATTCTCTGAATGGCGCTGAGTTAGTGAGCTAAGTATCGATCACATTACAGTCACCGCATTAGTCTTCTTGAACCCAAATATTTTAGCAGTCAATTTACCCAGTTTCCTTGTTATGGAAAAAAGGAAAAAGAATCTGTAAAAATAAATATAAAGATCAATAAGTGCTTATCTCGCCCTTAAATATCATCTGCTGGATCTTGGGAATATTAGCCAGACAGTCATCCAGCATCTGAGTAGCCTGTGCCTCAATGCTAGCGAAATCAGCACCGTTCTTTGGTACTATTTGAACGCTTGCGATATGCGGCTCATCGATGGGCTTGCCTATCTGCGAAAGGATCTTAATGTATATCTCGTCTATGCCCTTGATCTCTTCAGCGATCTGCTTGGCTGCAACCATTGATAGGAGATTATAGATCTTGCCCACATGGTTTATCGGATTCTTGCCGCAGGTTGCCTCAAGGCTCATGGGCCTATTGGGAGTTATCAGACCGTTCGCCCTATTTCCGCGGCCCACAGCCCCATCATCCCCCATCTCAGCCGATGTGCCGGTGACTGTGATATAGACAGATCCGCTCTCAATGTTGTCGGCCACGTTCATCTGAGCCTGGACTTTGCGAGAAGTGAACTGAGAAGCATAATTTGTTATATGCTCCACGATATCCATCTTCATATCAGCATAAGCCTTCAGATCTGCCACATACTTATCGACCATTGCGCAGGCAATGGTGAGATTGATTAAATCGCCCTCCCTCATTCCCATTACCTTGATATCTTCGCCTATGGCAGGCATGCTCTTCTTGAGCCTCATAAGCTCTCTCTCAGTGTTATAGACGATAGTCTCTGTCTCTGAAAGCGGAGCATAGCCCACGCCGAATGATGTATCATTTGCGCTTGGGATCTTTCGTCCGAAGACGTCGCGAAGGTCCGAGGAACCCATGCCAATCCTAGCATCGAGGATGAGCTGATTATTGATATCTAGGTTGGATAAGGATTCACGTAAGAGATTCCTGGCGGCCTTGATGGCAATAGTATCTACTGGAATCTCCTCTTCCTTGAAAACTTTCGTCGCCCTGCCGGTGAGGAGAATATAAATCGGGCAGATGACCTCTCCGCCGCCAAACTCTGGTTTGGACCTTCCGGCCACTATCTGCGTTTTATCCGTATTGTGATGGAGCACCGCTCCGAACCTATCAAGGTACTCCTGGCAAAGAGCCCTGCTGATTGACTCCGCTAGCCCATCGGCTACGCTGTCTGGGTGCCCAATGCCCTTGCGTTCTACTAGCTCTATCTCCTGCTGTTCTATCGGTCTTTGATTGAGGCGCTCGACCTTGATATTTCTTTTCATGACTAATCCTCGATGATGATCTTGATTTGGGCTTAAGGAGAAATCCAATTACATATTAATGCTTTGCATCTTCTACAGATTCCTGGGGCAGGTATTGTAGATTCGAAAAGGTTAAAACGGGCGCAAATGGTAAATCCATTCCGATGAAATAATTATGGTATGAGACTTATTTACGTGGCAGGAAAAGGCGGAGTAGGGAAAAGCGTTACCTCGGCATCAACAGGCTTATGGACGTCTACACATGGACAGGAAACACTCGCCTTCTCGATGGATCCTGCACATTCTCTGTCAGACATTTTCGACATGGATATAGGGGCTCAGCCAAGAAAGATCAGCGAGCACCTTTATGGTTATGAGCCCGATCTCAGGGAGGAGTCCAAGTCATTCTACAAAAAGTACAAGAGCATGCTCACTGCACTCTTTGGTCTTTTTGAGATGGAGGTCAGACCTGAGGACTTCGGAAGTATGCCCGGTGTAAACGAGCTCATATTCATGGATAAATTGAACGATATTTACGTCGAGGGCAAATACGATGTGGTTGTGCTCGATTCGGCTCCAACTGCAATGGTCATGCCGCTGCTTCAGCTGCCTTCAGTTACTACCGGCTTCGTTGCGAGGATGCTCGGTGTAAAGAACCGGTGGATGGGTTTTCTGAATATGGTTGAGGCTGGATTTGGAGATGCCGTCCTGACAGAGATAAGGAGCATGAGGATCAAAGCCGATAGAATGAGAGGCGCCCTGCTCGATCCTAAGGTTGCCACAGTCACTGTTGTAACAATTCCTGAGAAGGCGGCTGTAATGGAAACCCAGCGACTGATCGATACTGTAGAATCTCACGGAGTCCATGTCGAAGCAATAGTCATCAACCATGTAATGAGAGATTGCGACTGCGAGTATTGCACACGCAGAATGGCATCGCAAACAGCCTACATCGATTCTATAAAGAAAAAATATAGCGATAAACGCATTGCTATACTGCCTGATTATGGCGGAGAGGTTAAAGGGAGTTCGCTGAACCAGGTTGCAGAGGATCTGTACGGTAAAGGGCAATTGGTTGTCTGAAGGAGCGGTATCCCCAAATCATTATTTTTTTATGCTGTTTAAACCTTTATGCATGAAGTAAAAAGGGATTATAAAAGTTTTCTGCTATCACAGCAGTGTATCTCTTCCGGAGCCCGCAGGATACATCACCATTACGGGCCGCTCTGTAGTCTGAGCGATAGACCCGGGATCATTCATAAAATCCTGGAATAGAAGATCTATAGGCATGAGGGCTTTATCTTTTATTAGGGCAGTTCCGTTCAGAACAATCGGCGTAGTGTTGCTCATGAACGCCGGATAATACCACTCGGTAGGCGCTAGCAATGGATAGAGCTTTCCATTAAACACCTCGTAGCCATGAGGCGTTCCTCCCCAGTACCATAGATCATTTGTGCTGCTATCTTTGTTGGAAACAAACTTATTGCTGTACTTTATCAACCACGAATCGCCGAAATTTCCTCCTACGTCTTGGGTCATCGCAAGGCTTAGGCTGCACAGTGCTAATGCTATGAATAGTATCAGTAATATTCTCATGTATCTCTCCCCCATGGAGAATAGGCAGGCCTAATAAAAGCTTTTTCCTTAAGCACGCAAATTTATATATTCGCGATCTAGCTTAACCAATGCCAAATGTATTGAATTATGGTTTTAAGCTAATAATAAGTAAAATAATAAAAAAAACTAGGGCATAATCTCTTGCTTAAATCTCTCGAATCCCACCTCATCAATGAACTCGCCAAGGCGCTGCTTTTTCGCATGATCTTTATAGTAATCGAGGATTCTATCTATGAGGCTTAGCGCCTCTTCATCTGTCAGGCTTTCAGCAAAAGGCTGACCGACCCTTGGCTTGACACCACTGCAACCGCCGACTACCATCTTCCAGCCTTTGGAGGTACCTATCAGGCCTATATCTTTTATCGCAGATTCTGCGCAGGAGTTGGCACATCCTGATACGCCCATCTTAAGCTTCCAGGGAAGCGACATGCCGTGATATTTCTCGTCAAGCTTGAGACCAACGCCTACCGAATCTTGCTGTCCCCTCTTGCAAAACGTGGTGCCTGGACATATTTTGACACTTCTCACGCAGAGCCCTATGGCATGGCCCGGCTTCATATCCAGATCCTTCCAAACATTATCGATATCTTCGGGCTTAATTCCTACGATAGCGATTCTCTGCGCAGATGTAATCTTCAAAACCTTGGCGTTGTACTTTTCAGCCACATCGGCGATCTTCCGCAGCCCTGCAGGCGTGATTATGCCGCCGGGAATATGGGGAGCAATGGCAAAGGTTTCCTTATCTCTCTGCACAATGGCACCTTTCTCTAGAATATCCTTGGACATATCTTAACCTCTAATTGCTTTTTCTATTTTCGGCTTATATTAAAGCTCTGATTATTGAGATAAAAGTAGTATCAAAATTATCAAAATCGATTTTGATAGTAATCAAGCTGTGATTCCTTGAGCCACAGCTCTTCCGAGGCGGAAGCATCTCTCGATATCCTCTTTTTTCGGTACCTGATAGGCTGTCGTTCCCGGCTCAATGACATTCATTCCGAATGATTGCATCCTTTTTATCAATGTTGGCACGCCTTCGCCACTCCAGCCGTATGAGCCAAATGCGACTCCAACTTTGCCCTTCAGGTTTGCTTTTTCCATCTCCTTCAAGAAGGGGTCCATGGCTTTGATCAGCTTGTAGTTGTAGGTAGAGCCGCCTAGAAGGATCGCATTCGCGTCCAATATATCCACAAGCGTGGCATCGTATGCATCCTTCAGGACAATATCAACACCTTCTATTGTCTTTGCACCATCTGCTATTGCCTCTGCCATTTGCTTAGTTCTTCCGAGGCCGCTCGCATAAATTATCGTCATCTTAGGCAAGAATATCCCCCTAATTAGTCTATTCAACATTTATAACTAATTTTTGGTGGTCGTGATTCCGAAAATGCTTTGTCAAAGATAGCTGAATTGTGCTACCAAACTTAACATAATTAGAACTTTATGCGCAAATAAAAGCTTTGAAACCAGCCTGGATAATCTAATGGTGTACCAGGGAGCTGATCATCAGCACTAATACAAATATTCCTCCTAGGCCAAGAAGAACATGCCATGGTTGAATCGGCAATCCTTCCTTTGTGTGCTTTGGCCTATTCTTCAGAGTTTCTTCTGTCCATTTATCATGTACCTTCATGGCATCGCTTTTCTCAATCATCTCATCACCAGGCTTTCTTAAGCCGACAATTATTATGCATAGTACATTAAGCTTATTACAGACATATTTACAGGAACTGAATCCATTTTTGCTATAATGCCTAATTTATTTTAAACGAATACCCAGCAGCATGGCATGAAGTGCGCATGTTTGACTTAAAGGTTTAACGATGATCTGTTAATACAACTTTTCTTCCTTGGCAGCCTCCTCTGGCCCCATCTCTTTCAGCTCCTTATTAAGGGAATAGCCGACTACGGTCCTTATTGCTACGATAACAGCCACCACTGCTATCTGGTCCAAAGTAGGTTCTAGAACGGTCTTTATGAGATCATCTGCTACAAAGAATTCAAGTCCAATCATTATTTTAAGCGTAAAATTTCTTCTCAGGGAGTTATAGCTGATATTTTGTTTCAACACCTCCTTTTCCAGGATCTGAGTTATTGCCAACAGACCCCCATAAAGTACAACTGCGGCCCCGCATATACCGAGAAAGCGCGCCACCAGATTGACAATTTCTTCGTACATACTTTTTTAGTATATGTTATAACCCGACTTAAGGATTATTGGCTTAACTGTAATATTAGAAACGCCGAATTAATCAAAATAGTAATAGTAAATTATAACATGGAAACATATAAATCATATAAACAGGCGATAGGAGGCAGATAATTGTATAATCTTGGAAAGCGTATACAAAGGCCGGAATGGATTCAACAGAGGATTTAACGGACGAGCACAAGGAAATAGCAGTCTTCTTGGCTATAGTGGAGGAGATCGCCAATAGGTTAGCATCGATGAAGGGAGCAAGTGCTGAGGATCTACAGTGGCTCTTTGAGTTTAACAGGGACTTTGTGCTGAGAGTGCACCTTAGCAAGGAGGAGAGCCTATTTTTTCCTGTTCTTCGAGACATTGGTGTGCCTGAAGATCCAGTTAATGCTCTGACTGGAGACCATGATGCTTTAAGGGGTATCGCCAAAATAATCCGAGGCTTGATCGAGGATTATAATGATGGCGGTGACGGAGATGTAATCTCAGATCTAGTCGATATGTTGAGATTTTACTCTGCGTTTATGAAGGACCATATAGAGACTGAAGAAACCATATTCTATCCTATAGTTGATAAATGCGTCTCAAAAGAGAACGATATGAAGCTTGCCGCTAGATTGAAATGCTCTGGAGCTGAGCGGATCGGCATCGGCAGAGATGAAGAGCTGCGTGAGATCCTCGATAGCTTAAAGCTGTTTTATGGAATATCGAATGGGTGAAGGATTTCATCTTAGCCTTGAGGATTGCAGCCGAGTTCTGCTCAATCCCTGATCTCAAAGAAAAATTAAATCTTCATCGGTCATCGCTCGCTATGTCCTGATGACCTCAGACTGACCAAGGCTGGTTAGGAGCTATCTGTACAGAATCCCCCGTACCGGTGTAAATATATTTGACATATAACGGAGAGCCCTCTTGAGGCGTCCCAGCCAACGTTTCCTTAAACTGTTCCTCAATGGGCATGGTATCGATGACAGATGGATCACAGTAGACCGCCGCGCCTAACGTTTCTGGTTCTTGATAGATCTTTGCCCAATCCGTCGCGCAAATCGACCAGTTGGTTTCAGGTCCTCTGGCAGGATTGCCGTTCTCATCGTAGTAGCATGCTTCGTAGAATTGATCATTTGCCGCAAAAAAGGTGTCAGGCACCTGCTCGAAGACGATAGGTATCCTCAGAGTTTCTCCGGGCTGCAGCGATGGGATAGCCACTGATTTTTGCACGAAGACGTGGTTCGGTTCGGATATCTCTAAAGTACCAGGCAAAGTCGGCTCGCCCTGGCTGTTCGTGACCTCAACTATCATGTAGGCCGGATGATACTGGTATGCTGGATCGGGCTTGAGCCCATTGGGGCCACCAGATCCAGAATAGTCGATGAATGCATTGACTCCTTGCTTGACGGTATCAGGGTCAATCTGGTTCGCCAAATCGGCCATACCAGGGTCTACTCCAGCTTGAGCAAGTAATGTTTTTGTGAGGTAATCGGAGCCCATACTGGCTAACTGATCGAAGTTCGGTATACTTGGTGGAATGCCCATTGAGGCTAAACCTGTATCTATGCCAGTACTGACCCATGGACCCACCGCACTAGAACAATCAGTATTCCCTAAGCAAATTGCATTGCTTATGACATCCACACAGACACTTTTGATGTCGTCCCAAGCTGTGGATACCCAGTTAACAATGCTCGCAAAGAAGTCCAAAATGGATTCAAAGAAATCCACTACCTCATCCCACCAGCTTTCATCCTTTGGTTTGGTGTACAAGTGATCGCCTTTTTTCCATAATGAACCTTCTGGGAAGAAGATCTGGCTACCCATTTTAATATCCTGAGGAGGATTATCTGATGTAGCGATGAAGTGATATTCAGCTTCTGGATCTGCATTTTGTATCGGCGAGTAGGACAAAATCTTGACATCCGGTTGGAATACGGTAACAGGTACAGGTAATGCTATCTTTGGCTGCGTCTGCTGGCCATAATTTATTATCCTTGTGGGCGATGAGTAACCTATGAAGGTGCCCGGACCACTTGGAATCAGGGCAACCACTCGGAGGTAATACTTAATCTGCAGTGGCTTGTTCGGGTCCCTGGGGGGCGCGAACTTGGAGAAGTCTATGCTGAACTCATGGCCTGATGCATATTTATCGGAGGAGAGGCCTGCAATCTCTCCGGCGCATCCAACCGATTTCATATCCGACTGATCAACGTTCAGCTTACCTCTGGCCACCAGGCCTTGTGGGTTCATCAGTTCCTCATTATTGAAGGGAACCTGAGAGATCTGCCATTCAGCTGATGTTAGATTGGTAAGATTCGAGCTCCAGATGCACCATCTATTGAGGTCCTGGCTCCAGTCAACGTATGCATCTGATTCGAGATACCAATTGTTCGAGCATGGGAACTCACCACCCATTCGGTACGGCCTTACGGAACCGTCTGCTACTGCAAGCTTGATGTTGGAACCGAACAAAGCAGATTGCAAGAAGGCCCATTTTGCCAGTTCAACAATTGGCTTCCCTACGATCACTTCCTTTTCGTCCGAGGGTAGACCCGTACAGTTGCCGTTGGAATCAAGAGGTACTACACGAACATAGTAGGTGCGTCGCTCCTGTGGCAGGGCATTTATCAAAGCATCTTCCGAAAGAATGGCTGGTATTGATTGGGAGACCCCTGTGGCAACGAGTCCTTTGTTTATTATTGTACCCTGAGATCCTATGATTCCAGCAATGTTCTTTGTGACTGTAGCGTTTACGCTTCTCTGTTGACTGATCTTGAATTGAGGAGAGATGGATTTAGTCGTGAGTATCGGATTGAGGATCCTGCGACTTGCCATCAGGCCGCTAATGTTTTTGGTGATAGCGGCTTTATTGGAAGTGGACACCATCATTGCAGGTCTGGAATCGATCTGCTTGACGGCGTCATCAGCCCATGATATGAAATTCTTGTTAGCTTGGACAGCCTGAACGTTCGAAGTATCCGTGTGTTCCAGATTTAAAGCAGCAACATTTTTGAATGAAGCCAGAATACTCTTTTGGAATATGAGATAAGGCTTGGACAGGCTCCAGCGATTAGCAATCTCTTTCTGAGTAGGTATGAACTTGCCGAAGTCTATAGCAAACTCATTTTCATTGGACCCTAATATGCCTTGAGCCAATAACCCTGGTGGATTGGCCCAGTTCTTTGGATCATATGGAAAAGGCATTATGGAGACCTGCCATACAGCTGATGCTGGAGGTATCATTGTAGTCGGCAACCATTTGAATCTGGCAGTGAGGTCGTTGCCACTTGAATCGATGAATGAGCTTGTACTATCTGCAAAGTCCAGATTTGCCGTTGTGTTAACCCCCAGCTTGGACATTGCAATCAACTGGAAATTCCTCCAGTCAAGGTGCTTCAGATTGACTACTGATCGCGCACTTCCTTGAATCACGGGATTATGCTTCTGAACTGTCGTTGAAGGCTCCTTATTTGGGGTCTGGTTAAGCATCGGCAGGATTCGCTTGCCAGCTATGGGCAACTCAACTTTTCCTGTCTCGCCCTGAGATACAATTGAAGGCGTTTTTATAGTGCTTGGACGAACGGAATTTTTAGTTTGAGCCTGGATTAGGGTAGCATTCCAGCTATAATCACCCTGGGCGCCAGTCTGGGTGAATGTGCCTTTCATTGTGTATATGCCATCACTGGATCGTGATACTAGACCTGTATACTTCTGAGACCATTCGTTAGGCCTAACTCGATTGAACTCTACCCTTCCACCTTGATTTATGGTGCCTTCAATTGAATCCACTGGTTCATTGCCGTTAGTTCGGGTCATCGTGCCGCGTATAACATTATTCGTCTGCGTCAGGTCAAGAACAAATTGAAAGATGCTATTGCCGATCATATCCCACTTGCCGGAGATATTGTATGTTGGGTTAGATATTCCTTTCAAATCTGACACATAGGAAGAATTTTGAGCCGTGGCGGCAGGAAAACCACTAGCTTTTGTCAGTATTGCTGGCGAGGCCTTTATTATCGGTGCTTTTGCCATTGTTGGTGCATCATTTGTCAGTGATACCGATGCCGAAGTTATGATGAAACACAAGCCCAAGCAAAGTAATAATGCCCTCATCTCTTATCTCCCCCAATCCTAAAGTTGCCTCAAAAAATTGGCCCAAGTATAGATAGGGCTTGTCATTGGTAGTTTAAAATATCTTCGGTCCTGATCTAAATGAGCAAGGAGATGGGCTATTACTGGGACAAGAAGGATGTTGATGAAGTCCTGACTAAAGTAGAATGCCATTGGGTTAAAGTTTGTAGGATATAAGATCAGCAGCGAGAGATTTGTAGCATGGCACCCCAAAACTTAAAAATTGGGCGCTTCCTTCTAGGCAATAAATGAGTGAGATTGATAGGCATAAGAGTATCAAATTTGATTTCAGCAAGAGGTAGCTAGGGAGGTGAGCTAATTGCCAACCGATAAGGAATCCGAGAATATTAAGAAGGCGATTAAGACTATAGGGGAATCCAAGCTTCCATTAAACAAGGCACTGATAAAGGATGTTGAGAGCGCTCTGATTAAAAAAGGCTATGATGATGCAATTGTGTTTGCCGAGCAGGCTTACCTGTCTACAGACGTGAATGCTGAGATTGTTCGCGTTCTAGTTATTTGCAGACGCTATAACCTAAGTCCAGAGGCGGCTGCACAAGTACTTGATAGCTTAAGCATGAAATATAGCCAGGATGATTAGCCATAAAAGCTTTGAGAATGAATACGTTCATTGGGGCGCATAGGTACAAGCACATGAACATCAAACTGCAGAATCAGTTCATGCTCGGCGAGTTCCAATCTTCTGAAAGGAAGCTATTTGGTTGCTAATGATTCTTAAATATCCAAACCAAATGATTCAGCATGATCTATCTACCATTTGATTGAAGGTTGATTTCCTTCTCACAGCTAGAAGAATTATAAGCCATTTGTATGTTATTCATATTTTCTTTTATGTTAATATGGATCTTTTTCATCTTTTTACCCCAAAACTACTTATTCTCATACGTAGAATAGGCATACTATGGCAGGAGTTCTTGAGCAGATAAGGAGACCCAGGAGAAGGCTGGTGAAGGAGAATGTATCTTCAGCCAAAATCGATAAGAGGGTTCTGGAGCTCCAGGCGGCGATGGAAATCCTGGCTGAGGTATTTGGCACCGATGTATCGGAGATAGACGAAATGATCAAGCAGCGCTATGAAGAAGGCGCAGAGAGATCACGGGGATCGTATTCACGCAGAAGGCAAACGCAGCCGCTTCTTAAGCATCGGTGTGATGAGGCCGGGGAGTGGCCATTGGAGTTCTGCCTGGCGGAGTGAATTTAAACGCATATATAATGGATGATGCATTTCTGGTTAAAAGCTCTATCAGCAATTGTCTATAAATAGAAGATAGATGCTATAGGGCTGAAATTCAAATATTTAATCTTCAGGTGATGAGAATGAGAACTTCTGCAATTATGGCTCTTATCCTGCTGTCATCAGTTATTGGATTAGCCTTTGGAGCCACGGATAATATGGCCGGAATGGCTGGTATGAATTCAACTCCAAGCAATGTGACCAAGACCACTAACGTGACATCCAGCGGCGCCTCAATGACAAGTGGCATGAATATGACCAATAATGCTTCGAAAATGGGAAACACCGTGTGCATGATGATGAACGGCACCTGCATGACTTTAAATAATACCTCAATGATGAAAAGCGACATGTGCACAATGCAAAACGGTAGTTGTATGATGGTCAACAATTCATCGATGGTGAAAATGGGCCAAAGTGGTCAAGGTATGATGGGCAAAGGCATGATGGGAATGGGGATGATGGGAAGTGGGATGATGCCTAATCAAATGACAATGAAAAATAACAGCTCATCCAATAATTCTAGCAAGGATATGAATGGAATGAAGATGACCACTATGGGGATGAGCCAGGGAATGGGCGGTTGCTGCAAGATGTGAACTTTCAGCTTTTTACGGCTGTCGATGTAAAATGCATTATCGGCGTTTGCAATAAGCTCTCAATGTAGGGATTTGCCTTTAGAGCATAGAGCATATTGCCCTTTCCCTTTAGAGCCATTCTCAGGACATTTATTGAAGCTTCAGATAAGTTTCAATAAACGATAGCACGATATCAACAGGGATATTAATAATAGAAATCTAACTAAACAGCTTACTCCTTATATGCTCCTTCAACTTTCCTTCATCCTCCTGAATCTTAGCATGCATGCCGCACCTCTGAGGCATTGGAATAAGATCGCTATCCAGAAGATCGTAATAAGCCTCATCAGGCCCGATCTCTCCATCAACATATTTTCGTAAGATCTCCTTTACACCCGCCTGCTTATCCAGACTTAAACCCTGGAAATCATCCGCAGCCTGCTTTATCTGATTGTACATGAATTACTCATTCCAAGTAGAGTATTTATCCCTTATCAGCGTCTTATCCCGCCTATAATCGGGGAGTTTCATGGACAAACTCTACAAAAAGGCGCTCAATCTTGAGTATTTCACTGTAGGCTACAATATCCTTGAGGCATTCTTCTCCATATTATTCGGCTCTGAGGCTGGCAGCATAGCCCTTGTGGGCTTCGGCTTGGATAGCGTAGTTGAATCGCTCTCAGGCTTGATCCTGATCTGGCGGCTCCGTAAGCATGGGGGTGCCACTCATGAGGAAGAAATGACGAGCGAGATAAAGGCCATCAGGTTTGTTGCAGCCACATTCTTCCTGCTGGGAGCCTATGTTCTTTATGAGTCTGCGAGAAAGCTGATCTTCGTCGAGATCGCAAAGCCAACATTGCCAGGAATTGCTATAGCCTTGCTATCGGTCATTGTAATGCCCGTTTTGTCGCTTAAAAAGCGTGACCTGGGGACTAAAATCAACAGCCGAGCCCTCGTGGCAGATTCGAAAGAGACGCTGACCTGCGCCTTTTTATCAGTGCCTTTACTTATTGGTTTGGCAGCAAATTACCTCTTCGGCTTTTGGCAGGCTGATCCGCTCGTTGGTCTGATAGTTGTGATATTCTTGATCAGAGAGGGCACTGAGTGGTGGATGGAGGCAGATGAAGACGAAGAGGATGAGATGATTTGAGTATATCCGTTAGCATCAACTCTCAGGAAAGAGTTTTATATAAGCAAGAGTTTGCTTCATCCTTTATGGGACATGCATTCATAAGTCCTCTCAACTGGGGGTTGGGTCATGCAACGAGAGATATCCCCATCATCCGAGAGCTTTTGAATCGCGGCCATGAGGTAACAATTGCCACCAGTGGAAATGCCCTGGTTTCTCTGAAAAAAGAATTCCCCGAATGCAGCTTCATATTCTATAAGGATTATCCTGCGCCCTATAGCTCCACAAGGTTCTTCTTGCCTAAGTTTGCGGCTGCCACTCCAATGCTGCTGAAGGCCCTTGCTACAGAGAGGAAGAATTTGAATAAAATACTCTCTGGGAATAAGTACGATCTAATAATTAGCGATAACAGATTGGGTGTTTATTCTAAAGACATTCCCTGCTATTTTATTACCCATCAGCTACGCTTCAGATTGCCGAAATATGTCCGATCGCTTGAGAAAGGTACTCTTTACTTCAATGGATTCTTCCATAAAAGGTATACCGGAGTTATAGTGCCTGATATCAAGCCCAATGGCTCAAACCTCAGCGGCGAACTGGCCCTATCTAATCTGAAGGTCACAAACGACAGAACCTATTTTGCCGGGATACTGACAAGCACCAGAAAAATTAACGTAGATAATGATCTGGATTTTCTCATAATAGTTTCGGGCCCCGAGCCGCAGAGAACAAAGCTTGAGGAGATCATACTTAAGCAGGTTAGAAGTCTTCCAGGCGAGAAAGTAGTCCTTCTCGGAAGCCCGCAAAAGGAATGGCATGAAAAGCTTGATGAGCATACTACAGTTTATTCCTACGTTTCAAACGAGGATAAGGTAGAGCTGATGAACAGGGCGAAGTTCATAATCAGTAGATCAGGCTATACAACTATGATGGAGCTTGCTGAGCTCGATAAGAAGTGCGGCTTGTTCACTCCCACGCCAGGACAAACGGAGCAGGAGTACCTTTCCAGGTATTATGCTAGAAAATGCTGGTTCTATTCTCGCAGCCAGTATAAGCTAAAGCTGCCTGAAGATGTAGATACTGCGATGAAATACAAAGGATTCCCAGATATGCCCAAGACAGCGGAAAACGTAAAACGGCTTTACGAGAATGTTCTGAAGCAACATTTATCCTAAAAATAATTTTGAAGTTATCCATATCTTCGGATGAAGTCTTTGGACAAGCGATAATTATACGGATGCTTTAAAAAATTTACGCTGTACTGTAACAGAAACATGATAAAAAGGCCTTATAGTTATTTCGACTGTCAATTCATTAGCGAAAGGATTATAAAAGAGTATACCGTTAGTTTTGATTAGGCCACTTAAGAAGTGCCAGGGAGTCATTATGAGCAGTGATGCAATTTATTGCGGCTTCTGCCAGGGTCAATGCCCACTAGGCGTTGAAAAGACAATGGAGTGCCGCGTTATTCAGGGCTATGAGTGCCCCTATTTCTGTGATCCTATAAACCGCGAGTTAGTCGTTACATAGTCGTAAGTTAGCATAGAGCTAATTATATTTTTAGACTATTTCAAAAATTCAAGCCTGCTCTGACCAATCAAATCAATCCATTATCTGCAATCACGGCGATATTATCCTTGTTTCTGGATAACCAGAAACTGATTCCGAATATCCCTGAGTTATCTTGCTTTCCTGGTTCTGGCCCTTCTCTCTCGCCGGATATCATGAAGCATCTTCAATCCTTCCGAGGCGGCAATGCAGCCCTGGAAACATTTGCCACAGCGGACACATCTTTTTTCATCAACTGTTATAGTGTCCTTGACTGTAATCGCCCTCCGCCTGCATTTATTCTCGCAAATTTTGCAATGCGTGCACGTTTGGACACGGAGTATCGTTTCTATAATGCTTTTCAGGATATCATCTGCCTTCTCCTTCGGCGCTACAACAAGGATATGTCCGTTTGCAAACACAGTAGACCTGGAGTCCCCTTTTTCCAGGATCGCTGTGCCCAATTCCTCAGAGTACTTTACATTTCCGAGGCAGCTCAAAGCATTGGCTACCCGTCCAAAAGGATAGTTTTGAGGCACTGAGAGGTTGCATTCAATTGAATGCTTAACGCCGCAGGGCGACCGCCCTTCAACAAAATCAAGCCGGATCTCCTTCTGCACCTTAGGGCTGACTCTCAAGCTGACATCATGAGCCTTTGCGATCTCGGCGATCTTCGGAGGATGTCTTTTCCAGCGCCAAAAGCCCCAGTCGATGTATCTCATATCCAGTCTGTTTTCTTTTGCCCACGTCCGCAGGCATGAGTTCAACTGCTCATAAAGCTGAGGATGAGTCCTTCTTGTGTTCTCAAGCTCGGACTGTAGAGATGCCGGACATAGCCAGCAGCCTATGCGCTCGTAGTCCTTCTCATAAAGCGGATTTTTGGGTAGTTTATTCCAGTAGATGTATAGCATGACCTCAAGCGCCTTCCAGTTCCGAATGGGGCAAAGGGTTGTCTGGTTCGGCACATAAGGATTCTTCTCAACTGCGCCTATCTTCGAGCGGCTGAAAGACTCGTAAATTCTTCGTCCCTCAACAGTTACACAGCCTTTCGGATACTGGCGCTGTATAAATGTTGTTAGAGGACCAAGCTTGTTGGTCTTGCAGCACCATCTGAAGTCCTTTGCAGGCGGCCCGAAGCTTTTAATCTGCTCAAAGAAGTTGCTGTTTTCTTCTTTGATCTCGTGAAGCTTCAAATTGCGTTTCGAGCAGAAATCGTGGACATACTCAACCGTTTCCGGGAATTCCAGTTGGGTATTGATGAAGAGAATCTCGGCATTCGGCTTTGCTTTGAGGCCGAGATTGAGGGTCGCAAGGCTATCCTTTCCCCCGCTGAATGAGATGTTTATGGGCAGCTTCGTCCTGGAAATGTAATCCTTCAACTCCTTAACAGCGACCATTTCCAGCCTCTTGAGGTGTGCATCATTTGCCGCTACGACATCTTCAAGGGTCGGGATATGGTCACTGAGCCTGAACTCCCTTTGGGTTACGTCCTTTATCCTGATGGATAGAGAGCCGTCACCTCTTCTCCTGACAGTTCCAACTCCGACGAATTTTCCGATTTTCAAAATAACAGAATCGCCCTCAACTAAATGGTCAGGCTGACTTTCGATATTCTCCCTCTCAATCCATTTCCCTTTGATATGCCCTTTCAGTAGCGATTCACGGCAGATAACTACATTCTTTGTCGCCTTTGAGGCAAGCAACGATGTGCCCGGAAGCTCTAGATCGAGCATGTATGTTCCGGAGGTTATATCGAACCATAGCGTAGCTATATGGTAGCCGTCCAAAATCACCTGATCTCTGCGGTCGATGCCAGCGATCTTGTTGAGCAGAATTACGCGATTATCCAGGAAATCAAAATAGCCGTAGCTGTGCTCGAAAAGGTCCTTCAGCAGCTCTCTGCATGAGCTGGAGCAGAGGCGCACATCAGCAGGAGGCGAGAGATGGATGACCCTGCCCGATCCTCCGCAGGTGGAGCATTTCTCGGAGAGCAACGGAACGTTGCAGGTCTGGCACCAGAAGATGTCGCTCTCGCCTGGTGCAAAGGTTCTTGATGCAGATGTCCTCTCCTTTGGTGCAAATGTCCTATGTTTTTCTTTCATGTGTTCCTTTTCTATGGAATACGATGCTGAAATCATGACGGTTTTATCTATTAAATAGATTGTCTTAAGCTAGCTGTTCTTGAATTGGAGCAATGAGCAACCTTTAACTCTCATTTTATTAACGGTTGATTTGTATAGTAATATTGGATCCATTCATCCTTAAAAAGATTACCTTCTCCGAATACTACTAATATTATAAATAATTTGCAGCTTGAACAATAAATGGGAAATATGCTTTGCGAGACATAAGCCTCATGAGGCCATATCTCTTGCTTTGCCCTCAGATATCACCCACATTGTCCTTTTCTCAGTTATAATTTTTTGCTGTAACACTGGTAGCTATCCTGAGTGCTCTTACAGTTCCTGAGCCAGTCTCGCCTCCAGCTCTGAATACAGTATACGGCGATGAAAGATATAGCCTGCTGATATCAAGAGATATGGCGTAAAGCACAGTTCCGCTCTCTGAAACAACATTCAGGTTCATGATGCTTCCCGACATAAGGCCGCTTGCTGTAACTGGCTGAGAGGTCATTCCTGAGTCCATGCTTCCGCGCCCAAAAATCCTTTCTCCAAGTTGGAATAGGTCCAAATCTATTGATCTGCCTTCTGAAAGCTCCAGATGCCAGCGGCCTTTTACACTTATAGCAGCTGCACTCGTTGTGGTTTTCCCGACAGTTGTAGCCCTCTGAGTAGCCGGCGTTGTTGCTGCAGACCCAAGAGCTACACCATCTCCATATCGGTCCATGGATCCTTGCATTTCACTTATCGCCGGATCTGACGATGTATAGTGGCTGCCGGTTGAGGAAAAGATCGGATCTGTGAAGTATTGCCCAACATCGCCATAATTTCCGCTCCTCGCGTATCCTCCGTCCAGGTAGTCCTGCCCGCTAGCTACTGCTATTAGCATGACAAAGAGCGAGAGAGCCCCATAAACTTTTATCATGGTTACACCGCTGATATTATTATCGTCAATTGACTTAAATGTATCCGTCATATATTGAATAAGTTCATCTACGGCCAAATTTTATGCGAGCAATGGCTAAGAAAAGAGCGACTGCCCTAATTCCGATACATCTCTTCTTTACTTTGCCACCCCAGCTTCAGTAGCCATGCGCCACTGGCAATGGAACCTAACGATAGTATATAGCCAATACTTTTCTAGTGTTTTACGCTCATCGATAATTATACATGCTAAGAAGTGAAGATAATAACCTACCACGCTAAAAGGAATACGCAAATATGCACAAAGACAGCAGATATATAAATCAAAATATAAATATTAATACCCCAAAAACTATGCGTGCCATGGTTTTAGAGCGGCCAACCGAGCCATTACGGCTTTTGGAGCTTCCTGTCCCTCGCCCGGATCCTGAGCAGATCCTGATCAATGTACATGCATGCGGAGTTTGCCGAACGGATCTTCACATAGTTGATGGCGAGCTGAAAAGTCCAAAGCTTCCGCTGATTCCAGGCCATGAGATCGTTGGAACTGTAGTTCAGGTCGGTGAAAAAGCCAGCCGTTTTCATCCGGGCGACAGAGTCGGCGTTCCATGGCTTGGATATACCGATGGCACATGCCGCTACTGCAGATCAGGCCGCGAGAACCTTTGCGATAATCCAAAGTTCACAGGCTATACATTGGACGGCGGGTATGCAGAATACACCGTGGCAGATCAAAGATACTGCTTTCCCATCCCCGAAGGCTATAACGATCTGGAGGCCGCCCCTCTTTTATGCGCAGGCCTGATAGGCTACAGATCCTACCGAGTAGCGGTAAATGAAGGAAACGTCGAGCGCCTTGGCATCTACGGCTTTGGGGCAGCAGCACATATCATCACCCAGGTGGCCATGCATAAAGGTATAGAGGTATATGCCTTCACTCGGCCTGGAGATACGAAGGGACAGGAGTTCGCACGCCATATGGGTGCTATTTGGTCAGGCGGATCGAATGAGAATCCTCCTCAATCATTGGATGCAGCGATCATCTTCGCGCCTGCAGGTCCCTTGGTCTCGGCAGCCCTTAAAGTGATGGCAAAAGGTGGCGTTGTTGTCTGCGGAGGAATCCACATGAGCGATATTCCATCATTTCCCTATGTGATCCTCTGGGAGGAAAGGGTAGTAAGATCAGTTGCAAATCTGACTCGTCTGGATGGAGAGGAGTTTCTTAAGCTGGCCCCAAAGGTGCCTGTGAAAACCCAGGTGACTCCGTTTCCTCTGGAAGAGGCGAATCAGGCGCTTGAGAGTCTGAGAGAAGGAAAAATAGAAGGAGCCGCTGTTCTTTATACATAGTGGCAGTTTGAAATAAGCAGTTTCAACCTAGCTGGAATAGCCTTGGAGATATGAGCAGGGCTATTAGGAGAATTACAGCGCCCGAAATTAGCGCGGCAGCAGGCATATACAGGTCCGATGCACCCCACGAAAATAGCAGTGTATTCGATAGCTGCCAGAAAGGTGAGATAGCCCTGGCCAAGACAATTGAACCAGTTCCTGGGAGGATGCCGGAAAGGCCGGCAACTGCAATAACTGCCAAGAATGCATACAGGTGTACTTCTCCGGATGAGCGAGAAATAAGTGCCACAACGGTTCCGAGGGCACTTGCTGATACCAATGCGGCTACATAGCTAAGAATAACCCAGGATATAGAAATCATAGAAACTGTGCG
The DNA here is from genome assembly GCA_963803145.1 of Methanotrichaceae archaeon. Lineage (GTDB taxonomy): Archaea > Halobacteriota > Methanosarcinia > Methanotrichales > Methanotrichaceae > CAWBKV01. The sequence continues at coordinate 40,023 of CAWDLW010000004.1, forward strand.
GGATTGGCCTGCGAAAAATATTAAGGCAAGAGGCAGGGCCAGCTGAATGCCCATAAATATGGATCTTCCCAGAATATAGCTGGACACAACAACTGCAGGATGAAGCGGGAGCACAGCCAGTCTTTCCAGCATCTTTGAATCTCTTAGACCTACAATGCCGATGGATGATCCGAAGATGCCGATAAATATCACTGCCAGTGCCATGCCGCCGGACCTCATAGCAGGTGGAACCCAGGCCAAGGCCAATGGGCCTACAAGGATCATAGGAAGCAATAGCTTTGTTATCAGAGATCTTCTGCTCTTGCACTCCTCAATAATCTCCTCCTGCCATAGAGCGTTAGGCAGCATCGATGTCCTCCCCGGCAAACTTCAGGAATGCATCTCCAAGATTGGGCTCCTTTACCTCGATCTTCTGAATCACTCCCCCAAGCGTTGTTACCTCTTTCACTACTGACGATAGTGATTCATGATTTGAGGCCGCAAGTATCCTTAACTCATCACCATTCGCTTCTATCTTCTCTATTCCTCTGATTCCTTTTATGGATTCTATGGATATGGGCGTAGCCAGCTTCAGTTCGATCCTGGTCAGAGCATTGAGGGATGCCACTAGATGATCCGGCTGATCTAAGGCAATAATATGCCCATTTTTTAGGAGGGCGACTCTGCTGGCCAGAAGCTCGGCCTCGCTTACATCGTTGGTAGACAATATTATTGCTATGCCCTTCTCTGCTAGCTGCCGAAGATGAGAATAAATAGCCAAACGGGATGTATAATCCAGTCCCATTGAGGGCTCATCCATCAGAAGCAGATCGGGCTCATGTACAAGTGCCTCTATAAGCGACAGCTTGCGCCTCATGCCGTAGGAATAGGCTGTAACAGCTTCATCGCGTCTTTCAGAAAGTCCTATCCATTTGAAGAGGCTATCAAGCCTTGAAGCCGCCACATTATTGGGAAGGCCGTAAGATCGGGCAAACATCCAGGCATTCTCGTATCCAGTGAGCTTATCCCAGTGGGCTGTATGGTCGAACATGATCCCAACATGCTTCAGGATTTCTGGACTGCTTTTCAAGCCGAAGAGCAATGCTTCACCTGAATCAGGCTTGAGCAAAGTCGCCATTATCCGTAGAAGCGTTGATTTTCCACAGCCATTGGATCCCAGGAGGACAAATATCTCTCCTTTATAGACTTCAAGGTCTATGCCATCGAGGACTCTATTTTTACCATAAGATTTTGAGATGCCCTGCAGGGATAGGATCTGCAATCTCAGCGCACCTCCAGCCTGGTTCGTTCAGTCACTCTTACAGGACCGGCAGGAACGGTCTCATCGACCGTATAGATCAATATACTTTCACCTATATTGATTATCTTTCCTTGAATCTTGCCTCTAAGCATATGCCTGTGAAAATCCGGAGCAAATCTTTTTGTCTTATGCATTACCACCACCTCGGCGTCAAGCGGCTCAACTCCTTTTTTTGCATAATTGATGTCCAAAGCACCACCGTCCCCTGCTGCAGAAATTTGGCCCGAAATTCTGTCTGGATTGTCTGGAGAAGCCCCCGTAGATACAATCAGCACGCTTGGGAGGTTCGATCGGGCAAGCCTCAAAGCATTTGAACCTATCATTGATTCCTGCTCCTTATGAAGTCCCCAACGACCCAAAACGATAAGAGAAATATCTTTCTTAGAGACAAAATCCTGAATTTGGGCACATACCTTGCCTGCCAGCACCTCTGCACGGGCCTTTATACCCTCAGCATCAGCCAGGTGTATGCCCTTCTTCAGCCCGTCGCTGTAAAGCCTCTTCAACCCTTCATCGATTACATCGTCGTGAATCTTCTCTTGGGCTGATAAATCAAAATGCTCCTTAGCCTTCTCAGGTAATGATTTCGATATTCTTTTAAAAACCATCGAATGGAAGAAGGGATCGTAGACTGAAACCGCTTCGATCTGGGCATTGAAGGCTTTAGCTATCTCTATAGCCCGCATCATGGCATAATAGCTATCAACGCTGCCATCTATGCCAACGAGAATAGATTTGCCGGCAAAGCTCCAGGGACTACGCATCAGTAAAACATCCATTCCCTGAGAATAAAGGAGAACGCGTTCGGCCGTACTTCCCAGGCCCTCAGCTCGTCCCTGCCCTTGAGCACCCATGACGAGAAGATTTGCTTTTCGCTCTCCAGCAGCCCTGAGGATCTGTATATAATTTCGTCCCTCGGGAGTTGCACATTCATATTCAATTCCTTTATCAATAGCTCCATTAACAAGCGGCTCCAGGTAGGAGTCCGATATTAGCTGCAAGCCCTCTCCTATTAGACCTTCGTGGGTCCTCCTAAGGTTAACCAGACCTTCACCGCTATAGCCTTCAGGGAGTCCTGGCTCCATATCGCCAAACCGGGTACGATGAAGGCTGGCTGCATAAGCATGGCAGCCTATCAGATGAACGCTGCTTCCTTTTTCCGCCAGTGAAAGAGCTGCGTCTTTAGCAAGATCAGAGTGTATTGATCCGTCAAGAGCCACAAAAATTTGCTTGTACAACTTTATCTCCTTTCGTCTCGAATATATTATAGCATTAGTTTGATAGCAACTGGACAGCTATTCCTCCTCTGGTTCCTCGTGGTGCTTCACAGTTACCTCTGCAGTCACCTTCGACACATACCAGAAGACCGCCAGTAAGAAGGCAAGAAGTATCCCCCATACTATGAAGATGCTTCCCAAAGATATTGGTGTAGGATCATTCATTCCTCCCGGCACAGGTATAATCTTCCAAATGGTCCAAGGGGCTCTGGCCGATTCCCTGACAAACCCCATAGTCATCACAATCCACATTCCTAGAACCCCTGCGAAGATGCCGGAGATACGAGAACTCCTGTGAAGGTTGCCCCAATCCTGCTCTTTGGCAACGCCCAGAGTAAAGACATCTATTATGACCACGATAATGCTTACTACGGATAATACGGCGAGGGCTATGTATTTGTAAATCATCTTGCCTAATGGATTGATCCAGGCTGTGGGATCATCCCTGAACGCGGCACCAAGCCAACCCGGGTTTACCAATATAAAGGCTGAGATCGCTGAAACTGCCAGTAAGGCCTTAAGTGTAAGGCTTATGTTCTTAGTTTCGATCCGATCCAATATTGCCCCCCTGCGGTCGATAAAATAAACTACTGAGGTCATTATGAGGATTGAAAGCAGCGCCGCCATCCATAGCATCTCCCAGGCCCTAGGACCATGCATTATCATCAGGAAGGCCGTGGGACTGGCACCTATTATCTGCCTCATGAAGAACACACCTAGGATGGGCTGAACTGCGAGTCCTGCCAGGCCCCAGGCCATGCCGTAAGATCCCGACCAGTCCCAATACTTCTGAGCATTTGGACTGCCCTTCTTATCCTGATAGTGGAACATGGATAATACGGCTATAAGGAAGCCGAAGTAGGATATGGCCGCTGCCAGACTGTGGAACTGGAGAGCCCATAGGGTTGGGTTGAACCACCATGAGAGTAGTGTTCTATAGTCCATTGTCAGAACGCCAATGTAGCCCCATGTAATCTCAGTATTATTAGGCGTCAACATTCCTGATCCCATCATCTGTATCATTAAAGCCTGGAAGAAGGATGCGATGGCATAACCGAGGCCTATGAATAAGTGCGATGAGGGTCTCATGCTCTTCCATGTGTAGAAATATAGCCAAAGGAAGAAAATTTGAGCGCTCCATAGTAGAAGCGTTGCGAAAATGGGCCACCAATAGATATGAAAGATATTAAGCATGAAGACAGGATAAAGTGAGTAAATGAAAAGTAGTGCTGACGCACCAAAGGTAGCACCGACTGAGAATAGTATAACGCTGAAGAAGGCCATGGATTTGGCCAGATTTCTATAGCGCTCTCTTCTGGATCTCAGGAAAAGGAACTCAGTTATCACAATTATCCAGGACCCGCCCAGCGCTAGGTTCGCCAGTTGGATGTGGCCTGTTAGGGTTATAGCCATGAATATGGATCTTCCTTGGCTTCCCAAATCTACAGTTTGAAGGGGCAGCTGATTTTCTTGCAATGGCGGTTTTACCGCGTCAAGATCGCCCGCACTGATGGCAGTTGAAGATATAAACGCTCCCTGTTGTGGAGCGATATACAGGATCAGCATCAGGAAGAAGGCCACCAGCAATAGTACTAAGGCTGCCAGCTTTATCATATGGCCCATTCCCTCTCTACATGAGCATTGATTATGAGACCACTATCCTTTGGAGTGATTGACAATGCGTGAAACCCCTTATGAACAGAGATGTCATCTCTAGCGCTGCTATCCGCAGTATATTCTTCCGCCTCATTAAATGTCAATCTCGAATCGCACATCGAGTGACACCTCAATCCTTCCATGCTTGAGCGGCTGGTTCAAGCACATCGACATCTTCAGGATGCTCTGCGGTTACTTTGGAGACGAACCAGAACACTGTAATCGAGAAACCTAGCAGGCCAAACCAGATCAGGAATATAGCCCATACGGATATCGGCGTCGGGTAATCAGTCCCTCCAGGCACGGGTACAATCTGAAAGATAGTCCAGGGGGATCTGGCCGATTCCCTCACGAATCCCATGACTATGATTACCCACATAGCCAGGATGGCCGAAATGATGGCAGCCGCCCTGGAAGATTTGGAGATGTGTCCCCAATCAGGCTCATCGAGGCTCCCAAGTATGAAAACCGCAGATCCCACGACCAATGATGCTATTATTGTTATTGTAAATAGGGCTATGTACTTATAGACCATTGCGCCAGCTGGGTTGGCCACTGCACTCGGACTATTTACGAAGAGTGTCCCAAACCAAGCAGGGTTCGCGTTGATGAACCAAGCCAAGGCGGCAAAGGCTAGGAGTATCTTCCACATTGGGTAGATGTTGAAAGTCCTTTGTTTAGAGAGTGTCCCTTTATGGCGATCTATGAAGTATATAAGCGAGACTATGAGCAGCGTTGAGAGAAGCACTACCATCCATAGCATCTCCCAGGCCCTCGGGCCGTGCATCATGTAGTTGAACGCCGCTGGTTGGTTGAGATTTATTTGCGTCATGTACATGAGCCCGAACCCGGGCTGAAACGCGAGGCCCAGCAGCCCAAAGGCCATGCCGTATGTGGCTACCCAGTCCCAATAAGCCCTGGAGGCTTGATCCTTTCTATCCAGATAATGGAACATGGCCAGTGCAGCTATTATGTAACCATAGACAGATACCGCTCCAGCCAGCCTGTGGAATGTGAGGAACCAGACGGTTGAGTTGCTCCACCAGGCTATGAGTGTGTACCATGCCATTGTGAGGATTCCCGAATATCCCCATACTATGGTACTGTCCCCTGTGGTCAGCATGCCAGCTGCCAGGGTATCTATCATCAACATCTGCAGGAAAACATCAACAGCGAGAGCCCAGCCAAGGAACTGATGCCACCCATCACTGATCCTATCCCATGTGTACCAGTAAGAGTAAAGGAAGAATATTTCACCTGCGAAGGTAAGGGCCTCGATAAATAGAGGCCACCAGTAGATATGGAATATGTTTTGGGTAAAGACCGGAAAGAGGCCTGCGAAGAAGAGCATTCCTCCGAGAGCCCATGTAGCCCCTACGCTGAAGAATATGACGTTGAAAAGCGTCTGGGATCTGGCGAGTCTCCTAAATCGCTTCTTTCCTGATCTGAGGTAAAGGTATTCGGTGAGAGGAATGATCCATGCTCCTCCGAGCTGCAGATTGGCGAGGAGAATGTGGCCAAGCATTGCAACGGCGATGAAGATCGACCTGCCCTGTCCGCCCAAATCTACCTCCTGGATGGGCACATTCTCTTCGAGCTGCGGGGGTACCCCTTGAAGGTTAGATGTTTGCAGTTCCGTAGAAGATATCAGCCCACCCTGCTGCGGCACTATGTAGAGCACTAACACCAAGAACATGACAGCAAAGGCAGCTAGCAGAACTGTAAGCTTGATCACCGTTTCATATCCCGAAAATCCATTTACTATTAGCAATATTATGGGCAGTAAGTCATTATAAATTTTATGGTAACCTCTAACCAAACCAATATGCCAAAAATGAATGGACTCAATAAATTCTAAGGACGATTCATTCAGAATTCTCAGGTTTAGAATTTTAGAGTCTATTGTACCATAAACTGACCATTCATCTGAGTTGGGTGGACATCGCACTGGAAATAGTATGTGCCCGGCTTGCCTGGAGCGGTGAATGTATATGTGGTCTTAGCGGGGCCGGTCACTATCTGCCCCTTGAATATAGCGTTTGTGGCTGCGGATGATTGATAGACTGCAAAGTTATGGGGCACGCCGCTGTCCTGATTATTGAAGTTGATAGTTACCTGAGCATCAGCGGGCACAGTGATCTTGCTGGTGTTGAAGGCTATGTTCTTGGCCACAAGTCCTATGGTTATCTTTTGTGTCTGAGTTGTTTTATTGGCTTGAGCGGTCTTGTTGGCCAGCGCAGTAGACGCAGGCAGCTCAGTAACCTTGGGCAGAGTGCCGTTTGCATTGGCAACAATTACCTGCCCCTGCATGGATGGTTTCTCTTTAGAATGATACCTGTACGCTCCGGGCTGCAGGAAGATGTAATCATACTCGTAACCATTGGGGTAAATCTCTCCAGAGTCGAATGAGCTATCGTCAGCAACTACATCAATGGGGTTCATATCGTGGTTGGCCCATGTAACAGTCGTATTAAGGGGGACTGTAAGGTTGTCTGGGTTGAACGTACCATTCTTTATATCTATCAGCTTGCCTGGAGGCAATCCCTGGCTCGAAGGTGCGCTTGCCTGCGTACAAGTCGATAATCCTAGAATCAATGCCAAAAGAAGGAGGATCTTGAAGAATCCGTTCAATCCAACCACCTCTAAATATTTCTATACTCTATAGTATTAAATTTAACTCGCCGGAGTGGAGAGGACGGAGCGGGAAGTCCCCGGCAAATTTCCGGGGACTTTATTTGCCTGTATTTTAGGGCATGTATTTTAGGTGCTAAAACCACTCCACCTGCCGCTGCCTATTGATGCTTCTGACGTGGGTTGATGCAGTGTACTGGCTCCTTTTGCATGCTGGAATCTCAGGCCCATCTCTTGAAGCTCAGCGTTGTCTATAATGCTTTTGGCGATATCAAATATAGGGCCTTCTTCCTCCCGGATATGGCTTAAAGATATGTCCCTGAAGACCTGCAGCTTAGCTACCCACCATGGATCATCCTTTGGCGTTAATGAGAGATCATCCATTGAGATTCTGGCGATGTTGTGCGCCTCAATGGATTTCATCATAGCCTCCGGAGCCTGCTGATTAATCGCAAGATAAAATACATCCTCTTCGGCCCTCATATGATCCAGATTATCCTTCATCACGGCATTGAATTTATCTTCTCTGGAGCCATCGGCATTCTTCTCGAGCTGGGCAATGCCGTCCAGCAATTTCTGATGATCCGATTTAATTATCCATAGTTCTCTATTGATTATCAATCGTAGTTAGGAAGATAAAAATAAGGAGGCTATTTGTCTCATAGCCCCCCGTTCGGCATATCGAGAAAATCTTCTACTATCTTTGAAAACTCATCAGGGAACTGATAAATCAGGCCATGTCCGGCTCCTTCAAACCTGATTAACCAGGACCCCGGTATTTGCTTCGCCAGTATCAGTGAGTTCTCTGGAGGCGCAATCTTATCTTCAGTCCCTACTATTACGAGCGTAGGCCTGCTTATATTTGTAAGCCGATCGTATGTTCCCGCCCAATATCCAATGGCTGCATTTTGCCTAGCTATGTTCTCTGGAGATGTAGTCTCCTTTGGAATTGGGAATTGCCTATAGAAATCTGGATGACTTTTAAGCCATTCCTCAGGGAATAGGAGACTAAAAAGCCTCATTCCTCTTTCGCTCGGGCTTCCTGTTGTGTTGGTCAGCTCCTGTAGTACTTCTGCAGATGGAGGAATAGCATGAGATCCGCCACAATCGCTTGCATATAATACTAGCTTGTCCACCTTATCAGGGTGGTTTAAAACAAGCTCCTGGGCTATAAATGAGCCCATGGACCAGCCCAAGATGTGGGCCCTCTTTATTCCTAACGCGTCCATTAGCCCAGAGGTATCTTCAGCAAACTGCTCAATGGAGAAGTTGCCAGGTGGTGCGGTGGTGTATCCCATGCCTCTATTATCGAAGATGATGACCTTATAGTTTGAGGATAGCTTGCTAAGAAGTTCCGGGGGCCAGAGATCCATAGTTGAGCTGCTGCCTATAATCATTATTAGTGGCTCGCCCTGGCCAAAGGTTTTGTAAGCAATGTCTATATCCCCCACATGGACTGTCTTAACCTCAATATTTGAAACATTTAGCAGAGGGTAATTATCCGATGTTTTACATTTTATAATTCCAATAGGAATTAAGATTGCCAATAGCAAAACGAAGATAGCTATTCCTATATGTTTCATATTCCCTCCCAATTATTTGGAGCTATGCCGACTTTCTATATTTAATTTTTACGTTTGACTTAATCCCATCGACCCTAATATACTGCTAATTTCAGGCAAGGCGCCAATGGCTGCAACCTCTATCTGCTTGCCAATTCGACAACCAGAAGAATAATCGATAACTACTCTGCCGTTTTCTCTTGGAACAGGCGGTGCAAAAGCAGCGAAGTAAAGCCAGTCAGGCATTATGCCTCTTGGCGAGCATGTGGAAAATCCAAGAAACATGCCGCCCCTATATTTGCTCATCATGGTCTCATCTGCTGTAAGTATTATTGTAGGAGATTTTTCCATTCAGTCACCTTAATCAATGGTCATTCAATGCTGAAGGGGTTCAAGCATATCGTTCATACTTGGATGTTTGGTAATATTACTTTTCTATGTTATTTTAAATATTCGCTGAAATACGTTACCAGTAGGCAAATCAGCGTTAAATATACCGCTAAACTAATGGCAATAGTATGCTTCGCTGTATTGAGAATCCTCTGCGATTTAGGACTGGTATTTGCATAATGGACCATGTGAAAATTTTTCTTATATTTGATCAAAAAGGCTCCAAATAATATTATGAAAACTTAATTCATTCCAAATCGAATTGATTTAGTAATATTATATCTACAAATATAAAGGAAGATCCAACAGATATGTGATTAGGTCAATGGAGACCAAGTTCCAAAAATTTTAAATGTCTTCTGCAGCAAATATATTTGAGCGTATAGCTTAGGTGTTTTAAATGAAATTAAAATTTTGGGCAACTGTGATTGTTGTTGTGATATCCGCATTAATACTTCGCCTGTTATCCATAATACGAACAAGGTCCGAGCAATATCTGTCTCGGGCCAAGAAATGGATAGGCGGGTTCAGCCTAAGAAATGATCTGAGGTCTAGTCTACGCATTTTCAATCGTTAATGGCATCTAGAAGATGCTGAATGTGGGATTACTTTATATATCCCTCATTAATCCTGATATTTCAACCTTGCATTGGAAAGAACTATGCTAAAAACCTGGAAGGATGATGCCTTGGTTAATTGGTTAAAGCTTTGCAGCGATGTTCTCGGAGTAATAGCTGTTCAGTTGCTATTTTATTTGCATTTCTTTTACCGAAAAGAGTTTAATCTTTTTGACTCCATTAAGAATGAGAAAAGATGAAAT
>CAWDLW010000005.1:0-27561 GCA_963803145.1 Methanotrichaceae archaeon
TATCTGTATAGGTTGCCAGAGATGGAACTCTGCTGGATGGCCGCCTTACAGGAGCCAAATCCATACCTACTAACCTCTCCCTTGCTGCCTCTACTCTCTCAAGTGAAGGCCGTTTGGCGCTTAGCAGAGCAGCCTCGACCTTCGCCAGAATATCGCGCCTAAGCTTGTTAAGGCCACTTCGGGGAGCAAAAAGCCCACCAGGATATTTCATCTCAAGTTTCCGTATGAGGAATGTGGTGCCTCCGGTCTTGCGAAGCTGAGCCTCGATCTGTTCGGATATCAGGGGCCTATTCAGCGCCGGATCCATCCTGAAATCCGCCCTGAACTCAATGCGTCCAATTTCCTCCGGCCCATCAACGCAGACTACAGGCACGCCGTCGTCCCAGGCGATGCTGAGATCGATGGGAATCTGCATCGTAGAACTCTGCGTCGTAGGACTCTGCATCGCAGGACGGGTGGTGCTCTCTTTAGCTCTTCTTGAGATGGCATTGCTGCTTGTTAGGTAGACCTTAGCTCCAGGCCTTACCCTATCAGGTGTCTTGAGCTTGAGTAGCCCATCCCTTAAGATGGGCTTATGCACAACCATTCCCAGCTCCTGGCCTGGAGCCATGAAGACAAGCCCATCTCCCTGTTCAGGCACAAGAGCTGTTAGGAGCCTCATTGAGGCTTCGCCATGATGGGAATCGTATGAGACCGCAGTGCCTATGAGAAGCCCTCGATTATCTGACATCGTGCGTCCCATGATATCCTTCGATCCCAAAAGGTGGCCCTCTGTAAAATCGCGATTGAATGCCAATGCAAGATCCGACATATCCTGTTTTGAGGGAGACCATGTCCCTTCGGCTATCTTGTCTAAAGCCTTGCGATAAATATCAGTCACTATGGCCACATACTCAGGCGATTTCATCCTGCCTTCGATTTTGAGGGACTCAATAGGCGAGTTCACGACCTTATCCAGGTTGCTGTAGGCCGATAAGTCGCGGGTTGAGAGCAGAAAACGATCCTTTATATCAGCGGCCAATAGATTTGCAGGACGGCCATACAGATCCTTATCGCCTCTTAGGAGCACATAGGGCTTCCTGCATGGCTGGGCGCACATCCCTCTGTTCCCGCTCCTGCCGCCAATAGCCGAAGAGAGGAGGCACTGACCTGAGTAGCAGTAGCATAGGGCGCCATGGACGAAAACCTCCAGCCCAACTTTCGCTTCCTTTGCCATCTTTTTGATCTCGTTGACGGAAACCTCCCTCGCAAGGACAACGCGCTTCATTCCAAGCTTTGCTGCCCAGGCAGCGCCTTGGCTGTTGTGGATAGTCGTCTGCGTCGATGCATGAATGTCGAGGTCGGGAACCAGCGTTCGGGCCAGAGCTGCCAGGCCTATGTCCTGAACAAGAACTGCATCAGCGCCAATCTCGTAGAGCTTGACAAGGTATCTTGCAGCATCAGAAAGCTCGCTATCCCTGATCAGAGTGTTCACTGTGATATACACCTTAACTCTATGGAGGTGAGCATAGTCTATGGCCTTCTCTAGCTCCGACTCATCGAAGTTCTGGGCGAATTTTCTTGCACCAAATCTTCTGCCGCCTAGGTATACGGCATCGGCTCCGGCAGCTACAGCAGCCAACAAAGCATCAGGCGATCCTGCTGGTGCGAGGAGTTCGGGTAATCTTCTCATTTCTTTTTATGTGCTCCAGTAATTGCGTTAATGACTGTCTCGGTTGAGATATTATTTATACTACTACTGATACGCTGGCACATAAGATTTCTCTGATACTACCTCGGAGTTCGCTATGGCCATTTGTGAGCCATATTATTTTGGATCTGGGCTATTGAGGTTTCTAAGTGATCATGCGGGGATTGAGACTATGCACCATTGCTTCATAGAATATCTTCCCCGTAATAATATGTAATTTCTGACTACCATTATATTCAGAAGTTTCAAGCTTTATTAGGTTACTTGCAAGGGGTGAGATCACTGCATGTACTTCAGAACACACCCCAATGAGTATCGGGGCCAATATGAACATAACGATTATTTATATGAATAAACATCAGTCTATTCTCAAGGGGCCTGTAATCCTTGAAGAGATTATTGTTTATCCTGCTACTTGGTATGGTGCTGGCTGCACCGGCTTTAGGGCAACAGACGAAAGATGTAGACTCGCTAATCAAAGATCTCAAGAATGACAATAGCACGATTCGAGCGAATGCCGCAGAATCACTAGGCGAGATCAAAGATAAGCGAGCTGTAGAACCACTGATCCAGCTCTCAAGGATAATGATAGCCATGTACGAGGAGATGCTGCATATGCTCTCGGTAAGATCAATGATACCAGAGCGATAGAACCACTGATCCTGGCTCTCAAGGATAATGAGTACTATGTACAAACCAGCGCTATGGATGCTTTCGTAAAATATTGGCAAACCCGCAATCGATCCACTGATCGTAGCTCTCAAGGATAATGATAGCCAAGTGCGAGGAGATGCTGCATTGGCTCTCGGTGTGATCAAAGATAAGCGAGCTGTAGAGCCACTGATCCTGGCTCTCAAGGATAATGATAGCCATGTACGAGGTGATGTTGCATTGCTCTAGGAAGATCAATGATACTAGAGCTGTAGAACCACTGATCCAGGCTCTCAAGGATAATAATAGCTATGTGCGGTGCTGTGCTGCATTGGCTCTCGGTGAGATCAAAGATAAACGAGCTGTAGAACCACTGATCCTAGCTCTCAAGGATAATAATAGCTATGTACGAGAAGATGCTGCATTGGCTCTCGGTTTTAACTATTAAGCGTGCTCTAGGACGGTCGTATGATAGTGGTATTTGAGAAGTGAGATTAATCCCGTCATAGCACCAAGCAAATGGAAATCAATATCTATCGGCTCTCATATCGGATAATGACAGGTTCAGCAGAGTACCTATGTGAAATTTCGAAGAATGCAACCCTATAGATGCTGATTAGGGTAGAGCTCGAGATAGTTACCTCGGTTTTATCAATGATAAACGAGCTGTAGAACCACTGATCCTGGCTCTCAAGGATAATGATAGCTATGTACGAGAAAGTGCTGCATTAGCTCTCGGTTAGTCAATGATACCCGAGCTGTAGAACCACTGATCCTGGCTCTCAGGGATAATGATAGCCAGGTACGAGAAGATGCTGTATATGCTCTCGGTGAGATCAGAGATGCCAGAGCAATAGAGCCATTGATTCAAGCTTTAAAGGATGAGAATAAGCAGGTCCGATCGGCGGCGGAAGCTGCACTCAAGGCATTGGGTCGTACAACATAAGCAGATGCAGCCTCCGCCAAGGCCAAGCAGCTAGGGTATAAGGGCTGAATATATCTCCTTTGAGGGCTTCACTTCGTGGTGGATTTACTAGCAATCTTTAGGCCATACTATTCAAGACCTAATCTATCGATGCCGGTATTGTATCTGCCATTTTGTGCGGGGGATGAGATTCTCTCACTCTATCGATCCAAACGTTTTCGATGATATGGCGGATTCAATCCAGACGCAGTAACTATTTGTTGCTATGTGTTTTTTTAAACATCGCAATAATTTATTTTCAACCTCAAAAATACTAGAATTAATAATGCATTTATCTACTATTATTTGTAAGCTCCAGGTAAGGTATCATTTTCAGCAAGTTGCATGAGCAACCCAAAGCAGCGGGGATCTGTTGCATATTATGGAGTCGAAGGAATATGGCTGGGGATAGCGTTTCCCAACTCCATTGACCACAAAACGCGACGGTGTAACTGATGGAAACCATTAAATATGATAGTAGTATACGCATTTTAACTTTATTATATGTGATATTCAGAGAAAGGTGAACCAACATGAAGAAAAACCTCGGATTATTAGGTGTATTAATTTTGTTGGCTATACTAGTCCAGCCAACATTGGCGCAGATGAAAGTTATTCATGTAGTTGATGCATATAGTAGTAAGGATGTTTCGGTAGCCAGGGTAGACATATGTGACGATGGAGGTAACACGATTGAATGGGGTTATACCGATAGCTACGGAGATTACCGCATCACCGAATCTTTATTGTTAGATCAGTCCTACCTCATAAAAGCATCATCATACAATGAGCAAGGATCAAAGAGAGTAAATCTGGACACGTTTACACCCAATACGATCGTGGTCGAAATTCAGTAATGTAACACGCTACAAGGCGTGATGGAGGAGATATCCGTGGATAAAATAATCAAATTATGTCTAGTGTCGGTGTTTGTTCTAATAATTTGTTATTGTGCTACTGCACAAACATATCAATCAGGGTCACAGAATTCAAACACTGCAGCGGCCTGGGAATCAAAGGGCGTGGCTTTATTTCAACAAGGTTCATATAGCGATGCCTATTATGCGTTTTCTCAGGCTATCAAACTCGACCCACAAAATGAAGATCACTGGTCTTGGTTAGCTGCAACACTCGATGAGCTAGGTAGGGCCGACGATGCCTTTCAAGCCTACAGCCAGTGTGTTAAGCTCAATCCAAATGATGATTTTGCCTGGTATTGGATAGCCGGCTACTACTTGGATCATAACAAGTTCGATGAAGCCACTAAAGCTATCGACAATGCTATCACGATCAAACCGCAGGATGGGTCTTACTGGACAATGAAAGGTGACATTTTTGCTCAGATCGCTTTAAATTCTGGAGTTGATCCAACGGCCATTCCACAAGTTAATGAATGCTATGCTAAGGCCAGAGAGCTAGGAGATACCACAGCAGGTGATTGGGAAAATTCGGCGATATGATGCATTCGCATGCCGTGATGGAGGAGATCGCTGTGGACTTACAGGCTGATCCGTCTCTCACAAGTGTGTATAACCTGTAAGCCCGTCCCTCCATTTTTGATATCTTCAAAGCCAGAGCCGTATTTTATAAATATCTTTCTGATCTGCAAAGGTAGTAGCCTTCGCGCGCCTGATTATATGTTATCAGCATCCGATAGCGATAAATTCAATTCACCGACATCAGTAACCGCTCAAGAAAAGTCGATCCTTATTCCTACAATGATTGGAATAATGGTTAACTCAGAAATGCTTTTGAATCAGTTTGTAGCCTTATTGCAAGTTGTATATTTCACTGCGGTAAACTAGCAGGCCGAATACAAGCAACCATCCGCTAGTTCTATGGCGTTATCGAAAGATTAGATCTTTTTCATATTAATGCATCAAAACCATAGATAACACTGTATTCGCAAACACCATGAGCACAAAGAACACCGCTGGTATGCTACCCATGAACATATGGACAGCTCATGTGTTCATTTAAGATAAACTCGACGATAGATGAGCTTGAGGCTATTGTAAAAAGCGTGCGTTAATTAGCCCCTACCTCCAACTGGCTCCTATCTGCTCTCATGAATAGGCGCTCCGAGATTCTGACAGACAAGTAGGTAAAGTACATGTACAATATCCGTTCTATACTACTAATAGAAAAGTTTTCAACCCTTATGATATGGTGATCCCTTGGACCTAATCAAAAGCCCAGATACTCTGAAGCAAGACAGGATACCCCCAGGCCAGAGTGCCACAGATGGATGGCCAGTGCTACATTATGATGGAGTCCCCAGGATAAATGCATCAGAGTGGCGATTCAGGTTATTTGGCCTGGTCAAGAAGGAGCGCGAGCTAGGCTTTCCAGAGTTTCTCTCGCTCCCTCAGGTACGGGTTTTATCGGATATACATTGTGTAACCGGCTGGTCAAAGCTCGATAACATATGGGAGGGCATGAGCGCCTCTGCTCTGAAGGATCTGGTGGAAATCCTTCCTGAGGCGGGTTATGCCGTAATCCATGCTCATGGCGGCTTCACTACCAACCTCTCTCTGGAGGACTTATTCCAGGAGGATGTTCTCTTTGCAGTCAAGCATAGCGATAGGCCGCTTACGCCAGATCACGGCTATCCAGTAAGGCTCGTAGTCCCAAGGTTGTACTTCTGGAAGAGCGCAAAATGGGTTAATGGTGTTGAGTTCACTAAGGAGGACCGACCAGGTTTCTGGGAATCGCATGGATACCACAACCGAGGAGATCCCTGGGAGGAAGAACGATATGGTTGAAGGCTATTTGTTGCCTGGCTGAAGATAAGCTTCTACACAGGTTATTTATTTGAGAAGATGCAACCATCATTTTGGTGAATGTGATGAGGTTATCTCCTATTATCATTCTTTTGGTGTCGATAATAATACTCCCCTCTGCTCAGGCTCTCCAGGAATTTTCTGGACAGGTCGTCTCCATAGATTCTCCTGTCGAGGATGATGTCTTTGCTGCGGGCAATGTTGTGAACATCAATGCGCCCGTTGATTCTGCGGTCGTGGCTGGTGGTACTGTGAACATCAATGCGCCTGTGAAAGGAGATGTCTTCGCGGCCGGCGGCCAGGTAAACATCAACTCTGACGTAGGCGGCAAAGTCGTGACTGCAGGCGGGAATGTAAACCTGGGAGGCAATATTGGAACAAATCTGGTAGCAGCAGGCGGCAACGTGGATATTCTGCCTGGAAAGGCTATCAGCAGGGATGCTCTCATCTCGGCTGGCAATGTAATCAATGCAGGCAAGGTTAGCGGAAATCTTACCGTTTACGCGACCAATTTCCAAAACAATGGAAGTGCTGGCAGAGTTGAGTTCCATAGGACTGCGACTGAAGGAGCGCGGCCAAGAGGTGGGTTCAACTTCTTCGGCGTGCTAATGGCCATAGGCTACTTCATACTTGGACTGATTATGCTCAGATATATTCCAGGCCTCTTTAAGGACTTGGATAAAGAGATAAAGACCTCTACAGCCGTCAGGACCATAATCGGGTTCATATCGATAATAGTATCCGTAATAGTAATCATAATAATCGCCATAACGGTCGTGGGCTTGCCTATTGCAGTAATACTGGCTTTGCTTTTCATCGTCTCTCTAATGCTCACCGGAATTTTTGTGTCGTTCAGCCTTGGAAGATGGATAGGAGGTCGCTTGAACCTGAAGTACAGCGACATGATCCTCTTTGCGATAGGGTTTGTGGTACTGAACATTCTCTTCCTGCTGCCGTACATCGGAGGATTGATAGGGCTGATTTCCTTGAGCCTTGGTTATGGAGCAATCCTCTATGCAGTGCGAGGCTTCCTTCCAAGGGCGGCCAAGTCCAATGTGCCCCCAGCCTTGCCTCCGACCTAATTCCATATTTCGGGCTTTTCAAACAAGGAAAGCCCGCAAATATTATTTGCTATGCGATCTTTACTTCTGAAGATGAAGGGCTTAAAGCTTATTGTGTTCTACAGCGGCGAATTCGGCCAGCGTGTCATCGGCAACCTGGTAAACTACTCAGGCTTCTGTATCTCTTGCGGTGAGGCATGCAGCCAGTGCCGTTCTGTGAGACCAGGTTACGCAGAGAACATAGTCTCATTGGTGGAGATGCCCGATCCGGCAACACTTGGTGACTTTATAGACGATGTGGAGCCCCTTCTTCCGAGGGAGATACCTAAGGCAGATATCGCAATGATCATCAATATACATCCTGACATACTCTTCGGCCTTCTCCCTAGACTGAAGGACGCAGGGGTCAAGGGGATCATTGGATCCTCCGAGACGCCCCGTGAGCTGCAACTGGGCCAGAGAAAGCAGCTTGAAGAGAAGGCAGCAGAGTTGGGCATGGAGGCAGCCTTTGCAAAGCCTTTCTGTGCTATGCGTCCAGATCCTAATAAGCCCAATATTTCAGCCTTCCTTGAAGAGGCCGGCATAGGAGAGCCCCTGATAGATGTGACTGTTCAGAAAAGCAGGGAGGGCAAGGACACAATCGTAGCGGCGAACGTAGTAAGGAGCGCTCCTTGCGGCTCGACATGGTTCGTCGCCAAAAGGCTTCTGGGACTTGAGCCGGACCAGCCTGACATCCGCGAAAGGATATCAGAGGCGCATCACGCCTACCCATGTACAGCAAGCATGGAACGCGATACTGAGCTGGGAGATACAATTCTGCACAAAGGCGGCTATATTATACGGGAGGCTGTGGAGGACTCCTTCAAAAAGGCGAAGCGCGCTTCAGATTAATTTATTCCTCTCGAAAGCCTTTTTGCCCTTAAAATAAATCTTCGATCCATGTTCCTCAACTTCTCCCTAGGTTACACATTTCAGAATCTTGTAATCCCTCTCACAAGCGAGATGAGCTCTGCTAGCTATTGGCTTAACAAAGGCAATGAGCTATGTAATTCAGGTGATTTTGAAGATGCTCTCAAGGCATATGATCATGCATTAATCATTGATGGCACGCTTGTGGATGCCTGGAACAATAAGGGAATGATACTTGCAAACATGGGCCGCCTCGATGATGCCCTGAAATCATTTGATGAGGCTCTTAAGCTCTCTCCAAAGCATGTTTACACACTGAGCAACCGAGGCATGGTATTAGGCCAGCTGAAAAGATATAATGAGGCGCTGAGATGCTTTGACGCTGCAATTGAAGCAGATGCATATTTTGCGGGTGCATGGTATAATAAGGCTCTAGCTCTTCAAGCCCTCGGAAGAGGTCGTGAGGCGAAAGCTGCTATGAAAACAGCCATGGCACTGGAGCCCGGGTATCGAGGTATTCCGGGATGTGGCAGGCGTTAATGAGTAGTATCATGAATCACTTTACCCCTTTTCTACAGGATGCGCTTTTTGTTTTTGAGAAACACAACCGGCGGATCCAGCTTCTTTAGCTCGTATCTAAATCTGATTTAGATGAATTTTCGCTACCTAATGTATCTCTCCGGCCTGACTTGAGCGTCCAACGAATATTCTTTATTATCCCCAGCAGAGTTCTTACTTCACGTTCAGTCAGCCCTGCTCTGCCGAACACACGTCGCAGCATAAGCACAGTATATTCGTTCTTATGCTCAGGATAGCTTATCTCCTCGAGCAGTGATCTGGCTCTATCCTGGAGCAGCAGCAAACTGTCACGGCTTGCCAGCGTAGTTTCTCCCGCCTTGATCTGGCTCAGTTCATAAAGGAGGATTGTAGCTGCATGGGAGATGTTCATTATGGGATAATCGACGCTCGTAGGTATGGATACTACCATATCGCAGATGGCCAGCTCTTCGTCAGTAAGCCCGCAATCCTCTCTTCCAAGAAGCAATGCAATCGTTCCCTCCTTTCCATCGAGCTTCTCTGCAAGCTCCTTCGGAGATATGCAAGGCACCCTCAGATGCAGCCTCAGATGTCTTTGCTCATTGCCCATTCTTTTTCCAGTCGTTCCCACAACCAGATCCGTATTATTCAGGGCCTCCTCCAGCGTGCTGACCTTTTGTGCCTTCTCAAGAATGTCCTTAGCATGAGATGCCATTGCCCGGCCGAAGTCATCGATGCTGCAGGGACTCACAAGAACAAGGTCTTTAAAGTGGAAGTTCTTCATGGCCCTGGCAATTGAGCCAATATTTCCATCATATTTTGGCTCCACCAAAACCACTTTGAGGTTCATTATCGAAACTCTCCTGACCTGGCCATGTTGATATTGGTTTTAAATGTATATTGCCTTCCAGTTCACCAGAGAGTACACCACGATCACTTAGATATAAGTCTTCTTGGTACAGAGTAACTTCAAATTGGCCTGTGAAAGGTTTTTCTATTATTGTTGATTTTAAAGAAAAATGGCCGATTATGTGTAGACTTAAATTATACAGAATCGGTTGTAACCATGTAGATCGATAAATCGTTAAATAAGTACTTAAGATCCATGTATTATAGTTCTGCTGAGCTAGTGGATGTTGAAGATCCCAGGTGCTTATGTTCTATAAGTATTTTTCAAAGGGTCGAAAATTTCTAACCTTTCATATCGATCGTATATCCTTAATTTAATTTCTATATATTTTATTAAAGAAGGGTGATTACTTATTATTATCATTTTGCTGAGGTCTTACCTGTCGGCAAAATATCGGGATGATTAATGATTAAGGAGGAAGGGTATGAGAACTCTCATATTGGTGGCGGCGATGTTTCTCTGGGCATATGCAGCTGCTGGGGTGGACGATAATACAACAAGTGTAGATATATGCGATTCGTCATCCTGTAATTCTATCACCGACAACGGTTTTACTGAAATCAATCTTGGTGAGACCGATTCCATAGTTAGCGATACAATCGGTGATCCTCAGATGGATATGCTTGCCGAGAACATTGGCAATATCGGTAATAGCGCGCTTCCTGACATTAGTATTGCTGACGATCATAACATGGATTTGGGTTTGAGCAACAACGCCTATAACAATGCCTATGGCACTGTTCATATCAACTGGCTTTCCGGAAGCTCAACCGCCGATAATCTGACTATCATTGTATCTCTTGATAAGTTCATCCAGGTGTGGGGCAATTCTACCCAGGGTGTTATTAGCGTAGATAAGCTGCCACCAGCATAGATGTGGTTGGACTCATATCTCCCTCAGCAATAGCTAACGTAGTTGAAGATAGTGGTGGAAGTGATCTGCCTCATAGGTCTAGTTAGCATAAGTTTCCTCAATCGTATTGTATCTTAAATGTAGCAGACTTGGCCTCTGGATCCGCTAGCGCTGCATGGATTCTCCTTAGATTCTCCAGGATCTCGATGCCCTTTGATGTTGTTCTATAAGACCTATCGCTGGCTCTAACCAATTTATTTTTTATCAGCATTTTCAGATATAAGTTAACATTTGAAGAATTGGAGTTGGTTTTATGAACTATCGTGGTCTTATTTGCGCCATCGCAGCATATGTCTAGAATCTGGGAAACTATTTGCTCTTTGCTTCTCTTAGGCACTGTCTATCACCTCAGCTCTTGAAATATTGGCAACACCTGGATGCAATATCTGTACGATATTCGGCCTTTGCCAACTTCCATTTACGGCATTTAACGATATATACGACATCCGACGATATATTAGTTTCGGTATATTAGATCAGATGTATAATTATGGCCCAAAAAAGCTCTATGTAATGTACTTTAATCTAATGAACGCAAAAGCAAAGATACTACTTATGTCGATAGATTGGAAAAATCAAAAGATAGAATAAATTCTAGCCTTATCCTTTCGAAACCCCTAATGGTATGAGCTTTGCAACCTTTGTGGCAATCCCCAGGTTGTGGACAACATTAACCACCTCATTAGACGGCTTATAGACCTGTGGCGCCTCCTCAGCAAGCATCGATGGATGAGTTGCCTTGACCTTGATGCCACTTTTGGATAGTTCGGCTCGAATATCCTGACCGTTGAAGGTCTTCAATGCCTGGCTGCGGCTCATTACCCTTCCTGCTCCATGGCAGGCGGAGCCAAAGGTTAGGCCAAGTGCTTTATCTGTGCCACAGAGCACGTAGGACGGTGTACCCATACTTCCCGGTATTAGAACTGGCTGGCCCACCTCCCTGTAGATCTCAGGCACCTCTGATCTGCTTGGGCCAAATGACCTTGTAGCACCTTTTCTATGAACGTACAGCTTTTCTCTTACCCCATCTACATCATGCGTCTCTATCTTGGCGACGTTGTGGGCCACATCGTAGACTAGGTCCAGCTTGGCCTCCGGGAAATATTTCTCAAAGACCTCCCTTGTCCAGTGGGCGATAATATGGCGGTTTGCCCAGGCATAATTCGCAGCACATACCATCGCACTGAAGTAGTGGTCCGCCTCCGGCGTTCCTATGGGCGCACATGCAAGCTGCTTATCTGGAATGTCGATGCAATATTTATTAACCGCCCGGCTGAGCACCTCTAGGTGATCGGTGCAGATCTGATGGCCTGCCCCACGCGAGCCGCAGTGTATCATGACAGTAATCTGGCCCTTGAACAGGCCAAGGTGCTTGGCTATACGTTCATCGAAGATCTCATCAACCCTCTGTATCTCCAGGAAATGATTTCCGCTTCCTAGCGTTCCTAACTGAGGGCGACCTCTTTTGTGAGCCTTAACGCTTACCTGTGATGGATCAGCGCCTTTCATCGAGCCGCTCTCTTCGCAGCGCACAAGATCGTCTTTGACGCCGTAGCCCTGATCAACTGCCCACTTTGCACCCTCCAGGAATGCCTCAGTAAGTTGTTGGTCTGTGACCTGAAGCCTTCCCTTTGCTCCGACTCCTGAGGGCACTGCATCGAATAAAGAATCTATTAGCGTGGAGATTAAGGGCTGAACTGTTTCGCTGTGTAGATTCGATCTTAGCAGCCGGACTCCGCAGTTTATATCGAAGCCTACTCCGCCGGGGCTAATTATGCCGCCATCCTCTCTGAAGGCTGCCACGCCTCCTATGGGAAACCCGTAGCCTAAATGGGCATCGGGCATGGCCATGGAATACTTCACTATCCCCGAAAGTGTGGCCACGTTTGCGACCTGGTCTACAGTTCCGGGCTCGATCATCGGAAGCAGAGCCTCTGAGACAAAGATCCTTCCGGGCACTCTCATTCCCTGATGATGGCTTTGAGGGACCTCGTAAATGTTATCACTAACTTTATTAAGCGTCATAAATTATACATCCAAATTATACATCCAGAACAACCTGTAAGCACCAGATATCATTCTTCTTAACCTCGAATTCATGTAGGGTGACTGCTTTTACCTCGTTGTCGAAGGTATGTCTGCTGAGATCGGTCCTCTCTCCGCCTATCTGTGCTTCAAGCTTCCAATCTTCATTTTTCTTCAATTTAACATCAAATGTTGAGAAAACTGCGGACTCGGTCTCGAAGAGGAAGACGATCTCCGAGAGCCAATCATAGGCGAGCTGCTCCAGATCTGGAGCATTAAGCTCTGTCTTCCAGGTCTCTTTGGTTTGGATCTTGGATAAATCTGTCATGGTGCCGAAGAGCGCAACAGCCGCATTGCTCAGCATTTCCTCTGGAGTCCTGCCATACGCGCGAAACTTTACATCAGCGGTATGCTCCAGGTACTCGAAGGGCTTCATCCTATCTAGCTCTGACCCGCGAAGATTAATAGATTGTCTAATAGATTGTCAATCCCCTCATCAGGCCGGCATTCGCTGCCAGCCTGACTGCGTCTCTATACTCCTTCAAAGTGATGGGTCTGTCGAGCTCAGGGAAGCTGCATGCATTGTACTCAGGGCGATACTGGGCCATGATGTTGAGATAAGTATTCCTGGAGATTTCCTCTGCAAGAAACCTCACCACCTCAGATGTGCCGGCAATGTCATCTGGCAAAACTAGGTGGCGAACCAGCAGACCTTTTGTTGCTATGCCGTCATCATCAATTGTGAGATCTCCCACCTGGCGGTGCATCTCCTTGATGGAGGTCTTCATATAATGGGTATAATGCGGTGAGTTAGAATACTTCAATGCCATCTCGTCCGATCCGTATTTTGCATCGGGCATATAAATATCGAATATGCCATAAAGTAGCTTTATCGTCTCAACACGATCGTAGCCGCCGCTGTTATAGATCAGCGGAACCGTTAGGCCCATGTCCTTGGCTTTGACCAGCGCCTCAAGGATTTGGGGCACGAAGTGTGATGGAGTCACGAAGTTTATGTTATGGCAGCCCAGATCTTGTAGACGTACCATTATTTTTGCTAAATCTCCAGCATCGACCTCTTGCCCTTGAGCCATTTGGCTGATCTCGTAGTTCTGGCAGAAGACGCAACCCATGTTGCAGCCGGAAAAGAAGATGGTGCCAGATCCATTATCGCCGACGAGAGGAGACTCCTCCCCGAAGTGAGGAGCATAGCTGTAAACGCGTGCATGTCTACCCATGCGGCAAAAGCCGTGCTCTTCCTCAAGACGGTTCACGCGGCAGTGTCTAGGGCAAATCTCACATGATTTCAGGCCGGAAATTGCCTCATGGGCGCGATCCTCTAGGGCATCAGCAGGCAGGCGATTATAGCTGGCCAAGTTGATCACCGTATCACTTGTGTGCGGCTATTTCTTCTGCCTCCAGAGGTTCGAGAACCAGCGGGATATGCTCCATGGCAGACTGTTCTCCATCCTCCGTCTTATGGCCTCTGGGCTGCTTTTCCTGTTATTAGATTGCTTCTTCATAAGATCACTCTGCTCGCTTAAATTATGATGTTGCACCATTTAAATGATTACTGCAATGATTATCCCACTATTATCGCTAATATTGTCACTGCCATCTGTTCCCCGTTAATGCCCTGCGTCCCTGGTTTGTTAGTCCCACGGCATATATGCCATTTGGAAGGCTGTCGCTCGATGGATTTCCACTTTGTGTCTTGATATACCCCTCCATCTCGAGGACACCTAAGCGTGCGCCCAGCTCCTCTGGATCGAGGTGAACCAAGGCATTGATCCTATCAACTTTTGGGTTGGCGACCCTCAAATCCGATATCGCCTTGAGAATATTGAAGTCGCTAGTATCCACTAAAATCACCTTGAAATAATTGGATGGCAGGTTATTTCATAGTTACTGTTGCTCAAATTTGCCGTTGCTTAGACAGATTTGCGGTTGCTCAGGCGGTTGGAGCCAGGATAGTTTGTTTATGATCTGCTTCTGCGCAATCTGAAACAAAGGAGATATATTAATATCATCAGTAAATAGCAGTTCTTGAGATATATGGGGACAGATGATACCTGGAAGCGTCAGGGAAAGTACCTTTTCGCTAGCGGTAAGTATGATGATGCCATCAAGCTTCTCAATAGGGTCCTGCAGAAGAACCCGGAAGATGTGGATGCCTGGATATTCAAAGGCAGAGCGCTGTATTATCAGCGCAAGTACGCCGACGCCATGAGGTGTTATGAGTCTGCCCTTGGCATCGATCCCAAGAATGAAGACTGCCTGAAGGAGAAAATAATGTGCTGCGACAAGCTAATCGGCATGAGCCCCAAAAATGTCGATACTTGGGATAAAAAGCTTGATGCATTGATGGCTTTGGGCAGATATGAAGAGGCTGCTCAGATCTGCGATAATGAATCTGGGTTCAGCTTTAGGAATTCTCCCAGGGTATGGAACTGGAAGGGCGATGCCCTTCGAGCCAAGAATGCGTACGAAGATGCCCTCAAGTATTATAATAAAACTTTAAGACAGGATCCTGATAATGAGGATGCCTGGATGAATAAAGGCAAAGCGCTTTACTTCTTAGGTAAAATTGCAGAATCCATTAAATGCTGTGATAAAGTCATTGAGCTAAATCCTAAAAACGCCAAGGTATGGGCCATTAAATCAGTTGCCTTCAAGGCTTTACATAGGTACGATGAAGCTGAGGCTGCAATTGCGAGGGCAAAAGAGCTCGGGTATCGGGAGTTATATTGACTATTATTTAAATAAATTCCCCGCAAAAAGTTGCGGGGGGACGCCCCACATCCGGAGCTGTTCTTGAGAAATATCCTTATATCGCCCTTGAGACCAATTAGGTATTTGTCACCTCTTTAATATTTCCTGTTATGCTTTTCGACAGAGTTGTCACGCCTGAAACCTCGTTAGGTTCTGGATTAGGAGGTCCTTTTATTATATCTTTAGGATTTATAGGAACATATGTTAAGGGCGGTACGAATATTGATTTCCCTGAATTCAGACATTGCAAGTAAACATTATTTTTATCCAACCTTGCTTCTCTTAATTGTGGTGTGTTATCGCCTCTTATGCGTGTCACATCAGTGTTCCAAGCATATTGGAATGCCTCTCCAAAGGAGATCTTCCCGTCATGGTTTGTATCTGCTGATGGCTCAGAGTAGGCCATAATGAAACCATAAATCGACTCGCTGCCTAAATCGGTTGCGGCGTTTGGATCATCAGGGCCATCTACGTCCGGATATGAACTCGTATCGGTGGATGCAGAGGTAAACACTACACGATTGGTTACGCCACTGCCGGTCAGATCATCTTCAGATGGTACATATGTTCCATCCTTATATTTCCCGATAAAGCTACCACTATGACAAGCCTCCATGATGATGGACATCTCTTTGCAGTTGATTGCATTTAGCCAGCTTGCCAATTGGCTCGCTGTGAAAAAGCCTACTGGATCAACATCCGGTGCACAGGCTATTGAATCAACGCCGCCATGAGCGCTATAAAAGAACAACACCTTATCGTTGCTATTTGCTTGACTGGCCACTTGACTTATAGCCCACTGCACATTGGCAACATTGGTTGGTCTATCCACTCCTGGATCGTCTGTTTGCGGGCTCATATAGAAAATATGACTATCATCTACACCCAGGTTCCTCAGAACATTGTAAATTCCGTTTGTATCTATATGGAATGTATCATTGGGATCATTAAATCCACACACGATCACTGCCCAGTTAACGCATGAGCTGGATGTGCCAAAAATATTCTTTAAATTCGGATTGATCATTTTCGGCACTCTTGAAGCTATTAGGTTGGGCGCCTTGTAGAAGGTGATAATTGAGGGGTCCGCTCTTACTGAAACTGTATTAAAGACCTGACGATTATTGATTTTTGGCCACCATTCAGTATCGATAACTTGCTTCGCTTGTGTCTTCGCGTCCACAACAACCAATTTAACTGGATGGGCAAAATGAGCTCCAGGTGCAAGATCGATCATGAACAGCCAGCTGGGGTTCTGGGTCACTACCACAGGGTTTGCCTTATTCATGGACGTGAACGCAGGTTCGATTTGAGTTCCTGCAGGCAGAGCATCCTGATATTCCAGCACTAGCAAACCATTATCTGGATTGACTCTTGGTAACAACGGTTCTACGACGGAACTTTGTATTAGCTTTGAGGCATCTGCCTTATTCAATGCCAGGTTAGAAGAACTGGCCGAACTCGATTGTTTTTGCAGGTTCTCAGCATAAACTGTATTTCCTCCAGAGAGTGCTTTCCCCGACAGTCCTGAATTTAATTCTACAGAAGCAGCCATTTCTGAAAATAGCAATGAAAAAAGGACTAACGCTAATCCTAAAAAGGCCGCCAATCTTCTTTTTGCTCCGGTTCGCATTCAAACATCCCCTTTATCTGTCATCATGCCGCTCTAATAGCGACTTTGATCACATGTATATGGCCATTAATTTCAAATTTGATCTATCTTTCATACACTACTGTGCTAGAATCATTTCTTTTGGCTTCAGTATCGAAAATCGGGGACTCCAAAACAGGCCACCACTCTGCATCGATGCTCTTAATCTTGCCGGTTGCTGCGTCCAATATTGATATTATAACAGGATGTGCAAAATGGGCATTAGGCGCAAGATCAACGAAAAAAAGCCAGCTTGGATGCTCGCATAGTAGATATCCTGAGGAATTATCCTTTTGGATATATGCCTCTCGAACACGAACACCAGTATCCAGCAAATTCGGATACTGATTAACGCGCAAACTACTGGCTGTTATATTCTTTATAGTTGAGTTTAAGAATTCTTGAGCAGCCTGGTCCTTAGTTATCATTGCGTTACCCAGCGGTTCATACGTTAGGCAAGAGACAACGCATGTGCCTGATAATAGAATGAAAACGATCAAAATTCCGGATAGGCTCGACAAAGATTTTAAGATAAAATCCAAAAACCTACTCATTACCGCTTCTCTCCCCGTTCGAATAATCAGGAATTGCTGTATATATATTTTCCTCTTTCTTTTACAATAACTCGGTTGATATAGAAAAGATATGGGCAGGATCTCATCCCGCCCGCCTCAATTGAATGCGAGCCTTACAGGAACTTGATCCCTTTGGGCATCTCCCCAAAGCTCTTCCTGAATGCCTCAGGCCAGTTCTCAGGATTCAGACCATTCTGGCTCAGGAATGCGGCTGCCCATCTTTCAAGCCCAACGCCGCTGCACCCCGACCACAGGGGATCGCCTGATTGTGACTTCACAGTAAATCCTTTTGGATACTTCTCGCCGTTGACTGAGAGGTTCTGAAATTCTATCCAGTTCCCATTGTATGGCAGCAATGCCTCATAGTCCACTGTGCCAGCGCCTGCCATCTCAGCGAGACCAGTTTTTCCTTCCTGGGCCATGAACCATGGAGTGACCCAGGCCATGCGCCAGTGCAGCTCAAGGATATCTTCGAAGATGTGTTTATAGCATTCCTTCAGCTTTTCAGCTTCTTCTAAAGTCTGCTCACGCGTTCCAAGCCAGACGATCTCTATCCTGTGGAATTCATCAACTCGTTCAATGCCGTGTATTCCGCCGGATTCATATCTATGGCTTGTTCCCGATCTATCGAAAACCTTTATCGGCAGCTCATCGTTCGGCACTGTCGCCCCTTGCACAAATCCCCAGAAGGTAGGACATTGGGCATAGCACATTCCACCAATTGGAACGTCTATCTTCTCTTTGACAAGCTCCAGTGGTACCTCGTGCGTGACCTTGTAGTAATCCATGACCTCTTCCCAGAAGGCTGGATCACGTGTCTTGGGAGGGCAGACAAAGTAAATCTCTGGATAGACTCCCTGTGCATGTCCCGATTTCTTCCAGACATCCCATGTATCCAGCTTAGGGAAGATCATTTCACGGTAACCTAAAGGCCGGATAATCTCGTCCAACACGATTTGCTCAAATGTGCGGAAAAGGTGTGTCGCCTCCGGCCCATAGATCCACTGGCCGCGGCTTGCTCCATGCTTGATCCAGCCTGCCTTCATCATCTCATCGGTCGGATCGCGATTGAACTTAGGTTCTCTTGCCGGGCTCTCCCACAGAAGCTCCCAATGCTCAGCCTTTCCGCCATATGATTGGAGCTTCTCTTCAAGAAGGCTCACGATCCTATCGGGTATACGGTTCTCTATCTCAGACTGGCCCAGGCTTCCGCCAGGTCCTACATCGAGTTCGAGCAAAAGTTGGCCATTCTCGTGTTTTATCTCGCGGACATAGGGTATCTTGTGAGTAATTGGCCGCTCAGATTCAACCTCTATCTCGAACTTGCTTACATCTATGCCGCGTACACCGATATGATATTGCTTGCCCAAAAGTTCGGCCAAGGGCTTTCTAAGCCTCAACAGGGCGTCATGAGCGCGCACATATCTATCACTCTCTATTACCAGGTCTATCCTGTTTCCAGCGAGTTTCCACTGAATTATCTTGGCGCCATGCCCTTCAGGCGCGCCCTTTTGCAGTATCTTATCTGCACCGGCAAAAAAATCAGCGATCACATCTTCGGCCTTGGCTGCATCTGTACTTAGCCGGAAGCTAGCCTCTAAATGGAATTTCATCTATCCTCCACAGAGACCAATGTCTCTTCAGCCACCTTCATATTCATCAGCAAATCATCAATCGTAGATAGAAGCGTGCCTATTCTTTCCACAGTGAACTCAAGGCATAAGCAGCTTTCTTCCATCCTTAGACTCATGTTGGGCAGGTTATCTGGCTCAATAGCTTTTGCCAATTCTTCAGCGTTTGGGCCACAAAGGACCATTTTGGACTTTATCATGTTCCCTCGCCATTCGTATGTCGGAGCTGCTGACCAATAATATCGTCCACAACTGCTACGAATTTATCCTCAGTGCCTGGAGGTATTGACGCCCCACTGGCGATGGTATGTCCTCCCCCTACGCCGCCAACTGCTTCTGCTCCCTTTCGTAGTGCAAGCGAAAGATCGAGGCCTTGGCTTACAAGAAGTTTATTTCCTCGTGCTGATATCTTGACTATATCGCCCTTGTGGTTCAGTGTTAAAAGCGGTCTGTCAGTGAAAAGATATCTAATCCCAAGGCCCGCTACGACAGATCCAGCTTCCATATCCTTTCCCATTAGATATCGGATATTTTTTAATTCCTTATGCTGCTCTTTGAGAAGACTTATCTCTCGGAGAATATGCCCTTTGTACTCCGATGCGAGCATTCTGGCTTCGCCCAGGGCAGTAATATTACGCAGACACAGCGTTAATCCGAGACCTGGCATATCTCTATTTCCGCAGGCATTCAGTAGCTGTACGAGCTCCAGAGAGTTCTCCACGACCTCTTTTTTAAGGCGGATTACCTCTCCAATTATCGAGTCTGCTGCAAAGCTGCCCTGCATCAGGAGCTTTAGAGTTAAGGCCGTTGCAAGCCTTGAAAGATCGTTTTCGCCTAAATTCTGAATATCGCCCTTTATTTTGAGACTGTCGAGAAAATCCTTAGTTTTAGCTCTGTCTCCAGTGAAATCGAGCACCGGTTCGATAGAACGCTCGAAGACCTCAACGACAGGGCCATCCTCTGACATCTTCAGTCCTGCTCTAACCTCAACAGTGCCGGAAGCAACTGCCTCTTCAAGAATTGTACGGTTGGCTCCTATCATCGCCTGCCTATCTCCCATTGCCCCAACTAGGGCGAGGCTGGCCAAATCCGCGTTATCTCCCATCTTGCGTACAACTGAATACACAATGCCTGCCGCACTGATCTCGAAGGCACCATCTATGCCGAAAGGGTGTGGATTCAGATGCTTACAGCTCAAAGTCCCCACAGGCATATGATGATCGAGCACAAAGCATTCGCCTTTAACACGGGAGATGAGCTCAGGTTTTCCACTGCCCATATCGCAGAAGACGACCGGCCCTTCGAGCGAGTCCACAATAGTCTCGTCGAGGCGGTTTATGAGCGTGGCGTGAAAAGGTATGCTCGCCCGAGTAAGGGCGTTGCAAATCAGCCCTGCGGAAGTTATCCCATCAGCATCGTTATGCGAGATCACCCGCATGCTGTCACACCGCAAAATTGATTTTGCGATGTCTTCCGCAGCCTTCTCGAGCCTCTTCATGTGACGATTATCTCAGCACCTTCAGGCGTGTACTCCCAGCTTAATGCTAGCCTTCCTGTATCGTGGTAATACCTAACAAGCCTTCTGATCTTGCTTTCTATCAGCTGGAGCGACCTCTTGTTATGTACATCCTTATCATTTCCCTTGAGGTGCTTTCTTATGTGCAGCGCCCTTCTCATCAAATTGATCAGATCCTCGGGCACCTCTGGCAGGGCTCCCTGCTCCTTTAGGTAGCGATTTAGATTCTTGCCGAGAACCAACTTAACGCTTGGCACTCCGTATTGGTCACGTAGGGTAAGTCCTATCCTGCTGGATGTGATGCCGGTGTCATGGAGCTTCAGTATAACCTTTTCCAGCTCATCCTTTGAGATATCGCACCACTCGGGTGCTTTGCTTACTGATGGGGGTCTAGATCTGGATGACCCCTTTTTTCTGCTATGCATTCTAGCCATTTTTAATCCTCATTAAATCATAAGTGCGAAGGCATAAACTTCACCGCAACAAGGGATAAAAACCTTCCGCCGCGGGTAACGGTTATAAACTGCGAGCCGAAAGTTCGGGGTATGATCATCGAGTACATGGATCAGCTGTTCTATCTCGTAGGAAAGTTAACAGTAATACTGGCCGTAGTTATCATTGTTCTATCTCTGATCGGAGCACTGATGATCCTGTACTCCTTTAAGACCGGCCATTTTCTCGCGGCCAGGCTAATGCTCATAAGCATCAGCCTTCTTGAGAGCGCGATCAAGGCCATATTTTGGTTTGCGAGAGCTGATGATGCGATAGTTGATGACGTAGGCATCCGTCTGAGAAACTATATCAACCGCAAGAAGTTCCTTCGAGTACCTTACAATGAGCGGTTTATATTCATGCCGCAGTGTGTACGCAGCACAGAGTGCCCTGCCAAGCTGACCCCTGAGGGCATCAGATGTGTAAGCTGTGGACGATGCAATATCGGCAAGGCGAAGGAGATTGCAGAAGGCCTTGGCTACAGGTTCTTCATTGTTCCTGGCTCCAGTTTCATAAAAAGAATCATCAAGAAATACAGGCCCGGCGCAATTATTGGTGTGGGCTGCCAGATGGAGATAAAGGAGGGGCTTGTTCTTTGCCATAGCCAAGATATACCTGCCATAGGCGTGCCGTTATTGCAGGCAGGATGTGTTTCAACCACACTGGATTGGGATGAATTCTATGATATTATATCCGATAAGATCAGAGGCTAAAAAACTTTAAAAAACAGTAATAGGTGCTTTTACTCTACGCTGATTGCCTCAGATGGACAATTCTCAACGCAAGTGCCGCACTCGGTGCACTTTTCTTTATCTATCGTTGGATTCTGGCTATCATCTAATGTGATTGCTTCCTCTGGGCAGTTCTCAGCGCATGTTCCACACTGAACACATTCCTCTGCATTAACTATTGCTGGCATTATTTAATCCTCCATTTGCCTTACGGGCAAATCCACCAGTAAGTATATCCAATATATACTTTTCGTTAGCTCTGGCTATATCAGATCGTTATAGCGCTTCCTATCCTTGAGTTCCTGTTTCTTCGCATTGTTCCAGCCGCTTACCGCCTGGAGGTAGCCTGTAATCCTGCTTATATGATCCACCTCAGAGGATTCGCAGTTGGGGCAATTATCCTTTAACCCTGGCGAAACTTTGGCGCAGTTCAAGCAGACTGTCATGTCCTTTGTGAATGTAAAGTATCCTATCTGGGTTGTCTTTGCCAGACGCATGCCGAAATCCATCAGGCCCTTGGGATCCGGTGTAGATTCGCCCATGAATATATGGAATATATTGCCGCCATCTACTATGGGGAAGAATACATGCTCAAGCTTTGCCCTCTCAAATATGGAGATATCTGCACTTGGCGGTATATGGGTGCCATTGGAATAATACACCGGCAGGTCGCGTGTCTTTTGCAGGTTCGTCTTCACGGCTTCAAGATCGCCTTTCACTACCTGCTCTGCACAGTCCCTGAACTCCTCGTGGATCAAATCCGAGACGGCAAACCGCTGCGCAGTTGTTTCTGCGGGCGTTCTTGCAAGGGCTATTGTCATATTGTGGCGTTTGCCCAGCTCTTTCGCATAAAGCTCCATTTCAGTCATCGCACGCACGGCCAGCTTCCACGCATCTTTTGATTCATGCATTTGCTTTCCTGTATGGAACTGCGCCATCTCGTTGACCCCGACGACGCCGATGGTATAGACCAGGCCATCTAAATCTACAGCAGTCGCCCCCTTTTCGCCCGTAATGGGATCGCGCGGTGTCTGAGTCGCGAAGGGCATCCTATGGCTTTTTACTATCTGATTCATCCATTCTCTCTTGACCTGGAAGATCTCCACAGATACATCCATAAGCTCTCTTAAATATTCGAATAGCAGGTCATCATCGCCTCTCGCCAGGTAGGCAGCGCGTGGGCAATTCAGGGAAACTACCTGCCAGGAGCCCATTGAGAAATGCATCCCATTTTTGAAGTATAACTTCTCATCGAATGACGGGTCTTTCTCATAAGTTGTAGCAAATTGATACGCACAACACTGATAGCATGATATCCCTTTTCCCGCGCCTCTATAGGCAGGAAGCTGGTTATCGAAATATGGTGTGCCGTACTCTGCAGCCAGCTTAAAGGTTAATAGGTATAGATCCTGGTAGGTCGGAAGGTCAGGATGTGCTTTATTGAACCCCTCATCTTCATGCATGAAATCAGGCTCAATGCTTATCTCGGGCTTGGGGAAGTTGAAGGGCTTGCCCCAGTGGTCTCCTGTAAGCATGACCTCCATCAGAGCCTTGAAGGCCAAGCGCACTTCTCGCTCGAACTGGCCATAGGTTCGCTTTTCGGCCTGAACGCCATCCCAGACTTTACCGGAATAAACTGCAGGCGTGTCCCTCCAGAGCGTTGGCACTCCGGGTGTGAGCTGGACGGAAGAGAAGACCAGCTGGCCTCCGCGAGCGACCATCATCTGAGTCATCTCGTAGACGAACATCTGCATAAGCTGTTTAATCTCTTCATATTCCAAGTTCTTGAAGTAGGGTGCGATGAATGTGAGAAAGTTGTAGAACCCCTGGCCTCCTGCGAAGTTCGTCTGGGCGCTGCCCAGTGCCTTCACTGCATGAAGGATTGCAACTTCGGCCTTTTTCGCTGGACCGGCAACACTTGCCTTTGTTCCAAGGCCATCGGGCATGAGCCCATAGTAGAAGAAGTACCTGAGATCCCAATCCTGGCAGAAGGGCCTCGTACCAAAATATTCGAGATCGTGGATATGCAAATCGCCAGCAAGGTGACGATCTGCAAGATATGGCGGCAACAGGAGTAGGTACTGCTCTTTGCTGATCTTATCGGCCTTCTTTTTGTGGCTTGTCTCAGCATTTTCCTGCAAATTGGCGTTCTCTCTGGCTTCAAAGCCTGTGCCTATATCTATCAGGTGGGCATCAAAGACTGGTGTCCCAACACGAGTACAGATGTTTCTCCATTCAGTGTGGCGCCGCTCCAGCAGGACAACGTTCATAATCTCCCTGACGAGGGGACCGCTCAGGTACTTCACATTCATCCATCTGATTCTGCGCTCTACTTCGCGGGCGATATCCCTTGCCTCATCTTCGGTTATGCTGGGGACTTTATAGAATTGTTCTGATAGTTTAGTTTCCTTCAAGAGCTGCTTCGCTATCGCATCTTTATCCCAATCGAGAAGATGTCCATCTGTAGTCCTAACCCTCGGCATTGTTGAAACGGACAGCCCTTCCAGTGTCTGCTGAACTATCCGGTTGCTCAAAGCGAATCCCCTCTAAAGCACAGAATCATCACGGCACCTCTCAATACTCAATCAATCGTAGCAGTATATCATCCTCTATTTATCGACTTTGCGCTCATGCACGTGTTAAATTTTTTAGTAAGTATCTCTCCTCATGGTAATAAAGTAAACGCCTGTATATTCTAACCTCGGAGTTATTAAACCAAGGCTATGTGGGACGAAAGTAATGCATGCGCTATTAAATGGATCTAAATGGATCTATATTGGGATTATTCACATCCACACTTTTGTTGCGCGATCTTATGCAGGCTAAAAATACACTAGCGTTTGAGGAGTATACGCTCGATTATTCTTCGGCAATAGCACAGTCGCTTATGGGGATATCTTTATCCTCTTCATCAGAGCCCATACAGCCAGCATCAAGCTGAGAGTATCCTTTAAATAAATATTAAAAATTGAGATCAAGTATACGCTTAAAGTCTAATTGATTAAGGTCTACTTCACTATCGCCTCAAGCCTCTTATCTACCTCATCCCAATTCACTATATTCCAGAAGGCTTCAACGAACTTGGGTCTCTCATTCTTGTAATCCAGGTAGTAGGCGTGCTCCCATACGTCGAGAACCATCATGATTTTGAAGTTAGGGTATACGTTCACGTTGTGCTTCTCGATCTGCATTAATAGTGGTCTGTTTGTCTGCGTGGAGTAGGCAAGAGCTCCCCAACCAGAGCCTTCTACGCTGCTGGCTGCTGCAGAGAACTCCTTCTTAAAGCGCTCGAATGTGCCGAACTCTTTCTTCAGCAGATCGGCTATCGCTCCGCCCGGTTCCTTCGATGCCTTATCCGCGGGCATCATGTTCTTCCAGAACAGGCCATGGAGCTTATGGCCGCCTATGTTGAAGGAAAGCTCCTTCAGCGTGGCCTTCATATCCAGATCGGTGCCGTCCTGATGAGCCTTATCCAGCTTCTCAAGTATTGTGTTCGCGCCCTTGACATAGGCCGCATGGTGCTTGTCGTGATGGATCTTCAGCTGCGTCTCAGATGTATACGGCTCAAGGGCATTATATGCATAGGGCAAATCCGGAAGTACGTAAAATTTCTTATCAGCCAAATACTTCACCTCTGGTAAAAACTGGATTACTGTTATCAATTGCATTCTATTTAGCTTTTCTTATGTATGTGAGAAATAATGATGACTTGACGACTATGGCCTGTTATACCGCCGTAATCTGAAGCATTTCGTTTGCACCTTTTTAAATTCAAAAGGTATTTTTATTTTTTTGGCCTTATAACCCTCTTTCCTCAATTTATCTAAAACCGATTCGAGGTATCTTGACGGCTTCCTAATTCCTACTTCCATTAAAGGATATATTCTCACTTCTGGTGAAACTCGGCAAAGCTCCATTATCGATTGGAGGTGAAACTCCCCAGATAGCTGCTGGCTGTAGACAAAAAGCAGATTTCCAACCAGAGCAATATCGAATTCATCATCCTTGAATGGTAGTGTAGGCAAACTTCCGTGTATATAGCGGCCTTCCCTCAGACCATCATTGTAGTCGTATAAGAATTCCTTCATCGCATTTATGTGAACCTGACAATATTCATCGGCGGAGTTATTATACTGGCCCATAGAAAAGTCTCCAATATTCTCTTTGAGCTGGCCAATGAGCATATTATATGCTTCATTTATTTGGCTTGTTATCTCATCAGAGCTGAGGCAATAAATGGGATCGACTGAGATTATGCGGCCGCCATGCATTGTAAGACTTGCATTAAAGCTTGCTGGGCCACTGGCACAATCCAGGAATCGCTTTTCAAGGTCTTCCCCCGATAAACCAAACATTTCCACATATTCGTCAAAGGGTCGGCCCCAATAATTATCTTATTCAAGGTAACTGGCATTAATTATCCATCCCCGATTCAGGCACAGCTAAAAAAGCTTCTACGGTATTTATCTTTTTCCATCAGGATTGGTTTCTCAGCAGTGTCTTTTAGTGATCTTATCCCTTCAGAGATCTTCAGTTATTTTCAATCACAGTTAAATTGCTTCGGAATGCTGTTGCTTTGCATCCTCAGTCGGTTCTGTGATGATTTTCCTTACTCCCCATATGACCGCAAATAGCTTAAGCTTCACCGCAGTCCTATTTTTCGAGGCGGTATCATGGGTTTATCAGATCGCTGCCCCTCATGTGGCGCAGTATTAATGTTAGGTTCAAGGTTTTGCCTCCAATGCGGCAAATCACTAATATCATCAACAAAGTGCCCCGATTGCGGCACAGAAAATGAAACTTCTGCGAGTTTGTGCTCTAAATGCGGTCGTAATCTAAAGTCATCCAATCTCTAGTCTTCCTGCTGGTATCCTTCCAGCAGCACCGCTTTAATCTCCGCTCCAGCTTCACGTAGCGGCGCAATTGCCTGATATTCGGGAGACGAGAGCCACTCTCTGATATGTGCCTCAGATGGAAACTCCAGGACAATCATCCTTTCAGGACCCATTCGCCTCCTAATAGTGCTGTAATTTTGCCGCCTCGCACAAAGATATCGTCCACTATATTTCGCCACAATGCTCGGCACCTTGGAGATGTATTGGCCGTACTTCTCAGGGTCTTTGACCTTGGACTCGATGATCATGTAGACAGTCACGTTTCATTTTCCCCTTTCTCCTTTAGAATCCAAGTAGATAACTTTTTTTCCGCATAATCATTCAGCGTTATCAATTGATCGTCTGCCAAAGCGCCAGTGTTGGATAAATAGGTTCATTTATTCAATGAACGAGATGCTATTAAGATACGAGGAAGGAGTTATGGATTACAGGCTTATGCCAGTCTCAGTCGAAAATGGAAAAGCGATAATCGATATCTACAACCACTATGTGAAGAACAGCTTCGCTGCATATCCTGAAAACGAGGTTCCTTACGAGCTTTTCCCGCTCTTTTTGGAGATGGCCAAGGGATATCCCTTCCTGGTGGCCAGAGATGGCTCCGGGAAAGTCTTAGGTTTTGGATTTCTCCATCCGCATGATCATATGTCAGTTTTCTCGCAGGTAGCAGAGATAATCTATTCATCGCTCCAGTATTGGTCAGGGAATTGGCGGCCGGATTTTGGATTGTTTCATGGACTGGGCCAGGGAAAAAGGCATTACGTCATTCTGGCGAGCATCTCCTCCCTAAACTCAGGCAGCTTGGCATTCCACAAGAGGAATGGATTTGTGGAGTGCGGCGCTTTGTAGGGATCGGGA
>CAWDLW010000006.1:0-4133 GCA_963803145.1 Methanotrichaceae archaeon
AGACTTGGATTCTCCATAAATTTATTCATTGGCTATTCAGCCTAATGATCCAAAATTCTCACCGATTGCCAAAGAGATTTGCAACCCATTGACTCCAAAGAGCATGTAGCTAGTGGAAGCACAGAGAGAGGACGAGAAATAGGCGAAGTTCTCTCTCAATCCCTCTTTTAGTAGGTGTGTAATTTGTGCACTGAAAATTAAGCGCAAAAAAGAATTTAAATTTTCATTGCGGTATCCAGCCAGTTGTTTATGATGACTATGCAATGATCTGCGTGCAGGCTGATCGGGCCTACAGATACAACTTTGGCGCCAAGTTGAGCGATCAGGCTTTCTTCTTCATCAGCCATTCCGACGTGATCACCCAGGATGAAAGCAATATTATCGGAGATGTTATTGCTATTAATACTGCGAATATCTGCGCCATCCTCTCGCAAGTAGAAGAGCTTTGCATCATTAATAGTCTGCAGCGCCTCAGATATGCTGCCGATGCGAACGAAGATCCCTGGGGTGGATTTGGTCCACTCTGACGCTGGGACAATAGCCAGTGCCTTTTTTATAAGTGCTGCAGTCGTGCGCTCATCGGGATTCAGATGCTTAAGCTCTTCCCCCTTCAGCCATAATACCTTCGTCGGCTCTCCTCCGAGAAGCACAAGATAGACATTTACGTCCTTCCGTATGCCATGTGAGAGCATAAAGCTCGCATTGATGCTGCGGCAAAGGATATCCAGGCGGCCTGATGTGCCTGGTATATCCTCCAGGGAGAAGTCCGGAGAAGTGGTGGCCTTATGGCCTACAACTATGAAGCTGCGCATGTGCTTCTGAACGCACAAGAGATACAAGCTTCTTTCGGGCTTTCATCGCTTGAATTTTGCGTTATTTTTGTATTAGCTTCACATTTCTGCTACCTTCGGTTTTTTCCGGAGAATATCTCTCTTTAGAAGAGTTATTATCCTATTTCTATAGATGTTATAGAATAATTAATTGTCATATGTTATATGCGGTTTAGCAAAAGACTTACAGAGCTGACAACAACATGCTAAGCATGGAATATATTCTAGAGATGATTAAATGTTCTGGAGATGATTTAAGAGAAATTTCAACTATTTCCACGATTTCTACTTAACTTTAGGGCCAAAAATCACTGTGGAAACTAGGCCTTAGTAAAAACTTTGGTGCAGGTGCAATCAAATATCCCTTTTGTGCTTGCCCCAAAGCCCTTCTTATCGTAACTATTCATCGAGTCCCAGCCGCCATAGCAGCATGACATCCAGTCATCAGTCGAAGTAATATTCCTGAAATCGAATCTCATGTGGATATGCCTGGAAAGATTATATAATCCAACATACCTATCTTCGCCCTCATTGATCACTTTATAGGTTCCTCTTTCTGCGTTATAATCTGGGCCGGTCTGCCTGTACTTCAGGTCTGCAATACCTGTTGTTTGAGCTGTGATTCTGTAATCCATTTCCTTGAGCGGCATGAATCGGGCCGAAAGGATGGCATCATCGGTTGCCAGGACTGTAGCATTCATCCCCTTAAGCAACAGACCCACTTTTGTATCCTTTGAAAGCTCTTTGTTATACAGAAAGTCACTGTCCGCAAAGTCCAGGTTGTTGCCTTCAACCTCCCTGTTGTTTATCTCCTTCCCCGAGTATTTGACTGTCTTACTTGATTTAAGGATCACCGGCCACAGCTCGAAAAACTGGATTGTGTAGACGGGGCTTCCAGCAGGCTTGGTTATGTTGATGTAGACCGGATTAGTCACATCAGACCGCAGAGTCGTCTGCTCCTCATAGCTGTAGCTTCCCTGGAGGGCTGAGGTTCTGTCCTTCTGCCGGACATCGTTCATTTTGATATCCTGGTAGCCGGAATAATAGGGGCTTAGAGTTCTGCCGTTGTAATCTACAGGAGATATTGTCCCCTGGACTAACTGGGAGTAGTTGAAGACTAAGCTCTCGCTCTGGCGGTGAATGGACCAGAAGCCGGTGTTCGTGCTCACGCTGCCTGACCAGGAAGCTGCACTGGTTAAGGATATCAAAGATATCAAGAGAAGAAAAGATGCGAGCTTCATTTAGATCACCTGAACATCACGGATTGCGCCGTCGGAGCTCTCGATGCTGTATCCCTGCAATTGATCGAAGGTGAATGTCGGCCACCAGGGTGAGATGGAGAATCCTGGGACCGGCGTTATGGTATTCAGAGGAGTGGCAGCTGGATTTGACCAAAAGTATCCTGCAACTCCTGATACATCTCCATCGCCTATCTGACTAGAATCAAAGTCAGCTTCAGTGATCTGAATATCAGAGTTC
Organism: Methanotrichaceae archaeon; assembly: GCA_963803145.1. Classification (GTDB taxonomy): domain Archaea; phylum Halobacteriota; class Methanosarcinia; order Methanotrichales; family Methanotrichaceae; genus CAWBKV01. Next base: position 2,310 of record CAWDLW010000006.1, read on the forward strand.
GCATTTCCGTTGAAGTTAAGGATAGAATTGGGTCCATATACAGTGTTCGAAATCCAGGCACCTCTACGATTAATGCCACCCGCACTCAAAATCCAGTCTCCTTCTGAAATACCATTCACATAACTGATTTGATTATTGTAGGTTTCAGCAGTTAGCTGTTGGCTGGCATAGCTGTTTAATTCATTTGCTTCAGCCTGCTGATCTATCTGAAGATTTATGCCCCCGCTGCCTTGGTTGGCTGTACCTGCGAAATTGTGATTGTAATCATATTCATAGAAATGATTTTCTGCAACAGTCTGGCTGCCTCCTCCAAAATAAGACGATGACAGATATGCATTTTGAGCTAAATTGACTAGGCCTGACTCAGCAGATGCCTGCTGCATGGTCATCAGATCGCCATCGGTTAGCCAAATTTGCGTAAAACCACCTAGATCTACAGAGCCATAGTTGGTATACGTAATGGCAGTTGATTTCGCCTCGCAGTTTATCGCATTCATATAGGTATTTTGAGATGCAATAGCGCTACCTGTGCTTATGCTTTGGCTGGCATCGAGAAAACCAGAAAATAGGTGAGAATAAGTATAGGCATTACAGTCCCTATTTCGCAAATTCAACTCAGCATAGACCTCCTGACCTTCCACATTAGCCGTCTGCTGGGCGTTCATGGCTGAAGGCAGAAGGTGGGCATCGTTTACTATGCTTCCTGTGGAGCTGGCGGCATTGACGATGCTTTGCCCAACATAGCCGCCACTTCCGACCATATTCTGTGTCAGGCTCATGTCCCCAGTTCCTCCAACGGCTCTGTTGTCGTTCATCTCCAAGTTTCCAAACTTGGCCTCTGCCCCCTCATTGACCGAGACGCTATCGTCCAGCTGATAGTCATCGCTTATGCCTACCGATGCTCCACCATCCTGGGCAGAGAAGCCAATATCAATCGAGCGGACTCCTGGAAGAAAAAGCATGTATATAATTAGCGCCAAGTATAGCTGTAACCTAGACAGCACTATCCCTCCTACGGTTTGCCAGCATTAATAACCGAGGATTAAAAGTTTTCGGTAACTTTGCTTCGAAATAATTAAAGGCAAGCTTCCTCATGAATTTTTGATAAAACGCTGCCATAAAATATCGAGAAAGGATCTTACTTTTCATCCATATATGGAAGATTTGGGCCAAGTGAACATCGCAATCGTTATTTTTCGCTTCACTCTAAATCCTTTTGACCGCCTGAATGCAAAAGAGTTAAGAGAATGAAAATCATCTTTATCCGTACTTTGTGTCTTTGAGCTCTTGTAGTGATTTTTGTTCCGTCTCAATGCAACTAAACGAACTGTGGCAAGCTATAAAATACAAAGAAACTCTAAAGTCCAGAGCATAAATCCAAAAGCATCCTTATTTTGGAGCCTCGGCCTTCATCTTCCGGCACTCTTCCCAGCCCGCCTGCGTCATCTGAAAAGTCATCTCATCCCGAGCTGAGTTTCTTGCGACACATACCTCCAGAGACGAGCTTCTTCAGCGCCTTCCTGGCAGCCTTTACATAACCAAACTCCAATACGATGTTATCTTTATCTCGTCATCCTTATGGCCTGTAGTTTTCTGAAACATTCCCCTTGAATCACGTTCTAGTAGCGACAAAACAAAACTAAATGGTGAGTTCATAGCCGCAAAGATACAAGATGATACAAGACTTTTGAAAATTAAGATCTACTGCCTGATAGAGAGCTGAAATTCAGACAACCTCTTCATTTTCAGTCCTAAAGGCGATACTCCAAAATTTCGCTGCCGCAACAAATAATAACCCAAAGATAAACTCAGATCACTTCAATC
>CAWDLW010000007.1:0-22155 GCA_963803145.1 Methanotrichaceae archaeon
TCTGTAATTAGACCTAAATATAATTGGGATATACTAATTGAGGTATACAGATCAAGCTCTGTCCAATTTTAAAGTATTAACTCCATAATTTTTAAATAGTATGCATACGATTACTATACTCAAGAACTGCAATAGGAGGCTTATATGAAGCGTTTGAAAATATTCATAGCAGTTGTTATATTGGCTGCGGCGATTCTTGGATTGATCAAGCATGAGAAGAAAGTACAGACTCCCCAAGAAAAGATGTCAGACTTGGCCGCAAGGATAGTTAGTATATTTAGTATGCTCAACAGATAGCGGTGCACGCTAGCTATAATAGAAACTGATTGTTATCTGTTATACTCTTTTTAGACATCTTGAATGCATAAAGCAAATGGCCTTTGATTATCTCCTCAATATATGATTCTTTTGGAAATTATGGGCCTATTCATGTGCACTATAAATTAGCCTGAAGTTTTAATCCTAATCCGAATTGATGATCAATCCTTATTTCTGTATTTGCAACCAGCGCTAATAGAGCTCAATTGGTGCGTATTTGGATAAGTTCTAAATACACTATATGCAGGATGTTGTAGAAAATGTAAATAATTGGCAAATCTATATAAACACAGATTCTTTATACATTATATGATAAGTCCTGAAAAGTGTGATGAAAATGGGGGAACGGTATAGGGTATATTACATAACTAAAGGAGTGAATAGGGGGTCTTGCAAGCATCAGCATAGAACAATCTATGATGCCTATCACTGTTTGAGGCATGATATTAACGCAGCTAGTAAGAGCGGGGGCTGTTCAGATAGACTTATTTGTGCAGTTGAGGATGGACATGATAGAGAATTAAACGAACAAGAAATAAATCAATTAGATCATCTCAGACGACTTATGCTGAAGGAAACCTTAAGATAGCTATACATTAAGCAGATCCTTTTTGATAATCCTCTAGTGGCTGGTGATGTTAATCCAATCATCCTTCCCAGGTAGAAACTTGCAATGTTCTTTTAAACTTATGTTTTATTTCTAAAAGTAATACTCCACAGATTGCTGCGGATAGGATAAAGAGCACCATAATCTCTAGTAAACCTTTCCAACCGTAAGGTTTATAACCCCAAATACATAATGTTTTATTGTTATATTTTTTGTTAGAGGTGATTGTTAGGGGATCTAGGGGAGATGACAATTGATACGAATCGGGATAGAATCTGATGTAGTTGAGCTGTATAACCAGCTCTCAATGCATCCTGAGAGGTACTTTTTTATTCTTGTAACCGAGGGTCATGCAGCTCTTTGTGTTCAAACATGTGACAATTGCGGAAATGACATAAGGGTTCACGAGATAGATGGCTTAACGCCTGATTCTGAGGGCAGCTTAGTCTCTGCATTTCAGGACGATCTACAAGATGCCGTAATAAAACGAGAGCTCTATATGAAATATCTCGAAGGGGAACGATATCCAGTATCACAAGCCATTAGGAAGCGAATTATAGAACTACCTGGCTTTATAGATTGGATAATAACTTCCGCTTCAGTTAAAGGACGGTGCTTTATGCTTTATCTATCATGGAGCATATAGTGCTTCCAAGCAGAGATACAATCAAAATAAGAATCATAATCTCTTCCGTCTATACCTCGGGCTAACCTAGAATGCCATCGAGGTTATATTGATAGGCCCTTTCAGGGCATCAGTAACCAATAAGTTTCTTCTGATTAGAAAATATTATTGCTGCGGCTCGAAATCACTCAAAGCTTGTAAAATCATCGGTTGAGCCAGTTATGCTTTCTAAACCTTAGCAATGAGGATGCCCTCCACAGCCGGATGATAATGGTTACGGCTAAGGAGGGCTGATTTAAGCGATTATATTTGAACAATCGTATTGCTATTCTATATCTTTACTATCGAGGTGGTTTTGCCTTTATCTCATCTCCGAGTTTTGCTTTCTTAAGCAGAGCCTTTTCTGGATTTGCTTCCCTCTTTCTCTCGCTCCTTACCTTCCTCTATGAGCTCCCTGACTCTGGGACCACCTACCTCTCCGCCTTTATGGCCGATCTCCTGGTAGAACTCATGCCCGTGGGTTTCAGCAGTCTTCTCTCCGCCCTTATGTCCTGCCTCCGCAACGGTCATCTCGCCTTTTCCTTCCTTGCTCCTCTCTCTTCTTTCTTCAGCCATTTTTTACAACTCCATTTAATTTTTTATTTCTTCTCCTTATCTGTAGTAGCAAAATCGCAGATAGGATTAAGCCTAACATTAGGTCTAACCTAATATGTACCAATATTTTGTGGTGGAGTGTTATATTATAAGGTTTAATTGTATTTAAAAATTTCTGCTATACGTGGACCATGTACGCTTGGAAAACAACCGTTGCAACGATATCAATACTATTACTGAATTCCTACTGATAGCTTCACCTCTATATTGATTATTACTCCAAGTAATATTTTTCGATACAAACTTATGCTGCTGTCTAGGATGGCAATATATAGCTGTATGATCAGCATTTTGATCTGAGAAACTGCTGGAACTACATCTTAATCTTAAGATTGTTTTTAGTCGGTGTTATCCTGACTACAGGTATGCCTCTGGTCCTCTCTAGTATAAGCTCATCTGATACTGCGAATGGATTAAATCCGTAAACAAAGCCACCAAGGCCGCTGCTTTTCAGGATTTGTCTCATCGCATTTGCAGCCTCGATTGGGTCAGCCACAACCTCAGCATATCCTATCAGCTGCCCACTGGGCAGAATCGCTTCTACCTTCGGGTTTGTCTGTATATTCAGGTACCACTGGCCTTTCAAGCGTCGTCCCTGGTAGCAATAGATCTTGCCATCAATTATAGTATAGCTTAATGGAACATTCTAGGCTTTAAAAAACCCGGGGCCTGTGTTTTAAGACTTGTGTTCTTTGAGTCCTCGTCCTCAGGCCCATCATACTTTAATCTTCGTTCAGTAAGCTCTGGTCACTTTATAACTGAGGCCACTTAGGCAGATATATTGGAGAGTACCAGTAGCATCCATGCCATGCATCTACGCCAAAATGCTGGCTTTGATTGCATGGATAGCAGCTGGGTTGGACATACCTGGAAGGAATGTAGGAGCTATATGGATAGCAGAGAGGTTTATTAAAATTACACCACATATCACAGCAGCAATTCGGCTTGACACGGGGAGGAACTTTTGAGGTGATATTTATATCTCCCGCGGTGCTCCCAACAACCTCTACGTCAGCAGATATCGGGCCGTTGGAGTTGATACGGGCATTTCCCATTCTGCTGCCAACGACGTCTATATTCACTGAGCCTGCGCTACCCGAGATAGTAGCGTCTCCCATTTTGCTCCCAATAACATCTATGCTTGTTGATCCACTACTTGCATAAGCGGTTGATGCCAGCAGCATCAGAACCAAGATCATTGCCATCCTCAACATCTTACCCCCTAGAGTCTATAATTAAGATAGTCTTTTTATATACAGGATGTAGAAAAATGTTTCGCCACATTACCGATAAATGGATAATATCCAAATTTGTATACTTCAAATGAATATTTATCTTACGACTTAAGATCAGATGTTAAGCAGAAATAGCAACTATACATAAGATATTTCCTTGGTTTCGTCTGATTCGGCTTTATCTATGATGAATGTTTTATACTCCATAAAACTCCCCATTAATGGTAGTAATCCATGCTGTAAAAATTTTATCCCTCTAAAAAACAATTCGAACCAATGAACCACTTTAGTCATCTGAAGATTGCTAAAATGAAGTCCCGTGGCGAATCATACCGCTCCGGAGACGGCTATCATTTCACGGCCTGTCTACATATCGCCATGGGAACATTCGCTGCAGTTCCTTGGTGATCTTCAGCGCTTTATCGACTTCACAGCAAAATAACCAGCGTTTACCTCATCTTTATGTGCTGCGAAGGCTGCTAAGACCTCTCCCTTTTCCTTTTCAGGAACACCGTAGTAGTCGAGGGCACTCGCAAGCTCTCCTGCGACCTCATCGAACTCTTCTGGCGAGATATGTAAATCCCAATGGGCTTTCTCCAGGCCGAATTGGGTTTTTCCAGGCTTAGTGCCTGTGTATTGAAAAGGTCCGCCTGCCACCGCACAGACCCATAGAGTCCTCATGAACTTGAGGCCTGGCAATCTATCCAACTTCTTGGTATGCCAATCTCTAAGGTCGGGGTTTTGTGAAGTTTGTCCGACCTTAGGATTTTTTACAACCTCATCGCTGAAACGGTTCACTACAGCAGCGATGGGGAAAACGCCGCCTAGACGTTCGTACAACGATTTGTCTTCCATACTTTTTTATTCTACTTCTATGCTCTTATAGCTATCTATATGGACATAAGCGAATCTTAATGCCAAAGGATCTGAGGCATTTTATAGAAGTGGATTATCATCATAGAAGACAAATGAGATCTCCAAGAAATAACTCATAAACCTACTTAAAAATCTTCGGGGGTATGATCGCAAAGTTATAGGTGTTAAATATAAGCCATCTATTATAAACCTCAATAATAAACCTCAACACTTTATCATCAACACCAGGTTTATTAACAGTTGGAAGTAATACTACATGTCGATCTTCATTGAGGTGTAAAAGACAATGGCAAAATTACCCTCGAGGCCACAAAAGAGCCCTCTAGTAGAATTAAATGACAAGAACGCTAATAGATGCCTATGCCCTGGCTGTCCAACTTATCTATCTAGCCCTTGCCCGAATGAAAAAGGAGAAAAGATCTACTGCTCTATTGGAATGACTGAATGTAAAGTTGAAAAAAAGGATTGTCTATGCTTCCAGGGATGTCAGATATTCAAGGATTATGGCCTGAAAGTAGGATATTTTTGCATAAATGGTGAAGCTGCACAGAATGGCAGTCCTGTTCAGACTAAGAGGTAAATTAAATCGGCAAACAGAAAGAACGTAGGAAGCATAGAGGTCGCAGAAAGTATGAATGATATCCCTATCAGTATGAATACTGTGCCTGCTACCTTAGTGATCACTCTTCTGTCGATCCTGTCAGATATAAACCTGCCCAAATAGATGGCGAGGATTGAAACAGCGGTGAGCGCAGCCATGACCCCGATGAGAACCATCCAGGGGTTATACTCCGTTGCAAAAAGAGCAGAAGCGATCTGGGTTTTATCTCCCCATTCAGACAGAAAGATCATCGAGAATCCCGAAACAAAGGCATTCCTTGGAGACAGGTCTGTCTCGCCATCATCCTTATTGCCCCTTAGTATCAAAATGCCAAATATTATGAATACAGTGCCTGAGATTAGCTTTATCGTATGGACAGGTATGATGCTCGTTATCCATGCGCCCACAAGTATGGCGAATCCATCGACCAGCAGAAAAGCGAGCATGACGCCCAGAAGAAGCTGAAGATATTGTTTGGTCCTGGATGATAAAAGCAGCACAGAAAGCTGAGTTTTATCGCCCATCTCAGCCAGACCGACTGCAACCATAGGGATCAGTATATCTTGCAGCATCTCGATGATGTTCGCACCTCTGCTCGCGGGGGAATAAGGCATTTCAGATAATGATATTAATAATTGTCGTAGCTTCTTTAAACTAGGTTCTAAAAGCAGATATCCTTCAAGGCTAAGAATGGTGTGAAAATCCGATAATCATATCTCAAAAAGCCAAATATATTTTAACGATAAAGATTATAATCGAATGAAATATATAATCATTTTAGGAATAATCTCAGAAATAAAGAGGGGAGTATAGTTGTACCCCTCAATTTCGACTTTTGCTACTTCTCACTGCACTATGAACTTACCTACCATATTGGCCGGATGGACATCGCATCTGAAGAAGTAAGTCCCTGGCTTAGATGGAGCAGTAAATGTATAGGTAGTAGTCTTGGGACCGGTTATAATGGCTCCAATGTAGATAGGCGTCTTGGCAGAGGAGTCCGTGTAGAATGCTACATTATGAGCAATGCCCGAGTCCATGTTATCGAAGTTCACTGTAACCATTGCACCTGCAGGAACGGTTATTGTGCTGGTGTTGAAGGCTATATTCTTGGCTGATATTCCGACAGCGATAGCCTTAGCACCAGTTGTGATACTGGTTGCATTTGCAGTGCTCATTGCCATCGATGCAGGCATTTGTTCTGCCATTCCAGATGGGGGGGTCGCTACCATTGGGCGAGCGGTCTGATTCATCACCGGATGTATAATCTGATTCGCCATTCCGCTTTGCAGCTGGCTATCGGTCAGACCTGTTGTAGTGCCCGAAGGAAGCCCGAAGGCAATTATGTAACCTCCTGCATTGTTATTCTGTCCGCCGCCGGTTGGTACAAGCAGCATGCCGTTTCCAATTGAAGGCCCGCCAATTCCCACCATTGAACCTACATTGAACTGCCAGAGGGTTTTTCCGGTTTCTGCATCAAGGGCCATCAGGATTCCTGAGGAGATCAGCGGTGAATTGACTATACCTCCAAATTGAGTCTCATATTGATAGGGTACTCCAGTAGCTGTGACATGGGCAGCGAAGACCAGCTCATCAGTCACCAGAGGCGAACACCAGGTCGGGAACTCCAAATCATGCTTCCACTTAATATTACCGGTCTTGATATCGAGGGCAACGATAGAACCGTTTCCTATGCCATTTGTCATTGTAGCAAAGTCCGGTATCACGGTCTTATCAGGACCGGGGAAGAAGATCATTCCTTGATTGCTCACAGCAGCATATATTGTATCGTAGTCTGCAGCAGTGAAATCTTCTACGCCATCGCCTGCACCAGGCCATGTTGGAGATCCGTTTTTAGTAGGAATTGTATTTTCATTGTGCAGCACAGCTACATTTCTCCACCACAGCACCTTTCCTGTATCTGCATCTAGGGCAGCTATATCGCCTCTCTTATCATGACCTATGACAACCTTTTGCAATCCCTTGCCCATATCCGCAGCAACAAGCATGGTTCCCCAAGCAGTATCCCAATCATGCGTATCCGGGGTTGTAACATTGAAGACAGTGCCTTTAGCTATGAAGGGTGTGGCCCATAGGATCTTTCCAGAAGTTATGTCAAGGGCGATGACGTTGCTTGAGTAGTTGTTATATCCTGGTCTTGTTGTAGCATCGAAGTCGGGTGCTGCATTTCCAACTGGCAGGTAGACGATTCCTTTTTCCATATCAACTGCTCCGCCAGTCCAAACATCTGCTCCGCCATTCGAGCTATTATTATTCACTCCCTCAACCCAATCGCCGACAGCGAGATTGGTTTGCCAGAGTTTCTTGCCTGTCGCTTTATCTAGACCTGTCACGGTGCCTCTCTCAGGGAAGCCATAGGGTGGCAAATCTCCGAGAGCTGACCCTGCAACAACTATATTCTTCCATATGAGTGGAGGCGCAGATGTCCTGAATGCTCCACCAATAGGCCGGATAGGCCCAGAATCCCAGATCAACTTGCCGTTAGTTGCATCCAATGCCATATAGCCTCCGCCAGCGCCTGTGGGTGCATATATGATGCCGTTCTCATAAGCTAGGCCATGAGATGATGTTGCTCTTGGGAGTTTGGCAATTGTTGGTACTACTGGATCATACGTCCATTTAGTCAGCCCTGTGTTTAAGTCAAAGGCTATGACCTCCATAATAGAGTTGGTCTGAACATAGCCGGTATTTCCGACGATCAGCGGAGGATTTTCAATTGTGAAGTTGGTATTGAGAATCCACTTGATCTGTAGCTGATTTACATTATCTCTGTTTATCGTGGTCTGAGGACTGTACCTAGACATATTGCTATCATAGTTAAACATCGGCCAATCTTGGGCCGAGGCTACTACTATGCCCACCAGCAATATGGCGGCAAACAGCATTAACTTTCTCAACCTTTTCACCTCTAATTATTCAACCATTCATAAAGCTTGGACGAAAGTGCCATTTAATCTATAATAACTTTAGATTCGATGGCATCATGCAGAAAGCTTTTCGTTTTTATCTTGGATAAATTAACCTCGTCCATTAATTATCATTAAGTATGTATGAGATTAAAAATCTTTTGTGACTCTTTCCATTCTTTATTTCCAAGTAAACATGGCGCCTACATAACTTTGTGATAATCTCTCGATGCCTCAATTTATGCTATATTACAAGAAAGTTTGCAGCGTTCTTTATTGGATGGACTAGAAAAAATGAGGATGAGCCCTTAATTAGCCTTTATAGATGATCGCTGACTGAGTTATCCGCTACCTGGTTGATCGAGCCTCCGATATTGCTATTAGCTCTTTGCAAATCCGTCTGAGCGGCATCAGTATTAATGAGCGAGGCTGTATTATCGCCATCCTGGCTGATCATGCTGCCCAGGTTGAAGTTTGCATCCTGGATTGTCGTCTGACTGGCATCAACTGACCCTAGAACATCGAGCTCGAACTCCCAAGACTGTCCTATATTGCTGAGTGTGTTATCGTTTGCATTTTCTACATCAAGTTGGACTAAATTGGCGCCATTTCCCATAGCATCTATAATGTTATCGCCATCTTGGTCGATTAAGCTCTGATCGTTTTTGTTTGCAATCTGTATGTTGGTCTGAATTGCAAATGTACCTATGCCAGTTAATGTCGCATTATTCGAGTTACCTTGCGTTATTGTGCTAATTAAGTTTTCATTAGCAGCCTGCTGGTTGATCTGATCTATATCCATACCACAGCCGAATAAATTCAAATTATTCTCGTTGTCCTGCATTATATTAACGCCAGGTTTGTTGCCAATTGCATCCTGATCGCTGATCATGGATATTGCGTTTGAATTGCCTATAAGAAGTGCGTCGTTGCTGGTAGTCTGGTTTATAATGTTATTAAGATTACCATTTGCATCCTGAGTATTTGTTTGTATTATTGCATTGTTAGCTAAAGCTCCCGATGCCAATACCATTAAGGATAAAACCATTAACACAAAATATTTGTTCATCTTTATCACCGCTTGCTGATCAAACTTCTCTGGGCTTAGAATGCACAGATAATCGATATAATTTCTACCTTATTTTATAAATTATTTTTGAATTTGTGGTTAGAATAACACTTAAAAATGAAAAAGTTAAAATAGTTTATCGTTTATGATATTGGCCGTAAATAAATATACGTATAAAAGAGATGGTGGATTAATAGCCCTACTTTAGGTTATTGAGAACTTTAGGATTTTTCTAAAATAGAAAATTATAAAGACGGCATCTGGGTGTGCCGTCTTTGCTTGATTGGTTGGAGGATAGCGTTTACCTTAATATGAGGAGTAGCCCACCTGGCCGCCCATCATGTAGCTGCCATAATTGCCGTAGTTCGATTTGGAAGGCGCCAATCTACAAATTTATAAGTCCATATAACACCAGTATTACTACCAAACTTCCCAACGAGGCTATGGATGATCTCACCTTTTCGTTAAATATACGCTTTCTCAACTGTGTCCCCATTGGTTATGTTAACCAAATTGCTATGACTTTCCGGCAATAGGCTGTTTGGGTATTCACTAAAAATAGCAGATTCAGAGAGGCTAAAAGCCTCCCTGAGACATATATCTATTTGATGGCTGTTGTCGGATTCCTAATAGCCAGGTGTTTGATACGTGCTTGATGACTGGTAATTGCTTGATGTCTGGCTATAGCCTGATTGCTGATTGCTTGGCGCCTGATAGCTGGATTGCTGGCTGCTTTGCTGATTATAGCCTGTCTGTTGGTAGCCGGACTGCTGATAGCCCGATGAGCTCATCACATCGATAACTACGGCGTTGCTCACCTTATCATCTATTATGAAAAGCAGTATGTACTGGCCGACTGTATTTGCATAGAAGTTCATCTGGCTATAAGGATTGAAGTAGTAGCTATTTGCAACTAGCTGGTTGCCGGGTGCTATCTCATAGAGATACCCATTGCCTCCTGCTTGTGAGATCGCTATGAGCGATAGGCTGGCGCCTTGAGGAACTACGACATATTGGGTCATGCCTGAAGTTCCCTGAATCCATAGGGAATTGCCCCCTGTATATGTTGCATAGTTCTGCTGGTATTGAGAATAAGGCATTGTGTACATCTGGTATTGATTGCTGGACATAGCATAATTCTGGGATGGGGCATAGGACACTGCAGACTTCGGAATGTAGAAGTAAACAGTGGTTGATTTCATGTTGCTCATCAGATAGTTTTTAGGAGTCGTGATATGGGTTGTTGGGGCTGATCCGCTGGGCATTGTATAGTATTGGGAATACACTGAGGACATACTATATGTCGGATCATTGCTCATATTGGCGCCTGATGCACCAATCATTGCAGACCCTTGCATAACCTGTATCTGGCCGTGCATTGTCGGATGGATTTTACAATGATATGCATAGGTTCCAGACTGGTTAAATGTATAGCTGTATTGGCCCCCATTAGGCATTATATTTCCCGAATCGAAAGCTCCATTATCGCTGGTTACTGTATGCGATACTGGATCCTGGTTTGTCCAGGTGACTGTAGTCCCTACAGGCACTGTAAGATTGTTCGGCTGGAAGGAGTAGTTCTGGATTGTAATCGAATTGTTCATTTGTGCTAACGTACCGCCGATTGACAAACATGCGAAAAAGATCAGCAGTGCTGCAAACGAATGGCATCTACTTATTTTCATAATTTAACCTCTGCTTTCGCTTTATCGAAAAGCAGTTATAATATTAACCGAGTTCAGAATAAATAGTTTTTGTAGATGTTGTCAGATGATAAAAGCCCAAGAGGCAATAGCAATGTGAGAGCAAGAGGCAAACCTCTGGAATAGCAATCCAAATTGATATGACTTGATGAGCGGTTGTTAAATTAGTGCTATCTCTTTTTGGATGCTCTTAAGGCCTCTCAACACTTCGCGCCCTCTCTCTGTTGTTTTATATAATGTTCGGTCACCATTTAGTATCTGTAGTAAGCCTATTCCGATCAGCTTATTGAGGTAGGAACCTGCCGTCTTGAAATTCATATTTGTCTGATAAACAATTCTCGTCTTGCTTGCGCCGACTATACAAAGTTCCAGGATATCAGCAATGACGGTCTCTTTGCTTCGTTTCAAAGCCATATAGAAAACGCCCTCCAGTTGATACTATGAATATGTCATGTGATATCACTAAAACCTTATGTACTTTTGATCAGATCTATTATTTATGAAATGATTTTAGGATGTATATCCGTAGGCAGCATAAGGTAACCAAATGAACTATCAAGAGATCGCTTGTAGCTCCTGGAAATAGCTGACATAGATGGTTCGAAGTCATGAGGGGATGCATTAACAACAGTTAAGGATGCGAAGGGACATTGGGAAAGATAAGGAGGAGAAATGATAGTTCTACCTTTGTCCCTTCGCCTGCCACTGTGGATGTAAGGAGGGAACCGGAAACGCCCAAGATATAGAGCTGGTTCCCTATAATGGCATTAAAGATACTATGAGGTAAAACTATTTAAATTTTTTATAAATAGGCAGGCAATATATTGTACGGCACTAGTATAGGGGGGCGCCATCCATGAAAAGGTATAGGGCGAAAGACATATGGCTTTTAATTCATTTACAGTATATAAATTTTACGATATTATCTAGCTAAGATACCTAGCGTAAGGATCTTCGAAAAGAGTATTGGCCTTGTGTTCTATTCTTATCTCATTATTAGTATAAATGATATCGAGAGGTTTAATCGACTTCTCTCCAATGGTTTATGATATTATCCGCCTGAAACCGAATTTAGCGATTGCGGAGATAATTTTCTAACCTATTCAATCCCTCTTCAATCCTCTCCATCGAGTTCGCATAAGAGAATCGGAGGTATCCTTCTCCGTTCCGCCCGAAATCTATGCCTGGCGTAACTCCAACATGCGCCTTTTCCAAGATATCAAAGGCCAGCTTGTAAGAATCTGTTGAGATGTGCTTTGCATTTGCGAAGATATAAAAAGCCCCAGTTGGCTCAACTGTTATGCCGAAGCCCAGATCCTTGAGGCGCTTGATCATAAAGAGCCTGCGCTCGTTGTAGATTTGTTTCATTCGTAATATGTCCTCATCAGAATCGATCAATGCAGCAATGCCCCCTGCTTGAGCAAGAGAGCTAGCGCAGATGAAGAAGTTCTACTGCATCTTCTGAATAGGTCTTATAAACTCCTTGGGTGCGATAAGGTAGCCGAGCCTAAGGCCTGTCATGGCATAAAGCTTCGAAAAGCCGTTCAGGACGAAGGCATGATTAGTGAACTCAAGGATCGAGTGTTCCTTGCCTTCATATACCAGCCCGTGGTATATCTCGTCAGAAACAACGTAGGGCGAGAGCTGCGCTATGGATGACATAGTTTCTTCTGAAAGGAGATTTCCTGTAGGATTTGAGGGCGAATTGATTATGATTGCCTTTGTCTTATCTGTGATCTTCTTCTGAATAGCATCAGGATGGTACTGGAAGCCGTTCTCTTGGCAAACAGGCACCATAATTGGGACGCCGCCAAGGAAGCTAATGAAGTTGGGGTAGCAAGCATAGCCCGGATCTGATATTATCACCTCATCACCCTTTTCCAATAATGATGAGAAAACAAGCATCATTGCAGGAGAAGTCCCCGAGGTGACCACGACCTGATCGGAGTCCACTGAAACGCCATACTTCTTTCTGTAATGTTGGGAGATAGCCTCTCTGAGTACAATGTCTCCACAGCTATGAGTATAGTGGGTATACCCTTCATCCAATGCCTTCGAGATTGATTCTTTAACAGAGGGCGGAACCTCGAAATCAGGCTCGCCTACCTCCAGGTGAATGATATCAATCCCTTGTTTTTCCATAGCATGTGCTCGCTCAAGCACCTCCATCACAATAAAGGGATTGATCTCTTCAGCTCTCTTTGCAATCATTGTACATCCTCACTACCTAGTCTATGCTGTCCGAGGCATTAGACATCGGAGCTCAAGGTCTGGCCGGAGCAAAGCGCTTGGACTTGGATATCCAATTTAGTCTACTCGTCGGCTTATATGCATTTTAGGTCAGAGCATCAATAAATGTTTCGGAGCTTAATTAAAAGAAGAGACGGCCCAGGATGAGGGGATTTGGGGATCTCTTGAGGGGATCTATGACCCTGAGCCGTTAGTGGTAGCTTGTCCCTCCCACTTAGTATTAATAATATGAGAGTAATCATCATAGTATTTAACTCTTTCGATATTCAAATGCAGTTATCTTGTGGTTAATTACGATTGAGCCTTTAAATCAGATCCAAAAATCCTAATTGTTCAGCCTCTCTTCTCCTCTCCTCTGCTTATTGACATTACTCCAGCTATTGCAAGCAATACTAGCGAAACCAAAAGGGCCGAATCCATTCCCGCTATGAAATCTCTCGATATGCCGCCCGAGAGGTTTGTCGTTCCTATGAAGATCTCGAAAGCCACGGATCTGGGGATTGATGCAGAGGCCACAGAGATGGCCATAACGAAGCTTCCGAGGATTCCTATGTTCTGTAGCGTCCTCAGGAGGCCGGATATGCTTCCATAGGACCCAGCATGGGCGCTGGCCATAACAGCGCTATTATTTGCAGGGAAGAACATAGATGTCCCGAAGCCTGATATGGCCGAAGCTACCAGCACCAGATAAAGCGACGAATCCTGCGTCAGCATCAGATAAACTAGGATCGCGACACCTATGATTGCGATACCAATGCTGGCAATTGCTCTGGCTCCATATCTGTCCGATAATTTTCCCATAAATGGGCTAAGTAAGCTGCCGACCACATAGCCCGGTATCAGGAGTATTGATGCATTCAGGGGCGATAGGCCTCTCACGCCCTGAAGATACATGATTATCAGGAAGACGACAGAGAGATAGCCAAGTGATTGGAAGAATGATGCCATGATCGAGTACTTTAAAACCCTATCTTTGAATGCGCTGAAATCGACCATAGGGTTTTCTGATTTTGTTTCATAAAGTACGAAAATAGGGGCAATTATTGCACCTGCGATCATAGATATCATGTTAAATGTTGTGAGACCCTCTCCAGCGAAGTTCACTGCACCGAAGGATATAAGCGAAAGCGAGCTTGCTAAAAGTGCTATCCCACCCAGATCCATCTTTACATCGACGTGTGCAGCATCCTTCAGGTAAACTATCCCCAGGATAACGGCGATGATTCCAATGGGGATGTTGATGAAGAAGATGTACTCCCATCCAAGAAATGTCGTGATCAGCCCGCCCAGAACTATGCCGATCATCGCCCCTGAGGTCCATCCCAGGGAGTTGTATCCGAATGCTTTTCCACGCTCGTTTCTGGGGAATACATCGGCAATTATTGCGCCGCTATTCGCTTGGAGTAGTGATCCTCCAAGTGCTTGCAGCCCTCGTGATGCTATCAGCAGCTCAATGCTTGGAGAAAGACCGCAGAATGCGGACCCCAGGGTGAATATAGCGAATCCAGCATTGAACATTTTGCTTCTGCCATAGATATCGCCCAACCTTCCAAGGGGTGTCGTCGCGACTGCTGAAACCAGGAGGTATATGAGTATGATCCAGATGGTCGTTGCGATGTCTGAATGAAGCTTCTCTGCTATCACTGGAAAGGCAAGTATTACTATTGTGCTGTCCAGAGCACCCATTAGGGTTCCGAGCACGAGAACAAACAAGGTTATTGTCTTTTTTGATTCCACGGATTAAGCATCAATCCCGTATAGTTTATTAAACTTAAGTCGATCTTCGGGGCCGATACTATCATTCCTTTCTGATCAGGCGAGCTGAACATAGAGGTCATTGAGGGTTATTTGTGTAAGCCTATTATGTAAGCCTATTATCTTCTAGAGTTTGTAGTCCCTGATGCCATATAGGCATTCTCAATCTCTCTGATCTTTTCCAAGCCCACTAACCTGTTGAACTCGTCAAACTTCATCATTCGATCTTCAAAGCCTTCTGTAGTGCCTGTCCTGTGCAGTGTTTCAAAGAGTTCTTTGACAGCCTTGGCTATTGTGTAAGTGCATGCTGTTGCATAGGCAGCAACTGAATAGCCGATCTCCTGCAGCTCTTTCGCAGTGAGCAAGGGAGTTCTTCCCCCCGGCAGCATATTCACCATGTGGGGAGCATCCACCTCCCTGATTATCCTTTTCATCTGATCAACAGATTCTGGTGCTTCCACAAATATCAGATCTGCCCCAACATCTCTATACAATTTGGCTCTGTAAATGGCATCATCAATGCCGTTGACTGCTAGCGCATCTGTTCTGGCCATTATCACAAAATCGGGATCCGACCTTGCATCCATTGCAGCCCTAATTTTGGCTGCCATCTCCTCCGGGCTGGTGACCTGCTTTCCTGCCATATGGCCGCACCGCTTTGGCTGAACCTGATCTTCGATGAAAAGCCCTGCTACTCCTGCCTTTTCAAAGAGCTTTACCGTTCTTATGACGTTGGTGATGTTTCCGTGGCCTGTATCACCATCTGCGAACACAGGAATATCAGCGGCATCAGCTATCCTAGATGCAACTTCCACCATCTCCGTTAGCGTAAGCAGTGAGACATCGGGCTTTCCCAAAAGTGTGGCACTGTTCGCATAGCCGGCGGTAAATATAGCTTTGAACCCTGACTGTTCTGCGATTTTGGCGCAAAGAGCATCGGGGACTACGGGGATCATGAGGATCTCCTCATCATTTATGAGCCTTCTCAGCTGCGTTGTCTTCTTCATCCGATCATCCGTTGAGTATCAATTCGGACTGAGCTTGAATAGCTTTTTATTAACCTCTACCTATATGGTTCAAAAATCCTTAAGAGGATGGGAATAATATTCTTGGCGCCTGACTTAATCGTAAGATGGAGGGATAGAGATGAAAAGCATACCGATTTATGTTTTGGTATTGTTTGTGCTGTTGCTATCTGCGACTTTTATGGGCACAAGCGCTGTCGCATCGCCAATCAGTGGACAATCGATAAATCAATCGATAAATCAATCGGCCAATCAATCAACCATCGGTGGAGCAATTAAGATCGCCGGCGGTTTTGATCTGACTGGCGGTGAGTCATCGCTTGATGTACCTGCTGCCAATGGTGCCAAACTTGCAGTAAAGGAAATAAATGCAGCAGGCGGAGTGCTAGGGCGGCCACTGGATCTGATCATACGCGACGCAGATTATAATATGAGCACCACCGCCCAGATCGCCAGGCAATTTGTCGGGGAGGATAAGGTTATCGGGGGCATAGGATTCTCTGATACTAATTCAATGCTTGCAGCAGGGCCCATCTTCCAGAATGCCGGCATCCCGTTCATCACTGTAGGTGCGACCTCTCCCAAGATCCCAGGGCAGATCGGCAATATGATATATCTCGCATGTTTCGGCGATAATGCACAAGCTGCAGCTGGCGCCGAGTATGCTGCCAAGAGCTTCGGAAAGAGTGCATACCTCCTAGTGGATACAAGCACCGATTACACAGTCCTGCTTGCGAACTATTTCAACAAAAGCTTCGGTGAACTTGGCGGCAAAGTAGTGCTTGAGGACTACTATAGCGATAATGCGACCGATGTCTCCGGGCAAATAGCCAAGCTCAAAAAGCTACCAAGTCAGCCCGACTTCTACTACGTTGCAGCAATGCCGTATAATGTTGTATCCATCATCAAGCAATTCCGCGATGCTGGCCTGACTGGGCCAATCGTCGGCGGAGATGGCTACGATATACCTGAGATCACAAGCATAGATGGAAATGCCACTAATAACGTGTTCTTCAGCACTCATGCGCTGATGGATGATAAGGCTGGCAGTGAGGGCATTAGAGCATTCATAGCAGCATATAACAAAGAGTATGGGCATAATCCAGAGAATGCATTTGCTGCCCTCGGATATGATGCTATGCGCCTTATGGCCGATGCAATTAAGCGCGCAGGCTCAACAAATCCGGAGGCAATCCGACAGGCTATACAGGAAACTAAGGATTTCCCAGGCATCACCGGAATGATCAGCTATCCCAACGGCACACGTGTGCCGCAGAAGAGCATAACCATCATTGCTGTCAAAGATGGAAAGTATACTCTCGGTGCTGAAATTATCCCAGAGAAAGTTCCTGCACCTTGAGAATTCGTTAACAAGGGGGTGCATTGGAAGCTAAACCCCTGAGAACGCGATAACGCTTTCAAGGAGTGCTTATCGCAATATTGGCTCTATTTGCAGGAAGGCAATGGAGCCCTTCATTTTTTGGTTGTCAAAGGCTCTTTAAAGCATCCTTCTGATGACATCTGAAAGGAGGTAAATTCATTTGATCTTTCTAGCCTCCGAGATCTTATTCCAAGACTACTTAAATTATTACGTGTAGATAATTGAAGGATGCGTTTCTCAGCAAAGGGCCTGACTGATATTGGGAAAATTAGAGGAGAAAATCAGGATGCTTTCCTGATCGATGAAGAAGCAGGGCTCTTTGCTGTTGCAGATGGAATGGGCGGAATGTTAAATGGCGCTCTTGCGGCCAGGCTTACATTGGAATGTCTTCAAAGGCTTTTAAAGGCTGGGCTTCTCAAGGAGAGTGCTGTTTCAGAAGCTGATGAAAACGAAAAGGATGTAATGCATCTTCTAAAGGAAGTTATCATAAAGTTGAGCGATCTCGTTAGAAGTGAAGTTGGGCCGAGATCAGGTTCGACTCTGGTCATGGCTCTTGCGAAAAAAGATCGAGTTTATATAGCCCACCTGGGAGACAGCAGGGCTTACCTCCTGAGAGGTGGCAGGCTTGAGCGGCTCACCAGGGATCACAACATGGCTGCTGACCTTGTGGATGAAGGCAAGATCGCACCAATGGAGGCGATGCATCATCCCATACGGAACATAGTGACTGGATACATAGGGATGAAGGATGTCGCTCCCGAGGTAAGAGGGATCTATCCGGAAGATGGCGACAGATTGCTATTATGTTCCGATGGCCTATCTTCCATGGTGCCGGATGATGAGATCGCCCGCACCCTCAAGGAGATAAAAGACATCAGGATGGCTTTGAAGGAGCTGATACTCAGGGCCAATGAATCAGGTGGGGAAGACAACATTACGGCAGTTATTATAGATATTTTCTGAAGCTGAATTTTATTTTATCGTAATACCCCGCTGCTTGCAGCTTAGAACAGATTACCGGTAATAACCTTTGGCCCTGCATTATCATTCAATTCAGCGAAATGGTGCGGGCAAAGGGATACTCGCACGTTTTTACTGGTAAATATTGAACCAATTTCTAAAGTCCATAATGATAAGAGCTTTCACTCAGCTCTAGGATATAAGCCACTTGACCGGTTGAGATAAAGGCAGCTTTAAATACGGTTACTTATCTTCCTGTCCACTAACAGAGGTTCAGTCTAATTGCATCCAACATTGCAACGACATTATTCTTCCTCCAAAGGAACTTGTATTGACTCGTTTGAGAGGCTCATTATTTAATACCGAAATTTATAATTATGTACCTGTCGGTAGCTTCATATCATATTATTTTGTTTAAGCACTTTATGAGCGGTAGCTCCAACAGTGTATTTATCAGCTATGCACATGAGGATGTAGAATTCGCAAAGGTACTCTATGATAATCTAAGAGATGCGGGCGTAAATATCTGGTTTGATAAAGAGGATTTGCGCCCCGGTGAAGAGTGGAAACCAGCTATCAGAAATGCTATCAGGAAGAGCCGCTATTTTCTGGCGATACTCTCTTGTAATTCAGCTAAAAAACGTGGATTCGTACATTCTGAAATGGAGGATGCTTTAGATATTCTCAAAGAGTTTCCTGAATCTGAAATATATATTATTCCAGTTAGGATTGACAATTGTGAGCTTCCTTATGAACATCTTTATGATATCCAATGGACAAATCTATTTCCTTGCTGGAAGAGAGGTCTTTCAGAGATAATGTTATCACTCCAGATTAAGCCTTCTACCAATGATTTGCCAAAGAAGTTAGCTCCTACTTCTGCCAATGTCTGGATTGCAGAAGGTTATGATTTATATTGTCAAAGCAAGTATGACGAAGCGATCCTTTGTTATAATAGGGCTATTGGAATCGATCCAGAATCAATAACTGCATGGATTTATAAAGGCAAAAATCTTATAGAGATGGATAAATACGATGAAGCTCTTCAATGTTACGATAAGGCAATAGAAATTAATCCGGAAAATGCTGATGCTTTGATCTCAAAAGGCGATGCTCTCAATTGCCTAAGCAACTATGAAGAAGCTATCCAATGTTGCGATAAGGCTATTAAAATTGATAAACGAAATGCGAGCGCTTGGTCCATAAAGGGTGATGTTTTTTATAACCAGGCCAGGTTTGAGAAAGCAATAAAATGTTTCGAAAAATCAATTGAACTTAGTCCCCAAAATTTACATGCATGGGGTTATAAGGGTCTTTGTCTTTTTGATTCAGATAATTTTGTTTAATCAATTATATGTTTTGATGAGGTTCTAGAGATTGATCCGCGAAATGAAATCGCCTGGAGTTATAAAGGTAGTGCTCTCGATAGCCTAGGCAAATGCGAAGAAGCGATAGCGTGTTGTGATAAAGCCATTGAGATCCATCTACAGAATTTTTTTGCATGGTCAACAAAAGGGAATGCCCTTAATGGTATGGGCATGCATGAGGATGCTATTCAATGTTTCAATAGAGCTACAGAGTTCGGTCCACAAAATGAATGGATTTGGCGCTTGAAAGGTGATTCCTTATTAAACCATCTCAAAAAGTATGATGAGGCTATTTATTGTTATAACAAAGCTATAGAGATCGATCCTCTACATGTACCTACTTGGGATATGAAAGGCGAGGCTTTAAACGGCCTAGGCAAGTACGAGGATGCAATTCATTGCTTTGACAAGGCTATAGAGATCAATAAGCTTGATGCAGAGTCTTGGAAAGGTAAAGGGGATACTCTCTATAATCTTGGTAAATATAATGAAGCAATTATATGTTATGATCTCGCTATAAAGATCGATCCTAGATATTTTAAAGCTTGGGGAATGAAAGGCTATTCCTTTAATAAAGAGAGTAAATTCCATGAAGCGATTCAATGTTATGATGAGGTTATAAAAATTGATCCACATAATGCGGACGCCTGGGTACTTAAAGGTGATAATTTTGAGAGTTTGGGCAAATATGATAAAGCAATCGAGAGTTATGATAAAGCCATAAAGATTAGCCCTCAATTTAACCGCGCATGGAACTCAAAGAGCGATATTCTAAAAAAGCAATATAAGTACAATGAAGCAATTATATGTTTAACTAAGGCATTAGAGATTGATCCACATGATTCAGATGCTCGGAAAAAGATAGGCGATATCCTGTGTGTTCAGGGCAAATACGATGAAGCAATCAATCATTATAATATAGCAATAGAGATCGATCCACAAAACGCGTCTGTTTGGACCTCCAAAGGGAAAGTTCTCGATAATCAGGGCAAGGATGATGAGGCTATATATTGTTACGATAATGCCATCGAGATCGACCCGAAATGCGAACTTGCTTGGATCTCAAAAAGTGAAATTCTAAATAAGCAGGGGAGGTACGATAAAGCTATTCAATGTTACGATAAACTCATAAATTTATCCTTAGATGATGCAGATGTTTGGTGGATATCGAAAGCAGAAGCACTAGAGAAGATAGGCGAGGATGATGAGGCCATTCTATGTTTTGATAGGGCTATGAAGATCAATCCTAAAAATGAATGTGGGCTGCTAGGAAAAGTCTGTATTCTCCTAAAACAGGGTAAGCATGATGAGGCAATAGGTATGTTTGATGTGATCCTAAATGCAGATCCACAAAATGAAGATGCTTGGTTAAACAAAGGTCTTATTCTTAAAGATCAGGGCAAGTATAATGACGCGTTAAATTGTTATGATGAGGGAATAAAAACTGATCCAAAAAATCCAAATGGTTGGATCTCAAAGGGTGATCTTCTAAATCATTTAGGCAATTATAAAGAAGCTATCTGCTGTTATGATAAAGCTATAAAGATCGCCCCCAAAAATATTGATCTCTGGATTAACAAAGGGAAATTTTATTTTAATGTTGGAAAGTATGATGAGGCGATTCGCTGTTACGACAAAGTTATTGAGATTAGTCCACAGAATCCAGATGCCTGGGGATTCAGAGGTTATATTCTCTATAAGCTAGGCAGATACGAAGAGGCATTTAGTTGCTGCAATAACGCCATAGAGATTAACCCACAATATTTGGATGCTTTTGAATTAAAAGGCAATGTTTTCTATAAACAAGGCAAATATAATGAGGCCCTTGAAGCTTACAATAAGACCATAGAACTTGATCCAAGTTATGCTCATTCATGGAATAATAAAGGGAATATTTTCGACGATCAAGGAAAATACAATGAAGCTCTTGAAGCTTATAACAAGGCCATAGAATTTAATCCAAAGTATGACTATCCTTGGAATGGCAAAGGCAATGTTTTCAAAAATCAATGTAAATATGATGAAGCTATAAAAGCCTATAATAAAGCCATTGAATTGGATCCAACGAGTCCATATCCTTGGAACGGTAAAGGGGATGTTTTCAGTAATCAAAGAAAATACAATGAATCCCATGAAGCTTATAACAAGGCCATAGAACTCAACCCAAGGCTTGCTCGTCCATGGATCAGTAAAGGATGTGTCTTTTATGATCAAGGCAAGTATGATGAAGCTCTTGAATCATTCAATAAAGCAATTGACCTAGATCCAAAGTCCTCTTATCCATGGAATAATAAAGGAGATCTTTTCGTTCGTCTTGGCAAATACAACGATGCTTTGAAAGCTTACGATAAAGCAATTGATCTTGACCCGAAGTATGCCACTCCATGGAACGGTAGAGGCAACATCCTTAAGTTACTTGGACGTAATGCAGAAGCAGATATTGCCTTTGCTAAGGCTAGAGAGCTTGGATACCAATACTGATTAAGTTTTTGAAGTGCAAATCCTTTATGAAGCATAATTTTTTTGCGCCTACAACATCAGATAATATATATGTCTTTTCTGGGAGAACCAATTCGACACCCCTGCATTCTAACTAATGCAGCCAGAATTATTGATCTATATGATCATGCCTGAACGAACTTTACTTGGCGTCATCTCAATGAATCAAGATTAATGTTATGGTGTACCAGGTTCTATAATGCATGAGCATAGCAGTAAAGACTATATTTATAGAAAAACTTATATATTAGTTGGCAAATCTAATATCGGTTGGAATTTTATATTTTATTGTGAACATTTATG
>CAWDLW010000008.1:0-564943 GCA_963803145.1 Methanotrichaceae archaeon
TCTTATATCATTTATTTGCCTTCCGTTAACTTCATCTCATATCATGCATTAAGAAAATTTCATGGGCGATAGCTACAATAGCATATTCATCAGCTATGCATGGGAGGACGTAGAATTTGCATTAAGACTTTATGATGATTTACGTAACGCTGGTGCAGATGTTTGGCTTGATAAAAAGGAAATGTGTACTGGACAAAAATGGAAACCTGCTATCAGGAGTGCTATCAGAAAGAGCCGCTACTTCCTAGCATTACTCTCTAGCAATTCAGTTAAGAAACGTGGCTTCGTTCAAGCGGAAACGGCAGAAGCATTGGATATGCTTAAAGAGTTTCCTGAATCTGAAATATATATTATTCCAGTTAGGATCGATGATTGCGATCCATCTCATGAACGTCTTCATGAGATCCATTGGACCGATTTGTTCCCTTGCTGGAAGAAGGGTTTTACAAGGCTATTGCTATCTCTTCAAATTCAACCCAATATCCCAAATTCATTGCTGGAAACGGGTCCCAGTTCTGCTCTTGCATGGTGTGTGGAAGGTCGCAATTACTGGGACCAAGACAAATATGATGAATCAATTAAATATTATGATAAAGCTATTGAAATTGATCCACGGTTTATATTAGCCTGGATCTATAAAGGCGACTCTCTTGGAAGTCTGGAAAGGTATGATGATGGAATCCAGTGTTATAATAAGGCAATTGAAATTGACCCACAGGATATTGATGCCTGGATTAACAAAGGCTATGATCTTAATAAACTTTGTAAGTACGATGAAGCAATCCAATGTTGTGATAAAGCTATAGAGCTTGATCCTCAAAATGCAAATGCTTGGGGTATCAAAGGCTCTATTTTTCAAAATCTAGGCAAGTTCGATGAAGCACTCCTATACTATGATAGGGCTATTGATCTCGATCCGAAAGATATGGTAGTTTGGTATTCAAAAGGTGACGTTCTAAGAGATCAGGGCAATTACGATAAGGCTATTCACTGCTACGATAAAGCCATCGAGATCGATCCCAAAAATCCACTTTCTTGGGGCTTAAAAATAGACATACTTAATACCCAAGGCAGATACGATGAAGCAATCCAGTGTAGCGATAGGGCTATCGAGATCAATCCCCAAAACGCATGCGCATGGGGGGGTAAGGGTGATGCTCTTAATGATATGGGCAAGTATGACGAAGCAATCATGCATTCTGATAAAGCAATTGAAATTAATCCTGGATATTCCAGAGCCTGGGTTACAAAAGGAGAAGCTTTCAATAGTCTAGGCAAATACAACGAAGCGATCTATTGTTTTGATAAATCTCTTGAGATTAATCCGCAGAATTTGCGTGCTTTGTGTATGAAAGGATATATATGTAATATATTAGATAATTACGGTGAAGCGATCATGTATTTTGATAAAGCTTTAGAGGTAAACCCACAGCAAACGGATGGATGGTTCGCTAAAGGTTGTATCCTAAAAAAAATGGGCAAATATGATGAAGCAATCTATTATTGCGATAAAGCTATTGAGATAGATCCCCAACATGACGCTGCTTGGTCTGCTAAAGGCGATGCTCTTGAAAGTTTGAAAAGGTATGATGAGGCGACCTCATGTTTTGACAAGGCTTTGGAAATAAATCCTCAAGATACAGATACTTGGTTTGCTAAAACGAAAATTTTTCTGGAGAAAGAAAAATATGAGGAAGCGATTTGTTGTCTTGATAAGGTCCTTGAGATTAATCATAAGGAGGGGGATGCTTTGTATGGCAAAGGCTGTATCTTATTTAAATTAGGCAAATACGATGAAGCAATCCAGTGTAGTGATAAAGCCATTGAGATCAACCCGTTAAATACAGATATATGGTATCTAAAAGGCAAAGTCTTCAATAGCCTTGGCCAGTACGATGAAGCCATACGGTGCTATGATAAAATTATAAAAATTAATCCTTATGATGTAGATGCTTGGTGCTACAAGAGTAGTAATCTCGATGATCAAGGCAGATATGATGAAGCTATCCAGTGCTGCGATAAAGCCCTAAAAATCAATCCAGAAGATGCTGAGATCTGTAGTTTAAAAGCATATATTCTCAACAATCAGGGCAAATATGATAAAGCCCTTGAAGTTATTGATAAGGCAATCCAGATAGATCCAAATTCTGCATCGCTCTGGGATAATAAAGGTTATGTACTCAATGGATTGGGTAAATATAATGAGGCTCTTGAGGCTTATGAGAACGCTATTGGTCTTGATCCAAAATTCGCTAGACCTTGGAATGGTAAAGGCAGCACTCTTGCTAACCAGGGTAAATATGGTGAGGCATTAGAAGCTTATGAGAAAGCTATTGATCTTGATCCAAAATTCGCTGACCCTTGGAATGGCAAAGGTAGCGTTCTTAAATTACTTAAGCGGGGTAAAGAGGCAGATGCTGCTTTCGCTGAGGCCAAGAAATTTTAATTGCAATGATAGTGTCGCGTGTGATTACACGTTAAATGATTTTTATGATATTCTTCATAGAGCAAGGGATCATGTTCTATATCACAGTCATATAATGATTCTTCTAGAGTGCTGTTATAGCCCGAAGCTGAAATCACTATCCCCGCATATAGGCATATTTCATAAAATCGCAGTCAGAAGGATTATTTATCTAGTTTGTGGATTTAATGTTACTAGTAAAACCTAGGACATATTGAATGTTTTGAGTTTTCTCAAATTGCCATTGGGCAAGGGATATCCACACGTTTTTGCCAAGTTTACGATCCAGAGGGATTAATCCCACATCCCGCAGGTAGGTCATTAAGAATTCTGAATTTTCCAGTTTTACAAATTGGGAGTTAGGATTTAATTATAGACGCATTTATGGTTAGAATAAATATAAATAATTAAAATAGAGTCCAAGCATGTCAACACGTCTTCGGGGTAATTGATGTTATAATTATTAGAAAATATAATTCTAGCTCAAGATTAAGTGATCGCTTCTATGTGATTTTTCAGAAAACCGTTATCAGGAAAAATGCTAGGTTTTGGAAGTTGCACCTGCGGGATGTGGGATTAATCGCAAATCCAAGAGGAATAGAGAACGACCTAAGTCGGGACGAAGGGAATCTTTATGTGCGGATTTTGATTAGACCATGAATAAGGACATTAAATATCTCGTGCGTATTCTTCTTTTTCCAACAACTCAGTATAGATAAACTACCCACGCATGGGGCAGGAGCATAATAGTTTTGTATTTAATACTTCGATATCCTCCTTTATGTGTAGGGGGTGTGCTCTGTCCAAGAAACTCATTCTTTTAGCCCTGGTAATGTTGCTTTTACTATCCCAAAGCACTCTGGCAGAGCCTTCGAACCTGCCCTACCAAGTCGCAGGGAGCTCAGAGGGAAAGCCGATCATAGGAGCCTACTTTTTGATATTTGATGAGGGCTACGATCAGACGATGACAGTTCCTGACGCCATCCCCTGGAATAAGATCAACCGCCTCTATATCGCATTTGCAACCGTCAAAGATGGCGTCCTGACAGATGCGACTGCTGATGGCACAACAGCTGAGCAGGCGGAAGAGAAGATAAGGAATGTTGTCAATCTGTGCCACAACGGAAATCCGGATGCAGAAATCTTCATCGCATCTAATTTCGGCGACCAATCTATGGATGACCAATATCTTGAAGCTGCAAGAGACCCCCAGAGGTTTGCCGACAGCGTCCTTGATTACCTGCAAAAGTATGATCTTGATGGCTACGATATGGATTGGGAGACACACCAGATCAATGATTATGCGTGGGAACTCCAGACACTTCTCTCGACATGCAGTGCCACTCTGAAACAGGCGGGCCCAAATCCCCATGGCAAACCCTACAAAGTAAGCCATACCATCTGGCCTGGCGTGCACTCGCCAGAGACGGTCGCAAGCTTGAAAGATTGCGTTGATAACATCAACCTGATGACTTATGGGGCACAGAGCGGTGATGATCTCCGATCATATGCACAATCGTATCATGATGCAGGTTTCCCATACGAGAAGATGATCGGAGGAGTGGAGAGCGAGATTGATTACTCTGAGAACGGAGGGCAGGACACCCAAGATTCTATACAAGAAAAGTGCGATTTTGCGATAGAGAACAATCTGGCTGGCATGTTCTCATGGCGTCTTGACAACGATATGCGGACCCCAGGCAGCCCGCCCACCTTCCAGGTAGCTAACTGGCTTTATGGGGCGATGTCTAGCTGAGAACTCGTAAATCCAACAGGAAAGTCGTACATTAAGCTTATAACTATTGGAATTAGTATTATATGTAAACCGATCTTCTAGGAGCATTGATGATGGCAAAGTTACCTCCGAGGTCTCAAAAAAGCCCTCTCGTTGAACTGAGCGAAAAAAATGCAAATAGGTGTTTATGCCCTGGTTGTCCAACTTACAACTCCGATCCATGTCCGAACAAGAAGAATGAAAGAATATATTGCTCGATAGGACTGACCGATTGTAAGCTGCAGCAGAAAGGCTGCATCTGTCCCGATTGTCAGAATTTCAAGGAATATGGCCTGAAGGTAGGGTATTTCTGTGTCAAGGGAGAGGCAATGCAGGATGGGAACCCTGCACAAATGGGCAAGTGAATATAAGAATTTTTTAACATTTTAAGAAGTATTTCTTATAGGCTAAAGAATATCGAAATCTATGAAGATGTCTAAGAGATGATTGAAGCTTAAGGCATAGAATAATCCATTAGTAGCCGGGAAAATATTCCTGCTTTATCTGCTTCTCTTGTACCCTTAGGTCTCTTAGAATAGAAACCATTACATCCACCATCTTCTGTGGACCACTGGTATAGAATACCCGCTCAGAATAATCAGGCATAAATTTCCTAACCATTTCGGCATCGATCCTCCCAGTCGCCCCCTTCCAGCCGGATCCTGGCCTGGTGATTGTATTAATCACTTTTATGTTAGCTCTTCGCTCCTGTATCTCTGCTAGCTCCTTCCCAAAGACGATATCATTTTCGTGGCTACTAGAGTAGAGCAGGATTATACTAGCACTCAAATTCTTATCGATCGAATACTTGATCATGCTTCGCAGTGGCGTTATTCCTATACCGCCCGTTAGCATGCCAACCTTTTCGTGCTCTCCTTGAAAGGTAAACTCGCCATAAGGACCTATTATAGAAACCTTATCTCCTTTCTCCAGGCTAGCCAGAGCATTGGCAAAGGGATGGCCTGTAAGCCTCTTTGTAATCTCAAGGAAGCCTTCAGTGGGGCTGCTGGATATGGTAAAGTGTTTGGTCATCTGGTCGGAATCGCTGCCCAAGGTTATGAATAGGTATTGACCTGGCAGATAATCGAATTTCTGAGGTTTTGTAAATCTTATGCTTTTCACATCTGGTGTTCTCAGAACCGTCTCAATTAAATCGGTTTCAAAATTCATTATCTCCCCATTGCTGATTATTGGCTCTATTGATTGCTTATGGAATATATCTTCCCATTGGTTTAATCGTTTTGGAAGTTAGAGACTTTATCGTTTTATAGGATGGCATATCTAATAAAGTAATTAGGATTTCCTTATGAGGTGAAAATATACCTAGAGAGACCTTAATAAGTAATGGCAGGCTCGCCATCGGCTTTGATAATCAATCAAGGATCAGGGATCTCTACTATCCTCAAGTCGGCCTGGAAAATCATGTCGGAGGCCACATCTTCAGAAACGGCATCTGGGCAGATGGATCTTTTAGTTGGATAGATGCTGACTGGGGTGTCAAGATGGAATACATGCCCGAAACTCTGGTCAGCAGGACAAAGGCAAGCCATCCTGGGCTCGGAATATATTTGGAGACCAATGAGGGAGTCCACAGCTCTATAGATGCTTACTTGAAAAGGTTGATAGTACGTAATCTTAGGGATTATAGAAGGAAAATCCGTCTCTTTTTTAGCCACGATTTCCATATCTATGGAGATGCGTTCGGCGACACTGTGATGTATGATTCTGCCCTAAATTCCCTTATTCACTATAAACGTAAGCGATATTTTCTCATCGGCGGCATTACGAGTCAAGGAAAGGGTGTCTACCAATTCGCTACGGGTACCAAGGAGATACCAGGCATATCAGGCACCTGGGTAGATGCAGAAGATGGCGTTCTTGGCAACTTTCCAATTTCTCAGGGTTCTGTGGACTCAACGGTCTCCTTTGAAATAGATCTGCCGCCAAGGTCTGATGAAGAGCTGTACTACTGGATAGCCTGCGGCCAGAACATGGAGGATGTCCAAAAGCTGGATTCCAAGATTAAAAGGATAGGCGTGTATCAGCTTCTTCTGGAGACGGAGAACTATTGGGCTGCCTGGGTGAATAAAAAAGACTTGAATCTCAGCATACTTCCTAAGGAGGTAATTAGGATGTTCAAGGAGTCGCTGCTTGTAATGAGGGCCGGAATGGATAACGGCGGCGCAATAATTGCCTCATGCGATTCGGATAATCTTCAATTCAATAGGGACACTTATGCATATATCTGGATGAGAGATGGGGCACTCATAGCCAGTGCCCTGGATCTTGCTGGCTTCCAGGATGTATCCAGGAAGTTCTTCAGGTTCTGTAATGATACTGTAACCGATAAGGGATACTTCCATCACAAGTATGCTCCGGACGGCTCTGTAGGCAGCAGCTGGCTTGCATCCATCGGCCCAAACGGCAGAGTGCAGCTCCCTATACAGGAGGATGAGACTGCTTTGGTTCTCTATTCGCTCTGGAGGCATTTCGAGAAATATCGCGACATTGAGTTCATTAAGGGAGTTTATGATAAGCTGGTGGTGAAGCCATCTGAGTTCCTTCTGGATTATATAGATCCGAGCACTGGGCTTCCGAGACCTTCCTTTGACCCCTGGGAGGAGAAGGTAGGAACCTCCACCTGGACTACTTCAACTGTCTATGCGGCCCTCATGGCAGCCGCCAGTTTCTCGAAGATCTTCTTCGACCGCGATCGTCAGGAGACGTTAAGCAGAGCTGCGGCAGATATCAAGAGAGCCATGTTGACCAACCTATACAACAATGATAGTCGCAGATTTGCCAAAGCAATCTATGAAGACGGATCTCGGGATATGACTCTAGACAGTAGTATCTCTTCGATCTTTTTGTTCCGAGTCTTTGGCGTAGCAGATAACGTCGTAGAGGAGACTATGAATGCTGTAGCAGAGAGGCTTTGGGTAAGGACTGATATCGGAGGTATGGCACGCTATGAGAATGATGAATATTTTAGGGTTTCGAGAGATGTTACTGGAAATCCCTGGTTCATATGTACTCTGTGGCTCGCCAGATGGAATATAGCCAAAGCTGCCAGCATCGATCAGCTCAAAAATGGATTGGATCTGCTTCTCTGGGCAGCAAACCATTCTCAACCATCTGGAATGATGGCAGAACAGATACACCCATATACCGGAGCTCCTCTATCGGTCTCGCCTCTCTCCTGGAGCCACGCTGAATTTGTAATTGCAGTCTACGAATACCTGGATAAATATCAGGAGATAATATCTGCTGCAATTAGCCCAATCTAGGAGGATATCATGTATCTCAAATTATGTGATATCAAGGATGTTCCAGATGGCAGTATTAGGCAGTTCGATCTCAGAGATAATGAGTATTTGGTGATCAACTTAAAAGGCCAGTTCTTCTGTCTCGACGGCAGATGTACACATGCAGGCGCGCCTCTTGCAGAGGGGACTTTAAAAGGAGATATTCTCACTTGTCCTTGGCACTACTCTCAATTCAATATCAGAGATGGCTCAGTAGTCAACGGACCAGCGAAAAACCCTCTCAATAGTTACAAATATATAATCAAGAACGGCCAGATGATGATAGAGTTTTAACTGTAATAATAGCTAGCCTTCAGTTTAGCTGGCTCTTTAGGCTGCTACCTTCATAAAGTTCAAATAAAAAGTCCATTACAGACAGATAACCTATGAATAAGCTATTGGCTTTATTATTAGTCTTCATATTAATAAAAGTCGCTATTGCGTTGCCAGATGAGGCCATCGGACGCGTGGTCACCGTTGTTACAGGTGATACCTTTGGTATAGAACTAACGAAGCCAGATCCTAGGGCACGGCATATAGATCAGGTAAAGCTTGCAGATGTAGTCGCCCCATCAACTTTGACGCCTGAAGGGAAAAATGCTAAGAAGTTCACAACATCTCTCCTTAATAATAAAACCGTATTTCTTGACATCGATAATAGCACTCCTAGCGGGAGGAACGATGTAGGCCAACTTGTATGCGTTGTTTATCTAATGGACTCCAATTCTCGCCCTGAGTGGCCATGCGTTAACAGGATTCTTGTGGATTCCGGCTATGCGGTCCTCAGCGATGATAAGCATAACGAGTTTAACACAACTACTTGGTGGCAGTCTCCTCCAGCTATGAAAGTGAGAAATCCAATCGTTGCAAATAGCTATAAAGAAACTAGTGGCGATGAGTCCTCTATCCTGAAGACATCTCCGAATTCTACTATGGTCGATATAGCATATCGTGTACCTAAGGCCACAAACGGACCTAGTTCCAATGATGAAGCCAACATACCTATTCCGGTACTCTGTCAAAGCAAATGACCTGGCAGACGCCGATAGCTATCCGCCTAAGAATAAAGGCATAAATCCATGGGCCATAAGCCTACAGGCTACAAGCCAATAGACGCCAGCGTTTGCTTCACAGCCCAGCTCTTATTTTTAGCCTGCACCGGATTTTGTCTGTTTCCCTGATTTCGGCTAATTTTCTTTTTCCATCTCAATGGCCAGGGTATTCGACCAGCTTGAAATCGACCCTTTGTTATCCATAGCGGCGACCTTAATCCGAAAGGTTCCTGGGTCCGTCCATTTATGGAATACTTTCATTTCCTGTCCCGATTTTACAAAATCAAGTCCAGTCCACGAGGTTGTTCCATCTCCCCAATCGAACACATATTTCACTTGATCTCCATCAGGGTCTCTTGCAGAAGTGATATATCCGTAGGTCCTTTGACACTGACCAGAGGTCGGACCAGACGGCCGGGCAGGAGGATCAGGCGAATCGTTGACAGCTATGGTGATCAGAAAGGGCCCGGACCAATTAGAAGGCGCGCCTTTGCAATCTACTGCATCGGCTTTGACAGCATAATTCCCTGCTTTGCCCCAGGTGTGCGATGCATTCTCCACTGATCCGGACTCAACATACTCCGTAGTAGATGTCTTCCCATCGCCCCAGTCTATGACATATTTGACAGGATCTCCATCAGGATCTTGCGCCATAGTAAAGTAGGTATAAGCGATCCCGGTATAGCCTGACCGGAGCCCGTAAAGGTCTCGCGGCTTAGCCGGCTGATCATTTGCAACTATGGTAATGCTTGTATCCTCAGACCAAATTGTCAGGCAGCCCATGCTATCCACAGCATTAGCGCGTATACGATAGGTTCCGGGGATATTCCATGTATGCGTTGAGCTTACACTGATTCCGGATTCGGTGAAGTCGGATATATCCGATGTTCCATCGCCCCAGTCAAAGGTGTAAGCCAGAACATCATGATCAGGATCGGTTGATGATGTCAGGAATCGATAAGGTACTTTGGCATAACCGGATCGAGGCCCTGATGGATGAGATGGACGGTCAGGAGGTGTATTTATGATTATCGTTATAGGTCCTGACCATTGGGAAGATGAGCCTCTGCAGTCTGTGGCATAGGCGTTCACCTGATAAATCCCTGCCTTGGCCCAGGCATGTGATGAGCTCTCCTTATTATCGGACTCAGTCCAATTTGTTGTAGAGAACGATTCATCTCCCCAATCGAAGGTATACTTCACTCGATCTCCATCGGGATCATTTGCAGATGTTGTGAAGGAGTAGAAATACCCAGGCCTGCCCGAGGTCTGACCTCTAGGCGCAGAAGGCCTGCACGGTTGTGAATTGATGACAACGATAAGTGGGTCTGACCACTGTGAAGATGAGCCATGGCAATCTGTGACCCTGGATTTGATCCGATAGGTCCCCGCCTTGTTCCATCTGTGATTGAGGAAAGTCTTCGTTCCTTGGCTTGATACGCATAGCGTTGAAGCTGTTCCGTCTCCCCAATCAACAGTGTAGCTCAACTGATTTCCCTCCCAGTTGGTTACAGATATGGAATAGCTGTAGGGCATCGCTGGCATGCCGGAAATCGGGCCCTTTGGCTTAGGAGGCGTTTCGGGAGGATGATTAAAGGCTGCAGGAGGGATGATGGGATGATCCAGCCAGTCGTGCTTAATTGACTCGCCGATATCGAAAATTTGGCTATTCATGACGAAGATCCCATTTTCGTTATGAGACTGAGCTTGAACTGAGATCGGGGAGGATAAAAGCAGTATAAGGATAAAGAATTCTTCACCTGTTATGCCGCCTCTCTTCAATCTCACGCTTTTATTGATAGCCAAATTGTTATTTAGATTTTTCTACAGACATTTTATTATTCATAAATTCCCATAGTATATCTTATTTACATTTGATGCAAAGTAGACGCTTTTTAATAAAAAGGATCTCCTATCGCTCTTCTGTGGACTTTTTTGGAGAAAATATTCGAATACAGTTATTATAGCTCAGTATGCAGCAATGCGTGATCCAACAATCCGCGATTAATTCGAATGATTTCTACATATTACGGCGAAGAATGAAATACCGATAATCTGTCGTCTTGATTTAATAGGGTTACAGGCAGTCAATGAATTCTAGCATAACGATTTAAATTATTCACGCAAAGTTGTGACTATGAAGTACATCCTCCAAGAGTTCCTCTTAGTTTTCCATTTAAACGACGCAAATCCTGCAGCTTTAAGCAATTCTTGCATTTCTCTTTGAGAGTACATTCTTACTTCCCCATGCCTATTAAACGGAGACTTGATAATTAAATTCGCAAAAAATCTCAATGGATCTGGTATTGACGCTAAATTTTTTCAAGATAATTGACAAAAATATACCCGTTCCGCATCCGACATCTAATAGGGTCGAGAAATTCATTCCCTCTAACTCTTGTATTACAGCATCGTGCATGGGCTCGGTATACTTGCCTGCATAAGTGTCAGAATAATGCGAAGATGCCTCTTCGAAATGAGCTTTTGATTTCTCTTTATATTCGTGAGGGTTTTGTTTATCCATTCTATCTCCAGCAATATAATTGGTCTATGGACTTATCTAAAACTTATAAGTATTTAATTTAGGCTACAATCGAATGATCTATTTCTTGGTTGATTCTCATTGGATTTCAAAGTTAGATTAAAATAAGCTATATATAAAAATACTCGTGGGGTAAATGTCTTTATATGGCATAAAATAGTGCGGAGAGCTATATCTCCGCATATCAGTAGTGCGAGCCGATGCTCAGGACGGCATCTTTAGATTGTTGTTTTTATAAATCGCCCCTCCTCCCAACTCAGCTAACAATCCATTTGCCTGCTCGATATCCTCCGGCGCTACATCCTTAAATAGATCTTCATAGAGATTTGATAATACCTTCATCTGCTCAGCATCGAGAGATATTGTCGCATTATCCTTGAAGGCACCGTAAACCTCTCTTCCTTCCAATATGGTAGTCAATACCTCAGCGTTGTTAATATTCCCCGGCGGAACTTTGAAGATGTCTCTATCAAGAACTATTAAATCGGCAAGTTTGCCAACCTCTAAAGATCCTATCTTATTCTCAATAAAGCCTGCATAGGCCCCGTTGATGGTTGCGCACTCTATCATGGTCTTGAGGTCGACCCTCTCTTCGGGCCAGTATACTTTAGTGATGTTATTGTCCGGCGGCAGAGGCAGCCTGGTTACTCCAGTCTTGATCTCATCAAGGGGATTCATTGTGGGGTAATCTCCGCATGCGGGGAAGTCAGTTCCTATAGCGACAATAGCTCCGCTATCAATGAAACTCTTCATTGGCATCATATGTTCGGCCCTCTCAGGCCCGAGGTAAGCGAGATTATTCTTCTCGAAGGTCGCGTCGTAGTAGAACCAGTTGGGCGATGGCACTGGAATCACCCCCAGATCCTTGAAGCGCGGCAGGTCCTGAGGCGATACAACAACGACATGAGCTATCTTATGCCTGGAGTCTCTCTTGCCATTCTTCTCCATGGCCCTCTGGTATGCATCAAGCGTCATGCGGATTGCTCCATCTCCAATCGCATGTACCTCAATCTGAAATCCCGCCCTATCCAGAGCGGTTATAGTATCATTGAATGTCTCAGGGTCCCAAATTGGAGCGGACTTGAATCCTGGCCGATCAATGTAGGGCTCCAGAAGAAGAGCGGTATGTCCTTCAACAACGCCGTCCATGAACAGCTTGGCAGTTTTCATCTGTACGAGATCTGAAGAGTAATTATTTCTCTCTGAAACGAGAGCCGGGATCTGCTTAACACCCAAGCTTGGATCGAGCACTTGCTCTCCCAAGATTCTCACATCAAGCTTTCCTTCCTTTTCAAGGTATGAATAAGCTTTCATTAAGCTTTCATTAAAGACACCGGAATCATGAACAGTGGTGATCCCGAATCCTTTGGCCACATCTAATATTCTTATCATGCCTTGCATAATCTCTTCTTCACTTAATGGTGGAAGCTTGCTTATGACCAAAGCAGCAGCAGATGGTTCTCTCAGGGTTCCTGAGGGATTCCCCGAGGAATCACGCTCTATAACGCCGCCCGATGGATCTGGCGTCTTGTTGGTAATATTGGCTATCTCCAGGGCTTTGGAATTGACCCATGCAGAATGTCCATCCAAAGCAAATAGAATTACTGGCTTATCGGGCACAATGGAATCAAGGAGTTCCTTGGTTGGCCCTTTTGGACCAAAGGCAGGATGATTCCAGCCAAAACCGCGGATGACTTTGGCATTTGGATTTTTCGAAGCGTACTCCTTTACCAGCTTCAGATAACCATCGCTGGTAGTAGCATTGAAAAGGCTAACTCCAGCCAAAAGAACTGCCGCTCCGCTTGGATGCATGTGGGCCTCTATGAATCCAGGGAGAACCATCTTGCCTTCGAGGTCCACAATTCTGGTTCCCGGACCTATGAAGTCCTTAGCGCCTGAGTCGTTGCCAACATACGCGATTTTCTTTCCAGCTATGGATATTGCTTGCTGGGGCTGTTTATCCCAGTTGACCTTTTCATTTACGGTGTATACTGTACCATTAAGCAATACAAGATCAGCTTTGATTGCCTGAGGTTGCGATAGTGCGGAGATGCTCAAAGAAGCAATTACTGCTAGAGCCAGCACGGCGTCGAGCAGAACTCTACTAGATTTTCTCATTCGTTCC
The DNA here is from genome assembly GCA_963803145.1 of Methanotrichaceae archaeon. Taxonomy (GTDB): domain Archaea; phylum Halobacteriota; class Methanosarcinia; order Methanotrichales; family Methanotrichaceae; genus CAWBKV01. The sequence continues at coordinate 13,260 of CAWDLW010000008.1, forward strand.
CTCCTCGGCTTATGATTTCTTACATCAGCGATTATTTATTATGATTGATTTATTCTCCCTATTGATGATTCCATCCTCCGTTATGGGAAGATTTTTAGAGTGAGATATGACCGGATCAAGGCCGTTTATCTGAGTCATACCTGCAGTGGCGGTGATAAAAAAAGGCACCGTAAATGATATTGCTCCCACTGCATTGGATTTTAATGACACATATATTAAAAAGATACTGTGCTATATAATCTTTTTCCTCACACATGTTTCGAAACATTTTATATTTGGCAGCGTTTATGCAATTGATAAATTAGCAAAGATATTATAATTATGTAAATTAAACACGCATTAACATATAGATACCTATCGATACATTCAGATTAATTTCCCATCTTATGAGATTTTTTCGAAATATTTATTAACATAAAATCTGAATGGGTCTTAGGGAGGAACTTATGGATGAAAGCGAAAACAGCATTCGTTTTATGGTTAATATTATTTGTCATTTCTATATCAGCTTCCGGGCAGCAACTGGCATCCGGTTTGCATAATAACGGCGTTGATTCGGGCGTACAGGGCAACTACGATCAGGATACACAGGCTTCTAACAGGATCCTCGAGATTGATCCCCAGTATGCAGATGCCTGGAATGACGAAGGCTTTGATCTCGCGGCTGCTGACCAAGCTGGTGGAGTCTCTACTACTGAAGCTTCTAGTCCAGTTGATATGGCGAAGGAAAATGCCCTCAATCAGCCCCTCTCAAATCTAAGCGCAGTTAGTTCAAACGAAACACAAATGAAAACCATCGGCATCATTGGTGGAGTAAGCTGGGTGTCATCAATCGAGTATTACCGGCTGATGAATGAGATGGTCAACAAAGAGCTTGGAGGCTTGCATTCAGCAAAGATACTGATGTATTCTATTGAATTCGGAGACTTTTCGAACCAGGAACGATTGGCGGAAAAGGGGAACTGGAATCCTCTTAATAAAACAATGATTGACGCAGCAAAAAGCCTTAAAAACGGCGGTGCGGATTTTATAGTAATTGCCTCGAATACAATGAACTCGCGTGCGGATGATATTCAAGCAAAGGTCCATATCCCTGTTCTCCACATTGCCGACGCAACCGGTGAAAAAGTTAAAGAAAGCGGGATAAAAACTGTTGCGCTGTTGGGTACTAAGTACACCATGGAGCAGAACTTTTATAGAGACCGGCTGGAGAAAAAATACGGGCTCAAAGTGGTTATTCCCAATCAAACAGAACGAGAGTACATCAACTCGGTGATATTTGATGAATTATGTGCTGGAAAGTTCTATAACACATCAAAAGAGCGGTTCATCCAGATCATTAATCGTCTTGTGGATGAGGAGGGTGCACAAGGAGTCATACTGGGATGCACCGAGATACCATTGCTGATCAAACAGGAAGATGTAAAGGTGCCTGTTTTTGATACCACGAGGATACACGCAGAAGCAGCGGTAAAATATGCCCTGAATGAAACTTAATCCTTTTAATCCTAATACTTTTTTGAAGTGTTAGAATGCTTTGATCTTTTGTACCTGGGCGAGATCTTCTTACTAGCTTCAATATCCAAGTTAATCTTCGATTTAAAAAAAGAGAGCAATGTCTGGGTTCATATCCTAAATATAAGCGTTGCATTGGAGAGTTGCTGCCCTCCTTGGATATAATCCAATTTAAATGCATGAGTCCCAGTTATCCATGGAGAGGTCGGGACTATCGATAGCCAATAGTCGCATGTCATCGGTTGGTTTACAGCGACCGCTGATATGGGATAGATATTCGATATATAAGCCGGGCCTTCTATCTTAAAATTGGATGCATTCAAACCACAAATATCTCGTTGAGTGACTCTCGATGTAACATTTACACTGACGCTCACCGGATTGCTATTTCCGGGGGCGGCCGGAGCCACCTTTATCAAATTAACGTGGATATATGGCGCGAATAGCTGGGAATTCACTGACGGCTTTATCATTGGGCTAGATAATTTACCGGCTTGTGGAACTGCATTAACCATACTCACAGCTAAAATAAGCATTACAATAAAGGCTAGATATGCTTTTGCTATTTTCATGATTTAGCACCTCACTTCCGAGGAAAACCCTGCTGTTGAAAATTATGTAGCAATGGGTTCCGGGGCACTTGGATATAGAGCTAAGTTATTTATTAAGGCTGTGGGACCACTTACTGGAGCGAAAAGCTGGATTCACATGCTAGGTTTGAGATGATCGAAAACGTAATTGAACTTAGCATGGATACTATGTATCCTAAATCTTTCTTTCACTGCCAATTTAGCGCCTAAAAAGCAAAGGATTTATCATAGATACACCTTCTGCATGCTGGAGGCAGGAGTAGCGTTGAAGAAAATGCGTGCTGCTTTGTTTCTTCTTATAATGGCAGCTTTAACGGCGGGAATTGCTCATGGATCTCAAACCCTTAGAGAGGTCCATGCGAGCGATGTGCTGGAAAAGATTGCAAGGGGCGAAGAGATAAACTATGATAGAGCGATTATAACCGGGAACCTAGACTTAGGCGATTTGAATCTCACCCGGGATGATTTTGGAAGAAGAGTTATAGCCTCCAAGATATGCATCAACAGCTCACTAATAAATGGAGATGTCGATTTCGACAACTTAAGGTTCATAAGCAAGATAGACTTTGGGGGGACGACTTTCCGCGGGAATGTTAGCTTCTCTAATAGCCATTTCGTCAGCATAGCCTCTTTCAGGAATGCATCGTTCTTGAAGCAGGCCGACTTCACCTATGCGGAGTTCGAAAACTTGTTCGATCTATCAAAAGCCGTCTTCTCCAAAGATGCCCTTTTTGACCATTCCGAGATCTTCGCGTTTGGTAATCTCAGCTTCGCCAGCTTCAAAGGACACGCTAGCTTTAAAGATGTTGTCTTCAGTAGCTATGCCTTCCTCAATGGAGCTCAGTTCGATAACGGAGTGAGCTTTTACAGGGCAGAATTCCATCGTGAGACCCGCTTTTTTAATGCAAGATTTCTTGGTTACATCAACTTCAACGACTCGAGATTCAGCGATTATGCTTACTTCACAGGCGATGAATTCCAGGGGCCTATATCCTTGAATAATTCCAAGATCCCAGATTGGATGGTCGACTGGAGTTCGATAGAAGGCCACCTAATTTACAATGAGGACGCTTATCAAGCCTTATTGCAGAGGCTCTGGAATTTAGGAAATTTCGATGGCTACGATAATTGCTATTACCAGTATCGATGGCAGAAGCAGTCGTATGAGCCCTTGGGAATCCCCAAGGCCGTCGATATTTTCGCCTGGATATCATGTGGCTATGGTGTGAGGCCCCTGAGAACCTTAGCACTTGGCTTCATGATGATAATCCTATTCGGCATCATCTATTGGAAGGCAAAGCTGGTTCCGAGATTTCATGGCGCCAAACTGGATGATAGTCATAAGCGTGAAGATTCAATGATCTCGGCCATGTGGGATGCTATGTACTTTAGTACAATGATGTTTGTAACCCGTCCGCCTTACGGCCTTTATCCCGTAGGGAGATGGAGGTATTTGATGGTTCTCGAATACATCTCAGGCTGGTTGATCATGGCCCTCTTCCTGGTCGTCATGGCAAGGCTGATGATACGATAGGTTACCAGATGATAATGGAGATATACGCAACTGGATTTACAATTCGCGAATATCTATTTTTGCTACTTAGTGGGAGCAAATATTGATCAGAAAGCGAGAAATTTCTCGGGATTCGTGCTTTCTTGGATAGCCCTTACCTTATTTCAAATTTCTGAATTCGGGTCAGGTATGTCATTTATTGAATTGGCACTCTAAGGATCAACAGTTCTTTTAGGCTCCAAACGTGGGCTCTGTTGAATATTGTGATGGCAGATGCCCTTAGCAAGATTCCTCACAAAAGGAAAATAGGACTCGAGGAAATAAAAACGATATAAGTGCAGGATATACTTTATCAAATCAATACATCTTTTTCTGGGGGGGTGCCCGCGCGCGGTTAAACGCGCGAGAGCTAAACGGGGCTGTCGCTCAGTCGCCGCGACGGGCTAACGTTGTTGATTCGATCTCCCGCTTGAAACCCGCGTTCTTTGCCTTGTCGGACCTCTTGAAGCGTGGCTTTCTCTGTATTTACGTAATGTGAAGAACCGTCATAATCCAGTTATAAGAGAGTTCTAATTCTAAGTTAAAACGAGACCCCTTGCAATAGATAACGAGATTTACCCCTCTTCAAAGATCCACTTTCTAAACCTATGTTTCAATGGAAATTTAACCATCTTCTTACCGATTTTGGAGTTAATTAAGAATTAACTTGTGGGACAACATTTGTTTAGGAATTTGGATCTAAGTTAATGGTTTTAAGCCGTTTACACTCTCGGATCGATGCTATTAATATATATCGCAAAGTTACTATAAATATAAGTTTAGCTTGATATAACCGATAGCAGTGAGATTCCTATTTGAGATAACTTATAATGTCGGCTGAATCTGAATAATCAGCAGTATATCAGAACTAAATGCTGAGATATTAGAAAAAATCGATTATTTCGTGAATTAAGCCTTGTCCCACAAGTTTTTTCCTAATTTATCAATTGAATTTGAAATTATCATCAGATAATCGAACCAAACCGTACTTTGCGAAATCGATTTTCGAAGAGGGGTAATAACGAGATTAGTTGACAAATATGCCTTATCTATTCACGACTAATTAGAGCAACTGGCATTAGATACGTTATAATCGTAATCGTCGTATATTTTCTCTTATATCTCGTGTAGTCGGATGGTTATCACCAAGAAGCCTCTGGCAAATTTTTAAAGCTAATTTCAAGAGATCTTCGGCTACATCTACATCAAGATTAACTGCCTCATTTAAGATTATGGTGAGGTTGCTAAGGTATACTGCCACTTCTGGATGGTTAAGGCCATATGCCTTTTCACTAATCTCTAGCGCCCTACCTGCACATTCTAAAGCCTTATCTAAATCTCCTGCGTCTGCAAGTGCAGCTCCCAAGTTGCTAAGATATAATGCCAACTCGGGATTACTAGGCTCGAAGAATCTTTCACCAATCTCTAGAGCCCTCTTAAAGCATTCTATGGCTCCAGCTAGATTGCCTAGGTCTTGTAGAGCCATACCAAAGTTGCTGATGTGAGAGGCTACATCATGAGGGTTGAGAGCAGTAGCCTTCGCATCTGCTGTTATAGCTCTTTGAAAGCAATTCTTGGCTTCTGCATAGGCATTTAGTTTTCTAAGAGCTAGTCCAAGGTTGTTATGGTATACTGCCACTTTAGGGTGATCCGAGCCATATTCTTTCTCACCAATTTTGAGGGCTTGCTCAAAGTAAATTTTTGCTTTTTCAAAATAGCCTAAATCATATAAGACAAGGCCAAGATTATAGTTAATCTCCTAGCTTTTTGCACTAAGAAATCGCTCCACCCAGGACTTTGAATATCCATCCTTTTTGGAATAAAATATTTCTAAAGCGCAATCTTGGCTAGCTATAATAGCTTCATCGAAATCAGTGTATTTGGCGATCTCTCTTTTGAAATCCTTCCAACCGAATTCTATAGGATTCAAATCTGGTGAATAGGGGATATTATAAATTAAGTGAATATCGATTTCCTCAGCTAGTTTTCTAAATTTCTTGGCCAAATGAATTCTAGCATTATCTAAAAGTATACAAATTGGCCTCATAATATTATTATTTCTTATATTTTGAGCAAATGCCATCAACGCTTCCTTCTTAGAGGAGTTGGAAACCATAACCTCATCATTGCCATTTAATGCTATAAATCCAAAAATAGTTCTTGATCTAACCTTTCCAGGTTTATAATTTATTAAATGAGTGTTTAAGACTCTACGTGTATTAGGGCGCTGTTGTAAAGAGCTTTCATCAAGAAATCCTATAACAGGATCAGTAACAGTGGTCAGCACTGATTTTATCCTTTTTTAAAAAACTTTCTGCATCTGCAGGCCTCTTTTCATTTCTGATGTATGGTTTCCCATACTTAACTTTTTTCACTACTCTTAAAATTCGCCAGCCATATTTATATGAAAAATCTATACCTCTTGTATCCCTTACATATTTTAATACGTCTTTTATCGTCATTCCTTTGTCTTCAATTTCTTTAATAACTCTATCCCATTCATCAAGAGACATCTTTGGCTTTTTGCCATTTCTATTCTTTGGTGTCAATCCATTATAGCCTTGATTATTCCATCTGCTTAACCAATATTTTATTGTCCTCTCGCCCCTTTTTAAAATATCAGCTACCTCATATACGTTTTTCCCTTCATATAAATGTATTATTGCCAATAATCGTTCCTTAATCCTTAGATCAGTCTCTTTTTTATATAATTTATCAAGGTCTATCTTTGATATATGCCTAATTATTATAGGTTTTCTACCCATGCCTATGTATTTTCACGCATTAATTATTAAATGTATCTATAGGGCAATAAGCTCAATGATTAACTATACTAGCCCTGATAGCTACATTGGGATGGTTAGAGCCGTGTATGTCCTCCTCGATCCTAAGAGCTCGTTCAAGCACAAATTTAGCTTCGGTTAGTCTTGCATACCTTTTTAAATACAAGCCAACCTCGTTTAGAAGATGACTAGTAACTTCTAAGGCTACATTAAATTCTTCTGCGTAACCAGATGCCGCTAGGGCATGTGGTAATAAGACGGAGCATTCCTTCCAAGTTTGCATACGATTGGAATCATAGATAAAAGAGTTATTAAGTAACGTGATTGCAGCGTGGGACCATCTCCTTTGGTTATCCTCTTCAAGCCTATTTCTCGTTATGACCTGAACTAACCTGTGGATTGATAGGCTAGTGGAGGTTATGTTGATCAATGAGTAGCCCCTTAGTGTCTTTATAATATTATCGAACTCAAATTCATCACTAATCCCGGAGGCAAGTGGCTCAGGTAACAATTTTGTGCTATTTTTTAAGAGGGATCGAGGTATATTTTCAGGTGCCAAAAAGGAACATAGGTTGAGTAGATCTGCAGATGCCTTTGATTTTTCCTGAACTGCTCGGAAAGAGATCTCCCAAGTGGTGGCGATTGTATCGTTATAATTAATTAGCTTGCCGTGTTTCAAGAGTTTGAGATGGTATTTCTTGAAGCGTTCAAGGTAGTCTGTAAGAGAAATCCCGGCCTCTATGATATAGGCTCCGGCCTGTTCTAGGGCTAGGGGTAGATCTCCCAGAGCATCAGCCAAATCATAGGCATCTCCTGTCCTCTTTGTCCGTTTTCGGAGAAATTGGGTTGATTCTGCTCTATCGAAGGTTCTGACGGGGATCGTACCTCCAACACTTTCCCAATTAGGATTTCTGGAGGTAATAATTATGTGGCCTTTACCGCCCCGAGGTAGATACCCCATGACATCTTCGGGCTTAATGGCATTATCGAAGATAAGAAGCCAGCCTGAGCTATGTTCAAGCCAATGCCTCACAGAATTAACGATAATCATCTGATCCTGGGAGTTACTCTCTGGCAAACCCAGCCTACCTGCCAGGGCAGCATAATCTGATGCCATAACTATGGGCTCTTCGGATCTCACCAACCAGCCTGCTTTACTATAATCTGCAACATAACGGTAAGCATATTCAATGGCGATTTGAGTCTTGCCGATACCACCCAGCCCCCATAGAGCTTGTCTCCATGCACCAGGCAGACTTAAGGTTAGGGCTGCCCTAAGATCCGCTATGATCTCCTTGCGGCCCGAAAAGTTGGGGTTCCTATCAGGCATATTCCAGACTTCTGGCAGTGATCCTGGAAATTGTGGCCCTTGAGTCGAGCTCGGGAATGCAGGTTCTCTTGCAGGCTTTGCTCTATCATTGCTTATCCCTTCGATCAGTTTCTCTCTAGCAACCGTTTCATCTAGCCCTATCAGATCGATGTATATTATGGTCTTTCTAAGCCCTTCTAGCCTACATTCCCTGACCTTTATTGGTAGAAGCTTGCCTTTTGTACCTAAAGGATCTTCTGCAAAGGCTGCATTCCATTCAGCGCAAGCATACTCGGAGGAAAGATAATCCGGAGATATGACAGCAATGATCCTCTCAGCATTGAGAAGAGCGCGGTGCATTTCCTCTATGAAGTTTAACCCAGGATGAAAATCCCAGGCTTGGATAATTGTAGAATAGTTGGATTCTTCGAGTTGCCAGGCAATCCATTCCGCCCAGGCTGCATCAACTTGATTATAGCTAATGAAGAAATTCTTCATTGGAGATCTGTAAATACGGTCATTCATATAAGGCTTGATGTCTTATGGCGTAGTTATATGTGGATGCAATAGTTATTATTTATAAAACAGGGTGTACTATCATAGAAGTAGCAACTGATAGATCAATCCACTTTTCAAACATTATGGATAACTCTCATCAGGTATTCTTTACCTCGCCACAAACTCCCTCATGTAGAATTCCATCAGATCCTTGTAAGTACCTTTAGATAAGTTAGCCTTAAGAAACCCTTAAATTCAATAGGAAATATTATCACGGAAAATAGGAGGAAAAGCTACGAAGAGCTCTATAACTGTCGGACTAGCCATCATATCTATCCTCTTGGCACTCTCTTTAGGAGTGGTTTTTGCAGAGGTATCAAAAGACAAGGCTAGCACTCTAAGCCCAGCGAGCACAGACAATACAACTAATAATATCACCAATGTTACCTCCATCAATATCACAAATGATACTATGCCTCTAAACGCAACCAAGAACGTGACCAATCCGTTCAAGGAAATAAAAGGCTGTATGATTTGAATTGTGATAAGAATCCTATATTAATTTTTATAGGTTGCTTGGATACGGCAGAGTTAGGAGTACAGCCCTTAGAATAGCAAAGGTTAGGTTTTCTCTATATATATCGTATCGCGATGGATAGGGTAGTTGCACCAATATAGCTTGAAAAGTATCATTAGAATGGATTATTTGGTCATCATTAAAGCTGGTTGTACCAGTACTCTGATTCTCTTCCTTTTCTTAATCCTTTGATTGAGGTGTAATATCCAGTTAATCGGACTCTCGAGATATCTCAATCTGTCTGCTCAAGTCATAAAAAGCGCACTGTCAACTCTACATGAGACTCGTGGAGATCTCATATGATGTTTACCTTCTTATCCTCGAAGTGTAATTACGGATTGTAATCACAAATGCAAAAGCAATAGGACAAACACTAATTAGAGAAAAACATAAGAGAAAATCGATACCAGGTGATAAGAAATGACAACTAAGGATATATCGGGGTTCTTATTCGCTGGCCTTTGCATTGCAATCATCCTCACCGCTGGAATGCTTGCAAATGGCACGGCTCAGAGTTACTATTATCCTAGCTCTAATATCGCCCTTCAAACTCCACAGGAGCGGGAAGAACTGTTTAAGGCGTTCCAGAGTGCAGAGAAGAATACATCTCAAGCTACAGTCTTGGCAAATCCATATAATGCACTTCAGAATCCATATGCATATACTGGTCCTCAAGCTGCATTGGAGCAGGCAAATGCAAATAAAATGATTCAAAAATTGAATGGTATTTACCAAATCCCTGTAGGCGATGATAGCTGGTATTACTGGACCAATATGTGGCTAAACAGTCCTCTGGAAGCAGCAAATTCCGGGGCTTCATTTAGCACGGCAAATCCATATAATGCACTTCAGAATCCATATGCATATACTGGTCCTCAAGCTGCATTGGAGCAGGCAAATGCAAATAAAATGATTCAAAAATTGAATGGTATTTACCAAATCCCTGTAGGCGATGATAGCTGGTATTACTGGACCAATATGTGGCTGAACAACCCCTAAACTCGAGGGCTCGATAAGCCTCCATTTTCATTTTTCTCTTTCTAGTTTTGTTAGCGTGCCTACAATGAAAGGAAATTCTGTACTGCTATATTGGTTGGCAGGTTGATAGAGATATATCTTTGTAGGTAGGATTCTTCAGAACTCCGCCCACATAAACCCACAGCTTGCTACGGATGGGATAAAGAGCATCCTTATCTAATTTAGGGGTAGATCTGTTAACTGACTGCGACTTAATGCGAAGTGTTGCCGTTGTTTGGGTTATAGGTAGACTTGGGGCCTCCCTATGAAAAAGGATACGGCTGCAGCAAAAGGTTAAAATTCGTAGTACTTAAACGCTCAGAATACTCAGAGCAAAAGCGGCTAGTACAGTTATATTTATCACCGATATAGTTACTTGAAGAAGCATCAACAGTTTTGCTCTTTGCGATAGTGGCAGGGTATCCGTAGGCCCGAAGGTGAAGGTAGTGCTGAAAGCCAAAAACAAGTAATCGAAATACTCTGGAACCCAGTTGTCGAATTGAGGAATCGCGAACGATCTCTGGGGGAAAAGGAAATCCCAGGGCTCAAGTTTCCGGTCGTGTATGCGTTCCGATGAAATAGTTATATGTTTATAATGATACATTCTTTAAAAGGGATGTATCAAAAATGTCTGATATTACATTGTCCGATTACTGGTGCCATCATGAAGGCTGCCAGGATTATGGCATAAACGATAAAGGCAACATAGTGATAAAAGATCACTATGGAAAGAACAACCGTGCGCTCTTGAAGTGTAGAACATGTGGTCATTGTTTCAGCGAGACTCGCGGAACAATATTTTTCGGTTTAAGCACATCAGATGAGGAAGTCTTAGATGTCCTGGCCCAATTGGTAGAAAAAGGCAGTATTCGTGGTGTTGCAAGATCTACAGGTCATGATAAAAATACAATCTGCCGATGGCTCAAAAGGGCAGCGGATCATTGCAAAGAGGTCAATGATTACTTCCTGAACCATCTTCATCTTACACAAGTGCAGATAGATGAAATATGGTCATTTTGTAAAAAAACAAAAAAATGTAAGTAGCTATGACTCAAAAGACGTTGGTGACGTATATAGTCTGACAGCAATAAATGCTGAATCAAGGTTACTAATCTGCCATCATGAAGGTGGCCGAACTATAGAAGATGCAACTGCCTTATTTAGTGACTTAGAACATAGACGGGCGACAGGCACACCTCTTCCGGTATTCGTTTCCGATGATTGGGATCCATTTTCCAATGCCCTCCTTGAAGTCTACGGTGTCAAGGAGACGCCTGAATACAAAGGACTAGGCAGAAAACCAAATCCTATACTTGTTCCTCCTCCTGACCTTAAATATGCTCAAATTGTGAAAAATAAAAAGAATGATGAAGTGGTTAACACATTTGAACGGATTGTATATGGTGACCCGAAAGATGTGCTTGAACTGCTTTGCCCAACATCGAAAGAACATATCCAGACATCCTACGTCGAACGAATGAATCTCACTTTCAGGAATTATCTGGCCAGGTTTATACGTGAGTCTATGAACTTTAGTAAAGATAGGCAAATTCATACCGGCGCAATAGACTTTTTCCAAGCTTGGTACAACTTCGTTAAGCCGCATGATTCTTTAAAAATTGAGATAAACCTTGACATGGAAGAAGTGGGATTCGCTCTGAATCCTAAAAAATGGATCCCTCGAACGCCTGCGATGGTTGAATTGATTACCGACCATATTTGGACTATGAAGGAGTTAATGACTTGGAGGATCCCATTTCAATAGGTCACATACACAACCAAGTTTCCTTGAGGTCCACTTTATTAGATTGGGAGAATCTATGACCCAATACCACATGGAAGAGATAAGAATGTTAATTGTCATTATCAGAAAGGTATCCCTTATCAATTGATTTAGATGCGATGAATTTTCGGCGCCTATGAGAATACAAATAAAACGGTTCGAGTTTCATGAATTTCTATCTTTGATCTAAGTTTTAATAATTTATCGTATATTGAAAATAAACCCATTATTACAGGACTTAGATATTCTCTTGTTTATTTCTTAACATTTTGATTATATTATAATGAAAAGTATCCAAAAAGATTAAATAACTGAATGCTCATCCACCTGACCGTTTAAAAATTTGAGGTGAGGAGATGGCAGAACTAGTAGCAATCGTTTATCCTGACGAGGGGCGTGCAGTTGAGGTTATGGCTAAGCTCAAGGAGCTTTCAAGCCAGTATCTCATCGATCTAGAAGACGCAGTTTTTGTGACCAAGAACACTGAAGGCAAGGTCAAGATCCACCAGTCGGTAGACCTTACTGGAGCTGGCGCAGTCGGCGGGGCCTTCTGGGGAATGCTAATTGGGCTTTTATTGTTCATACCTATTGGAGGAATGATCATTGGGGCCATTGCAGGAGCGATCGGAGGCAAACTTGCAGACTATGGAATAGATGACAAATTCGCCAAATCACTGAGCAATGAAATGAAGCCAGGAAGTTCGGCCATCTTTATGCTGGTCCGAAAGGCCACAACAGATAAGGTTGAGCCAGAGCTGGCCAAGTTTGGCGGCAAGATTCTGCATACCTCTCTCTCTAAGGATGCTGAGGCCAAGCTACAGGCTATGTTGAATGAGGCCAGCAATCCTAAGTGAGGGTCTTTTGTTCTGAGGGGGATACTCTCAAGTGAACCCTCCAATTTTTTGATAATCCAAATCCCATGCTTTAGCAATGTGTCCTGCTGGTTTGACTTATACTTCAATATGGTCTTGGAACCCTGAATAACCTTTAATCATGCAGAGATGTGCACAGCATACGGAAAACGTTAAAGAGGCAACGAGGATTTATATTTTAAAAATATAATCTTTATAATATCTCTTTTGCATCCTTCATTCCCCATAATAGCAGCGCTGCCAGTGCAGATACTGCTGCGCCAAAAAGGAATGTAGCCGCAGGACCGAACAGTGCCCATAGCTCTCCTGCAATCAGACCTGAGAATATCGACGCTACTCCGACGGCACTGTAATAGACTCCTAATGATGTCGATCTCAAAGTTGCCTGGCTGAGGTCGGATACGAATGCCCTCTGGGAAGCGTCAATTATGGCAAAAACAAGCCCATAGAGAGCGAAGAGAAAAACCAAACCTGCTGCCGATGTGACGAAGGCGAAGCCCACAGCAGTCGCGGCAAAGAGAGCAAAACCGAGGGTGAGCACATTCTTTCTGCCGATTCTATCCGACCATATTCCAATAGGCAGTGAAAACACGGCATAAACCACATTGAAGAATGCGTATAGAAGAAGAGGATCGCCAATGGAAGCCATGCCTGTGAAAAACTCCTGGGCACGCAGGATGAAGAACATATAGCTGAAGTTTCCTATCGCGAAAAGCGATGCAATTGCCACGAACTTTCTTAGTTCGGGCGTTAGATCGGAGATGCTGAATGCAGAGAGCGATTTAGGCAGGGCAAATCCTTCTCTGACGTAAATAAACGGCAAAAGTGTCACTACTGCCAGGATTCCGGCGATGATAAAGATCATCCTGAAATCAAGGCCGCCTTTCCAAAGAGCATATGCCATAACGGAGCCAATCACAGCTCCCAGAGTATCCATCGCCCTATGGAGTCCAAAGCCTCTTCCCCTCGCCTCTTTCACTGCAGACTCGGAGATCATTGCATCTCTTGGCGCAGAGCGTATGCCTTTCCCGGTGCGATCCGCTGCCCTTAGGATGAAGACCTGCTGCCAAGCTGCTGAGAGAGGAAACAAAAGCTTCGCAATCGCGGAAAGTGCATAGCCTCCAACCACCAGAGGCTTTCTTTTTCCAAGGCTGTCGGACCAGTAGCCTGAAAAGACCTGGATGATGCTCGGCAGCCCATCGCTGATGCCGCCGACGAGGCCAACTGCAAGACTCCCGCCGCCAAGGGATGTTATAAATATAGGCAATATCGGTTGGATAATTTCGCTGCTGATATCGTTGAGAAGGCTGACAAACCCTAGCAATAGTATATTTTTGCTTGTCTTAGGATCTTGATCCGATGAGGGTGCCATCGCAAATATAGTTAATCTCCTAGCTTTTTGCACTAAGAAATCGCTCCACCCAGGACTTTGAATATCCATCCTTTTTGGAATAAAATATTTCTAAAGCGCAATCTTGGCTAGCTATAATAGCTTCATCGAAATCAGTGTATTTGGCGATCTCTCTTTTGAAATCCTTCCAACCGAATTCTATAGGATTCAAATCTGGTGAATAGGGGATATTATAAATTAAGTGAATATCGATTTCCTCAGCTAGTTTTCTAAATTTCTTGGCCAAATGAATTCTAGCATTATCTAAAAGTATACAAATTGGCCTCATAATATTATTATTTCTTATATTTTGAGCAAATGCCATCAACGCTTCCTTCTTAGAGGAGTTGGAAACCATAACCTCATCATTGCCATTTAATGCTATAAATCCAAAAATAGTTCTTGATCTAACCTTTCCAGGTTTATAATTTATTAAATGAGTGTTTAAGACTCTACGTGTATTAGGGCGCTGTTGTAAAGAGCTTTCATCAAGAAATCCTATAACAGGATCAGTAACAGTGGTCAGCACTGATTTTATCCTTTTTTAAAAAACTTTCTGCATCTGCAGGCCTCTTTTCATTTCTGATGTATGGTTTCCCATACTTAACTTTTTTCACTACTCTTAAAATTCGCCAGCCATATTTATATGAAAAATCTATACCTCTTGTATCCCTTACATATTTTAATACGTCTTTTATCGTCATTCCTTTGTCTTCAATTTCTTTAATAACTCTATCCCATTCATCAAGAGACATCTTTGGCTTTTTGCCATTTCTATTCTTTGGTGTCAATCCATTATAGCCTTGATTATTCCATCTGCTTAACCAATATTTTATTGTCCTCTCGCCCCTTTTTAAAATATCAGCTACCTCATATACGTTTTTCCCTTCATATAAATGTATTATTGCCAATAACCGTTCCTTAATCCTTAGATCAGTCTCTTTTTTATATAATTTATCAAGGTCTATCTTTGATATATGCCTAATTATTATAGGTTTTCTACCCATGCCTATGTATTTTCACGCATTAATTATTAAATGTATCTATAGGGCAATAAGCTCAATGATTAACTATATTTCAGATCTTCATTTAGTATTAGCTTTCGGTTAGCGGATATATTGTAATTCATCCCTGGCTGACGAAAGGATAAAATGCTTGTACACCTTTGATTGGGTGTGAAGGAGATTTCATGAAAGTACTTGTCAGCGACTCATTGGCAGAGGAAGGAGTAAGAAGGCTTGAGTCAGGGGCAGAGGTCGATATTATAACCAATCTCTCGCCCGATGAGCTTGTTAAGAAGATCAAAGATTATGACGCCCTTGTAATCCGAAGTGGAACGAGAGTCACTGCAGATGTGATCAATGCAGCGGATCATCTGAAAGTGATAGGAAGGGCAGGCGTAGGGATAGATAATGTGGATGTTGAGGCCGCAACGAAAAAGGGTATAATCGTACTCAACACCCCTGGAGGGAACACAATCTCAGCTGCCGAGCATACGATCGCAATGATGCTCGCCATGGCCAGGAATATCCCCCAGGCTAATGCGGCTCTACATAAAGGCGAATGGAATAGGAAGAAGTATACAGGCGTCGAGCTATTCAACAAGACCTTGGGGATTGTTGGTCTTGGCCGCGTAGGTGCAGAGGTCGCGACGAGGATGAAGGCATTCGGCATGCAGATATTGGCCTTTGATCCTTTCATAACAGAAGTAAAGGCAAAGCAGCTTGGAATCGTTCTTGCGCCGCTGGAGCAGGTCTTACGTGAGGGCGACTTCATAACAGTGCATACGCCTCTGACGAATGAGACCAGGAACCTGATAGATGAGGATGAGTTCAATATTATGAAGCCTGGCGTTCGCATCGTAAACTGCGCTAGAGGTGGAATCATAAACGAGGCTGCCCTGGCCAAAGCTGTATCTACGGGCAAGGTGGCTGGCGCGGCAGTAGATGTTTTTACAAAGGAGCCGCCGGTTGGCAACCCATTGCTTGAGCAGGAGAAGGTCATCACAACGCCACACCTCGGAGCATCCACGGCAGAGGCACAGGTGAATGTCGCTCTGGCCGTGGCTGATCAGATACTGTTAATAGCTAAGGGCGGACTCCCGACGAACGCCATCAACATGCCTGCCATATCGCCCGAGACACTGGCGGTAATGGCTCCTTACATGAAGCTTGCGGAGAAGATGGGAAGCCTTGCAGGGCAGCTTGAAGGCGGCAGTTTCAACACATTGGAGATAGTTTACGGCGGTAATATACCGGAGAAGGACACGCGCGCCGTTACAATCTCTGCGATAATGGGCCTCCTGGGATCCGTCATGGGGCGTGAATACATCAATTTCGTCAATGCGCAGAGCCTCCTGAAGGAGAGCGGAATCAAGCTTCTGGAGAGCAAAACAGAGTCGGCAGATGGATATAGCAATGTTATAACAATCACCCTGCGAGCCAATGGAGATACGATATCGCTCCAGGGAACTGTCTCTGGCAACAAAGAGAAGAAAATAATCCAGCTCAACGATTACGAGATCTACATACCATCTGAAGGCAACATGGTCATATCAATAATTGAGGACAAACCGAACATCATAGGCCCATGCTGTGTTGCGCTTGGCGAGGATAAAATCAATATCGGCGGAATGCACGTCGGCCGCATATCCGAGGGCAAGCCGCAGATCATGGTGTTAAGCGTTGATCAATCGGTGCCGGAGAGTACAATTAATAAGATAAAAGCAGTCCCTGGTGTTATAAGCGCCAAGAACGTTACACTCTAAGTATGCGGGGAACACCCGCATACTAATTGTATTGCATTTTTATACTAAAAAGTACTAAAGATTTTTTGGTTGAGAGATAGCTATCTTCAACTTCTTTACAAGATCGGCTTGTATTGCACTTTTTCGATCTCCACCGCAGACTATTCCCCGAACTCCGATTATATCGGGCTCCAGCATCTTGAGCATACCAATATGTTCAAAGCCGATAGTTCCCGCGATGGCTACCTCGAGGCCTTTGGCCTGGCCCAGATCTATGAAATCTCTTAACACGGATTCGCTCATAAATTGGAAGGTTGATCGACCATCCTTTACGGCCGTATCCACCATAACGAGGTCTGCACCTGCCGCTGCTGCCACCTCGGGTAAAAGCATCGGCGATATTGAGCCGACACGTAAGTGGTCTGAATAGCCTGCAGCCACTACCTTCTTGTTTTTATCTAATCCTTTGACCGCCCTCACTATCTTATCAAGCATATCCTCCGCCTGATAAGGAGTCTTTACGCCAAGGAGGCCAGCTTTGATGTATTCAGCGCCTGAGACCGCAGCACCCAACGCGGCGAGGCTGGCGGTTCCTGGCTTGTAATCAAGATCTCCAATCGTAGCGCTCACTGGTACGCGGCCAGCAGCCAGAGCCACTATGGCCCTGATGGCCCAAGGAAAGTTTGCGCCTAAAGAGCCTTCCGCGGGATTCTTAATATCCAGGATATCTGCGCCGCCGTCAAGAGCGATTTGCGCCTCTTCGATATTCATTGGGCTAACCAATAACCTCATATTCATCCTATCCTGAGGGGATACGGTGCGATGCATCTTTGTTCTTGATCTATTTAATGGTGCGGTAGTTCATGCAGTTCGTGGCGAGCGAAGCCGTTACGAGGCCGTAGAGAGATTCAGCCAAATAGTTTCTTCTTCGAATCCAATAGAGATGATTGGAAAGATCAGGCCAAAGGATATCTACATTGCAGATTTAAACATGCTCACAGGCAAAGATGATAACCTAGATATCATCAAAAGTATCTCCTGCCTCGCAAAGACAATGGCCGACATAGCAGTCTCGAAAATTTCGGATCTGGGCAATTTGCCTAATGATATCAGCCCTATTTTAGGGACTGAAACAGCATCCTTAAGGTTGATACAGGAAGCGTCCCTGTTAAGAGACATCACAGTAAGTATCGATATTAAGAATGGGAAGGTTCTGTCGGAAGATCCCGGGCAGATGTTGCAGGAGCCTTTGGATTTCTTGCGCAGGCTAAACGAAGTCCGTCTTGATGCCGTCATCCTGCTGGATCTTGATCGAGTGGGTGTATCCGCTGGCCTTAACAAAAAGTTTCTGGAAAATGCGGTCTCAGTTAGTGATCATCCGCTGATTTTAGGAGGCGGGATCAGCGGGATAGAGGATTTGCAATCGCTGGAGGATATAGGTTTCAAGGGTGCGCTGACTGCGACGGCAGTGCATAATGGAAGGATTCCACTGGAGATGTTACGCTAGAAAGGCGCTCTTCTTCTGGCTTAATGCGTTTTAAAAAACATAAGTAGGACTGACAACTTATAAGGCAGTCCTTTGGATTCTCAGCCAATAAAGTCTGTTCTAGGACTTGTTAGGTTTATTAACCTTCTAAGTGCCTGCCGAGTGAGGCATAGGCATCCCGCCGTAGAATGCTCTTTGTACTGGATCCATAGATGCTATATCTTTAGTAATTGGGGCCTTTGAATCTTTAAGCGTATCTGCATTATCTGATGAATCGGTATTTCCACTTGTCGTTATGCTATCTATTATGGCCTTTACAATCTCTCCATTTGTAATCTTATTGTTCGCATTGGATGTTTTATTGGCGCAATCTGGGCATGAATCGTCTGAAACAGTTTTCACCGTTATTGGTAAGGTAGGTATGGTTGGAATGGGCACGTTCACTGCAGGCAAGGTTGGTGCCGATGGAATGGGCACGTTCGTTGAAGGCAATGTAGGTGTCTGTGGAACTGGGCATCCGATACATGGTGATGGCTGTGGTTGAGGCTGTGGCTGAGGTTGTGGTTGAGGCTGTGGCTGAGGTTGCGGTTGGGGCTGTGGTTGAGGCTGCGGAGTCGGCGTGGGTGTGATAGGTGTTGGTATTGGTGTAATAGGTGTGGGTGTTGGCGTAATCGGTGTAGGTGTTGGCGTAATTGGAGTGGGCGTCACAATTGGGTAGACTCGCTGTGGAACCACTGCCGCATGCTGACAAGTTTTTTCACCGCAGCTTTGTTCGCATATCATCTGGTGCGGGCCATAGGTTATAGCTGGGCAGAATTTCCAAGGATCAAGGTTTACGGGAGGATAGTAATCTTTATCGTAGCTGTATGATGTACATGTCGCTACTGCCCATGAGGTCAGTAACAATAGCGGTATAATTATTAATGCTAAGGTTGTTCTGTTTTTCATAGGACACTCTTCCTTAAAGATTTATGGAAGAATATTAAGCATTTATACATTAAAATGGTTACTGTAATATAATTACTGATGTGATATAATGACGTCAATAAAGCATGCCATGAAGCTACTATTATACATATATCGCCTGAGCATATAGAGCACTAAGTCTCTTCGCCATTTATACTAGCGGTATTAAGATAACGGCTAGCCTAAATTAAATAGCAGTAACCCGTCAAAATGATCTGCTCTGTTATGCCCATGCCCCTTGAAGCCGATCAGTAACTTAAGCGCTGAGAATATCCCTTTTTCTCGGCGGCCTTTTCTACAATTACAAAAAGTAGATCTCCCACTAAAATACGAGTAACTTCGCACTGCCTTTGACTATAAAAATGATTTATGTGCCCTCCCTTCCACCTCTACGAGATAAGCTTATTTTCCAGAAAAACATAAACAATTAAGGTGGATAATATGCTGGATATACTAAGAAAAAGGCGGAGCATACGAAAATACAAGGATAAAAAAATCGAACCAGATATTGTAGATCAGCTGAAGGAGGCCGCCTTGCGCTCGCCTTCCTCCCGCGGCATCGGGCCCTGGAGGTTCCTTTTTGTTACAGATAAAGCTAGACTGGATGAGCTCTCCAGGGCAAAAGAACACGGCTCTAGCTTCCTGAAGAGCGCAAGCTTGGGAGTGGTCGTTTGTGCTGATGAGACCGAGTCGGATGTCTGGATTGAGGACTGTTCCATTGCCTCAATAATTATGCAGCTAACAGGCCAGAGTCTAGGTTTGGGATCCTGCTGGATCCAGATAAGAAATAGATTGCATAGAGATTCCATGGCCTCGGAGGACTTCATCAGAATGGTGCTCAATTTATCGGATAATATAAGGGTTGAATCGATTATTGCCTTTGGGTATCCTGACGAAGAGCTGCCTTCTGTCCCTAAAGAGCAGCTGGAGTATGACAAAATCCTCTAAGACAAACAATTAGCAAATGGGCCTGTATACTCGTATTATTAACAATACTAGAAAGTTATGGGCAGAGTCTACATTATTGAGGGCTAAAAGCGTTTACATTTTTTACTTTTACTTTAATCGACTATTTTA
Organism: Methanotrichaceae archaeon; assembly: GCA_963803145.1. Taxonomy (GTDB): domain Archaea; phylum Halobacteriota; class Methanosarcinia; order Methanotrichales; family Methanotrichaceae; genus CAWBKV01. The sequence goes on from CAWDLW010000008.1 coordinate 33,421, forward strand.
TATTTTAACGCATGAAAGGTTGATATACGAAGAACGAACGTGTATCATCAGGAATGATTAATTATGGATGATACCACAATTGCTAATCTGAATAATTTTAGGCAATTGGTAGAACTGATGGAGACAAGTTGCTTTTCTAAGGTTCCTCCTCATCAAATGGTACCACCTATATACTTGGCAAGTCTGAGCTTGCTCGAGAAATCCGAAGATATAATAATAATTTTTGATACTGATGGAAGATACCTATATTATAATGGGTCGAGTAAATATAATCTTACAGCAAATGATGGACATAACCGAATACAAGCATACGGAGATGGAGCTGAGGTAGGTGCGGAGCGGGCTAGAGCAGAAGGTTAATGGTAGAACCGAAGACCTCCTAATTGCTTACGAATCGCTGAATGCTATGATTGAAGGGCATAAGAGGGCTGAAGGATTATTAAGGCGGCAGCGCGATTTGGCAGTCGCCTTAAGCTCTGCTAGCGATCTGAAGTTAGCGTTGAGCCTTATCTTGGATGCTGCTCTCCAAATTGATGGTTTAGATGGCGGCGTCGTCTATATCGTAAATGAATCTAATGGTGAATTGGATCTAATACTGCATAAGGGTCTATCAGAGCATTTTATAGAGAGTTTCTCTCATTGCGATGCTGATTCGCCCCGAGCTCGAATTATTAAATCTGGTGAATTAATCTATTGGGATTATACAGATATTTCCAGATACCCTTGCAGAGATCTCTATGAAGAGGGATTAAAGTCATTAGCAGTTCTTCCAGTGAAGTATAAAGCCGGAGTCATAGCCGCCCTAAATCTGGCTTCTCGCAGTTACAGCCAAATACCGTTAGGTGTTCGAAATACTCTAGAAGCCTTTGCTGCGGATATTGCAGGAATTATTGCCAGGATCAAGATAGATGAGGAGATCAAACAGAGTGAAGAGAGATTCAGAGCAATCTTCGATACTGCCAAGGACTCGATTTTTATCAAGGATGAATCTCTTTGTTACATCCAGGCCAACCCTACTATGGAGAGGCTTTTCAATCTACCAACATCGGAGCTCATAGGAAAAACCGATATGGATCTCTTTGGCAATGAGGCGGCTGAGAAAATACGGGAATCCGATCTTAAAGTGTTGAGCGGCGAGATCGTTGAAGAAAAGCGCACTAAGCCTGTAAATGGTATGTCTATGACATTTCATACAATCAAGGCGCCTATGAGGGATAGATCAGGGAAAATCATAGGTCTGTGCGGGATTGCCAGGGATATCACCGACTTAAAGCTGGTTGAGAATGAGCTAAAGCGGGCAAAAGGAGAGGCTGAGGCTGCAACTAAGGCTAAATCCGAATTCCTGGCAAATATGAGCCACGAGATACGCACACCCATGAATGCAGTTATAGGCATAACAGGTTTGCTTCTAGATACAAATCCTACCTCTGAGCAGCGGATGCTTATTGAGACTATTCAGACCAGCGGAAATGCATTGATCTCTATTATAAACGATATTCTTGACCTCTCAAAGATAGATAGCGGTAAGCTAAAGCTTGAAGGCAGGATCTTTGATCTTGAGTCCTGTATAGACGATTCTCTTGAGTTAGTGGCTCAAAGTGCATCGGAAAAAAGTTTGAACCTATCCTATAGGATAGATGAAAGCACTCCTAGGATAATCTCTGGCGATCCGACGAGGCTGCGCCAGGTTATGGTCAATCTCTTAAATAATGCAGTTAAGTTCACAGAAACTGGGGAGATACATCTCTTTGTGGACAGCAAGAATTATGGTAAAGGATACGAGATTTATTTTGAGGTCAAAGATACAGGGATTGGAATCCCTGAGGATAAAATTAAAAATCTCTTTCAATCCTTCAGCCAAGTTGATGCATCGACTACTCGGAGATATGGCGGGACTGGTCTTGGGCTCGCCATTAGCAAGAGATTGGTAGAGCTAATGGGAGGAAGAATCTGGGTTGAAAGCATCCCCGGAATGGGTTCTACCTTCTGTTTCACAATTCTGTCCGATCAAATTGTTAACAGTCTTTCAGAGGCCAAAGAGCCATCCTGCCGCTTTGAGACTCATTTGGATAGGGGGCAAGATCGAACATTAAAAGATCGGACATTAAATATACTGCTCGCAGAAGATAATTCGGTTAACCAGATGGTAATGCTGCGAATGCTGAAGAAGATAGGGCATAAAGCAGACATAGCTGCTAATGGTCTGGAGGTACTGCGTGCTCTAGAGAATTCTTCATATGATGTCATACTTATGGATATACAAATGCCAGAGATGGATGGGCTCGAGGCTACAAGGATTATTCGTCAGCGCTGGCCTGATCACAAGCCAAAGATAATAGCCATAACAGCCTACGCTCTTAATGGTGATCGGGAGAGATGTCTGAAAGCAGGTATGGATGACTATATCAGCAAGCCTGTGCAGTGCAGTGAGCTTGAAAATGCATTGAAACGGCATCAATATGTGGGATCAAAGAACGGTTAGGAGATGGCTAATAAACTGTAGCTAACAAATTATGGCCGATAAACTATAGTACATAAATATAGCATAACAAGTCTTGATTTTACTATATTGATATCCAATAGCTAAAAATCAAAAGTTCAGGCCTCATCGATCTCCCAGCCAAGTCTCTCTTTTATTATCAGATAGCTCATTTCAGGTGAGATCGCACCCACCTCTGTGCAGATCAAATCGATATATTGATGAGGCGTTACATCAAAGGCTGGATTGCGGACATGAACATGCTTGTACTTTTGGAAATCGGGCAGGATCTCCTTGGGATTCCGCTCCTCGATTGGCACCAGCTCACCAAGGATGGTCATGGGGCTGAATTTGTATGTCTCTGCAGCCACCATAAAGCTAGTCCTTGCCTCATGAGCGCAAAGGGCGATCTGGGCAGTGCCTATTTTATTTACAAGAGTACCGTTAGCCGTAACCACGTCAGCTCCTACTACCACAAGATCGACCTCATTCATTACGCTTCTGACTGCAGAATCAACTATAAGCTCCGTCTCAATACCCAGCTCATCCAGGATTCCAATCGTCAGGATGCCCTGATACCTCGGCCTCGATTCGGTGGCAATGACCTTAATCATCTTGCCCGCTTTGTGGGCTGTGCCAATGACGGAGAGCGCCGCCATTGAGTTACAATGTGTGAGAACAGTATCGCCGTCTCTAATTCGGCGGCTGCCTATTTCGCCGATCCTCTCGACCGCCCTTTCAGAGCTCTCAATGAACTTTTCGGCATTGGATATAACAGCTCTGCGGGCTGACTCGATATTATCGGCTTTATAGTTCATGACCATCCTGATAGCGTTAGAAAGGGATACGGCGGTCGGCCTGGTATTAAGAAGAACGTCTGCTGCATTTTTCATCTCCGAATTGAACTCGTCGAGACTTTTTACATCCAGGCTAATAGCAAAATCCTTCAGTGCCTTAGCAGCAGCCCTGGCGATCTTTCCAGCACCACGAATCTCCATGCTGCTTATCTTCTCTGCAGTTTCAAGCACTTGATTTATCATGATTGGGCTTTTCCGCTAATTAAGGATATATCGGTTTTCAATTGAACTACGGGTTCAAGCTGCCAGTTTTTTTGCGAGGTTAGCGACCCTCGATCCTATCTGTCTACAGGCCTCAAGTGCGCTTTTGTTCGGCTCGCCAACAGCAATTGCGCCATAATGGCCGCCGGACGCCATTGGATCTCCCACTACTATCATCGAGTGGATGAGCATTGCTTGGAGAATTGAAAGCAATGTTGTCTGGTTTCCGCCATCGCAGCTGCCTGAGGATGTGAATGCTGCACCAACTTTATTTTCCAATTGGCCGCGAACGTCCGTTGATCTATCAAAGATCTGCTTTATCTCCGCCGCCATCTGACCGTAGTAAGTAGGAGACCCTATGATTATGCCATCGGCTGCCTTGAGATCCGCCGAAGTAACTTCTGGGGCTTTCTTCACTGTAACATCAGCACCTGCAGATTTAGCACCATCTGCCACTGCTCTGGCCATTTTCTCTGTGTTGCCAGTCATTGAATGATAAGCTATCAGTATTTTCATGATAATACCTCACTAAACCTTCATAAAAGTTTTTTAGAATACGTTTCATATTCTATTTAACACTATCTTATCTCCAGCATTTACATTTTTGAATATTTCTATTCCTTGAGTTACGCTTCCCAAATGGTTTACGGGCGAGTAAGGTTGGGTTTCGCCAAAAAATATACAGAGTGCACATCCAGGAGACCAGTACGATACATCCCCTTTGATGGCTGAGGGGGATGCGTTCTCATCGGTGGCCTTTAGGGGGATCTCAAAGTAGATCTCTTCGCCCCAGAGGTTCCCCCTTGCCTCAATCGGAAGCATCTGATAAAGCTCTTGTGAAATTTGCGGATTCCTCTCATCCAGCTCTATAGTTGCTTTCCCAATGCCAGGAATATTGATCTCTATACGTTTCATGCTTACCACATCGCTTGATAATATTGAAAAGGGCTTCTTAAGCCATAATACTTTTCGGAAATCTCCAAAATACATGTACCCAATGGTAATTAATGCGGAGAATACTTTCGCCCTACGCTCGGATAAGATATTCATAGCTAATATTACTACTATGGCTTGGTCCGCTCGCTAGAACTCTTTTGCTACTCCCTGCGAGCGGTTTCATCCCCCTAGGTGGATATTGGTACACTTCCTATACTGATTATAAACAATTGGAAAATTTATATACATGACACATTGATACTCTATTTTGCTTAACGCTGAAATAGTCCAGCTCTTGATATCGCGAGCCTGGATAATCGCTGGATTCTCCTAATTTGGAAGTGCGCTAACATGATTGGTAAGTGTGAGCTGGTCGGCATCGAGGGTGTAAAAGGTATAATCTTCGACTGCTATAATACTTTGATAGAGATAAGGACCGATGAGGACGATATTGCTACGTACCAGCCTGTCAGCAGGTGGCTGATGTATAAGGGTGTCAGGATTATGCCTGAAGATCTGATGAGGGAATACAAGAGCTCAATAGATGCAGAGATGAAGGTAAGATGGGAAAAGTACCCTGAAGTTCGTGTGGAGCTAGTGCTGGGGCATATCTGCAAACAGCATGAGCTTTGGGATATCGACGAGGATGCGATTGGGGTTGAGGCAGCACGCGCATTCAGAGCGGTGTCCCTTAGGAAGATAGATGTCTTTCATCAGAGTGAACGGCTCCTAAAGGAGCTTGAGGACTATCCAAAAGTTATACTTTCCAACGGCCAGAGGGTGTTTTCTGAGCTGGAGCTGAAGTATTTCGGCCTTTACGATAAGTTTAAAAGCGTTATCTTCTCCTCAGATTTCGGTTATAAGAAGCCCGATCCAAGGATTTTCCTGGAGGCTGCTAAGGCGCTCGGGTTTGAACCTGAGAATATACTGTGCATAGGGGATAACTTCGAGAACGATATCGTCCCCTCCGCGAAGCTGGGGATGAAGGCATTACATATAGAGGAGGCCTGGAAGCTTTTCAATGTATACTAAAGAATAAATGGGTATTATTAATATAAATTAATCTTATTTTAATATAGGGCACTTCCATTACACCCTTATTTTTGCCTCCTGATTCAATAATTTTATATACTTTCTGTAGTCTCCAAGTTTTTGATTTTGCATACAAAATATAAACAATCGGCTGATAAAATAATACTATATTTTATGATGATAGCACGAAATAGGTATACAACATTATCTAATTATGTTAAAATTAAATTCGGTTTATAAAGTTGGCGGTTGCAGCTAAAAACTTGGAAACTACAGTACTTTGTAGAAATTTATATTAAACTGCAATATATCGGGAATTGTTTACGGCAATCTATCCTGCCAAGAGAGCAGAGGATCATGAGTTCAGAAAAAAGGGTAAGCACTTTGAAGCCAGGAGACGTTTTCAGAGACTGGCTGTTGAATATCCTGGGGGACAGAATACATAATAAGAATTGTAAAGTAGGGGTTTATAAATTTCGCCCAGCCTCTCATACAGTTTGCAGATATGAGTTCGACGGTGAGGGATATAGCGTAGTTGCAAAGTTCTTCGCAGAGCCGATCGGCTGGAAGAGAGACTATAATCCAGTCAGGTCTCTTGAGAGGGAGTTTGGTATACTCAAGAACGTCGAGCAAATTATCGATATCCCTAAGCCCATCGCGATGAAAAGGAGGTTTAACTGCGCTCTAGTGACAGAGTATGTCGAGGGGAGTCCCCTCTATAGATACATAAAGACTGAAGATGGCCTGTACGATAGGCTCACTGCAGTAGCCCAAACCCTCCGTAGGCTCCACGACAATACCAGATCTGACTACAGGAAGGATCGGGAATTTGCCATGTTCCATAAGATCTTAGACCAGCTCGGGCTTGATCAAACGACAAGGTCAAAGTATAATCATCTGCTTGGCGAGTGGTGGTATAGTCCCCTGATAAACCAGCCATATGGCTGTAGGATTCATAATGATCCCAATCCAGTCAACTACCTATTCAACCACAGAAAGCTCTACGCCATAGACTTCGAAAGCTCGTGGGAGCATGCCAACTTCGTGCATGACTTGGGGATTGTTGCTGCAGAGCTGAAGCATTACTTTGCTATACATAGGGGCGATGATCAGTTGGCTGAACCCTATATTGGCCACTTTCTCTGGCACTACAGCAGGAACGAGGCTGAGTTCTATAGAATAACGCGGGCGCTTCCATTCTTCATGAGCCTGGGACTTCTCAGGATGGCTAGAATTGGGCTGGGACAGAGGCACAGTGCCTACGTATACAGGGAGGCTATGGCCTGCCTAAGTGCAGCAAGAGCAAATGGATATTAGCCCTATATTTTAGACTTTATCTGCATCTTAATCTTATGTGCAGCCGATCAGAGTAGTTCATGCCCAGCATCAGTGCGAGGTTCCAGGCATCTTCTGCATATCTCAGTCCAGGATCAGTCCCAAACGGCATCAGCCAAATTCTCTCACAGGGAAGTGTTGGAGCTAGCTTTTCTAAGGTTTCCTGAGGCCAGCACCAAACTTTCGGGCCTATAACGAACTTCAAATGAACGTTCTCCTTTGAGGACCAGTATGCGAGATCCACTTTTGAGCCATACTTAGGGCTGATAACTACACAATGAAGCTTCATCAGATCCTCATCAGGTATAGGATTGGTCCCATTGGCCTCAATGTGAGCTTCTTTGCCCTCTTTGGAGAGCATACAAAGCAGCTCGGATAGCTCAGTCATCTGTAGAGTCGGCTCACCCCCAGTAATGACTGCGCGTTTACAATTGATCTGGCTTAGAATCTCCTTGGGCGTTAGCTCTACCCAATCTTTGAAGTAAGTATCGCACCCCTCGCACCTCAAATTACAGCCTGCAAGTCTGACGAATGTTGCAGGCCTACCCATTGCAGGGCCCTCTCCCTGGATAGAGTCGAAGATCTCAGCTACACGCATTAGATCTCAGGATGTGGTTCTTAGTAATAATATGATCCCTTGATCTTAATATTATATGCTATTCCGAGTATCCTATACGATTTTCGATATCTTCGTAGAAATAGATGATCGATTAAAAGAAATTATTTCATCGATAAATTATATATATGGTAATGACATATATGGCAAGCTAAAGGGTGAGTAGCATGGCAACAAAGAAATTTATATGCAATAACTGTGGGGCTGTGAACATGGCAGAGATAACCGCACAGGACCTGTCGGATCCTAGTGATGATGACTGGCTTCCTTGTGTACTTCCCACCGGCTTTGAGTGGTCTCTGCCTGCAGGGAAGATAACACCTGTAGTGGGAGATCCAATATATATCTCAGGTAACGGCGAGCAAATGAGTAGGGATGATTATATCCTGAAATACAATATCGATCCTGAGATCGCATATCAGCTGATGAGAGGAAGGATCACCAAAAGCTCTGCATACACGGCAATGAGCTCACAAATGAAAGAGCGTGCAAAGGCTAGCGTTAGCCGAGTATTAAAATTAAATACGGCGGATGATGACGACTGGACTGCATAAAGCAGTCCAAGCTGTCTTCACCATTACCTTTTCTTGTGTATTTATTGCCGCAGATACGATGGCAATATTCTTTTCAATATCAATCTATTATATTGATGTTATATAACTGTATGCACATCTATTCGATACAGCATTAACTTATTATCTAAGTTTTCTGGTTCATAAATTTCATAAAGATAAGATTTTCGGGAGATACATTCAAATATGGGGTCTCTGGAGTTCATTCGCAAAGGTTATTCCTCGATAACCATGTAGGATCGAATGCGAGTATAAGCTAAGGGATTAAGATGAAGGAAACGCTGGAAGAGATTGGGGCACGTCTTCGAGAGCTGCGGGAGCTGTCGAAGGTTACAGTCGGGGAGATGTCAAATTATCTGAAGATACCTGAGGGGACGTATAACTGCTACGAGGAGGGAAAGCTGGACATCCCTGCAAGTGTCCTGATTGAGGCCGCGCGAAGGCTGGATGTCGATGTAGGACTTCTGCTGACGGGCCAAGAGCCAAAGATGAATATATACACAGTAACTCGGAGTGGCGAAGGGACTGAGGCAGAGCGCAGGAAGCAGTATAGATACCAGAGCCTCGCGGGGAAGTTCATGCATAAAAAGGCTGAGATCTTCATCGTGACTGTCGAGCCGAGGATTGGCATGGCGGTTGATAAGCCGTCTATTTACAGCCATAAAGGGCAGGAATTCGATTACGTCCTGGAAGGAACTATTAAGATACATATCCGAGATCAAGAGGTAGTATTGAACGAGGGAGATTCCATATTCTTCGATTCTTCATACGGCCATATAATGGAAGCCCTCGATAATAAACCGGTCAAGATGTTGGCTGTTGTCATGTAGAAGAAAGGGATATAAAATGTCAACATTGCTAAGTAGATTCGTCTCAAGGGTAGATTTCGAATCATACGATGATTTCGAAAACAATTTCAAGATAATTGTACCGGAGAACTTCAATTTCGCCTATGATGTTGTGGATGTATATGCAAAAGAACACCCTGAAAAGATCGCACTCGTATGGTGTAATGATAATAATGAAGAGAAAATCCTCAACTTCAAGGAATTGAAGCTTCTGAGCGATAAAGCTGCAAATCTATTCAAAAAATACGGAATAAAGAAGGGCGACACTGTAATGCTCACCCTGAAGAGCCGATGGGAGTTCTGGGTATGCATGGTCGGCCTGAACAAAATTGGAGCAATATCAATTCCTTCCACCCACATGCTGAAACAGAAGGATTTTGTCTATCGCATCAAGAAGGCAGACTTGAAGATGATCGTTTGTATTGCGGGAGACGGGGTGCCGGAGGAGTTTGATGCTGCATATAACCAGCTGGGCAGACCGGCCTTGACCCGCGCCTTAGTTGGAAGTCCTGATCTGTTGAGAGATGGCTGGATTAACTTCAATGCCGAGCTTGAAGAGATGTCCTCCGATTTCCCGAGGCCTACAGGCGAAGAGGCCACTAAGAACAGCGATATAATTCTCGCCTACTTCACATCAGGCACGACTGGCTATCCCAAGATGGTAAGGCATGATCAGACCTATCCTCTGGGACATATCCTCACCGCAAAATACTGGCAGAACGTAGGCGATGACGGCCTGCATTACACCGTAGCAGATACCGGCTGGGCAAAATGCGCCTGGGGAAAGATCTATGGACAATGGATCGCAGGATCGGCAGTCTTCACATATGATTACGACAGGTTCGATGCCGGAAGGATGATGGATATGATGGCCAAATACGGGGTCACAACCTTCTGTGCGCCGCCGACGATCTTTAGATTCATGATCAAAAGCGATATGTCAAAGTATGATTTCTCTACCCTAAAGTATGCTGTGACTGCAGGAGAACCTCTGAATCCGACGGTCTATGAAAAGTTCCTTGAGACTACGGGCTTAAAGCTGATGGAGGGTTTCGGCCAGACAGAGACCGTCGTCTTCATAGCAAATTATCCCTGGGTCAATCCCAGGCCTGGATCGATGGGCAGGTCCGCTCCCGGATTCGATATAGTCTTAGTTGGCAAGAACGATAAAGTCTGTGAGGTGGGCGAAGAGGGCGAGATAGTCATTAAAACCGACAAAGGAAAGCCCGTCGGCGTATTCACAGATTACCATTTAGATCCCGATAAGACAAAGAATACCTGGCATGATGATTACTATCATACCGGCGATACAGCATGGAAGGACGAGGATGGTTATTTCTGGTTTGTCGGCCGGACAGACGATATGATAAAGACCTCAGGCTATCGTGTAGGGCCCTTTGAGGTTGAGAGCGCTCTAATGTCGCATCCCGCTGTTTTGGAGGTAGCCATAACTGGGGTTCCAGATTCTGTAAGGGGGCAGGTAGTCAAGGCAACTGTAGTCCTTACCAAGGGCTATACACCCTCAGAGGAGCTGAAGAAGGAGCTTCAGAATCACGTTAAAAGTGTGACTGCCCCATACAAATATCCACGAATTATTGAATTCGTTGAAGAGCTGCCGAAGACAATCAGCGGAAAAATAAGACGTGTTGAGATCAGAGAGAAAGATAAGCCCTATCCTTTGATCAACGTGAAAGAGTGCAAAGCATGCGAGAGATGTATCGTAGATTGTCCTGCGAACGTTCTGAAGCTTAGCAATGAGTTAAACGAGAGGGGCTACCGCTATGCTGTCTACTCCGGGGATGGCTGCATAGGCTGCGGCGCTTGCTTCTATACATGTCCTGAGCCGCTAGCTATACAGGTCCATATCCCACAGAAGGAGAGAGTCGAAGCTCTGGAGAAGGCGAGTTGAAATGGCTTCCAAGTTAGTTGCAGGAAACAGCGCAGTAATAATCGGAGCAATGTATGCTGGCTGTGATTGCTTCTTCGGCTATCCAATAACCCCGGCGAGCGAGATATTGCAGGATGCATCCCGCTACTTTCCGCTGGCAGGCAGGAAGTTTGTGCAAGCGGAATCTGAAGAGGCAGCGATAAATATGGTCTATGGCGCAGCTGGCACAGGCCACAGAGTCCTGGCCGCTTCGTCTGGGCCCGGCATGAGCCTGAAACAGGAAGGCATAACTTACATAGCGGGAGCTGAGCTGCCCTGTGTTATCGTAGATATTTGCCGTGCTGGTCCAGGTCTCGGAAATATTGGGCCGGAGCAATCGGACTACAATCAGGCATGTAAAGGTGGAGGACATGGCTGTTATAATAATATCGTTCTAGCTCCGAACAGCGTTCAAGAGATGTGCGACATCACAATGAAAGCGTTTGATCTGGCCTTTAAGTATCGCAATCCGACCGTAGTCCTTGCAGATGGCGTCTTAGGCCATATGGTCGAGCCCCTCAGGTTCCCGGAGATTGCTGTAGAGCCGACCATTGATACCTCCTGGGCTGTGAGCGGTAACGCCAGTACCCGCAAGAACCTCATTACATCTATTGCGTTGGACTTCGATGAGCTGGAGGCGCATAACCTCAAGCTCCAAAAAAAGTATGAGGAGATAAAAAAGAATGAGGTTGCCTATGAGGGCTATAGATTGGACGATGCAGAAGTAGTGCTCGTGTCCTATGGAATCAGCAGCCGCATCGCTCGATCTGCAGTGGATGCTGCAAGACGCGAAGGCATCAAGGCTGGCCTCTTCCGGCCAATTACGCTTTTCCCATTCCCGGAGAATGAGATTGAAGCTCTCGCGAATAAAGGCTGCAAATTCATATCTGTAGAGATGAGCAACGGAATGATGCGGGATGATATCCGATTAGCTGCAGCCTGTGCCCCAGTAGAATTAATAAACCGCTACGGAGGGCGTCTCGTTCAGATTGACAAGCTTATGGATAAGATAAGGGAGGTGGCCTGAATGGCGGCCAAAGAAAAGCTTATCGGAGGACCTCGCGGAATTTATGAGGAGTTTTCCAGGAAAGGTGGGGCAGCGCCCACTGCTACTCATTACTGTCCTGGATGTGGACATGGTGTACTGCATAAGCTTATCGGCGAAGCCATGACTGATCTGGGCATACAGGATCGCTGTATAGTCTTAAGCCCAGTGGGCTGTGCGGTGTTCGCATACTATTACTTGGATTGCGGTCATATGCAGTGCGCCCACGGCAGAGCTCCGGCAATAGCCACAGGCATATCCAGGGCAGAGGATAATGCAATAGTCATGTCCTATCAGGGAGACGGCGATTTGGCATCGATTGGACTTAACGAAACGATACAAGCTGCCAACAGGGGAGAGAAGCTGGCTGTCTTCTTCATAAATAACACCGTCTACGGTATGACTGGCGGCCAGATGGCGCCTACAACTCTGATAGGCGAGGTGACAGCCACAACGCCTGTTGGGCGTAATCCCCAGGACATGGGCTATCCTATCCATATCTGTGAGATTCTAGATACGTTAAAAGCGCCTGTTTTCATTGAGCGAGTGTCGCTTTCAGACATTGAGCACGTTCGGAAGGCCAGGCGCGCAGTCAGAAAGGCATTAGAAATCCAGAAGGATAAAAGGGGCTACGCGTTTGTGGAGTTCCTCTCGCCATGTCCGACTATTCTGAGGATGGATGTTAGAGGTGTCCGGAAGTTCATCAATGAGCAGATGGAAAAGGAGTTCCCGCTCAAGAAATTTAGAGATAGATCGTCAGAGGCCCAACCAATCGTGAGACAGCAGAGCGATTTCTCTAAGGAATCCCTGGACAAGGTCTTTGGATCTAAAGAGCATTTATCTGTGGACTTTGCGAACGACCCGGACTTTGAGCTGAAGGGTGTGAAGATTGCCGGCTTCGGCGGTCAGGGAGTGCTCAGCATGGGCCTGGCTCTAGCGCAGGCAGCTTTTGGGACAGGCAGATATGTCTCATGGTACCCCGACTACGGCCCTGAGCAGCGAGGTGGCACGTCTAACTGCTCTGTCACCATTTCAGGCCAGCCAATCGGCTCTCCCGTGATTGATCATCCAGACGTGCTTGTGGCATTCAATCGGCCTTCGCTGGATAAGTTTGCCTCAACTGTTAAGAAGGGTGGTCTGATCCTTTACGATTCATTAGCAGGTGAGTTCAGGCCGCCAGAAGGAATTAGAGCCATATCGGTCCCTGCAACTCAGATTGCGACAGAGAAGGGAATTCAGCAGGCAGCAAATACTGCCATGTTTGGCGCTCTGATGCAGGCAGGAAATCTGGGGCTGCCGCGTGAGGCATACGGCAACGCCTTTAAGGTGACCTTTGCTAAGAAGCCCGAGCTTATATCTCTGAACTTGGAGATAATGGAGGCAGGTGCCCAGGCAGTGAAGGTGCTGGAAATGGTTGCCCGCAGATGAGAAAGTATATCTACTCCTGAAAGGGAGTGAATATACTTTTAATAATTTTAATTTAATGCTAAGAGTACTTTATCGTAATACTCCGATGCTATGCAGTGAGGATAAAATGCTCATAGTGCAATTTGAGGTTTGATAAGTTAGCTTGTTTGCATCATTACTATCTTAATACTATTAAATTAATAGTTGCTAGAGTTATCTATTGCTATACTTACCTCCCTTGAATGAACCATTAATTAGCATTCTATTCAAATCTTTCTTGTGATATTTTCACCAATGTATTAGACATATCTCTTGTTTTTTAGTAATACAGTAAAATATTTAACCTAGAACTTTAAACTTATAACTAAAGAATTATCTGAAAGGAGTAGTACTATGTCAATGAAAGAGGCTTTGAAGGGGGGAGCTATTACGGTCTTGGTATTGCTGGCCTTGGTTGGGGTCACTTTGGCTCAGCAAGACCTATCCGTGACAAGCATCGCCTCTAAAGATAATGTAAAACCTGGTGAACAGATAATATATAATATTGGTGTGACGAACAATGGGGTTGGACCAGTTTATGATGTTACTGTGACAGATAAGCTTCCGCCAGAGGCAACCTATGTATCAACTACCGCTGAAAAAGTTATAACGACACCTCAAGGCGGAGCACTTCCTACTAATACGCTGGAAGCGATCTTCGATGTAATTCCCGCCGGTCAGACAAAATCATTTAATATCACAATTACTGCACCGACGGCAGAAGAGCCTGTGATTCTTTACAATTATGTCCTTGTTAGGGCTAGAAACGTTGATCAGAACATTTTCAAGGAGACTAAGACTATTGTAATGCCTGACTATAATAAGTTTAGGGCTGTGAGGAGTCTCCAGGATCTGCTTATTAATCAGTCACACCTTCTATTGAGCTTCGAGGATTTACTGCATATGGTATCTCAGAACAATACTGAACATGTATCGTTCCTTCAGAGCTTCGAGCAATTGCTGAAGACTCAGACCGTTTTGATATCTGGCTTCCAGAACCTGCTCTATTCACCTGATCAGAGCGGATGGACTAACGCATTCACGAATGAGCAGAAGATCGAATTCCTCATGTGCTATGAGGAGATGCTCAAGAAAGAAGCCTTCCTCTTCTCCAGCTTCGAGGATATCTTAAAGAAGAACTGGTGCAGTGCGGGCGATATAAACACTAAGAAGGAGTTTCTTGCCAGCTTTGAAGATCTGCTTCATAAACAAGTGACACTTTACAGCAGCTTTGAGACACTACTGCAGAGGCTAGGATTGAACGATAGCAGTGTGTATACATACGGCGGTGTTACAAAGACGGGAACCGCATGGAAGGTGCAGTTCCTTGGCAGCTTCGAGGCGCTTCTCAGGCTTCAGTCTGATCTGCTGCTGAGCTTCCAGGAACTAATGAATGCCCCCCCATGTGACCCGGGAATTACGATAAATAAGACAGCAATTTGGAGCAAGTGTGATGATTGCAACCAATGGGTAATCTATACAATCACAGTCACTAATACGGGCCCCAACAACATTACAGGAGCCAATCTTACCGATTATTACCCGGATGGTGCTCATTTCTCAAAGAAATATAATCCTAACTGGATAAATAACGGAGACGGCACTCTGAGTTACAGTATCGGAACTATTGAAGTAAATAGAACCATGGTAGTGAGCCTGAATCTCTTTATGCCTCCTGGTTTGGGTCTAGGGCCATTTGTGAACAATGTCTGTGTTGATTCAAACGAGCGTGTGAGGGTTTGCAGTTCAGTGAGCATTAGCAGAAATAAGACATGTCCAGGAATTGTAGTGAACAAGACTGCCATTTGGGGCACGTGCAACAATGGTTTCCAGAATGCAATCTATACAATTAAAGTAGCCAATAAGGGATTATGTAACGCCACCGGGGTTAGGCTCATCGACACATATCCAGCCGGTGCAGGGTTCTCAGCGGCCGAGAATCCAGACTGGACAGATAATATGAATGGAACACTAACTTACAACCGTACAGTTATACCTGTAAATACCAGTATTGCTGTACAATTAGTTCTCAACTTCTCCAATAGTATGGGACTTGGGCCATTCAATAACACAGTTTGTGCCTATACAAATGAGTTTCCGAGAGTCTGCAGCTCAGTGAATATTAGAAGAGACAATGTATGTCCAGTTCCGGGAATTCAAGTGACCAAGACAGGTCAGTGGGGCGATTGCAAGAATGGAGTCCAGAATGCGACCTATACAATCAAAGTCATCAACACGGGCAACACTACTATAACAGGAGTTAAGCTCCTCGATACATATCCAGCAGGTGCTACGTTCGACTCTGTACAGAACCCCCTCTGGACGAAGAATGTGAATGGCACATTGACTTACAGCCATGGAGATATAATAGCTCCAAGCAATACTCTTACTGTACCATTGATTCTCGGCTTCTCCAATAGTATGGGACTCGGGCCATTTGTGAACAAGGTCTGTGCCTATACGAACGAGATCCCTGGAGTTTGCGCCTTTGGAAACATCAGCAGAGATCAGTTATGCCCAGTTTCGAAGATTGAAGTTACCAAGACAGGTCAGTGGGGCAATTGTAAGAATGGAATCCAGAATGCGACCTATACAATCAAAGTCATCAACACGGGCACCACTACCATAACAGGAGTTAAGCTCCTCGATACATATCCAGCAGGTGCTACGTTCGACTCTGTACAGAACCCCCTCTGGACGAAGAATGTGAATGGCACATTGACTTACAGCCATGGAGATATAATAGCTCCAAGCAATACTCTTACTGTACCATTGATTCTCGGCTTCTCCAATAGTATGGGTCTCGGGCCATTTGTGAACAGGGTTTGTGCCTATACGAACGAGATTCCGGGAGTTTGCACCTTTGGAAACATCAGCAGAGATCAGTTATGCCCAATAATTGAAGTAACAAAGACAGCTGTTTGGAGCGATTGTAAGAATGGAGTCCAGAATGCGACCTATACAATCAAAGTCAGTAATATGGGCTCTACAACTGTAACAGGAGTTAAGCTCCTCGATACATATCCAGTTGGTGCTATGTTCGATTCTGTACAGAACCCCCTCTGGACGAAGAATGTAAATGACACACTGACTTACAGCCATGGAGATATAATAGCTCCAAGCAACACTCTGACTGTATCACTGATTCTCGGCTTCTCTAATAGTATGGGTCTCGGGCCATTTGTGAACAGGGTTTGTGCCTATACAAACGAGGTTCCGGGAGTTTGCGCCTTTGGAAACATCAGCAGAGATCAGTTATGCCCAGTTTCGAAGATTGGAGTTACCAAGACGGGTCAGTGGGGCGATTGTAAGAATGGAATCCAGAACGCGACCTATACAATCAAAGTCAGTAATACGGGCACCACTACCATAACAGGAGTTAAGCTCCTCGATACATATCCAGTTGGTGCTACATTCGATTCTGTACAGAACCCCCTCTGGACGAAGAATATAAATGGTACACTGACTTACAGCCATGGAGATATAATAGCTCCAAGCAATACTCTTACTGTACCATTGATTCTCGGCTTCTCCAATAGTATGGGACTAGGGCCATTTGTGAACAGGGTTTGTGCCTATACGAACGAGGTTCCGGGAGTTTGCACCTTTGGAAACATCAGCAGAGATCAGTTATGCCCAGTCTCAGGAATTCAAGTGATTAAGACAGGTCAGTGGGTCCTATGTGATAATTATACAGGGTATTGGATCACCGTCAGTAATCATGGCGATAAAGATGCAACCGGGGTAAAGCTCACAGATTATCCTCCAGCTGTTGCGGAGTTCGATGGAGTTCAGAACCCTGGCTGGACAAAAAATAACACAGACGGCACGCTAACCTACAATCTATCAGACTTGCGTTCAAAAACGGATAGCTTCCCAGTGCCTTTGACACTCTTTATAAGCAAGATCTACGGACCTGGGCCTTTTATGAACAAAGTTTGTGTTGATACACATGAGTATGCTAGGAATTGCACTACATATAATCTCAGCAGGGTTGTTAGTTCCACAGGTGAATGCATAGATGGCTAAATCCATATAGCTATAGACGATAAAAGGTTAGGTTATCACTCTTCGGAGTGGTAACTTATATTTTATTATTAACTAGTATTCGA
Organism: Methanotrichaceae archaeon; assembly: GCA_963803145.1. Classification (GTDB taxonomy): domain Archaea; phylum Halobacteriota; class Methanosarcinia; order Methanotrichales; family Methanotrichaceae; genus CAWBKV01. Next base: position 50,827 of record CAWDLW010000008.1, read on the forward strand.
GACTGCCAAGACACAAACAAAGCCCGAACGCCAGAGAGATGTTAATATGGTATCCAAAAGAGACAATGGTAAATTGATTTCCCTTATCTTAAATTCATTGTTCATAAATGGCATTCTCACTATCTCTCAATCATATTTCGCTCTATTTATCGAAAGGTGTGAACTAGTTCTGAAATTGCTCTTTCATTCTTTTGGGAATATACTCGTTAGGAATATACTGGTTGATTTGTCCGTTTTGATTCGTTACAGGTATCTTAGAATCGATGATCGCGATATTATGCCAAATTCTATATCAGATTACAATTTAGATCGCTCCATAACGTATGTATTAGCTATCTTAAATCCTCCTCAAAATGGATTGAATAACTCTTCAAAATCATATTTATATCAAGTTAAAAGTTTGAGGAATTTGCATGAACAATTATTACGGCCATCGCCTTTAGAAGCAATCATAGAAAGCCATTATATGCTGTATAAAGCATTTTGTGATGTTATAAAATTCACCTTGATATTAGGGATATCAACAGCTGTATTCAGCCAGAATATGATCATTCAAGATGCGAGTGCTGCCTCAGTCGATTCTTCTTTTATGGACAGTCTTGGGGATCTGCTGAACGATGAGGCAAATCTTTTGTCCAGTTTCGACTACCTCATTCATAATACTACGACAACTACTGAGGAGAGGGTAGGATTCATTGATAGCTTCGATGATCTGCTCAGGAGACAGGCTACGCTTTTCAGCGGGTTCGATGATCTTTTAAAGACGCACTGGAACAGCATGGATATCGAAGAGCAAGAAAAATTTCTAAATAACTTCAAGGATCTCCTGAAGAGGGAATCAACCCTTTATTACAAATTAGAGAGTTTAAATGAAGAAAGCTGGCAGGATATATCTTCTGAAAAGCGTGTAGAATTGCTTGCAAGCTTTGGAGATTTACTGAAAAAGCAGGCCGATCTATTGATAGCTTATGAGGAGCTGTTGAAAAATAAAGTTGGCGGGCTAACAATAGCTAATTCTGTAAATAAGCCAATAATTGATCAAGGAGAGAAGGTAACTTATACTTATGTCATAAAGAACTGGTATAAAAAGGCTGTAAAGGATGTAGTTATCATTGATGATAAACTTGGGACAGTTGCAGATAAAGTCTCCCTGAACCCTGGAGAATCAAAGTCCTTTACAAAAAGTGTTAATATTTATGATGATGCCTGTAATACTGCTACCGTTTTAGGAAAAGATCCCGACGGCAATATCACTGCGGATGACAGCGGTTTAGTTTATGTGCGCGTGAGAGGTGGAGGACTATCTGAACCTGCACAATACGGCCAATATTGCGATTCTCAGAAGATTGTAGGAACCGGCACCGTTGATGTAAATACGGCTATAGTTGATAAAGATATAGCTCTGGAATATCGCAACAACATGGCAGGAGATGGCGATATTGAGTATAATTCAGAACATGTCCTATCCGAGAATGCCAGCAAGCTTCAGAGACCAGTTAATGGTAAAACTGTGCCCTTAAATTTCTTTGAAGAAAACAAATTATCCTACGCTGGATCCCATCCTTTAGCTGGCCAAAAGCAGATCAACTCCAGGGAGTTTGATGGAGGAATCGGGGCAAACGTAGAAGAGAATTTCCTAGCGAACCAGATAGACAAAGATCAAACAACCTTCTTTGCATCGACTGATCCTGCAGGCCATATTTCAAATTATACTCAGGCCAAAAAAATAGATAGGATCACTCCAGTGTATTTAATCGGCACGAATATTTCAAGCCAATTCAACGGAACCTGGGGAACTGGAACTACTTGGTATAATGTACTGAAGAAGAAAATATTTGATCGCCAGAGTTTCACAGGCAACTTCGAAGCTCAAAAGCTGATAGAGATTCATGAAAGCCCCAGACCTGAGCCTCAGGCTACGCAATGTGAAGGCATCGACTGCTAAACTAGGCAAATCAGTATGAACTTCGGCTGATTATCGATGATTATCGATGATATCTTATAAAGAGAGTGGCGCCGATTTTCGTGGCCTTAAGCCCTCTGTGGTGGGCTTGGTCCTCGCTAGCGCGAGAGCAATAATGCTGGCGAATGCCTCCAATAATCTTCTCTGCTCCGGTCGCAAGGGGTGGCCTGATTGCCCTAGGCGCACACCCATGACTCCGAGTGGTATCTCTTCAGCCTTAAGGGGTAGATAGAACATAGATGCAGATGAGAGGGTTTCTGTTCCGCATCCAGCAGGCTTGCCGTGCTGAAACACCCAGGTAGCCACACCAAGTTTGCGCTCATCGAATATCAGAGTTTCACCCATCTGGGCTCGTGGGATAAGCTGTCCAGATTCATTGGGGAGCAGAATCAATACCTCGCACTGAAATGCTCCGGCAATCTCTTTGGTAGCATAACGCAGAAGCTCCTCCAAACCTTCAACCGCCATAAGGTCACGGCTGAATTCATAAAGGGACGAAACAAAACGCTCCCTTTCACGGGCATTCTCTCCCTGCCATCTGACCATATCTGCCAAAATGCTTGTCACCATTCCTACAACAATGAAAACCAAGAATACAGGCAGATAGCGAATATCCCCAAGTGTCATACCGAGCCTCGGCGGCACGAAGAAGAAGTCGAGCGCTATTACTGCCACAAGGGACGTCACCAGACCGGAGCTTCTTCCCCAGGTCATGGCGCTGTATACTACTGGCAGAAGCAGTATCATGGCAACGTTGATTAAGCCCATATAGTCATGCAATATCCAGCAAAAACAAACTGTGACAGCCAGGCTCATAAGGCCGCCATAGAACGGTTTTAAGTTCTTTACTCCTTTTTCTTCTTCCTCAGATCCAGGTGAAACAATCGGTTTTTCTATCTTCTGGTCTGCTTCAGTACCGCCTATAACGAGGACGTGAATTGGGCCGCTTCTGCTGATGACTTCATTAATAACTGATCCTCTGAACCATCTGTTCCAGAAACTTTTTCGCGGCAGACCAGCGATAATGAGTGTTACGTTATGCTCTCTTGCGAAAGAGATTATTTCATCCGATATTTTGCGTCCGCTTAGAACCTCGACCTTGGCTCCCAGCTCCTCTGCAAGCATGGTGTTTCGAGCTAGCTGGTCGCGGGCAGCCTCTGTTGGAGGTCTTTCCTGGGGAGATTCGACGTAGACTGCAAACCATTCGGCATCCAGATCTGCAGCCATTCTCTGCCCTATTCTCACTAGTCGCTCGGATAATGGGCTGGCGCTGACGCACACCATCAGTGTAGATCCTGCTGGCCAAGGTCCCAGGATGCCTTGCATCTCCATATAGGAGCGCATATCCTCGTCAACTTTATGGGCCGCGTGCCTTAGCGCCAACTCCCTCAAGCCGAGAAGATTGCCTTTGCGGAAGAAGCGGCGCATGGCAAGCTCAGCCTGTGCCGGGACATACACCTTGCCCTCCTTAAATCTTTGAATCAATTCTTCGGGAGGCAGATCTACAACTTCGATCTCGTCTGCAAGCTCCAGCACTTTGTCCGGAAGAGTTTCGCTAACATGGACACCTGTGATCTGATAGACGATATCATTGAGGCTCTCAATGTGCTGGATGTTCAGAGTAGTGTAAACGCTGATGCCTGCATCGAGAAGCTCTTCGACATCCTGATACCTTTTGGTATGCCGCAGTCCAGCGGCATTTGTATGTGCCAGCTCGTCTACCAATGCTATCGTCGGATGGCGTGCGAGGACTGCATCAAGATCCATCTCATCGAGCACTATGCCGCCACGATCTATGTGAAGACGAGGAATTGTTTCCAGGCCGTTCAGCAGAGCCATGGTTTCAGGCCGACCGTGGGTCTCAGCTATGGCTAAAACAACATCAACACAGGCTTTTTTTAGTGACTGGGCCTCTTCAAGCATCTGATAAGTTTTGCCGACGCCTGCTGCCGCGCCCAGAAATATTTTGAGATGGCCTCGGCTGCTGCTGGCCTCCTGCTCTTCCTGCTCTATATGCTGTATTCTCCGAAGCAGCGCGTCAGGGTCGGGTTGGCACTTATCTATCAATGCTGGCTTCTCCTTACAGGATCACTTAGTGTAATAGAGCGTGCTTGATGCATTTCTTCTCATCACAACTGAAATGGCATGGCTATTATCTTTTGTGTTTAACTTTGGCGAGGTCATCAAGGAGTTTCTCCGAGAAGAAAGTCTTGACGCAAATCAGGCATTTGAACTCTTCCTGATTCGCTTTAGCCATTGACTTTACTCCATCGCCATTGTCTAAACGGAATTTAAGAGTGATATTAAGGGTAATAGGGAATCTCTGGGTAACGCTTCCCTATTCATCTTTTGCTTTTAGCCAGATCATCCAGCGCAATATTGAGTTTGAGCACATTCACTCTATCTTGACCAAATATGCCGAATTGAGGATGCTCAATATGTCGGTCTACCAATGCTTGCACTTCTGATTCCGGTAGCCCTCTCGCTTTAGCAACGCGTGATATCTGAATCTGTGCACCCTGTGGACTGATGTCCGGATCAAGGCCACTACCAGAGGCGAGCACTAGATCTGCGGGCACAGATGCATCTGCAGATAGATTATCTTCGCTCCTAACTTTTTGAACTCTCTCGCGTACCTCCTCCATGAGCTTGGCACTGGTTGGCCCCAGGTTGCTGCCGCCGGAGTTGCTGCCGTTGTAATCTACAGCAGAAGGCCGCCCGTGGAAGTAGCCTGGGCTCGTGAAGTTCTGACCAAATAGTTCAGATCCAACTACTGTGCCATTCACATAAATCAGGCTTCCATGGGCCTGATAGGGCATTGTTGTATCGGCCACCAAGCTTACGAAAAATGGATAGGCCAGGCTGAGCAAACAAACCATCGCAAACAGCGATACACAGGTCTTCGTCTCCTTGATAATCTCTCTTTTATCCATTTTTCTCACTCCAGATGCAGCATTACTACCAGTATATCGATCAGCTTGATGCCAATGAAAGGAATAATCAATCCGCCAAGGCCGTAAACTACAAGGTTATAGCGCAGCAATGATTCAGTTGTAGCCGGCCTATAGCTGACTCCTCTCAAGGCCAGAGGTATAAGTGCAGGTATGATAAGGGCGTTGAAGATTACTGCCGATAGAACTGCGCTTGTGGGCGTTGATAGGCCCATGATGTTCAATGCTTCCAGCTGAGGATATGTGGCTGCGAACATTGCAGGCAATATGGCGAAGTATTTTGAGACATCGTTTGCCACGCTGAAGGTTGTAAGGGCGCCTCTGGTCATCAAAAGCTGCTTTCCGATCTCCACTATGTCCAGGAGCTTTGCGGGATTGGAATCAAGGTCAACCATGTTTGCGGCCTCTCTGGCTGCCTGAGTGCCGGCGTTCATAGCCACTGCCAGATCTGCCTGGGCAAGAGCAGGGGCATCATTGGTTCCATCTCCTATCATCGCCACCATGTGGCCATCCTTCTGGTATCTTCGAATGACATCCAGCTTGACTTCGGGTCGGGCCTGTGCCAGGAAGTCATCAATGCCCGCCTCGGCAGCTATAGCTGCAGCTGTTACTGGGTTATCGCCGGTAATCATGACGAAGCGTATACCCAGCTTGCGCATATTGTTTAGTCGCTCTTTTATGCCCTCTTTTATTATATCCTTTAATCGAATGGCGCCCAGCATTTTTGGGCCAACGGCCACGACCAGCGGTGTTCCGCCATCCCTGGATATTCTGTCTACTGCAGCTTTAATATCCTCTGGAGTACTCCCACCTTTTAATTTCACATAATTATACATTGAATCGGCGGCTCCTTTTCTGATCTCCCGACCATCCATGTCTATCCCGCTCATGCGCGTCACTGCGCTGAAGGGTATGAATGTTGAATTCTCAGGAGGTCGAATATCCCTTCCCCGAACACCTAGAACCTGCTTACACAGATCCACGATGCTTCTTCCCTCAGGGGTATCATCAGCCAGAGAGGAGAGCATTGATGCATCTGCCAACTCTTCATTGGTTACTCCCTGTGCGGGGATAAACTCTGTTGCCATTCGGTTTCCGAGGGTGATGGTGCCAGTCTTATCCATCAATACCAGATCCACATTTCCTGAAGCCTCTACACCTCTTCCTGAGAGGGCAAGGACATTATTCTGAAGAAGCCTTTCCATGCCGGCTATTCCTATTGCAGGCAAGAGGCCGCCAATTGTAGTTGGAATTAGGCAGACCAGAAGCGATATCAGCACAACTAAGCCTAGGCTCACGCCTATATAGTTAGAAAAGGGCACCATAGTAATAACCACAATAAGAAATATTGCAGTCATTCCTATGAGAAGTATCTCCAGGGCCCGCTCATTAGGCGTCTTCTGGCGTTTGGCATTCTCAACCATTGATATCATCTGGTCCAGGAAGGTCTCGCCTGGATTTGCAGTGATATAGATCTTGATCTGCCCTGAGATGACGCGGGTTCCGCCTGTAACCCCACATAAGGTGCCGGTTGGCTCACGAACCACAGGAGCCGACTCACCTGTTATAGCTGACTCATCCACAAGTGCAGTTCCTTCTGCGATCTCGCCATCTCCGGGTATTATCTCGCCATCCCTCACTAAGACCAGGTCGCCCTTACGAAGTCCCGTTGCAAAGATCTGCTCTATTCTTCCATCGTTCAGCAGTTTGTTCGCCATGGCTTCGCTTCTGGCTTGACGCAAGCTTTCGGCCTGGGCGCGGCCTCTGCCTTCAGCAAGGCCCTCAGAGAAATTGGCGAAGAGCACTGTGAACCAGAGCCAGATGCTGATCTGTATGTCGAACTTGAAGTTTCTGCCTGTGAATAAATCGCCTATGGCTATTAGAGTGGTCAGTGCAGCGCCGAGCTCCACCACGAACATAACTACGTTTCGTCGCTGGATGATGGGGTTCAGCTTCAGGAAGGAGTCTTTGACCGCCTGCTTTACTATATCTGATTGCCAGAGATTTGTAGTCTTGCCTCGCATATGTCATCCCCCTTTAGAACGTCCTTCCTGCCGTCATCAGCAGATGCTCCAGAATTGGTCCGATCGTCGCTACAGGGAAGAATGCGAGAGCGCTCAATATGAAGACCACGAAGACCACTGTGATTATGAATAGCGGGCTTGCAACAGGCAGCGTGGCTGCGCTGACTGCTATCTGTCCCTTGCGAGCCATGGACCCGGCAATGGCAATGCCCACGAGTAGGGTGGAATACCTTCCTAGAAGCATACAGGGCGGGGTCATCAAACATATATATGTACTCAGGACGTTCAAACCTCCCATATATGAACCGTTGTTAATCGATGCCGAAGTGAAAGCAAAAAGCATCTCCGTTAGCCCGTGGGGGCCTGAGTTGCCTAGAGTTGCAAGACCTGCCACTGATATAATGGCAATGGCAGTAGTAACCAGCGATGAGAAAGATGAAAATAGGAATGAAGCTCCGGCCAATATGATTTCACGTAGCTCGAGCTTCTTGCCTATAAGTTCTGGCGTCCTTCCTGTCATGAGCCCTGCCACAAACATGGCTACAATGAAGTAATGCATCATGGCTAGCGGCCCTTCTCCGATGCATCCGAATATCGGCGCTCCAATCACTATGAAAAAGATAATTTGCAATATGCTGAGGGGCATTAAACTGTCATGCTGAGAGATTGTTGAGCCATTCGCAGGAGCCATTCCAACTAAAATATACATTATATGCTCGAACATGGAAAAGCGCATCTCTTTGCCCTCCAGGTTTACGCCGCCCTGAACTCCTAGCTTCTCTAGCAATGGGTTCGGCTGATTCTCAGCATAGAATGGAAGAGGCATGCAAAGCAGGAACATCACTATCATAACAGAGAAGAGCGCAATTGTTGTATCACGGCTGCGAGACAACTTTCCTATCATGACCACTATTGAAGCTGGCACGAACAATATGTAGCCCATGGTAAGCCAGCTGTTGAAAGGTGTAGGGTTTTCAAATGGATGTGCCATGCTATTGCCAAAATAGTTAGACCCATCTTCGCAAAACAGCTGATATACTATTACCGAAGCAGCAGGCCCTCCCGGTATAAGCTGCACTCCTCCTTCGAGCGTGTGAGCTACAGTATAAGGATCGAAGTTCTGTACAACGCCTTGTGAGATGAGTGGAAACACTAAGATTAACGAGAGTGGTATCCAGACATATAGGATAACCCTTATCAGATCAACCCAGAAGTTGCCTATAGTTGGGGAGTGCCTGCGGCTGAAGGATCGTGCCAAGACTATAATAGCCGAAAAACCAACCGCAGGACTGATGTACTCCTGAACATGCGTCCCAAGCATCTGCGACATATAGCTGAATTCATGCTCACCAGTGTAAGCAATCCAATTGGTATTCGTGATATAGGAGAATGCTATATTCACAGCTAAATCCCATCTAATTGCGCCAAGGCCTTGAGGATTGAGGGGAAGCACGCCCTGTAGCGATAAAATCACAAATGTAAATATAACACCGATAAACTCAAAGCCCATCAGCGTCCCAATATATTTCTTCCATGTCATCTCACTCTTCTCATCGATGCCGCATATCTTGTGGATACCTTTCTCGACGGGCCGTAAGATTGGCGAAAGAAGAGTGCGCTCTCCACTGAAGACCTTGGCCAGGTACCCTCCAAAAGGCACCGCCAATATTATAGTGGCTATAATAATAAAAGCATATGCCAATTCCTGTAACATTTTATTCCTCCCTCACGGGTAATTGCCAGGTGAATTAGTTTCATTTTGCGAGCTTGATCCAAGAAATGAATCAATGCTTCGATATCCGATGCTCTGGATCTTCGGTTCAGGACCCCCTTTTGAATTGAAACAAAGCAGCCATATTTTCAAGATGCTATCCCTCCTCCGAAGAAAATTGCCACTATCGTCCACCATACAATAAAGAAAGATACAATTATAAATATAGCTCTTATTATTTCTTTACCTTCTGCTTCCGAGATTTCTCGCAGTTCTGCGATAATTCTCGCGTCTTCCTCACTCGAACTAGGCATTTGCCTCACTCCTTTTATTCAGCATCAGATAGTCCTTCCTTCTATAATATAATCATAAACAAATAATTTAATAGCCTTGTTAAAATCAGGCATAAGAAGTTTATCGTAAAATACGCCTTGGATATTGCGCTTCTTTAACCTTGATATCCAAGCCACATAGAAAGGCAATGCTCTTTGAATGTTCTATTGCCGTGGCGGGATTGATGCAAACACTGGTTGCAGTCATCTGAGCCCGCTTCATAAAAGCTCATAATATTTAAGAATATCCCTTAAACTTTAAGAACACTTAAGAATATCCCTTAAACTTTAAGAACACTTAAGAATATCCCTTAAACTTTAAGAACACTTAAGAATATCCCTTAAACGCAAGAATACCTAATGATAGTTCACTGAAGAGAAGCATGTTATGAAGGAGGAAAAAAGGATGGACAAAAAACTGATGTTCGTGTTGGCAGCAATCCTTGCTACCAGTTTGAACTGTTGCATGGCAGCGACGTATACTGCCAATGTAGGCAACTTCAATATACAGGTAACGAGCGATGAGGCCGTACAAATTAATGATAAATTCGCCCCAAGTTTTTACCCCGACTTCACAGCTTATCTTGTTGATTTGTGGATAGGCAATGATTTGTTTGAGGCGATTATCCAGGATTATGGCACCAGCACGAATGTGTCGGAAGATGCGCTAAAACGTGCAAACCAAATAAGTTATCCAATGGAGAATCCCAACGCAAAATCCTGGGTCTATACGGACATTGGAGGCCAGAAGGGATTAATTGCTAATGTCCAGATACCTGCAAGCATCCCCCAGTTTGAGGCTGTTTATTCGCCTGATGCCTCTGGCAATCAGGGAACAATAATCGTAACAATTACAGCTTATACAGCGGATGAGAAGAAGGTTCGAGGATGTGCTAAAGACCCTCAAGATTCATCGAATTACCCAGTAATGCTTAAGATAAGGTAGTCGAGATAATTCAACTTCGAATGGAGGCATAAAGAGGGATTGGCGGAGGATGTAGTGGATGTTAAATCCGCTACCCAGGGGCCGACACTATTTTCGCCATGGAGTGCCGAGGCAAAGGACTCCGCCAAGCCTTCAACGATAATCCCTCGAAGCCTGATAGGATATCCTTTGACTTTCAGGCTATAAATCTTGATCATTTTATTCTTGATCCTTCTCCATTTTCGATAAAATCCTGCATACATCCATCACGGCTGTTGCAATCAGGCGAATATCCTCTGGGCTATTCTTATTGATGATCCTATCCTTTATCTGCTCTTGCACGAAATAGAGTCTTGCCCTCTCCTGTTCATTCAAACAATATGCCATCATTGGTCACAGATATCCCGTAAGCAGCCCGAATTAATAATTCTATTTGTGTGAAGATCTAATCTGTGCATTTGCTATAAAAACATGTTAATATATCTTTCAATCCAGCCTCTCCTCAAAATTGATTTCGCCGTCCATTAATTGTCTCAAAATCTTGCATTGATATCTTCGGCAGGCGCTCGGACGATTCAGGTATATGGAGCATTTATCATTGCTATACTTTGGGCAAGGCAAACTGAATGCAAAGTCCCTCTTTCCAAATGTGAAATATCGAAGCCCAATACTCTTTGCAAGGCTTATCTCATCAGAATCACGTGAAGCACGATGAAATATTGCTCCCCTACAGCATAGCCCGCAGGATACACATAATTTGTTGCACTTTATGCTTGAATGCCCAATCTCAATCGAGCTGGACATAACTTGTGGATCAAGAATTTTAATATTTAGGCCTTTCTGTTTATATAGAGCTCAACAATCTAAATTTTAGCAATGATCTTGCTGGAATTAAATTTTTCCATTAGTTTTTGGTAAATAGTATTCAATTACATTGGATTATTTCACTGGCTTTTGGAAAGCTTTATCTTCAAGAAGCTGATTGTTGTTTAAGATCCGGGATGTGACCATTGGTCGAACCGGCTTTGGGTGAAACTAAATGAGATCTTTTTACGGCTACATAGGCGATGCCTGGAATGCTCCAAAGGAGAGCTATGTAGGTGCGCTGAGACAAGATAGGCTCAGATCCTGGAGGCAAGAGCTGACAGTGCAGAGGATCGAGAGGCCTACTCGCCTCGATAGAGCGCGGGAGCTCGGCTATAAGGCCAAGCAGGGCATAGCAGTCGCTCGCGTCAAGGTAAGGCGCGGCGGACGCAGAAAGTCCAGATATGAAAGGAACCGAAAGACAAGCAAGATGGGCACCAACATGATGACCATGGCCAAGTCCATCCAGAGAATTGCTGAAGAGAGAGCAGGAAGAAGGTTCCGCAATATGGAGGTCCTCAACTCCTACTGGGTTGGAGAGGATGGAAAGCATAAGTGGTATGAGGTCATACTCATTGATCCCTGCCATCCTGCAATACAGAATGATAAACAGCTCAGTTGGGTAGTTGATGATGTTCACAGGGGACGAGCTGTAAGAGGCAAGACAAGCGCTGGCCGCAAGGGCCGCGGAATGAGGCATAAGGGATTCGGCACGGAGAAGACACGCCCTGGCATCAGGGCACATAATGGCCGAGGAAAGTAAAGAAAAGTGCTCCACAGGATCACTTTTAGGGCTTTTGTTGCAGCGACGGAGGCTGAGGAGCGAGTATATAAAGCTCTCAGCATCTTCGTCCCCCTTGATAGCATAATTGCTACCGCTGCCAAAGGTCATTTCGATAATGATATCAAGATCCTTGAGGCTACCCTTAGGAAAAAAGACGGCTTAATCTTTTTTAGGATACTAAGAGAGCAGCTTCCTAGAGAGGATTTGCTGAGGTTGCGGAGAGAATTATCTGCCAGGGTTGATGATTCCTGCCATTTCCACCTGCGTCTGGACAAACAGGCTGCCTATAAGGGCCTGGTACACTTGACCGACTCCAAAGATGCGATAGATGTCACAGCCTCCATTGCAACATATCCTGCAAATCGAGCGGAGGCCATGAGGCTCGCTGGAGAACTTTTATGAGCTTCTACGAATGGGACATTAAGGCTCTCCCAGAGGGCTCAGACTCAGTGAGCAGATTAGGCTTGGCTGCTAAGCATTTAGGCTATGATGGGATAATCATCTGTAACTTAGAGCCTAGAAACATCTTCAGGCCCGATGCTTCCAAGAAAATAAAAGGCATCAGCATATCATTTGGTGCTCGGGTGGTTGCGAATACTCCCAGATCCATGATAAATTGTGTCGAGAACTTACGTGCAAGATATCCATTCATTGCGGTCCATGGGGGCTCTAAGGAGATTAACCGTGCAGCTTGCGAAAATCCAAATGTAGATGTTCTGCTCCACCCAGAGGATGGAAAGTATATCCTTGAAATCTCATCAGCCAGGGCGGCAAAGCTCAACCAGGTGGCTATAGGCATTGATCTCAGCCCGTTAATTCGGCTCCGTAGCAGCAGCAGATCAAAATGGCTGGATATCCTCAGGCGTAACCTAGACCTCATCAGGAAGTTCGATCTTGATATTATGATAACTGCAGGGTGTAGATCGCATCTGGATCTCAGGGCGCCCCGTGATCTCTTGGCCCTTGCTGAGATTGCAGGCTTTGAGCCCTCGGAGGCCGAGAGAGCTATGTGCCTTCCTGCCAAAATTCTTGATCTAAATATGCGTAGCTGGGCCGGTCCCGGAGTGGAGCTTCTTTGAGAAGCAGGCTGCCTGTTCTTCGCATGCGAAGGCGGTATTTGGCCTTTGAGCTTGATTCCGAGGAGGCAGTACTGCATAAGGAGCTGATGGTGGAGATATATTCATCTCAAGTATCTTTATTCGGGGATTTAGGATCCGCCCAAAACAGATTGCGGCTGATATCCTTCAACGGCAAATTTGGACTTCTACGCTGTAGCCACAAGCACATAACGGAGACGAGAGTAGTCCTGGCTACAATCTGTTCGATTGGTGGTATTAGAGCCGCTCTGCGAGTAAAAGGCGTCTCGGGCACCATCAAATCTGCTACAGAAAAGTATATACCGCAACTGAGCCAAATAAGTGCTGGACAGAACGGAAGAAGAATCGAGCTGGATGAAGTTTCTGGGTGTATTATTCACACCCATGGGCGCGGGATCGATCTTTATCCGGACGATCGCGACACGACCAAAGGATCAGATACCAGATACCTGGGACTGACCTCTTTTGATTTATGTGGAGGACATGACGATGCAAATGGCACCCCAGATGGGTTACGACAGGGCCATAACGGTATTCAGCCCTGATGGAAGGCTCTTTCAGGTTGAATATGCCCGTGAGGCCGTAAGGCGGGGTACAACAGCCGTAGGGATAAAGGCTGTGGATGGAGTGGCTGTGCTGGTGGATAAGAGGATAACCAGCAGGCTGATGGAACCTAAATCGATTGAGAAGATATTTCAGATTGATACGCATATAGGCGCGGCTACCTCAGGGTTGGTGGCAGATGCACGTGTTCTAATAGATCGCGCCAGGGTGGAGAGCCAGATTAATAAGCTAATCTATGACGAGCCTATAGGTGTTGAGGCTCTTGCCAAGAAGATCTGCGATTTCAAGCAGCAATATACCCAATATGGTGGCGTTCGGCCTTTTGGAACGGCATTGCTCATAATCGGTGCAGAGGAAGATAAGACACGCCTCTTCGAGACGGATCCAAGTGGAGCGCTTCTTGAGTATAAGGCAACAGGGATTGGTGCTGGCCGCTCTTCTGTAATGGAAGTCTTCGAGGAAAAGTATAGAGAAGATATCAATATGGATGCCGCCATAATCCTGGGCCTTGAGGCACTCAATAAGGCATCTGAGGGCAAGGTAGAGGCAGCGACTACTGAAATAGGCGTAATAAAGCTTGCGGATAGAAATTTCCATAAGTTAACTGAGAAGGAAGTCGCAGAATACGTTGAAAGGATGAAGGCGCTTGTGGAGATCAGCAAAGAAGGCAGCGAGGGCAAGAAAGGAGAATCCTAAGAATGGTCAGACTGGATGATGCTGTTCCAGCTAGACTCAAAACTCATGGCATCACATTTGAGGTACTAGTCGATCCTGATGGCGCTCTTGCCCTGAAAAGAGGGGATGATATCAAGGTTGACGATATCCTGGCTGTAGAGGATGTTTTCGAGAATGCATCAAGGGGCGACCGTAGTGCAGAGGAGGACCTCAAAAAGGCATTCGGGACAACAGATCCCTTGGCCATAGCCGAGACCATAATTAAGAAGGGCGAGATTAGCCTAACGGCAGAGCAGCGCAAGAAGTTCATAGAGAATAAGCGCAGACAGGTAATAGAGGTCATTGCCAGGAACGCTATCAATCCACAAACCAAAACGCCACATCCTCCAGCAAGGATAGAGCAGGCGATTACTGAGGCACGTGTCAACATAGATCCTGCCAAATCCGTGGATGAGCTGGTAAATATTGCTATGAAGGCCATACGTCCTCTGATACCGATAAGGTTTGAGGAGGTGGAGGTAGCTGTGAAGATACCAGCCACTTATGCACCCAAGGCATACGGCGAGATATCTGCCTTCGGCAAAGTGACCAGAGAGTCATGGCAGAATAACGGCTGCTGGATAGGCGTAGTAAAATTCCCGGCAGGAATGCAGGATGACTTCTATTCACTAGTAAACCGGCTGACTAAAGGTGAGGCCGAGACGAAACTTCTTAAGCATTGAAGGATCTGGATAGGATCGCATGGATCGCAAGGTGGTTATACCAGGTGATCTTCTCTCTGAGGATGCAAAGAGTTCTGGCGAGGGGACGTTTGTAAAAGATGGACGAGTTTACTCCTTGCTATATGGCCTTGCGAACTACAGGGATAAGATAAATGTAATACCCCTGGCTGGGAAATATATTCCTATCTCCGGGGACAATATTATAGGTATAGTAAAGGACATAACCTTCTCAAACTGGATCGTGGACATAAACTCACCCTATGATGGGCTGCTCCATATCTCAGAGTATCCGAAGCGGATCGACGCCGATGAGATGTCTAAACATTTGAGAGTAGGCAGTTCGATAATGACCCGCGTAAAGGATGTGGACCCCACAATGAAGGTTGAGCTCACCCTGAATGATAGAAAACTAGGGCCTATCAAGACAGGTAGAATCATAGAGATAAGCCATACAAGAGTCCCAAGACTGATTGGGAAGGGTGGCTCCATGATCAGCATGCTGAAGAAGGAACTGGCTTGCAATATCTTCGTTGGACAGAATGGAAGGGTCTGGATCAGTGGGAATGCAGAGGATATGGATCTAGCTCTAAGAACCATTCTTCTAATAGAGAAGGAGGCCCATACCAACGGTCTGACGGATAGGATAGTCGAGTTCCTGAAGAATGAGAAAGGGGCCCAAAGTTGATCGCTATGGATGGAACTGATATATTATTCTTCAAAGATGGATTACGCCTAGACGGCCGCAGGGCGGATGAAGTTAGGCCCGTAAAGATAGAGGTAGGAGTCCTGGCGCGCGCAGATGGCTCTTGTTACATTGAAATGGGCGGAAACAAGGTTATAGCAGCGGTGTATGGACCTAGAGAGGTGCACCCAAGACATCTTCAAGAGGTGACCAGGGCGATTGTGCGATATAGATATAACATGGCATCTTTTTCTGTGGAAGAGAGAAAGCGTCCTGGGCCTGATCGAAGATCTTATGAGCTATCCAAAGTAAGTCGCGAGGCTCTGGAGCCTGTCATATTCACGTCATACTTCCCAAGATCTGTGATAGACGTCTTCGTCGAGGTTCTCCAGGCAGATGCAGGAACAAGGACTGCAGGGATTAATGCCGCTGCGGTGGCGCTCGCTGATGCCGGGATACCTATGAAGAGCATGATCAGCGCCTGTGCTGCAGGAAAAGTAGGCGACACGATTGTCCTTGATCCAATGAAGGAAGAGGACAACTTCGGCCAGGCGGATATGCCTATTGCCATGACTCCAAATGGTGAGATTACACTTCTGCAAATGGATGGGCGAATGAGCCGGGATGAGTTTAGACAGGCCATGGAGATGGCGATGAGCGGGTGCAGACAGATTTACGAACTTCAGAGAAAGAGCCTGGTGGATAAATATAGCCAGCTTGAGATTGAGCCGGTGCAGGAGGCCCAGACACTATGACCAATGTAATCTCGGAGCTTCGGAAGGATTATATTTACAACCTAACCCTTAAAGGAGAGCGCGCCGACGGCCGGAAGTTCGATGATTATAGAGAGATAGCCATCACAAAAGATGTGATCAGCAAGGCAGAAGGATCCGCCTTGGTTAAGCTAGGCTCAAGTCAGGTCATGGTCGGAATAAAGATGCAGCCAGGCGAGCCCTTCCCTGATGCGCCCAATCGTGGAGTAATAATAACTAACGCAGAGCTTGTTCCTCTTGCATCACCCACATTTGAACCAGGTCCACCGAATGAAGTTGGGATAGAGCTCGCGCGAGTCGTTGATCGCGGAGTTCGCGAGTCAAAAGCAGTTGACCTTGAGGCGCTCTGCATAGTTCCAGGAAAACAGGTGTGGATAATATTCATAGACGTGCATATCCTTGATGATTGCGGGAATATACTGGATGCTTCAAGCCTGGGAGCGATAGCTGCTCTGCTGACGACTAAAGTTCCGGCGAGCAGATTCGGTCTGGGAGACGACTTCCCGCTGCCAGTAAGGGATATACCCATTGCCACAACTGCTATAGAGTTTAACGATGTCCTGATGTTCGATCCGGATGTCGATGAGGAATCGATAGCGAATACAAAATTAACCGTGATCTCCACGGCGGAAGGAAACATATGCGGGATGCAAAAAAGCGGGACAGGAACTCTGAAGGCAGATCAGACCTACCGCATTGTTGATATAGCATGTGAGAAGGCTAAGGAGATCCGGGAGAAATTTCTGGAAGTATAGATAATGGTTAACCCAACTAGAAAAGGAAGGAAGAGCAGATCTGCAGCCCGGTTTGGTCCAAGGTACGGTCGCAAGTCGCGAAAGCTTGTAGCCGATATTGAGGAGAAGACCAAGGCTCATTATGATTGCCCGCAATGCGGAAGAACAAAGGTTCGAAGAATAAGCTCAGCAATCTGGAGCTGCGCCAAGTGCGGTTACACCTTTGCCGGAGGCACGTTTGTACCCGAGACTTCCCTAGGTCGATCTGCTATTCGGTCACTCAAGAGGAGCTTAGAGGTAGAGTAAAAGATGGCCTACAAATGCACCAGATGCAAGAAGACCGTCGAGATTGATTACGAGTACAGCGGCATACGGTGCCCTTATTGCGGTCATAGAATATTGATGAAGGAAAGGCCGACTACGGTCAAGAGGATGAAAGCTGTCTGATGAAGGTCACGACATCGAGGGACCCATCCGCAAAATCCAGGAGGCTAGGAAAGATCCTAGCCAGGTTTCTTTCCATCCCTTACATCAATCGGGGTAAGCTTAGCCTCGATGATGATGAGGAGCCCTGGCTTGTTGTCGTGGAGGACCACGGCAACCCCACTGGGCTTGTCAAGCGCACCGCAATGGGTGAGGAACTTCTGGCATTTAAGCTTTCATCTGATCCAGAGACTAGGCAGTTCAAGAAGCTGATACCATCTGTTACAGGCTTAGCAGAGGATGCAAGTCCAATTGCTAGCTTTTTTGAACTGAAGTGGTCACCAGAGCCGACGAGACGGTTTATAAATGTAGCACCTGGGCATGTTGATTTCATAAATGAAGGAGAGATCATTCTCAGGCTGAAGACATGAAGGGCTGTATAGAGCTTCTCTTCGAGATGGAGGAGCCTGAAAGGATATACCGAGCTCTAACCCCTGAGCTTGAGGATGAGCTTCATAGATCCAGTGTAAATCTGACATTCTGCGACGATGGCATTGGACTTACGATGAAGGGTAGCGATATCTCCTCCCTAAGGGCAGCCCTGAACACATGGGTAAGATTGATCAAGATTGCATATGAGATGGTGAATATATGAGTGGTGAATTGCCCCCGCAAGTACAGAACCAGCTCGCTCAGCTCCAACAGCTCCAGCAGCAGGCACAGGCAGTAATGACCCAGAAGGGCCAAATAGAGGCTCTGACCAGGGAGATAGATGCCGCCTTGAAGGAGCTGGAAAAAAGCAGCGATGATGCGATTATATACAAGAGCGTTGGCGAGCTTCTTTTCAAAGCTGAAAAGGCAAAGCTTGTAGAGGAACTGAAAGAGAGAAAGGATATGATGGATCTCAGGCTGAAGACTATGGCCAAGCAAGAGGAGAGAATCCAGAGCAGGTTTACTCAGCTTCAGGACCAGCTTAAGCAGTCTCTCGGCCAGATGCCGCCGAAAGGCGGCTAAAATCCTAAAATCCTAAATTCAATAATAATCCATCCAATAATCCGATTATAGGCGCTAAACTCAATAGCCGAATTATAGGCGCTAGATCCGAACGAAAGCCGGTTGAAAATCAATCATGTTCAGCGGGCCCGTGGCTTAGCCAGGATATAGCACCGGGCTTCTAACCCGGTGGTCGCGGGTTCGAGTCCCGCCGGGCCCGCCATAAGATTTTAAGGTAATAATAACTAATAATTATAAACGATAAAGAGGAGATATGTGCGAGCTAACGGTCTATACTGTGAGTGGCGTTAAACGTGAGAAGGTTATGGAAAGTGTCGTAAGGCTCCTTTCCCGCGATGGAAAGGTGCTGCTCGAAGGAATTCTAGGCGATTCCATGGAGATAACTGGCAAACTCGTGGATGTTGACATCATCGCCCAGGAAGCGAGTATCGTCGTGGCATAGGCATAAGATAGCCTATGTTTATTATTAATCGATCCATAAAATATAAATTTACTATTGGATATCCATAATCCGATATTTCAGTCGGGGCAAAATAGCATAGCAGGCTGGATTCAATTTCACTTCATTTTCTTTTAAACAGAAGCTCTCTCGCCTGAAGCCTGAAAGTTGACCCATTTTTTGGGGATCAATAGGAAGTTAAAAATTGAAAAGCATCTGGCCATACGGCTAATACGCCAGGCCATAGCAACTGGGCTCAGATCGGTTGGGCCTGATCTGCAGGATAAATGACATGCCAGACGCCATCAATGCCATCACCATTTGTGTCCCCTGGATGTCTATCCTTGCTATAGAGATAGAGCGGCCAGTTCTTGAAAGTGGTCTGCTTGCTGCCGTCTGTTCGAGTTATCACTCCAAAATCCGTCGAGTCCAGACCATCAGGTAACGAAACATCTGCAGCATAGAAAGGATGCCATAGGGCAGCACATTCGCCATAGCATGTGCTGGCATCGAGTTCGGCGGAATCATTCTGGAGGTAGTAGAGTGTGAAACCGCTTTGGTTGACAAGATATGTACCCGTGAACTTATTGGTGGTCGTCTTTATTGTGTAGCCTTCAGCCCAAGCTAGGGATGAGATAGAAATGAGTGAGAGGACTAGAAGGAAGATTATAAAGCTATTATCTTTTGACAAAGGATTCACCTCTGCTTTTCAATGGTGGGATTGGTTAAAAAGGGTTTGCCTGACATCCATCATTGGATCTTGGGCTACTGTAAACGAAGTCTGAGATCAACTGATAATAGAGTACGCTATTAAAGTACGGTATTAAGGCTATTTACATGGACCAAAAAGCTTTATGGGCTTAACGTAGTAAAGAGCCAACTATGATATCGAGAAAGGCAATTTGCGTACTATTCATATCTCTAATGCTCACTGCCATATTAGGCAGTGTGGCTCAGGAGATGACAAGTTCGCTATCTGTGCCCACCAAGAACCTGCCCGAGGGATTCAAGCTAGCGGCAGTCGAGACTAAATTTACCAAGGGCATAAACATGACCGATGAGATCGAGGACTTTTATGGAGCAAAGGATATTGGCGTGGTCAACGCCACCCTCGGGAGATACTGGTGGGGCGACCCAGGTACAACTTATGTATCCAAGATTACTCTGATATCCACCAGTGATGAGGAACATGCTCAGGCTGCGATGTCAAATTACGTATCCCAGCCCGACTTCCAGATGCCGCCGTACAAGGGAATTCCCCGCTTTAGCTATGCACTTGTGAACGGCCACAATACAACAGAGATTAGGGATGCAGTTGGCGATAACAGCCTGAGGTATCTATATCTCTGGAATAAGGGAAATATTGTTGTTCTGGTAGAGGGCAATGGAGATAGGAGCAAGAGCCTGGAGCTTGCGAGCGCCACTGGGCTCTGAGCTTTAATTTTTAAAGAATACAAGAAAAATATTAGGCAGACTTCTCCAGCCTATCGTTTTCCGTAACTAAGATTCAGTTCCCCGTCACTCCAATCATAAACAGGATAAGTCTTGCGCTTATGCCCGGAATCCTTCAAAGCCTGGACAACGATTGGAACTGTGACTGTCGCATCTGAGAATACCTGGACCTTGCTCGCCTCGCTTTTCACCTTGCCCCATGAGACCGCCTCCTCAAAGGTGCAGCCTGACAGTCCTCCCCAGTGGGGAGCATCTGTGGTATACTGCAGAGCATAGCTGTGGCCGCCGGAGTAAACGCCTATCAGCTCGGCTATGACCTCTGTCTGCTGGATGAAGTTCTTGGGAACTCCGCCGCCGATGTATATCACGCCAGTCTTAGATGACTTCTCGACAATCTGCGTTATCTCATCAACGTCTTTGATCTGGTCAACCATGACCTTGTGGCCATCGCGATACGCCATGACCATTCCTATTCCTATCGAGCTGTCCCCCAGCGCGGGCACGAAGATCGGCACTCCGGCTTTGTGAGCCGCCCCAAGGATTGTGGTCTCAGGAAGTCCCTCGCCGATCATGTACATCAGCTCCCTAGAGGAGTATCTCTTATCTGCGCTCAGCCCTTTAACGAAGTTGGATATGTGCATGTCAGCCTTGTGGAGCTCTATCTCAGAGACAAACACATCGTAGATCCTATCTATCTTGCACTCGTTGAGGTAGGCATCGTCCGCACATGCGGAGCCGCGATAGTGCACAATCCCCAGGCCCTCGCATAAATCGTGGAAGAGGTTCGCGCCGGTGCTGACAAGGCAGTCGATCATTCTCTCGCTGATGAGATATGCTATGAACTCTCCAAGCCCTGCAGGGACCATTGCGCCTGCCAGGCCGAGGAAGATAGTGACCTCCTCGTCCAGCATGTGCTCCCAGATTCTCATGGACTGGCCAAGCTGTCCGCCCTGAAATCCCATCTTGCCCATATCCCTTACCAGATCTGACACTCCCCGGGCCCTAACGGGGATAGTTGTCCTTACCTTATCGCCATCGCAGGTGAAGCCATGATCTTGACCATGATCCATGTGATCCCTCAAATCAGTCTTAAGCAGGGCAGAATGCTTTTAAGATTATCTTTCTTCCGCTTCTCTGCCGATATGTGTACCGGTTCTTGGAGAGAAAAAACGAAGATTGCGCGAAGGCTGATGTCTGGCTGATCCCAACGATCCCAACGATCCTAGGCTGATTCTATAGTGATTCTGTAATCCTTCCCAGTAAAATCGAAAATGCCATTGAACCAAGAGTGCTCCAATGCTCTTAGTGTTTCTCCCAGCCATCATTGGCAGCTCTTATTTTGCTACCTTTGCAGCCTTTTAGGATAATCCCATT
Source organism: Methanotrichaceae archaeon (assembly GCA_963803145.1). Taxonomy (GTDB): domain Archaea; phylum Halobacteriota; class Methanosarcinia; order Methanotrichales; family Methanotrichaceae; genus CAWBKV01. Next base: position 72,330 of record CAWDLW010000008.1, read on the forward strand.
AATCTCGTCGGCTTTACGTAGGCGTATCTTTTTTATCGGTGTTTTCTTCGGAGCATTCTTGGCTTGCCCTAATTAAAATCATCCTATCCTCTTGTAGGGTAATATTAACTGGGGCTATCATAAGCCCTTCCATTTCGCTATCCGACTCAATAGCGTCTGCAATAGCCCTTAAAGATTGGATTATATCCTCTTTAGCTAAACCAGCAGGAACAACGGCCTGGACGTTCGAGTTTTCCGTACATATGATAACTCCGGGCATGCATGGGGATCCTCCTGCAATCACTTCTCCTGTATCGGCGTTGTAGATAGTGGCTGGCACTTTGCATTTTCCGCAAACAACCGTATTGTTATTGACTTCGCTTTCGTCCACATCTTTCTCCAAATAATCATTACAGCCGGGGCATACTATTCTTATCTTCATTTCAATTCATCTCCTGCACTAATCATCGTACCACTCATGGCATTTAAACTGACCTTACCTTATCTTGTTTGCAGTTACTTATGGTGAGGATATATGCCATGGTATTGGCACACGATGCCTTGTTTCTTGTTATCTCTCACTATTTGCAGCCCGCCTAGTTTGCCATTATTGGTACACTAATGTTAACCTCCTTTCCATGCTTTAATTAAGGTATCTGCATTTGTCTTTTCGCTCACTGTCTCTATGACACTCCTACCGCCTTCGATATAGGAGATTACCGAACCATCTTTCACAGCAATCTTTTCCTTGCTGTTTTCATCGATGATATTCCAGCCATCTTGAACTCTCTCCACTGAATATATACTCATATCTTAGATCCTCAATTGCGGTATATGCGCTAGTTATCTCCATTCTTGGCTCTTTCTTATGAATATAGCTATAGGAGATGATGGCCTTATATGAATGGGGGGGGGGCGCAGGGGTAGAGAAGACTCCGGTCTTTAGGCCGGAGATGAATCGTACCCCGCTTCTTCTTTATGCGGCAAGGCTATATATACTAACACAGCATAAATAAGCATATGCTTAAAGCGTACAAGTTTAGGCTCTATCCCACAAAAGCTCAAAGAACCAGGATGGAACGAACGCTAGACTTGTGCCGATGGACATACAACCAAACTTTGGCATATCGAAAGAATGCATGGGAGAAAGAAGGCAAATCCGTATCCAAATATGAAACTCACAACCTTCTTCCTCAATGGAAAGTCGATAAGCCTGAGCTTAATGAAGTATTCTCTCAGGCTCTTCAGAATGTTCAGGAACGGGTAGATTTAGCTCTGAAAGCCTTTTTTCGTAGAGTCAAAACAGGAGAGAAATCTGGATATCCCCGATTTAGAGGCAAAGGCTGGTATGATTCTTTCAGCTATCCTCAGATGGGATTCAAAATCGAAGATGGTAAGCTTCATCTATCCAAAATCGGAGATATCAAGATCAAGCTACATAGGCCAATTGAGGGAAGAATCAAGCGTCTAACTGTTCGGAGAGCGGCAACGGGCAAATGGTTTGCTTGCTTCTCAGTTGAACAAGAAGAAGTGCCTGTACCACCTTGGAAAAATGGATCTCACGTCGGTATAGATGTTGGCCTGGAAAGCTTCGCTACTCTCTCAAACGGAGAGAAGATCGCTAACCCTCGATTCTTCAGAGAAGAGGAACAGGAGCTCGCCAGAGTACAAAGAAAGCTCTCGAAAGCTCCCAAAGGAACACCCGAAAGAAGGAAAGCTCTCAAGGTAGTTGAAAGAGTCCATGAAAGAATCGCTAACAAGCGATGTGAGTTTGCTCACAAGATCAGTCGTGATCTGGTAGACCGATTTGGCTTAATCGCCTTTGAAGATCTCAATATCATAGGCATGATGCATAACCACAATTTGGCTAAAAGCATCGGAGACGTAGCTTGGAATATGCTGGTGAACATAACATCCTACAAAGCTGCAAACGCTGGTTCGATGGTAATCCTAGTAGATCCAAGGAATACATCTAAGATGTGTTCAAGATGTGGCATTCTGGTTGAAAAGGCGCTTTCCGATAGAGTCCATAACTGCTCTCAGTGTGGACTTTCCCTGGACAGGGATTGGAATGCTGCTATAAATATACTCAGATTGGGATTGCAATCTGTTCGTAAAATCGATAGAAGCCCCGCTCTTTAGGGCGGGGAGCAGTCACATCGGCTATCTGTTTTTAAAATCCAATTTGATCTAGCAAATTAATCTACCAACCATAAACTAATCACTTACATAGTCTTAGTTGGCATAAAGCTTGCTTTACTATTATATGAGGCAACAGCAGAAATTGAAGTAGAACCAAAATGTAGGCATATGCACATATAATTTTTGATACCGAAACGAACTTCGCATAAGCCAAAAGCTTTTTACATCATAGATTTTATCCCAATCTGAGGGATTGACCACGAAGATATTGGCTTTAGTATTTGTAGCAATACTTGCAGCTGCCTCCATATCAGTCTCAATGGGGATGACAAATTCTGACAAAGATGCCCTAAATGCTTCTGTTGTCCTAGCTTTGGAAAAGACAGGAAACTTTAGTTATATAATGGCTGGAGTCGATTCGAATAATAATTTAACCATATGGTCTACTTCCAAATCGACAGATCAAAATAGCACTATAACTAACCTTGGCTATATTATTGGCGTTTATTTGGGTGCGGCTAAAAGTTACTCAGACTTATCAGATTTGAATATCATGATTGGTACAAAAGAGAATGTCGTTGAGACAATGTACTGTAAAAGATCTTGGGTCGATGAAGTAAAAATCGATTCCGCCGGGAATATGAATGACAACGATCTCGCAGCGTTGGTTCTGAAAGTTCTAAGCACTCTCCAGGTGAAATCCCAATAATGGCTAAGCATGGGGATCTCCATGTTTAAGTCTCTTTTTAAATCAAAGTAAGTTCTCTGACTCCGAAGCCATATGCCGCTTGGGTAATGCTTAAAAGCGGCATTTTAAGTATCTCTGTTAATGATCATGGGATAGAATCCATGAATGCTATCACGTAGAGCCTTTAAGCGTTCGTATTTGCTGCATTCCTTTCTTATTTTAGAGGCTCTTACTGGCAGGTAATTTCTATATTTTATGAAGTTAGCTATATACAGATTTCTTATCTTTCCACTATCAAGTAACCCAAGCTCGACATAGTACCTGCAAAGACCAATAGCTCCATACTCTTCAAGTCGTCTTGCGGAGGTCACTACCTTCCTTTGGACCAGGAATCGAGTCTGTCCCTCTGTTCTCAGCTCCTTATCAAAGGCGGCATCCTCAAGGGCAAACTCCTTGAAGCCTCCTATTTTCATAAATATCTTCTTCGGCACGCAGATGTTTATCCCAATGAGGCTACCATTACCCATTTTCGAATTGAGCCACCAGTAGTAATCGCTAACATATTCGATTATTCTTATCTTGGGGCCTTTGCCTTCAATTCCAAAACCCATTGTAAGTCCGACTACGCCGTCCTCAAGATATTTGTGAACAACTTCAAGGTAATCTTTCTTTATCATTGTGTCAGCATCGATAAACACTAAGTACTTCCCTTTAGCAAATTTTGCACCATAATTCCTACCCCACCAAATTCCCCTTTTCTTAGATATAACAACGATATCTGCATATTTCTTAGCAATTTCAACTGTTCTATCTTCACTTGCTCCATCAGAGACGATTATCTCATACCTGTTGCGGGGAAAAGTTTGACTGGAAATTGATCTCACACAATCTTCAATATAATTTTCCTCGTTCAGCGTCGGTATAATGACTGAGAACTCCATAGATACCGACTCCCTAAATGTATAGGTTCATTAATTAAACCTTTTGTGCTATTAAAAATCGTTTTAGATTATTCCCTAATTATTCTTCACCCTACATTTCTCATAGATTACTTTGGGGTAATACTTTACTACATTGCTAATTAGTGCCCGGGTAAGCGTCATCCAGGATTTTGGAGTTTAGGTTTTCCTGAATCGTTTTTAATGCTCCTCCCGATGATAGATATTGCTCAAATCACCGAGAAGCTATTTTTCCTATACAAAGACCTAGTTTCCTATATAAGGAGCGATCGGTGAAGTATCGAAAATCGCTACGTAGAGTGGGGATAACCAAGCCAGGCCAACGGTGATAGACTCAAGATCTATTCTCGCAGGAGTTCAAGGGTTTGGTCTTTCCTGAACGGCGCTAAACACCGATTTTCGGAATATTTCTTCCTAAAGGCGAATAGATATTGCACAAATATCCCTAGGAAGAGATGAAGATGGCAAAGATCGCCGTTGATTGGAGTATGGATAAAGAGCAGGATATTAAACCGGCTTTGACGCGATTTAAGAAATACCTGGATAGAATTGGATTTAAAGAGAATACTATTATACTCTATGTGAAGCTGATTAATGCGTATCTCCTTGAAGCAAAAACAGGTACGCCGTCTACAAAAGATGCAGAAAAGTTCTATAATTCTCTCCATGAAAGAAAGCTATCAGGTAGTGCTATCAACAATTTTGCGGCAGCTATTATTAAGTATCATAAGATGATAGACAACCCGGTTAAGCTATCTTTCCTAAAGCTGAATAATTCGCTACCTTATTACTTTGATGAAATGGATGTTCTTAAGATCTTTGGTGCATGTAATAACCTAAAGCATCATTCTATGCTGAAAGTTCTATTCTTTGGCTGTTTAAGATCAGGTGAGTTATGCAACCTTGATGTTTCTGATTATGATCCCAAAGATTTAACTCTAAGACTTAGAGAAACCAAGAACAAATCCGATGCTTTAACTTTCATCAATGATGATACTGCTAGAGTTTTGAACCAGTATTTGAGCTTAAGACCGCCTATTAAGATTGAAGGAAAAGAACCTTCATTTGTTACCGATTACGGGCATAGATACACAAATAAAGAGGTATATCGCGTATTTATGTATTATAAGAAAAAAGCGGGCATTCAGAAAAAAGGCGGGGTTTATTGTTTTTCAAGGCATTCAAGTGCAACTTTGATGGTAACTAAAGGTTGCGATCTTAGGAGCGTACAAGCCATACTGCGCCATCGCGATATTCATACAACTCTAAGATATACCCATCTTTGCGATGCTGTAAAAAGAGAAAAGCATAGCCAATATCTTACGATTTAACCTTTATTTTTATCGACATAAATAATTGGACTTATCATATACACCGCTAGCATAAAGATAAAAATGAAAGCCATAAGAGATGAATTACTTTATGGACTTACGATAGTTTCCTTTTTTAAACTCTTTAAGCTTTTTATATTCTATTGATTTTTCAACAGCAGAATAAATTATATCAGATCCGCCTAATATCCCTGATGTATCTATTAATTGAATCAGCAGTACTTTTAAAAATACACTTAATTTATAGTTTATTCGAGGAAGATCATCATCGCTAAACGAGTTTCTTCGATTGTTTTCGTCAAAATGTGTGTAGTAATTCCTTGTAGCTACTAATCTTTGAATGATTTTTTCTTCGCCATCGGGTTCATCATCTATAAGCATTTTAAACCATTTTAATTCTCCACGTCCACAATTGCTAAGCTCTTTTAATCTTGTAGTCAATGAAAATTCATTACTCATAGAAATTTTACTTTGGAAATTTTTAACCAAATATTCATATTTTTTTAATAATTCATCTTTTGTTATTGAAACACCATTTTCATTTGTTAGAGCTTTTATCAATTCTTCAGGAACTGCATTAATTAGAGCATTTCTTATTGGCTTGAATTCACCTGTTTTTAAATATTTTCCCCCATAAACGCGCCTATGAAATGTCTCTATAGCTTGCATTAAAGTTAAAAAGTATATATGTGGATTCATTGATGGATTGTAAAAGGTTAAAAAGAACAAATCAATAACTGGTGCGATTATATCAGTTTCCTTAAACCAATTATTTAGGTCTTTAGTAACAAGTTTATTTGGAAACCTAATAAGATCCTGAAAAGTTGTCTCTATCATAAAGGGGTGAAGATCTTCAATAACTCTAGGATTAGGTATAGTGTAATAAATATTAACTAGCTCATCAAAAATATTACGATCAGGTTGATGTTTGATTTGAGCGGATAGTTTAATAGGATAAACTGGATAACCCATAAGTAACGTCAATAGATTCCCTAGATCAATGATTCTTTTTTGGAACCATTCCCAACTTTGCTCATCCATCGGTTGAATACTTATATTTGATTGATATCTAATTTCAACTTCAGTTTGAAGATCGCCTAGAGAATTATGAATGGAAGAGATATGTAAGGTAGATTTAATAGATTCTAAATCCATTTTATAATCTATTGTTTTACATTTTATGTTATACTCATCCTTATCCCATTTATACTCAAACTTATTATTTATCCACTTATCTAAATAAGTAAAATTTGCGCTTAGGAAAATAAACCTAATATCATTCTCTTGCAAGAAATGATTGCCAAAAAAGATATACTCGCAAATGAAAATAGATTTGCCACGTTTATTGTTGTAATTTAGTCCATTAGAAACTGAGCTTTCTTCGTATATTCTAGATAAACGATAAACTGTTACTTTTTTCCCTATATTAAGACAGCCTAACATTATATCGAATTCTCTAAGATCATAATGATGCTTCTTACTAAAAACGCCGTTTAATTCGAGTTCTATATAGTTATGCTTGAATTTAATTATTCCACTTAGTGGTTCTTCATCTTTTCCAGGTAGCCACCATGTTCCAGAATACTCAAACTCATCTAAGAGGTTAAATTCAATATCCATGTTATATCGGTTGTAGAGGTATATGTTATATAAACGCTTTAAGGCTTGAAAGTTTTAAAAAATCCGATTGTTTATGCATTTTTTATCGGCAAAGATATTTATCCCTTATCTATCCCGAAGGGTGAAAAGCTCAAGCTGCAAGGCAACGTAGAAATCAAAAGCTTAAAGCGATGATGGCGGCGGACATAGTCTAAGGCCCGCTTTCCTCTTTCGTCATTCCATTATATGCATCTAGCAATTTACATACTTTATGGGATTTTGCGAATTTGCGGTTAGGTAATGTTTAACCGACTTATTTACATATTTGTCGCGTATTTCCTTTTTTGCGATATTACCATCAAATTCCCACCGTTGAGGATCATATGTGTAAAGCTCATTTGCATCTGGGCGCGTTTTATAAAGTGTCGCTTGGGTTCCGGCCTTATACCACTGTTTTATTTCATATACTTCTACAACAATACCTTTGAAAACTGAAAATGCGTATTCTGCACATTCTCGCTTTGGGCCAATTACCCATACTCCGCGTGTAACATCGTACAATGAATCCGCATCCATTCCATATCGATATAGCTGGTTAATTCTGATAAGTATTGCACGTTCCGTAATATTGGCTTGGTCTTTTGGATCTATGATTTCCCCAATTGCGTTGGTTCCCATTCCATCGATGTGCATACGGTTTGGCTCTCCATGTTTCTTCGTGCCGGGTCCACGAATGAGGTTTGTGAGCGGTGGGATTCCGATTAAATCAATCGCGGCCGCCTCTATCATCTTAGCGGTTTCATCATCTAAGTTATAGCGGAGAAATTCCTTAATTGGTTCTTTCTTTTGCGCGCGGATTTCCTCAATTTTCGCAAGGGTTTTTGCGTTACGCTCTGTATTGTTATCAATTCGTGATTTTCTTCCTTTTCCTATATAGAAAACATTTCCATCTATCGGATTCCTAAAAAGGTAAACATAGTAATCGGAATCCTTGGATACTGTTTCCACGCTAGCCATTTTGGCACCCCATAGACGCTGAAATTGCAGTCCTATTATATATTATCAGTGGTTCATTGATCCGCTGTTATCAATTATATGTAATAGCATCAAAGAGCGAAAGGGTATTGTCTAAGGCCCGCTATCCTTTCATTACCCCTATTGGATTACCTTATTTAAATCTCCAATTTACCGCTAGCTGTAAGATAACTAACCGGGTGATATTCTCTATATCACCCGTCTATTTTCGGGCCTTAAATCGCATTATAGAGCCTTTTTATGCTCCATAAACCAACGCGGATTCCGCGCCGGTTTTACCAACCTTCACCGAAAACGCAACGATCGCGTTTTCTGAAGAAACCGCAGAGAAACCCGGCAATGTGGCAACGCCGGGCGGCGCGATACCAACCTTTTTTTTTTAGCTCACCCTATAATCTATCAAGCCTTTGCCGATCCTCGCTTATAGGGCATCCTACGCAACCTACTTCTAGACAATTTCTAAAGTGTTAGGCTGCAACCCTACCCTTTCAAAGTTGTACATACAAAACCCGTAAGTTCTATATATTACTTTATACAACTTGCAGAGCTCCGCAAAATCGGGTAAACTACCCTTCTTCCTAACCCTTCATTCCAGCGCCTATAGACACAAATTCTGCAGCTCGCCTAATATCAATCGATCATGGCGTCAGATGGCGATTTTTACAAAATACTTTCCAGAGCGCAAAGGATGCCTTGGTGATCGGAAAAGGTATTTATAAAATACCGCTTTGATTCGAAGGTACTCAAAAATGAAATGATTTATCTGTTGGTTGTATATACTCTAGTACAAATGGAGTCTTGATCATGTTACCAATTAGGGAATCATTTGGTGAAATACTCAAACTAACTTAATTAACTGTTATTTGCCTAACTTTTAATTCTAATAATTTTTGCCATTTTAATTTTATCCATAGGCACTACATATAAGAAAGACTGTGGTGGCGCTGGCTTATGCTTTTCCACCATATAATAGTTCCCATCTTGCTGAGCAACTAGGATTAAGGTGTTGTTTGAAAGCTCTGTTGATGATTCATTTAGATCTAATTTAATCTCATAACTCCCTGGAGCCCCCTCTATCAGCTTTATGGCGTCGTAGGCACCAATTTCATTAAAGATGGATGCGTTAATATAAAATAGAGAAATTAAGGTAAAGATTATAACAAAAATCATAAACTTACTCTCTTTCATTCTATCTAGTTCTAATGAAAAAATTGTTCCACATATACATAAAATAAGGGAGACAACAGCTAATAATATCAATATAAAATATGTACTAAAAATTTGTGCGATAACGTTCACAAACGCATTCGGTGTATCCCCCAAATGAAAAATTGCAAATATATAATCAGTATAATCAAATATAATATATTTATAACTAGTCATACAATAATAAAAAATGAAATATGATAACATAATACTGAAATACAAAACAGTTTCATCAAACATCCGCTCATTACGATAAATTGCTCTCCTTTTTTCCAAAGTAGTAGGGCGCATTTTGCCAAAAACATTCGATTTTATATTTAGAAAAAATTTATTAAAATTTATAGGGTTTTTACCATAAATTCTACAAATTAAAATTATAATAGATGAAAATCCTATCATAACCACAATATTTATAATAATAATTGGTATTAATCTTAATAAAAACTTTGTGTTCAATAAATCAGAATACTGATATGGGAAGGAAAATCTGCCAAAATAAGCATCACTATAAATTAATCCAAATAAATAGAAAAAGTAAGCTAACAAAGCAAAAATTATTGCGGGTTCTATTAGCCGGTTAATTGATTTCTGATGTGGCATAATACCATTTATCCAAAACTTCGCCTCTATTTCGAGCTGTTGCTATAAAAAGGTTGAGCTAAATGCGATATATTTGGAGACTTCCAGCTACTGTTCACTTATCACTATGAAGTTTTAGAGCATCGGCCCAAGTGCATTCATTGGTCTTTCGCCAGATCGACAACTTATTAGATTCTTTCTGGCATAAAGTCCTCAGAATAACCAGCTTAACAAAGTGCGAGAATCTCATCCCCTGCACATATTGGTAAATACGGAATCGGCATCAATGGACTACGCCTTGAATAGTGCGGCCTGATGGTTACCAGTAAACCTATCATAACGCTCTTTTGGCGTTAATTTTATCCTGAAGCATCAACCATAGTGTTAAGATGCCATGAACCCTAAGACGACCGTACTGGCAGTTCTTCCTGACAACAAAGACGAAGCAATATCCATGAAAGAGATTGCCCTCGCGTTGGGCCTGGACATTTCTTCATATACTGCCACGGGCCGAACCAAACGCCAGCTTTCCAGAACACTCAGGGCATTAATAAAATGGGGCTGGGTGGGTTGCGACCGGAGACAGGGAGAGAACGGACATAAAGCCTGGCATAATGCTTACTGGAAAACTGAGCTGGCAGAGTCAGTATAATCGATCGGATATCATATTGTCTTTATGGCTCTAGTTCCAAAAAAAATCCATCATAAGTTATAATAATATTTTTGCTCTAAAATTCCTTAGCTGATCGATAGCCGTGAAATTACCCTAAAAACGCAATCGGTAACCCACCGACTTAAGGTAGGTAGTCTTTTGAGCATACTTTCCAGCTACAATTCGCATGATGGGCGATAAGTTCAGTCTATTCGTATACCTTATGGAATTGCTAAGTTAACAAAAGCATCCCCCACTCTACACCATAAATCATCCGAATAATAACCTCTATATATCGTGAAGTATCTAAAAGTTTCCAATAAGTTAAAGCTTTAGAAATTGCCAGAAAATCTTCACGAAGAGCTTAAGCAATCCGAGGAAAACCTGATTAATGCTCGATAGGAAACCGCCAAATTTGAGCTATCCCTTAAGGGCATAAATGATGAGCTATTATTCCTTCACGACCATGTAAACCAACCTACCCAAAGCTTAGGCCAGATAGGCTTAAAACACGGCGATGAAGATATCCAGAAATGGGTACAATGGAAATTCTGGAAATAATGGGCCGTTAAAATGATTCTTTAGATAGCATCTTCATTGATTTTCGTAATGGTATCAAGCGCATGGCCTTTAATATTGCCAGAGGTAGAACTATTTCCAATTTCGGCAATTGCAATTATTGCGGGTTTACCATAAGCAGCTAAAGTATTGATTGCCTTAAACTTTTCGTAATCAATTGTTGCTTCTAGAGCTAATCTTTTTATCTTTTCTATTTCTTTTGTTATTTCTTTTGTTTCATCCATTGTTTGTCACTATAAGATGGGTTAATATCTACACTTTATAAATCTTTCTACTTAAATTCTGAAACAAATAATATCAAAATGTACTCAAAATAATGAGTCGTTTAAATCGCTTTTAACGGCCATATCTCCTAAGCTATGAAGGGATTTATACCACCTACTTAGAGCTATCATGATGAAAACATTGCGCTATAAAATCCTGCTCAGGAAAGAGGAAGACGGTACTTATACCGTGATTGTGCCATCGTTACCGGGATGTTTGACTTATGGGCGTACCGTCGTCGAAGAAGCTCTTGCGATGGCAAAAGAGGCCATTGAGGGTTTCATAGCCTGTATGATTGAGCGCGGCGAAGAAATCCCCATTGAAACCGACGATTCAATTATATGTACCGTTGCCATCGAAGCTAACGCTTAGTTTTAACAACTCATTTTTCCCATCAAGGTTCAAAGTGCAACGGAATCGCTTTACCTTTGACATTCGTGGCTAATTCTATTATAGATAGATTTATTCTTTACGCTATAATGCATTAATTATATCAAAAAGACATTATGGGTATTTTTAGTTGTTATGAATGCTTTTTCGGGTAATAGATAATGCACAAATACCCGAAAACCTATTTATATAAGAACTGGTTTCTTGATGTTAGGGATAATAGGAAAATATTCGATAATCGCTACGCAGAGCGGGGATAACCAAGCCAGGCCAACGGTGATAGACTCAAGATCTATTCTCGCAGGAGTTCAAGGGTTCGAATCCCTTTCCCCGCACTCCAATCAACCAGAGAATAGTGATTCTTTAGTTTTTAGCCATCTTCGCTTTATATACCGAAAAGGCGTTCTTATATGTGAATTTTAGCGAGAAATAGATGCAATCTATTACAACATAATTCTTACATCTGTTTAATTAAGGACCTGTCGGCTGAGTCTCTTAAGGCTCATGAGATATTACATAACACTAGATGCAGATGCCTGGGCTGGGAAAGCCCTGGCACCCAAGGCACTCGGTCAAACTGCTGAGGCCGATAGCAGCCTTCGCAAAGGCCAGAGCGCTAGGGTATCTGGGATGATCCCGATTACTTCGCAATCTTCTGACCGAAAGCTTTATTTCGACTATAGACGTAATAGTTATAGGCAAAGGTCGGACCACCTATTTTATCTGCGTCCTACATTACTGACTTTTGCCTCCCTCCTAATTCACTCTTGATTATAGACTCATTTTGCTTGTATGCCTTCATTTGCCCGCGATTCTGTTGAATATTGTGATAGTGGCCGAGGGAGTTGTTAGGCAGGCGTGTTGGGGTGCTTCGCTCTGAAGGCTACAGGCTAAGGGCTGCATAAGTTATATTGTGAGATTGTCCGGCTCGACCAATTCTCAAGAAGCCCTTGAATAGCGATGCCCTCCTCAATCAGGGATTTTGCTCAATGCGATCAGGGAGGGCTAACAAACTTTCTAGTCTATTTTTTCTCTGCTTTTTTGCCCTCTTCAATTAGATCTTTTACTCTTTGGCCGCCTTTATGGCCGATCTCCTCGTAGAACTCACGCCCATGAGTCTCAGCAGTCTTCTCTCCTCCCTTGCGTCCAGCCTCAGAAACAGTCATCGAACCCTTGCTTTCCCTTTCCGTTTTTTTCATAGCAGCCATTAATCTCAACTCCATTGTTTTTTCGCTGACCAGAACATATTCATTAATGAAACCGAAGATAAGGCTAACATTAACGGCTGTTCTGGTGTTATATCTACCACTTTTTTATGGTAGGGTTATATAATATATCGCATGCATCTATATAAATTTTTTCAATATCAGTAGTACTATCCCTAAATAAGCCGATGATCAAATAGATGGCTCGTAAGGAGTATATCAGTAATAACCTGCTGTGTGGGCCTCTTTTGGAGGTAATCAAAGTTGCATTATCTCTCTTTGGATGATCTTTAGGCCCCTCAATATTTCTCGCCCTTTTTCCGTAGTTTCATAAACAGTTAGATCTCCGTTTATTATATGCAGCAAGCCTTTCATGATCAATTTATCAAGGTATGGGCCTGCCGTCTTAAAATTCATGTTTGTCTTATACACGATTCTTGTCTTGCATGCGCCACCTATGCAGAGTTCAAGGATTTCAGCAATAATAGTCTCTTTGCTTCGTTTTAAGTACATATAGAGTAAACCCTCCAACCGATAATACGACTTCAATTTATAATTTGTTATGTATTATCTCTCAATCCATATGTACTTTCTGATCCGATTCGTTAAACGTATTAAAAGTCTTTAGGATGAATATCTGGAGGCATTTTCATGATCTTGTGGCGTAGACGTGAGGCCAGGCCCCTAGTGCCCAGGAAGATAGTCAACCCTAGGCTTCTGGAGCTTGAGGCCGCCAAGGAGATACTGGCCGAGATATTTCATGCCTGGCCAGTGGATATCGAGAAGATGGTCCAGAGTAGGCTTGAGGAGAGGAGCTGGGATGTGAAGCAAATGCCGGCATCCGATGGCCTATGGCCTGCATCCTTTTGCCTGGGTAAATAGCCATGGGCAGGAGCTTCGAGAGCGTGAGGATGGCCGTGAAAGAGGTCTCGGCAAGGTGGCTGAAAGGCATCCAAGGCGCTGAAAAAGGAAGACCCGATCTACGGCTGAGATGTCCAAGAAGCATTCAAGCCAGGCATTTTATTGCCTTGATGATCCTCTAGAGCGGCGGTGTTTTCGGGGATGGTGGCGATAGGCGAAGGGATTGGCATCGAAATAGCGCCTCCTAATGGTCTGTTTCGCCCCTTCGCCGCATGTAGCTTCATCGTATTGCTTTCTGTTGTACATGTTGTAACATCGAATTAATTTGTATATTTTAAAGTGGGATAAAGAACCAAAGGAAACTACTTGCATAAATGATATACTGGCATTTCCGTCAAGTATTCTATCTTTGAAGTTCAGTTTATGATAATTAATTCCTATGAAAGCAATTTTGATTGATATGATTATTTTGCATTAGAATTACAAACAACGGTACTTAATTCCAGTATTAACTATGTCTACTAAATTCGATTTCGCAACGTTTTATTAGAGATAAATACAAACCTATTGTAAATACAAACTTATTGTAACATTCCCGAAAGGGCTTGTCCTCCTTGAGGGATGTTGGGGAAAGCTATTCGGAGGCAAGTTATGAATGATTGTATAGCAATACTCATCGTTGGCTCTTTGCTGCTGGTTTCCGCAGCTGCTGCAACGGGCAGTAACAACCAGATATCTGTTGATATCCATCAAGAGGCAGAAGGAAATTGCATCACTGGGGATGTCTATATTGCCCAGGAGACTTATGCGATTGCTAATGTTCAGGGAAACAACAATTATGTCATCCAGCATATAGATGCATATGCCAATGATAATGACTTAACAGGCATAAACAACCCTGCCGGCATGACTCAAATCTGCAGCATTATAGGCAATATAACTGGTAATGACAACCATCTTGAGCAAAACATTGAAGTAAACTTAATAAATAATAGTATAGTCGAGAGCAACCTATCTCAGAGTGCAACTCAAATAGCTGAAATTGTCGGCTCCAATAATAGTGTTTATCAGACGACTTCTGTTGATTCATATGATAATCGTCTCACTCTGAGCAATTTAAGTCAGTTCTCATTCCTTGGAGCTTCCAGCTCAGTTGGCAGCGATAATTGGTTGGATCAACGAGTAAGCCAAAGCACGAATCATAGCAGCTTAGTCATGTCAAAATCATGGCAGGTTGCAAGAGGCAGTGCAAACCTCTTCGGCAGCAAAAATAACGTAGATCAGCAGGCTACTATCAGTTCGGATGATGCTAGACTGACTTATGCCCTAGAATACCAGGAGATCCTCGAGAATGCAAATATTCTTGGGAGTGGCAATTCCTTAACACATGATCTAGCTTTGAATGGATCGAACAACGATATAGTTGCAGCTTCACTTATACAGAAGGCAAATATGACAACGAATCTCTAAGCGCACGCTGCTATATCTAAAGGAAGGGTCATAACTCCAATCCTTCCTTATTATATTAATTCGGAAGATTAATATGGAAAGGACAATTTGCTTCTCTTTTTAGGGACCTGTCTACATAAGGGTTATGTTGCATATAGGGGTGTTGTAGCAAAAGTGGTGGTTAAAGGGTAGCGATTTTCACTGTCACCACCACCTAATGCAACAGTAAAGCGATCTCTATTGAAATGGCAAAGGAACGAAAGGCAGATGCTCCTAAATAATAGAGCCTGGCAAAGCGGAAGGTTAATGAGCTTAGAAGACTTCTTGAACATGAAAAGTTGGTGATTGTTATTGAGAACGGGTTAATATTGAAGAAGTTTATAGAGCAGCCAAAGCCGGTATTTAGAAAATCGATTACATTCGATGTATGGCAAGATGGCTTGATTAATGGACGAAGGCGTGCAAGTCGCGCGCGGTAGATTAGAAGTCTTATAAAGTTAATGCTTTGATAGATAACGGTTCCTGTTATCAGCATTTAAATAAAAACATGTGTAGTAGTTACGCAGTTGAGCATGTGGAGGATAATTATCTTCAGAATAATGACCCAGATGAAGGCAATTATTCTGATTCAAGCTCATAATTATCTACTTTGCTTCCATAGCTCAACAATGTGAAATTCAACTATATTTAAAAAAGATATGGCTTTATCAATAAGAGCTGATGATAAGGAAAACTCATGAGTCAGAAACAAGTAAGAGTTGGGGTTGGGGTGTTAGTATGGAAAGAGGGTAAAATTGCACTGATAAAGCGTGAAGGTAATTATGGTTCAGGTACATGGGCGCCACCTGGAGGTCATATTGAGTTGGGGGAATTTGCCCTTGAGGCAGCGATCCGCGAAACGATGGAAGAAATCGGAGTAAAAATAAAAAACATAGACATCCTGGGGTTCACTGAAGATCTTTCCGCTATCTATGATACTCATTATATTACTATCTGGACGAGGGCTGACTGGGCATCAGGTGAATTAAAAGAAACAGATTTGGAATTTACCGAAAGCGGTTTCTTTGATATTAATAATATGCCTAAACCATTATTTATCTCATTTAAGAATCTAGTAGATGGCAAATTACTGCCAAAGAAAGTACGACTTGTTCCATGAGCATGTTCTAAAACCCATCTAACATCCACTAACATCGCGCCTTATAGAAAGCGAGGTATTACTCCGGCTCCAGGCGTTGAGATAAGCTTCATAGTACACTTTTTTATATACCTTACCCGTACCTGTCTACATTAAAATCTCTGATAGTGGAATCGAGAGGCAAAAAGTGTTCCATTTATCGATTATGGATTAATTAGAAAAAGCAAAACTGGAGTTGACTATAGTCAAGGTCACACCCAGCTTTGAGTAAATAGTTTTGCCATTACCATTACTGGTTGCATTGCCTGATTATTTTACATCTATCTGTAATACATCATTGAATGTTGTGGATTTACCTTGGGCAGATGCTACTAGAGTTGTATTATAGAATCCCGTCGCAATGGGAGCAGTCCAGGTCCCGATATATTCTCCTCCAGGCGTTTGATCTAGAGTCACATTGTTAACTTCGACGCCAGCGGAGTTTCTGATGATCGCATACGTGGTCATATTCGCCATATCTCCAAGGGTCGCGGTAATCTTAACAGGGCTTCCAGGATTTGTCGGGTTGGGACTCGCACCTATATTATTAAGACTGGCGCCAAGCTCTGGCTTTTGCGCGGCACTGTTAGTCGTATCCGATTTGCTAGCATCCCCATTTTGGGCTGCACCGTTATTGAACTGTGAGTTCGTCGACCTAGCAGCTTGAGCACTAAAGATCTGAGTAGCTCCCTGCTGAGCTGCGGGATTTCCTATCTCATCCAACTTCTGCATAGGATCCCAGTTCTCTTCGGCGCCGCAGGCTGTACACCCTGCACTCGCTATGGCTGCAAGGCCTCCTAAGGCCACTATAATGCAAACTAAAGCCAGAATGAGTATCGATTTTGACATAATAATATCTCCTTTAGCACTTCATTGGACAATGACGAGCGCATTCTATAACGAGGCCGCCTCTGCCATCACCCACAGAAATCGGCATCCTATATATATAATCCTGTGACTGGGATGTTATGACTACGGCTCTAGTCGATACAGCCGGAATAGCCCCGACTTAAAGATGTGTGGATGGCCTAAAGCCATCTTTCGTTCCCATTGGGTTTAGCCTAAAGCATATTGTTGTCGAAAATTGTGGAAGCAAGAGTTGATTGTCTCGCATCTTGTGTACCTGTGCCTCCCAATTTCACCGCAATGTTATCCGATGTCTTGTTTTCTAGATTATCCATTACATTGTAGGTTGCAGTGTTGTTCAAACTAACATTACCTTTATTGGTTTGATTAAGGGATGAGTTTGTTGATTGAACTTCCGGCGGGATTGATAGCGTGGATAAAGGAGTTTGACCGAGATTTTCTCTGGCAAAATCATCGAATGTATCCATGTTCGGATTGAAAGATGGGTCGCCCAAGAAGTCATAAGAAGTACCACCACTACTGATTGCGCAAGATCCTGAGCAACTCGCGTGACTCAGGCAAATAAAAGCAGGTGCAATAGTAAGAAGCAAAATCGCATGCTTAATACCAATTTCCATAAGAGTTCCATTTAGGGTCTGCAGTTAAAAGCTCTTCGATAGAGTTCGCCTACAGAACTAGGAGTCTCTCGTATTCTCTTGATTAACCTTATCTACAACATGCAAGTAGCAAGCCGTGGTAGATAGGTTCATATAGCGCATTAGTTTTCTATGATCAGAAATCAGAAGGCAGATGATAGATATGGCTCTTATATTAGCTATTTTACATAAATGAAAAACTTCACTTATTAAAGAGGCATATCTGTGTCTATTATATAACCATTACTGTACTCTCCAAGTTTCTCACCAATTTATAATCTCCATTCTATATCAAGTCATATCTTATATCCCTGTTCTTTGATTAGATAGAGTAAACCACTATCAGGAACTGGCAAATTAAAGTATTGTAATACATATATAAAGGCATCAATGAATGCTTGAGCCTTTATACTATCTATCATATCTCCAATCGTTCTATTTTGTTGATTTCTTTCCACTGGTGGGTTTTTGAGTTCATATAAAACGATAGCTGTCCAGACTGAGAAAACCATCTGAATAAATCTTTCAATTGATCGTTTTCCTCTTAATTGATAATCCTTGAATCCCAATTTTTGATTTGACTCTCTATGAGCAGTCTCAATATCCCACCTATCCTCATAAATAGAAAGGATTTCTACCAAAGATAGTGAACAATTGGTGCTAATAAAGTAGTTGGCGTCACCATTTTTCTTTTTCTTTGAGATGACTAGCTTTACTTTGCCAATCTTATCTAAGATGACTTCTTTTTCGATTGCATAATATACCTTCTTCTTGCCGCGAACTTGGACTGTAGTTCTTCTATAATAAATTTCGTCAATCTGATTTGCCAAGTCCCTGACCTGAAAGGACATATCCTTATTTATCCATACCTTTTTATCAGACTTAATTTCACAAACGACTTGATGACCTAAGTTCAGGCATTTAGTTATAAAATCAGCAGAAAACCACCAGCTGTCGAAAACAACATAAAGACTCAAGCCTTTTGGTATTTTTAAGGGCTCGATGATATCTTTATAAGCGATTTCTATTTTAGTCATGAAATCTTCACTGCTGTCTATCTCTTTAGTATACATTTTTGCTTTATGTGGTATAAATATACCTCTAGATTGGAGGACTGAGGTAACAAAGTTGTTACCCATAATATAGTCATCTTTGCAATGATCGTAAAACTTGCCCACGCCATCAGTACATTTCCCTTCCTTTTCATTATATGTATCGTCTATAATTAATAATATTTTGTCGCTTGCACTTAACTGAAGAGCTTCTATAAATAGATCCGCACTGCGCTGAGCTACTTCGTTCTCATCCCAGATTGCATCACTAAAGAACCAATTATAGGAAGAGCGTGATTTCGTACATTCTCGATCCTTTGCCATAGCATCACTAAGGTGTGCGATGGTCTTAGATTTATCACATACGCTCAGTGCTGAAATCATATCACAGAAAGAATTATAGCTCGGTATGGTGAATAAATCTTTAAATTCTTTTAGAAATGGCTCTAACTGTAATGGAATCTTAACTAATTTGATCATGACATAGTAAAATACTTTTATAAATAAATCTATTTTGTATCAAGAATTAATTTTAATGGTAAAAGAAAATATAGCTATAAATATAAAGCTATGAAAAAGTTGGAGAGTACAGTAACCATTAAATCGAATATCATACCGCTTAGCTTAGGGAGGCTGGCTCTATCTCGCTTTAATATTCCTGATTATAGGCAAGAATCAAGTTATGTTCTCTGAAGCTCAATAAATCACCATCTTAAAATTCTGGCATAAGATATTTACCCGTTGGAAACCTACAGTATTGCTATGATTTATTCAAAAATTACGTTTGCTATTCTTCTGGTGATATCTTTATCATTATCAGCATCTATTGCGTCAGCTGTCATCGATAATGGCACTGTACAGTATTATGCAGATATCCATAACAGCATGATCAATAATGCTCCCCAGTTCGTCAAAAACCTTGCAGGCAATGCGACGATAGATTTGAACGTCACAATGAACAATGGGAGCATATACCATACGGGGTTTGAGATGAAAAACGCCCAGGTCAACAAGATTATTGGGGGCGGGGTCAGCGATCCCCTCGTTTCAATCAATGCCACTGAAGATGCCGTAAATAAAATCACGAGCTCAAATGATCCCCTAAGCGCTTTCATGCAGGAAATGAGTAACGGTGGCATAGCCATTCAAATGCATGATCCTCACAGTGAAGGCAAAGGCTGTCCTTTTCTTTGACTACCTGGTTATCCTCCCTTTCGATCAACCATCAATAGTAGGATGCCAATAATTGGGAAGTAGACCCAGCGAAAGTGGCTTCGAAATTTGATGCTGAGTACTGTGGGAGGCTCATGCAGAAAGCTTGGTTGGATGTTGCGTTTGTATTCAGAAGAAAGAGATAAATTATTTGTGTTAATATGATTATGGGGTATTATGGCAACCAAAAAGAAAGAAATGAGAATTAAGATAATCAAAGATGGCCCATATCGGGTTACAGGCGGATTGCCACTATATGAACAGGTAATTGTTACCGATGAAGCAGGCCACACCCGTGAATTAATTGATAAAAAAGAATACCCACGCCAGGAGACCTATATCTTGTGCCGTTGTGGTGCATCTAAGAACAAGCCTTTCTGTGATGGGACCCACCGGGAGATCGGTTTTAATGGTAGTGAAGCAGCCAGTAGGAAGCCCTACTTGGAAAAAGCGGAGACATTTGAAGGCCCCGATCTAAAACTAACCGATGTCCCCGAGTTCTGTGATCATTCCCGTTTTTGTCTCCGGTCTGGTGGCATAAGGAATCTCATACAAAAATCAGGCAATCAAGAAGCCAGGCAAACCGCCATTGAAGAGGCTATGATCTGCCCCTCAGGACGGCTGGTACTTTGGGATAAGAATACTGGCAAACCTTTTGAGAAGGAATTTGAACCATCTCTTGTGCTGGTGCACGATAAACAAAAAGGTTGTGAAGGCCCCCTCTGGGTTCGGGGCGGTGTTCTCATTGAATCAGCAGATGGCAGCATGTATGAACCCCGCAACAGGGTAACCCTCTGTCGCTGCGGAAAGTCAGATAATAAGCCCTACTGTGATGGTAGCCATTGGATGAATAGCCAAGAGAAGCTCGAGTTCAGGAAGAAATGGGGACTGGCCGAGATTTGAACCATTGAGCTCAGCAAGATGATGGGCCGGCATAGGATCAAGGTCCAATTGAAGATTGCTATCCATATATCATAGCTAAAACCAGCAAGCGCTTCTGTAGTTATCACCTACTATTAATACGAATAGGCGATTAGAATAGGTACCCTTTATCCTTTTGTCTAATTTGTGAATTCAAAATAGGAATAATCGTCTATATGGTCTAATGGGGCCATAGCAGTTTTCATGGTGAGGACGATGAGATATCTGAACTTGGCCCTAATAGCAAGCTTAATAATGCTGTCTTTGAGCGCAGCCTCAGCGGCCAGCGATGATATCTCGGATCTCAAGAAACTAATCTCAGCCAGCAATGATCCCAAGATGAGCATCCAGGACCTGGGCATTCTTCCTTGCCACCCATAATTACGATGTTAGGCCGTTGGAGAACTATGTGGGGCTTAGGCTTAATTGCCAGGTCTACAAATTAATTCTTTAGCGAGACCCTCTGGGACCTTTATACCCACACCCTCAGGGATAAAAGATATCATGTAAATTTATTACGAGTCATAGGCCACCTTAACGTTGCAGCAAAATCGCTGTAAGGTCTTCCGATTGCAGCCAGGTAAAGGAATATTCCTGCCCACGCCCATACGGCAAAGGCAAACAAGATTGGTATTATCAGGAAGAATGCAAGCATCAGGAATAATCCGATAAGGAGAAGTAGGATGGCTATGAAGACATATTTCAGACGGGTAAGGCTGCTGATTTTATTATACATATGACTCCTATAATGGCTAATTGATCTCATTTGCTCTGATATAAACCATAGCCTACCATCAAGGGGAAACCTTGATTGAACTTTATTCTTTTATTCCTTTCCAACTGTCTTAGCACGATAAAATATGGATTGCATTGATTATTTCTACTCCTGTTATTTAGATCAGCCGAATTAATAGATAGTGTGGCGTAATAGATCTCTGCTTAATAGAAGCGATTCTGAGTGACAGTGCTAAAATAATATTTTCTTGTGTTTAGACTCCACTAATATCGTTTTATACAGAAGTGTATAGTGCAAGTGTCTATTAATAATAGGACTGCGTTGTATAAGATGGAGATTATAATGAGAATTAGAGTTGTAAGCGGAAGAAATGAGATACCAAATCTCAACCCCAATGAAAAAGTGATCCATCTGGCCTTCAGGGCATCTAACGTAGATTTCCTCAACCTAATGCAGAGATGTCCAAGGCTTCGAGCAATACAGACACCGTCATCCTACACAAAGACCATGTCCAACGCCATTGGTGTATTTCTAGAGATGCAAGGCGTTCAACTTCTTGAGGGCGATGTTTGGGGCCACAGAAAGGATCTTGATGAGTACTTCACAGTTGAGGACGCGACGATGGAAGAGATTCGTACCCTTGCGGCCAGCGGTGTAAGCGCCGATGATGTTGCAGCCCAGGTCAAAAAAAATGCCCGGATTGGCTCTGATCTGATCAAGTACATAGCCAATACCAAGGTAACTGCCTGAGCCAGACTTCGAACTGGCTCATTTTGCCATCATCCATTGATGGTATTCTTATGATTATTATCAGAGTTCTTTAAAGTGCAATTTAAACCTTTTCAAAGAGCATTGAGCCTTATATGCTAGCTATTTTAGAATTAGTATCACCCTTTATATAAGACTCAGCCATTTGAAAATGCATGGCCTTAATTGAGAAATCACATCACCATATAAACTACCGTCATAAAATTCTGAATAGAGGTATCCTTGGTACGAAAATGATGGCTAGGATGTGTTATATGTGCTCAAAGCATTTGGTTAGTCTATAAGGGATAAGATTATAGCATGGATGTGAAATGCACAAAGTATTATCTGATGTATATCGGATGCACTAAGGTGGCAGATATGAAAAAATGGCTGGAGCTAATAGCGGTAATCTTGTTGTTGAGTTCGGCGGTTCTTGTAATGCAGTCGGCTCTGGCAAAAGAGACTTCCACATCCATGACAAATACTTCACTACACACATCAATCAATAAGACAGGACTCGTTTCATTTGTTGAATCCGCTATGACCTATGTGCAAAGGGACGGCAAAGACAAAGCCCTCAAGGAGTTTAGCAATAAGACAGGCTCATTTGTCCACGGAGACCTCTATATCTACGCCTATGACTTCAATGGAACTTGCATTGCACATCCATTTAAATCCGATTGGATCGGCAAAAATAAGATGGACGTGACTGACTCCAATGGCGTGCCAATGCTCAAGAACATGATTGATATTGCCAAGGGGGGAAAAGGTTATGGTTACTTCATCTTTCCGAATCCAGCTCATGGTAACAGGAATGAGTTCAAGGTTGCTTACGTAATGAAAGTGGATGACAACTGGTTCCTAGGATCTGGAATCTATTTATCCAATATGTCAGCTAACTTTAGCCAGACAGCCAGGAGCAATCTAACCAGCTTCGTTGATTCTGCTGTCAAATATGCTAACGAGAACGGGAAAGACAGAGCTCTGAGAGAATTCAATGATAAGAACGGCGCATTCTTCAAGGGAGATCTATATGTGTTCGCCTATGACATTAATGGCAATACCCTTGCACTCCCAACTCAGCCGAATCTAATAGGCACTAATAGAATTAATATAACGGATCCCAATGGCGTTAAAATCGTTCGAAATATGGTGGATCAGGCCAAAGCCAAAGAGGGAAGCGGATTCACATATTACATCTATCCAGATCCGGCAGAGAATATGACGGATAGGCTCAAGCTAAGTTATATCGAGAAGGTGGACGATAGCTGGTGGCTGGGTGCAGGCCTATATGCCCAATGAATAATATCTAAAGCAGATAGATATGGGCGTTGTACTGCTACCTTTTTTATTGTAATTCTATGAAGGCTCTCGCGCCTGGCTTTAAGTCTCCGAAGGGGTAGAAGTAGAGATGGCGATGTGCAGATACGACTTATCTTTTATGGTCCGAATAATCCATGTAACTCACTAGATTTTGTAGATTCTCCGTCACGCCAGTAAAAGCCCAGAGGATAGCCAGTGCCATTCACCTTGATACTGATAGTTCCTATGCCAAGACCTGTGCTTCCTTCGGGCCTGGTATCATTTGCATGTGGGCTCACAGTAGAATCAATGATTGGTATCAACACCTCATCAGTCCGCACCGAATTTACCGAGAGCCTTTGCCGAACTCAGGTAATGGACAGAATTCATTGCAAGGAGAAATACAAAAAATAAAGCGATCTTTTTTCGCATCGATTGATACCCGTTGGATATAGCGCAATACTATTTAAAAAGTTTATCATGACTTATGGCCTGCAACCTTCTGACTGGATGAATAGCCAATGGCCAATAGCCAATAGTCAATGGCAGAAGATTTGAGAGCGTAATAATGGATGTGCGTGAAGGATGTCTCGGCTGGACTCAGTTCTGTCGCTTTCATAAGATTATCAATGTGGCTATGACCATTCTTATTCAGGGCCTTACAAACGGTATATGCTTTCATCAATCTAGATTCAACCCTTGATTCAACCATAATAATTGAAATCCACAATTTTGTACCAAAATGCGGCAATGTAAACTCTTTTGATACCAGCTAAAACTGTCGATTGCACCGCTTGATCTTACATATGCACTTACTCGTGGATAGCGGCCCATACCTCTGAATGTCCTTTCCGCTAATCCCCGAATGGTATCGCCACGCTAATCTGGTATCCTCTGTGATCTTAAATGTATCCGGAGTGCACATTGGCAGTTTCCATCCAGCTTGGTTTTTCTCAAAAATATAGTAAATCCAGAAGTGATTGATATCGACTTTGAACCCATCGACGGCTGTAACCATAGCCCCATGATGGCCCGTAGCGCTCTCGTCTGGCGTATATTCGATATCTGCTGCTCCTTCTAAGGCATCCAGTGCATTGATCCCAGGCTCTGCTAATAGTTTCTTATGCCTGACAATATCATTGCCGTAGTTAATGTATACATCAATTTGTATTTTGTTGCGGCTGTGTATCTTGTTGCGGCTGAACAGCATTGGTCCATATCTTCGCATCAAGGTTCATAAACTTTTCATGCTATCGGCATCAGACACAACACGGAGTACTACAGCAATAATATACGGCATTCAGGCAGGGGCGGCAGATGGACTACTTTAGGTACGCCGTGCCACGTATCGCCATAGCTAAGGAGATAGCCGAGAACGATTGATTTGATTATGCTTGAAAACCTTAAGCTTGCCACGGATCATTGAGCGGCACAATAAGGCCAAAATCAGCAAGCTATTCTGTAGCTGCCACCTACTGCTAATACGGAATGGCAATTAGAATAGAACCTTTTTATGCTTCTGTCTAATTTCTGAATCAAAAATGGGAACAATCGTCTATATGGTCTAATAGGACCCTAGTAGTTTTCATGGTGAGGGAGATGAAGTATCTGGGATTGGCTGTAATAGCAAGCTTAATGAGGCAATCTCTAGGCACTGCCACCTCCTCCTCTAGCGATAGCATCTCAAATCTCAAAAAAAGCTCACTTCAGCCAACGAAGGCCATCTGATTAATTCCCAGCATCTGGCATTCTTCCTCGCCACTCATAATTACGATGTTACGCCGAAAGATGGGTATGTGGAGCTTAAGCTTGATGGACAAGCGTATAAGCTCACTCCCAATGGGAATAAGCCCGAACTTTATGAAAAGGTAAAATTAAATTCGTAGGGGTAATATAATATGTCAAATAAGAGAAATCCAAATGCGGTCACAGCTCAAATCTTAGAGTTATGCATGGATGGTGCAAACAAGACAAGAGTCATATATCAGGCGAACCTGAACTCTGTAGTAGGCAATCGCTATTTAGCGAATCTGAAAGAAAATGGATTCATAGATGCCATACCTGATGGCTCTAGGTTCATATATAAAACAACACCGAAGGGGCTGGAACTACAAGAGAAACTTGGGCAGTTCCAAAGCCTGATCGATAAGTTATACTCAAGCGTATAACCAAGTCATTGCTGCATCACGTTCATAACCAGCGCCGCAATGAAAATATGGATATGGCGCTATTTTAACCTTTAGATGGAGTGAACCGGTTTAATAAGCGATTAACTACGCCCCAACTCGACTTCGAACGACCTGAAGCAAGAATAAGAAGGGGCGATTAAGTTATCGGCTTTAGAGGGAGATACGCCCCTTCACCTATCCATTAAAGGTGATCATAGTTTAAATATTTTATGAATTTCAGATTCATATTTCGCTTTTTGTAGTGCTTCTTTCAGCCTTTTGCCTTATGCTTTCAGCCTTAGACTGCACTGTTGCGTCATGTGGTTAAAAGATAGCGGGCTACATTATCACTTTTTGCTTCCTTGTCATAGCTACTATAATACGTAACAGGACATCCTTGGAATTCAGATGAAGCATTGGAGCAGGGATTATAGAGCATATCTGCCATCCTTCCCCTTTATGGATAGATCCTCTTTTCAATCATTGCACTTTCCCTAAGGGACGATGTTCTAGCTTTCAGTTACAGTTCTCTCCTAAGATAAAGGGTACTATTTTAAGTTATTTAGGTTACAATACATCTATGAGGGAAGAAGAATGGACCGAAATGTTGCTGATGCGCTTGTTAAAGAAATTATGCTGGATTTCGCCCGGATAACAGGACTTGAACCTGTTAATGCCCACGCTAAACGATACTTATGGACGGATGCATTCGCAGTATGCAACTACCTCGAGCTTTTTCGCCGGACGAAGGATGTCACATATCGGGATCTAGCTTTGCGACTGGTTGATCAGGTACATCACACCCTCGGTCGGCACCGTGATGACGACCCTAGACGCGGCTGGATTAGCAGCCTTGATGAGCAGGAGGGCGAGCAGCACCCGACAATAAGGGGCCTCAGGATTGGAAAGCAGCTGAACGAGCGGAAGGTTGACGAGCCATTTAATGAGCGTTTGGAATGGGATCAGGATGGGCAGTACTACCATTACCTGACGAAGTGGATGCATGCTCTCAACCGTGTGAGCCAGGTCACAGGAGATCCAAACTATCTCAAATGGGCGATAGAACTTGCCCAGGCGGCCCACAGCAGATTCACATATGCCTCCAAATCTGGAGGAAGAAGGAGAATGTACTGGAAAATGAGCATCGATCTGAGTTATCCTCTTGTTCCCTCAATGGGCCAGCATGATCCTCTCGACGGTCTTGTCACATATTGCGAGCTGCAGGCGACGGCAACAAGAGATTTCAAAGAATCGTCATTGCCCAGTCTCAAGCATGAGATTGCAGATATGGCCGAAATCTGCAGAGGCATGGGATTGGCTACAGACGATCCTCTGGGAATCGGCGGACTTCTTTCGGATTCTTCACGAATTGCACAGTTGATGATGCAGTGTAGTTCAAATTACGAGAGCCTGCTTGATGCAGTCGTGAACTCTGCCCTGCTTGGAATGGAAGCATTTACAAGAAGCGGTTCACTGGAATATCCTGCAGAGTACCGACTTGCCTTCCGCGAGCTTGGGCTGTCTATTGGGCTCTCGGCGGTCGAAAAATTGCAGAAATGGACTCAGGGAAATCCGAGCCTGTTCCAAAGAGAGGGTCATCTGCATCGTCGGGTTGAAGATCTTATGGGATATGAGCCGCTTCGGGAAACGATAGAACAGTTTTGGATAGATGGCAGAAACAGAGAGGCTAGTACCTGGACAGAGCATCGTGAAATAAATATGGTCATGCTTGCGACAAGTGTTTCTCCGGATGAATTCCTGATGATCTGAGTATTTGAGGTCAATATCAGAGAGTTTGATGTTAGTAATTCAAATGCATCGTTCTTTGATTGTTCTAACTATGTACAAAGAAGATCTAGGAGACGAACCCGCCAAGATATCCTGGTTCCAACGGTCGCTGTAGGTCTTGCCGAGATGGGCGATAAGACCCAGTTCTCTCTGTCATGGCCATTTACCTCGGCAGGTTCATTCCAGGCAAGATATATAGAAAAATGATAACAAAGGTTGCAGGTGTTGTCTTCATATTGATAGGATTATCGTTTATAATTTCTGCAGCATCTGCATTTGCCGGTCATATTTAGATAAGACCACGGCATTTGTAGAGAAACATTCTTGTAGCATAGGACCATAATGAGATACTCTAATAATAAGAGACCCGCGGAGGATAATAGTATTTGATATCAATCGAGTTCCTGCTTTGGGCGATTTTTGGAGCCTCTATTTTAATTATGCTCGCCCTCGATCTGGGCATATTTCACAGAAAATCTCATGAGATAAGCATCAAGGAGGCGCTAATTTGGAGCCTCATCTGGATTGTAATTGCTGCAGCCTTCAATGTCCTCGTCTACCTATGGATGGGAACTGAGGCAGCCATCGAGTTCACAGCGGGCTATTTAGTCGAGAGAATGTTGAGCTTTGATAATTTGTTCGTCTTCCTGCTTGTATTCTCCTACTTCAAGGTTCCATCCCTTTACCAATATAAGGTGCTCTTCTGGGGAATTTTGGCGGCGCTTGTCATGAGGGGAGCATTTATAGTCGCAGGAATCGAACTGATCGATAACTTTCACTGGATAATCTATCTATTCGGAGCATTCCTCCTTGTAACCGGCCTGAAGATGTTTGTACGAAAGGATGAGGATGAAATAGATGTTGGAGGTAATCCAGTGCTTAAGTTATGCAGAAGGTTTTTGCCGACCACTGACAACTACAGCGATGGCAACTTCTTCATCCGAACTGCAGGAAAGTTCTTTGCAACGCCGTTATTCATAGTACTTCTAGTTGTGGAGACAACAGACATAATCTTCGCCTTCGACTCTGTGCCTGCAATCCTAGGAATAACACTGAAGCCCTTCGTGGTTTACACATCGAATATATTCGCAATACTTGGCCTGCGTTCACTTTACTTCGCACTGGCCGGATGTATGACGATGTTCCATTACCTAGGCCACGGCGTGACACTCATACTGATATTCATCGGAACAAAGATGCTGCTCTCAGGGTTCTATGAGATAGATGCTGGGATTGCCCTGGGGGTTATCGTTCTAATTCTCGCCGGGTCAATTGGGCTATCTATACTCTTGCCGAACGGCAGATCATGCAAGGTTAAGTCCGGATCTAATTCGAAGTGATAGCCCATGATAAAGCTCAAAGAGCACTTCGAGATGATGGAACTTTGTGTCTGTGAAAATGCATAAGCTTTTGACCACAATTGGATGAAAGAGATAAAAAGTAAATACCAGGGAAAACGCCAATTACCTAGAGCGTCCCTCTTCAGTACCTTTATTTTAATACTGCCCTCCTATCCGCCTATTGTTGACTGAAGGCCGGTAAAATGCCGAGCTGAGCCATCAAACCCAGCAGATTTGCCTCGCCCCAAAGCTCTGCGATCTTGCCGTCCTCGATCCTAAAGATCTCGATACCTGTCATAGTTATCGGCTTACCTGTTGGAGGCAGGTTCATAAAGCTACCCTTATGGACACCACGTGCTATAAATCGGGCAGTCACTTCATCTCCTTCTGCAACCAAATCTTCTACTGCGACATTAAGGTGCTCGAAGGCCGCACGACATGTGGAGATGATATCGTTTATGCCCTGTATGCCTGGGGCAGAAGGAAGCGGCGTATGCAGTGAGAAGTTGGGAGATAAAAGCTCGGTTGCAGCTCCCAAGTTTCCTTTTGAAGGCCCTTCCTCAAAGAACCTTCGAACGATTGCCTTGTTTTCTTCTATAGACATTTATTCCTCCGTAATACATATTTACAAAAATGTGATAAAAAGATAGTTCTCTGAAATCTTTGGTTACTGCACCTTTGTAGCCTCTTTTGGTCTGGGTGTCTTGACCACGAGAATGCGCCCAAGGCTGTTACCTTCGTTGATTAGGCGGTGAGGTATCTTGGCAGGGCTCTCTATAAGAGTATCCGGACCCGCTACTGCCCTCTCATCGCCGATTTCGACAGTTACTTTGCCCTCCAGAATGTAAAAGAAGACATCCACTGGGGTGATATGCTTCTTTAAAGCCTGCCCGGGCTTCAAGGCTATATGAGCTACCTGGGCATTTTTAGTATCGCTGATACTTCGTACATCAACGCCATGTGGATTCGGCTTGCTTTCAACATTTTTTACTTCAACAATCTTCGTCTCAACACCCTCACAAGTTCATTTTACTCTCTATGATGGCGCTCGTCCTCATATTATAGTATATTAATGATACCAACCTATATAGAGTAGAATGTTTCTAGAAGGATACTATGCAGGATGTGCTGTTAACCCGGCGGTCAGATATATTGCAAGGAAATGGACACTGCTGATACTCCTGGAGCTATACTAAGGAAATGATCATGCAAAGATACTTTCAGAGCTGAATGTCTGCCTCGAATGTATTAATCAGAAAATGCTTTCTGCATGTACAGCTGAAGGAGCTGGAGAAAAGGAATAATAGAGATCGGGTTGAATATAATTGAGAAGGTAGATTCTGCCTCATGTCATTTTTATCTTTCAAATTTTATTCTTGGGGGGGGTAATATTGCGCAGTAGCATTGCAAGATCGTCAACTTTTACAGGCTTTGCGATGTAGTCGTCCGCGCCGGCTTCCAGGCACTTCTCACGATCGCCATCCATTGCGAAAGCCGTGATAGCTACTACCTTCGGCCCATTTTCGGGCCAGAGCTTTCGTATCTCCCTGGTGGCAGTGAGTCCATCCATCTCTGGCATCTGTATATCCATGAATACTAGGTCGTAAGGCCGGATTTGAAGAGCTTGCAGCACTTCGCGGCCATCTGCAACAGCGTCGGGCCTGTACCCCAACCGTTTCAGCATCTCAACGAGAACCCTCTGGTTTGAAGGATTGTCTTCGGCCACAAGAATGCTCAGGGGCTTTTGGGCCGAGAGGTTCTCATACTCAACTCTATCCTTCTCATCTAAATCTAATTGCTTTCCTGGGATAGTCTCTGCCTGGATTGTGAATCTGAAAGTAGAGCCTTTGCCTTCATCGCTTTCTGCCCAGATCTCTCCACCCATAAGTTCAACAAGCTTCTTGCTTATGGCGAGTCCGAGTCCTGCGCCATCACGCTTGCGGCTTATTACATATTCAAGCTGCGTAAAGGGTAGGAAAAGTCTATCCATCTTATCCTGGGGCATACCTATGCCAGTATCCTTGGCTGCGAAGGTTATCTGGCGCTTATTGCCTTCGAGTGTTTTGGAGGAGACTGATACGGATATATCCCCAACATCAGTAAACTTGACAGCATTACTAAGCAAATTGACTAGAACCTGTCGAAGCCTTCCGGGATCACTGATGATAGTATCTGGGGTCCCGTAGCTGACGGTATAAGCGAGGTTCAAGCCTTTTTTATCGGCCTGCACAGCCACCATATCCATAGACTCTTCGATGCAACGCCTGAGGCTGAGAGGCTGATGCTCCAGCGTTATCTTCTCCTTCTCTGCCCTGGAAAACTCAAGGATATCGCTGATGATTGATAGGAGAGCTTCACCACCCTTCCTGATTCTCTCAATATCCTCCTTCTGATCCTGTGTGAGATTATCAGCCAGGAGAAGGCTAGAGAAACCGATCACTGCATTCAGGGGTGTCCTTAGCTCATGACTCATGTTTGCCAGGAAAGCTGCCTTGGCCTCGACCGCCGCTTCTGCAGCCTCCTTCGATCTTCTTAGTTCCTCTTCGGCCTTCTTGCGGTATGTGATATCCATAGTTGCGCAGGTTATGCCTTCAATCTCTCCCGTCGCATTACGCAAAGGCTCTACAGTAAGGTCGCCAAAGACTTCCACTCCATTGACCGTTACTCGGACCTCCGCTCGTTCTCCAATGCCGCGCTCCAATACCCTGCGCTTGATCTTGGTTAGTTCTGCGGCATCTTCTGGGGGGAAAATGTCTTCATCCGTCTTTCCAAGAATTATATCCGTGCTGAGCCCTGGAGTAGGATTATACACCCAAGTATATCGAAGATCTCTATCCTGGTTGAATACCGCTATCGGAGAATTTTTAAGGCCAACCCTGAAGCGATCCTCGCTTTCTATCAGAGCCAGGTTGGCCTTCACAAGTTCAGCAGTCCTTGCCTGGACTCTCAGATCGAGTTCATCCTTTGCTTTGCGAAGCTCCTCCTCCATCTGCTTGCGCTCTGTGATATCATGAGTTATGCCAAGGATCTGATGAACATTACCATTTTCATCGAGCAATGGAATGATGTTAATGATGATTACCTGTCCACCCATGCTTGCATGCCTAGTACGTTCAAGCATCTGAGGCGTCCTGAACTCTATAGCTTGCTTCAAGGCCGGAAGGTAAGAATCGATCAGCTCAGGCGGGAAGATCTCCTCATCTCTCCGCCCGACCACCTCCTGCTCAGAGCGGCCGATGATCTGAAGGCCCTTGGAATTGATGTATCGTATCCTTCTTTCTGAATCGTAGATCACAAGTACATTGGGAAAGCTATCTATGGCATCTTTGAACCTCTGCTCGCTCTTGTGCAATGCCTCCTCAGCCTCTTTTAGCTTCGTTAGGTCATTGCCGATAGCGAGAAGCTCGACCAGATTGCCCTGATCATCGTAGATGGGTTTGTTAGCCCAGGACATCCATACAAGCCTGCCATCTTTTCGAATATTTTGATGAGAATTCGTTGGATAACTATCTGGACGATGCATCAAGTCTTCCGCCATCGCCGCAATGTCGTGACCTTCATCATCTTTTATTGGGATGATCGTACCAAGCGCTCTCTTGCCGATAATCTCCTCGGGAGAATAGCCAAAGAATTGCAGCCCATACTGGTTCATAAAAGTGATACGCATATCCTTGTCAGCCAACAGAATGACGCTGCCCGAGCCTTCAACCAGTTGGCGATATTTCTCCTGGCTTTGTCGCAGCGCATCCTCGGCCCGCTTCCGCTCAGTGATATCCTTCATAGTAGCGACTACGCCCGCTATCTCGCCTTTGTTATCGTAGATCGGGGCAGCAGAGGCAAGGATTGTGAACTTTTTGTCAGAACCATGATCGGCGTCCATTTCGAGATCCCTGACCAATTCGCCTTTAATTGCCCTATTAAATGGTAGTTCTTCGCATCTGAAGGGCTCACCATTGGGAGAAACTATCGGCTTTATACGTTCGGCAAATGGACGAGTATAATCCTCCTCAGTCAACCTACTAATTTTCCTAGCTGCTTCATTCATATAGATGATATTTGCTGATTTATCGTATATCACAACGCCATCAGCTATCGATGAGAATGCTGCTTCCATTTCTCTGGCCTGGCGTTCGGCATTTTTTGCGATGTCTTCTGCTTTCAATTTTTCCAGCTTTATCTCTTCTTCCATGAGCTTACGTTCGGTTATGTCCGTAAGGGTGATCACGCAGCCTATGATCCTGCCATTCGTACTCTTCAGAGGTCCGGCGTTCAGGAGCAAGTGAAACAGCATGCCGTCACTTCGCTTAAGACTTGCCTCGACCTGCAGTAGAACATCACCTCCCAGAGCCGACGAGATAGGATATAGCTTCTTGCCGACCGGGATCCGCAGGTCGAATAAGTCCTCAAAACTCTGGAGCGATGGATCACAGCCCAAGATCCTGAGTACAGCATTGCTGAAACGGATGACCTTTCCTCTCTCATCGCAGACTATGACTGCCTCAGCCGTCTGCTCGATGATGGAACGAGCCAGCTTCTCTGCAGCAACAATCTCTTCTTTTCGCTTCTGCTCTGTCAGGTCGGTGAAAACAACGCAAAAAGCTTCCTGGGATTCTGAAAGCTGGATGGAATTAATGGAGATATAAACAGGCATTATGCTTTCATCTTCAGCTTGAAGAGTCAGTTCACCCCTGCCGAGGCCCTCCTGAAGAACTCTGAATGATGCCTGATCAGACTGTGGGATGAAACGGTAGATGGACGAGCCTATCACTTTTTCCAGAGGCGACTTCGTCATATCTGCAAAATGGCGGTTGCAGTAGAGAATAGTTCCGTCTGAGGTCATGGTGACTGCGCCATCGTTCATGGCCTCAATGAGAATACGGTAGGCGCGATCTGCCCCTTCGAGAGTGAAAACCTGCTCACCTTGCGATCCGGAGATGACCAGAGCATCTACCTCACCACCTTTTATGGCTCGCAGAAGCTCCTGAGACTCAGCTAAACCTTTACGCAGCTCTTCGATCTCGGCTAAGAGTTCCTCATAAGATTCGGCCATAACGCTGCTCCATCTTCATGGGTTTGTGGAGTTTCATCTCTTGCCTAGGATTAATTACTTTTGTTTCCCGATATGCAGGTCCAAGCCTACAAGGGCACGCTTTTTGTCTGACATGCTCCCAACCAATTTTCTCAGAGGCGGAGGAAGCTCTTTGATGAGGGTTGGTACTGCAACAATCTGGCCTTCCTTGGCTAAGATAGGTTGCTGGTAGATATCGATTATATCGAGCTGGTACCGCCCAGGCATATTCGCCTCGCAGATCTTTATGGTGTTCTCAATTGCCAGGATGGATCTCGGACTCATGCCAGCAACGTAGAGATGCAGGACATACTTCTCAGTGCCCATTCTCTCCAGAGCTTTCTCGAACCGTTCAGACGCATCGGTTGATTTCTCTATCGAATCACTGTTTCCTGCCTTATCGCCATCATCCATTTGATCACCAATTAGTACCACGGCATTCAGTTTGTTTTGGAGCAGATACCCAGGCCAGTCAGCACACGCTCTGTATTGGACATATTTCCTACAAGCCTTCTCAAAGGCAGAGGAGTCTCCTTGATGAGGGTTGGTGCCGCTATGATCTGGTTTTCTCTGGCAAGGGCTGGACTCTGGCAGATATCGATTATATCAAGCCGGTAGTGCCCAGAGAGGTTCTTCTCGCATATATCCTCGATGTTCTCGATGGCCTGAACAGACTTGAAATTCATATTCGCTACGTAGAGATGCAAAACAAATATATCGGTGGTTTTGTTATTCAGAGTTTTTTCGGACTTGCTTTTATCAAGCCCATCTATAGGTCTATTTAATTCAACCATTGCATATCATCTTGAACCACCCTTAATCAGCAGGACGCAAATCGAGACCTATCAGCACCTTCTCGGTATTCGAGAGATCGCCTATGATCTTTTTGATTGGTGGAGGAAGCCTCCGTACAAGCGTAGGAATAGCGAGGATCTGGTCGCCCTTCGCGAGCTGTGGATGCTCCAGAAGATCGATGACCTCGATTGTGTACTTGCCCTTCAGATGCTCATCACTTATCTTCTTGAGATTTGCGAAGGCTGCCATGCTCTTCTTAGTCTGGCCTGCCACGTAGAGACGCAGGATGTAAATTTGGTCGTCCTGCAAGTAGCCGGAAGTTTCCATATCTTCTTCAGTACTTTCATCCATCGTATCCATCCGAATTTAAGAGGTGTCGGCCTTTCTGAGCCTGGCTATATCTCTTCTGCCATTCGCCATGGCCTTATTCCGTTGCTCATCCTCCGATAGGAGCTTACTTAGCTCATCCTCGCCGGTCTCGCAATCCAGGCGAAGCATATCCATCTGGGCCTTCAGAGACTGGAGCTTGCTCTCAAGCTCTCTCCTCCTGCGCTCGATTTCCTGCTGATTGGTAATAGCGTCTGCATTCTCCTTTGACTCCTGAGTAATGCGCTCAGTACCCATGAGCAGCCCTCCCTGCGGGCCAAGGTAGACATCCAGAATCTTCACACCATCATCTGTAATCTGGTACTCTCGTGTCTGGTTCGAGTGCTCCATGCCCCTTGATTTGACTATCGTCATTCCGCGGTTGCGTTCATTTCCATTATCGAACATGCGCAGCCATAGCCATGTATCCATCAGGGATGAGACGCTCTCGGATGTATGCCCTTTTGCCTCATCCTCTATCAGGCTGGTGCAGAAAGATGTTATACCCATCATCTTGAGGTAATCTATCAGCCTAGTAAGCATGAACCTGACATCGCCCGAAGTTCCCACGCTCACCAGGTTCGAGGTTGGATCGATGACCACTGCATTTGGCTTGATCTCTTCGATCAGTTTGTGCATCCCCAGCAGGTGCATCTCAAGGCCATGGGCCATCGGCCGTCCGGAAAAGATGTGCAGTAGACCTGCATCCATCCACTTAGTGAGATTGATTCCGATCGAACTCATGTTGCGGCATATCTGGCTTGGCGACTCCTCGAAGGCAAAGTAAATGCATCGCTCGCCGCGGCTGCATGCAGCATCTACAAAATGGGCCGCGAAGCTGCTCTTGCCCGTTCCGGCAGTTCCCGTGAGAAGGATGCTGCTTCCGCGGAAGAAGCCCTGGCCGCCCATCATCATATCAAGCCGCTCAATGCCTGAAGATATCCTCTCAGCGGAAGCGATATGGTCCAACCCGACAGATGTAATGGGCAGGACAGAGATGCCATCATCTTCTATCAGGAAAGGATACTCGTTTGTGCCATGCGAGGAGCCGCGGTACTTGATTATGCGCATCCTTCGGGTGGCAATCTGGTTCTCCATGCGGTTATCGAGGACTATAACACAGTCTGCGACGTACTCCTCAAGGCCATACCTGGTTAAAGTTTTCTCGCCCTTCTCACCAGTAACAATGGCTGTTACTCCCTTGCTCTTCAGCCAGCGGAATAACCTTTGAAGCTCTGAGCGCAGAATAGCAGTGTTATGGAATCCTGAAAAGAGTACCTCGATTGTATCTAAGACAACACGTTTTGCTCCAATGGCATCGATAGCGCTTCCTAACCGAATGAACAGCCCTTCTAGATCATAATCGCCCGTCTCCTCGATCTCACTTGCATCGATGTAGATGTAGTCGATGAGGATCTTGTTCATCTCCTGAAGCCTCTTGAGGTCAAAGCCCAATGAGCTGAAGTTTTTTGTAAGTTCA
This sequence comes from Methanotrichaceae archaeon, assembly GCA_963803145.1. Taxonomy (GTDB): domain Archaea; phylum Halobacteriota; class Methanosarcinia; order Methanotrichales; family Methanotrichaceae; genus CAWBKV01. The sequence goes on from CAWDLW010000008.1 coordinate 108,905, forward strand.
TCAGGGGTTTCCTCGAAGGCCACGAAAACTCCAGGCTCATCGTACTGTATGGCGCCCTGAGCGAGAAACTGCATTGAGAGTAGTGTCTTTCCAGATCCCGCGCTGCCGCAAACAAGTGTTGGGCGACCTTTTGGAAGACCGCCATCTGTGATCTCATCCAGGCCCTTTATGCCAGTTGGCGACTTTTCTAACCAATTTGCATTAGAACTAATATCATTAACAGCTACGTCTGTTTCTGTCATGGACTTTACTTCCATATAAAGCAGCAGATGCTTAGGGCGTTTTTCACAATTAGCAACCTAAGCCCTGCATCTAACTTTCGCAATTGCGTAGACGGCGTTCGTGCTTATAAATCCGATCGTATTTATATAATATTTATCCATGAGAATTATAATGCAATCTCTCAACCACGCAGAGGATATCATCAGAAGCCAGAATGATCTGAATTTTGCATCACACTACATGGCCCGTGAAATCTAAGCATTCAAATTCCTGCCTATTTCAAAGGTGTGAAAATATTCTTCAAAACATTTTTCTGGACCCTCAATCCTCACAGGCTTGGCGATGTAATCATTCAGCCTGCCTCAAGACACTTTTCCTGGTCACCATCAAGGGGATAGGCTGTGATAGATTTTGCTAATAGTAGATACCGCCAAATACCATTTTTATTTCCTAAATTTTATTCTTGGGGGGGTACTTGCTAAGAGTATCTGCCAGCTCATTTATCTTCACCGGTTTGCTGATATAATCATCCATACCAGCAGCAAGGCACTTTTCCCGATCACTATCAAGGGCATAGGTCGTGATGGCTATAACTTTTGGTCCATTATTCGGCCAGAGCTGACGGATCTGTCTGGTGGCCTCGAAGCCATTCATCTCAGGCATTTTGATATCCATCAACACGACATCGTATGGCTGGCGTTCCAGAGCTTGAATTACCTCTACTCCGGTGGCTGCCAGGTCTGCCCTATAGCCTAGCTTCCCAAGCATCCTCAGGGTCACCTTCTGGCTTGATACGTTATCCTCTGCCAGAAGGATTCGAAGAGGGCTAATGCTCGTCGGATTCGATGCTGAAGCCTGGTATTTGGCCTGGATGGGTCGTCCATCCAATACACTCGTGAGGGTATCGTATAGCTGTGCAGGCTTGATCGGCTTCTCCAGGCTGGCAGCAGAGAGATCCGGAGGAATATGCTGTCCTACGGATGTGAGCATAATTATGGGCAAATCCCTTTGGTTTCTGTGAATCGTCTCTGCCAGGGTTATACCATCCATATCAGGCATACCCACGTCCAGAATGGCAACGTCTGGAATGATTCCCTTTTGAACCCGGTCTAGGACCTCGTAGCCGGATGAAGCGATGATAGGAATCATGCCCCAGGATTGAGTCTGACGGGCCAGGATTCTTCTGATGGTCTTGTTATCATCCACAATGAGAACGCTTCTTTTAGCTAGCTCGGGCTGAGGTCCAGCAGGAACTTTCCCATTTCCTGATTCGGAGTCAGCCATAGCCTTGATCGTGAAATGGAATGTCGAGCCCTTGCCCTCCTCGCTCTCAACCCAGATTCTGCCGCCCATAAGTTCAACAAGTTTTTTACTGATAGCAAGACCAAGCCCTGTGCCCTCGTTAAGCCTTGAGGTCGAGGTGTTGACCTGGCTGAATGGCTGGAAGAGCTTTCTCATCTGGTTTTGGGGTATGCCTATGCCGGTATCTTGAACAGCGAAATGGATCTCATGGCCTTCCTCATCGGGCTTCGAAGAGACAGAAATAACAACATCACCTTTATCAGTATATTTAACAGCGTTACTGAGCAGATTAGCCAGTACCTGACGGAGCCTCCCTGAATCGGTGATGATTGTTTCAGGGACGTTGCTATCGATCGTATAGGCCAGATCGAGCCCCTTCTCAGCCGCCTTTGTAGACACCAGATCTAGGGACTCCTCAATGCGCTGACGAAGGTCGTTGGGATGAATCTCAAGCTCTATCTTCTCCTTCTCCATCTTCGAGAAGTCAAGAATATCGTTGATCAGGGCCAGGAGTGCCTCGCCGTTCATCCTCATGGTATCAAGCCAGTCCTTGTACTCAGGCGACAAAGGCTCCTCAAGCAGAATGCTTGTGAAACCGATTATCGAGTTCATGGGCGTCCTAAGCTCATGGGACATGTTGGCCAGGAATGCTGCCTTTGCCCTGATTGCCTCTTCGGCGGCATCTTTCGCTGCCATAAGCTCCTCATTGGCTTTTAGTAGATCGGCAGTCCTTTCATCGACCCGAAGCTCTAACTCATCATGCGCTTTTTGCAGCGCCTCCTCGGCCTGCTTGCGCTCGGTGATGTCGCGGTTAACAGCAACGAAGCCGACTACCTTTCCCCCGGTATCACGTATAAGCATCGTCTTCGATTCAAAAGTGACGCGTTTTCCCGACCTGGTCGTATGCTCAATCTCAGCCGTGACCGATTCCGTTTCTTCCAGAGTCTTGGCCAATCGGGACCTCATTTCAGGATCGAACTTCGAGCCGGTCACTTCGACGATGTTTCTTCCCAGGACTTCCTCCTCCTTCCACCCGTACACCCTTTCCGCCTCATGGTTCCAGGATGTAAGCCGCAATTGCTCGTCAGTAGAATAGATTACCTCCGTGATATTCGTGAGCAGATTGGCCTGGTACGTCAGGCGTTCTTCCGCTCGCTTGCGCTCTGTAATGTCAACGATCGAATTGAAGAGCACTTTCTCGCCATGTACAGTGCTGAGTTGTGAGGATAATATGCCAATCCACTCTTCACCATTCTTTCTCACAAAGGTGTACTCTCGATTGTAGATCAAACCGTTTCGCTCAAGCTCAAGCGCCCCTTGAGTGCGTTCTTCTACATGCTTCCAGAGGTTGATTTCAAGTGTAGTTTTTCCGATTGCTTCTTCACGGGAGAAACCCATCAACTCGCACCATCGATCGTTAACTTCCAGAATCAATCCGTCATAAAGACGTGTGATAGACATCGCTGCGGTGTTCCCATAGAATGCTTTCGAGAACTTTTCTTCCGAAAGGCGCAGCGCCTCCTCGGCCCGCTTTCGAACAGTCATTTCTTTCTCAAGATCCGCTTTGGAAGCGGTGACTGTTTTCAAATTGGCCGTCATCTGGTTGAAGGCCTTAGCTAGCTCACCGATCTCATCGCCCTTTCTTTCGACGATTGAATAATCGAGGTTGCCGGAGCCGATAACTCCTGCTCCTGCCTGAAGATTCGATATTGATGTTAGCGTGCGCCGATAAATCAGGAGGTAATCGGTAAGGAGAAATGCTATGAAGGCTCCAATAAGTGCAAAGATGAAAAGGTTATTTTGCTGCTTAGTCTGATCTGCCTGCTCGCCCAGCATCTGGGATAGCCGTGAAGCATCAAAGACCATTCCCTGGGTTTGGACTCCAATTCTGCTGCCCGAAACCTGAACAAATGTCATGTCAGCCGTATTGCTCTGAGCATTCGGCGTGCTCTCAGTTCTCGATACTATATCGCCAAATACTTCCTTCAATCGCTGCTGGCTGTTCTTGATATTATTGACAAGCACCTGCTGCTCAGGCTGATCAACAGTCAGATTCGAGATATCGGCTGAGATCGAAGAATATAGTTAATCTCCTAGCTTTTTGCACTAAGAAATCGCTCCACCCAGGACTTTGAATATCCATCCTTTTTGGAATAAAATATTTCTAAAGCGCAATCTTGGCTAGCTATAATAGCTTCATCGAAATCAGTGTATTTGGCGATCTCTCTTTTGAAATCCTTCCAACCGAATTCTATAGGATTCAAATCTGGTGAATAGGGGATATTATAAATTAAGTGAATATCGATTTCCTCAGCTAGTTTTCTAAATTTCTTGGCCAAATGAATTCTAGCATTATCTAAAAGTATACAAATTGGCCTCATAATATTATTATTTCTTATATTTTGAGCAAATGCCATCAACGCTTCCTTCTTAGAGGAGTTGGAAACCATAACCTCATCATTGCCATTTAATGCTATAAATCCAAAAATAGTTCTTGATCTAACCTTTCCAGGTTTATAATTTATTAAATGAGTGTTTAAGACTCTACGTGTATTAGGGCGCTGTTGTAAAGAGCTTTCATCAAGAAATCCTATAACAGGATCAGTAACAGTGGTCAGCACTGATTTTATCCTTTTTTAAAAAACTTTCTGCATCTGCAGGCCTCTTTTCATTTCTGATGTATGGTTTCCCATACTTAACTTTTTTCACTACTCTTAAAATTCGCCAGCCATATTTATATGAAAAATCTATACCTCTTGTATCCCTTACATATTTTAATACGTCTTTTATCGTCATTCCTTTGTCTTCAATTTCTTTAATAACTCTATCCCATTCATCAAGAGACATCTTTGGCTTTTTGCCATTTCTATTCTTTGGTGTCAATCCATTATAGCCTTGATTATTCCATCTGCTTAACCAATATTTTATTGTCCTCTCGCCCCTTTTTAAAATATCAGCTACCTCATATACGTTTTTCCCTTCATATAAATGTATTATTGCCAATAACCGTTCCTTAATCCTTAGATCAGTCTCTTTTTTATATAATTTATCAAGGTCTATCTTTGATATATGCCTAATTATTATAGGTTTTCTACCCATGCCTATGTATTTTCACGCATTAATTATTAAATGTATCTATAGGGCAATAAGCTCAATGATTAACTATATTTGGACTCCCACCGATCGGTCTGCTGGCTTTCATGGTACAGAAGATAATTATTCGATAGATAGTTGAGCTCACCGACTTCTAGTTCGATATTTCTGGCGAGCTCTTCCTGCTTATTCAGCCGTTCTACCTGTTGATTTGTGGTAATTACCGAGGCTGAGATAATCGCCAGGGCTACGCCGAAGAAAACCATGCTGATGATCAACTGAGTCCTGATTTTCATGATCCTCAATTCACCAAATATTCACCGCATCTGGCTTAACTTCCTCAAGGCCATTTGTGTAGATGTAATCCCTGAAATCGGGCACATTCTTCCCTGTGGTGAGGTTGTTACTGATCATCCATCGAGCCTCGTCTTCCATTGCAGCGATAAGCGACTGGTCGAGCGTGAGTGAATATTGATGTTCAGGCCAGATAGCCGCCATATATGCATCAGTATAATTAAACTTTTTTTGTATGATCGCCTTTGCTTGCGCCGGATGATTGATAGTATAATCTTGTGCCAGAGCAAGCGATTTCAGGAGCCTGTTGATCTGCTCAGGATGATTGGCTGACCAGTCTCCCCTGCAAGTTATGACCCAATTACTGGGCTGCCTACTTTGAACGGGCCATGATACAAGATTACTACCTAAACGCTTCTGAATCTGATCGATATATAACGTGCTAACGAGCGCATCTACGCTGCCATTTGCAATTGCGTCCACGTATTGTGGGGGAGTCAAACCCACAAGGATTACATCGTGTATGCTCATGCCGTGCAGATCGAGGAACCGACCAAGGAAGAACTCTAACATTACACCACGTGTAACGCCTATTTTTTTACCCTTAAGGTCCGAAACGTTTTCAATTCCCCTATCCTTCCGGCATAAAATTAATGCTGTATCAAACTTATCTATGCTCGCAATCATGCTAATATTTTCTTTTTTAAGCGCTTCTCCAACCAAATTGAATTCCGTCGATTCTGAAATATCCGTTTCACCATTTTCCAAACCATGTATTGCTGTAATCCCCGAAATATAATCACGAAGGGTCACATTTAGACCGTTCCTGGAAAAATAGCCCAGATCTTCTGCAATATATATAAGTGCGGGATTCTCATTGGGCGTGTTACCAATTGTGATTAACTCAGGAATCTCTTCACCGCTTTTCTGGGAATTCTGGAGGAACCATATGCTAGCTCCTATCAGCGCTACCATAGCGATGACTGCCATCACAGCTATATTCTTTTTCATGGTCCTACTCATTCTCCATCATGATCTCCGTGACTCCCAATTCACCAAATATTCACAGCGTCCGGCTTTACTTCCTCAAGGCCTTTTGTGTTGATGTAATCTGTAAAATCGGGCACAGTCCTCTCGGTGGTGAGGTTGTTACTGATCATCCATCGCGCCTCGTCCTCCATGGCAGTAATGAGCGATTGATCCAAAGAAAGCGAAAATCGGTTCTCTGGCCAGATTGCAGCAATATATGTGTCACTAAGGTTGAGCTGTCTTTGCACGATGGCTTTTGCTTCGGTTGGATGTTGTACAGCATACTCTTCCGCCCGGGCGAGAGATTCCAGGAAACGGTTGACCGTCTCCGGATGCCCTGCTATCCAATCGTCTTGACCGACGATAACCTCATACATCGCTTGGCTGCTTTGGACTGGCCAGATAACCGCATTATCGCCCAATCGATTCTCAACTATGTTTACATAAGGCCGTCTGGTTATTGCAGCATCGATGCTCCCGTTAATGATGGCATCATCGAGTGAATCTCCAGTGATGTTGACGAGGGAAACCTGCTGAATGCTCATGCCGTGCAGATCAAAGAATCTTCCTAGATAGAATTCTGTTATTGTCCCCCGAGTGATGCCTATCTTTTTCCCTTTTAAATCTGAAATATTCCTTATGCCCCTGTCTTTGCGGCCTATGATAGAATGCATAAACGCATTCTTGTCAATGTTTGCGATAGTCTGAATCTTGCTTTTCTCAAATGCCTTTCCGACAACTGGATACTCAGTTGCTGCTGCCATGTCCACTTCACCGTTGAGCATCCCAGTGATAGCAGCAATGCCGCTATCGTAATCTCGTATGGTTACGTTAAGGCCGTTCTCCGAAAAGAAGTTTTGCTCTTGGGCGATATAGATTAGCGCAGACGATTCAGTAGGAACGTTGCCAAAAATGATTGATTCATCTTTCACTGGATGGCTGCTTGTTGGCCCAAGGAAATACCATGCGCCAAATCCCATCAACATTATTGCAGCGACCATGGCTACAGCAGTTCTTTGCATCATTCTACTCCTGGGGTATTTGTAGTTCATAAGGGCTGACCTGCAAATCGTTGCAGAATTTTGTCTGCTGCTTTGATCGCCTGGAAGCATCCGAAAGACATACACTCAACGAAAACGTTCTGCGCTGCTTCTGTCGTGCCCCCCCTCCCCCAAGGTAGTTAGCCCTTCCAGACAGATCTATCATAGTCCGAATCTCTCCAGAAGTACCTCTGCGCTATTATCGGGACGGCCCAGGCCTTTTGCATGAAGAATTTCTTTACAAATCGAAATTCCAGGGATTCTTTGAGATGGATTATTGCGAGGCATGCGTTATTACTCCTGTCGCAGTTCCGAGCATATTATTCGTAATAGTTCAAGAACTTATTGCAGGTTAGAATATTTTTACATGATCACATGCCACTTCCTAATATCAAGGACTGGTGGCTAGCACTTGCTCACACTATCTATAGGTAATCTCTCAGTTACGGCTATTTGGCCAGTGCCAAATTAGGAATAGAATTTAGGTGACTCTACAAACGTATTCATACGTTGAAATCCTAAAAAAAGTCATACAAAAAACTAAGAATAATTTGCGCTAAATACCGTCCAGAAGCGGAGCAATCTCTTTTGGATCTATCCTTGATGTCGAGTCCAATGTTAGCGGAGTAATGGATATCTTCTTTTCCTGATAGACCGCCTGCACATCGGTCCCCTCGGCATCTGAGTATATCAGCTCGCCATCTATCCAATAGTATGGCCTGCCTCTTGGATCAAACCTCTCCTGAACAGATGTCTTGAAGATCTTGCGGGCAAGCCTTGTGATTACAATGTCTGTGTCCTCTGTTGCACCATCAGGCACGTTTAGGTTCAGCACATCCACGCCTTTAGGCAGGCCGTGCTCCAGCACTTTAGAGGCTAATCTTCTGACTAAATTTATCGCAACATCGAAATTGTATTTTGTTCCATGGTGAGTATCGAACTTGTCACCCTGATCAACCACCTGGATGGATGCAGCTATCGCAGGAATGCCGTAGCTTGCAGCCTCGAGTGCAGCACCGATTGTCCCGCTGGTAGTTACAGTATCGGTGCTGATGTTCTCTCCAACGTTGATGCCAGATACCACAAGATCCGGCAGGCACTTCATTATGGCGAAGATGCCCATGATGACAGAATCAGTCGGAGTTCCCGTGACCGCATAGGCCCTTTGGCTATCCAGGTTCACAGAAGCAAAGCGCAAAGGCTCGAAGACGGATACGGATCTTCCAACACCACTCTTCTGCCCTGTTGGTGCTACAACGGTTACTTCGCCCAGCCCCTCAACGCTTCTAGCCACAGCCCTGAGGCCTGAAGCATAAATGCCGTCATCATTTGTGACAAGTATCCTGTACATCTGAAGGATCTACTTAGGTCCAAGATATAAAAATCGATCTCATGAAGATGACGGCTTTTTCCAAGTATTAGCATTCGTATTAGTATTATAGTGTTTTACCCAAAGAATTACACTTAACAAACCACAAGAGCATGCTATGCATGTCGATAATAAGTTTTAGATTTTCAGTAAAACACTATAATAGCGGCCTTCCGGCCGCCATTTTTCAAACGTTCTCAAGCCCAAGCAATAGATACTGAGGCCCATTCCATCTGCGATCTAATCCCGAGTCACGCCAGAAGAATGCCAGCTGGTTATCAATCTGTGCCACAAGCTCAAGGTTGCCCTTCTCCCCGAAATCACTCTGAATGAGGCTGACCGCATCAATCTTGCCCGTATTCATGGCGAACATGAATGGCCCATACCAATGCAGATGAGGATCCTCGTTATCGCGCCAGTAATATCCAAGGCCGCCAGATCTTAAGGGTGTCACAAGCTCGAAGTTGCCAATGCCTTCACTGCTGCTCTGTATCATCGAGGGCGTCCCGGTTACGCCGGTTGCAATCAGTTCTGTGTCGTGCCATTCTGATTCAGTATCAGACCCGCGCCAGAAGAAGAACAGCTCGTCGCTTGAGCGTGCCACCATTTCCAGGTGATCCTCAAAGTTGCTCTGAATCATTGTTGCTGCATTGAATATCCCTGCATCTGTGGCAAAATCAATAGGCCCGTGCCAAGTCAGCTCAGCATCATCGTTGTCACGCCAGTAATAAGAGAAGCCGCCCTCTACTTTCGGCACAACAACCTCGAAGTTGCCTCTTTGCCCAGATCTGCTCTGGATCAGGGCGGGGTTGCCTGAAAACAGAGGAACAAGAGAGTCCTTTGAGATTTTATTAGGTCCATGCCAGTCAAAGCTCGGGCCCGAGTCGCGCCAGAAGTGCATAAGATTTTTGCCGCCGACATCAACTGCCACAAGCTCAAGGTTGCCCTGCTCACCGAAGTTGCTCTGTATTATAGAGACTCCTTGAATCATCCCTGCCTCACGGCCGAAAACCTCAGGCCCATTCCAAGGAAGCGTCTCATTATCATTATCACGCCAGTAACGAGCCATGCCGCCATTAGCCAGAGGCACGACCAGCTCAAAGTTGCCTCTGTTTCCATAGGTGCTCCAGATCATGGAAGGAACTCCTGCGAAAGGTCCTTGAGCAACCATCTCTTTTGCAACACCCTTTCTTTTCGGAAGCTCTTTTGTCCTGTCTTCAACTGCTTTTTCAGGCCCTATTTTAACTATGGTCTCTTCTTCTTTTATTGCTATTATCTCCTTAGGCCCGATATCTTCAGCCTTCATCGCCTTTTCCTTCCTAGATCTCACGCTTCTCTTTGATGTTTTGGGTTTTTTTGGTTCGTCCGTTTCTTTTCGAGTATTCCTAGCCATTATCTTTCAGCTCCTAAGCCCGAGACCGAAAAATGGGAGTCAAGATATAACATTCCATTTAAACAGAGAATGCCCCTGAATTAATGCTAAGCGGCACAGAGCCAAGGGGCATAGTAATTTCCAACTTCGCCCATGTTAGCAGCAGGTCTTCCTCCGGATGCTTTCAATCTCTTAACCAATATTAGTAATGTTTCTTACTACTATTAGTAATGTTTCTTGCTACTTTAAAATTCTGTCGTAAATTTGAGCCTTAACACTAAGCAAGATTAAATATAATTTGCATTATGTTCCGTGTTTGGCTAAGACGATGGTTATTTAGCATCATAAGCACAGTTGTTTCAAGAGCGTCCGCGGTGACTATAGCCTAATTGGGGTTCACTCCATCATCTATCTAACATTTTGGCCGCAATCTCTTAACATCATTTTGACTGCGATTGAAGAGTTCAGTCTCTGCTAATGAAATCAGTATCCGTTAAAGACATTTGACATAATCCGTGCTTCAGCCTTTCTCAGGTGCTCTATTGTTGCAGCCTTGCTAATTCCTATTTTCCCAGCCAATTGCTCACCGTTTATTCTGCGTGGATACTCGTAATATCCACTCCTTTTCGCCTCTAAGATAACTTCCCTTTGCCTATCGGTAAGGCAAGATAAAACATTATAATTCATGAAGGCTGTTTGTGAATATGATATGCTCTCGATCTTCCCGACAGTCCTGATGACATCGAGGAACCTTTTCAAGCTGTCTCTATCTCCGATTACGCTTATGACCAATTTGTCATGAGTAATTATAGTGGGAGTATCCCATATCAGATCTAGATCAAGACTTTTCATGAATGCTACATGCTCTTTAGGAACTTTTACTTTGATAAAGCAGGTATACTTGTTTGCCTCGGCTTTTATTACATCAAGTATTTCCACTCTGTCTGAATTCTTCAACTCCTCCAACGAAAATCCATCTTCCAAAGTGCATATGCCAATTCCGAGTCTCACACCTTTATCAAAATCCGTCTTTAAGATCTGTAGAGCTTCTATCGATTTAATTTTATTAAATATATCATCCTTCATCTGGGTAGTTTCAGAATTAGGAATCAATATGATTGTGACTTTTCTCATACTACTCTCAGATTCAGCTCCCGCAATATAAATGCCTTACATGGCAGGCACAATCTAATTAATTATGGAGTTGGCAGTATTGATGGCTTAAGTGTCTCGGGCAGGGATAATATGAAGGATGATATAGTTCAAAATATGCCATATGATAGAGATGATTTGAAAAATAACCCTTTAAGGACCCAATGCAGGAGCTGATAGAGTTGTTATACCGTGAGAACCATCGCATGTATGCCGATTTTAAGCATTCATTTGCGTTTATAATCCTTCTGGCTGTAGTGACTATTGCCTTAGCTTTCCCTGTCTCATGCCAGACCCTTCCAGTCCAGACAACTCAAGGGCCAACGACACCGCCTGCATATATGCAAGGACCCCCAACCATACCAGCCGATTTTTCAGGCAATTGGTACTCTGTCGAGGGCGGACCGAATCTGCAGATTACGCTAGCGCGCTCTAGCATATACCGAAATCAGAATACTTCTCTTTATCTGACAGTGACGAACAATGGCCGCGTCACATCCTTCAAAGTAGTAACACAGCCTAATCCCACCCGTCCTGATGAGGTCTTCGCTGCCCAACAAGAGCTGCAGCTTGAAGCTCTCAGATCTACGGCCCAGGATATATCGGTCAAGCTCGTTACAGTGAACAGCAGTGCCATGGACCTGAAGCGTGAGGTGGCATATGCAGGATCACTGCGGGAAGGCCAGGTATCACAGCCGCTTGTGTATCCAATCGAAGTTTACGAAAATACAGTGCCTGGAGACTATACGCTTTATGCTATAGCCAATTACACTTACCAGCAGGATGTGGCGGTAAAGCCTCACAGTGATAGCCCACAGAATCCTGATGTCTATTACTGGTATAACACCGCCAGCCAAACCATTCCTATAACCTTGAATGTGCAGAAGCTGAGCCTCGTTGATCTAAAGGCTCTGAGCATATCCCCTGGAGCCCTCGACATCGGCTCGAAGAATAATGTAGTGAAGGTAGTAATCCAGAACCAAGGAACTGATATCGCAAAGGATGTTGTTGCTAGGCTCAGGCCCGAGACAGGCGTCTACGTAGATATGGATGAGTCGCCAATTCCGCTTCTCCGGCCGGGCGAAAAGGCCGAGCTTATTTACAAAGTGGATATATCAAAAGATGCAATCGCCGGCAAGTCGTACAGGTTCACGCTGCTCTTTGATTACTCGGACACATATAGAAAGAACCTTGAAGATACCGATTATGTTTACATGTCAATTCAGCCCAGCCTCTCCGGCCTTATCCTTCAATATTGGTGGGCTGCGATAATCGTCTTGGCCATCATAGCTGTAGCAGCAGTCTCTATAATCAGGCGCAGGAGGAGTGCACCTGGCCAATAAGCATTCGAATTATGCCACTGCAGCCATAGCTACGGAGGATCGATGAATGCCGAGCTTATGCAGGCGCGAGATTTGGATAAGTTCGCAGTGATTGGGCAGGGAGTCACCAAGAGCTTTGATAGCCTGCGCGTTTTGCAGAATATGTCGGTCAATATCCCCCGTGGAGTTACCTATTGTCTCTTGGGCCCAAACGGATCCGGGAAGACTACTTTGATGAGAGCGATTATGGGCCTTGTAAAGCTGGACTCAGGGGATATCTATGTGCTGGATGAGCCTTTGGATCAGATAAGCAAGGTATATCCAAGGCTAGGATATATGCCTCAGCAGAGGCCGCTATATCCCGATATCACAGTTAAGGAAAATCTTGAGTTCTTCGCCGGGCTCTATGGAATTCAGGGCCGGGAGCGGGATATGAGGATCGATGATGTTCTGAAGATCGTGGATCTATCCGAGACCAAAAACAGGATAACAGGCACGCTAAGCGGAGGAATGTATCAAAGGATTTCGCTCGCCTGCACCCTGATCCATAGCCCGGATCTGCTGCTGCTGGATGAGCCCACTGTCGGAATTGATCCTGTGACCAAGCAAACCTTCTGGGGATATTTCAGGGATCTTGCCAAAGAGGGCAAGACAATCGTCATCACCACCCATATTATGGAAGAGGCAGAAAAATGTGATTTGGTGGGGTTCATGCGAGATGGGCGGATGCTGGCAGAGAGCAGCCCTGATGAGCTAAAAAAGTTTGCAGGTCTGAAGAAACAACTCCGGATGAGGGTAGAAAACCCTGAGCAAGAGATGGCAAGGCTGGTTGGAGAAGGCGTGGAAGTACATAGGGATGGAGATATGCTTGTTGCTGACATTGCTGATACCTCTAAGATGAGGGATATACTCGACCAGGTGAAGCCTATTGACTTCAATGTCATCGAACCCACCCTGGAGGATGCTTTCCTCAAGCTTGCAGTCTGATCTCATAAGGAGCTATGGATATGGAACACATCAAGGGTGGTACACAAAGTCTGCACAGGATATGGGCCGTAGGGCTAAGAGTGATCCGTCAGATTAAGCGAGATCGGCGCACAATAGTTACCATGATCGTTAACCCTATAATACTGATGATTATCCTGGGTTATTCGCTCTCTGCAACCTTGACTGGGATAAACCTTGGCGTCGTGGATCAACAAAATGGACCTATTCAGGGAGGTGTTCTAGCCCATCTCCAGGCATCGGATGCATTTTCGATCACCTACCTTGCCTCTGAGTCCGAGGCTCGAAGGCTGATCACTGAAGGAAGGATTAATGGCGCAGTAGTCCTGAGTGGGAATGAAATAAGAATGCTACTTGATGGAACCAGCCCTCAAGTGGCGGGCACTATTACAGGAAATGTAGCAGCAGGAATGCAAGTGGGGGCCGTGCAGATTCTAAGCAGCCTGCCAATCCCAAGTCAGCTCCCAGCAGTCACTACTTATTATGTCTATGGCTATGATCTTGAGGCAAAGGATGCGCTTGGTGCATCTCTACTTGGCATCTCCATATTCTTCTTCGCATTCCTCAATACAGCAATCGCATTTCTCCGGGAGAGGACTCAGGGCACACTGGAGAAGGTTCTGGTATCACCTCTGGATAGGATTGAGCTCGTCTCCGGCTATATCCTGGGATTCAGCTTTGTGGCTATCGCCCAGGCTGCAATCACCTTCACTCTTCTAGTGGTGGTATTCAGGGTACCCATCCAGGGCAGCTGGCTGGCGGTTCTCGTCATAGTCATACTTCTCAGTGCCGGATCGCTCAGCTTCGGGGCGTTTCTGTCCAACTTCGTCACCTCTGAGTATCAGGTAATGCAGCTAAATCCAGTAGTATCATTTCCCCAAATATTACTTTCTGGTGCTTGGTTCCCCCTTAATTCGGTGCCGGATTGGCTGAGGCCTCTGGCGTACATCTTCCCCATCACTTACTCTACAGATGCCTTGAAAATGGTGCTGCTGAAAGGAGCAACTTTGGGCGATATCCTTTATCCCGATGTATTTGCGCTATTGCTGTTCTTCTTGCTGACCTTCTTTATGGCTACATTTATGCTAAGGAAGGAGATCGCCTGAGCGAGAAGCTTCTTTAATCCTTTCTATTGGGGCTAACACTAACATCTATAATAGCGCACTGTAGTCGCCGTGCAGGCTTATTGATCGATAATTCTTGAAATAGCGTTCTTCAAGAGATTACGATTCAAGAGCGTACATTCAAGAACAACTTTAGCTTTGCGTTTGGGGCTGCTACCAATTTAAGAGACTATACCTTCTTCTGGGGCTAATACTAACTACACTCTAGCGCGCTCAGTCGCCGCGCGGGCTTCCCCTGACCCCTCTCCGGGGGAAGGTTTTGGAAATATATGTTGTAAGGTTGAATAAAATAGAATCAGCTAGCTCTACTATCATAAATTTTGAATCGATATCTCATCATCATTATTGTACAGCTGCTTGCGACACTCCTGCTGGCAGCCCTGCAGCCACCCTTATTGTAGAGCCTCCAGTGCCTTAGTTAAAGCCGCTAGATCGCCTTCAAGCTTCTCTTTGAGGATAACCATTGATGATGCCTCACCAATAACCTTTATCAAGCCCTTTGAAATTGCCGCGAAACCGAATGCAATTATAGCTGCCTCAGATGTAAGCACATCCTCATCCGTATTCTCCCATCCCAGGTGCAGACTTTCCGACCATTCGCCATAGCGATGTGTCCTTGCCAGGAGGCCGTTCTCATAGAGAATCAGCCTGTACTCGCTGAAAAAGCCTAAACTCCCCTCAAGCTGTACCCTTTCTTCTCTTGTCAGAATGACGATCTCACGGCGGTAAAGCTGCTCACAGTCTTCACTCAGCAGAGGCACCAGAGGTGTGGCCTTCTCCAGGATTGCTTTCAGGACTACTGCTTCTCTCTCCAGGGTTTCCTTTTTCAGATCTGCAATCTTGAAGGCCAGCGGCTGAAGCTCATCCAGTGCTGTACTCAGCCCTGATAACATGTCTGTGGTTATTGAATCGGTAGATGCCAGAACAGCGTTTTCAGAATGGTTTGGGGCGGCCATTTAGACCGCCTCTGCTTCAGTGATCTCCTGAGAGGAGCTTCGGATGGAGCCTTTGCAGCCATCGATGCTTATTGTGGCGAATTCGAAAGGGAGTTCCAAGTTAAAGATGTGCATGGCCTCAGAGAAATCGCCAACATCTGGGCCCATATTCTCCAACTCCTCAGCCGCTTCCTGGATGCTCAGGACTTTTCCACCGATATGACCTATGCCGCTCATACGCCACACCTCTATACCACGTGTTGGTGGTAAACATATATATACTTTGTCCCACTTTAAGACATAATGCATAAATACGATTGGGATTAATATGGGCGATTATGGATAAGCTATTAATAAATCAAACCCCGATAATATCGAATATGGGAGAGACGTTCATTGCGGAATTAGATGAGAAAGGCAGAATACGTTTTACTCGCCCAATGCTTAAGGCATTGGGTCTCAAGCCAGGTGAACTAGTTAGAATAACTGCGGAGAAAGTAAAGCCCAATGAGGCTTCCTGAAATCCCTAAACTCAACCAAAAGCTTTTTCGCCTGAGACCTTGGCCCTATCTTAGGGATTGATCATGAAGATATGGCCGATTTTGCTTTTGCTCCTATTGATAGGATTTACTTATGGAGAGACTTATCAGCTTGGAAACTACGAAATAAGTTTTAATTTGAGTGCTCCAGCTAACTTTGTTCTAGAAACTCCTATTCATCAGATTACTACAGTAGATGCTTGGATGTACGGCCTCAATATCACCCCTTCAAGTGGCGGCTGGATAAAAATAAGCACCGAGGAAAGTTCGCAGCCAATACGACAAGAAGGATTACAAAATATGGCAGCAATGCGCCGCGTAGAATTGATGAATTTAGGCATTGAATGATATCAGGATCGATTAATAGATTATAAGGGGCATGCAGCTGTCAGTAGTTACTTACCAACTCAACGCCTCATGGCCAATGGCAAGATTCTAGGACAAATGCCAGAGATTTATACTCTGACATATTCACAGGATAATTATACCCTAGTAATTGTAGAAGCACATGATGTAAATGAGACGATATATTCGGACCTTCTAGATTCAATGAATTTGATTAAATCAAGCTCTCAGAATCAATGGCATAAGGAGCCCTACATAGGCCCCAAGGATCAGGCTGGTCCCAATTATCTCGATACAGCCAAGTAGCAACCGAGAAAGTCAGGACTCGAAGGAATATTGCAGGATTGGCTGAATTGCCCCAATCTAAGACCAAAAGCTTTTTCGCCTGATGACATACTTAAGCATCGATCATGAAGATATGGCTTGTATTAGTTTTGCTATTACTGATAGGACCTGTTCATGGGGCCACTTATCAGCTCGGGTCGCATAATGTAAGCATAAACTTAGATATCCCTGCAAACTATACCCAGGAATTACCAACTTACCTAAAGGATATTGGAACATGGGGGTATATGTTAAACGTGACCCCCAAATCAGGTGGATATATATTAATTTACTTGTCAGATAATGCCGTACCTGTTTATGGAAGCAAAATAATTGACGAGGCTGGAAATGCTCTTGTAAATAATTCTATTCAGGCTGGCATAGGTGGGCTCAAATACGGAACTCGTACTTACCAAGGACACGATGCATTCGAAATATCGGCACCCGCGCAGAGGATAGCAGCTAACGGAGGGTATTGGAATTGGCCAGAGTTTTTTTCGCTGATTTATCTACAAGACGAAATGACATTTGTAAGGATAACTGCGATAAATACTGGCGAATCAATTTTCAGGAAAGTCCTCAACTCTACAACTATCACAAAAATCTCCCAGAGGTGATTAAAATGAAGATTAGCCTATTTATCTTGCTTCTCCTCATCGGAGTTGTGTCCGCCAATACCAGTGTTTTAGGATCGCATGATGTAAGTGTTAACCTAAGTGTTCCAGCTGTTTATGCCGTAGAGACTCCAATATATGATTCAACCTCCGATATGTGGACATACATATTAAACATAACTCCAAATACCGGCGGCTCTGCGTATATAACTTTAAATGAGCTAAACAGCCCTGTGTATAACTCTGCAATGGTGAAGAACTTTGCGGATTATGCGGTCAAGAGCACCAGCGGATTCGGGAACGTAAAATATGGGATGATAACTTACCAAGGGCATGACGCTTTTGAAATATCATATCCGGCGCAAGTAGTAGCGCAAAGCGATGGATCAAGTGAAACCCTTGCTGAGTTTCATGGACTAGTATTCATGCCAGACCCAGTGTCTAGAGTCTTATTAGACACGTTAAATACTGGCGATGCAGTGTATAAGGAAATTTTTAACTCGCTTAAAATATCCAAGAATATGACGAAATCCACCAACGCCAAAGAATCTTTGAATCCTCTGCCCATAAATCCGCCTTGAAGGCCAAAACCTTTTTCGTTTGATCCGTTATTCCTCCTAATCCGAGGGATTGATCGTGAGGAAGGGCTGGTGATGATTCTGGAAGCAGGCGAGTATTGTGGTTGGTAGCATTAGCCCTGTTGCTAGCTCATTAATTCAACTCGGCGGAGCCACAATTACATTGTCGCCCCAAGATCCGTGGGCATCGCTTCCAGTTACTATACTGGGAGTATTCATTGGCGGTCTAATTACTTTGATAGTAAGTTATGTTCTTCAAAATCGCCTCTTTAATGAACAGCGCAAAGCTGGAGAGATGGATCGACGCTTAGGTGCTTATAAGGATTTATTGCATGAAATATGGGAATACGAGGGACCAAGGCGTATAGGCCAGGATCTAAAATTTAGTATGGCCCAGGTTATTCATTATGGCAGTGATGAAGTAAAGAACATAATAGAACCTAGCTATGACAAGCTGGTGGGTAGTAGTTCTGATGGTTTGGACGAGGCACTAAAAAAGGCAAAGGAAACAATGAATAATGAAATTGCGGATAGGCCGCGGTATAATAGGCCTCGGTGGCAATTCTGGTGAATCTAGGCCTTAGGATGGCCACATATTACCTTTTTCCCTGCATAAGCTAGCAGGCTATGTGCCATGTGGGAGATATCATCCGCTTTAAGTACAACTATCCTCGAAATGGGTTAGAACTAATTAAGAATCCAATACTTCAAACCACCCAAACATTTTTCGTTAGAACTTATAATAGCCGCCTTTATGGAAAGCCCTGAGGATGAGAATGAAACGGAGAAAAGACAAGAATTGGCAGAATTAGCATTGAATTTCCTCAAAGCCGTAGCAAATATGGCAAAGGCCGAACTAGGTGACAATTTAATGCAGAGACAACGTAGCTCATGGATTGTACGTACTGAACCTGGTTTCTGGGGTAGTAAAGATTTTGAACGTGGAATCTTAAATAGCACAATCGTCTCCCAAATGTATGTGAGGGTATGGCAGCGCAATAGTTTTCGTGAGCAGCAGCGGTTAGAAGAAGCCCTAAGCAAAGCTAATATCCCAGCCACCAGTCATTTAGCTGGATTCTGTCTTCCTCTGTTAAATAATTGGCTCCGCATGCCTGAATCCCTTGCGTTCGAGAAATCAGTTATTTCAAGTTTGCTGGATGAGTTCGCGGATGCTGTATTGAAACGCCTAGGGATTTTAAGATCGCGTTTCGTAATTGATAATTTCGATCCAGAGATTTTGCCCATTTCCCTTGAAAAGGGCGTAATCATTCGTCAGATCACTAATGATGAGTTATGGGAGTTTGGAGATATTGAAAGATCGATGCGCTATATAGCTAAGAATCCATTTTATTACCCTAATGAATCATGGAAGATATTAGATATTAAGCTGCAATATAGAATCCCTTTTGAAATTAGGGAGTTATTGGATTTTGGACTCAAATCAAAAATACTTCCTATGGCAGTGTTGGCGCTCTTTCGACTTGGTGCTTCTGGTTCAACAAGGATCATTAATTTAGGTTCTGAAAAAAATTACGGAAACGCAGGATCTGAAGCATGGCCATTTAGTGCGTTTAATAATGTACAAGAGATAGGAGCGTACGAAGAAACTTATTCTCTCAATGCAGAGGAAATTCGGCATCTTCAGAATTCCTGGCAAAATATGCGCAAAATCATGGAATCAGACAACCATTATCTGAGGCTACCAGCACAACGATTACTAGAAGGAGGGCTTAGAGAGCGACCAGAGGACGCAATACTAGACTACGCAATAGGCCTTGAGAGACTATTGACGGAAGGAGATAAAAAGGAACTTGGCTATAGATTTGCTCTTAGAGGAGCAACGGTTCTTAGTTGGAACGGTGGAAATAAGAAAATTTTCTTTGATAGGTTAAAGAAATTTTATGATGTCAGGAGTTCTATAGTTCATGGAAGCCGAGTAAAAGAGAATGAACTCAGTGATTCTTGTGTAGAGGGAGAAAATTATCTCCGAAAGATATGGTGGTGGTACTTCGAACACGGCTTTATTCAAGAGAAGGGCTTAAAAAAAGGAACTGATGAAATCGAAAAAAGAATTTTGAGTAATTCTATAGGTAATGTATCATGCCGAGGGAGCAGGTATGAGGAAAAATCACTTTGATACTGGAACTAGAATTTCGGCTCCATCTTAACCCTCCACCCCAAAAGATGGCATCAGCTCCTCCAAGGTCTTGAGATGTCCCAGGGCCTCAAGCCCTTTTGGAGTAAGTTCTATAATATACATACCGAAAAGGTCGCATCCAAAATGCTCTGCCCCCGCTGCCATCTCCATGAGCTCTCCGATGATGAGGATATCTGCCTGGACTGCTACCTCTCGGATGCAAGGGCCGAACCATCGGAGATTTCTAGACATATATTTTCGTCGCTTCAATATGGTTCTATGATATTTTTCAGAATGCTTATGCCTATGATATGATGCGAAAGTTTTATAGGATAGTAGCCAGATGGATTATAAGGAAAAACCTGCGGGAAGGCGAACCAAAAGGTCTCTGGCGCTTACGCGCTCGCATTCCCGCCATAAATACTCAAGGCCCAATTTTATCAGGATATTTTGTAAGAGAGATATAACCTAAAGAAGTATCCCTAAGCTTATCTGCGCAGTGGCTATCAAAACTGGCGACATAGATCTCTTTTCCCATCTCCTTAACACCCTCTACAGCGCGGAAGAAATCAGCATCGCCTGCGCAGATTATAGCTACATCAAAAGCATCCCTTGACGCCAGCAATAAAAGATCTGTTACGAGGGCTACATCAACCCC
Organism: Methanotrichaceae archaeon; assembly: GCA_963803145.1. GTDB lineage: Archaea > Halobacteriota > Methanosarcinia > Methanotrichales > Methanotrichaceae > CAWBKV01. The sequence goes on from CAWDLW010000008.1 coordinate 129,359, forward strand.
TTTTTCGTATTTATCCTTCACTTTGCCAGACTCATCATATACAACTTTCAGATCAAAGGTCTTGACATCAAACTTGATGAAGCTATTGAACGTAGCATATAATCTTTCTTGATCTCTTGCCCTTTCTTCGGGTTGCGATCGATCCACGGCGCAATATATAATAGCTCTTGTGAAATCATATTTCTCCAGGCGCTCAATACCTGTATCAGCGAGGAAATCCACCAATTTTTGATAGTCGAATCTAATGCTCTCGTGTCGTGATCCTCGGAAGATATTGGAGTTATCGATGAAGATCATCAGGCGTTTCAATGAACCACCTTGAGGGCAAATTCTTTCTTGAGGTTAAGTAGCTAACTATTGATGTCTAAGTCTCCTCCAATCCAAAAGAGGGCATCCTTCAGTGCATTGAGGTGCCCCAGTGCCTCAAGCCCTTTTGGAGTAGTTCTATAATATATATACCGAAAAGTATCAATCCCGTCAAATTATCCCTGGGACGAAGGCACCCTTCAGCTCCTCAAGACAATCCATGTCGAGAATGTGACCTAAAACACTTAAATCCCATTGAGCTGTATAGAGTCTCGATATGTTTGCTGAGTATATTGAGGCTGCTTTAGAAAGGGCGGTCTATAAAACTCTCGAAGACGAGGAGGAGCCTATCTTTGTCTCTGTTCCCGAGCTTCCTGGCGCCTGGGCGACAGGCAAGACCATTGAAGAGGCTCGGAAGGAGCTTATCTCAGTTATTGAAGGCTGGATTGCTTTGAGGCTAAGGATGGGCCGATCGATACCACCTATAGGCGGACACGTGATAACTGCGTCTACTGAACCGGTGAGTATCGCTGAATAGACTTACACCGATCTCACGGCCTGAGCTTATCAAGCGTGATGAATGGCTCTCGGTAGCTTAATCAAACGCTTTTTCGTCCGATGATCGCACTCTGACTGAAGGATTTTTACAATCGATCAATCAATTCTTCTCTTGTAATCCCCGCTTGCTTCATGGATTCAAGCAATAGACCTTTCCTCATCTCTCTCTTGTCTTCTTCCACGGGAATCTCTAACCCTCTGGCGGCCAGGCTCTCTATGTAGCCCTCAATAGCTTCTTTTGCCATTCCAATAGCCTCCTCTACAGTTTCGCCAGATGTCAGACAGCCTGGTAGAGCAGGGACGATAACTGTATACGAGCCGTCATCCTCTTTTATTAGTTGAATTTTGTAACGCAGAGTCCTCATCATCCGTTATACAAGTCTTTTGATGTATTTATGCTGTGCCATGACATAGAATTGTGAGCGTGAGTCGACCAACCAAAAGCGTTTTCGCCTGATCCTTAATAAAGAGAAGATCTTGAAAAGCTTGATTAAAGTGATGCTGATGCAGGGATTCGCTTAGTGACTAATAGAGCTAGGCTAATAGATATGGTTGCTCTCCAAATTCCGTCTTTAGCATGTAGCGAATTAAGTCCGATGGCTTTGATCTCATAACTTCACAAGATCAAAGGCCCATCGGCTCACGCGTGGTGCAACGTTGCCCGATCTGCGGTAAAACTGAACTTCAAAATTCATGCTTCTATATTTCTCAATGAGTCCTTCTATCTGATGACGCTTCTTAAATGTGTAGAAGTGTATCAACCCTCCTTTTTTTACAACAGGGCTTACGATCTCCAGGATATCATCTCTCCCATAAGGCGTTGGGATAATTGCCCTGTCGAACCTCAGCTTAATCATTCTTGGAATAAGAAAAGCATCGCCATTTATTATCGTAATGTTATCTTCAACGCCATTGAGTTTAGTATTCTCTGCCATCCATCTGCATGCCTCGCTATTGCTCTCTACAGCAACAGTTTTTGCGCCTCTGGCTGCAACAGGTATCGCAAAAGGGCCGACACCGCAGAATGGAACCAGCAAATGCTCTCCCGGCTTAGTCATCAGGGCTATCCTTCTCCTCTCATAGCTAAGGCTGCTGTTGAAGAAAACTTTGGTCACATCTAAGTGATATAAGTATCCAAGCTCTTTATGTACTGTAACTGTATCCTTGCCTGCCAGAACCTCAAAGCTGGCAACTCTTCTATCTCCATCAAGTTTGGATACTTTATTGAGCACGGTCTTGATATCTCTTCTATTGGCAATCAATGACTCTGATATTGCCCGCTTATAATCGCTCAACTCAGGAGGAATGGAAACGATGGCGATATCTCCAATGGTGCGAAAATGGTTTGAGATTTTATTTATCACTGTTTCGGGAAGGCTTTCTTGTAGATGGTCCCTCAAGTTCATTAGCAAATTAAAGCCTGAACAAATATATCAAGAGATCTGAGGCTGAACTTTAACTTTCGTCTTTGCGATGATTTGATATTTAATTTAAAATTGTTTATTCATTAGATACTATTATTTCTCTCTAATCCTTGAACTCTCACTTTCGGTCAAGAGGCCTAATAATTAACGGTTATTTTAGTGATATCAAATATAAATATAATTTAGATATTATTTTTTCCATATTTCTATTATGATTCTTGTTAAATTTTTAGTTATTTTCTTATGATCATAAATTAGTATATATCATCAAGTGATATGTTAATTATATTTAACAATATATGTATAATCTTAAAACCAAAAACTATACATATCTTTATATTTATAACTTTAATATAGATATACGTTTAAACTGCTGAATATAAATTATCTAAACAGTTTTATAGAATACTTTTGACCATAAAAAGTCAATACTTTGTATACAGGAATAGTATTTATAAAATTACTCCAATTCTTCTTAGCACCTATATATCATTCTTATAGTAATTGGGAATCAATTCGTTCTTTAAACCATTATATCGTTTGAGGAGTATTTTGACCTAGTTAAGGGAGGGTATGCGCGCCAAGGACCCCATATTCATATAGTATTTGGAATAACTGAGCTAACAAAATCGTAGTTTAGTTTGACAGCATTAACTCTGTTACCATAGTGTATAAGAATAGATTAATACCAGGCTATTATACCGGGAAGAAACCTTGAGGAGTGACTTAGAAGTTACTCTTCTGAATAGCGGCTGAAATTCTCTAAGGCGAGTTAACTAAATTGAATGTCGGATCTAGAACATTTTAAGAATTACTTTTCAATAAATACTATAATAACTAATAAAGACTAATTATTTAATATTTTTCAATGATCTAATTGTTAAATTATTATGTTACATTTTCTTAGTACACAAAATAAAATTAAATAATTATAACAATTAAAATCTTAAATAATCAATTCATTATCAAATAATCTATTAATATTATCATTTTAGTCCTATATTTATTGTTTTCCCGGTTTAAAGAACGAAAAGTGAGGATTAAGATATCAATAACATAATATAAAAGTTAAAAGATTTCGTAATTCGAAATAAAATATGTTGATGCCTAAAACTATCAGAGATTCTCGATTTAGGAATTAGGCCGTATTAACCCAAAGCTATGGCTTCTCCAAAGTGAGAGCCTCATTCGAACCCTTTGATGAAGCTCTTAATATTGTACTGCAGGTCAGGATGGTATCCTCCCTCAAGCACAGCAAATCGCTTTCCATGACACTTCATAGAGCCTTCACGGATTACACGGCCTATTCTTTCATAATCCTCAGTCCGGAGAAGCCCGCCCCAATCTTCAATGTATGTATCGAAGCCCGCAGATACGCCTACGATATCGTATTCAAAATCGCGGAAGGCATCCTCTACTTGCCGAATGTAGCTGCTGCTATCCAGGCTTAAATAGTTAAAGTCCAGATCTACTGACCCAGGGTTAACGATCTTTACGTTCTCATCCCCGCGGAATATACTCACAGTTCCATCGCCAAAGTGGAGATCGATATCGATTATCAGGACACGTTTTGCCTGATGCCTAATCTTTTGCACAGCTATTGCCATATTGTTGAAGAAACACATTCCCCATGCTCTATTGGCTGAAGCATGGTGCCCAGGTGGCCTGATCAGTGCAAAGGCAGGTTCTCCCTTTAGGGCAAGTTCAGCAGCGCAAACGGCTCCGCCTGCTGCTAAGCTGGCGGCCTCATAAAGGCTTCTATGCCGCACTGCATCAATATGATCGGTCCCATGAACTAGGCGTATATCCTCGAGGTTGGCGGACTTCGGCTGAATAAAATCATAACCTTCTTTTTGCAACTCTAACGCCGGCAGTATAACTCGATCAGCATCCTCTACTGGATTTGTCGGATATCTATCTCCGAATTTAGCGCTATAAACTACCTTCATTATTAGACCGATAGAGCATGTATTATTACTGTATGAGATTTAACTTATTCTTCTGAAATTCCAGTGTTCCTTTCTGGGACTCGGCTGAAAAGCTAGATATTCTACATCTTCTAAGCAAATATTGCATGCCTAATTTCAAAGTCCTGCTTGAGGGTGCCTGGCTGGTCAGAGATGTCAAAACCGCTGATGATGCGATCGGCGTTGCTATTTCTGAGGCGGGCAAGCGGTTGAACCAGAACAAGATGGATTTCGTTGATGTAGAGGTCGGTCAGCTGGATTGCCCTGGCTGCGGCGAGGCATTGGATGCCATCATCCTCGTTGCAGGCACAGCTCTAGTGGGCTTGCTCTTTGAAATAAAAATATTCAATGCAGAAAGCGAGGAGCATGCTGGAAGGATAGCTAAATCAATGATAGGTAAGGCGCTAGGATCTATTCCCCTGAGGGTTGTTGAGGCGACAGAATTGGATTAATGCAAGATTAATGCTTATATCTTATATAATCCAACTCAGGGCTTATCCTCGCGCTCAATGATTCCTATTGCCAGAACCCTTCAACTGCTTAGTCACTGTGCGCTCTACACCTAGCTTTTGTGCCAGAATCCTAAGATCTTCTCTCACGCTTTTAGAGCGCTTAGTTCTTTTTTCGGGGTCCTTCTTTGCCACTTCGGCATTTTCAATATGTACTGCAGGTGCAACGGCACCCCAATCCTTTATTTTATTCTCTATGATCTTTCGGCCTGGGGCTGCACTTACTACTGTCAACTCGTCTCGAACCCATACAGGCAGGAACTGATTCACACTGCCAAGTCCATCGCCTCCGAATCTTCGATCACAGAATAGGAGAACTCCGCGCTCCGACTCCGCACGTATCACTCGGCCTGCGGCCTGGAGTGCTCTGTTTATCGCTGGAAGAGTATAAGCAATAAGCATGCCATTTGTCTTTCCATACTTTCTGATATAATAGGCGTTGACCTCTTTTTGGATATCATCGTAAACAGCCAAAGGCAGGCCAATAACAGCAACGCCGTTCAGAGCCTCCCCCTTGTAATCAATGCCTTCTGCAAGCTTTCCTCCGCAGACGCCCATGAGCACACCACCGCCCTCGCTCCCAAGACGGAAAAACATCTCCAGAAGTTCTGTTACTCCCTCAGAGCCTCTGGGCTCGATACAGAGCTTTTTTCCGGCCTTCTTCGCGGATGTAAGGCAGATGCTTCTATAGTTATTCATCATCGGATAGGATGTGAAGAAAACAGCCACATTTCCCGGCACACATTCTATCAGCGATTGTATATGCTCCGATATCTCGCGTTTGTTATCGGCATCCTCTCTGGATTCAAGTTGAGTCGTTGCCTTTTCCGAGGCTATTAGAAGCCTGTTCTCTCTGGGAAATGGATTGGGGAGGCTAAGCTTCATTGCTCTGTTCTCCTCACCTAGACAGTAGAGCTCATAGGCATCCTGCGGCGAAAAGGTACCGCTCAGCATAATGGTTGCATTTATGTTATCGACTATGCGTCTGATCGTGGATGCCGGATCTATTTTGTTTACCTCGAGCCTAGCCCATTTCCTGCTTCCACTGACAGTTACAACAATCTTTCTCTGGTAGGATTCATCTGTTTCAGCCTGCTCTATATCTCTCAGAAACAGAAGTACAAGCGCTAGACTTGGCTGGATATCTCCCTGCAAATTCTCGCGATCGCCTTCAGATAGGTTTAGCTCGGCAACTGCCACTGCCACATCTGAAAAATAGGACAAAGCCTCGTCGATATCCTTTATTCCATCATACAGAAAGGTCCTGAAAAGGTCTGCGTCCATTAGCGCCTCTCCTTCCTGCATTCTGGCCTGTCGGCTCAAAAGGAACTTCTTCAGCCTCGGCAGAAGGATTCGTATAACTTTTATGCCCTCACGCCTCCAGGATGATTCAGTCTTTGTCTCCTCAAGCCTGGCCTGGCCAAGTGTCCCCTCAAACTTGTCAACCTCGCGCTCTGCCAGATCGATCATGTGAGTCGTCAGGGTTCGAGCACTCATTGCCCTGATCATATCGCCTAAGTTATGCGCCTCGTCTACGATCAGCGTAACATTATCGCGTTCAATCTCCAGCCACTGGAAGATTATATCCTGGAAGTCGGGGCTGAAGATATGGGAGTAGTTTACAATTACGATATCGCTGTTCTTAGCGTAAAGGCTCATGACCTCATATGGGCAGACTCCCTGGCAGGCATCAGCAAGCTCTGAAGGCGGAGTAACCTTGTCCTTCATTTTATCAATGATTTCCAACGCCAGTCCCGAGCGGCGAAAATGTACCTTTCCATTAAGCTCGAAGGCCTCGCGGCTTTTTAGATAATAGGGACAAAATGTTCTGTATCCTGGCTCTTCCTCAGGTATGCTGTCCTTAGAAGGATCATAAACTCTCGCCTCGGATTTATTTATTCTCGAGGATACAAAATTCTTCGTCCATTCCCTTAGCCGGGAGCATCCGGAATATACGCTCTCGTCGTGGAACTCCCCCTCGATAGGACACATCTTCTGCTTGCCGACCATGTAGGAAATCTCAGGATGGTGACGTGTTCTGGACCAGATTTTATTGATTTCATTAATGTAAATGCCAATCTGCGATACAGTTCTGACGGCTACCATAATCTTCCCAGGGCTCGCGGCGAGTGCAGCACTGATACAGCTTGTCTTGCCCGTTCCCGTCGGCGCATCTATCATTAGAACGCCGTGATCTCCCTTGCTGACGCACTCGTATACGGCATCAAGCATCCTATCCTGGTGCGGTCTCAGAGATTCATAGGGAAAATAATCCAGGTACACGTGCGATAATCTGCTCCCGGACAAGATAAAGTCTATCCATGGGCCGAAACTGAGCTGGTAGAAAACTTAAAATTGTATTGATATATAGAAGATACTTCAGCAATGAATGAGGGGGAACTAAATGAAACTAGTTGTTACAGCTCTGTTCATGCTTATGACAGCAGCTGTTGTAATACAGGTGGTATCCTCAACCGCCTTTGACTTCAACGGTCATTTGCAGGCAGCTGACCCTGATGCGAAAAGTATGGAGATGAAAATAGCAGAGACTCTCCATAATATTGCTTCAGCTTCTCCATCCGGCCAACCCAATGGGGGAACGACGAACCAAAGGGCGAATGAACCTTCAGTCAATTCATCCGCATTTAACCTATCAATCAATGCTACGTCACATAATTCATCTATGATAAACAGCTCAGCAAAGCTGAGTAGCCCGGGCAGTTCAGCAATTACAGGCGGTTCGGCGATTACAGATGGCACTACAGTCTCCTCTCAGGAGATGGGTTCCAGCAGCAAGGGTGTATCCAATGGATTTTGGGGAATTCAAGCAAGCAAGCACGTCATGGGCCAAAGCGATATCAAATCCCAGATGTTCCTTAGCGGCACCTTTGATGTCGATAAGACTGTGAAGTTCTCAGACCGAGGATCATAGGATGGAGCGAAATCTGCCGAAGCTATCCTGTTATCTGGCTATTCTCTTCATTCTTTTTATTACCCTCGCATCAGGAGTTCAGTATAACTGGAACAGAACCTTTGGAGGGATTCACGGAGACGGAGCCTGGTCGCTTCAGGAGACCAATGATGGCGGCTATATAATCGCAGGCTATACCTGCAGCTTAGGAGAGCGCGGCGACCTTTGGCTGATTAAGACCGATTCGAACGGAAGAGAGGAGTGGAACAGGACATTTGGCGGATCTGATGAGGATGTAGGATATTCGGTCAAGCAAACCAGAGATGGAGGCTATATTGTCACAGGCAGCACCAGATCCTACGGAATAGGTGAGGAACGCTTATGGCTGCTCAAGACCGATTCTAGCGGTAACAAGGAGTGGGATAGGACCTTCGGAGGCTTCGTATCCTCATCTGGTGATGGTGGCTGGTCCGTTGATGAAACTGATGATGGCTATATCGTTACAGGCTATACAAGATCCTATGGCATGGGTGGGAAGGATCTCTGGCTGATAAAAACCGATTCTCATGGAGTAGAGCAGTGGCAGAAGACCTTCGGCGGATCTAAGGATGATGTAGGCATGTCGGTCGCACGTGCGCAAGATGGAGGATATATCGTCGCAGGAAGAGCGGCATCCTTCAGCCAGGGGGATGATGATATCTGGCTGCTGAAGGTTGATTCGAGCGGTAGAGAGCAGTGGAACAGGACTTATGGCGGACAAAAGGATGATGTATGCTTCCAGGTGGTCTGTCTTGAGGATGGATATGCGCTTACTGGAAGAACAGAGGTTACTGGCGGCAAGAAGGCATTCCTCCTAAAGACAGATCTTCAGGGAAAAATGAAATGGGAGAGAACTTATGGTAAGGACAGCACAGGCATTTCTTTGCAGAGAACGGATGACGGAGGATTCATCATTGCCGGCAGCACGGATACTGCAGATAACGGAAAAGATGCCCTGCTGATAAAGACAGATTCAACTGGAAAAGAACAGTGGATGCTGCCTTTTGGCGGTCTGAGGGATGATATCGGCACAGCTATTGTAGAGAGTAGTGATGGCGGATATGTCCTCGCCGGAATAACAAACTCTTTTGGAGCAGGGGCAGAGGATGTGTGGCTGGTCAAGCTAACGTCTGATAATAATGCTGGAATTCTCTCACCCGAGAATGCTATATTAGGAAGCGCGACATCGGAAAACGCCACACATGGAAACATCACATCAGAAAGTGCCATACCAGTAAGTGCTGCATTAGGGAATGCCGCATTAGGAAATGTCACACTAGGGAATGCCACATTAGAGAATATCACAATGGGGAATGCCACATTAGAGAATATCACAATGGGGAATGCCACATTAGAGAATATCACAATGGGGAATGCCACATTAGGAAATTCAACGATATCAAGGAATGCAACAGATATAGTAATCCCAGAAAATACATCCAAAGATATTCCCGATACCAGGATAATAGCCAATACCGTGAGCTGGAACATTCCCAAATTGGCAGTCGATAGATTATCTTCCATTCCTCTTGCATTCCGATCGGCGAAGGTGAGGACATGATCGTCTTAACTTTGCACATCTCAAAATATTCTTAAACGGAGACAGCGATAACCTCTTAATGCCTCCTTTGGTCAGGATCTCGGACATCGGCCTCTACCTCCGCTGCCCGAGGCTGATTTATTTCGATGTTCTTGGAACGCTTCCAAGAAAGATCAATCCAGAACAGATTCTTCTGCGCAGTCTGATGCTCTCACTTTCACAATGTGAAACCGATGTCGAAAGCCAACTTAATTCCATACTTGCAAAGCTGGAGATGGAATTGCCGCTGATCTATGAGATTGAGCCCAAAAAGCTTGAAACAGCATCGGGAAATATAAGAGCAATTATACCTGAGATCGCAACTGGACTGTCCTCTCATCTAGGCAAGCTTTTTCCAAGCGATGTTGAAGTGGATCTGCGTTCAGATAGGCTTGGCCTTTCTGGCAGGCTGGATAGGCTCATTTCTTATCGTATTCCATCCATAATAAGAACAGGCAGTGCGCCCGAAGAAGGTATCTGGAAGCGTGATAGGCTTATGCTGGCAGGCTATGCCATTTTGCTTGGAGAAAAATGCGGTACTATACTAGGTCGAGGAAGGATAGAGTACCCGCGAATGGGAGAAGTTCGCGAGATTCAGATTCACGGGGTTGACAGAGGCAAAGTCCTCAGGATCCGGGACCGGGTCCAGCAGATAAAAGACGGCCAGCTGCCCGATAAACCAGAAGGTGCCAATTGCAGCACGTGTGAAGTCCGTGAACGATGTGAAACTCGACACTCGTTTGTCTCAAAATTCTTTTGAATTTTCAGGAAAAATAGATTAATCAATCAATTGTGGCGAAGATACCTGTAGGGGAATAGTGGAGTTGCGTTTGGCTCTACATCTGAGATCACAACTATCAGAATCATTAAATCCTATCCGGCTGTTGGGCTACTCATGTTCACTCAGAGGCATGTGCTCTCCATGCGGGACTTCTCCAGGGATGAAATCGATTCAGTACTCGATCTTGCCGCATCACTTGAGCCATATGCCCGCGGGAAAAAAAGCGATATGCTCTCAGGAAAGATACTTGCTCTACTATTTTTCGAGCCATCTACGCGCACTCGGATGTCCTTTGAGACTGCTATGAAGAGGCTTGGCGGCTCAACGATAAACTTAGGCTCATCTGAGGCAAGCTCAATTGCCAAAGGCGAATCTCTGGCAGATACTGTGCGCGTTATCGGCGGCTATGCGGATGCTATCGTGATCAGACATCCTAAGGAGGGCTCTGCACGCCTCGCATCTGAGTTCTCACCTGTGCCCGTTCTGAACGCTGGCGATGGCGCAGGCCACCATCCGACTCAAACTCTTCTCGATCTTTATACAATTAAAAAGGAAAGCCACCTGGAAAATCTGAGCATCGCACTCGTGGGCGATCTCAAATACGGCAGGACCGTTCACTCATTAGCTTATGCTCTTTCCCTATACGGAGCGGATATTAACCTTGTATCACCGTCCACTCTAAGAATGCCGGAGCAGATCAGAGATGATCTCTCAAGCAAGGGAACAAAGGTTCGCGAGACATGTGATCTTGGAGAGGTCGTGAACAATGTAGATGTACTCTATATGACGCGCATTCAACGCGAGCGCTTCCCCGATCCAGTGGAGTACAAGAAGGTAGCACGAAGTTACAGGATAACTCCCGAGTTCTTGGCCAATGCTAAAGGTAACCTCATAATCATGCATCCCTTGCCGCGTGTAGATGAGATTGCGCCCTCAGTAGATTCGACACCCCATGCTCGCTACTTCCAGCAATCCTTCTATGGCGTGCCGGTAAGGATGGCGCTACTGAAGATGCTGGTAGGTTGATAGATGGCTAGGTGAATAGATGGCTAGGTTGATAGATGGATAATGCCGACGGTGATCAAGATGGCAGAAGTTGAGCTGAAGGTCAGACCCATAACGAACGGCACTGTGATAGATCATATCGCGGCAGGTCAGGCATTGAATGTCCTGAAGATCTTGGGCATATCGGGAACTGCAGATGCAACGCTATCCGTTGTCATGAATGTCGGAAGTGAAAAGCACGGCAAGAAAGATATTGTCAAAGTCGAGGATAGGGAGCTGATGGAGGAGGAGGTGGACAGGATTGCACTGATTGCACCTGCAGCTACTATCAATATTATCCGCGATTACAAAGTGGTTGAAAAATACCTCGTAGATCTGCCGGATGAGATAGTAGGCGTTGTTCGCTGTCAGAATCCAAGCTGCATCTCCAATACATCAGAGCCTATCAAATCAAGAATGCTCGTTAACGCAAAGAACCCCGTGCTTCTGAGATGCGTTTACTGTGAGCAGCCTATCACAGAGAGAATAGCAGATTACTTAATCTAGAAGGTAATCGAATTGTTCTACCAAAGGTTAAAAGAGATGATCTATTGAACCCAATAACAGGACGGAGTTCAAGATGGCTGTAAAAAATGGCGATTTCATTAAGATCGATTACACCGAGAGCGTTGACGGACAGGTAATAGCAACAACAGATGAGGCCCAGGCAAAAGAGAAGGGCATTTATGATCAGGAAACCCAATACGGTCCGCACCTCGTAGTAGTTGGAGCAGGTCAGCTTGTTAAGGGCTTTGAAGACGACCTCATAGAGAAGGATGTAGGCTACTCGGGCAGGGTCGAGATACCTCCAGAGAAGGCATTTGGCACGCACGATCCAGAAAAGATGGAGACCGTCCCAATTACCAGATTCAAAGAGGAAAAGCCTCTTGTAGGAATGCGTGTAGGAGTCGAGGGCAAGTACGGCATCGTTACAAGAATAATTGGGCGGAGAGTAACGATCGATTTCAATCATCCTCTGGCGGATAAGACTTTAGTATACGATTATAAGATCGTAGAAGCGGTCGATGACCTGCAGGAGAAGCTAAAGAGCCTGATAAAGACCTTCGCTCGCATGGATCTCGAATCCAAAATCGAGGACAATAAAGCGATAATTACCGTTCCATGGGAGATGAGCTACTATAAGGAGTGGTTCATGATCAGGCGAGGGTTAGCAGATATGATCCTCAAGCATCTTGGTCTAACCGAAGTGGACTATGTTGAGACGCATACAGGCGAAAAGGTAAAGGCTGAGTTGATATCTCCGCCAGAGAAAGAAGGCGAGACCGAATCTGGGTCTGCTGCTGAGGCCGAGCAGCCTACAGAGCAGCCTGCTGAACAGGGATCTCAAGAATCTACATCTGCCTAAACGGCAGATGATCTTTTCTTAATTTCAAACTCCAGAGCAGGCTTGAGGAAAAAGCTGGGCTGTAGAGCATATGGCGGCCATAGCCACACCTATATTTGCGATTTAGATGGAGACACCTTCAGGCCGAATTCGCTCAGAGATCCCTCAATTTCTTCATAAGATAGGTACAGCTCGTCCTTCTGGCGTTCTACTTGGCTTAAGCGTGGATCAGCAGAGAGCCATATCTGTAGAAGATCTCCACGGACCATCTTGATGCAGGCCATCATATCAGCCTGAGAGAGTCGGTAGACTATATGGCTTCCAGTGGGAGTGTACCATCTGGAATATGCCCCTTTGAGCCGCTCTACATAATCATCCCACTTAAACTCTCTAGAAAGAGGCGAGCCCTCTGCCCTCACGGGCCGGAGATCTATGGAGAGGTTCAGATGGGCTCTATCGCCGGAGATCTTCTGATCTATACTCCCAACCACATGGCGATATAGGGTGCTATCCTTATTCACTTGGAGGCTCTGGCCTCTGAAGACCTCTTTTGCCACTTCGGGGAAAAAGGGTGCCAGCCTAATCTTTTCTGTAGGCGATGTGGCCAGGGATACTCCTATGAAGAATATGGCACTGAGAGATAGCCCCACAAGGACACCATGCTCTGTTAAAACTGGCGAGATAGTATCTAACGATTGATGTAGCCAGAAGATCTCATAGGAGATGAGAAAGATCTGGGTGCCTCCTCCGACGATAAGAGCAGCGAGCGCACCCCATTTGGTGGCACGTCTCCAATAGAGGCCGCCAATTATGGGGAAGAAGTATGATGTAGTGCCTATGACTGTGGATATGATCACGGCATCCATTATGCTATCCATCTTCAGGGCTATGAAAGCGGAGGTGGCGATCATAGCTATGACAAGAACTCTACTTATGATCATCATCTCTTTCATGGTGGCGCCGGGCTTGATATGCCTCTGTATCAGATCTCTGGAGATGCAAGAGGCGCCCGAGGTGGCAAAGGTAGAGGTGCATGACATGCATGCTGCAAGGAATCCTATGGCCAGGAAGGCCAGGAGCATGGGGGAGACGTTATCGCTGATGAACTTTGGGAGAAGCATCTCCGCCTCCACTTCGCTTGTTGGCATGTGATATAGAGCACTAAGACCGAGGGCCGTCAGGAAGCAGCATAAATATATTAATGCCATAAGGGCGGCTCCTAATATCAGGCCCCTGTGGGCGGATTTTTCATCGCGGGCGGCCCATATCTTCTGCCAGGGATCCTGCTCGGCAATCCAGCCGGGCAGAAGGGCCATTTGAAACACCAGCGCGCCCATGAGTCCGCCCATGGCAAAGAGATTCCACCAATCAGGACCCAGAGCCATGGCTGTTGCTGTGAGGGATATGCCCTCTCGGATGGGAAGCAATAAGGCCATGACGGCGACGGATACTGCAAGCCCCGCCAGCAATGCAAACTTCGGCAGATCTGTCCAGACTACAGCCTTAAAGCCTCCGATGCTGACAATGAAGGCTACTGAGACGGCCATGATAAGGACAGCATAGAAAGGCTGGATGCCGAAGAAGGTGCCCAGGACCAGTTTGAATCCTATAAAATCGGTCACCGAGAAGAGGATCATCATGATTGTAATGGCCACAGCGATAGGCGCCCTGATCAAAGGATCATATCTTATTTCCATAAGCTCTGGCTGAGTCAGGGCGGGGATATTTTTGATTCTTCCTGAGATGGCCGCTATTATGATAAGGGCGGCAATGTTCGGAAAGACCCAAACCCATATGGAGCCAACGCCGATAAGAATGAATAAGCCGGTTGCCAGCAGCAGTGCGCTTGCATCGATCCAAGATGCTGCTGTAGATAAGCCTATAATTCCCGGGCCCAACACCCTTCCGGCAAGCCAGAAGTCAGTAACAGACTTCTGCCTGCGAGATGTGAACAGGCTGATACCTACGAGCATCGCTATATACAGCACAAGGAAGACCAGGAATAGATGATACGCGTCCAACTGACTCACCACGTTCCTAGAATGAGATATATTATTTAAGGTTGCTTAAAAAATTAGGTTTACCAAAAGGTAAGCTGACTTGATTTGCAACATTCTGCCTGCGCAAGTTAGCCACGAGAAGGAGCTTTGAGAGCGTGAGGATGGCCGTTAAGGATGTACCGGCAAGGTGGCTAAAGGCATCAAGGTCGCTCAATAAGGAAGGTCAGGTTTACGGGCAAATGATTGCTGAAATGGCTAAGAAGCACTCAAGCAAGGCATTCTATGCGCTGGATGATCCTCTGGAGGCGGCGGTTTTTTCGGTGTTGGTGGAGATTACAAAGCTAGTACTAGCTGAATAAACTTAGCTGAAGGGTAACTTATAGATAATAAAACATAATAAATCATCCGGTTAGTGCCGGTGTAGAAATGGCGATTGATAACCTTTCTCAAAGGATCTCTGAGCTTTCACAGCGATTAGAGGAGCTCCAGGCAAGGTGCGTGAACAATCCGGAATATGCGCCCGAAGTCCTATCCGATGCCCTGGATAGCCTCCAGGCCAGCCTTGAGGAGCTATCGGCTGCGGATGAGGAGCTTATACAGCAGAATGAGGAACTCAAGCACGCTCAATCGACGCTGCAGAAGAGTGAGGAAAAGTTCCGACTGGTTGCCGATTTCACCTATGATTGGGAAACTTGGATAGACCCTAAGGGGAACTATGTTTATGTTTCGCCTTCCTGCGAGCGAATAACCGGATATTATGCCGAAGAATTCATAGAGAATCCCTCTCTTTCCATAGACATAATACATCCAGATGACAAGGAAGCTTTTAAACAGCATCAAAATGTCCATTTCGATGAACAGACTGATAGCGCGCAAATCGATTATCGTATTATAACAACGAAAGGAGAGATCCGTTGGATCAGTCATATCTGCCAACCGGTATTCGAAAGGAATGGGGAATGGCTTGGGCGTAGGGCAAGTAATAGGGACATCACAGAGCGAAAGCGGGCCGAGGAGGCTTTGCGCAAGAGTGAAGCGAAACTCCGCGCCGTCTTTAGATCCCTCTCAGAAGGCATCGTCTTCCTCAACACTAAAGGCGATGTGGAAGAGGTTAACGAAGCTGTACAACGCATACATGGCCATACTCTGGAGGAGTTAGCTGACCCCAAACTCGATCCACGTTGGCAAATAATCCGACCAGATGGCACACTTTTCCCGGTTGATGAACAACCAGCGATAGTAGCGCTTCGTACTGGGCAGGCTGTGCAGGATGTTGAAATGGGTGTCCCAATGTCTGATGGGAAGTTAAGATGGCGACTTGTGAACGCACAGCCGGTATATGATGATAGCGAAAACCTGCTTGGGGCAGTGGCGTCGTTCTTCGATATCACCGAGCGCAAGCAGGCTGAGGAGTTGCTTCGCCAATCGGAGCAGCATTTCCGACTGCTGTTCGAGACCATGCTTCAAGGGGTGGTCTACCATGATGCGGATGGCACAATTCTCTCAATGAATCCCGCAGCCGAGAAGATACTCGGCAAGACCCGAGAGGAGTTTCTGGGCAGCTCTTCCGTAGGTCAAGAGCACTTTACCATAAAAGAGGACGGTTCTCCCTTCCCTGGTCTAGAGCATCCTGCCATGGTTTCTCTTCGCACAGGGCAGGAAGTGCATAACGTTATGATGGGGGTTTACAATCCTCGAAGGGGCTGTTACCGCTGGATAAGCATCGATGCGGTGCCCATCCTCCGGCCTGGGGAAGATAGGCCATATCAGGTTTACACAATCTTCGATGACATTACCGAGAGGAAGAAGGCCGAGGAGGCGTTGAGGGAAAGCGAAAAGAAATATCGGCATATTGTGGATTATGCGCCCACAGGCATCTATGAAATTGACTACGCCGGTCCTCGATTCAAGCGCGTTAACGATGCCATGTGTCAAATCCTTGGCTATACTCAAGAGGAGTTAATGGCGACGAACCCCTTAGACCTTTTGGATGAAGAAAGCCAACAGCGATTCCAGGAACGAATTCAGAAGGTGTTAGCTGGGGAGCCTATTGATGAGTCCGTCGCATTCCGTGTATTCGGCAAGGATGGCCGAGAGATGTGGGCTGCCCTCAATGTCAAACCAATGTATACCGATGGTAAACTGGATGGCGCCTTGGTCGTTGCGCATGACATTACTGATCGGAAACGGATGGAAGAGGCGCTACGCAAATCGAAGGATGAGCTTGAGCAACGTGTCCAGGAGAGGACATCCGAGCTATCCAATGCAAAAGAGAACCTTGAAGCGATCAACGAAGAGCTTCAGGTGGAGATCTTAGAGCACGAGAAGACAGAGAAAGAGCTTTTGAAAGCTAAAGAGGCTGCAGAGGCCGCAGTCGAGGCCAAGGCTGCGTTCCTGGCAAACATGAGTCATGAGCTCAGGACACCTCTGAATGCTGTTATAGGTTTCTCAAGCCTACTCTTGGAGGATAACCTTACACAGGATCAGAAGGAGAGCATCGAAAGAATCAGGAACGGCGGCGAAGCTCTCCTCTCCCTAATCAGCGATATCCTTGAGTTCTCGAGGGCAGAAAAGGAGAAGATAACGCTGGAGCATCAGCCGTTAAGCCTCAAGCGTTGTATCGAGGAGTCTATGGATATGGTGGCGGTGCAGGCCAACGATAAGGGCCTGAACCTTGCTTATACTATCAGCTACGGCACACCAGATACAATCATCAGTGATCCCGGAAGGCTTAGACAAGTTCTAGTCAATTTGCTTAGTAATGCTGTTAAATTCACTGATGAAGGAGATATATCGGTATCTGTTTCCTCAATAATTATTGAGGGCAATAAGCGCAAAATAACTTTTGCGGTCAAGGATACTGGCATTGGCATGCCTCAAGATAAGATGGATAGACTCTTTAAGCCCTTTACACAGCTTGAATACGTAATAAGCCGCAAGCGTGATGGCGCAGGACTTGGACTCGCCATAAGCAAGAGGCTTGTCGAACTCATGGGCGGAGAGATATGGGCTGAAAGCGAGGAGGGCATAGGCTCGACCTTCAGATTCACTATTCCCGTAGAGACAATCCCTGGAAAGCAACTGGACTTAGGCGAGAAGGATAGAGTTGAGTATGAGAACCTCTCTGCTCAAAAGCCCCTGAGCATTCTTGTGGCCGAAGACAATCCTTCAAACCAGAGGGTTCTCGTTGAGATGCTGAAGCGATTGGGCTACAGGGTGGATTCTGTGGCTGATGGTGTCGAGGTTCTGCAGGCCCTCCAAATCCGTCCTTACGACCTGATATTCATGGATATCAAAATGCCAGAGATGGACGGCCTCACGGCCACCAGGGAGATACGAAAGCTATGGCCTGAAAACGGACCGAAGATTATAGCTATCACAGCCTTCGCAATGGATGGCGATCGTGAGAAGTGCCTGGAAGCTGGCATGGATGACTACATCGCAAAGCCTGTGAAAGTGGATGATCTTGCGACGCTACTACACAATTTGGCATAGAACTGTGTGATTTCAACACAAACCTCGAAATAAGTAGCTCTCTGTCCAGCCATCCACCTCTCGCCAGTCAAAGCTATGCAAAAGCCTGGCAAGGGTTTTTTATAGAACTTAAGCTCAACCTCTAATCATGACACAGAATTCTTCTGTGAGGGATTGCCTTCTATGATATGAGGGCGCTTAGTGGTGCCGAAGTAAGAATCTTCGATACGACTCTTCGTGACGGCGAACAAACACCGGGCGTCTCTCTGATGCCTGATGAAAAGCTCATTATCGCGAGACAGCTTGATAAACTCGGTGTAAACATCATCGAGGCGGGTTTTCCGATATCCTCTAAAGGCGAGTTTGAAAGCGTTAAGGCAATCGCCCATGAGGGACTCTCTGCGCAGATCTGCGGCCTCTCAAGGGTCATCATCAAGGACATCGATGCCAGTCTTGATGCAGACGTCGACCTCGTGCATGTTTTCGTTTCTACCTCAGATATACAGATAGCCCATACCATCAAGAAGAGCTATGATGAGATCGTTGCAGATTCGGTGAAGGCTGTTGAGCATGTCAAAGATCACGGCAGGATCTGTCTCTTCTCTGCAATGGATGCCACAAGGACATCGCCTGAGTTTCTTAGAAGAATCTTTGGGGCTGTAGAGGAGGCTGGAGCAGACATAATCAATATTCCGGATACTGTAGGCGTATGCGTGCCTTCTGCTTTTTACCGCCTCGTCAAGGAAATCTGCGATAACACCCAAAGGATGACTGTAGATGTCCATTGTCATAACGACTTTGGCCTTGCAGTTGCCAACAGCCTTGCAGCCTTCGAGGCTGGCGCTAGGGAGATCCAGGTCTGCGTCAATGGCCTTGGCGAGAGGGCAGGGAATGCAAATCTTGCCGAGACTGTGATGAGCCTTCACTCAATCTATGGTGCAAAGACGAGCATAAAAACTGAGTATCTCGTTGAAACTGCAAGGCTTGTTGAGCGGCTCTCCGAGGTCAGGATTCCAATCACAGCTCCGATCGTAGGCGAGAATGCGTTTTCGCATGAGAGCGGCATTCACAGCCATGGGGTGATAGAGAATAGCAAAACATTTGAGCCTGGGATCATGACGCCTGAGATGGTCGGCCATAAGAGGCGCATAGTTCTCGGAAAGCATACAGGCCGCCATGCTGTCCGGCAGGTCCTTGGAGAGGCAGGCTATCACCCCACAGAAGACCAGCTTCAGGATATTCTCAACAGGATCAAGGAGCTTGGAGATAAAGGCAAGCAGATTACGGATGCAGATCTTCAGACGATAGCAGACGTGATTATCGGAGAGGTCGCAAAGGGACGCCAGGCTGTAACCCTGAAGGAGGTCTCTGTCATGACAGGGAACATCATTACTCCTACGGCGACAGTCAAGGCTCTTGTTCGCGGCAAGGAACGCGTCCTCGCAAATACCGGTGTAGGCCCAGTGGATGCTGCAGTAAAGGCAGTCCAGGGCCTCCTTGACAGCGATACATCTATACATCTCTGCGACTTCAGGATCGATGCAATATCAGGCGGATCTGATGCCCTGGCAGAGGTAATAATCGGCGTCGAGGATGACCGCGGCAGGAAGGTCAGCGCACGATCGGCCCGCGAGGATATCGTCATGGCGTCTGTCGAGGCGCTTGTCAGTGCCATCAATCGATTAATGCTTTTGGAGGAAGAGAAAAGTTGATACGTTGGGAAATAATCGACTCCCATTGCCACCTCGATTTCAAGCAGTTCAATAAAGATAGAGAGGCTGTGATAGAGCGGGCCCGGGACTGCGGCATCGTGCTGATGATCAACTCTGGGATTGATCTTGCGAGCAACATAAGATCGCTCAAGATGGCAGAAGAGAACGAATTCATATATCCCACATTGGGGCTGAACCCCAACTCTTTGGGAAGCCTGAGCGATGATGACCTGAATGCCACGTTAAATCATATGAAGGAGAACGCCGATAAAACCCTAGGGATAGGTGAGGCAGGGCTGGACTATTACAGATGCTCAGATCAAGCGAGCCGAAGCCGTCAGGCCGATGTCTTTGGACGGGTAATTGAGGTCGCCAGGTCCCTCGACCTTCCTTTAATCATCCATTCCCGTGACGCCGAGCAGCAGGCTCTTGAGATGGTCAAGGATCTTAACAAGGTCATATTCCACTGCTACGGCGGAACCCTCGGCACAATGAAGGAAGCTGTTGACCGCGGTTTTTACATCTCCATAGCGACTGTTATCTGTCATTCGCCTCATCATCAGATCCTGGCAAGAAATGTTCCTCTTGACAGGCTGCTGGTAGAGACCGATAGCCCATTTTTATCGCCTAGAAAGGGCAGAAATGAGCCGTCTTATGTCCTTGATTCAGTTAGGCTTATAGCGAAGATAAGGGGCATGCAGCCGTCGGAGATAGCCCGGATAACTAGCGAAAACACAAGGAAGATCTTCGATATTCGCTGATTGTATTAATAGATGGAAAATTATAAGAGATAGTCGGGCAATACCATAATGGATCAGTGATCTGATGGCAATACACTTCGAACACATCATGAGATATCTGGGCTCCAAAAAGGAAAAAGGGAGAAAGAAGATAGGTCTTCTCGTGGACGGCCCCAACATGCTTAGAAAGGAGTTCCAGATGGATCTTGAAGAGATCAGGGACATGCTAAAGGATTACGGCGATATCAAGATGGGAAAGGTCTTCCTGAATCAGTATGCATCCGATAAGCTTGTCGAGGCTGTGGAAAATCAGGGATTTGAGCCCGTCATCTGTACAAGCGATGTGGATGTGCGCATGGCAGTTGAGGGCGTGGACATGATCTATAATCCTGTCATAGATACTATTGCCCTCGTCACAAGAGATGCAGATCTCAAGCCAGTGCTCATGAAGGCAATGGAGCACGGCAAAGAGACGATAATCTTTGGAGCTGAGCCCGGGTTCTCCGTAGCCCTAAAGAATTCGGCGGATTATGTCATAGTTTTACGCGACGGTCAGTATGTGACGGACGCGTGATTAATGGACGCATGATCGTTCAGACGAACGCTTTTTAATGATATCGAGTAGATTTATTTAGGAGCTAAATTGAGTCACACTATAAATCAGGGAAATCACGCCCAAGGCATAATAAATGGTTCCTATAGCTTTGACTGGCGCTTGCGTCTCTCAGGCTTCTTCCCCTCTTTAGCTCCTATCGGACAGAGAGTTGACTACCGACACAAGAACGGGGATAACTCCAGGCCCTGGGAGAGCTCGAGCTGGCGGGATAGGATACCATCGGTACCTGGTCTGCCTGTGTCTTATACAGGCGTGATCTTACTATTATGCGTAATAGTATTCTTCATAAGCCTAATAGCCCCAGGCTTTGTTTACACTAATCTTGCACTGAACCCTGCCGATCTAATGCAGAAGCCCTGGACGATTATAACACACATGTTCGTCCACGCAAACTTTGATCACCTTTTCTGGAATATGCTCTTCTTATTTTTCTTCGGAACTGAACTTGAGCGGCGTATCGGAGAAGGTAAATTCTTAGGAATATATCTATTATCAGGGATAGTGGCAGCTACTGGTCAAATACTTCTTGTGCCCACAGGAACGCTTGTAGGTGCGAGCGGTGCATTATATGGCGTTCTCGGATGCCTGGCTATAATTGCGCCTGAAATTCGTGTATTCCTTTTCTTTATCATACCTATGACCATAAGGTGGGCAGTTGTGCTCTTTGCAGTTATTGATTTCCTGATGTCCGGGACATCGGATAACATAGCTCATGCAGCCCACCTGTCGGGGCTGGCTTTAGGATTGATAATCGGTTACATGATGAAGAAAGGGCAGCCTAGTTATTATCATGTCTAAGCATTGATCCCAAACAAAGATCGAGAAATGAGAAAACCTATGATACCTGTAAATGGGATGAAGACGCAGGAGGAGAATTTAATCACTGGAATCACTAAGGGTTTAGAGGACTTCATCGAGGGCCGATGCATGTATTTTAAGAACGATGAGGAACTGGAAGCCTACCTAATAAGCTTTTAAATTCATAATTCTAGATCTATTATTAACTAATAATTTAAGCAGACCACTAAAAGCTCATCGAAAAGGTCTATGTAATCAGCGCCCCCAGAAGGGCTCTTTCTTGCGTTTGATCTCCAGGAACTTCTCCAGCACCTCACGCTCGTCCTCATTGAGCTTTGGCTTCAGCTCCTGTTCAACGATTCGTGCGTGCTTCTCGGGAATATTGATGTAAAGTATATCTCCCTCATGGATCTGACGGCCGACGGTCGGGCCGTCAATGGATATCGCAATCTCCTGTCCGACGGTCGCAGATCCTACATTCTCATTGTGCGCCTGAATTCCCTTGATGGCTCCAACGTTTGCGCCATCTTCTCTCATGAGGTTTGTCTGTGTCCTGATCACTCCGCCGATGACCTGAACGCCAACGATTGCAGGCTTTGACTGCCTGAAGACGCAGTCGGGCAGAAGGCGTACAGCTCCAGGTCGTATGACAGCCTCGAGCCGTTCCTGTTCAATCTTCATCTTCTGCGCATCAACCCAGGCGCTATAATCATCGATCAGAGAGTAGATGATGTTGCTTGTGAAAACAGGAACATCGGTCTTCTGAATCTCAGATATCGCATCAGGCAGAATCTCAACATTGAATGCAAGGATAGCTTTCAGAAGCAGATCTTTGATGGAGTTTGCCCTTATAACATCTCTGCGGGTTATCGGGCCGACATCTGCCATATGAATAGGAATCTCTTTGTCCCTCAGCTCGCCAACGATGGCTTCAAGTGTGCCGATGGTATCTGTCTTCAGGATCACGCCTTCTATCCCGGTGTCGATCCTGACAGATTCAAGCTCTGACTTCATCTCTTTGGATATCGCCTCGACATCATCCGATGGGCCGACTACCCTGATCGTCGATCCTGCAAGAGCGCCCTCCAGCTTTGGGGCTGAGATCTTGATTCCGCTTGCTGCAACGACATGTCTCACAGGCATGAACTTCTCCTCGTTCCTGATCTCTGAGAGAGGCTTTGGCTTGAGAAGTGCACGCACTTTAGTAACCATCGGATCACGGGCAGTCCCGACGATTACAGTATCGCCTGATCTGATCTCGCCGTCGTATAGTATGACATCCAGGGTAGTTCCAAGGCCGCGCTCCTCCTTGACTTCGAGTATTGTCCCAACGCCTGGACCTGATGCGGTGACTCGCAGGCTATCTTTCAAAAATCTCTGGGCAAGGCCTACCAAAACCATAAGCAGGTCGGGCACGCCTTCACCTGTGACTGCGCTGATAGGGACGATGCCTACTGTCTTTGTAAAATCGCGGATTCTGTCATATCTGTCGGCATCAAATCCATACTTGTAAAGCTCTCCGACCAATTCATATATTCTTCCATCGAGCTCTTCGACGACCCTCTCACTCTGGTTCTTCATGCTCTTTGCAAACGGTGCATTTTCAATAGGTCGCCAGCCGCTTATTCGATCTATCTTGTTGGCCGCGACAACAAAGGGCGTCTTATATCTTTTGAGGATATTCAGGGATTCTATTGTCTGGGGCTGGAAGCCCTCGTTCACGTCGACTATGAGAACAGCCAGATCAGCAAGCGATCCCCCGCGACTCCGCAGTGACGTGAATGCCCTGTGGCCTGGCGTGTCTATGAAGAGAAGTCCTGGAACCTGTAGTTCGGCTCCAAAGTGTGCACCGCAGAAATCCTGTATCAGATCCAAGGGAACCTCTGTTGCCCCGATATGCTGGGTGATCAGGCCTGCCTCAAACTTAGCCACAGTAGTTCCGCGGATTTTATCGAGCAGCGTAGTCTTTCCGTGGTCTACATGTCCCATTACTACTACTATTGGGGTTCTCAGGTTGGTTTCCTGCATGCCCTTTGATTTGCTGCCCTTCTTTGACTTCTGCATACTTGTTCTCTTATGCTTTTTACATTCTTTACGTTCTTATTCTTTGGTACTCTTATGCCTTTTTCTTTGATACCTTTGAGCCTTAGGATATTTCTTGGATATTTTTTCTCTAAAAATAGGTTTTATTTCTGGAATTTAAAGTCTCTGTAAGAGACGGCAAGTCCGATCTGCCTTCCCTTACATTACTTGTGCTTACTCGTAGAGCCAGGCTTCGTCTATCCGCTTGTAATCGATTATCTCTGATTTATCAAAATGAAGCGCAATTTCGCGAGCTGCGGATGTGAGGGAGTCTGAGCCGTGAACTACATTTCGTCCTGTCTCAATTCCAAAGTCGCCTCTGATTGTGCCAGGAGCAGCCTCAGCAGGATTTGTCGAGCCGTTCATCTTCCTCATCGCAGCTACTACACCCCTGCCTTCGACAACCATTGAGACAGAGGGGCCCGAGGTTATGAAGCCCACAAGATCGCCGAAGAACTTCTTGCCTTTATGCTCGGCATAATGCTCCTCGGCCTTCTCCCTGGACATTGTGGCGAGCTTCATGGCCACAATCTTAAAGCCCTTTCTCTCAATCCTCTGGATTATGTTGCCGACCAGCCCGCGCTGAACTCCGTCTGGCTTGACCATCACAAAGGTCCTTTCCATTTCTGCAGCCAGGTTCTATGCCCCCTTAAACTTAAGCACCTATGTGTTCTTAGCTGTACCCTTTCTGGCCCATTTGATGCGTCGGGTCACGCGGCCAAGTCGCACATTGTTCTCGCATTTGGATGAGCAGAAATAATAAACAGTACCGTCCTTCTTGGCATAGAGCTTGCCTGTTCCCGGCTCGATTACTCTGCTGCAGAAGGAGCACTTTCTTTCTTCCATCTCTTCTTCACCTGCTGGTCAGCTTCTTGGCCTCTCTGGCGGTCTCCAGCAGCATTAGAACATCTCCCATACGGATGGGTCCCATACAGTTCCTTGTTATGATCCGTCCTTTATTGCTGCCCTCGAGAATCCTGCATTTGATCTGGGTCGCCTCGCCATGCATGCCGGTAACACCAATGATCTCGATAATCTCTGCAGGAACGCCTCCTTCATCTTCCACTGTTAATCACCTACTTCAGAGCCTGTACCTTTTGGATGATCTCTTCGACCAGCTCTTTTCCCTTTCCGGGCTCGACGATGGCGGCGGCTGCGCTCTTAACGCCGAGGCCTGCAGCGGAGCCTATCTCGCTCTGTTTTTTGATGTAGATATAAGGCGTTTTCTTCTCTTCGCAGAGTGCAGGAATATGAGCTACAATTTCGGGGGGCTGAACATCCTCGCCAATTACGACCAATCGGGCAACGCCGCGCTCGATGGCCTTGGTGGCCTCATTGGTCCCCTTCTTTATTCTGCCTGTATCACGAGCCAGCTCAAGTGCCTCGATGGACTTTGCAGCGAGCTCAGCTGGAACATCGAATCTTACGTATATCGGTCTAGCCATAACTAATTCTCCTTCAGGGCGCGAATAGGCCCATCATCATTCATCGTTAGTCTAAAATCGTCTTAAAGACTAAATGAGGCTGATCTTTCTCCTGTAAAAAGGTTGCGCTACAGCCTCATGAGCAGCCTCGTAAGCTCACGGTTTCATGAAAGCCTGGAGCGCATTCTTTAAGCTGCCGTCCGGAACTGTACCCGAGACCTCTGTCAGGGAGCCCTTATTCGAGAGGAACAGGCCATACTGCCCTGCAATTCCCTTGATTTTATCCAAAGCAGCCGTGTCCGGGCTCAAGTATTTGGCATCGAGGCTGTATCCGCTATCGATCTTGCTCACTCCCAGGTAGAACTCCTTATATCCGCCGCCAAGCGTCACGTTCATACCTCCAGTGCTTTTGCCGAGAGCAGCAAACTGCAGATCTGCGATCTCGCCCTGAGGAAGTGTGAACTTATCTGAGGATAGGTTACTTCCTGAAATAACGTTAATTACGTTCTCAAGGCCCTTATTAGGCCCGAAGATTGTCGGCCTTCCCATTACTGCGGAATAATCTGCGGTGCTGGGGATCAGCATGTAGCCCTGGTAGGGCAATACTATGCCGTCATAGCCCACATGGAACGGCCTGATCCAGTGGAACTCAGCGAATGTGTTGTTAAAGTAGGCGACTGCAAATCTTTCGATACTGACTGGATAAAGCTGCGACCCATAGCTCAATGCGAGCGATGGTGGGAGGGCTGCCTGGGCAGCGCCCGTCAGATTTTGACTGGCGCTTGTGTTCAGCCAATATGCCATTGTCGTGTTCTCAGGACACATCGCAAGTGTATCTTCCAAGCTATTGAAGCTCGAATCTACAAGACTGCCTTGTACTCCAAAGGTGTCAAGGGACACCGGTCCTGCTGTAGCTACAGCGTTCACGCCTTGATCGTTGCCTCGAAGAATGAAGCCCGCGAAGGCCGAGAGGACCATTATTCCCCCAACGAAGATCGCAAATACCTTCTGATTCATCTTGCACATTCGTGGGGTCCTTATTATTTATCTCTTTTCTGGCAGAATTGGCTCATCCTGGACGAACCCTCTTCCTAAGGCTAAAGCAATCTCAGCCTTCTCGAGCTCTCGGCCAAGGTAGCCTGCATGATCCAGCCGCGAAATTAGCTTTCGGTCTATAATATTATTCAAAATGTCTCTCGAATTTGTGCCTACAATCCTTACCCTCGCATGCTCTGCTACAATCAATCCCTCCGCGATGAATATCCTGAAGCTGCCCATGGGATCGGGCTCATACTTATGTGAGCCTGATGCCTCTACGAAATCATCCGGAATCGCCTCTTCGAATCTGCGCCTTTTCTCTTTTAAGATAAGAAGATCTATACCAAGATCTTTGGGAGGAGCTTTACGCCAGCTCGCAAGCTGCATCATGTCAGCTGCAGTCTTAAGCTCGCTAACACTTCCCTTGGCCTTCTGGCTATACTCAGGCGTGAAGAGAATACTTGCCCCCATCTCTGCGCCGAGAGCTGTCAGGAGCGCGTTTACTCCTTGAGAGTCTGCGTCCATTAGCTCTGTAACGTTTCCAGCTCCAAAGAAAAGCGGTACATCAGGATGATCCCTTTTGAATTTGATGTAGCTTTGTAGAGATGCCGCGAGTCCTTGAAGCGGCGGGCTCAGCACAGGATCCGCTATGGTCTTTATGCCCAGGGCTTGTGCAGCCAATAAGTTTTCTTCCAGGCTGATTTGGCCAGGGCCCGGTATTACAACTGCTATTGTACCTGCTTTTGCAATGGCGTCTCCCACACGCGGCAGGTTCTCGCCGTTCAGACTTAAAATGAGATCTGCGCCAGCGAGAGCGCCTGCGAGGATTAAATCAGGCCTGACGGCATCCACACTTATCGGCAGATCCGTTGCGCCTCTAGCGGTTTTGATAGCTTCAGCGACCCCATTAGGCTCCGCATCCAGAGGCAGGCCGAGGTCTATCATATCTGCCCCTTGATCCTCGTAGTAGCATATTTTCCTCACAAGATCATCGTGATCAAGCCTTGTCGCATCGACTATCTCTGCCAGAACTTTCATCCTTGAACTGCCGCCGATTTTGACGTTTTTTATCATAAGATTTTGAGTTGCCTCAGACTCAAGCTGCTGAAGCGCAGACTTTGCTTCCCTTTTCAGTCTCTCCTCAAAGAGGACGCAGGCAGGCACAGTGTGCGAAAGCTCAATCTCGTCCAGGTGTGCGAGAACAAAGCCCAGGTCGGCAGCATGTTTAGGGCCCAGCCTGATCTTTGTATCAAGAGCTTTCTCGGCCTTTGTGAAGTCGGCGGTAATGGCTCCCGGAACAAGGATGAGATCATAACCCTTTGGGGCAGAGGAAACAAGTATCTCAGGAGTTATGAATGCAGCTATATCCAGGTCGAGCACGAGTACATCTGTCCCACGTGCTGAATCCATTACGAGATCTTGGGCGAGCCTTCCCGTGACGACGAGAATCTTCATGCGCTTGGGATATACCTCAAGGCTAAAAACCCTATCCGAAAACGAAAGAGGCAGATGAATTTGGCCTATTTTGTTATAGAAATTTAGTCATGACGATACCAGAAGAGAGATAATACTAAATAGTTGGATACTTAATTAATGAAAAATTAAAGAAGCTATTGCTTTTCGGCTGACATAACAGAGCTGTGAGGAAGCCCAGGAATACAGCTGGCTCTCCTTGCTATGGAGAACGCCGCGGATCACAAAGAGCTGTCTTCGTTCGCAGGGAGGGCAATGAAGGATAAAACCAAATCGGACCCTGACAACAACTTGTGCCAGCAGCCAGAGGATTATTTAATGAATGGCAGAAATAATCCAGTCGGCTCTGAGGAGGAGGCGGCTAGCAAAGATGCCCTTGCGCTTGTTCACAAGCTGGAGGCACACCAGATTGAGCTTGAGATGCAAAATGAGGAGCTGAGGCTGTCAAAGCTTGAGATGGAAAATGCGCTGGCAAAGTACTCAGATCTCTATGACTTCGCGCCTATCGGATTGTTCACCCTTGATGAGAATAGGCAAATCCTTGAGGTCAACATTGCTGGGGCGGAACTCCTAGGAATGAAAAGGGGCAGCCTATTGAACGGGCGTTTTGAATTATTTGTTGCACGGGAGGATCGTCAATCCTTTGTCGCTTTCTGTGAATCGGCGTTTGAGACCTCTGCCAGGCAAACCTGTGAGCTGAGTCTTCTCAGGGATGAAGTACCTGCAGTCTATGCCTGTATCGAAGGCATGGCCGCTGGATATAGCATGCCGGACGGAAGACAACTCAGGATCGCAGTTATGGATATCACTGAGCGCAAGCAAGCGGAAGATAGTTTGCGCCATGAGCGAGGAAAAGTTCCGGCTGGCATTTGAAAATGCACTTGTAGGAATAGCGCAGACAGATGCTGATAAACGGATATTGCAGATCAATCAGGAGTTCTGCCGGATGCTGGGCTATACGAAAGAAGAGCTTCTAGGCCGACGCATATTTGATTTTGTCCACCCTGACGATCTAGGTGCCTGTATCGTCGAGTCAAACCGTGTAAAAAACGGGGCGATCCCAAAGGTATCATTTCAAAAAAGGTATCTTCGCGGGGATGGAGCCCAGATTTGGGCCGATGTCGCAATTTCAGTGATCTTTCAAGACAAAAGCAAATCGCAGCTCAGTTTAGTTGTCGCCCGGGACATAACACAGCAGAAGATGGCCGAGGAGGCTCTTCATGAGAGCGAAAAGAGGTTCCGGGATGCAATTGATAATTTTCCCAATGTCTTCGTAATCTACGATGAGGATAGAAGGGTTCGGTTTGTCAACTCCAAGGGCCTTCAGATATTAGGGCTCTCAGAGAAGGATGTAGCAGGACTGAAGGATGAGGAGATCTTCCCTCCGGAGATGATCGACTCATACCTTCCGGCACTTCTCCGCGCTGTTGAGACAAAGACGCCTCTGACTTTGGAGCGCACCAGGCCTAAAAGCATGGGCGGTCAGGTAATTATGATAAACATCATACCTTTGCTTGATGAGCACGGGATGGTTCGCAGAATCCTCGGCATAACCCACGATATCACCGAGCGCAAACTGGCGGAGGATGCGTTGAGACGAGCGAGGGACGAGCTGGAGCTGAGGGTTGACGAAAGGACAGCTGAGCTCATTAAGATCAACGAAGATCTGATAAAAGCGAAGGAAGCTGCAGAAGCTGCAGATGTAGCCAAATCTCAGTTCCTTGCTACAATGAGCCATGAGCTAAGGACACCCCTGAACGCTGTCATAGGCATGACATCCCTCCTTTTGAATGAGCGTCTGCCGCCTGAACAGATGGACTCCATTGAGATAATCAGGACCAGTGGAGAAGCCCTCCTCGCCCTTATCAATAAAATTCTAGATTTCTCGAAGATGGAAAAGGGCAAAATGGATCTGGAGAGACAGCCCTTTGAGCTGCGAAGGTGTATCGAGGAATCCGTCCAACTCCTTACGGGAGAGGCATCCAATAAAAATCTGAAGCTGGCTTACCTGATAGATGGAGATGTTCCAAATATAGTCATAAGCGATCAAATGAGGCTACGCCAGGTGCTTGGAAACCTGCTCTCCAATGCTGTCAGGTTTACGGATAAAGGAGAGGTTACAATTTCGGTCTCAAGCAGACAGAAGATGTGGGATCTTTATGAGTTTCACTTCTCAGTCCGTGATACGGGCATAGGCATCCCACATGATAAGGTGCATAAGCTCTTCAAGCCCTTCAGCCAGGTAGATGCATCTAACACACGCAAGTATGGCGGCACCGGCCTTGGTCTTGCTATCTGCAAGAACCTCGTCGAGATGATGGGCGGAAGGATCTGGGCGGAGAGCGAGACCGGGAAGGGATCGATCTTCCATTTTACGATTTTTGCTCAAGCCTTTCCAAACGGGAATTTTGTTACTCAAGGATCTGAAATGCAAAATCTTGATTTGCAAAAGCCTGCACTACAGGAGGACGATCTCAAAAAAGATCTGGATAGGAATCTGCGCATACTGCTGGCAGAGGATAATCTGCTGAACCAGAAGGTGACAATGAGAATGCTTAGTAAACTCGGCTATCCTGCAGATGCTGTGGCGGATGGACGGGAAGTTCTTTCGGCACTGGAGCGCCAGCCCTACGATGTTGTGTTCATGGATATGCAAATGCCTGAGATGGACGGCTTGGAGGCGACCAGAATCATCCGCCGGAAGTTGGGGATAGTGAAGCAGCCGAGGATAATAGCACTAACTGCACATGTCCTGGAGGGAGACAGGGAGCGGTGTATTGAATCCGGGATGGACGATTATATCGCCAAGCCCGTAAATATTGAGGCGCTGAAGGCGGCTCTAAAGCGCTGCCGGCAATCTGCTGACAGAGTGCTATAGAGTCAGGAAGTATATTATGCCAGGGATAGCGCCGTTCGTAAGGGAGGAAATTGATCGTTTTGATTGAATCCGCTTTATGTGGATTTTAATATAACAGAGATCGCCGAGGGAGCGAATTTATCTCGGCAGGCTGCGATTCCTATAGTAAAAAAATTTCTTAAGCCTTTTCCCCCAGGTGCCGCCTCTGAAAGAAGTTCTAGAGGATATGGAGAAATAATACGGATCTGAATCACGATTAATAGATGATGGAACCTTAGGGGCAAAAATAATTATAGTAAGCCGTCACAGTATGATTAGATTTAAAGAGACAGCGGTAATATGCCAAGCTCGGCCTGCTGCCTAAAGTGGAACCCCACATGAGCCCAGATGATAAAGATTCAAAAGATGATGATTCTCTAGAAACATCAGAACCTCCACAAAAGGAGAGCGGATCCAGCGATAACGGACAAAAGAAGCCCCTCTACATCGTTGGGATGGGCGGCTCAGCCGGGGGATTAGAGGCATTCGAGGAGTTTTTCAAAAATACGCCTGAGGACACGGGACTTGCATTTGTGCTTGTGCCCCATCTTGATCCGACTCACAAGGGCCTCATGCCCGAACTGCTCCAGCGCTTCACGCCAATGAAGGTAGTGCAGGTAGAGGACGGGATGAGGGTTGAACCTGATCACGTCTACATAATCCCGCCGAACAAAGATATGGCAATCATGCATGGGATCTTGCAGCTGCTCGAGCCCGCCATGCCTAGGGGGCTTCGAATGCCGATCGACTCCTTCCTCCGGCACCTGGCCCAGGATCAGGGAGAAAAGAGCATTGCCATTATACTTTCAGGAATGGGAACCGACGGAACTTTAGGTATCAAAGCCATCAAAGAGAAGCTCGGGACTGTGATGGTCCAGGATCCAGAGTCCGCCAAGTACAATGGAATGCCCCAGAGCGCTGTCTCCACCGGTCTCGTGGATTACATCGCACCTGCGTATGAGCTGCCTGATAGGCTGACAAAGCATGCGAACCAATACTATCAGATGAGAGAGGTGCCTCCTGCCGAAAAGAAGGTGGCGCTCGGAGCGCTTCAAAAGATCTTTTCGCTCATCCGGGCTCAGACAGGAAACGACTTCAGCCTTTATAAAAAGAGCACAGTTCGCCGTCGAATCGAGCGGAGGATGAGCGTTCACCAGATCATCGATATAAATACTTACGTCCGATTCCTTCAGGAAAATCCCCAGGAGATCGATCTGCTCTTCAGAGAGCTCTTGATCGGAGTCACGAGCTTTTTCAGGGATCCTGAGGCATTTGATGCCCTGAAAAAGGGTGCCTTTCCTGAAATGATGAAGTACAAGCAGTCGGAAGAACCCATTCGAGTCTGGGTGGTCGGATGCTCGACAGGAGAGGAGGCATATTCCATTGCAATCCTCCTCAAAGAGTATCTATCGGAGATAAAAACGAAGAACAACTTCAAGATCCAGGTATATGCTACGGACCTGGATAAAGGGGCAATTGATGTAGCTCGCCAGGGCGTTTATCCTGCCAACATTGCCCAAGATGTAACATCGACGCGTCTGGAGAGATTCTTTATAAAAGAGGATGACCGCTACCGCGTCAAGAAGGAAATCAGAGAGATGATTGTATTTGCGGTCCAAAATGTTCTCGTCGATCCGCCTTTCACAAAGCTGAATATCCTGAGCTGCCGAAATCTCCTCATCTACCTGAGCTCAGAGCTCCAGAAGAAGATGATGCCTCTTTTCAATTATTCCCTCAATCCCGGAGGCATTCTGTTTCTGGGATCATCAGAGTCTGTAGGCAACTTCACAGACCTTTTCGAGCCACTGGATAACAAATGGAAGATATTCGAGCGCAGGGAAACACCCCTCTCCCGAAGACCACAGATTACTGATTTCCCGATATTGCCGATACCCTATGAGCCCAGGATAAAGGATGGAAAGGAAGAGAAAAAATATTCCGAGTCCAAAATTGTAAATGAAGTCCAGAAGATCATAATTCAGACAATCGTACCGCCTGTTGCGATCATAAATGATCGCGGCGATATTATATACACCACGCGTCGAACGGGTAAATACCTTGAGCCGTCTGTTGGAAAAGCGAACCTGAACATATACGCAATGGCCCGCGAGGGACTCCGGGCGGAGCTCGGTATTGCCATCAGAAAAGCGACTACAGATAGGCAAAAGGTGATCCTGAAGGGGCTACGGGTCAGAACGAACGGCACAGATCAGACGATAAACCTGAAGGTCACGCCCTTGAATGAGCCTGATGTCATGAGTGGGCTCCTCATGATCGAGTTCGAGGATGTAGAGCTGCCATCCCGGGAGCCAAAAACATCCGGGGAAGAACCAGGATCTGCCACACAGCCGGAGCCGGAGAGCACCAACAAGGCGCTCGAAAAGGAGCTTCAAAGCACCAAGGAGCATCTTCAGACGGTCATCGAGGAGATGGAAACATCACAGGAGGAGCTGAAGTCGGCAAACGAGGAGCTGCAGTCGACAAATGAGGAGCTTCAATCTACAAACGAGGAGGTTGTGACCTCCAAAGAGGAACTGCAGTCGCTCAATGAGGAGCTGACAACCTTAAACTCCGAGCTCC
The DNA here is from genome assembly GCA_963803145.1 of Methanotrichaceae archaeon. Classification (GTDB taxonomy): domain Archaea; phylum Halobacteriota; class Methanosarcinia; order Methanotrichales; family Methanotrichaceae; genus CAWBKV01. The sequence goes on from CAWDLW010000008.1 coordinate 162,655, forward strand.
AGTCAAAGAATGATGAGCTCACTTTAGCCAACAACGACATGACGAACATCCTCAACAGCACTCAAGTCCCCACCATATTTGTAGATAATAACCTGAATATCAAGAGGTTCACACCTCAGGCTAGTAAGATCATCAGCCTGATACCAAGCGATACAGGCCGTCCGATAACCGACATCTCAAACAATCTGAAATATGAAGGTCTGGAAGACGATGTAAATGATGTGCTTTCGAGTCTGGTGCCCAAGGTGGTTCAGGTAGAGACAAAGAGCGGGGGCTGGTATCGGATGCATATCGTGCCCTATCGGACGACTGAAAATGTCATCGATGGCGTTGTGATCACATTCCTGGATATCACAGAATCGAGAAGGGCAACGGAGGGCCTGAAGGAGCGCAGTGAGCTTGCAGAGGGAATTATCCGCACGATCAGAGAACCGCTGATAATTCTGGATGGCGAGCTAAAGGTTATTTCAACCAATCCGTTCTTCTATAAGGTATTCAAAGTGGCGCCCCAGGAGACCGTTGGGAAACTTTTTTATAATCTTGGAAATGGACAGTGGGATATCCCTGAGCTCCGGAAGCTTCTGGAGGATATCCTTCCAAAGAACACGAAGGTTGAGGATCTCCTGGTCGAGCACGACTTTCCAAGGGTTGGTCACAAAAAGATGCTGCTTAACGCTCGAAGAATAGTGTTTGATGAAAAACAAAAGCAGCTGATCCTCCTTGCCATAGAGGATGTTACGGATAGAAAAGAGCTTGTTCCTCAACCTGGGGGGGGGGGGTGAAGAAGCATGAAGCCAGATCCGAAGGATGATTTACGCCGAAAAGCAGAGGATCTTTTGAATGAGAGAACCGATCAGGTCGGTTCCAAAGAAATGAATGAAGAAGATTCTCTGGCGCTGATCCATGAATTGCAGGTCCATCAGATTGAGCTGGAGATGCAGAATGAGGAGCTTCGGAAGGTGCAGGCAGAACTTGCAGTATCCGAGAGTAAGTATCGGGATCTCTACGAGTTCGCACCTATCGGCTATTTAACCCTGGACGGTTCCGGTAAGATTCTGGAGGCAAATCTCGCAAGTGCCTCTCTCTTGGGAACTGAACGGATATATATGGTGAATAACAGATTTCAGGCATACTTAGACAGGAATTATATCCAGAAGTTCGATGCCTTCTGCAGTCGTGTTTTGGCCTCGGGCGAAAAGCAGGCCGCTGAGTTCGAGCTGAAATACACCGTAAGGGACCAGGAAGTCCATCGTTGGGTGTTAATTGAGGCTCAGGCGATACAGGGGGACATCTGCCAGATCTTCCAGATGGCAGTTATCGATATCACAGAGCGCAAGCTGATGGAGAAGGAGCTTATGGCAGCCAAGGATGCCGCTGAAGAGGCTGTCAGAGCAAAGGCAGCATTCCTGGCCAACATGTCTCACGAGATCAGGACGCCCATGAACTCTGTGATCGGCTTCACCAGTATACTGCTTGAGGAGCCTCTGACGCCCGAGCACAGAGACTGGATTGATAGCATAAGGATCAACGGCGAGGCACTCCTGGCCCTAATTAACGATATTCTTGACTTCTCGAAGCTGGAGAAGGAGAAGACTGAGCTTGAGCTTCATCCCTTCGACCTGCGCCAGCGCATTGAGGAGTCCCTGGATCTGGTATCTACAAAGGCGGCCGAGAAGGGGCTCGATCTGGCATATACGATCGACAGCAATATTCCCGAGACGATCATCACAGATTCAGGGAGGCTCCGTCAGGTGCTTGCCAACCTGCTCAGCAATGCAGTCAAATTCACAGATGCCGGGGAGGTCATTATTTCTGTCTCTTCGAAGCCCGGAGAGGAAGACCATGAAATTCATTTTGCTGTTAAGGACACCGGCATAGGCATGCCCCAGAGCCAGATGAGCAAGCTCTTCCAGCCCTTCAGCCAGATCAATACCTCGATCTCAAGGCCTAATGAGGGCACGGGGCTTGGTCTTGCTATCAGTAAAAAACTTGTTGAGCTTATGGGCGGCAGAATTTGGGTTGAGAGCGAGACGGGCAAAGGCTCGACATTCCATTTCACGATCAAGGCAAAAGCCGTGCCTGAAGATAAGGCCGGAAAGCTTCCTGCTGGGAATCAGCCCGAGCTAGCTAATAAAAGCGTGTTAATCGTGGATGATAACAAAAACATCAGAAGAATCCTGGCCCAACAGATTCACTCATGGGGCATGATACCCATCATCGCTTCATCAGGCTACGAGGCCCTCGACCGGGCTCAAAAGGGTATCATTCTGGACGCTGCAATCCTGGATGTTAGTATGCCTGATATGGATGGCATAACCCTGGCAGAGGCGATCAGGAAATATAGAAAAGATCTGCCACTGGTTATGCTTACATCTGTAGGACAGCATATTCCTCCGGATCTCTCTGCCGTCAGTCTGGCGAAGCCGATCAAGCCAATGCATCTGTACGATACCCTCACCGGTTTATTTGAGGGACGGCCCCTGCAGATGCAAGAACATATCCAAGCAGTGAATTCAGCCAGCATTACCCCTCTTCGAATACTTCTGGCAGAGGATAACGTATCGAGCCAGAAGATAACTCAAGGGATGCTAAAGAAGCTTGGCTGCAGGGCGGATGTCGTTTCCAATGGCATAGAGGTTATTCAAGCACTGGAACGCCAGCCATATGACGTCGTGTTAATGGATTTAAGGATGCCTGAGATGGACGGCTTCACTGCCACAAAGGAGATTCGCGAGCATTGGCCAAATAATGGGCCAAGAATCATCGCTATTACAGCCTACGCTCTGGATGGCTTTCGGGAGAAGTGCACCGAAGCCGGCATGGATGACTATATCGCAAAGCCTGTGAAGATGGAGGAGCTGAGGGAGGCGCTGGCAGGCATCAGCCCACGCTTGGGTGAGGGCGGAAAGGGAGATGGAACTTAAAATATCTTAAAGCTAAGAAGTTACCGGAAAAGAGATCAAATTAAATCTCCATTCGCTTGAACTCTTCAAGTTCTTCGGGCGTCATCATCTCCCACCACTTGAGTGGCTCGACGAGCAGCACGCCTCTTCCTCCACGCATCTCTCTTTTGACCCTTATCATCTTATCTTTTTCCAGCCGTATTACCGCACTGTGGGTTCTGCCGTGTGTCCAGCCTGCAAGCTTCGCCAGCTCATATACGCTTACGCCTGGGTGATCGCTGATAATTTCATAAAGTTCATAATCAGTATCTTCACCCAGCTCACGGCGTGCCTGGGATGCTCTAGCTGTTTTGCTTTGCATGCTCTCTTATCTGTATGCCATACTTAAAAACGTTTCGGGATATCCTATATATAGATAAAATATCCTAACTCACCAATCAAAGCTTTTATATTGATATAGGATATCCTAATTACTGTGCTGAGAGACTTCGAGCGCCAAGTTCTAGCGGAGATCTGCAAGGCGAACAATATGAGCAAGTCATCGCATGTACCAGAGCATGCATTCGTAAATAGGTTCCCAAATGCAAAGCATGCTAAGAAGGCACTGAACAAGCTCGTGACGCGAGGGTATGTTGCGAGGCATCCAACCGGCAGCGAGATGACATATCAAATGACTCAACTGGGGTGGGAGGAATGCAAGAGGATGAAGGCCGAGATTCCAAAATAGGGACTTCCGAACGTTATCAATTATATCATTGCATCCCAGACCCTATATGCTCCACCATCTGGGTTATCCTGAAAGATCCATCAAGGATTTGCAATTTGAGCGCTTCTGCTAGCTTAATCGCCCTAGCTCTATCGGACTCACGGAGAAGAATCGGAATTTTCTTGCCTTCAAAGTTGATAGCGCCCAGATTGCCTTTAAAGGCTCCGCCGATACATTGCGAAACGCAGAGGCCGCAGTTGAAGCATCTCTCTTTATTTCGCATGACCCGGCCTTTCTCAAAGGTTATCGCTCTCATAGGACAGACAGGTTCCACAGTACAGCTCTTACAGTTGATACATTTGGATGGATCGAACCCTATCTCCAAATCTGCTCCACCCCATACATCCTCATAGTTTGTCTTGCAGACCGTCTGCCGTATATTTACATCCATGATTGGTAGAGATATATCTCTGTCAAGCTTCTTTATGTTCTCCAGGATGGATTCGTTCAATACAGGGATAGGCACAGCCCAGGAGCCGATGCACTCCGGCCCCGCCGACGTCACAAAGCCTCCCATGTACTCCGGGTCCATATGATGCATATCTGCAAGCCCCAGGAGATTGGGCCTCGATGTCATGCTGCGTGTGCCGGTGCCTACTACAAACCCCTGAGCACCGTTTAGGAGAACACGTGTGCCTACCCCTATTGTTTCCAGATATGGATCGTTTTTGACAGGATTAAGTTGACCGCATCCCGAAACGGTGGCACAAGTCAAGCCTGGAGGGAAATCCATAGCGTTGAAGATTGTTGAAACTCGGGAGCTTCCAGGGTTGACGAAAGCTACATAGTTCTTGAAAGCATTGCGTGTAGAGAAGATGCGAGCATAGGGGATATCTTTTAACTTTATAACCTTTTCAAAAGAATTGCCTTCACCGGTCTCAGCCTTGGCTTGAACTTCCTTGCCTTCAACAAGATCTCTGAATAGGTGACCGCCACCATAATCTGGCTTCTCTTTACTGTGTGATGTACCAAAGACCATCAGATCGATGATGCCAAGACGCTCGTTAGGGCATGGCCCAACGCTTGCAGGAACGCCATTGACGAGTGCATGCTCTGCACGGACAAATGAACAAGGTTCGGCCATGGGGAACGATAGCACAGCATAGGTACCGCTCATGATGGCTCGTGTTGCAGTGGTGACTACATCTACATCTTTAAGGTCAAGACTTTCGCCGCTCTTTACAATATCGCAGACTTCTTGAGCAGTCAATACAACTGCATCTCTACGCTCTATTTTCTCATTTATCTCTGCAATCGTTCGTCTCACGATTATTGTCCTCTTGGAACCTACGCTAAGAATTAAACCAATATATATTGGAAGATTCCGATTGATTTTCCATCTTCGTAGTGAGCACCCAAGCTCCAATCCAAGATATCTGAGCATAGATTGCAATTTGAACCTATACTTTTTTTGGGGCTGCTACTAACGATCATTATAGCGCGCTTAGTCTCCGTGCAGTCATGAAAAATGTAATCAGGCTTATAATGCCCTCACACCACAGCTTCCCCGAAAAATCAAATTTAAAAGAAAGCGGCGCATCATCGAGCGTCGCAATACCTGACCTCTTCCACATCCAGTCTGAGCGGAGCTCCGATCTCTCCAACCTCCGGCACTGCAGCCCGTTTGACGCGCCCGATTCCAACTAAGTGTAGCTGCACCCTGGCCGCCTGTGCCTCCCTCTCCTCGTAGTAGTCTTCGCTCGACTGTATAACGCGGTGAGTTACCACCTGAAGCGCCTGCACATCCGTAATCAAGCCGCTTGTGCCGCTTATAACATCTGTTGGGCTTGATTCTGTCAGGAAGATCTTATCTCCCGGCTGGATGTTAAGGAGTGCAAAGAAGTTGTTCGGGCTTCTGATCTCCACAGTTCTGACCCTGGCTGCAAGAATCTCCTTCATCACATGCCTAGCTATCCCAGTTAATGCGGTGTAGATCATCACAATCACCCGTACATCGGGAACTCCTTCGGAAGCTGCTGCTGCTCCTCCCCAGGTGTCGCAGCCTTGAGCTGCTGTGAAAGCTGCCGCATCTGAGTCTCAATCTGCTCAGTCTGCTCCTCGAGCTTCTTGGTGCTGACTCCGAGATCGTATACTTTATTCAAGGTTTCAATGGCCGCAATCGCCGCCCTCGGATCGGGATCGGCGCTGGCCGTCTCTCCAAGGAAGCATATGGCAGGCAAATTTTTTATTTTACATTCGTTCATTATGCTTCCTGTTATGCCAGTTATTGTGCCGAGCTCGAATACCTCAGCCATTCCCTTGATCTTATCGAGAAGCTCTTTCTTGCTCACAGCTGCAAAGACCCTGTGCTGCTCGCTCATCACAGTTATCCCTGCGAGACACACCATCTCTTTCGCGTTTATTGACTCGGCCCAGGACACGATCTCCTTCCCTATATCGTATGAGGCCAGTGGATGGACAGGAATGTCTGCGGTCAGAACTACCAAGTTCTTCTCAACATCCTCGTATATTCTTACAGGCATATTCACGATCCCGCCAAGCAAGACCGCAAGCGGCGGGAAGAACCTTGAGTTCATCGCCCCGAGGTATGTCATCTTACGTTCATTTACTATATACTGACTTGCGATGTTTCCTACCAGGCCGATTCCGGGGAAACCTTCGATCACAACAGGGTTTTTTATCGATGGTTCCTTTTCAAGAATGACCTGGACAATATCCTTATCCATATCCTTGTCCATGAAAAAATATAGGCTTTTATGTGAGATAAGAGCATCGCTCTAGACCAAGATATCCATCAGTGCGTGCTAATTTCAATGCAAAAAGTTTATGAGCACTACGCGTTAGAAATGATCATCGATACGATCATAAATTCTGGGATCGAAAATGGCAGAATCATTGAATGAAATCATAAATCATGCCCGAAGCGAGGGCAGAAGCTATCTTATGGAGCATGAGAGCAAAGCAATTCTGGAAAACATTGGGGTTTCAACATCAGGCTCCAAAGTAGCGAGATCTGAGGAGGAGGCTGTCAAGATATTCAATTCCATCGGCGCACCTGTGGCGCTGAAGGTGCTCTCTCCTGAGGTCGTTCATAAATCCGATGCAGGCGGAGTCAGGCTCAATTTGAAGAGCGAAAATGATGTGCGAGATGCTTATCGCAAAATCGAGTTAGCCTTCAGCGATAAAAAAGCTGTAGCCATATCAGTCCAAAGAATGGCAGAGCCAGGGCTAGAGGCAATCATCGGCGTTGCTCAGGACTCGACATTCGGCTCAATGTTGATGTTTGGCCTCGGCGGCATCTTCGTCGAGGTTCTCAAAGATGTATCATTCAGATCGATTCCTATTTCGGAATTGGATGCTTCAGATATGATAGAGGAGATCAAAGGTTATGCCATACTCAAAGGATATAGGGGGCATTCCGCAGATATCCCCGCTCTGAAGCAATTGCTGCTGCAGATATCAGACCTTGTAGCAAAGCACCCTGAGATATCGGAGATGGATCTGAATCCAGTTTTCCTTTATCCCGACGGCTACGTCGTAGTCGATGCCAGGATAATCTTGGGAGTTGAGCATAAGCCGGTTTCTCAGCCTTCGGCATCTGCAAAGCAGGATCTTCACGACCTCTTCTATCCGAGAAGCGTCGCTGTCATAGGTGCCTCAGGCACTCCAGGAAAGCTGGGCTGGAACGTGTTCACCAATCTCGTCAGCCACGGTTTCAAAGGCAACCTCTATCCCATAAACCCGAGAGCAAAAGAGGTCCATGGGATCAAGGCATATCCGAGGATTAGCGATGTCCCTGGGCCTGTGGATGTGGCGATAATACTTGTTTCAGCAGGCATGACGCCTGATGTTGTCGAGGAGTGCTGCGAATGTGGCATTCGCTATATCGTAGTCGAGTCTGCAGGCTTCGCTGAGCTCGGGCAGTCAGGCAAGGAGATTGAGCTGCAGATGAAGGATATTGCCGACAAATACGGGGCACGCCTGCTCGGTCCGAACTGCTCAGGCATCATAAACACCCACTGCAGCATGGTCCAATCGATAGGCATAGTTGATGCCCTGAGCAAAGGCAACATCGGCCTAGTCTCGCAGGCAGGCGTCTGCGCTGCAGGAATGCTCTGGGGGCTCCGGCATATCATGGACTTCGGCATAATCGCGACTATCGGCAACAAGCTGGATATCAATGAGACAGATATGCTTGATGCAGTCAGCAAAGACGAGAACGTGAACGTCATCTGCATGTATCTTGAGTCCGTCAAGGGCGGAAGAAGGTTCATCGATGTTGCCAAGGATGTTACCCTGGAAAAGCCTGTTATAATCCTGAAGTCAGGCCGAACCGATGCCGGCAAGAAGGCAGTAGCGTCTCATACAGCATCGCTAGCAGGAAACGACCTGATCTTCAGTGCTGCATTCCGTCAGGCTAGAGTTATACGCGCCAGGGATTATGAGCATATGTTCAACCTTGCCAGAGTGATATCCAAGCAGCCCTTCCCAGATCGTGAGGGCGTTTTCATAATAACCTATGCAGGCTCCCTGGGAGTAATCTCAGCAGACGCAATAACTGATAACGGAATGAGGCTTGCTGAGCTGAATCCTGAACTGAAGGCAAGGCTGATGAAGCTTCTCCCCGAGTATGTCGGAGGCCTCAATCCAGTGGATTACACCTTCAGCCAGAATGCGGATATCGTCAAAAAGACGATAGAGATCGGAGTGGAGAGCGATGATGTGGGAAGCTTCATCGTCGTGTTGCAGGCTGAGATACTCGGCAGCTATGTCGATGCTTTGAAGAGCATCGATTACGAGGGCAAGCCTATAATAGCCTGCGTTGCTGGCAAGGAGTTCGCCCTGGATGACGTCATAAAGCTGGAGAAGGCCGGGATACCTGTCCTATCTACGCCTGAGCAAGTTGCAGATGCGCTTGCAGTGATGTACAGGCATAGAAAGAGGATCGAGAGGGAGCAGTCTATCTAAATTCCCGATTATTATTTATTGCTCCCGGGTCTCCGAGAGATAAGCTGGCACTGAAGCAGCTTACTGTAATGATCCAATTCTTTTTAGCTTTGGATTAGTGTAAATAAGACTAAGAAAAAAAGTGATATCTTGTAAACCGATTAAATCTTCTCAGATCAGCCCGGGGTTATTTAGGTTTGCCCAGGTTCCGCCCTGTCCTACTCTCAGCGATGACTTTGACTCGGCGTATTTCAGATTGTTCTCCATGCCCCCGCTGAATGTTATCTGAGGTGGAGTGCTGTCAAGTTTCCCAGAGCTCCCAAGCGAAACCACTGTCGTCTTACTCTGATCTTGACCCGAGGAAGTGTTTATAGAGAACCCATGTCCGAGCATTGGAAATAATGGTGAGTTTATGATCTCAAATGGGGATAGATCTAGTGGCTTGAATGTGCCGATAGGGCTAGATTGAGACTGATATCCAAAGGAAGTGGCAGTAGTGCCTGATGGAAGTCCACTAAAGAATGTCGGATCGGTGTACAGCCACATTGTTCCGCTGGAAAGTCCAGCGAGCACAAAGAGCATAGCAATTGGAATTATATATCTTCTCATAGCTCTAGGGTCCTAACTGTGGGGGATTTAAATGTTTCTAATCATACCCCATAGCCTGAAAATATATTCTAAAACTGCTTAGATATTCTCATAATGCATCCATTTTCGGTGTTCTCACATTCCATCTTCAAGTTGAGATTAGCGAAAACCTTTCTCCAATGGCTCTCAGCGCAAGTTTTGCAGTGCTCCTTGGCGATCAGTGTTGCCCCTATCTTGGCAAAGGATTTTGCTCCATCGACCAGTCCGCACTTAATGCGCCTGATCTCCGTAAAGTCTTCTCCCTCTATTACTTCGATATTGCTGCCGAAGAGGTTTTTATCATTGGTAGCTATCGCCAGAGCGATCTCTCCTGGCTCTGTCAAACCAAGCTTCTTGAAAGTAGCCGCCACCTGGTGCGCCCCCTGGTCTTGGAACTCGCGCAGCCCTTTTTTGCCTAGTCTGCGTGCCACATAGCCACTGCTTCCATAGAAGCTTCCCATCCACATTGCAACAACACGCTGCTGGATCTGCTCCAAGGGTATATCCGGAACATCTGTCATGTGGTTACAGCCTTTTCCTAAAATGATATAATCCTTCCGAGCAAATTTCGCAGTAATGTGAGCCAACATTTGCAATAAATTCATACTCAAGAGGATAATTTCTACAAAAGCAGCTTGAGCCTATCGAAATTCTTATGAAAAAACTATAAATAGTTGCGGTTACTAAATTATACATATCGGCTATATTATAGTCGATATAGAGGTGATATATAAATGGCAAGTCTACTTTATTTGGCTATAATATTCTTTATATTAGCCATTATAGCAGCAGCGCTGGGAGCACGTGGAGTCGCCGGAGTATCGATGGATATTGCTAAATGGTTGGTAATTATCTTCATTGTGCTGGCAATTATATCGTTGATACTGTAATAGTGTCAATGTTTAAGCTTCAATGCTAAAATTTTTATTTTTCCATTGGTCTATTTCTCTCTATATTTATCAAGCTCTATCAAGCCCAAGAAACATAATTATAGCTGAACACGACTCTTGTTAAATTGCTGGTGATCCTACGGCTAAAGACACGCTGAAATCCTATCTTAAAAAGAGAGACTTCAGCATCACGCCTGAGCCCCGTCCCGATAGCATGCACAGTTCCGAGAGTATTTTCGTTGTACAGAAGCATGATTCCGAGCGGCTTCACTATGATTTTAGGCTTGAGGCGGGAGGAGTTCTCAAATCATGGGCAATCCCAAAAGGGCCTTCAAAAAATCCATCGGATAAAAGGCTGGCAGTTGAGACTGAGGACCATCCCATAGGATACGCTGACTTTGAAGGCATCATACCTAAGGGCCAATATGGAGCAGGAGCTGTAATAGTCTGGGATAGAGGCCCTTACAGGAACCTGACCCAAAAGGATGGAAAAGAATTTTCTATAACTGATGCCCTAAAAGATGGCCATGTCGTGATATGGCTTTACGGCAAGAAATTGAAGGGTGGATATGCCTTCATTCGCACGAAGATGGGTTGGATATTGGTTAAGATGAGAGATGAGGAGGCAAATTCCTCATATGATATACTCAAGATGGAGCCGGAATCTCTTATAACCTTAACTCCGCATTACGTGGGGAATAGATTTAGTTTAAGCCTTACATCTAGATCACGAACTTTCTTAGGAATTTCCATAATAGCGTCCTCTTCACCAAAGTCGATATGATATATTTTGCTAAACTCGAATAGTAAATCCATTGGTGTCATAGTTCTATTTAGATTGGCTTTCTTTAATAGAGATTCGATTTTACAATATGCGTAGAGAGATAAAAATCCAATAAATACATGTCCGAAAACGCTTTCATCGTTATGTAGGTATAATCTATCTGCATACAAAGTTGATTTATAGGTATCGAATAATTTCTCGACAACGTCCCTTTTCTTGTAGAATTCATAAGCTTCCTGCTCAGACATCTTTCGATTTGACAGAATTAAAATCCTTCCAGCTTTTTTAAAATTTTTATCAAACTGATTTTTATCAATCTCACCTTTATCAAGTTTATCGTAAAGGGTATTACGCTCTTCAAGCAAGAGTTCTTGATCTTCAAATAGATAGAGATACTTGTCTTTGCACATTCTGCTACCACATCGAATTAGCCGCTTACGGTAGCGAAAGTGACTATTTAGGTGAATGCGCGTATCATAATAATGGCTATTTCTTTTCGCCGGAATAAGGTATGAGATATCAAGTTCATTTAAATCCGAAAAGACATCTTCTGAGGAGAAACCTCTATCCAATATGAGCATCTTGTTTTGGATATCAAATTCAGAAAGGGATTTTCTCAGGGTTGCTATGTCTTTGACACTGCCTGGAAGTGATCTTATCATAGTTGGCAGCCCAGTTTCAGCGTTACAAAGTAGCACTATGTTAATTTGAGGTAATTGAATTTTATCTTTATTATAGCCCTTTTCTGCTTGACGTATGCTCACAGAACGCGAAAATATATAACTTAAATCGTATACAAGCTGTTCACTTTGATCGAGAAGGCCCTTAAATAATATGCTCTGACCTTTGCGGTTGCCGCCAATATCTTGCATTACTTTAGAGAGATGTTGAGACTTGAGATTAGGTTCAATGGATTCCACATTATAGAGCTTTTGCCATGCGCTTTCAGCTCTTTTTAAAGGGACATTTCCCATAACTCTCAACATAGAAAGCGAATAAATTTCCGACCAATTGTTAGGAAAACCTTCCATCAATAGCGGTTTTATGTCTTTCATGGCTTCGTGAAGCAAAAGGGCATTGCCGTACTCGGTAATGCTTCTAACCTTTGTTGATTTTTCAACCTTTACATTTTGGCTATCTTCTTCATGGGACCTTATTAAACCGCGCTCTTGATCAAGTTTACCAATATATTTTGAGGTCTTTATCGCTTTATTTTGAGTTTTATCCCAATGTGTCGTGGAATGGTAAACATAATGCTTAGCGCCATGCTGTTTTATTTCAAGGCATTTAACTCCTTTATTTCTTTGATCCTCTAACCACTCTTTAACCCAAGTCTCCATATTCACCATATGGGGGATAAAGGTTAATTAAGCTTTCGCTCAAATAAGAATCTAGAGCCGAAATAACCACTTAAAAGCCCAATTTATTCCCCATATTCGCGGAGTTAAGGTTATAAGTGGGATGACAATCGAGGAACTCTGGGAGCGGGCAGGGGGCAAAAGTCCCAAGAGTTCAAATTTAGGCTGGAAGGTTTAATAAAAATAATAGAAGAATCCAGCGGTAGAACGATGCTGGACCTATCTTAGACCTATATATTATAACGCAAACATTAATTTATAGCTTATTGGATGGCAGAGGGAGCGTTTACCTCTCTAGCTCTCCCCTTGCCCTCTTTCCTTCCTCTATAAGCTCCCTAACCCTCTGGCCGCCCTTGTGGCCTATCTCCTCATAGAACTCTCTGCCATGGGTTTGAGCTGTCTTCTCTCCGCCTTTCCTCCCGGCTTCCTGGACGGTCATTGATCCCTTTCCTTCTCTGCTCATTCTTCTTCTCTCTTCTGGCATTATTATCTCTCCAAATATAAATGTTAGTTTTACCTATAGCTTTATGTTCTCTTCTTGGCCTTGGCTTCGGTGCCTTCAGCCTGCTTTCCTTCCTCTATGAGTTCCTTTACTCTCTGGCCGCCCTTGTGGCCTATCTCCTCATAGAACTCTCTGCCGTGGGTTTGAGCGGTCTTCTCTCCGCCCTTATGTCCAGCCTCGGCAACGGTCATCTCGCCCTTTCCTTCCCTCTCCGTCCTTTTTCTCTCTCCTGCCATTGCTTAATCTCCTTTTATTGCAATGAGATCATTTATTTGGTTTCAGCTTTTTTTCCTTCCGCAATGAGTTCCTTTACTCTCTGGCCGCCCTTATGGCCTATCTCCTCATAAAATTCTTTGCCATGGGTTTGAGCGGTCTTCTCTCCGCCCTTATGTCCAGCCTCGGCAACGGTCATTCCGCCCTTTCCTTCTTTTCTCATTCTCTCTTCAGCCATTATTTACATCTCCTTTTATTATAATGATATTATCTACCTGTTTTCAGATCTTTTCTTTCCTGTTTCAGTGACTTCGGCTTGCTTTCCTTCCTCAATGAGTTCCCGGACCCGCTGTCCGCCCTTGTGGCCAGCCTCTTCGACGGTCATGGAACCCTTTCTTTCTCTCTCGCTTCTTCCTCGCTCTTCAGCCAATTCAATCAACTCCTAAACCTAGTTATCCTCATGCATTAGGCTTTTCTGCCGATTTCATAGGTTTTTATCCTTAAACGCTTCTGATTTTCGCTTTTTCCCTTCTTCTATCAGCTCTTTAACTCTTCTTCCGCCGATCTCCCCGCCTTTATGTCCGATTGTTCGATAGAACTCGTGTCCATGTGTACTTGCAGTCCTCTGGCCGCCTTTTTGCCTGCCTCTGAAACGGACATGGATCCTTTTATAGTGTTCTCATTTCTTTTGGGCAGCTTTGTATCCATGTGATCTCTCCTGGCTTTTTATCACAGACCTAAAGGACATTTAGCTTTGAATTAGCAATAGCATTCATGTTCGCTTGGATTCCTTCGCTTATACTCCGGGGGTGCGTTCATTTATCTCTAAATCAGCAGCGATTTATTTCATCGGCACCTATACTATTATTACTTCTTTCAATATTTATGTTTTACGCTAAATCATAATTTTAAAAAAAGTAAAAATTTCCGGACGCATGCGACTAAAATGCTCTTCAAGACTGTTCATAAAATATGAAGAAAGTTAAAATCCCCTCAAAGTATTAGCGATTCGTTATGATACCCTCGTCGAACGGAAGATGCCCGTATACAAATTTTGGACTTTGCCAGCGGGATGTAAACTCAAATCCCTTCGGACCTTCTACGCTTTCTGCCATCCATCAACCGCAAATTCGTAAGTTTTATCCTTATTAACAAATATGACTGTGTTAATCGTAAGTATGGATCGTATTTACAATCCTGGATAGTATTCAACATAACTAATAGTAATCTGTAAATTAAATGCTGTAATGATAAGCAGAAAACCGCTACTCATATAGATCCTGTCAGATCAGCTCATTCAGGGCAGCGCCTATATCCATCGGTGGATATGTGATATTCAGGCCAATTAAATTGGCAAAACTGGTGATAATTGCCTGCCTATTGTAAATAGGTCATCTAATATCGATTATCACTGGAATCAGCGATAGGGTGAGATACTATCCTTTGCCAATTGGGCAGTTTTATAGAGAACTTCTTCTAGGCATATGTACGCCGCGGGTTTGGAAGAATGATCCTAGGCCCGAGAATTACTCTTTACGGCTGTTATCTACATACTTGCCCCTCGAGTCCCTTCAATCATAGATTATAAAGCCCTTTTAGCCCCCATCCCCTCCCGTACCCCGAAATCTCATGCGCATCTCATAAGTCCCCTCTTCACGCCTCTTTTCGATATCAAACCCCATCTTCTCAAAGAGATGCATCATCGGCCTATTCTCCACAAGCACCTCTGCTGTGAATCCGAGCAATCCCTGTCTTCTTGCAAGGAACGTAAGATAGGAAAGAAGCTCTGTGCCCACGCCTTGATTTTGGTATTTATCGTGAACAACTAGAGCGACCTCTGCGGTATGCATGTCTGAGTTCAGCTCATATTGCCCAAGGCCTATTATTGTCTCCTTCTCCTTATCCTGGAGGACGGCAAGTATCTCCATCTTCCTGCTGTAATCAACGGCCACAAAATCCTGAAGCCTCTGATGCGGCATATCCTTTCTTGTTGAGAAGAATCGCAGATACATGCTATTTTCTGAAAGTTTGTAAAAGAAGTCCTTCAGCAAAGGCTCATCAGTGATCTTCACTGGCCGAAGAAGAATACTAAGCCCTGTGGATGTGGTCCTATAAGTCTCCAGCTCTTCAGGGTACACTCCCTTCTCTCCGGGTATGAAGATCTGATCTTTATAGATTAGAGTCCTCTTCCTAGCGGCCTCTATCAGCCATGGCCTGAACTTTGGATGAGCTATGGCTATAAGATCCATTGCACGCTCACGGATATTCTTTCCATAAAGATAGGCTATGCCGTACTCAGTCACAACGTAGTGAACATCTCCACGTGTGAGCGTGACTCCTGCGCCTTCCTGCAAGGTAGGAACTATTCTGGATACTGTATCATTGAGGGCTGTGGAAGGTAAAGCCAGAATAGTCTTTCCTCCAGGTGCGAGAACTGCACCACGCATAAAGTCCGCCTGACCGCCTATACCGCTGTAAAATGTTCCTCCTAAAGATTCGGCTGTTGCCTGGCCTGTCAGGTCTATCTCCATTGCGCTATTGATTGCAGTCATGAGGTTGTTTCTGGCTATAATCATTGGGTTATTGGTATAGTCGATCCTCTTGAACTCAACTGTTGGATTCTCATCGAGGAAATCATAGGAATCCCTGCTGCCCATACAGAATGATGCTATCGTCTTGCCGGGATTATGTTCTTTCTTTGAGTTATCGGCGACACCTTGCTTCATAAGGTTCACTATGCCGTCGCTTAAGAGTTCGGTATGTACTCCCAAGTGCTTCTTGTCCATCAGGTTGGGGACAACTGCATCCGGTATTAGGCCATAACCAACCTGAATAGTCGAGCCATCCTCTATTATGCGTGCTACATATTTTCCTATTCTCTGAACAATATCATTGGGCGCTTTGATCGCATACTCGAGCAATGGCTCATCCTTGTTGATAACGAAATCGATATCTTTTAAATTTATGAATCCATCACCCTGTGTCCTCGGCATATTGGAATTTACCTGGGCGATGATGATATCTGCCTTCTCTGTAGCAGCCTTGACTATATCGACGCTTATGCCGAGGCTTACATAGCCGTGCTTGTCCGGCAGAGAGGTTTGAATGAGAGCTACATCTACAGGTATCAGTTCTCTGCGGAAAAGCTCAGGGACAGCCGAGAGAAATATAGGAGTATAGTCTGCCTCGCCATGGTTAACGGCGTTTCTAGTGCTGTCTCCGACGAAGAAGGAGTCGAGCCTGAAGTTCTCCTGGAGAGTTTCATCGGTATAAGGTGCCACTCCCAGCGTCCAAACGTGGATCAGCTCTGCATCGAAGAATGCCTTGGGATGGCTCTTTGTGTAATCCACAAGGGCATGGATAAGGTATTGAGGCTCGCCGCAGCCCGTTCCTATGAATATTCTATCACCGGCATGAATATGGCTGAATGCCTGATCCTCAGGCACGAACTTCTCAGGATAGCTCTTCCGGAAGTCCTCTAGGAATGTCTTATCTTTCATACCAATCGATCCTGGCACCTTTGTGATCCTTGCTAATCTATGTTTTCTAGGGTAATTAGCATGACGCGTATTTAGGTATTGATTATGTCCATGTTAATACAACTTTTATTCGGCGATATGCTAGGTGAAGGAAACTAATTTAAGCGATTAATCATTAGGCTTCAATTAGCAGACAATCTCCATGAGTGAAGGATATAGGGTTGGTGGGTGAATAGAATGAGGAATATATATCTGGCCATAATAAGCATATTTGCCTTATTGGCTGTTTCGATCTCCCTATTTGGATTAACTGGCGCTCAGCCGCAAGCGGATTTAGCATCAATAAATAGCAATATTATCGCTCACGCCTTAGAAAAGCCAAATAAAGAATTGCCGACGGGACAAGGCACGTGGGGCCTCGATAATCAAACTCGAACTCGAACTCAACCGAAATCTGAATCATATATCAGACCTGCAGTTCTAAACCCAAAAATCCATCCTGTACTTCCAATGCAGCCCATTGCGCCTGTGGTGATCGGCTTTGAGGATTTATCAAACGGAGACAATGTTTTCCATCAATATGCTTACCAAGGAATTGAATTCAATTATCCAAGGATTATTGATTATTCTGAGGAAGCAGCTTCTTGGAGATATCAGGGATTTGCACATTCAGGCACAAAAGCCATTGAGCAATGCTATGGCGAAGAATTCTGTACCAAGCCCATTCAGATGAATTTCACTGAGGGACAGAAGCACGTAAAGATCTGGGTGGGCTATTCTGATAACCTCGCTGCCCAGAAAACGGTGATAATGCGTGCTTTCGATTCGTCAGGCGAACAAGTAAACCAGACGACAGTAGTATTCCAGCCCAGCACTAGCCCTATATCTATTCATACACCTATGGAGATCACATCAGACAGTGCAAATATCAGAAGCGTAATTGTAAATTTTGCACCTCAAAATTATGGCGAATCACAAACAAATCATCTGGCTGTTGATGATGTCGAGTTTGATTCAAGCGGACCTGCACCATTATGTAATACTACTGAAGCACCAGTCGTGACGCTCGCACAGCCGACATCTGGGCAAGTTGTAAGGAGCAATGTATTCAGTTTACAGGGTACGGTTGTCACCACAGCTCCGCTTGAGAGCGCTACATTAATTGTAACAGGGTCAGGCGGCAGTAATTCGATGAATCTTTTAAGCGACAATACATTCCCACGGAGTGGAGGCACTTTTAGCGTTAATGGAATCCAGGATATGTTGTCTATGGGTTCCAACTCGATTACAGTCAGAGTTCAAAATTGTGCAGGTTCTGGAGAGAGTAGTGCAACATTAAATCTTCAGCCATGTGACAGCACCACGAGTCCAACCGTAACTATAACTGAGCCTAATCCATCAAAGCCAGGTGGTACAGTCATATCTGATCAGTACTGGAAATTGACGGGCAAAATTAACTCTTCGTCTAAGATAACAAATGTTGCCGCAACTGTGACTTCGGGGCTGCCGGCAAATACCGGTATTCATCAAATAAACAGCATCCCAACCTATGATAATTCTTTTGGGGCGATTTTAGAAAGCGGCGGTCGTGAATATCCGCCTCCTGACCAAAGTCTACTGTGGCCAGGTCCCAATACTATTACAGTCACAGCAACAAACAGCGAGGGTTGTTCAGGCCAGGCCAGCATATCAGTAGTATTCGAAAAAAGGGTATTCAAACGCATTTCCGGAGAAAACTACTTCCAATTAGCACAAGGAGACTCCAATGACAAGTATACAGCAAAAAATGGCTACCTTTACGTCTCGCATGATCCGGGATGTGGCATATCCGGCAATAATGGGGACGATGTATTCTTTTCACCTAATAAGCTCCCGTTCTGGTGCAAACTTGTAGGCGTTGAATTTCACCAGTTCTGGCCAACAGAGAGGAGACCCGATGATTGTGGCATTGGTGCCGTGTTCGGTGCGGGCTCGTATCTTACTGAGCTCACCCACGGTAACCTCTCGAACGGTTCCAAAGTGACTGTTCATTGGGAGAATTCGTGCTGCGGCAGATATTCAGGAAAGAACATCGAATACGTGATAAGCTTCATCGTCTCCGTACCAGAAGACTTGACGGGATTAGCACTCGGCGAACCTCTATTCAATCTTACGGAAACTCCCGCAAATTCGATTCAGCCACCTAACGGATTTGGCTTATACGAACAGCCCGCACCCACTGAATCTTCTAATCCAAATCCGCCTGCGATACAGGAACAATGGTTCTTCTTCCAAATGACCAATCCTCAGAGTTGGGTGAAACCATGCTTCCCAATAGCTGAGCTCGCTCCTGATGAACCAACAGCGGCGAGTATGGCAGAAGCAGAGAATCAACCCTATAAAGCAGAACCAATTAGCTACGAGACGTATTTGCAGGATACTACTAATAATGAGTGTACCTGATGAGATATGAATTGTGGAGGGTTTGAATAGTATGTGGTTAGTAAGTGACCATAATAAGCAGAGTATTATAATATTATCAGCAATATTTATAATACTCTGCTTGTGTCTGATACCCGTCTTTTGTCTTGAAGACAACACTGATCGTCCAGGTGGCGATTACAAGAAATACGATATGACCACTCCTGATCCAAGCTTGTGTCAACAGTATTGTGCAGCAGATCCTGACTGCCAGGCTTTCACTTATGTCAAGCCAGGAATCCAGGGACCTTATTCCAGTTGCTATCTGAAGAATACCGTGCCTCCTGCAAAATCAGACAGCTGCTGTCTATCCGGCACGAAGACCGCTCAAACAAGCGGATCGCCAGTTCCATTTAGTACTATGGATTATTCATCTATTCCTGGCCTTGTTTTGCATTTATGGCATAACATGAACCAGCCTGATCCACAATTAGATTCAAACAGATCCGATTTGATATTTTTGCACGGAGGAGATCTTGGGGCCCCTCAGGATTGTGGGTATAGCTGGTGGATGATTCCCGATAATCAAAATGCAGATCCGATGAAATGGAGTACTCAGCTTCCACCTGGATTAGTTCTATGTCTCAGGCATTCTTCAAACCAGGCGAACGATAACCGGATTACAGTTGGCGGTCAGAACCCCGTTGAAGGTCCAGATACATTTGGTGGCCTTGTAAAGCAAAACGGAGGCGATAGAGATGGATCGGAGGGTGAAGGCTACTACTGGTATGAAACTTTTAATCCCAATTTTCAAAACTGGGATGACGCAGAAAAAACTTTGCCTAAGGGAACGATCCTAGGTCTGAAGCATTCTATGAACCAGCCAGATAAGACTGTATACTGGCGCGGCCAGGAATACGATCCAGTCAAGTGTTTCAGGAGTGCACAAGAGTATCCGTCCCCGCCAACTTTCGCTCCAAGACATGGAGGTGACCGTGGCACTCCCTCTGGTGAAGGTTACTACTGGTTTGAGAAAGTGGATGGGCCTGATTATTTCAAGCCAGGACCTGCAAGCGGGCCAATATGCGGCGAAGCGTAGCATTCCAAATTTCTGCCTTTTTTATCGCAACATCCCCGCAGCCTGTTGTGGGAAGCACCTTAAGGCCGGTTCTTGTAGTTCTTGAAGTCTCGAGCTCTTCAGGATACTCCCTTGGAACGTATGCCTGATCAGGGTATATAAGCGATAGCCTTTTTGCCTCCTCTATGAGCCACGGCCTGAACTCTGGATGGGCTATGGCTATTAGATCCATTGCCCTCTCAAGGATGCTCTTTCCATGGAGATAGGCTATGCCGTATTCGGTGACCACATAATGAATATCCCCACGTGTAAGTGTAGTTCCTGCTCCCGCTGTGAGGAAGGGAACTATCCTTGAAACCCTTTCATCGTCTGCTGTGGAAGGCAGCGCAAGGATGGTTTTTCCATCGAACTCCAGCTGCATTATGGTTTTACTGAAAAGAATTGCATGGATTTCAAAGCCAGCCTTTTAGCCAGCCATTTGTCGTAGGCGCGATTAAATGCCTCAATTCCCTGTGGGCTGCCGATTATGGCTATTATATCTCCCTGCTCTATCATTATGCTTTTATCCGGTCCTGCAATCGATCTTCCTTCATGCTTCATAGCCGCAGCTCTACAGCCGAACATACCCGGCAGATCGATCTCTTCCAGGGTCTTTCCTATAAGATTCGATCCTTTTTCAGCTTCGTGAAGCTCCAGCTCCAGATCCTCGTAAAGCAAAGCCAGCTCCTCCTCCTCTTGCTGGATCACCTTTGCCAGCATGTGACTCGCAACGATCGGCAAAGACGCCACGTAATCAGCACCTGCTCGATAAATCTTCTCAGAAGATTTCGCGAGATTTGCCCTGGCAACAACGAACGCATCTGGATTGAGGTTCTTTGCAAGAAGCGTCGCATAGACCGCCTCTGAATCATCATCGAGTAGTATCATAGTTCCAACGGCCTTTTTGATGCCGGCTTTAAGCAGTATATCCTCTGATGTGGCATCGCCCTTTATCTGCTCGAAGGGAATCTCCCCCAAATCTTGTGAATCCACGATGATCGGGTTTATGCCTCCCTCACAAAGGATGGCTGCAACATGCCTGCCTACATCCCCATAGCCCAAAATTATCAGAGGGCCTTCTCTCCTAGCGCCCAGCGTCAGATTTCTGATCTTTGTAACCTGATCTGTCTTACCTACAGCCATCAGCACTGAGTTCGGTATAATCGCCTCCTCCGGCGTTGGGTCAGGCAAAAAATTACCTTTCTGCCACATTCCTACAATGCGGGCTCCGGTGGACTTTGTTGAATCTATAGTCAGCCTTTGCTTAATCAGCTTGCTGCCCGGGTATATCGGCAGCTCAGCCAGAATTAGGTCTTCAAAGAGCTTTATGGCACCAGGAAATACATTTTTCTTGGGAGGTGCTGTGATCTGTGCTAAAAATTTTCCAAGAAGCATTTTCGGCGAGACAGTCCTGGATGCTCCTGCATAACTCAGGAACCTGGATTGGACATGACCATCCACGAGAGCGATGACTTGCACATCCGAAATGCTGCGAGCCGCCAGGATGACATCTGCATTCAGTTCTTCTTTCTCATTGGCAATGAGAAGCCTGGCGGAATTGACCCCTGCCTTTAGGAGAATGTTGGTCTCAGATGGGTCTCCACAGATGGTAGGATATTCACGGTAAATGCTCCTTGCCACATTCTCAGATCTCTCGATAATAATGAAGGAGATCTTCAGCGGTGCCAATCGTTCTGCCAGAATCTCTACCATTGAACTGTACCCTGAGATGATGATATGATCCTCATTCTTTTCAGGTGCTGAGTTGGGCTTTGCTTTTATCAGGCTCTCGAACCTGGGAGTAAGCTCCATTGGCAAAATCACTGCCCAGAATATGGCTATTCCAGAAAGAGCCACTATTATGGTGAAGAAGCGGCCGATCTGGCTATGGAATACTATATCACCATATCCTAAGGTGGTTATGGTGACCATAACCCAGTACAGGGCAGTTATCGGATTGATATTCTGGGGCTGGTCCTCAAAGCCCATTAGAATCATGAAAATGAGGCTATAAACTGCTATCAGCAGGACTATGGCCAGGATAAGCTTGATATTCTTGCGCAGGCATTAGACCCCCGTTTCACTTCTGCTGCAATCATATTAAAATGATTTCGCAGTACATACCAGATCTAGAAACCGCTGAACTTGCACACCCAAATGCTCGATTAGATGGGCATCGCCACCCGCAACTGCCATAGTGGCCCCAAGCCAGCGGCTGCAGTCCAGATTGGCATCGCTGAATCTTAATGTGTATTTCCTGAGACTGGCTTCCATTGCTGTCTCCTCTCCGACCATCTGCCACCAAAGGACGATCCAGCCTGCCCTTTCTGCAGAGCGCAGAAGGTTCCACGCCTGCTTAATATCGTTCTCATCTAAATAGGGAGGATCGATCAAAACCATACCGGGAAGAGATCGATCAAGAATAGACTGGACTCCCATAAAGCCGTCTTCTAATTTGAAGTTGACTCTGGGGTCTCCATACCAGGCGGCAGCTACAAGTGGATCAATATCCCAAACTTCTACATCAATATTGCAGCCTTGCCTCCTGGCGACATCAAGAACAAGATTTGTTGATCCAGGGTAGCAAACTAGTCCCTGAGAATTCATATTCTCGATGATTCTAAAATAACAAAAAACATCTAGAGCAGAGATGTGGGGCCAGCATCTGCCTATCCCACATTCCCATTCGCCCGGGGTACCTAGGTTATATTTTGGGTAGCCCACATGGCTCTCTGCATAGGTAAGTATCTTCCTCTCTATGAGCAGATAGTCAACTGCCTCAGCCAGGATGAAGTGTTTCCAGACATCACCTGCATTGCCTGCATGTATTCTATGGTCATAATGCGGCCTTTCAGCCTTCATTGCATTAGTATTATCGTTCTATATACATCCTCTTGGCGATGTTGAATGCCTGAGCTGGAGTTGAAACTGCAATCCTCTGAGACTCATCGAAGGACTGCTTTGCCGCTGCAGCAGTTACCGCAGCAGTCCTCAGAAGGGACTTATCTACTTCATTTGTCAGCCATCGCGCGCCGCCAATCCCTACTAGGAGAGAGCCTGCCAGAGTCGAAATTGTTATACCAAAATCGCCGGTGCTGATACCAGTCAGGGACCCATAAAGCATTGTGCTGCTGTATGCTCCATAGAGCCCCCACGAGATAAACGAAGCCACTGCGCCGAGAATTATGTTTCCTATAAAGCCCGGTCTGAAGATGCTTACGTTATTGACGTTCTCTTCACGTGGCCAGATGAACCCGTTATCGCTGATAATAGCATTGAATATGCCGCCTACAGCGCCGCTCAGCAAAATGGCGACTAATACTATTAGTAGTGACATTGTAATTTATCCCCTCAAATACATTCGGCAACGAATATCGGATTGCGTTTTGGAAGCTGTTGCGATATTCATGCTGTATTACCCCCACCCATTATATATCGCTAACTTTTTTAATTAACTCATGTCAATAAGACTATTTAAAATTTGTGCTCATATAAACGGTTTAGACTTCTGAAAAAGCTAAAATAAATATAAATAGTAGCACTATATCCATGTATTATAGACAGATTACTATACATCCTTCGAATTATCCTTCAGTATAGTCCTAAGAATAATAGCATGAATATATATAATTAGGCATGCTGCTTTTACTTAAAAGCACAAAGGCTACGGTTAAATCATAAAAAATTTTTAACTACTAATTTATCGTAATCCCCTCTGCTTGCGGCCATGTGGCTTCATTCAGCATAGCTGAAGCTATAACGAACGTATTAGTGTACGACAGATCCTACTTGGTGACCCTGCTGGTATCCGGATCTTAGCGTTCCTGTGATGAAGGGGAGATCTCTAAATCTCCCTTCATGCTATCCAAGATCAGTATGCTGTAGCCTTCGAGGACTGGTCATCAGCTGCAGACTTGGCACAAGTATCGCAGCTCCCAGTAGTGCTCTTGCCCAAATCATTGTTTATATTTATCTTAGCACAGCTTGGGCAGAGTGCATCAGTGGGTTTATTTGTATACTCGTAGCAGTACTTATCGCAGTAAACGTAGCAGCATTTATCTAATATAATCTTCTGGTGTGTAGTTTCGCTGTATCCATCAAAGTAATGGGTATATCCGCACTTATCGCATTTCTCAACGTAGATGAGCGGTGTACCGTCCGTGGGGCAGTTCATGGTGCCATCTGCAGGGTACTTAGCATTGCATTTGGGGCAATATGCGTAAGCTTCGCAAGGGTCACCACATTTATCACAAGTGCCGTCACAATAGTGTTTCTCGCCAGTACTTGGATCGAAATCGTAGATCATGCATTTGAGATAGCAGTTCTCAACGCAATTGTTGTATTCACATGGCTGGCCACACTTATCGCAATTGCCATCGAAAATATGTGTCCAGCCGCATTTATCGCACTTCTCGCTTGTATAGCAGGGGCTTCCGCAAAACTTGCAAATGCCAGGCTGATCGTCGCCCTTAAGCTCGTAGGTTATACCGCACTTGGGACAATAATTGTACATAGTGCACTTTCCGCCATCATTGGGGCAGATGCCATTATCATAATATACTTTGCCGTACTCAGTACAGTTTGGATTCGTACACTTCTCATAGGGATAAGTTTTCTCCCAGGAGTTACTGCTATATTTGCTCATGTCTCCTGCCGAAGTCGTTGAAGTTTGCATGCATTGTCCTGTTGCACAGTTATCACTTTTTGCTGTTGAATAGCTATCGGAGATTGCCATAGAACAGCCCATAAATATTGCTGCTAGAAGCAATATAATTAAAGCAATTCTCATAACATAGCCTTTCCATATTTGATATTATTTAGAAATGTAACTGATTATATTTAATGTTCCACTATATTTTGATTAGTAGTGTTAATAGTAACATAATATACTATATTTAGGCACCTAAAGATTGATACTAATAGCTATGCGTCAATGAATCGTAGATTGATCCTGATAGCCTCGTCATATTGCCCTATTCTTCAAGAGTCACCATTCACAATGCAACAGTACAGCTGTGATTATATGAAGGATATATTGGGTTTGGATATTGCTAACATACTTTTGCTCTATAACTTGGCTGTCTTCACTATATGCTCATTTAAGGTTTCGTTTTTGAACGAGGCGACGATTTCAACACAGGTTGTAAAATTATCATTCTTTAAATCTAGAGGTGCAATGACGCCCCAAAGCGCTTGGCTTCCAAGACGATCTTGCCCTGTCGTGATATATCCATTTCCATAAGGCTGATCAGATATCCTATCGCACATTGCTCCCATAATGCTATCTAGCTCCGTTTCCAGATCGCTGATAGGGCGAAGACTATCGTGGCCAATTAGATATGCAAAACTTGAGCTGTTCGTATTACGATCTACCATCTTTATATAATGCGTTAATACTCCGGTGCAATCCTGGTAATCCGGTGCCATTGGTATAACGGCGATGTTTTGTCCTCCGAAGTCCAGGGAGATATTGTGGCTGCCAAGTGGTATAATCTGATAGCTGCCTAGCGCTGGAGTTACGACCGCCACAATCACAAGCGCCGAGGCAATTATTAATAGATGAGTATTCATCCACCCCTAATTGCATAACGATTAATTAAAAGGTAACGCTCGCTGTTCTTCACTGGTAATGACCACCTGCATACTGAATAACTAATCCCGCTAAGACACTTATCCCAAACAATAGAAGCAAAATCCTCAATACGTCTCTCTTGTCCTTTTCTTCTCTAAGTAAGACTAACAATCCCAAACCGCTACTAGCACAGAGCCCAGCAATCACTGAACCATAAGAAATGGCACCTTTGAGATACAACACCGTTATTGCGACGGATGCAGCACAATTTGGAATAAGTCCAACTAACGCCACCAGGAATGGTTGGAGAAAACCGTAACCTAAGAACAATTTACCGAATGCTTCTTCACCCATCTGGGAAATGATGAAATTTATTGCAAATGAAACACCAAAAATAAAAGCAAAAACCTTGGCGGTATGGATTATTGGGTGAAGGATAATCTCTTTGGGACTAAATTTTATTGAGGAAGGGCTTGCGCTGTGGCCGCAGCAAGCTTTTTCTTCCAAGATTGTTTCGTGATGATGACCTTCATCATCGGAACCTTCTGAATATGCCTTAACATGGGCTAAAGTCTTTTTATTTGATGATCTAAAAGCGAAATCAACAGTATATCCACCGATTAGAGCAATAATGATTTTTGTCAGGATCAAAGGCACGACGATTTCAGCCTTCTCTGGATCTGAAAGAATTACTGGAATAGCCTCATCTGAAGTGGATAGATAAACAGCAAGCAAAGTGCCAATTGTGGCTAGCCTTTGCGTGTAGAGAACCGAGGCGACAACTGATATGCCACACTGAGGGAAACTACCTGCTACCGCTCCAATAGCAGGTCCAGCTGCACCAGCCTTTTGCACCATTTCCCTTATCTTGTTTGCGTATTTATATTCAAATAACTCGATCCCAATATAAATAATAAGAAGCAGTGGAATCATTTTTGCGCTATCTGTTAAAGCGTCTAAGAAAATATCAGAAAGAGAATCTATTCCCATCTTGATGGCCCTACCTAGGAAATTGCACTTAGCTTCCGGTGAGAAGGAAGATCGATCTTAATCTGCTTGATGGTTCTGCCATTCGTAAGCCCCCTGGAATTATATCTTAAATCTGGTATATAGAAATGCGCATATTATAATCAGGGCTGAAGCAATGATTACGTAGGCTACAGGGTTGCCTTCGATATTAAATCCAAATACGCCAGATGGACCTTCTTCCTCTGAATCAGCATGGATTCCCACTGCATTGTTAAACCTCTCCTCAATACCCATGTGGCCCGAGATCACATATGCAGCTATGCTCAAGGCTAAAAAGACGAGGATCAGTCCACCAAATATTATGAATCCCCTTTTATCGATTACCTTAGACATCGGTTTTCATCCCCGGAAGCATATCCGGCCTCATTCTCTCGATATAGGATACAGCATAGCCAGTGATTATCGCCTCTATTACAGCTACACCCATGTTGACTCCTGCCAGAAGCGAGAGTCCATAGAGCATATCCGTGCGGCTCTGAGTTACTCCCTGAATGCCTGAGATCAATATCACAGCGATCATGGTTATGTTTCCCAGGAATAGGCCGACAAGTGTGGCGGCGCCTGCCCTTGCAAAGGTACTCACCTTTGTTTTGCCGATCCATTTGTAGGTGCCAAACGCAGCAGAGACCTCAGTCATATTGACCAGGACATTCGCACCAATCATGCCCCATCCGCCATGCCCAATGGCGGCAGATAATATGTTCACTATGAATACGATAATGCCCCCGACTGCCGGTCCCCCCAAGATGCCTATAAGAGGCGTGAGATTCATGTGAACGCCACCGAACAAAGGAATGTTAACTTGAAAGATAGCGAATGAGGCTGCAGTACACATCGCGGCAATAGTTATGGTCTTGCTATCGATTCCATTCCCTCTCCTCATCCAATACAGGCATAGTCCGATCAGAACTATAGCGAGGATCCACCATACGGAGATCCATTGCAGCGTGAAGGCGCCGTCTTCTAGATGTATATGAGCCATTGATATGACATCCTCATACGTTTATGCGAATCATCGTTGAGATTGCCTGATCATTGCCACCGTGGTATTTAAAACTTGGTGTCATACCAAACAAGTTGGTAGATGACCAAAAGTTTAAATAATCGCAAACATACTGGCAGGTAGTACTAAAATGGAAAGAAATATAATAATTGTTGGAGGGCGACAATGAGAAAGTTAATAATATTCTGCTTAGTCCTTTTGCTATTGGCGTTGGATTGCAAGGCGACAGCACCAGTACAACTCAGTGGAATTGGTGGCAAGACTATTTTGGCGCAGGTAGCCAGCACGAATATAACTAATCAAATAACCAAAGTGTCTGCTGCTGATATCTGGAGCTGGGGCAAGATTCCGCTAAACTATGCATTGAATGGATCGGGAAAAATATTCGAGATACCACCGATAGACGACGATAATGTGTGGTTGGGGGCCATATCTCAAGAGTTAGCGTTAAACACAAGTGTGTATACATAAGCGTAATTAAGATCGCTATATTTGATGTGGCAAGACAGCAAAGCCAGTACCAATCGAGTAATCTTATTGATAGGTAGGAGTTCCAGCCCAAGGCCATGGTCTGGAGCTCGGCTATTTATCCTTGCCTGTCTGAGGAGTTGTAGGTCTAGCTCAGGATTACTTTGCGTCATATGTGATATAATCAAGTTCTTATCACCTTAGCCTATTTAAATCCAGTATATCCGCGATCCCTTTAAGGTGATTTGACTTAGAGCCGTATTAAAAGATAAATTTGGCATCAAACCAAAATTAGGCGTATGTATCTATCCGCATCTTTAGTTCATGCTTTGGCAAGGCATCCTACCAGCTCCTCTATGGTTACAGGTCTGCCACCCAGCTTCATTCCCCTGCTTTTGCAAAACTCCTCGTAAATTTGAGCAATCTTTGGCTTTCTTAGACCTGCCTCTGCAAGGAGTTTGGCATCGTAAAAAATCTCCGAGGGGCTGCCTTCAGCTATAATAGATCCGTCTTTTACGATGCATATGCGATCGGCAATACGTGCTGCGAGATCAAGGTCATGGGTAGCAATGACTGCGCTTATACCGAATTTATTCTTTAATTCAGTTATTATGTTTTCAACTATCTCGGCATGTCTGGGATCCAGGTCAGATGTAGGTTCATCCAGTGCCATGATTTTGGGCTTCATGGCCAATATGCCTGCTATGGAGACCAGTCTCTTCTGTCCGCCGCTGAGATAGTTGGGCATCTTGTTTACGAGCTCCTCTGCACCTACGGCACTTAGAGATTCCAAGGCTACAATTCTCGCATCCTCCTTGCTCATACCCAGATTGAGCGGCCCAAACATCACGTCATCCAGCACAGTAGGTGCAAAAAGCTGATCATCAGCTCTCTGAAATACTATGCCTACATCTTTCCACAGCTCTTTTTTGGTCCTAACATCGACCTTTTTGCCCATGATATATATATCGCCTTTCGACGGCAGGAGAAGGCCGTTCAAATGCTCCAAGAGCGTGGATTTACCAGATCCATTGGCTCCACAAATCGCGATTATCTCATGCTCTCTGATCCTGAAACATAGATTATGGATTCCAATGCTGTTGTCAGGATAGATATGGCTTACACAATCTATATGTATCAGCTCATGAGGCTCAGGGCAAGCATGATCCGGAGCTGGGTCAACATGATCAGTATCTTTTCTATCATCCATGAATTGTAAACTCACCCCTAAATTAATGAATTATTACAAGCAGATAAGCTGCTATGGAGAACGCCATCAGCAGAATGACATAGTCTCTTAGTACCATTGGCTGAACATCTGTTGCTGCAATATATGTTCCATTATATCCCCTTGACTCCATTGCTTTGCTCACCCTCTCTGCCCGATCGTAAGATCTGATAAAAACAAGCGCAAAGATCTCTGCAAAGGTCCGGCTCTGCCTTCTCATGCTCTTTATAAACCCTCCACCCCTCGATTTAAAGGCCCTGATGATGGAGTCCACCATGCTCAATGTTACAAAGAGGAACCTATAGGACATCAGAAATATCTGGTCTATCGGAGAAGGAAATATCCTGTAAATCATAGTCGAAAGATGGGCATACCTCGTAGTCATGAGTAGCAGGAGAGAAGCGGTCATGGATATCAGAGCTTTCAATAGAAGCCTTATCACCAGCAATAAGCCCTTATCCGTCAGGGTCAAAGATAACCAAGAGGTATGCAAAGAAATCAACTGTATGCCAGGCTCATTCCATATCAATAGAATGACGAGAGATAAAACAAACAAAACCGGCAAAAGATACCAGTTAAATAAGTTTTTCAGAGGTAGGCCAGAGCGCCAATACAATGCCAGTATGGAAATATACAAAGCTGCTAGCAGAACAACGTTTTGGGCGGTGGTCAAGACTAGAATAGTGGCAATGAGTGCTATTAGCTTCATCCAAGGGCTGGTCTTGGAGAGCAATGAACGGCCATTCTCACTGTAATAGGTAATGAGATCAAGATCTGGGATATGGCCTGATGCTTGTGATTTGCTCATGGGTAATCGTATATGTTTAAGATAAATCTCCTCTAATCTCCAGCAGGACAGCAGCAACAGGTGTCATGGTGTATCTTTCCGCATACGCCCATAGTAGGATGCCCCAAAGAGGCACACATTTTATCTATCACGTCTTTGGGCACATATCCTTCGAACTTAGAGGCAGTTTCGCAGGCCTCATTGCTCGATAGCCCGTAACGGCTCAATATCAGGCCGAGGATTCTATGTCGCCTAACCAGAAACTCAGCGTAATCTCTTCCATGCTCGGTTAAAGTTATTCCTCTATATGGTATATGCAATATCAAGCCAGTAGTGGCTAATTCGTTGATGCTCTTGGTTATCGTTGAAGGGTCAACTTTAAACCAAGAAGATATATCCGTGGTCTTTACAGGCCCCCTCTGTTCCAGGATATACTTCAAATACTCGTTCTTTTTGGGTGAAAGTTCTAACCCGGTGATATCCTTCATAACTTGTCATGTTTATCCAGGGCCTTAAATAACTTTTGGGTATATGCCAAATTTTGAGGATATATTATGAGCCGTACCAAAGAGCAATTTTCTTGCGATTCCATCATCTGCTTTGGTGGCTACATCTAATGGATCGGCCTTGACAATCTCAGTCATAACTGAAGAAACTATTTATAGAAATCATAAGCAATAATACGTTATTGGGTGATATCAACGAGTGTTAAGTTTATTATGATTTTGATAGCGCTGACTATATTATATATGCCAGTATTAGGGCAAGAAAACACAGCTGATTACTGGAACAATAATGGTGTAAATCTTTCTAGAGCAGGTCAATACAATGAGGCTCTTGCAGCATTTGATAAGGCCATCGAACTAAACAAATCATATGTTCAAGCCTGGAGCAACAAAGGAAACGCTTTGAATGAATTAGGCAAGCACGATGATGCCATTAATGCATATGATAATGCTATCAAAATAAATCCCGAATATGATGCAGCATGGTATAATAAAGGCTTGACTCTTGACGCTATCGGCAAGCACGACGAAGCTGTCAATGCATATGATAATGCAATCAAGATAAATCCGGAATATGCAGAAGCCTGGTACCACAAAGGCATTGCTCTCCTAGTACTAGGTCGCTTCACCGAGTCAAAGGATGCATTCGCTAAAGCCCAGAATCTAGGATATACAGAGCTACCTCCTGTGAACGAATCCGCTTGATAATTGTTTATTGCGAGCATACATAAACTCGAAACAACTGAACATTCCTGAAGCAACTGCAGTGAACTATCGCGTCCTGAATGGATATGGAGATTGGCAGTCCTTTTTGGATTGCTAGCTACTTAAGGGTTATAAAATCGTAAATTGGCAAAAACGTCACCGGTAGGTGCAGTCTTTGCCTGATTAGTTGTTGGAACGATTGCGTTTATTCTAGTATGCAGAGTAGCCCGTTTGGCCGTCCATCGTGTAGCCGCCGTAGTTCGAATTGCAGGGCATCATGCTCTTGCATTTCTCATCGGGCTTCTTTTCCATGGGCTTCTTCTCTTCTACCTTCTTCTCCTCCGGCTTCTTTACTTCTAACTGTACCTCTGCGGGTTTCTTCTCTTCTACCTTCTTGTTATCCTCGCAAACAACTACACACTGCTTCTCTTCCTTCTCGAAAGTCATTGGCTGTTCAGATTCGCAGCATACGGTAACGCACTTCTCGCATTCCCTGTTGAAATTGCACTTCTCGCCGCATTTATCGCAGTTTCCATCAAAGTAGTGCGAGTAGCCGCATGCATCGCACATCTCCCAGCCATAGCAATCTGATCCGCAAGTATCACAGCGTCCATCTGGATTATCTGTGGCGTATGTCTTATGGCACTTGGGGCAATACTCATATGCGTGGCACTTTTCTCCACATTTGTCGCATTTCCCGTCGAATGTATACTTCTCATTACATTTATCGCAGGATTCTACAACGCAACATTTCTCGTTGGTCTTATCTTTACACGTATCTTGGGAATAGCTTGCGCCCGATGAATGTGAATTATCGCTCGAGCCGGATGCGTACGAATTGTCCTGTGTGCCGTATTGGGCTGACGCAAAAGATACCATGGCTGCCACTGATATCAGCAGCAAAATCAATATTTTCTTCACGTTTTACATACCTCAAAGGTTTTTGGTATATAATCGTAAACCAATGAATTAAAAACTATAGTAATATTAAATTAGTATTCTAATTAAAATCTATCGCTCCTTATTAAAATTACTTATATAGTTTATTAAAAAGTCGTTAATATTAAAAATCTATCTTCGAAATATGGTTATTGACACCGGATAGAGTATTTCTCGGCCTCTTCCTGTAGTTTTATATATCGTTTTCATATTTGTCTGGTAGACTATCCTTGTCTTGCTTGCGCCACTTACACAAATTATGATCGGATTTGTTGTCTCTATGTATCACGTTTTAGGGCAACCGAAAGACATATATTTAGGCCAACCTTAACGTCAGCGTGATGCCCAAAGAACAGGTTGAAGAGTATATCGAGGCGATCTTTGATATTGCCGGAAAGGATGGCACAGCCAAAACTCTGGAAGTTGCAAAGAGGCTTAACAACGCCCCAGCAAGTGTGACCGAAGTATTCCAGAGCATGGCTCAGAACGGCCTTGTGCAATACGAGCCATACAAGGGCGTATCTCTAACAGAGAAAGGTACCGAAGCTGCGATGAAGATCAAAAGAAAGCATAGGCTCCTCGAAGTATTTTTGACAGAGATATTACACATAGACCCCGAGAAAGTCCATGACGAAGCATGCAAGATGGAACACTGCATCTCTGATGATGTTGGCGATGCCATTTGCAAGATGCTTGACGCTCCCGCCAGATGCCCCAGTGGAAAGCCGATTTACCTTTGTGAAAAAGGAATAGAGACCTGTAACGAGTGCAACAAGGTGGCAGAAAAAGACAAGCTTGTCCATAGGGCGGTTCTGCCCATAACCGACTTAAAACCCTGTCAAAAAGGAATCATAGCCTTTCTTAGAGGAGGCCGAAAAGCAATTCAGAGGCTTTCGGACCTCGGCCTCACACCCGGAACTGAGGTAACTCTGTTAAGGAAGACGCCCTTACGGGGACCCATTGAACT
The DNA here is from genome assembly GCA_963803145.1 of Methanotrichaceae archaeon. Classification (GTDB taxonomy): domain Archaea; phylum Halobacteriota; class Methanosarcinia; order Methanotrichales; family Methanotrichaceae; genus CAWBKV01. The sequence continues at coordinate 195,806 of CAWDLW010000008.1, forward strand.
GTCGGTGAGGAGGACGTCACTAGCGGTAGGACACGACATCGCTGACAATATCTTTGTTGAGGCCACATGAGTAAGGCCGAGGTGCCAGTCTTCACGAGCTGCACATCTTCTCAGAGCTTGAAAAAAGATGTAAAAGATATAGATCTCACTGTGGCTCTTGCCGGCAACGCCAATGTGGGAAAGAGCGCGGTATTCAACCAGCTGACAGGTGTTGACCAGATCATAGGCAACTGGCCAGGAAAGACCGTCGAACGGGCAGAGGGAATGCTTGCCCATAAAGGATTAAAAATCAAGATCATAGACCTGCCGGGGATCTACTCCTTCTCAACCTACTCAATGGAAGAGATGGTTTCAAGGGATTTTATCGCCCTGGAGAAGCCGGATATTGTGGTCAACGTCGTGGATGCATCGGCTCTCGAGAGAAACCTGTTCTTTACAATCCAGCTTCTTGAGCTGAATGCTAACATGATAATCGCCCTCAACCAGATAGATCTCATGGAGAAGAAAGGGATCTCCATAGATTACGATAAGCTGGGTGAGCTTTTGAAAGTTCCTGTTGTTCCAACGGTTGCAATAAAGGGAAAAGGCATTTCAGAGCTGACTGAACAGATAGTGAAGCTGGCTCGGGAAAGAAGAGCCCCTCCGGAGATCAAATATGGGAGAGAAGTAGAGCAGAGAATAAAGAAGCTTTCAGTTTTACTCGAAAAAGTCGAGATCAATTATCCTCGCAGGTGGCTGGCCATAAAGCTTCTTGAAAGGGACGAGGAAATCACGAAACTCGTCAAAGGGCTCGATGGAAGCATCGTCCAAGCTGCAGTGACCCTGGCAGAGGAGATCGAGAAGATCCATGGAGAACCCAGCAGTGTGGTCATAAGTGCCGAACGATACAAAATTGCAGACGAGATCGCAATAGCGGTTCAGAAGATCCATACCGAAGAGGAATCGCTGACAGACAAGCTTGATAGAATTGCGTTGCATCCAGTCCTTGGATATTTGGTGATATTAGCAGTAATAGGCGGCCTATTAATATGGACATTCATTATTGGAGATGGGATCTCCAGAGTTCTCGCAGACGTATTCAGCTCCATAGAGCAGTATGAGCCTGTTATCTCAGGTCCACTCGGAGATATCATCTGGAATGGGGCCTTCACAGGCTTTGTTGCAGGCATAACTCTCATCGTTCCATATGTGCTGCCATTCTACATCATACTGGCAGCAATCGAGGATTCAGGTTACCTGACCAGGATATCCCTCATGCTTGACAGGGGAATGCATAAGCTGGGGCTGCACGGCAAAGCGATTATCCCCATGATCCTGGGATACGGATGCAACGTGCCTGCTTGCTTCTCCTGCAGGATAATGGAGACCCCAAAACAGAAGCTTTTGGCAGCATTTCTAGTTACTCTGGTACCATGCACTGCCAGAACTGTGGTAATCTTAGGATTAGTGGCAAAATTCGTCAGCGTTTGGTGGGCTATGGCATTATATGTTTTCGATATAGCCCTCATCATTCTCCTGGGAAGGGTTGCGTTCAAGATTGTACCTGGAGAATCGGTCGGCCTTATCATGGAGATGCCAAGCTATCATACCCCGTCAGCGAAAGTTGTGCTGAAGCAGACCTGGGCCCGGACGAAATCGCTCATATGGGTAGTCTTCCCTGCATATATCATCGGCAGCGCAGCGCTTCAGGCTTTTTATGCTGCAGGATGGCTGAATCCGATTAATGAGGTCTTGAGCCCGGTTACAGTGGGATGGCTGGGGCTTCCGGCTGCTGTAGGCATCCTGCTCATATTCGGTGTGGTAAGAAAGGAGCTAACAATCCTGATGCTGGCAGTGATATTTCAGACAACGAACTTTGGGTCCGTCATGTCTCCAGTGCAACTGATAGTCCTCGCACTTGTGTCAATGATTTACATTCCCTGCCTGGCTATGATCCTCAGCCTCGCAAGAGAGTTCGGATGGAAGAAGGCGTCAGCAATCGCCGTCTTTGAGGTGGTATTTGCAATCTTCCTTGGCGGGATCATGTTTCGTTTGTTAAGCTTAATTATTTAGGCTCTTTAGGCCTGTGCTGATATCCCGTGAGCTTCATGGATAGCTAATCTGCTAATCTATATACTTACTGGATTATAAAAAAAGGGCTTTTCCACATAGTGTTAGGGCACTTTTGCATTGCATGCTCGACGGATTAAACGCTTACATTACCTTTTGTTATGTTACTGCTATATGTCGAGTTATTGCCCTATGTCATATTACTTCTGTTTAATATGTTGCTGCTATAGTTGTACTATTATCCAGGGGCTGATTATCAATCCAATTCTGCCATGAATAAAGCAAGGCATCATAACCCAAGAGCTTCAATGAAAACCATACTACAGATGCCTTGACACCAGTATCTGTGAACACAACTACTGGTCGGTCTTTACTCAGGTTGATAAATGCTTTTTCTAAGCCCGTTTCGTTTTTAATTTTGTGACCATCGAGCACATTATCATAGGGTATACTGATGGCTCCGGGTATTGAACCTGCTTCGAATTCTTCAGGAAGTCTTGCATCTACAATCTGGGCCTTGTCGTCTTTTACGTATTCGTATGTGGCAAAGAGATCCGTTGTGAGATTCGGCGTGTAGTTTGTGCTTGGCCTGATTGCGGATTCGTTGGATGTTGGACCTCCTGCTGCGGCCCAATCCTCCACGGTTCCATCAAGCACCCTTATGTCCTTCTGTCCTAGACACTTCATCATCCAATAGATGTAAGTCGCAGGTGCAGGTCCGCCGCCGCATGCGAGGCACTCACCGTATACTACAACTTTGTCATTACTTGATATTCCCGCATTTCCCAAGATCTGGGCGACCTCGGGCACTGATTTCAGAAGCCCTCCGCCAAGGATGAATTCCGTATAGGGAATGACTACTGAGCCCTTTATATGCTTTGTAGAGTTCTGGCTGATATCAAACAGTACATCTGAGTTCGAGACATCGGAGATGGGTAGAAGCATTTTCTCGAACTTATCGCTTCTATCGGATGTGATATTGCCCTTGTCAAAATTCCCTATAAGATAACTCTCATTTTGGAAATGTGTGCCGCATACCAGAACAGTCAACGCTAGGAGCAATACGAATATGCCCAACAGCCAATACTGTAGCTTAGTCGGTTTCATAAATTATCACTCTACTCCCAATCCGCATTTATCCATCTGCCAATAATACATGCTCTCATGATTAGGTGTGGTGATAGGTATATAAAACTTACTTAGAATATTTAGTAGATCTTAATAATGTTAATAAAAATGAATAAAAGTGTAGATTTATAGATTCTGTAGGTCTAGAGATTCATACGCTATTGGGGAATTACTTTTGCGCTTATTATCTTTACTTCCTTCAGCGGCTTATCTCTAAAATCCTTCTTGACCTTGCCGATTTTATCAATGACATCCATGCCCTCGATCACTTTTCCGAAGGCTGGATGAGCCTTATCCAGATAATTGTTATCTACCAGATTGATGAAGAACTGGCTTCCGCCTGTGTTGGGACCGGCGTTGGCCATGGCTATTGTTCCCCGGTTGTTGCGGTTGTGATCCGTGAACTCGTCCTTGATTGTGTATCCAGGCCCTCCAGTGCCGGTTCCTGTTGGGTCTCCTCCCTGGATCATGAAGCTGTCGATTACTCTGTGAAAAATCGTGCCGTCGTAGAAGCCGCTCTCCACGAGCTTCTTGAAGTTGCCTGCTGTGATCGGCATGTCATCATAAAGCTGGATAGTTATATCGCCCATGCTGGTCTTCAGTAAGACCTTGGTCGAATTTGCCTGTGTACTGTTATCTGCCATATTCCTGCTCCAATGATATCCCTATATGGGGCTCGAAAATAAATAGACTATTGTACTCCGCTTTATCACTGATAAAGTCTATACCTAAATGAAGTTAAGCCTTTCCTCTAAAGAGGATGTGGGATTGTGAGCTTGAAAATTATATGCTTGGATATGTAATTTAGAGAAGCTCTATGATAAATTACGAGGATATTATCCATCATTCTTTACTGCTCTGCCCTCATCCACAACTATATAGTCCTTGATAGCAGAAACGGAATCGAAGGGAATCAGCACATACTTGCCATCTTCTCTATATTTATTCCGAGGCAGCTCTGAATCGGGCTTGACCACAAGATCGATCAGCTCTCCAGTTTCGACGTCAAAGACCATGTTCTCCAGTTCTCCAAGCACAGTGCCGTCGACGTTCACAATCTCCATGCCTGCGATACTACCTGCAAATACCTTGGACAATCCCCTCACCGTTCCCTATTATACAATCCCTATCTATAACCTATGTAAGATGGCGGCTCGACCTTCAATCCGCCTTTAAACCTTTCGCCAATGCGCTCATAATAGCTTATCATGCTCTCTTCTACGGATGGCCTCACCTTCTTCAATGCTTCTCTGAAGTGGTTCATTTCCACCTTGTCCAGATCCTCACGCATTGCAAGAATTGCAGCCTCGCGGCAGAGCGAATCCAGATCAGAGCCAACATAGCCCTCTGTGAGCTCAGCCAGCTCCTCGATATTGACTTCATCACTCATTGGTGTCTTTGATGTGTGAATTTTCAGGATCTCATGCCTGCTGAACTTATCGGGCGGACCTATCATAAGCAGCCTATCGAATCTGCCCGACCGCAGAAGCGCAGGATCAAGGATATCCGGCCTGTTTGTAGCTGCAATGACCACTACATCCTTCAACGTTTCGAGCCCATCCATCTCTGCAAGAAGTTGATTCACAACGCGTTCCGTTACACGGCTCCCGTCATCCAATCCTCTTATCGGGGCTATTGCATCCAGTTCATCGAAGAATATGATCGAGGGCGATACCTGCTTGGCCTTCTTGAATATTTCGCGGATAGCCTTCTCGGATTCGCCCACCCATTTCGAGAGCATTTGAGGTCCGCGGATACTTATGAAGTTGGCTTGGCTTTCAGTTGCTATTGCTTGTGCAATCATCGTTTTTCCAGTGCCCGGCGGGCCATAGAGTAGTATACCCCTTGGCGGGCGTATTCCCATCTTGTGGAACTTTTCAGGTTGCTTAAGCGGCCATTCTATCGCTTCTATCAGCTCCTGCCTGAGCGTTCCTAAGCCCCCGAGGTCGTTCCAGGTAACTCTGGGCAGCTCCACAAGCACCTCCCTCATGGCAGAGGGTTCTATCTCTTTGAGTGCCTCATCGAAGTCGTCTCCCGTGACGAGCATCTCATCGATGGTCTTCCGGGGTATCTCATCCTCGGTAGTGAGGTCAGGCAGGTAGCGCCGTAATGCCTTCATCGCCGCTTCCTTACAAAGCGCATTTATGTCTGCGCCCACAAATCCGTGCGTGCGATCAACCAGATCATCGAGGATTACATCTTGGTCAATTGGCATACTATGCATATGAATCTGAAGGATCTCTATGCGGCCTGCTCTATCTGGAACGCCTATCTCGATCTCTCTGTCAAATCGCCCAGGTCTCCTCAGCGCTGGATCTATGGCATCCACACGATTCGTAGCTCCTATTACCACTACTTGCCCTCGCTCTTTCAGCCCGTCCATCATGGCCAGGAGCTGAGCTACAACGCGGCGCTCAACCTCACCGGTAACTTCGCTTCTCTTGGGCGCTATTGAATCAATTTCATCTATAAATATAATCGAAGGAGCTGACTTTTGTGCCTCATCGAATATTTCCCTCAAGCGCTGCTCGCTTTCTCCGTAAAATTTGGACATGATCTCAGGCCCGGCAATTGAGAAGAAGCTGGCTCCACTCTCGTTAGCCACTGCCTTGGCGATCAGCGTCTTTCCGGTTCCAGGAGGTCCATGGAGCAATACTCCCTTCGGCGGCTCTATTCCGAGCTTCTGGAATACCTCCGGGTGCTTCATTGGGAGTTCGATCATCTCACGCACGCGCTGAACTTCAGCTCTCAGTCCGCCGACATTCTCGTAAGTTGTGCCTGTAGCCTTAATGGACCCAACGCCTTTCGCAGGTTTTTCAAGCAGTATGATCTCAGTACGCTCGCAGATCATCACCACTCCGCCTGGCTCAGCTCCAGTTACTACTAAGGGAACTGCCTCCATTCTGCCGATAAAAGGATGGGTTCCTGAACTCATTATAGGAAGGATATCGCCGCTCACGATTGGACGCTTGAGGGTTTGACGGCGAATCAGATCTGCAGCCTCTTCCCCGTAATGCATGTGTGCGCCTGCTGGAGGAGCTAGAGTTACTCTCAGGGCATCGGAATATTTTGCCTTGCGGATCTTCACACGGTCGCCGATTCCAACTCCTGCATTCTGACGGATAAAGCCGTCAATCCTTATGTAATCCTGTGACCAGTCCTGCCTGTCTGCACGCCAGACTTTGGCAGCCGTAGTCCTCTTGCCCTCGATCTCTATGATATCTCCCGGTGAAAGTCTCAAGGTAAGAAGAGCATTGGGGTCAAGCCTGGCTATGCCCCTAGCCGAATCATTCGGATATGCCTTTGCCACCTTGAGCAGAATATCCTTCACTTCTCGTACACCCTTTGTATGTTTTAATCCAAGTGATTTAAGTTTATCCTACTACCGACACAAATATAGGCATAAATGAGATAGTAATGTATTTAATATTTATGGATGGGCTGCGATCCAATAAATTATACGCTTATTTAATAACCGATATATTCTAAGAATCCTAATAGTAATGATATTACTTACTTATCATTAGATCATTCTTAAATTATTGCAAATCAAGTATTACCTATGAATAAAAAAGCCCATTTCACAGTCATAATACTTTTCTTAATAACCTTTTTATCTGCAGGTATCTGCAGCGGCTTCAACGTATCCCCTCTGCAGGGAGACGAGCCGACTGGAGGCCAGTGGAAGACAATAGTCCTGGGATCAGGGGATTCCATACGGCTTGTTCCGCCACCTAATGCAAGCACTCAGAACACAGAGATCCAGGAGCTTTTGAAGCTACAGGATGAGCGAACGCCAAGTATTGTCAAGACAATTGAATTCTGGGATGTCGGCTCATCTGTTCGGTGGAACGAGATAGCCAGGAACCTTGTGATAAAGCATAAGACAGATCCTCCCATGGCATCCAGGGTTTATGCGCTCTTGAGCATTGCCCAATATGACGCACTTATAACAGCCTGGAACAATAAATACTACTTTAAACGCCCAGCTCCCAACCAGGTGAACGGAGACCTCTTCCCATTTGTGTCGACTACAAAAGACCCAGTTTACCCGTCAGATCACGCTGTAGTGGCCGCTGCATCAGCAACTGTATTGGAGTACATTTACCCGGATGAAGCTGCCTACTTAGATCAAAAGGTCAAGGAGGATGAGGCGTCACGCCTTTGGGCCGGAGTCAACTATCCGAGCGATATATCTGCAGGCAATGCGTTGGGCATGAAGGTTGGAGGAAAGGTGGTTGATAGGGCCAAGACAGATGGATCTGATGCCAAAGGAAACATAACTATGCCCAAAGGTCCCGGATACTGGACAGGCACAAATCCCCTAAGGCCGCTTTGGGGAAAGGTTAGGCCATGTTTGGTGGATAACATTACCCAGTTCCGCCCGAGCCCTCCTCCCGCATATGGCTCCCCTGAGTTCAATGCGGCTTTAAGTGAGGTAAGACAGATCTCAGATACCCGCACAAAATGGCAAACTCAAATAGCAGAGAAATGGGCAGACGGCGCAGGCACAGCCACGCCTTCAGGCCACTGGAACCAGATCGCATGCGATCTCATTAATAACTCTCATTTAAGCGAGCTTAGGTCTGCCAGGGCATTGGCATTGATGAATATGGGGATGATGGATGCAGGAATATGCTGCTGGGAGGCCAAATATTATTACTGCCTTATCCGGCCATGGCAGGCAGACCCGAAGATAACGACTGCAGTTGCCAAGCCGAACTTCCCATCGTACACATCGGGCCATTCCGACTTCTCATCGGCTGCAGCCGAGGTCCTGGATTACATATTCCCGAGCGATAAATCCCAGGTAGATTCGATGGCAGAGGAGGCGGGAATTTCAAGGCTTTATGGCGGAATACATTATAGATTCGATATCGATAAGGGCAGCGAGGTTGGAAGGATGATGGGACGTATGGCGGTGGAGCGCGGGATTGCAGACGGGTCACCGCAGTAGTAACAACAGCAGATGGTTTGTGTTGCCGGGCATAAGGAGCACGACCATCTACCTATTTTTTCTCTTAAAAATCCCACGGTTTTTGGAGTCCGTCCCTCAGTATCATTTTCAGGGCTTTTTTGTCACTCTGGGTTGGTAGGAGGTTCACAACTCATATTCGATATCTTCCGGGCTTAGGAGCGGTATGCCTGCATCTATTATTTTCTGCCGGAGTGCCAGGAGTCGACGTCCGCGTGGAGTTTTAGGGGAAAAAGACTCAACACTGTGTCCGTGAGATCTTTTAACGGCTTTAGATTTGGATATGCTCATACTATCATCCTTCATAAAGGAGTAGCCTCGGCTAGCACTCGGTCTCTAATATACCAGTGAAGGGCTTTATCGCTAACCACATCTACTTTTCGTCCCAAAAGGTCTTCGAGATCCTGCATAAGGGCTACGTGATCCATCAAGCTTGTACCTGGTTCCATCTCAACAAGAATGTCCAGGTCGCTCTCAGGCCCGGCCTCTCCTTTAGCCACTGAGCCAAAGACCCGTACGTTGTGGGCACCGTGCCTGGCAGCTATGGCTAAAATCTCCTGGCGCTTGGATTTTAGCATTTCACCGATTTTCATGGGCATATCTTATCGGGCTCTGCTGTATAGTGAAACATAATGAAACGCATTAAATTTATACGTTTTCTGCCACGACTTAAATATATTGATATGATCATTGATGGAGTTGGGCACATTCGACTATTCTCTCTTCGTTGTCATATTCTAACTGCTTTAGATTGGAATAATTGCATTAGATGTCTTCTTTCTTCAATAAATTTGCTAGGTGCCTAGAGTTTTATCAAAGTCTCATGATATTGATCCGCTTGTTTAAGCCGGAATGTACTAAGTATGTATGTTTTTAAACTCATTCATGTTTTTTCTAGATATTATATGCCCGAGGTCTAGGAGAAGTTGCAGTGAATACATTAAATCGTACGCCTCCCCTATCATGAACTCTCCACGCTCCCAAATCATTATTTTCGGAACCCACTCTATGCCTAGCTCTTCTCTAGCGCTCTTGATTATATCGAATACCTTTTGGTCTTTTGCAGTTATCCTATCCCTTATACCTTGTACTTTGGCGGCATCAAGGTTATAGGACTGACGATTTGGGTTCTCTTCAGATCTTTTTCTTAGATCGATATATTGTTTGTAGTTATCCTCGAATATTTTGGCAGCCTCTGCGATCCTGGATTCATTCATTTTCTCATAAAGGTTCAATCTACATAAAGCCGAAGCCAGCTTTCCTATAGCATAGCTATCTATACGGCTAATATCTGCATTGCGGCCTTTCAGCTTATTTACTCGAAGTACGCTTTTCTCTATGGCTTTTATCAGATCATCATCGATCGGAGGCTTGATCATCTGAGCATGAATTATGAAATCAGTGATATCTTGATCGTAGGTTGCTTCCTTACTCTTGTATTTAGCATCTCTTATGTCGGCTGCCACCTGGATTGGCATGATGTCATTGGGACCAATATTATAGAGATAATTGTAAGAGATCTCATGGCAAGATCCCATCGATCTCCTATGCTCTACATCAGAATATGTTCTTTTATCATCTATGTTGTAATATTCATACGAGCCGTTAGAAGTAGGAGTTCTAAGGTCTATAGGTAATATCTTATCTGTGAAGCGTTTTATATCTTTCAGAGATTGTCTAGTGCTGCCATACTCTGAGAAGGATTCACCTCCCGTTCCTCCGTTGCCCCATGATCCCTCAGGACATGACACTAGCAAAACGGCTAAGGTCCAATCAAGATTATCTTTGTCGGCATCTTTCCAGTAAGAGCCAATCCGATTTATGAATACATCTTTTTTAAATTCGTCCTTAAGCTCTAAGAACCTTAGAATAGCTTCATCTCTGTATAGATTGGGTTTCCCTAGATCTAGATCGAGGGGATTTATCTCGGCGACTTTAACAGCATCGTAATACCGCAGTGGGATTATTCCGCTTACATCCCATTTAGCAGAGCCCTCTGTATCTACCCATACAAACGCATTATCTGGCGGCGAAATGTCATTGGGTAACCTATAGGCGTCTGGAGAATATATTTCGGTGTACTTGGATTTGCGTAATTTTATGGTGTTCCTATTTAGGTATTTAACATATCCAGCAGGAATATTGAAAAGGCCGCTTTCGCATGATGCGAATCCAGTTGTTCTATTCTTCAAGCTGACCTTCGACATATGGCGATCTAGTCTCTACCGCAATAAAAGCTTTTAGCTGATCAGCAAGGACCTCCTCAATTGTTCGGCGATATTTTTCCCAGGGATGTATGCCAAAAGCGTACATTGTAATATAGGTGCAATTATAGATTTTAGGTTGATAGACGGCATAGATACATGGTTTGTCCTCTCTTTTTATGGCGTTTTCTTTTACTATTAGCCGTGTATAGTCAGCACCGTAAAACATCAAGCTAATTATATAAGCTCACAATGCACGTCAATCTTGGTGATGAAATGAGCTTCAAAGCAAAAAAACGAAAACAACGTCTTGAAGACTCTTGGGAAGCTAGACCTTAAGGAAGGTGAAGTGGTGGATATTGAATTAAAGGAAAGAAGCATCTTTTGCCTCTTGAAAGGTTGGAAGATCGATTCTCAATCCCTGAAGGACGAGCTGAGGGGGAACTCCTCCAGGTAAAGCTCCGTTGCCTCTTTGAGATTGGTCACAGCCTCTTCGATCGTCTTCCCCTGGCTCACAGTACCAACTTCAGGGCAATCAGCGACAAACATATCCTCTTCTTTGTGAATAACGGCCGTGAAGATTTGCGTGTTCATATATCCAGAATTAATGGCACCTCTTCTAATTAAAGATCATGCTTCAGTATTTCCTGAAATTGGATGTATGTGTCACACAGGCGTTCAAATCTATCTTGCAGCGTCCGCACTCATCTCGCAGTTGCCTGGCATCATCTGTGCTACGGGCGAGTTAATGCCTCTGGCCTAATTCAAATATTATTTATCCTAACAAGCTATTTCTATTTTCAAGAATCGAGAATCGTGAGTCAAGGGTCAAGAATTACGAGGTTGGAATGTCAGAGGGCCCGAATATAAAGATCCAGGTGGTCTATGAGGGAGGTGTCTTCAAGCCCCTGCAGGATGTAGATCTGCGTGAGGGAACGAAGGCTTTCGTCGTCCTAAAGCCTGGAACGATAACCAGCGTGGCCAGGAAATGTAGGATTAAAGTAGGCCAGGATGTAATGTCGGAGTTCATCGAGAAGAGATGAAATTAGTATTGAATGCCCCAATCACAATAGATCCGATCGCTGAATATCGAGAGCTTCACAGCAGTCTTTCCAGATCATCCCTGCTGATGCCTGCATCCTCCAGGATCTGAAGCAAAGTTCCTTTGGCTATCTCTTTACTATGGCAGGGTACAGTCACCCGTCTTTTTGTCTCAGGATGTGCAAAAATAAAGTGGCTTCCTGTTGTCCTTTTTAGCACGAAGCCTTTTTTCTCGAGTATTTTTATAACTTTATCTGAAGTGAGCGGCGGCAGCTTAGGCATGAGCCTCCACTGTCAGCCTGCACTCAAGAATCTCCTCCTCTATAGGAACTTCTTCACCGTCCTCGATGAGGCTCTCAACATATCCTTTGATGGCATCCTTTGCCATCTCAATGGCCTCCTCAACGGTCTTACCATAGGTAACGCATCCAGGTAGGGTGGGAACAAGCACGGTATATCCTCCCTCTGGCTCTTTCCGAAGAATTATCCGATAGCTTAGCTGAGGCATTGAAATTACTATCGGAGTCTTGCTATATATCTTCAATGGATGTGCAGGAAAATTATGCTTTCCAAGATTAGAGGTATTTTAATTGTAGGAAAAATACCTTAACGGTTTTTATGATGAACTGAGTAACTTTACTGGATCATTGGCGAGCTATCTTTATCATGCTAGCGATAAATAAAAGCAGCTCTTTGAAGAGTTATATACCACTTGAAGTAGTTTAGAAATAACAAGTTACTTCTAGACAAACACTAGCATAGGGATATCTAAGCTGAACGCTTGAGGGAGATATAGCCATGCAAGACAATAACCCCGGAAATAATCAAGAAAAGAAGCACTTTGCAATCAAGCTCATTCCACCCAGGCCAACCTTCCACCTGGATATGTCAGAGAATGAAAAAGATATAATGAAACAGCATGCTGCATACTGGAATGATTTAGTCAGCAAAGGAATAGTTATCGTCTTTGGGCCTGTACTTGATCCCAAAGGCGTTTATGGTCTTGGAATCCTTGAAGTTGAAACTGAAGCTCAAGCCCATGCATTCATAGCAGAGGATCCGGCTGTTAAATCCGGGCTTGTGGAGATGGAAATCTATCCGATACTTGCAACTGTGCGAAGATAAGGGTTCTGAATTGGAACATCTTGGCTGTAATCTGCTTTCATCCCTAGGCTAATTATTTAACCTCACAATGTAAGTAAATCTCGGTGGCCGGATGATCGTAAAGGCGGTTTATGAGAACAATGTCCTGAGGCCTCTTGAGAAGTTGGACCTGAAGGAAGGAGAAGAGGTGGATATTGAATTAAAGAGAAAGAGCCTCTTCGGTTTATTGAAAGGTTGGAAGGTCGATTCTCAATCTCTAAAGGATGAGCTAAGAGAGATCAATGGCTAGACTATTTGGGGATACCTACGCGCTGATTGAGCTTCTTAATTTCTCTCGTGGATGCCCTTGGATATACTTGTTCTAGGCGGCTGGGAATCAAATTTTTGACGGAAGACAAAGAGTTCAAATTCATGGAAAACGTCGAGTATGTCAAATAGCTGTTGGTGTGTATTCTATTCTTATAAAGCTCAGCTGGAGAGCGGAATTTCGTGAAGTTGCATGTCCCCCATATTTTGCGGATCCCCGACTGATAAAAATTAGTCATTCACAACGAATTTAAGCAAATGCCATCATAGTCAGCCTCATGGATTCCCTTGAGGAGCTGATATCCGCCGCCAGATGCGAGATAGAAGTCGATCTTCTCCTTGAAGGCGCTGATATCGTGAACACCCTTTCGGGCGAGCTTCACAGAGCTGATGTTGCAATTCATAATGGTCGAATAATCGGCTTCGATTGCTCCAGCGTCAGAGAGACCATAGATCTCACCGGACTCATCCTCTCGCCAGGATTCATAGACGGCCACGTTCACATCGAGAGCGCAATGGTAACAGTGGCTGAATATGCAAGGACCGTTGTGCCGAAGGGAACAACCTCAGTGATCACCGATCCTCATGAGATCGCCAATGTCCTTGGCATCGAGGGAATCAAGTACATGCTCGACTCCTCAAGGCATGTTCCCCTGAACGTCTTCATAATGCTCTCATCCTGCGTTCCAGCAACGAATATGGAGACATCGGGCGCAGTCTTGGATGCCGATTCTCTGGCAGGCCTCATAAGCGATGATCGGGTCCTTGGCATCGCCGAGATGATGAACTATCCGGGAGTGATCTTCCGAGACCCTGAGGTTCTGAAGAAGATCAGGCTTGCTGCCGCTTACAGAAAGCGCATTGATGGCCACTCTCCTAAACTCACAGGGAAAGATCTGACAGCCTACATTGCTGCAGGGATAACATCCGATCATGAGTGCACGTCTGTGGGCGAGGCCAGGGAGAAGCTTCGCCAGGGAATGTACATCATGGTACGTGAAGGCAGTGCAGCCAAGAACCTTCTGGACCTTCTTCCGCTGATCACGCCCAAGAATTCAAGGCGCTTCATGTTTGTGTCGGACGACAGGCACCCTGCCGATATCCTGAAGGAAGGTCATATCGATTTCATGATCAGGACCGCAATCAAGCACGGCCTTGATCCGATTCTTGCGCTGCAGATTGCTAGCCTGAATGCAGCCGAATACTTCGGCCTGAGAGATCTTGGAGCTATTGCTCCCGGCTACAGGGCTGATATCGCAGTTCTAGATGACCTGGAATCGCCGAATGTTATGAAGGTTTTCAAAGATGGGCGGCTTGTAGCAGAGGATGGCGATCTTATAGCTCGACTTGAGGCGGCTCCTGCTCCTAAGAGCTCGGCGATGAGGATAGGAAGGATTGATGCAGGATCATTTGAAATCAGGGCTTTATCTTCGAAGGCCAGAGTGATCGGAGTAATTCCTGACCAGATAATCACAAAATCATTGGTCTGCGGAGTGAAGGCCGCCGAAGGCAGGATCGCCGCAGACACAGGTCGGGATATTCTGAAGATGGCTGTTATTGAACGCCATAAGGCTACTGGCAATGTAGGACTCGGCCTCGTGAAGGGCTTTGGCCTCCAGACAGGAGCCATAGCCACCTCCGTTGCCCACGACTCGCACAACATAGCGGTTGTCGGCATCAGCTCAGAGGATATGTTCGCTTCTGTCCTAGCCGTGAAAGAAATGAACGGCGGGCTAGCAGTAGTAAAAGATGGCCTTCTGAAGGCAAGGCTTGCCCTGCCTGTCGCAGGCCTCATGTCCGAGAGGTATATGAGGGAGGTGGCAGACGGCATAGGTGATTGCATTGATGCGGCTCATAGTCTGGGCTGTGGTCTCAAGGACCCGTTCATGACCTTGTCATTTTTGTGTTTGCCTGTTATACCTGAGCTGAAGCTGACTGATAAAGGATTGGTCGATGTAAATAAATTCGCTTTTGTGCCTTTGTTTGTTGAGGACGCTTGAATATGGAGTGGCTCATCCTGGTACGTTTAAGTTTCAAAAACCTGGCCTTATAAGATCTAACGGAAGGAAACCGTTAAACTCTTTTGATACAATCTTCGGGATCGGGTATATTTCATGAAAGTTTCGATAATTCTTGCTCATCCCAGGTCAGGAAGCTTCAATCACGCCATTGCTGAGGTGGCCAGGAAAAGCCTGCAAAGCTGCGGCCACCAAGTCGCTTTCCATGACCTTTACCTGGAGAGATTCGATCCCGTCCTGCGCTACGAGGAGATTCCACAAAACGCTGCTGTAGATACGATCATCCAGAAGCATTGCGAGGAGATCTCCTCTGCAGAGGGAATAATCGTCGTCCATCCCAACTGGTGGGGTATGCCTCCGTCTATTCTCAAGGGATGGGTAGACAGGGTCATTAGGCCCGGTGTGGCTTATAAGTTCCTGGAAGGAGATAGTGGCGAGGGTGTGCCCCTTGGGCTGCTCAGGGCCAGGAAAGCAATAGTTTTTAACACATCTAATACTTCTCCAGAGCGAGAGCATCAGGTATTCGGCGATCCCCTGGAAACGATCTGGAATAACTGTATCTTCCATCTTTGTGGAGTAAAGGAGTTTCACAGGAGGACCTATTGTGTAGTTGTGACCAGCACGCTAGAGCAGCGAAAAGTTTGGCTGGAGGACGTAAGAAAAACAGTCGCAGAGTGTTTTCCGGAGGACAGAGAGAGCACGGGGACTTATGAAAATGGATGAGGAAACCATCAGACAGAAGGCTCATAGATTGAAGGCTTGCCTCTGCCATCCTCGCTCAACCGAAGTCCAGTCGATAAGAAAGCAGTCCTGCTCACTGACTGCTTGCCGACCAAAAGCTTTTTCGCCCGATTATCTGCTTAAGGATCAATCATGAAGTTGTTGGCGGCGCTATTAGCATCTCTGTTATTCTTCTCTGCGGCAGCTTTTGCGGTTCCAGATAGCATGACAGCCGGGACGTATAAAATATCTTTTGATTTAGGATGTAATCACAGCTTGTATTCAACAAAAATCTTGCCTCCAAAGAGTACTGAATCCTCCTTGAGAAAATCTACCGATTATAATATAGAAATAACAAAAGGATCAGGACAGGCTATTATAAGAATAACGAATTATAAAGTAGCACAACCGATAATATCGCCTGAAGATTTAGCAAAAGCGATGATATATTCATATTTATCGACAAATACTAAAGTCCTTAATTATTCTATAAGCAGCATCGATGGAACATCGGGCCCTCTTTACTCAGTAAACTATCTTATGAGCTCTATCATTGGCTATAAAAATGTTTATCAGATAGAATATTATCCGACCTATAATAAGGGCCATACTTTTTGCGCTATCTCTTCAACTGTTCCATGGGATGCGGGCACACGACAATTAATCGAAACCATTCACATTGAACCCATGATCGTCCAAACAAATTCTTCCAATTATAATTCTTCTTTCGACTGATTGCCCAATAAATTCAAGCTTTTTAAGTACATTCTTTGTGTCTTCGTGTCTTTGTGGTGAGCGTTCAATGTTGGTCAACAACAAAGTTATGCTTCCTTTTGAGGCTAATACTAGCGGCTTTATGGCCCACTCAATCACCGCGCAGGCTACCCTAACCCATCTCCTGGGGAGGTTTCTTGAAACACAAGCGATAAGGCTGACGGGGATAAGATGAACGATTTCTTATGTTGAAGAGGATGCACATCCGTAATTATAAACAAATAGTGAAGACCGAAAGAAGCATAACTCTATAGGCAGCATTCCCCACATCGTATTTGCTTATGAATGAGGATAGGGAATTGAACCAGCTCCAGGTCTGGTTCCGCTGGAATAATAAAAACTCTTACAGCATTGCAGCTTTGTTGCCTCTGATTGATGCAGGTCTTGCCAGGGAGCCGAGACCTGGGATTATGCTCTACAGCTTTGCCACAGCGCAGGCGGAAGAAGTCTATGAAGAGATTTCAGAGGCCAATGTCGATGCAATTTACATTGCCGGAGGCCCTCATCCTTCGGCGATGCCTGACGAGGTTTTGGATTATTTCGATTATGTTGTCATCGGCGAGGGTGAAGAGACTTTGCCTGAGCTGTTAGAGGCAATAACAAGAAGCGAAGATCCAAAAAACGTCAAGGGGATAGCATATAAAGCGAATTCTAAAATCGTCTATACAGGCCAGCGAGAACCTGTAGATCTTGACCTCTATCCGCCGTTTGGAAAAATCCTATCGCCTATTGAGATCAGCCGAGGTTGCCCATGGAAATGCGCCTATTGTCAGACATCTTGCCTTTTTGGCAGCATTATGCGCCATCGCTCTATTGCTACCATTATCAAATATGCCCATCGCCATAAGGATATCAGGCTGACATCCCCGAACTCGCTCGCCTATGGCTCAGACGGGCTAAGCCCTCGCCTGGATAAGGTGGAATTTCTTCTTAGCTCGCTCTCAGAGCTGAAGAGGCCGATCTACTTCGGAACTTTTCCTTCCGAGGTCAGGCCCGAGTTTGTATCACATAAAGCTCTAGAGCTGATAACGAAATACTGTGCCAACAAGACGCTGAGCGTCGGCGGTCAGTCTGGCAGCCCTGCTGTTCTGAGGGCCATCGGTCGAGGCCATAGCGTCGCCCGGGTCGAAGAGGCATGCGATCTCTGCGTGGAGCACTGTTTGATTCCACAGGTTGATCTTATCTTTGGCCTGCCGATGGAATCCCCAGAGGATCAGATGCTCACACTGGATCTGGCAAAGAGGATTGTGGCAAAGGGCGGAAAGGTCAGGGCGCATTACTTCACGCCTCTGCCTGGAACGCCTCTGGCGGGCGCGCTGCCATCACTTTTGGCAGAGGATGTTGAAGCTGAGCTTGGAAGATTGGCCTTGGGAGGCCAGCTGACAGGAGTCTGGGCTGCTAGAGCTAGAGGTAGAACTGCTTGAATGGCTTCCGGTACTCGTCCTGGAGTTCGTATACTATTATTACCTTCTCCTGCATAACGTGAATCTCCTTCACAGCTTGGGAGAATAGAAACCAGATATAGCCGCGGTCAGGGAGCTTGTACTTGTCCGGCAGTGAGGAGGTGAACTCAGTTTCTCCTAGAATATAGGTTCTGAGAAGCTCGCTTCCCGATGCGAACAGGAACGGAAAGCTCACTTTCTCGATCTCACGCTGGCAGGAGCCTCTCAGCCTGAGGCGATCTGCCAGATATCGTAGATAATCGTCCCTAGTTATCACCAGTTCTCTAAGCTCGCCCACTGTATCACCACGGAAAGGAGGAGACTCGAATAGATAAAACTAATCATCTGGCTTGGCCGCTATTTTACTTAATAATTTTTGGCATAAACCATGGCATCATTGAAAGGCGCGGAGGAAATAGGAATGCTGTGGGTTGTGATCCCAAAATCAATACACACTCGAGCTCAATACACGCTCAAGCCTGCTGCCGAAGCCTCCGCCTTTGGCGTCACGGGAATTACCTCATCCACTGGACAGGCGCTTATCTTCTCAGCGAGCTTAGCAAGAACCTCTTTCCGCATTCCGCCTACAAATTTGATTGAGCCGACGACCAAATGTCCGCCGCCCGAAACGCCGCCGTTCGGGATCTCCTCCATAAGCTCTCTGACCATTTGTGGAATGTTCATCTTGACACCACGAGAACGAAGCACGGCGAAATCCGGGCCATAGCCTATTGTCACCACCGGCTTTCCGGCAAACTTCTTGCAAAGCCGATCATGCACCTCGCCAGATGTTTTTCCTGGCGGTGGGAATGTGAACTTGTGAGCGAAGTTCTCCACATCCAGAACGTTCATGATTGTGCCATTGGGGAGCTTTGTGCTCTTCACATTGCCCATGCTTGCCCTGAGCTGCTCATCTATTGCAGCATTTGCCTGCTCAGAAAGCAGATCTACAAACCTCTGATGCCGGTCCAGTCTTCCAAGGCAGAGAATATCGTTGATCAGCCCTCGGCCCTCGTTGTACCGCAGCCAGAATGCTTCATAATCCAAAGCAAGCGCGATCTTCTTCAGATCCTCCAGCTTGAACTTGTCTTCAATAAGCTTTTTATAACGTTCGGCCTCCGGCGCCTCACTGCGGTCGCCAACAGCAGAGACTGCAGGGAAATGTTTGATCTTGCTCTCTACCTGGGGGTAGATCATGCGAGCTATCTCAGTTCCAAGCATGCCGGTTGTAACTCCGAAGTCTCCTCCTGCGTGAGCCGGGTTCACGTGTGCTATCAGGAACTGATCTACAATCTTATCTGGATGGTGATGGTCTACAACTATCATTTCCATTCCGTAAACCTGGGCCTGCTTCATGGCCGGCAGATCCTCTTCAGTCGAGCCGTTATCCATCAGAATCACAAGCGGCATCTTCTGGCCATGTCTGCTCAGATCCTCCAAAGCATAGCTCAGATCCTTGGTTATGTCCTCAAGCTCGTAGAACGGAGCCTTGCTTGGAGCTCTGCGGTAGTTATAATATTCAGCATCAGTTCCGCCTACCTCTTTAATCAGCGGGAGTATGGCAGTCTCGATTGCCACAGCAGAGGTTATTCCGTCAGCATCAGCATGATGCCTTAGTATTATTGGCGTTGACTTGAGAATAGCTCTTCTGATCTCTCTAGCAACTTTCTTCATTGCAGGCTTAAGCCTTTCCATGACTTCGCTCTCTACAAGCAAAGGAACATCAGAAGGCTCAGCCCTTTTATCTATCGCTTGTTCTATCTGGTCCTTAACATGTGACGCCTCCCCGCCCCAGAGGCGCTTCATAGACTTGATCTCTATCTGGACCTGGTTGTTTCTGACAGTGACTTCACCTATTACTCTGACGATCATCTCGCTATCGATGTCAGGATAGGCACGCACCCCTGCACGCTCAAAGGCGGCACAAAAAACCAGACCGCTGTCATCCGCCACAGTAAAGATTGTCGGTCCGCCCGTCTGCTTGACCTGAATAACCTCCCCTTTTATGAGCACCGATTTGCCGACAAGGCGTTCCAAATGGGCTGCTTTGGAGAGAGGCAGCTCTTTCTCGACCTCAATTGTATTGTATTCCTTGAGCTCCACCGGCTCAAGCTCAATATTGCCGTTGGGTGCAATATTATTGACTCTCACAAGAAAAGGATCTCCCACTTCAGGTTTTGATTTTAAATATTTATTATGAGCCAGTCCTCTGACATGATCGTTCAAATCGACAAAAGCCCCGAAGTTTGCAATTCCAGATACCTTTCCCTGGTATGCCTCTCCAACAACTAGATCGCCTGTATCGCATGCCTGGTCAAGTATATGAACCAGGGGCTTTTTGGAACAACGCTCACACAGCTCCTTCTTGCTCGTCAGCTTAGCGCCGCAGACCGCGCAACTATATTCGCGCCCTAGGCCGCCGCATGCTTCACAGGGCTCAGTGACAGGCATTTTTCCTGAGCCATGGCATACGCTGCACTTCGTTGTACCTTGCTCTATCAGCGCCTTCATATCGCTATCTGATGCCTCGCCTAAGCTGATGGATTCAGTCTTCCCGCTGCCGCCGCAGTTTGGGCAAGGCTTCTCTCCTGTTACGAGGTATCCTTTGCCCCTGCAATTATCGCACAGGTTCATCCCTGATGATAATGTGCACCATGAATTTATTGATTTTGCAAGAGAATAAATAACATGTCTGTTCTCTACCAAGCATGCGAATTGTGGTTCTCCGGCTGGGGCATCGACCTGAGCGCGATAAACGTATCACTACACACGTAGGCCTGGTGGCCCGAGCATTCGGAGCTGAGGAGATGCTTCTGACAGGCCATGACGCCCATGTCGAGGAGAGCCTGGTTGATGTAACAGAACGATGGGGTGGAGATTTTCGCTTAAAATCGGGCGTAAGCTGGCAAGGGGAGGCCGTGCGCTGGAAGGAGGCAGGAGGAAAGATAGCTCACCTCACCATGTATGGCTCGAACCTGCCTGATGTAATAAATGAGATCAAAGGATGCGAAAACTTATTGGTCGTAGTCGGGGCAGAGAAGGTTCCTGCTGAGATGTACGACCTGGCAGATTGGAATGTGGCAGTAGGGAATCAGCCTCATTCTGAAGTTGCCGCATTGGCAGTATTCCTTGACAGGCTCTTTGAAGGAAAAGAACTTTTGAACAAGTTTGAAGGCGGTCTGGAGATTGTTCCCTCGCCCAGAGGAAAGCAAGTGATCTATCCAAAAGAGTACAATCTAAAGGATCATAATCTGAAGTAGAATAATCTAAAGAAATGCAAGTTCAATAGGGTTCAATTCAAAAATTGTATCAGAGATACATAATATTATGATGATTTTAATAGCAGGCATCAGTGTCAGGCATATCGCCTGCTCAGCAGCCAGGGCAGGCTGCTCAGTTATCGCTGCTGATTGCTACTGCGATCTAGACTTAGAACGGTGTACCTCACATACGATCCTGCTCCCAGAGGAAGATGTGACGCGAAATCTTCAGGAGTATATCGATATGTTCTCTCCTGATGCTGTTATCCTGGGGCCGGGGATTGAGGAGACAAGGGTAAAGAATGTTCGCGTTTTAAACAACTCCTCTGAAAAGATCGCTCGAGTCTCCGATAAGCTGTGGTTGGCTCGCTGGCTGGAGAGCAAAGGCTTTCCAAGCATAAAGACGCAAGCATCAGTTGACGACATGAATTTTCCCGCCATCGTAAAGCCTCGCAAAGGTGCTGGGGGTGTGGGCTGTGAGCTTATCCAAAATAAAATTGACCTATCGCTTGGGGACGACGTGATCGTCCAAGAGTTTATAAAGGGCTTGCCTGCTAGCGTCTCCACTATTGGAAACGGTCACGAAGGACGAGCATTAGCTGTGAATGAGCAGCTCATAGGCGCTAGTTGGACAGGAGCGCGCGGGTTTAGATATAGTGGAAACATCACGCCATTAGAGGCGCCGTCACAAGGGATCGCGGAGATAGCCGAGGATATTACAACTGAGCTGGGGCTTATAGGAAGCAACGGCGTGGATTTTCTGCTTACTGAGAAAGGCCCAGTTGTTGTGGAGGTAAACCCGCGTTTTCAGGGCAGCATTGATACTGTTGAGCTTTCAACAGGCATTAACGTATTTAGCGCACACCTGGAGTCTTTCGATGGCATCCTCCCTGAGTATCCCAATCCAGAAAGGGTTGCGGGAAGGGCGATAATCTATGCAGAAGATGATTTATCGATCGATGAAGATCTGAGCTCAGTTTGGACAACGGATATCCCACGGATTGGATCGATTATAAAAAAGGATGATCCTGTTGCGTCTATCCTGGCCACCGGCAAGGACAGAGAGGGCACCCTGAGTTTGCTCATGGATAGAGCAACAGGGCTGCGGGGGAGTTTAAGAGCTTTCTCGAAGGTATCAAATGCAGGGCAGCCTTTGCAATAATAATGCTATTAGGTATTGATGCTGGCAGATGATCTACCAGCGCAGGAATCTATAGAGCCAGTTGCAGGTCAGCGTCCAGGCTTTGACACAGCCTGATCCCTTCTCCAGCTTCTGCCTATCTTTTTCGCTATACCTTTTTTCATCCTTCATCCACGAATCCATAGTCTGACATTTAGACAATTTGAATATAACAATATCGGTCTCACTGTATTGATCCCGCTTAGCCTCAACTAGCCGAAATAGACGGAAGATGCCTTCCGGCCTCAGCCTAAATAGTTAACGTCGAAAAAGGTAATATAGCAAAAGCGTAAAAGATAGAAATTCAAAAGAGCCTATGAGGACTAGATGAAGTCACCTGAAAGGATTACCATTGCACTCGATGAAGAAACTGCAGGCCTGTTCAAGAAGATGAAGGAAGACCTGGGCATGTCCCAGAGCGAACTTATGCGTGAGTCGCTGAAGTTCTTCGGCAAGCACAAATCACTCTTTGACTTTGCTGAGGACAAGAAGGTCTATACACATGCAGAGATGCTGTCTGCGGGAGAACACATAATCCTTGATATCGATCACTGGATTTTATTCCTGAGCTTCATTGAGACACATCCAGATAAGCAAAAATTCTGGGATATGCATAAAGAGGTCAGCCAGGCCCATGCAGAGCAGTTTAAACATAAGCTCTATAATGCGGAGAGCATTCTTAAGCGTCTGGAGATCTGCAACCTTTTCCAGCTAAGCAGGACATCAAAGAATGAGTTCACTCTGATCTTCGGATCGGATCTTGCTAAAAAGTTTGTTCGGCTGGAGCTGGAGGAGATCTTTGCAGGAATGGGATTCCTGGTGGAGATCAAGGAGGACTTTTCCAAGCTCAGGCTGAAGGTAATACACGACCTCTAAAATTTTAGATTAATATTATTAGATAACTTCAGTAGATTTAGCTTGTAGTACTCTTATGGAAAGCATACGCAAAGGTGCTAAGGCACCAGCACAATCGATGCTGATATCGACGCTATGGGTTCTTCCTGCTTCTCCCTAGCACCATCTGTTTCGTCGCCCTCTCTGCCTCGATACTCCTTCGGCACACTGGACATACCCATATCCATTCGAGGCCGCTCGAGTCCTTCTGTAAATTGGACGGCAAGGCCTTCTCTATATACCTCAGCATCGGCCCAGTTGCATAGCGTGTACCGCAGATCTTACAAGGCACAAGATCAAAGGCCACAGTGGGCTCCTCGCTCTCAGGCTCGAAGGGAACAAGGGTCAGCGCCTTTGCGGGGCAGAACTCAACACACAGATCGCACTCTTCTTTGCATTTCTTCCAATGGATTGACCTTTTTTCAGGCGTCTCCTCGCGAACGATGTTCTGGTTAGGACAGACGTTGGAACAGGAGAAGCACCCTAGACATTTGCTTGCATCAACTTTGATCATCTTCTACCTCCATGTGCTACAGCTATGGCTGCCCTCGCTCTTGCGCGCTTCGATGCAAGCTCGAAGTCTGTGCTCAGGGCGTTGGCAGGGCAGGTTATGATGCATGTCGGTGTCTCTCGTCCTGCGCATAAGTCGCATTTATGCGCAACCTTATCCGACCAGACGACCCCGAAGGGACATGCCAATCTGCATAGCCCGCAGCCCGTGCATTTTTCAAGTGCAAAGGCTGTGCGCTCTCCATCTTTTGAAAGAGCACCTGAGAAACAGGCCATAGTGCATGTCGCCTCCTCGCAGTGGTGGCAGAAAATTGGTACGGAGGCATGGTCCCCCACCATATGCACATTCACATGCCCTTTTCCGCCATGGACTCTTTTACATGCCACTTCGCAGGATCTGCAGCCTATGCATCTGCTTATATCAACATAAACGGGCATCTTTAGTCACTCCCTGCAATCTTACAGACAGAGACTTTGAATTCAGGGATTCTCGACTCTGCATCCCTAGAATCCGTGGTCAGGATATTCGTTCCAGGGAAATGGAATGGCATGAAGACGACACCGCGCTTCACACGATCTGTGATACGAGCCATAGCCGTAGTTTCACCCCGAGGCGTAGTAATTACCACCTCATTCCCATCCGCTATCTTCAGCTTCGACGCATCTGCGGTGTTAATCTCCACAAACAAATCAGGTTCGCGTTCAATCAGCGATGGGCTCCTGCGGGTCATTGAGCCGGCATTATGATGCACTACGACACGTCCAGTCGTCAAAATAAACGGATACTCCCATCCGGGTTCCTCTGAGGGCGACCTGTACTGCACAGGGACTATAGCAGCTTTACCTCCAGGCAGCTTAAAGCCCTGTGAGTGCAATATCGGCGTCCCCGGATGATCCGAGCTCGGGCATGGCCAGACCAGGCCATGTGAGCTCAGTTGTTCTGAGTTCAGCCGTTCATGAGTGATGCCTCCATAGGCTGGCACTAGCCTATTGATCTCCGCCGTAACAGATGCCGCATCTGGATAGTTGAACTCAAGGCCAAGCCTTCGAGCAACATCACAGATGATATCCAAATCGGATCTTGCCTCACCAGGAGGCTCAAGAGCCTTGTTGCTCCACTGAACGCGCCTCTCAGTAGATGTGTAGGTGCCTTCCTTCTCAGCCCAAACCGATGCCGGAAGAACGATATCCGCCAGCTGAGCCGTGGCCGTCATGAATATGTCCTGTACAGCTAGAAAGTCGAGGTTTTCCAGAGCATCTCTTGTATGGCTGCTTCTGGGATCGGAGTTTGCGGGGTCCTCTCCCACGATATACATAGCCTTGATCTCGCCATTGCCGGCTGCATCGATCATCTCAGTAGCTGTGAGTCCGCGGCCAATAGGAATGCCGCTAACTCCCCATGCTTTCTCGAAGAATTTTGCTGTTTCAGGATCATCGGCCTTTCTGTAGCCCGGATAAAACTCCGCAAGAGCACCCATATCGCATGCGCCCTGCACATTGTTCTGGCCTCTCAGGGGCATTATGCCTGTTCCGGGTCGTCCGAGGTGGCCTGTAATCAGCGCCAGATTGGCGATGGCCTGAACGTTATCTGTTCCTGTAGTATGCTGTGTGATTCCCATTGAGTAAACTATGGCTGAGGCCGGAGAGATTGCATATGCACGGGCAGCGCGAATTATATCGTCTGCCGGGATTCCAGTTATCGCTCCCGCCTTTTCAGGCGTATAATCGGAAACAGCTCCTCCCAGCTTCTCATATCCCGTCGTCCACTTAGCTATGTACTCATTATCGGTTAGCCCTTCATTTATGATCACATTTGCAATGCCGTTTAACAGGGCTACATCAGTGCCAGGCTTTATCTGCAGGAAAATATCGGCCAGCCAGGCTGTATGAGTCATCCTCGGGTCGGCTACTATTACCACAGCGCCTGCATCTTTGGCCCTGTGAATCCAGCGGGAGAGGACAGGATGATTCTCGGCTAAGTTCGAGCCAATGATGAAAATGCATTTTGAGTTTGCGAGGTCTGAGATAGGGTTCGTCATGCCAGCCGCACCAAGCGTCCTATTCAAGCCCACAACGGACGGCGCATGACATAGGCGCGCACAGTTATCGATATTGGGTGTACCAAAGCACCTGGCCATTTTCTCGACCAGGTAGTTCTCTTCGTTGGTACATTTTGAAGAGGATAAGAACCCCACACTTCCAGGTCCATATTCCTTTATGGTTCCTGCAAGGCTCTTTGCAACTCTATCAAGGGCTTCATCCCAGGATATTCTGGCCCAGCCATCACCCTTTCGCTTTAGAGGATGTCGTAGCCTATCCTCATGGTAAAGGATCTCCAGGGCGGCGTTCCCTTTGGGGCATAAAGCACCCTCACTTGCCGGGTGCTCAAGCATGTATTCGATCCCCGTAGCTTTTTCCTTTTCCACTGTAATATAAAATCCACAGCCTGCAGCGCAATACGGACAGATCGTTGGAACAAGCATTTTTGGCATCTTTATCCCTAACAGTTTGTTATCTCACAGCATTTTAGTTTCAAGATGCATTTCCTTTTCGGAGAGATTTCATTAAGCGTAAAGCTTACCATAAGGCCTCTTTGACTTTGGAGTCAACCTGATGAAATTCTCTTTGAGAATTTGATCTTTCCTCAAATGAAGACTTGGGAAGCGTTCGACAAACTCTGAGACGTAACCTTCCACAACGTCTCTATCGATGTCATTTAGCTGCGATATCTCCACCTGGGCGCCAACCTGGGTTTTATCTACGGATCCTCGCAGATAGATCACGCCCCCGTGCATTCCAGTGCCTATGAAGTTGGCCTTATGCGGGCGTCCTTCGAGTCCCAGAAGGATCACTATGCCGCCAGCCATATATTCTCCGAGGAAATCCTGGGAAGTGCCTCCTATCACGACTACAGGCCTCTTCTCTTCATACTCCTTCATATGCAGAGCAGTCCTGTAGCCCACATTGTCTCGGACGAAGATCTTGCCGCCTCGCATACTGAACCCGAGTACATCCCCTGCCCGTCCCTCAACAGTGATATCTCCTGCATCCATAGTATTCCCAACGCCGTCCTGAGCATTGCCGTGAACTACCAGGCTGTGGCCGTAAAGGAATGCTCCCAGATCGTTCCCAGGGGTTCCGAAGATCTCAATATCCATAATCTTTCGCTCTGGAGAGTACAGTCGTGTGCCGATGTACCTCTGTCCGCACACATTTCTTAAAACGACCTTCTTCACGCCCGAGAGCATGAGATCCCTGAGTCTATCATTGAGCTCTTTTGTAGCGAGTCCAGCGGCATCGATCTCCGCAGACTCCATTCCTTCGGCCTCATTCCGAGGCTTTGATCCTGTTGCCACTTCCGCCCTCGCCATCTTGGTTCACTCTCCAGCGCCCTTTATGCCGAGGACATCCAGCTCCCACTCGTGTAGGCCAATGCCCCTAAGATGATCGCGGTTTCCTCGCAAGCTTTCAAGAGCATTGATTCCCATGCCGCCAAGCATCTCCTGGATCTCATGAGACCATGCATTCAGCAGGTTGGACAGCCTTTGAGCAGCGATTTCGGTATTCAGCCTTCCTGACAGGCGCGGGTCCTGTGTGCATATGCCCCAATTGCACTTTCCTGTATAGCACTTTTGGCAGAGGTTGCAGCCCATTGCGATTAGCGCAGCCGTGCCTATATAAACAGCATCAGCACCCAAGGCTATAGCCTTAATTACATCGGCGCTGCATCTTATTCCACCTGCTGCAACTATAGAGCATCTATTCCGTATCCCTTCGCTTTTCAGGCGGCGATCTAATGAAGAGATGGCGAGCTCAATGGGTATTCCTACATTATCCCTTATAGCCTTTGGAGCGGCACCGGTTCCGCCTCGTAGACCATCGATAGCTATAATATCAGCACCCGCACGGGCAATACCCGAACCTATTGCCGCGAAATTATGTACTGCAGCAATCTTTACTGAGACTGGCTTCTCATAGTTCGTGGCCTCCTTCAGGGCATGGATGAGCATCGATAGATCTTCAATTGAATATATATCATGGTGAGGCGCCGGCGAGATTGCATCTGTTCCGGCAGGGATCATTCTCGTAGCTGCGACCATTGGCGAGACCTTTTCGCCTGGCAGATGGCCTCCGATTCCAGGCTTTGCCCCCTGGCCAACTTTGATCTCTACTGCAGAAGCACAGTTCAGGTACTCTGCATCTATTCCAAAGCGGCCCGATGCTACCTGGACTATTGCGCAGCGGCCAAACAGCTCCCTCATCTCCTTCGGCAGGCCGCCCTCGCCTGTGTTGAAGAACGTTCCAGAGTTGCAGGCCGCGGTGGCTAAAGCCTTGAATGCATTTAGACTGATGGCTCCGTAGGACATAGCCGAAAATAGGATCGGTGTCTCAATCATCAGATTAGGTCCAATATTGGTTTCAATCTTGACATCGCCATCCGCTGTGTTTATGCTCATGAGATCGGGCTTAGATCCTAGGAATGTTCTAAGCTCCATTGGCTCTCTAAGTGGATCGATGGAAGGGTTGGTTACCTGTGATG
This sequence comes from Methanotrichaceae archaeon, assembly GCA_963803145.1. Taxonomy (GTDB): domain Archaea; phylum Halobacteriota; class Methanosarcinia; order Methanotrichales; family Methanotrichaceae; genus CAWBKV01. Next base: position 223,951 of record CAWDLW010000008.1, read on the forward strand.
CGTTTAGCACAATGTGATCCCAATAGATCCTGAACGGCTTATCGTTACCGCACCCTGTCAGGATTACTCCACCGGTCTCTGCCTGTCTCTTCAGATCCTCAATTTTCTCCCTAGACCAGCTTGCATTTGCTTTATAGAATGATGGATTGGGCCTGACGACTATGGCATCCTTTGGGCAGAAGATGACGCATCTCTGGCATCCGGCGCATTTGTATTCATCAGATATAAGCCTGTCATGAACTTCGTCATAACTATGCGTGCCGAAGGCGCACTGACGCTCGCATCCACGGCACTGGCCGCATTTTTCTTCGTCCCTTATGATCTGGAACTCAGGAAACAGGAATGACTTCATCTTTTACCATCCTTCTGCTTTTTAGCTCACCTATTACAGGCTCTCCCCCATCGGGCGTCCAGACATTGTCAAGCTCCGGCGAAATGAGCCTTATTGGCGCCTCCTCAGATGATAAGTAAAACATAGGGCCTTTAGTAGCAGCAGTGAGCGGCCGAAGCCTAATTCTATCCGTAAGACCAATCATTCTGCCGCGCTGACCAATGATTATTGAGAATGGACCATTCATAAGCAATGGCCCGTAGACCATTCGGAGTGTTGTAAATAGCTTCTTATCTTTATCGTTCATTCTGTCGATTGCATCCCAGATCGGCGGTGCCAGTATCTTCGAGGCCACCTCGATTGGAAGGTTTTGCCTCCTCATTAGAAGATCTACGGCGTAGGTTATGACCTCGGTATCAGTCTGTAAGGTGCATGCATATCCGTACATCTCGAGATACCAGCGGTTCGTTCCATAGGATGAGATCTCGCCGTTATGAACGACGGTCTGATCCAGAAGCCCAAAGGGATGGGCTCCTCCCCACCATGCCTGGGTGTTTGTGGGAAATCTGCCGTGAGCAGTCCAGATATAGCCTCGATAAAGCTTATCCAGCATGAAGTATTCCGCAATCTCCTCAGGATAACCGACGCCCTTGAAGCAGCCCATGTCCTTTCCTGAAGAGAAGACGTAAACGTTGTCAAGTTTTGTGTTAACCCACATCACTTTGGCGACAACATAATCGTCATCCGGGATCAGTACGTCGTCTCCTTTCTTGTTAGGAGCGACGAAGTACCTCCAGGCAAGGGGTGGGTCCTTCACCCAGACACTATCATCGTGAGGTATCTCTTCATCATGGACTATATCGAAGCAGCTGCAAAGGAAGGCTTCAAGCTCAGTCTTGGCGCGTACCTTGTCCTCGTGGCTAATGGCCGTGAACATGACATGAAACGCGTAATAATCCCTGAAATCAGGATAAATTCCGTAGACTGCAAACCCACCACCTAGGCCGTTGCCGCGGACGTGCATGTTTGTGATTGCCTTGATGACGCCCTCGCCTGTGAACCTATCCCCGTCCCGGTTCATAGCCCCGAAGATGGAGCAGGAACAGATCTCCTTATTGTAGAGCTCCCTTCTTTTCCTAGGCATAATAATCTTAAACTCCAGCCATCATCTGAACGACTACATAAATGCTTTCAAGCGTGATGCAAGCCTGAAAAGGCTGCGATAAACGTTTTATAGCTATTTAAGAAATATTCATAAATTGTATGAACAAACCGTATCTTTGAAGACAGCGCATTATTTGCCACTATGATACTCCTTAACTCATAATATTAATAAAAATAAAAATGTGAGGGGCTGAGGATAGCCCTATAGTAGCGGCAGATACCTCTCCAGCTCCCACTGAGTGACGCTTGTTCTATAGCTGTCCCACTCGGCCTTCTTGTTATTTATGAATGCATTGAATACGTGCTCTCCGAGGGCCTCCTTTACAAGCTCGCTCTTCTCAGTGATTCCTATTGCCTCATTCAGACTGCCCGGCAGAGATCCAATTCCTGCTGCCTTTCTCTCATCCTCCGTCATATGGAAGATATTCTGCTCCTGGGGTGCAGCCAGATCATATTTGTTGGCCATTCCGGCCAAGCCTGCGGCGAGCATCACAGAGAACGCTAGGTACGGGTTGGCTCCTGGATCGGGGCTTCTGTACTCAAGCCTCGTAGCGGTCTCCTTTCCTGGCTTATACATCGGAACTCTGATGAGCGCGGACCTATTTCGCCTCGACCAGCAGATGTAAACAGGTGCCTCATATCCTGGAACGAGTCTCTTGTAGGAGTTTACCCACTGGTTTGTGACTGCAGTGATCTCTGGAGCATGCTTCAGAAGGCCTGCGATGTAGTACTTGGCTTCATCTGAGAGATGGTATTGATCGCCAGCGTTGAACATGATATTCTTCTTGCCCTGGAAAAGGGACTGGTGGACGTGCATTCCTGAGCCGTTCTGGCCGAAGATTGGCTTCGGCATGAATGTCGCATAGCAACCGTATTTCTGGGCGATCTCCTTCACTGTAATCCTGAAGGTCATTACCTGATCTGCCATTGACAAAGCATCGCTGTACCTCATATCGATCTCATGCTGTGAAGGAGCGACCTCGTGGTGGCTGAACTCAACATCGATTCCGAGCGCATCCAATGCGAGGACGGTATCGCGGCGGAGGTCGGATGCCGCATCCAGAGTTGTCAGGTCGAAGTATCCTCCCTTATCCAGTATCTCTGTGCCCTGATCGTTCTTGAAATAAAAGAACTCAGGCTCTGGACCGACATAGAAGGTATAACCCTTATCCTTGATGCGTGCGAGATTTTTCTTAAGGATCTGCCTCGGGTCACCCTCATATGGAGTACCATTAGGATTCTGGATGTCGCCGAACAGCCTTGCTACAGCATTCTCCTGCTGTCTCCATGGGATGATCCTGAATGTGGTTGGATCGGGCTTTAAGATCATATCGCTCTCTTCGATTGATTGGAATCCCGTGATGGATGAGCCATCAAATCCCATGCCCTCGGAAAACGCTCCATCAAGCTCATTGGTATTTATGGCAAAGCTCTTTGGAACTCCTAGGATATCTGTAAACCACAGTCTCACAAATCTTACATCATACTTATCTATTGCAGCAAAGACATCGTCTTTTGTCTTTATTTGCATGTCCATATTAATCCTCCTGAAACCACTTTTTCTGTACGCAATTTATAGATATTTGAGATCCCTTCATAATGTTTATGAAAAGTTATGAGCATAAAAAAAGTATTTATAACCTTAATTATTGTGGAAATAAACGACATATTAAGTATGGAAAATACCATAAAGCGAAGAGCTTAGGATGGAAAATGGCGATGTATTTAAAGCATGCGCTTATTCATGTGGAACGTGTTTTATGCAGTTTCTGACGGATTCTAATGCATCAAGATTTAGCGGTTTAATCAGTATAGGATTACTCGGAATATATAAGAGCAATTAGTATTAAACCATCCTTATCCTAAACACAATAGAAAACCAAAATCTTTATCAGCTATGAAGGATGGCATTCACCTGGTGTTGATATGGATTTAGTAACAGCAGTTGAATTTCTCCAAGCCCTGATAGTGTTGGTAATCTTCATACTGATACTGGCTACTGGGTTTAAAGTCTGGCGCAAAAACTACTCGGTCCCACCCAGGTAAACCATCGCGAACTCTCATAAACTGTTTTTAGGCTGTTAGCGTTGCTTGGGTTCGCCGCACATAGACGGCTGGGTTAAATTAGGACTTGATTATAACATTCCTATATACAAGATATTATTGGTATCATTATTACTAGAGTTTTGGATATAAAATGAAAATAGGATCTAATATTTAGCGCTTGTAGCGTCGTTGGATAATGGAGATTCTATTATAATGGAGATCCTATTATATCCCTGGCAGCAGAAACCACACCTGCCCATGTGTTCGCTGTAGACTGGGTGAACCTGTATCCCGATTTCTCTGCGGTTATAATGTAAAAGCCTGTAGCAACATCCATGCCGTAGTATCCGAATGCATCTGTCTTTGTGCTGAAGTATCCGCCTTCACCGCTTGACATTGTAATCTTCACGCCAGGTACGCCGTTTCCATTTTGATCAATGACCCGACCTGTCAGGCTGTAGGATGTCGGATAGCCTCCGGAACCTACAGCGACTATAAGGCTATTGCTGAATAGACCTACTGAGGCAAACTGGTACTGGTGAGGATCAAGCGTATCAGAGAATAATCCCTCAATCTTGTACCAACCAGGCGTCAGGTAGCCCTGAGTCAATATCGCTTGGCCGTGATCATATAATGCAAAGCTGCCACTGCCGATAACATGTGCCCACAGCACAAAAGGCTCTCCCAGCATAACACTGCCCTGAGACTGCAGTCCGGGTCCGCGCTGGAGATAGAGCTGATTCTGATATGGCACGTAGCCCTCGACCGCTAGTTTCTCCTCTGATGGGTCAGTCTGCTGCAGCCGTAGGCCGCCATTATATGATCCTGAAGCGTATGGATGATATCCCGGACCATAAGGGTCCCAATCAGGTCTTCCGAGTGTCGGCTGATATCCTGAACCGTACGGGTCCCAATCGGGCCTGCCTGCCGAATATGGATTTATCCAATCTTCTGCCTGCTGTTGCGCCTGGCTGCCGCTGATGACGGGTGTTCCCAGATAATCGTATCCTTTGCTGTCTCCCATACCTTGGGAGCATGCTGTTCCTATAAGAAGGAAAATCAGCATTAACACTACTGAGTACCTTACCCACATCCGAATTCCCCAATTATCGGTATTATTCTATTGCACTTAAAGATTATGGGAGGAATGGCCAAAAAAACTACAGTTCAATCGCTCCTAGGAGTTTCTATAGGCTTTCAGTTAGACTTAGATACCTCAGCGGAAATAAAAGTAGAGAACGTGCTGAGTAATGGAACTTGGGATTAGGGCATGAAAGGTATAGGATAAAAGAACGAGAGATGCAATATAATTTACATTAACCCTTAAAGGTTTGTACTTTCTCAACCCAAGACAATTGTTCTTGACCCAGTGAGATCGAAGTTCGTTGTATTTCCCGGAGTAATAAAGACAACGCGCGGCGGGATGCCATAGCCCGACTTCTTGGGCTCAAGCGTATGCATCCCAGCGCTAAGGGCAAGATGATAGTTCCCCTGCACATCGGTAGATGCCGATGCTGGAGATCCGTCAACCCCTATGCTTGCAAAGGGTATGCCTGCTCCGCTTTGATCCACGATTCTGCCTTGAACCCATCCAGTGCCGCTTGCGCCTGTATAATATGCAGTTCCCGATGGATATGTAGATCCAGATGGGTACTGGTTGAAGGCATTAGGTGTTGTGACGTTAGTTGTCGTGACATTAGTCGTCGTGATACCAGTTGCCGGATAGCCTATAATCCTCGGCGCAACAGCTTCTGTGTCTGGTCGGACCTGAGAAGCAGCTGATGTGAAGCTGAATCCCGGAAGCTCGGCGGTTATGGTATAATTGCCTGGAGGTATATTGAAACCGTAGTAGCCTGTGGCATTTGAAGTTGCATTAAATGCTTTGCTCTCGTTTCCAATTATCCAAACCGTGACTCCAGATATGCCGAACCCGGCTGCATCAACTACTTGTCCTGTTAAGTCGTAGCCCGTCAAGTTCCCGCCAGGTTCTGCTGGATTCTGAGAATATGCAGTTCCTATCAGAAGGAGAGCCAACGCCAACATTACTAAATACTTTACCGGCATCTGCATTCTTAGACTACTATTATCAGCTTTACACTTAAAGTTTATGGGGGATGAGAGGCATTTTCGAATAACGGAAATTTTTGAGCTATTCAGCTCGCAAAGCCTCGATAGGGTCAAGCCTCGCGGCCCTATTTGCGGGGTAGACACCTGCGATTGTCGTCGTCAGCACCCCAAACAGCAATCCTATGGCAATAGACATCGGTGTTATAGCCGAGGGCATTCCTCCAAGTGATCCTATGGCTAGTGATACAAGTACTCCCAGAGCTATGCCGATGACGCTGCTTACAATGCCGAGGACTCCCGCTTCAAGCAGGTACTGAAGCCTGATATCCCTCATAGTCGCGCCCAGGGCCTTCATGACGCCTATTTCACGTATGCGCTCCTTAACTGTGAGCATCATGACATTGGCGATCCCTATTCCTCCCACGACCAGAGATATCGCGCCTATACCTCCCAGGGCATACTGGATCATGGTCAATATGCTCAGCAGCGACGAGAGCATGTCCCTGGCGGTCGTTGCATCATATGCCTCGTTCTTGTGATACCTCTGGAGATCGGTTTTGATCCTATCGACCACACTGTCTGTTTGCGCAGGATCCTCAACCGTTACCAGGAAGGTCTCGTAATAATAATTCTCCCTGCCAAGCAGCTCCTTCATGGCCTTGTGAGTTATATACATCTGGGTATTAGGGTTGCTGCCAGGGCCTCCAAACGATGACTGCTGTTGATCCTGAAGGACACTAACTACTTTGAAGTCCATGTAGCGGTCCTGATAGTATAATCGTATCCTGTTTCCAGGAGTTATCTTCATCCTGAAGAGCCCCTCTGAAACACCATTTCCGATAACAATCGATTTATAATCGGAGTCCGTGAGGAACCGACCTAGCGCAACTTTGCTTTTGAGGTCATCCTCATTCTTCGGATCGATGCCTGTTAAGCTGGCGGAAGCATTCTTATCGCGGAAGGCTATCACTACTCCAGCAGATGTTTCTGGCGCAACATTCTTGACTCCAACTATATTTTCAAGAGCTTTGGTGTCTTTATCTGTGAACTTGGCAGGCTCTTCTGCAGGCTTGTTCAGCTGGTTGCCTGGTCCAAAGTTAAAAGTGCCCGGTATCACGCGTACTACGTCCAGATTGAACGCGCTGAACTGTGAGGATACGCCGGAGTACAGCCCCTGTCCTACAGAGAGCATCACCACTATGGCCATGACTCCAATGATGATTCCGAGGGAGGACATAAGCGTTTTAAACCTGTCGGCTTTGAAGCCGACGGCTATGAACTCCAGCATATCAGGTAGCTTCATCTGTTCCTCCTGGCTTTATTTGAACCCGGAACATTTTATACCTGTTTTTTGGTTTTGGAGTTCTTCCGGCGCCTGTACAGGTAAAAGCCTCCACCTGCTATTATCAGCACAGCTGTTATGCTGGCGGGCAGCAGGAAGCCGCTTCGGTTTGAGCTGTTTGTAGGTGGCATATAGCTGGCAACGTATGCCCCTGAATGATGCCAGTTATCTCCGTTCTTGAACTCTGATACGAAGCTCATGTTGGTGGGACCCAGGATCTGCTTCGATCCGTTGGAATCTATCCCAAAACTTATAGTGAAGACCTCGTCAGGGTCCATAGTGCCGATGTAATATTGGTCTGGCGAGAATCTGATGCCTGCAGCGGTTGGAACGATTGTGACTGCATTGAGAGTATTCTCTCTTGGGTTGGCAATATTCAGATCTATGCTCGGCTTGGTTGGCACATCTGCCCGAGCAATGTTCACAGCCGCGGAATCTACCTGGACAGGAATCTCGCGGTTGATCTGAATCATATCATCACCACCTTGTACATTAAAATCCAGGAAGTAAGTTCCACTTGGGGTATTCTCATTTGCCTTGATTTTGTAGTAGAGCGTGATCTTATCATCCGGTCCGATCATGCCCAGATCATTATAATCTGGGCTTACGACCTGAATTTCATTCGTTCCCTTTAGAGTCGTCTGGTTTATGGGCGTGGATAAGATAGTGCCTGTAGCTGAGGTGCCTGCTCCAGCCGATCCGCCTGCACCATAGGCTGCTGCACCGTTCTGAAGCTCGATTGCCACAACAGCCTCGTCTCCGGGCATGAGCACAGAAGGCGTGATCGTAGGCTGGATGTTAACAGGCATATGATACTCATAAGCTGCCGCTGATCCAATTATCAGGGCCAGCAGCATTGAAACTGAAATTAAAAAAGCTCGCTTCATGCTGAATCCTCAAGTATTCGCCCATCTCTGAGCCTGATGACTCTGTTGCAATCTTTAGTTATCTCAGGATTGTGTGTGACCATGATAATGGTTCTTCCTTCATTATGTAAATTTTTCATAATTTCCATAATCTCATCACTGCTTCTCAGATCGAGGTTGCCGGTAGGCTCGTCTGCAATAATGATCTTTGGATCGTTTGCGAGTGCCCGAGCAATGGCTACCCTCTGACGCTCGCCACCGGATATTTTGAGTGGGCTGAAATCAGACCTGTGCTCAAGCCCTACGGCCTTAAGAAGCTGCAGGGCTCTGATGCGCCTTTCCTCACGTGGAACCTCGCTCAGCATCATTGGAACCTCGACGTTCTTCAGAACCGATATCCGGCCTATAAGGTTGAAGGTCTGAAATATAAATCCGAGCTCCTCTCTTCTGGCTCGCGCAAGCTCCTCGTCCGGCAGCTGGCTCACGTCTTTATCAAGAAGCAAATACTTCCCTCGAGTCGGCCTGTCCAGGCAGCCCACTATATTCATGAGCGTTGATTTGCCGCTGCCCGACGGACCCATGAGCGCTATGAACTCGCCCTGATCTATTCCGAGGTTGATACCCTTCAGAACTGCTATCTCGCTGTCTCCGATCAGGTAACTCTTCTCTATATCTACTAGATCTACTACCTTCATGCCTTCCTGCCTTCAGATCTTCGTGCCTTCCAAGCTCGATTCATTTCCCATGCTCACTTTATTTCGCTCGTCTCAAATAGGTACGCACCGAGGCCGAGCATCGCAGCGCAGACAACAACCAGCACTATGAAATCCAGAGCAATCGGAAAAGTGCCGACTCCGATCAGGCTGTGTCTAAGCCCATCTACTCCGTAGGTAAGGGGATTCAGGTAGGCTAGAGTCTTGATGACTGGTGGGAATCTATCAAGAGGGAACAAGGCTCCTGAGAGGAAGAACAACGGGAATATGAGGAAGTTCATTATCAGGCTGAAGCCCGACATATCCTCCATCTTTGAGGCAAAAGCCAAACCTAATCCAATGAACGCAGTGGCTATGAGAAACATGAATACAAGAGATATTATGACGCCTTGTATGCTCGGTATGATCATGCCCAGCAGTATCCCTGAAAATAATATGATGAGCGCTTGTATGATCGCCGTAGTGACACCGCCGACTGTGCGGCCAAGGACAATGGCGATTCTGCTGACAGGGGCGACCATAATCTCCTTTAAGAAGCCGAACTGTCTATCCCAGAGGACAGAGAGCCCTGCAAATGTGGAGGAGAAGAGCAGAGTCATGCCAATAATTCCTGGAGTCAGGAAGCTGACGTAGCCAACTCCCTGAGGGATTCCTGGGAGTGCTGCTGCTGTTGACCCAAATCCAATCCCAAGAAATGCCAGGAAGAAAAATGGGGATGCCAGTGATCCTACCAGTCTACTCCTGAGCCTGACGAAGCGCAGCATTTCTCTAAGCCAGATGCTGTAAATTGCATTGAGATCCTGCTTCATCCTCTCCTCCTGGCAATCATCATTGCATGCATCATTCCGCCGGATGCCTCTGCTTCTCTCATCTTTTTGCCTGTAAATTTGAGAAACACGTCCTCTAGAGTGGGCTCATGGAGGCCGACGGATTTTATAGTTACGTTATTCTTGTATGCCTCTGCCATAACCTCCGGAACTCTAGCCTGGGCATGATCAACCATCAGCTCTATCGTCCCATTGAAGCTGTTTGTTGACTTAATCCAGTCTAAGGATTTTAATGATTTTATTAGCCTGTCCGCATCGCCTTGAGACTCCAAAGTAATAGTATCTGCTCCAATCATGTCCTTGAGATTCTGGGGGTTATCCAAGGCGACGATCTTGCCATTATCTATGATGGCGACACGATCGCAGAGGTAATCCGCCTCTTCCATATAATGCGTCGTGAGGACGATCGTCACTCCTTCCTTCTCGTTCATATTCCTGACATATTGCCAGATATATCGTCTTGTCTGGGCATCCAGTCCGAGCGTGGGCTCATCCAGGAATAACACATTGGGATGATGCATAAGCCCACGGGCGATCTCTAGCCTCCGCTGCATACCGCCTGAGTAATCCTCCATTTTTATATCAGCCTTGTCGGTAAGGTCAACGAGGCTAAGAACCTCTTCGATCCTCTTCTTTCGCAGAGATCCATCCATGCCATACATCCTTCCGTGGAAATCCAAATTCTCTCTGCCTGTAAGCATAGTATCTATGCTAATATCCTGGAACACTACGCCTATGGATGATCTCACTGCATTTCTTTCCTTAGCTACATTATGGCCCCAGACCCATGCCTCGCCTTCGGTCGGTTTAAGCATGGTTGTGAGCATTTTGATGAGGGTGCTCTTGCCCGCCCCGTTAGGCCCAAGAAGTCCGAAAAGCTCTCCTTTCTTGATTTCTAGATCAACAGAGTTGACTGCCACTAGGCCATCGAATCTCTTAATCAGGCCTCGCAAGAGGATTGCAGCATCTTTGGTTGTTGTAGTTTGAAGTTCATTCATCAATACTTCTCCTTTGAAAAGGCAACCATCTTCTTTACCAAGTTGATTTATTCTCCAAGTTGATTTATTCTAAGTCGGTTTTAATTCAGCCATCATTTACTAAACATCCCTAAATCTGTAGGGAGAATTTGTAGTCGTGTACTCCAAGGGCCCTGCCCACGAGGTCTTCGAGGGCAGTTCGTATGTTCTCACGATTTACTTTATCGCCCTTCTCAGTTTCTTTTAGATCATTAGTGGTTTCAGATAAGGTAAATATATGGAGTGCAGACGCAAGCAATATTACCAGAAGATATGATGTTTCCAGCGGGCAGCTCACATCGAAGCGACCTTTCTCAGCCCCTTTTGAGATCACTTCCGCCATTAGCGGGGCAATCCTTGAAAAGGACTTTATCTTCATCAGCTTCTTATTTAGTGTGGCATTATTCTCCTGGTGAATGTAGTTGAGGATCTTCTTCCCTGAGGCGGTAAGGCTGATGAAATGATTTATCATTTCGTTGAGTTTAGCAGCTTCGTCAAGGTCGTCCCTGCCGGCGATCTTTCTTAGGGCCGCCTCCATACTCGCAATATTCCTTTCTAGTATGGCAACAAGAACATCCTCTTTTGAATCGAAGTAGTAGTAATAAGCCCCCTGAGATACATTGATCTCTCTCACTATATCGCTTATAGCGGTCTGGTCATATCCTGCGGTGACAAACAGGCGCTCAGCGGTGTCTATCAGCTCTTTTCTTCTCTCTTCTGGATCTTTTACTACTCTCTTCATCATCACATCAACTGACTAACTATAAGTCAGTCATGTTATTATAAATACGCTTTGGCTGGTTAAGTGATATAGTGCCTGAAAAGAGGATGGCCCATATGGTAACCTATCATAGGCTTCTGCCCTCTTGGTACTTCGCGAAAGCCCCTGAATCTACAGATATCCCAAGCTTCTTCGAAACCGGGGTTCAACAAGGATAGCTAAGGCTGGAAATGGTTGCATGGATAGATCTTATTTATGGCTCGACCAAGAGATCAGATTTATAAGCATAAAGTGCAATCATGGGGCAACGACATGATGGAGCAGATGCCGATAAACGGTCAGATAAAAAAAATGGAAAGTATACGCAAAGTATATATAGAGATATAAAGATGATAGTTCGTAAATATATTAGGACAGTCATAAGTTGGAGGAGATGATGTATCCTATCAGGATTACTGGGGTTTGCCTGCTTTTTTTGATAATAGCGGCAGCTATACCAATGGGGGGACTGGCTTCTAACGGCATAGCCGGTCCAGGTCTTAATTCAGAATACAGCAAAATACCAATTAAGGACTCATCGGCAGTGAGCGAGGTTCCGTCCGCTCTTGTGAGCCCAATACCTCTGCAGCTATATGCGGCTTCGGAGAATAATACTACAAATACTTCTGCCAATCGGACAGAACTCAGTAATATAACAGCGGCCAGTACTCCGGCTATACCAGTGAGCAATGCAACGGAGCAGTCCACTCCGGCCCCAACTGAATCCAACGTAACTTCAGCTCAGGTCAACATTACTCCGGATATGATACCTACTGCCAACGGAACATCTGCAAACGTGACACCCCCAGAAAATGTCACAAGCAGCGTGGTGGCCAATGAGACTTCAAGCATGCCTGTGAATGCGACTGTCACAAATGCAACTGCTATAAACGCAACTGCTATAAACACCGCTAATAATAGCACGGCCAATAGTTCGGTTAATATCACTGAAGCCAATAATACCATTGCTAATAATACCATTGCTAATAATACCATTGCTAATATTACTTCAGCACAAAATGCAACGAACGCAACTCTTCCGGGGAATGCTACAACATCCAGCAATGTTACAACTCCTGAGGTAGTACCCTCGACAAGTGGAGGAGCGTCTGAGATTGCTGCGCCTGCAGAGGCGACAGCAGTGTCTGGAAATGATCGCATCTGGAGGCAAGGGATAGACCCGCTCGATTATACATGGACTCCCCAGAGCTTCTCGGGATTCTTCTATGATCTGAAGGATGAGGTTGGAGCAGAGACTCTGACAGTGCACCTCGGTGGAACTGCTAGCAATCCAAATAGAGCAGTTGATCAAAACAACCTTGTATACAAGTCAAATGTGCAGTCTATAAAATATAAGTTCGAGAGTTGGGGAAGCTATAATGTCATGGGCTTCATGGCTGACAAGTACTTTGCAGGTTACGGCAAAACAGAGGTAGTAGATAGCAATATCAGCCTTATAAATGATGGCCAGCTCAGGCAGGTCCTAATAGATAACGATGATGAGCACACAATAACATCCGGCTCAGTCCTGCCGCTTGAAGAGGGCTATGAGCTGCGCGTTAAAGAGGTCGATGTCAATGGAAACAAGGCCTATATGTCGCTTGCCAAGGATGGCAAGGAGATCGATAGCAAGGTGATAAGTCCTGATAGCCTCACATCATCAACCTATGAGTATAAAATATCGATAAGCGGGGAGGATGTGCCCATAATCATGGCGCATATTGCCAATGTATTCGCCAGCGCAGAGTCCAACCTTGTAACTGTCGATGGGCTGTTCCAATTATCCGGAGATTACACTTCAATCGATAGCGGCGACAAATACGGAAAGATGAAGGTTACCAGTTATGATGACAGCGGTATAACAATGAAGAACGAGGATACGCTCACACTAAGAAAGGCCGGGACTGTAAACATATTCGGAGATGTAGCTTTCCTCGTAGCTGATGCCGATGCGCTGAGATTTGCTCCAATAGTCCAGAGGACAGGAACCTATACAGTCAGAGGAACTATAATTAAGCCATCTGACTATAACGGCAAGCAGTTTACCTGGACCCCTTACAACTTTGAGGGATTCTACTATGATATCGATAACGATATAGGAACAGAGAACCTCACGGCCAAATTTACCAGCAACTCGATACAGGAGGGCGATCTGTTCTATGAGACCAAGCCAATGTCTATCAAGTTCAAGTTCGAGGACTGGGGAAAATACGATGTCATAGGCTTCATGGCCGATAAGTACTTCGCAGGTTATAACAATGGTACTGTATTCACAGATCCCTTCAGCGTCATAAATGAGGGACAGCTCAGAAAGGTGCTGATTGACAGCGATGATCAACAGACGATAGCTACGGGATCGGTTCTGGCTCTGCAAGAAGGCTATGAGCTGCGCATCAAGCAGGTCGATATAAACGGCAACAAAGTCTATCTGTCCCTTGCTAAGGACGGCAAGGAGGTCGACAGCAAAGTGGTTACTCCGTCATCCTCGATAACTGATAAGGCAGCGGACTATATGTATAAGGTAACTGTCGGGTCCCAGAAGGATATCCCCATAATAGTTGCCCACGTTCAGAGCGTCTTCAGGGGCACAGAGACGGATCTTGCAACCATTGATGCCCTCTTCCAGGTTTCTGATAACCCTGAATCTGTAGAGGAGGGTCAGGTTTACGATAAGATGAAGATCACATCGCTATCCTCCGATAGCATAACGATGACGAACCGTGATAATGCAATCAGCCTTGGGCAGAATAGGATTATCACAGTCATGGGCAATCTCCAGTTCCAGGTAGCAGATAATCCGAATAGGGATTTGGCGCCAATAGCTCAGGAGACCACAGCAGGAAGCCTGATGACCCTCAGTGTTCCAGCAGCTATAGTAAGTACTCCAGTTCAAATCAGCGTCAAAGCAGGAACAGAGGCACTGAGCGGCGTCCAGGTCTTAGTATCAGGAGAGAATGTAGGCAACACAGATGTGACAGGGAATATAAGCTATACTCCAAACAGCACAGGCACCTTTGATGTAGTTGCAAGGAAGATCGGATACAGCGATGCTACTGGATCACTCGTGGTCACCACATCTGCTGGAGCCGTTGCTTCTGCAGCTAAAGCGGCATTAAACAATACCCTCACCATCAATGTGCCATCAGAAGTGATCAAAGGAGAGAGCTTCATAATAACGGTGGTAGGCGGTGCCAATCAGACGCCTGTGGCAAACGTCAGCATATTGTTCGATAATACCAGCTTAGGCATTACAAGCCCGGACGGAACGATCACCTACATAGCGAATGTGATAGGAGATCATACAGTGACGGCACAATTGACAGGCTACCAGAGTGTTACAAGGACTGTCTCAGTGATATCGCCTATAAAAGTAGTCGGTATCAGTGTGCCGCTAAAGGCGAATACAGGCCAAGCCGTCAAGGTTACAGCGAACGTTCAGAACACAGGAACTGCAAACGATACAGAAAAGCTGGATCTGATTGTAAACGGCAATGTTACCGATAGCAGGAACGTCACACTCGGGCCTGGACAAAATACGACAGCAACCTTTAGCTACACTCCAAAGGACCCAGGAGTTTATAGGATCAATGTGGATGACCAAAGCGGAACTCTAACTGCGGAGAAGGCACAGACCAACTTTGCGCTGATAGCCTTGATCCTGGTTATCCTCATTGCGATAGGAGCAGGAGCCTACCTATATAAGACAGGAGAGCTTGAGAAGCTAAGACAACGCCTGCAAAACCGCTAAAAATTATCCTATGCCGATAATTTTTAGTAGTGGGGACCCAAAGGGTCCCTAATATTTTATTTAATCCTTTCGAACAATCTTCTCTAGAACGTCGTTCTCTTAAATATATGATATATACATATAAATTTTTTAATTAAAATTACGGACTGCTAGTGCTTCTTATGTAGCCAAATGCTAAACATAGATGGCAAATGCATCGGACATAAGTAATCTAATAATCGCAAAAACAGTTTTGGGCAGGCTGCAGCCTGCCCTATTTTCCCGTATCAATAGCTCTTCTGGTTCCTGGTCCTTACATTATATGCAAGATATTTTTCTCTATCTTTATCCTGCAAGTAGACAAAACTGTATCTGCTATCTTCGATATGCTCCTTGTACTCCTCCATAGCATCCGTCTTGCAATTAGAGCATGCATGGCGAGGGATTGATACACAATAGGCTGTATTCAGGATGCCATAACCTCGCTGAGCCTGAGATGATATGGTCATGTAGCCGGAGCAATCAGGACAAAGCCGAACAGACTCCTCTTGGCTCTCGTTGATCATATCTGTATCGTAGAAGATCCGCTTGCGCCTGCGATAGAAGTCGCCTAGCTCAGCGAGAGCATTCTCTACCAGCGAGTCCCGCTCGTCCCAGATCTTTTGGACTTGAGCAACAGTGGATTCAATCGATCTTTCCATCTCTGGAGATTGAACGAACTGTCCTGGAACATAATCCGGCTCTTTGACATGGGAGTAATCGAGACCAGCCATTGCCTGAATGATTCCTGTATTGACGTAGGGCAGCGCAGTCTCTATGGCATATCCTCCCTCAAGCACACAGATATCTGGAGCAAGCTTCTCGTTCAGCCGGGCATATCCTTGTGCAGAGAATCGCATGTTAGCCAACGGATCCGTATAATGGTTATCCTGGCCCGCAGAGTTAAGCACAAGATCAGGCTTGAACTCCTCCAGAACAGGCATGATAAGGTTGTCCAGAACATAATGGATGCCGTCGTCTGTTGTCCCCGGCGGCAGGGGAATATTCAGAGTTCTTCCTAGTGCCTGAGGTCCGCCCATCTCATTGACGAAGCCTGAGCCGGGGTAGAGCGTCCTGCCGTCCTGGTGGAATGAGATACACAGCACATCGGGATCATGCCAGAAGATATCCTGAGTCCCATCTCCATGATGGACATCTGTATCAACAACTGCTATTCTTTTGTGGCCATACTTTGACCGCAGGTACTCGACCAGGATGGCCATATTGTTGATGTTGCAGAAGCCACGGTTGCCGTGGACAACGTAACAAGAGTGATGACCTGGAGGCCTAACCAGTGCAAAGCCATTCCGAATATCGCCTTTCTCCATTGCATCGGCCAAAGTTAATGTGCTTCCGCTCGCGATTAAATGAGCCTCAGTAATCTGTGCTTCAACATCTGGAACACAGAAATGGGCTCGAGCTATGTCCTTCAGCTCTGCAAGCCTCGGCTTATATTCCTCAATCTGCGGAAGGTCCATAAGCCCTTCCTCGAAGATCTGATCCCTAGTGTAAAGCAGGCGCTCCTCTCGTTCTGGATGTGTTGGCGATATGGCCCAATCGAAGGCAGGGAAGAATATCAGGCCGGTCTTTTCGGATTTGCTCTTAGAGGCAGCCATTTTCATCGCCTCCATTCTTCGAGAATTCCCGCAGGAATCTCCATTCTAACATCCAGAAGCCTGCCGACTGTAGACCATCCCCGGACCATATTGAATATCTCGCTATAGGTCACTTCAGCTTCTTTTGCATATTCGCTTATTCCGAGCCTCTCAGTTCGCTCAGTAAGCAACTTTCTGGCCATCTCTTCGGCTTGATCGATATTCATGTTTCTTCCGGCTACTTTTCCAATAAGCCCTTCCTCTGAAACTGTGTATTCTTCTCGCTCTGTATCTATTCTCAAGTTCAAGGTCATAGTGGGGCGGGCAACTGCTGCACCGATTGCATTTGCTACGGGCGCGTATTCTGGAACTATTGCCTTTGCCCCAAGACGTTTGGCTACGAGTGGAACCAGCGGCGGCGCGCCACCGCCAACGCCGACAACGTTCTGCGCCTGCAGCTTCTCCTTCTTCACTATCTCCCAAACCCTGTATGCAGGTTCCTGTTCCCATTCCCAAAACATTGCATTCACTTCGGAGACTATCTTCTCAACGACAGCATCCACGACCTTCTGTGCAGCCTCCTTAGGACTGACTCTGAGCTTGAGTGCAATATTCTCCATCGCCTTTTGTGCTAAGTCTTCATCTCCGATGGATGACATACCAAGAACTCTCATGGCATCGGTCGGCGTGGGTCCTGGGCCACCCAAGCATAGGGCAGGCCCATCTCTATGTGGTCCGACTGCGATGCAGTCGTTTGCAATATTAACAATGCTGTCTCCTCCAATGGCAACAGATTTCACGGCAAATGCACGGATATGGGTCAGAAGACTTTCGACCTTTGCACCTTTGGATGAGAGCAATGGTTTGCCTGAAAGGATCAGGGCTAGATCTGTAGTCGTTCCGCCAATATCAACGACTACTGAGGTCTGGCCAGGCGGTGTTAGGGCCATTACACCCATAATGCTGGCAGCCGGCCCTGAGAAAATAGTTTCTACAGGCATTTCGATCGATTTATCCAACGGAAGAGTTCCGCCATCTGCCTTCAGGATATAGACAGGAGCATAGATCTTGCGCTGCTTTAGGGCTTTATCAATCTGGCTTGTAAACTCCTTGTACTTGTCCTTGGTAGCCACTGTGAGCATAGTAGTAGCTGCACGTCTTGGGAAGTTCAGCTGGCCGGAAACCTTATGGCCCATCTCTAACTGTGCACCTGGAACTGTGTTTGCTATAATTTCTCGGGCCTTCAGCTCGTGGGCATGGTTCCGCTGTCCGAACTTCCCAACGATAGCTATTCTTCTGAAGCCCTTTACAGCTACATCCGAGGCAACATCCTTGATTTGGGATGGGTTCAGTTTAGCGATCTCTCTTCCTCTATAATCGATGGCTCCATCCAATATCCAAGTGTTCTGGCCGAGGTTGTAATCCTTCGGATTTGCGCCCGGACCCGGGATGAGCAGGAGTGCAACAGGATCTGTCTTGCCCTCTGCTATCATATTAGTGATAAGTGTGGTGCTCAAAACAACGCGCTCGATTCTGCCGGTATCGATGCCCTTGGTCAGCTCATCCAGGGCATTAAGTAGGCAGCTCAAAAGATCATTATGATTTGTAGGCACATAAGCCGTTTTGACAACCTTGCCGCCTTCCACTATAGCTGCATCGGTTGTTGTTCCACCAACATCAATTCCAACAAGCATGTATTAATCGCCTTACAGCTCCCGCAATTGGAGTGGATGTATATCGGTCTTTTGGTCTTTAGACTAAAAGCTGTTTTTAGAGTTCAAGGGGACACTGCAGATAAGGCGCTAGATGGTTTAGTTAACTTTTTCTTCTGACTAGCCTGGTGTAACTCTACTATCCTTACTATCTTTACTATCCATCTCAACGCCATGCTTATCAAGATCTCAATCTATTAAAGAAAATTATACAGAAGACTCTTCCTTTTAGGGAAAAGGAGGAAATCACCTTTTTGCCAACTGCCTGATCTTATCCCACCCGGATCCTCCTGTTCTCAGAGGATAATCCAAAATCACATCTATGAAGCCGAAGATGACTGGAGCGTATACAGCATAAAATTCACGGGCAAACCGTATGGCCTCTTCAACATCGTGGAAATGTCTTATTTCTATCTCTTCTCCAGATGTGCCTTTCACAGAGCTGATGCTGCTATCGGCAACGAAGCTTGAAAAACCGCATGATGCCTTTGCAGGCTGGACTGCGTCGATGTTGACAGGAACGCCTCCATAGCAGTCGTATACATATCGAATTAGTTCCTCTTTGCTATGGGCTCCCTCTTCTCTGGCCACCTCTGCGATCTTCTCATCGATATATTCGGGTTGTGGAATAAGATAAGCATCGATCACAAAGGAGAACTCATCGCCCTTAGCTTCGCCGAGATCAATGGCCTCAAGGACAAGCCCAAGCTTTACTGGCGAACCGTATCCGAATTCGCATATCCACCGATCACTCTCCACGTAAATGATGTTTTCATCAAGCTCCAGGATGTTCAGCATCGATGAATGTTAGTAATGTTATATGTCATAAACTCTTTTATTCTACAATACTCTTGATGCCTTGTATTATATTTATATAATAATTTTTAATTTTATTGAAGCTCTAAACTGAATCTTTCAATAACCGTAAACGCTCTATACCGCAAATTCAATTAAAAACTAGCAAGTTATTTAAACTTATAGAATAAGTTGGCAGAAAGGAGATTCTAAAATGGATTTTAAAGATTACATCAATTTTGCAAATGAAAATCCTATCTGCTATATTGCTACAGATGACGGCAGCCAACCGAGAGTCAGAGCATTTCGAATGTGGTATGCTGATGAGAGCGGCTTCTACTTTCATACAGGCTCTACAAAAAACATCTACAGGCAGTTGCAGAGCAATCACAGGGTCGAGGTCTGCTTCTGCACGCCCAGGTTCGATAAAATGATGCGGGTAACCGGCGAAGTCGAGTTCATTGATAATCCTTCTCTTAAGAAGCGACTCGTTGAGGAGAGACCTTTCCTTAAAGCTATTATCAAGGGATTGGATGATCCATTGCTTACGATCTTTCGCATAGCCAAGGGCGAGACGCATTTTTGGACCATGGCCGATAATCTAAAGGAATCCGAGATTCCTCGGGTACAATTTTAAGACTACTGGTGATTGGCCATCGCTATACATCCTAAACTCTGGGGTTATTATAACCAGGGTTCCAACGATAACGAAAAATTCTCTTGCTAGTTATTAAAGAGCCCGGAGTTTAGGATACATCATCACGGTCCTCCAGAGCACTTCGAACATATGGGCGGGTTTATGCCTCCTGTGCCACCAGGACCTCCTGCGATGCTAGACTTTCACTGAATGTCTTTAGGGCAGGCTGGAAAGTCGTCCATAACGTTAACAGCAGAACTAGCGCTCCTGCTGAGACGAACAGAACATTAAGGTTCCATTTGATGACTGCACCTGAGATCGCCTGAGAAACGGGCATCAACCCATAACTGGAGAAAGCCAAAATGCTCATCATCCGCCCAATCATCTCTTTGGGGGCGCGCGATTGTACCCATGAGAAAAGGATGATATAAATATAACCACTTCCGAGCCCAAGCGGGAGCATTAAGATGAAGTCCAGCCAGGTTGACTGAACAAAAGCAAGCGCCGCGAAGACCACTCCAAAGGCGACCATTAGGGAGATTAAAATCACTCTCATGGCCTTTCCGCCTGGACGAGGCAGGAAACCGGCCATCAGGAAGCCGACCAGATTTCCCCCTGCATAAGCGGACATGAGAAGGCCGAAGGCCGTTGCACCCTCTGGAAGACGTTGATTTGCGAGAACT
The DNA here is from genome assembly GCA_963803145.1 of Methanotrichaceae archaeon. Taxonomy (GTDB): domain Archaea; phylum Halobacteriota; class Methanosarcinia; order Methanotrichales; family Methanotrichaceae; genus CAWBKV01. Next base: position 244,271 of record CAWDLW010000008.1, read on the forward strand.
GGGATGCCGACCATGATTGGGCCAATGAGCGAGAAGTTTAATCCCGCTATGACCAGGATTATTAGCAGCAGGGCTTTGTCAGTCTTTATGTATTTCAACCCGGCCAAAACGGAGGTCCAGATGCTCTCATTCTTTGGAGACTCATCGGAAAGCCGGCGCTTATTGCCAATGTGCATCAGCCACAGGCAAGCCGCTGAGGTTGCGAAGCCCACTGCGTCGATGGCATAGGCAAGAGATATGCCGAAGAGGGAATGTGAATATTGCCCTATCAGAATGCCGGCGACTGTTGGGCCCACGAACTGGGCCACCTGGGCGGTGCTCAGCATGACGGAGTTGCCTGCTTGCAAGTCATGCTTATTTACCAGCGTCGGCACAATGCTGCTTTCCGCAGGGATTTCGAACCCGGACATCAAGCCGAATCCCAGGCTGAATGCAAAGAGCATCCAGATCTGGATAGTGCCTGTGAATACAGCAAATGCCATTAAGCACGTCAAAACAAAGCGGGTGACATCTGCGATGATCATCATGATGCGCGGCGAGAAACGGTCTGTGATAGCACCGCCAAAGAGCATAATCATTGCGCGCGGAATGCCCTCCAGCGCCAGGACAAAACCCAACGCCAGTGGATCGCCGGTCAGTTGCAGTGTCAGCCAGGGGGTGGCGATGAGAGTGAATTGGTCTCCTAAGAGTGACATCGCAGTACCAATGAATAGAAGACGGAAGTCACGGAGCGACATCATTCGCAGCATCGGGTTTTTGGAAGCTGTTTGTACCACCGGGTTTTCGGGATCCATTTACACCACCGAGTTTTTGGGAGGCAATGCGTCCACCATTTAGCGATCATTCTGGGTAAAGAGGTTGAGTGGTATTATCCTTATCCTGGACCTTCATGGTCTTCGCTCCCCATATCATAGTAATGGCTATCGCTGCCACAAACGTCAACACCACAAAATAGGTATACGCCCGCTCTGTTATGGAGAACACTTCAGCTGTGACATCGATCATGATATGGAACAATATCGCCGATAATGTGCTGCGGCCATTGTTGTTGAAGATCCATGTGAATAGAAATGTTAGGGGAACGACACTAATCATGTACGTCCAGAACGCCAGAGATCCGACCCCCAGACTGTACTGGTATGTACCTTTGATAAAGAAGATCGGCAGGTGCCAAAGTGCCCAAAAAAAGCCCAAAATCAGGCTAGAGACCAATGCGCTCCATCTCAATTGCAGTCGATCCAGAGCGTAGCCACGCCATCCAAACTCTTCGAAGGTAGGTGCGAAGACTGCGATTACAATCAGATAAACTGGATTAGCGGAAAACTGCATTATTTGCTTTCCCCACTGCGCCCCGCTTCCGCCCATTAGGAAGTCCAGCAGTGCTCCGAGGCCAAAGAGAACGGCAGGAAGGAGCAAGATGACCAGGTACCATCTGAGGCTGATTCTTCTTATGTCAATAATGCGCAGCCAGTAATCGCGTATGCTCTTTCTATCATGCGTAAGATAGGTAAGACTAATAGCTGCTGTCGCGGGGCCAAGTACGGCAAGAGATAGCAGTACTGATCCGGAAGCGGTCTGCATATTAACCCCCGATAATGCCAATGCTATCTCTATGAGCCAGGTTATGCCAAAGGCCACTGCAAAATAAATCCATACGCTTGACCATTTTGATCTGGATGATTCTGAATTGGTGTTCATGTTAGAATCTCCCTCTTGTTTGTTTCAGTGGGGCCTGAGTTATGGTTACAGATTTTTTGTAGTAAGGGCGCTTCTTGGGCAATGGTGCTTGTGAATATCATTTGAAAAGAAAGGCTAGTAGAGGATGTAACCAGGGTTACCGCCTCTTTGAAGAATTTGCCGAAGCTATGTTCTGCTCCAGGGTTGCCTGGAATTTATTATCCCCCCCTTACTGACAGAATAAGTACCTCTTATAAGCTTTAGGGCTCCTATCTCTCACTATCCAAAGCAAATAGATGTTTTTGTATTAAAAATTGATCCTAGATGACTAATAATACTCTAAATTTTTTAAATCGTGTTTGATGATTGTGTTAGTTAAGCACTGGATAGAATCAGCAGTTTTGCGAAGCCAGGACTAGGCTCTTGCAATGTTTTCTCCAACATAGTAAGAAGTCGACTTGCGAATTCTCAGGAAGACTGGGTACTAGACTAATGCATTTACAAGTCGATTTGAACTATAGTGCTGGCATTAGAACGCCAGCTTCATCATGTATTATCATGGCATTCTGATGTCAGAGATAGATGGTCTAAAATTGACCAAAAATCTAATTGATAAGTTCGGGCTAAGCCCATCCGATAAGAGATTGATAGAGGATTGAGTGCTTACTCATAAGTCGTTATAGAAATCTCGTACCCCACACCATTATACTGACCTGAATAGTGAAATACCTGACTTGAGAATGTGATATTTGAGATCAAAAAAGCTTTAGGGAGCGATGATGAAGATTCTAGCATTGATCGGCAGCCCGAGGATTGGGGGCAATACTGATGTTCTTATAGGTCAGATCCTCAAAGGCTCTGAGGATAATGGCCACTTAACCGAGAAGCTCTATCTTTACGATTACGAGATTATGCCCTGCATAGATTGCCGAAGATGTAAGAAAGAAAATGGCACATGTGCTCTGAAGGATGATATGCCGAAAATCTATAGAAAGCTTCAGGAGGCAGACATCATAATCTTCGGAACTCCTGTTTACTGGTATGGGCCTTCGGCTAAAATGAAGCTTTTAATCGATAGGCTGCGGCCTTTTATTGACAGCAAAGGACTGAAAGGCAAAAGGGGAATCGTTGTTGCGCCCTCGGAGGAAGGAAAAGATTGCTGCGGACCGCTGATGGAGATGTTCCGCATGTCTTTTAGCTATTTGGGCATGGAGCTTTCTGGATGCATACTTGCCAAAGCCTATGAACGCGGAGAAGTAAAAGGAAATCTCGATGAAGTGACAAGGGCATACGAGACGGGATTATCCTTTTAATAGCTCCGTCTAAGCGGTCTCATTTTTGTTCGCCATTAAAGTGATTTTGTCTAATAGGTAGCTAGTGTGGATTGATACTGCATCCATAAGGAATAATTATAGTTAATCTCCTAGCTTTTTGCACTAAGAAATCGCTCCACCCAGGACTTTGAATATCCATCCTTTTTGGAATAAAATATTTCTAAAGCGCAATCTTGGCTAGCTATAATAGCTTCATCGAAATCAGTGTATTTGGCGATCTCTCTTTTGAAATCCTTCCAACCGAATTCTATAGGATTCAAATCTGGTGAATAGGGGATATTATAAATTAAGTGAATATCGATTTCCTCAGCTAGTTTTCTAAATTTCTTGGCCAAATGAATTCTAGCATTATCTAAAAGTATACAAATTGGCCTCATAATATTATTATTTCTTATATTTTGAGCAAATGCCATCAACGCTTCCTTCTTAGAGGAGTTGGAAACCATAACCTCATCATTGCCATTTAATGCTATAAATCCAAAAATAGTTCTTGATCTAACCTTTCCAGGTTTATAATTTATTATAGTTAATCCACGTAATTTTTACCTCATAGATACCCTTAAATAATTAATATACGATATAGCCGTTCATGGGCAGGAAACCTGTAATTGTAAGACATATCTCGAAGGTAGAATTAGATCAATTGTATAAAGATGAGAGAAACATAAGAATTAAAGAACGGCTACTAGCGATAATACATTTATACGAAGGAAAGAATGTATATATAGTAGCTGATATTCTTAAACGAAGTGAAAAGACAATAAAGAATTGGCTAAGCGATTGGAACAAACAAGGATATGATGGATTGATACCACAGAATAGAAACGGCAAAGAACCAATGATATCTTTTGATGAATGGGATAAAATTATCGAAGAGATTGAGGACAAAGGAATGACTATAAAAGAGGTAATAAAATATGCAAAAGACACAAGAGGCGTAGAATATTCGTATAAAGGTGGTTGGAAGATTTTAAGATCAATAAAGAAAGTCAAATATGGTAAACCATATATTAGAAATAATAAGAGGCCTGTTAATGCAGAAAGTTTTCTAAAAAAAGGATAGATTCAGTAATAACAACAGTCAAAGAACCTATTATTGGATTCCTTGATGAAAGCTCTTTGCAACAGCGACCTAATACACGCAGGGTTTTAAACACCCATATGCTAAATTATCAACCTGGAAAAGTTAGGTCTAGAACTGTTTTTGGGTTCATTGCATTGAATGGAAATGATGAAGTTATGGTCTCTCACTCATCCAAGAAAGAAGATTTAATGATCTTCGCCCAAAAATTGAGAAGTAACAATATTATGAGACCAATATGTATTGTCCTAGATAATGCTAGAATACATCTAGCTAAGAAGTTTAGGGCATTAGCCCACGAACTTGATATCCATTTAATATATAACGTGCCATATTCCCCTGATTTAAATCCTATAGAGTTCGGTTGGAAGGATTTTAAAAGAGAGATATCAAAATATACTGATTTTGATGAAGCTATTGAGGATGCCCAAGATTGCGCTTTACAAATATTTTATTCCAATAAAGATGGATACTCTAAGTCTTGGATAAAGCAGTTTATAAGGTAAAAAGTTGGGAGAATGACTATAAATGAGTGTTTAAGACTCTACGTGTATTAGGGCGCTGTTGTAAAGAGCTTTCATCAAGAAATCCTATAACAGGATCAGTAACAGTGGTCAGCACTGATTTTATCCTTTTTTAAAAAACTTTCTGCATCTGCAGGCCTCTTTTCATTTCTGATGTATGGTTTCCCATACTTAACTTTTTTCACTACTCTTAAAATTCGCCAGCCATATTTATATGAAAAATCTATACCTCTTGTATCCCTTACATATTTTAATACGTCTTTTATCGTCATTCCTTTGTCTTCAATTTCTTTAATAACTCTATCCCATTCATCAAGAGACATCTTTGGCTTTTTGCCATTTCTATTCTTTGGTGTCAATCCATTATAGCCTTGATTATTCCATCTGCTTAACCAATATTTTATTGTCCTCTCGCCCCTTTTTAAAATATCAGCTACCTCATATACGTTTTTCCCTTCATATAAATGTATTATTGCCAATAACCGTTCCTTAATCCTTAGATCAGTCTCTTTTTTATATAATTTATCAAGGTCTATCTTTGATATATGCCTAATTATTATAGGTTTTCTACCCATGCCTATGTATTTTCACGCATTAATTATTAAATGTATCTATAGGGCAATAAGCTCAATGATTAACTATAATTTCAATCATTCGTCCATAAAGCAGAACCCAATAAAGTTCTCCTATGAAAAACTCATAGATCATAAAGAATTAAGAAAAAGAATGAGAAATTAGAGATCTTACTCAATATATATCGCCGGCCTCCCCGGCTCCGCCTGCTTGCTCTTCCCCATAGGATCGGCCCCCGGCTGGTCCGCCGAATATACTTCCACCGGCACACCAAGCACGCCCTGGAGGTAATCCTTCTCCCTGGAAAGCGTCTCGAACTCATCCAGCTTAAGATCCGTAATGCTCAGCGAATGTGCAGACTTCGCCAGCTTCTGGGCATACTTCGGAGCATCCTTCTTGTGCTGAGATATCACAGGATCCGACATCGCAGACTTCATGAGCGCGCTCATGTCCAGCTTGCCGTTGCCATGCAGAGTGATATCGGTGGCCTTTGCAAGCAGCACACGCTTCCACTCGGGCGTTGTATATAGTGTGATCTTCTTCGGCACGCTCTTGGTCAGGCTCAGGATCTCCTCGATATCCTTCTGCGTCTTCTCCAAAAGCTCCTCCGCCTGCTCTGCCTGCTCGTCGATCAGGTTCTTGTCCACCGCAGGCCAGGGCGCAAGCGAAACATAGCCCTCTCCAAGCCCGGCTGACCAGATCTCTTCGCAGACGTGCGGCGTAAACGGTGACATCATCCTGACCCAGGCATTGAGAACCTTTCGAAGCTGGTTATTGCCTCCACGGCGCTGATACCAGCGCAGATCGTTGTAGAGCAGATAGAAGGCATTCTGCAGCGCATGGCGTGTCTGAATATTCTCCATGGCAGCCGTCGCATCCTGGATGTGCCTCTGAAGGCGTGACAGCATCCAGCGGTCGATGAGTGTAAGCTCTGCATTCTCATCGATACTGCTATCGTCCAGGATTTCACGAGCAAGGTTGTAGAACCTCTCAAGCTGGCCTCGTGTGGATTCGACGCCCTCGTTCCTCCAATCGACATCCTGAGTGTATTCGGCGTTCGCAAGGATGTAGAGCCTTGTCACATCTGCGCCGTTATCGGCCACTGCCTGCCTCAGCGTGAGCAATGGCCCTTTGGACTTGGACATCTTCTCGCCCTCGAGTGACACGAAGCCGTTGATCGCCATAGCCTTCGGCCAGAGCGATTCAGGGAAGATCGCAACGTGATGGTAGAGGAAGAACAGCAGGTGGTTTGCTACCAGGTCCTTACCGGATGTTCTGAGGTCTACCGGATACCAGTAGGCGAAGTCATTTCGGATCTGCTTGACTGTATCAAGAGGGATTCCCGTTATCTTTGCGACTTCCTCAGCCGTTCCGTGGTCTAGGAATATGAACTCGAAGAACTCAGGCGGGAGAGTATCTATCTTCATCCCTGCGTTCACATACTTCGCCAGGATGTAGTAGGCCATGTAAATTGTCGAGTCGCCCAGGGATTCAATAAGCCATTCTTTATCCCATGGCAGATGCGTGCCCAGTCCTTTTCTGCGGGCGCAGGCCTTGTCCTTCAGCCAGTCCACCTTGTTCTCGAACTCAACACGAATCTCGTCTGGGGTCAGCCTCATCTTTGCAAGGCAATCAAGAACTCTCTCCTTCCACTCAGGATCAGAGTACTCGAGGAACCACTGGTCTCGAACCATCATAATTACACAGCGTGTCCCGCAGCGGCAGATGACTGGAGTCTCGCTGAACTCATAAAAGATCTCGGCTATGCCATCCCTCATGAAATCCTTGAGAAGAACATCTTTGATCTTGCTTACCGCCATGCCGGCATACGCTCCTGTGTTCGCCTTGAGGACGCCGTTATGGAACTCTCGGCGGTAGACAAGCTTCGTTGCCTCCTCTGCTTTTGGATCATGCTGATTCTTTATGCCCAGCTCCTTTACTGCCTCAATGGCTGGGAACTCACCGTATCCCGGGACCTCAATGAGCGAAACGGGCTCAATTTTGAGCTTCTTGATGCCGTACTTGCTCAGCTCTTCGCCGGTGAGATCCTGCAATGCGAGATAATCGTAAGGTGCATGGGCAGGAACAGACATGACTATTCCTGAACCGCTGTCCGGATCGACGAAGCCTGCCGGAAGTACGGGCACCTCTTTTCCTGTCAGCGGATTTGTGACCGTTTTACCAATCAGCTCTCTTCCTGAGATCTCTGCTCCACAGGCCACCTGCCGGTCGGTAAATGTCAGCTTATCGTAAGCCTCAGGCGATACGATCCATGTCTCGTCGTTGACGCGTATTATCTTATAGTTGATATCGGGGTTGACCCATAGGTTTGTAACGCCGAAAACAGTTTCTGGCCTCAGAGTTGCGCAGGGCAGCACATCCTTGCCCATCCTGAACTTTATCAGAGCAAAATCCAGAATGGTCGCATCCTCGCCCTTCAGGATATCGTGATCCTCAACCGGGTTTCTATCATGAGGGCACCAGCGAACAGGATGGCTTCCCTTTACGATATAGTCAAGTCTTCGAAGTATTCCGTACTGCCATTCGATGAACTTGCTGTATGCAGGATCGGTTGTTGTGAACTCGCGCCTCCAATCGATAGAATAGCCGATGCTCTGCATCGCGAGCTTAGCCTGCCTGCGGAAGTATATCACTATCTTCTCAGGCGTATTCAGTGTCTTCAGCTCATCCTCTGGTATTCCATGAAGCTTTATGTAAACGTTCCATATCAATGGATCTCGGTTGGCGATAAGCTCAGAGAGACCCACGATGGGTGTCCCTGTGGCATGAAATGCCATCGGAAAAAGAACGTTTTCTCCCAGCATCCGCCTGTATCTGGCCACAGCATCGCCTATCGTAAATGTCCTTGTGTGGCCTGCATGCAAATTTCCGTTAAGATAAGGATAGGGTATGGTCAGCAAGAACTTTTTGCGTGAATCGGGCTCCGGCTGGAAGACACGGTTTTCCTCCCATGTCCTCTGCCACTTTGCCTCTATCTCATGAGCTGAATATTCTTTGAGCAAGTTATCCCTCCAAAAGGGAATTAGCAAATGACTATCAGATACTTAGCAGATACTTTTAGACTCAGCAGATGCTGTTGGACTTAGCAGATACCTTTATTAGCATATGCTTTTGAGCGTCTTCATCTTCTCGAGCCTTGTGACAGCCGCTTCAATTCTATCAGTCGGCTGGGTAACTGAGAACCTTATGTAGCCTTCACCATACTGGCCGAAGCCCACGCCGGGGGTGGCTACTATTCCAGTCTCCTCAAGCAGGCGCTGGCAGAATGCTACAGAATCTCCTCCAACCCAAGCCCATAAATATAAAGTCGCCCTCGGCTTCTGGAGCTTCATGCCTAGATCCACCAGACATTTGTAGAGAACATCGATTCTGTGCTGGTAAACCAGGCGTATTCCTTCAACAATCTCTTTAGGGCTGTTAAGTGCTGCAATTCCTGCATCCTGAACAGCACCGAAGTTGCCGGAATCTATATTGCTTTTGATCTTGCCGATGCCTGCAACGATTTCGGCATTTCCGACAACAGCTCCTGCTCTCCAGCCTGTCATGTTGTAGGTCTTTGATAGGGAATGGAACTCTACAGCCACATCCTTAGCTCCGTCGATCTCAAGGATGCTCATAGATTTATTATCATCATAATATACTTCTGAATATGGATTATCGTGCATTACAATCAGATTATGTTCATGTGCAAATTCCACAAGCCTCTTAAAGAACGCCCTATCGGCTGATGCAGCTGTCGGGTTGTTTGGATAGTTGAGGAAGATCAGCTTCGCTTTCCTGGCAATAGCAGGATCGATTGCATCCAGGTCCGGCAGGAATCCATTCTCCCTAAGAAGCGGCATTATGACAGGAATTCCTCCAGCAAACTGAACCGAGGTCCTGTATACAGGATAGGCCGGATCTGGAACCAGGGCTGTATCGCCCTGATTTATGAACGCCAGAGGCGCATGAGCAATGCCCTCCTTTGAGCCGATCAGAGTGAGCACCTCAGTCTCAGGATCGAGACTTACACCAAAGGTCTTTTTATACCAGTCTGCCACGGCGGTCCTGAAGGAGAGCTTTCCGGAATAGGATGGGTACTGATGGTTTATAGGGTCCCTGGCAGCCTGGTTTAACGCCTGGACTATATGAGATGGTGTGGGCATATCAGGATCGCCGACACTGAGATCGATCACATCCACACCTCTTCCTCTTGCCTCCTGTTTTGCCTTATCGATTGCTGCAAACAGATACGGTGGAAGGTGTTTTATCCGATCGGCATACATTTACATTCTCTCCATGGAAGACGCATATATACGATGGCACTCCATTTAAATACAGTTCAGCACTTCCGCAGTTTAGTATTGTCATGTAGTATTTAAGATTAGAGGAGCAATGCTCGAAATAAAAGATCTGAAAACCTGGCTTCCCAAGGAAGTAATTCAGCTTTATGAGGCGCGGGGCATAACTGAGCTCTACCCGCCCCAGGCGGAGGCCGTAGAGCGTGGCCTGCTGGATGGCAAGAGCATGCTTCTTGCGATGCCTACGGCAGCAGGAAAGACACTCCTCGCTGAGCTGGCAATGCTTGTCTCAGCCCTTAAGGGAAAGAGGTCTCTGTACATAGTACCTCTGAGAGCATTGGCCTCTGAAAAGTATGATTCATTTCGAAGATTCAAGGATCTTGGAGTCGATGTTGGTATCAGCACTGGTGACTTCGATAAAAGGGATGAGCGGCTGGGGAAAAACCAGATAATAATAGCAACCTCAGAGAAGGCAGATTCTCTAATCAGAAACGGCGCAAGCTGGATTCGGGATATCGGAGTTTTGGTAGTAGATGAGATTCACCTTCTCAACTCTGCCAATCGTGGCCCAACTTTGGAGATGACGATAACAAAGCTGCTGCGGCTGAATCCCAAAATGCAAGTTATCGGCCTCTCCGCGACGGTCGCCAATGGACAGGAGATTGCTGATTGGCTCAATTCTGATCTAGTCTCAAGCGATTGGAGGCCCATAAAGCTTAGAGAAGGAGTCATCTGCAACGGAAAGCTTGTTTTCCCCGACGGAGAGTCAGAGCTCAAGGGCAAGGATGAGGCGTTGGCCTTAGTTAAGGATACGCTTTCTCAGGATGCACAGATATTAATCTTCGAAAGCAGTAGGCGTAACGCAGAGGCGATGGCAATACGGCTATCAGGCGAAATATCAATCGCTGATCCAGAGCTCGAGAAGCTTTCTGAGAGCATTCTTGGAACAGGCGAGAGCGAGACCTGCCGAAGGCTCGCTAATTGCGTTTCCCGAGGCGTCGCATTTCATCATGCGGGTCTTTTGCCTGAGCAGAGGAGGCTCGTTGAGGCAGGGTTTAGAGAGGGAAATGTGAAGATCATCGCCAGCACTCCCACGCTTGCTGCCGGCCTGAACCTTCCGGCACGCCGAGTGCTGATAAAAAGCTATAAACGCTATGAATCAGGCCTTGGGATGGTTCCAATTCCAGTAATTGAGTACCGCCAGATGGCAGGGCGTGCAGGCAGGCCGGGGCTCGATCCCTTCGGAGAGTCGCTCCTCATAGCGAAAAATGACTCTGAACTTCAGGATGTGACTGAACGTTATATCTTCGGACAGCCTGAGGATATCTGGTCGAAGCTTGCATCCGAGAGCGCGCTTAGAACTCATCTGCTGGCCACAATCACAGCAGGCTTCGCTGAAAGCATTTCAGGGCTGAAAGACTTCATATCCACTACATTTTATGCTTACCAGCAGGACCCGTGGCATCTTGATATAACCATTGAGAGGGTGTTAGCGTTTCTGGAAGATAACGGAATGATTGAAGGATATAACGGGGACAAGGGCCTGAAGGCTACACATCTCGGATCGCTTGTTTCAAGGCTCTATATCGATCCATTGAGCGCAGTCATAATGATTGGGAACCTGAAGGATAAAAAGAAGCCGGCAGATCTGACTTTAATTCACCTCATAACCATGACCCCTGACATGGAGCTTCTCTACGTCCAGGCTGCAGATCGCTGGATTGAGGAATTCATCGATGACAATCAGGAGGTTCTGAATGAGGAGGAGAACTACGACTTTCTCCTTCGGGAGGCCAAGACAGCTGCTATGCTGATGGATTGGATCAGTGAGATTAAAGAAGAGGAGATCAGCGATAGATACCACATTGGCCCTGGCGACATCCGCAGATCTGCAGAAACTGCAGAGTGGTTAATGCATTCTCTATCAGAGCTATCGAAGCATTTGAGCATCGGGTTAACTTACAAGGCTGAGCAGCTGGCTCTGCGGATTCACTATGGAGCAGGTCCTGATTTGCTTTCGCTGATCGATCTGAAGGGCATCGGCAGGGTCCGTGCCAGAAAGCTTTACCAGGCCGGATACACGAATATTGAGAAGCTGAAGGCGGCAAAGCTCGAGGATATCAGTCAGATAATTGGACCGAAGATCGCTGAAAATGTCATGGCACAGCTTAAACGAGAGGAGATCACGCTTTGAAGTGGCTAACGGATATTTTCCATAAGAAACCTTCTGATAAAGCAGGATGTATTGGGCTGTCCGGTCTCGAAACGTGGCTTGATGAAAAAGGCAGCGACCCTGATGCCGATAAGAGGCTAAAGGGCATTTATACCCAAATAGAAAAAGTGGCCGGAGATCTGGCCGAAGATGTGACGGCTCTGAATGCAGCGAGTCCAGATAAGGAAGCTCCTCCCAGGCTTCAAAAGGCAGGTCTCGCAGCAAGAGATGCAGTTGCCAGCCAGATAAATACTCTCTCTGGAAAGCTAACCCCGCCCGAGGAATTTGAAGCAGCAAATGCAGCCGAATATCACTCGAGCCTTGTCAAAACATTAGGAAAGACTGTTACGATGTTTGGGCGATCTCAGCAGTTTGTCGCAGCCCTCTTTCCTAAAGAGGCAGAAAGCATCAATGCGAGACTTAACACGCTAAGCCATCTGATTGTTGAACTCGATAAGGAGATAGGCAAAAGGCGTGAAATTGTAGACGAGGTCAAGACGTCCAAAGAACTCCTGCAAAGGCTCCGAAAGGAGTGCGCAAAAATAAACGATCTCAACAGCAGTATTCGCAGCAAGGAAGAAACGCTCGCAGAACTTCGGGATTCAGCCAGGCATCTTCAGGAAGAGCTGGAAATGCTGGCATCTAGCGACGAAGGTCGAGAAGCCCAGAACCTAAAGACGGAGCTAAGCGAAAGTAGAAATGAGCTAAGCCGGATAGAAGCACAAATGGCGGATTTGATTGCTCCTCTGAATAAGGCGATAGCCAGGATAGTGAAGCAAGATGCAAGCGATAGGCTTAGTCTCGATCATAGGAAGGCTTTCGAGCTGCTGTCTAAATCGCCGGCAGAGGCTCTGGATAATGATATCACTGAGCCACTCCGGGAGCTGAAATCCAAAATTGACCTTCTTGGGATAAAGGACAAAAAACGAGAGAAAATCGCTGAGCAAATCGATTGCCTTATCAGAGAGAAGCCGCTTGTTGCTCTCAAGGCAAAGCACTCTCTAGTCCAAAAGCAGATAAACAATTTGCAGGAAATGCTTCAAAAAAGCAGCCTGAAGACTTTTAAGCTTGAAGAGGAACAGAGGCGGATAAACGATCAGATCTCCAGGTTTGAAGCCGATCTTGCCCAGGAGAAGGGACACCTCGTAGCTTTGGAGGAGCGAGCCGCCGGAGATAAAGCCGAACTACTCGCAAAGATGGAAGAGCTGGCTGGCAGACCCGTTGAGATTGATTTTTGAAGGAACCTTGAGGAACTAATGCAGGTAAATCTGGGCGGAATTGTACACCTATCGACTGTCGACTGGCCAGGGAGAGCAGCGATGGTTATCTTCTTAAGGGGCTGTCCGCTTGCCTGTTCTCACTGCCATAACCGCGAGCTACAGATGGGAGAGACATTTGTCGAGCTATCCAAAGTTCTTGGCCATATCAAGGTTATAAAAGAGATCGAGCATATCGCAGATCAGCTGACCCTTGAAGAAGCCATCAGTATGACAGAGGCTGAACCATTTCTAAGTGCACTTGTGCTATCGGGTGGTGAGCCTTTGATGCAGTCTAATGCAGTAGCTGCTCTCGCGAACCTGGCAAGGGGCCTCGGCATGAATGTAGGTATAGAGACCTGCGGCTACTATTATGATCACCTGCAGGGGATTTTGAACAAAGGCTTGGCCGATAGGATTTTCCTCGATATCAAAGCGCCTTTGAGGGAGCCAGAGTACCTTGCAGTAACAGGCAAAAAGGGCTCAGCCTTACGAGCCTTGAAGAGCCTCAAGATATGCATAAAGTCAGAAGTTCCTTTTGAGGTCAGGACAACGGTTTTTCCTGAAACGCAATCCTTACGTGTGCAGGATATTGCAACTACATTGTCGGATCTGTTGGTTAAGTCCCCTGAAAATCAGTTTGATGCGCTTGTGCTCCAGCAGGGCCAACCAAGAGACCGGGAGTTTGAGCCTGTATCATTGGAGAGCTTAAAAACGCTTGCAGAATCGATTGGAGATTTGAGAGTCGAGGTAAGGGCTGCATCACTCGCGAAGGTTAATAAGGCAGATAATTCAGAGATTCCCAAGCCGACGGATGTGAGGACGGATTGAAGATCATCGGATTTGTGGGCATGCCCGGCTCAGGCAAGGGTGAAGCTTCAGATGTGGCACGCAGCATGGGTCTTGTGGTAGTAGTAATGGGAGATATTATCCGCCTGGAGGCCGCTCGCCAGGGCCTTGAATTGACTGATGAGAACCTCGGAAAGGTCGGCAACCTGCTCAGATCCCAAGAAGGACCGGAGGCCGTTGCCAGAAGGACGCTGGATATAGCAGAGTCGTCCGGAAAGGATCTCGTAGTAGTAGACGGCATTAGAAGCAAGGCCGAGGTCGATTTCTTCAGAGAGCATGCTGAGGACTTTCACCTGATCGAGGTCTGGACCCCTCCTTATGCAAGATTAAATAGGGTAATAGCGCGTGGGCGATCTGATGATGCAGACGACGGCGGCATTGTTCTTCAAAAAAGAGACTGCAGGGAGCTTGGATGGGGAATGAATGAAGCCATTTCGCAGGCTGATCTCAGGCTTAAGAACGATGGCGATCTTAAGATTTTTAAGGGATCTGTACAAAAGTTATTGGAAGATATTATATCCTGCAGCGCCGTTAATTTCAAAGAGCAATCTAAATCATGAGGCCATATATCGCTCATCCATCAAGGGGTGCAGGACTTATAAAATTTTAAATAGGTTTAGAGCCTAGTATCTCTTATCCTAAATAACGTTCAATATAATACTGAGAGAGGAAAAAACATGGAGGCGGATAAGATTCAGCAGTTTAAGGACAAGCTTGCCCTTGATGAGATTGGGAATATGGAGATAACCTTGCCCTCAACGAATTTAGAGGAATATATGAGAGTTTTGAAGCTCGCAAGAAAGCCCGACTATGAGGAGTTCATCAATATATCTCAAATCTCAATGGCTGGAATTGGCATCATCGGCGTAATAGGCTTTCTTTTATACGCCCTGCTGACGGAGCTTCCAAAAACTCTTAGATAATGATCTTTAGATCTATCCCTTTGAAGTGGTTGCCGGTAGGATTTGGTTCCAAGCAATCCACCGCAAGATTTATCTAACCCGAAGTTACTAACATAAAGTTTATTGAGTGATTATGGATCCGATTGAGTTTCTGGATATTCTTGGGAATGAAAACAGGAGGCGTATACTCCAGCTATTATCCTTTAGGCCATTCTACTTCAACGAGATTGCAAAGCGCCTTGATGTTGGGCCGAAGGCGATAATAGATCACCTCGATATGCTTGAAAGAGCTGGGCTTATTGAATGCTATCATGACCAGAGTCGCCGGAAGTATTTTAGGATCGCCATGAACACAGTGCTGGAAATTGCAGTATCTCCCCATTCATACGGCGTCAGGGCTTACAGATCAGAAGGCAGCCCTGATAAAGTTGAAGATTTCCAGGAGGTGAATCAGGACATCGAGCTTCTTAAAAGTGAGCTCTCCCTGCTTGAAGAGAAGCGGCGTGACCTCCGAAGGCTTATGAATGAGATTGAAGCAAGGGAGGCAGAAATAAAGCAGAGGGCAGTCAGTGCAGTTCGAAGCTATGCGAATGATCAGCTCGAGTCAGAAATATTAACGGCCTTACTTTCGGGAGCATCCAGCTCAGAGATTTTGGCCGAGAAGCTTGAGGTGCCCGAAATTCTAGTAGATGATCGCCTGCGCAGGCTGGAGGCTCGAGGAGCTGTTCGGAAACGAGGCGAGGAATGGAGCATATAACCTATTTGCAAGATATAAGCGCGAGCCCAGAAGTTGTATCCATTAGAGTGGCCGAAGCTTACCATAAAGACGCCGGGAAAGGTGTAGCAAGGGTAAGTACAGCGGTCATGAGGCAGCTTGGGCTTGATAATGGAGGCGTCATAGAAATCCAAGGCAAGGAGAAGGTGTATGCAATAGCCTGGCCTGGAAATCCTGAGGATCCACAGGATATAATCAGAATAGATGGGAACACACGGGCAAATCTGGGCATAGGCATAGATACCCGCGTAAAGGTTCGTCGAGCAGAGGCAAAGCCAGCCAAAAAGGTAGTGATGGCTCCTACACGCCAGATCAGGCTGATCGGAGGGCCTCAATATCTTCTCAGGACGCTTGCGGGCAGACCCGTCATAAAGGGTGAGATGCTGCGTGTGGAGATGATCAATAATACCCTCAGCCTCGCCATTGTGAGCACAATTCCTCCAGGGCCTGTTTTGATCACCTCTGATACCATTATCAATATCACAAGAGAAACGCTCGAAGAAGTAGCCCTTAATGTCAGGGACATCTCTTATGAGGATATAGGCGGCCTAGCTAAAGAGATCCGAGAGATCAGGGAGATGATCGAGGTCCCTCTGCGGCATCCTGAGCTGTTCTCTAAGCTCGGAATAAACCCGCCGCGTGGTGTTCTGCTGCATGGTCCCCCGGGAACAGGAAAGACCTTGATTGCACGAGCGGTAGCAAGCGAAACGGATGCTAACTTCATATCGATTTCAGGGCCCGAGGTAGTATCAAAGTTTTATGGCGAAAGCGAGCACCGGCTGCGCCAGATCTTCGAGGAGGCCCAAAAGGCTGCGCCTTCGATTATTTTCATCGATGAAATAGATTCAATTGCTCCCAAGAGAGAGGAGGTATCGGGGGACATGGAGCGGCGAGTAGTAGCACAGCTGCTCGCACTTATGGATGGCCTATCCTCACGAGGGGAGCTTATTGTAATAGCAGCCACCAATAGACCTAACGCCCTCGATTCGGCTTTACGTAGAGGTGGACGGTTCGATCGTGAGATCGAGGTTGGAATTCCGAACAAGAACGGACGGCTGGAGATACTCTATGTGCACACCAGGGGAATGCCCCTGGACGAATCCCTTGATCTGAAAGAGATTGCTGAGATAACGCACGGTTTTGTGGGGGCAGACCTTTATGCGCTTTGCAAAGAGGCTGCGATGCGCACACTGGAGCGGGCCCTGCCGGACTTCGATATCAAGGAGGACATACCTGTAGAAGTGCTTGAGAACCTTCGAGTTACAAAGGATGACTTCTACACGGCTTTAAAGAAGATTGAGCCCTCTGCGATGAGAGAGGTCTTCGTTGAGGTTTCTGAGGTCCGCTGGGATCAGGTTGGTGGGCTTGATGAGGCCAAGCAGGCTTTGATAGAATCTGTAGAATGGCCTCTGAAATACCCTGATGCATTCGAGTCTGCAGGAATCAGGCCTCCACGGGGAATTCTTCTCTATGGGCTGCCTGGAACAGGAAAGACGCTGCTTGTAAGAGCACTTGCTACAGAGAGCAATGTCAATTTCATAAGCATTAAAGGGCCTGAGATTCTGAGCAAATGGGTAGGGGAGTCTGAGCGTGCGATCAGAGAGGTATTTCGCAAAGCTAGGCAGGCTGCTCCAGCATTGGTCTTCTTCGATGAGATCGATTCAATAGTTCCTGCTCGTGGCAGTGGATCCGAGAGTCATGTAACGGAGCGTGTTGTCAGCCAATTCTTGACGGAGCTTGATGGCCTCATTGAGCTCAAGGATGTAGTAGTATTGGCTGCCACAAACAGGCCAGATCTTCTTGACAGATCTCTCCTCAGACCGGGGAGGTTTGATCGCTTAATTTATATTCCTATGCCAGATAAAGATGCCAGAAAGAGTATATTCAGGACCAACATATCAAAGATGCCTGCATCGGATGTTTCGTGTGATTGGCTGGCTGAAACAACCGAGAACTATAGCGGCGCGGACATAGAGATGCTCTGCCGCGAGGCGGGTATGCTCGCTCTTAGGGAGCACATAAAGCCCGGTATGAACAAAGAGGAGCTTATATTAGATAAAATTAAGATCAATAAAGAGCATTTTGAAAAGGCATGTGCCAGTATAAAGCCGCATCTATCGAAAGAAATGCTAGAAGAATATATCAGAATGATAAGGAACTTCGAGGTGTAATAGGGCCTTGACAAAATCAGAACAGGAGCTAAAGTACAATTTAAAGCATCAGCTATATGAGTCAGGAAAGCCAAATGAAGATAAGAGGGCCGAAGACTTGACTATAGAAGATGAATCCAAAGAGCTGCTTGGCGATATTGATTTTAAGGATACGAGCAGCGTTAAAGTGCCTGAGAATCTTATCGATCAGGTGATCGGCCAGGATGAATCTGTTGAGGTTATAAAAAAGGCGGCCCGCCAAAGACGCCATGTCATGCTCATCGGATCTCCGGGAACTGGTAAATCCATGCTCGGAAAAGCGATGGCAGAGCTGCTTCCAGTGGAAGAGCTGCAGGATGTTCTTGTTTACCATAATCCAGAGGATAACAACATTCCGCGTGTCAGGGTAGTGCCCGCCGGAAGAGGCAAGCAGATAGTCGATGCCCAGAAGATGGAGGCCAGGAAGAAGACGCAGACGCGCAACATGTTCTTCATGTTGATTGTGATGGCCTTGTTAGTCTACGCATATTACACGGGCCAGCTGCTCTTCGGCATAATAGCAGCAGCTCTTATATTTTTATCAATGCGCTATATGCTGCCTAAAGAGGATGCCATTGTTCCAAAGCTGCTTGTAGACAACAACGGCAAGAAAAAGGCTCCATATGTCGATGCAACGGGGGCACATGCAGGAGCACTATTGGGCGATGTCAGGCATGATCCATTCCAGTCTGGCGGCCTTGAGACGCCTTCGCACGAAAGGGTTGAATCCGGTGCAATTCACAGAGCCCATAAAGGCGTCCTGTTTATAGATGAGGTCAATACGCTGAGGCTTGAGTCACAGCAGAGCCTGCTCACTGCCCTTCAAGAGGGAGAGTACCAGATCACAGGCCAAAGCGAGCGCTCCTCCGGCGCATTAGTAAGAACAGAGCCTGTTCCGTGCAGCTTCATTATGATTATCGCTGGAAACCTGGATGCAGTCCAGGGTATGCATCCTGCGCTCAGGTCGCGTATCAAAGGATATGGATACGAGGTCTATATGCGGGATACAATGGACGATACGCTCGAAAACCGCAACAAGCTCATAAGGTTCGTTGCCCAAGAGGTAGTCCGAGACGGAAAGATACCTCACTTCACTCACGATGCAGTAGCTGAGATTATGCGTGAGGCCAAGAGAAGAGCTGGCAGGAAAGGCCATCTGACGCTTATGCTCCGCGATCTGGGCGGTCTGATAAGAGTTTCCGGAGATATTGCTCGAGCAGAGGGAACATCCCTCACAGAGGTTAGCCATGTCCTGCAGGCCAAGAAGATGGCAAGATCTGTTGAGCAGCAGCTGGCAGACCGCTACCTCGAGAGGCGCAAGGATTACAGCATGTTCCACTCCACCGGCGATGAGATCGGGAGAGTCAACGGCCTGGCTGTCATGGGAGATTCAGGAATTGTCCTGCCGATCATGGCCGAGGTAACTCCTGCCCAGTCCAAAGAAGAGGGCAAGGTCATAGCAACAGGCAAGCTGCAGGAGATCGCCAAGGAGGCGGTGACAAACGTTTCCGCCCTGATCAAGAAGTTCATGGGAGAGGACATCACAAGCAAGGATGTCCATATTCAGTTCATTGGAACCTACGAGGGCGTGGAAGGAGACAGCGCATCTATATCAATAGCAACAGCAGTGATCTCTGCTCTCGAGGGCGTTCCAGTCAGGCAAACAGTTGCAATGACGGGCTCTCTGTCAGTCCGCGGCGACGTCCTGCCTGTCGGCGGTGTGACCCAGAAGATTGAGGCAGCAGTGCAGGCGGGCATTGGGACGGTGCTTATACCCAGATCGAACCTTGGCGATGTATTGATAGATGAATCCTTCAAGGATAAGGTGAAGATCATACCAGTCTCAACAATCGGCGAGGTATTCGAGTATGCAATGGTCGGCCAAAGGACGAGGCTGATCGAGAAGCTCAAGAAGTTCGCTGCCGAGAAGGCGATAGGCATAAGTCTTCCTGAACCTATCACTTCTCCTTCAGGAGCCTTTGATATCTGATGTCTGACTCTGATTTCTACGATGTCCGAGTTTTAAGGGGCAGTCTGACAAGGATAATATTAGATAACGGCAAGCTCGATGAGATCTCTGAGGCACCTTTTCAGGGAGCATCTGTGCGTGCCCTGTCAGGTGGAGCCTGGGGTTTTGTTACCACAGATAATATTGATGGGCTGGAGAAAGAGATCGATCTTGCGAAGAGGATGGCCCGGAAGATCGGCAAAAAGGAGCTGAAGCTTGCAGAGGCTCCATCCGGACGGAGCCAAACCATTCCAGTTAAGAAGGACCCTAGGGATCTCTCTCTTGAAGAGAAGGTCGAGCTTCTGAGGGAGATCGAAAACGCGGCGAAGATTAAGGGAATATCAAGTACCCAAGCGGTCTACTCTGAGGTCGAGATAAATGCCCATTACATGAATTCAGAGAGTTTGGATCTGGACTGCGAAATAACAAGGATGGGCTATGTAATAAGTGCCGTCGCCAATCGCGACGGCCTTTACCAGGCCAGCGGCGAAGGCAGGGCAGGTATCGGCGGCCTAGAGATTTTTGATAAAGAGGATCCTATTGCCCTTGCAAAGCAGGTAGGCCAGATGGCAGTGGCTCTTTTGGATGCCGAGGCTCCGAAAGGAGGAAGCTTCCCGGTTGTTCTTGATCAGGAGCTTGCAGGTGTGTTCGCCCATGAGGCAGTGGGACATGCAACCGAGGCTGACATAATCCTGGAGGGCGGATCGTGCTTTGAGGGAATGCTGGGGCAACAAATCGGCTCAGAGCTTGTAACAGTCAAGGATGATCCAAGCATGATGCAGAACGGCTATTATCCGTTCGATGATGAGGGAAGCCTTTCTCAGGAGACTGTTCTTGTTAAAAATGGAATCCTGAACTCGTACCTCCACTCTCGTGAGACTGCAGGGAGAATGGGCGGTGTGCCGAGAAACGCACGGGCTCAAGGAACGGACAGGCCGATTGTACGCATGAGCAACACCTATATCGCCAA
Source organism: Methanotrichaceae archaeon (assembly GCA_963803145.1). Lineage (GTDB taxonomy): Archaea > Halobacteriota > Methanosarcinia > Methanotrichales > Methanotrichaceae > CAWBKV01. The sequence continues at coordinate 264,922 of CAWDLW010000008.1, forward strand.
CGGCGACTGGAAGCTCGACGAGATCTTCGAGGATCTTGGGGATGGGGTTTACCTGATGGGAAGCCGTGGCGGCCAGGTGAACACTGCAGAGGGCGTTTTCCAGTTCAATGCCAAGCGCGGCTATCTCGTGGAGAACGGCGAGAAGACCAAGCTGCTCAGAGACGTTTCGCTTTCAGGAAAGATTATGGAGATCCTGAAAGAAGTGAAGGCAGTTGGGAGCGACCTTAAGTTCAACTCCGGCAGATGCGGCAAAGGCGGGCAGCTCGTGCCAGTGAGCGATGGGTCGCCACACTTGCTGATTGGGAAGGCGACGGTGGGCGGGGCAGGATAAATTAATTTTTCTTCATTTCTTAATCATCCGACAAGCGATTTCGTTCCAAATGATAGCAATATTTTTAATCTACAATTGTTTAGCAGCTTTGCAGAGAATGATTTTAAGCATAGACAGCAATGACGATCTCTGTGAAAGATAAGTCCCTTGCAGTTCTGGCAGATACATATGCTTCACCTCTATTTCTGAATACATTGGTCAGAGAGGGCATACCAGCTTTTGCCCAAGGTGATAGACTTAAAGAAGAGTTCAAAAGATACCGCCGTGATCTGCTGCTACTGGATAAAGCTGATGCTTTGAATATAATCGCTCAGCCTGATAGCCAATTATTATTAAACTCTGAGATCTTCTTGCCGTGCCTGATCGATCATGGAGATTCCTCAAAGGCAGAAGCCATCAGAACCTTCAAGGACAAGCCCGAATTCAGGCAGCTTTTAAGCAAGTCTTTTCCAGATTACTTCTTCACTGAAGCCAAGGCGGATGAGCTTAAAAATATCGATCTACCTTCTGGAAGGGATTATGTAATCAAGCCGTCATCCGGCTTTTCAGGAGCAGGAGTAGCGAGGATAAAAGGCTCGAAAGATCTGCGTGAAAAGGCAGATGATCTGCTCAGCGAGGTCGGGCAAAATACGGGATCGATCAGCTCTGATCTCCTAAGCTCAGACAGGTTTCTGATAGAAGAGCACATAAAAGGCGAAGAGATAGCATGCGATGCATATTTCAATTCTAAAGGAGAGCCGGTTATTTTAGGAATCTATGATCATCCTCTGATGGATGAAGATGATTTCAGGGATATCCTCTATTATACTAGCCCCGATTTGGTCAAAAAAATGCATCCTGGAATAGAGGATTTTCTGCGAAGGCTATCTTCACAGATGGCTGTTAAAAACTTCCCTGTACATGCCGAATTCAGACTTCAGAAAAATAGGCTCATGCCAATAGAGATCAATCCCATGAAGTTCGGCAGCTTCAGCCTGCCGGATTTGACCTTCTTTGCCTTCATGCTGAACCCTTACAAATACTATTATAATGAACAGAAGCCCGACTGGGAGGAGTTTCTTCCTAAGGCTCAGGGCAAGATCTTCTATCGCGTGCTCAGCAGAATGAAAGCTCCACTTGCGGAGGGCGTTAAACCCGATCATGACGAATTCGCTTCTGACTTTCCGGATCTAGTTGGCTATTGCAAGCTGGATCCAAAGAGATATCCGGCCTTCTCCATTGCCTTCGGCCGAGCCGATAATGCCGATGAGTTAAAAAGGTATCTGAAGGTCGATTTCCATGACTATATCTCATGATCTGAAATTATCATCTGAAATAATGATCTTAGGTTATTATCTGAAACAATGATCTAAGGTTATGATCTTAACATTAATATTTCAAGGGAAAACTAAATAAGCCTGATGGATAATTAAGACTGGGATGTAAGATGCCTGGTATAATCTTTTTTGAGGTGCCTGCTGACGATGTTGACAGGGCAAAGGGCTTCTATTCGGACATCTTCGATTGGAGGATTAACTGCAAACCGGAAAGGGATTACTGTGAGATCAATACCAATGACAGCACCGGCATGACCTGTGGCGGCATGCTGAGGAGGGTGCATCCGGAGCAGAGAATAACAAACTATATCGATGTCCCTTCGGTTGATGAGTACTCTGAAAAAGTAGAGGAATTGGGGGGCAAGGTAATCCTTCCCAAGAAGGCTGTGCCTGCGATGGGATATTTCGCGATCTGTCAGGATACGGAAGGAAATGCCTTCATACTCTGGGAAAGCGATGATCAGGCTCGATGAGCGACAATTTATTTTTCAATTAAAAAATAGTGCTATTTGAGAATATAATATAGTGATTTTAGTATGTATTTAAAAAGCATTTTGTAAGTTAACGCTAAATATGTAAACGTTATAGAACAGGTAGTAAGAAAATCTCAGTATTGGGGAGGATTATGAAGATGAAGTTAAGCCTAAGAATCGCACTCTGCTTGTTGATTATGAGTATTGGTGCGATCTTCGTTTCTTCCGCTGAACTGCAGAATAGCGGTATATCTAAGGGTAAACTATTGTACGAAGATAATTTTTCGAGCAGCAAATTTGGCGCATTTGTAGGAGGACAGCAAGACAATAATGTTAGCGTTTATTTTGGAGACGGAAGATATCACATTGAAGTAGTGCCACTCGATATGAGTTATACAGCATCTTACGGTTCAGAATATAATAATACCATTTTTGAGGTCGAGGCTACGCAGGAATCAGGTCCTGATGATAACTTCTATGGCGTCGCATTTAGGAAGGTTGACTGGAATAACTACTACCAATTCCTTATTTCCGGGGATGGCTATTATCGGATTGAGAAGAAACAAGACAGTAAGTGGGTCTTCGCAACACCTTGGAAAAAGTCTAGCGCAATTCATACGGGTAGTGTCACCAATATAATAGATACCGTATGCAATGGAGAGAAGTTCTCCTTCTATGTGAATAATATTAAGGTGGATGATTATACCGATAGCAGCTTTGGATCTGGTATGATTGGCTTTGTAGCTGGATCTGAGTATTCCAAGGGTCCTGTTATAATAGGCTTTGATAACCTGAAGATCTGGCAGATTGCCCAATGATAGATATTTCCAGATGCAGATGATGGTTATTCAAGTGGTACAATGCGAGAGGCAGCAAAGAAAATCCTTCTCAGTAATCCTGCCTTCTCGCTATCATTCTTTCAATTTAGATCTAAGTTTTTTTAGCGCTTCTATCTCAATGCCGATTTCCATCCAGGCCCAGGCCCAGATCACAGCTTCAAAGGCCCTTATCAAATCTCCCTTCTCAAGAAAATATTTAGAATCGGATATATAAGCCGATATATTATCTATAAACTGCTCCTTCCCCGATACCTCTGAGAATAAATTCTCTGCCCTTTCTAACCATTTCAGCGTCTCTGCTCGCAGATCTATCTCCAGATTACTGCTCATTCTATCTTCTCATACTGCTTTATACAGCCTTACCTGAGCTTGTGGCGTTATGAGCAGGGGATGACTCAATCACTTTTGTCACGCGCTTCTCATCAACCTCAACCTGAACCATCGTCTTGACATCATAGCCCTCAGCCTTGAGCCTCTTCACTCCCTCGCCTCGCTCTATCACAGTTACGATGTCCATTACCTCTGCACCAGCTGCCTTAAGTGACTGAAGCGTTGCCAGAAGGGTTCCGCCTGTGCTGATAACATCATCAACGACTATTACTCGATCGCCTTTCTTAATTCCGTTCAGGAAGAGCTGAGATTTGGAATAGCCTGTGACCTGGGCGACCTCAATCTCTCCAGGCAGTCCATACTTTCTTTTCCTGATTATCACCAGGGGTATATCGGTTATGATTGATAGGGCTATGCCTATGGGAATGCCCATTGCCTCGATGGTTACAATCTTATCTACATCAAGGCAGGCTATCCTGATAATATGGCTGACAACCTCCCTAATGAGATCCGGCTTTACCTCGGGAACTCCATCGGTAATGGGATGAATAAAGTAGTTGTATTCGCCTCTCTTGAATATGGGCGCTTCCAGCAGCGAGCTTTTTAGCCTATCAAGCAAATTCTTTGCCTCCTTAGCCATTCTACACTGGATATCTTGAACCTTAAAGGTATTGGCCTTTGTCAAGCAATAGGCATGAGCGTCGGCACGATTGTGCTGCATACTTTTCAAGCAAATCTAAGAGTTTTATAAATTCTGCAATCGATATTGTTAAAGGCATTGCTTCTGGCGTTTTCAGAGGCAGAGCAATTTGGATTTTTCAATAACAATGCTCCCAAGCTTTTTCAGGGGCAATGTTTTTAGGTTTCCTTAATTAAAGAAGACAAGGTTAAAGGTAAAGGTAAAGGTAATGGTCATCTAGACCTGGTGGTTGTAAATGGACCTAGGGGATCGGGTATCTGTAGAGAAGGGCGGCATGGCCTACGAAGGCGTACTTATGCCGTCGCGTCGCAAGGATCACATAGTTATAAAGCTGGATAATGGCTATAACATCGGGCTCCGAGTGCCTGAATCGGATTTGAAGCTGGTTGAGAAGGGGCATGAACTTAAAGTACCACCGCTGCCGCCACTGTGCGCCAGAGAAGGACTGCCCCAGGTCTCTATTTTGTCCACAGGAGGGACCATCGCCAGCAAAGTTGATTATAGAACTGGAGCTGTGACGAGCCAGTTTTCCGCTGGCGAAATCGCAGCAGCGATCCCTGAGCTTGGGGAGATTGCCAACTACAATGCACGCATAATCTATCAGATATTGAGCGAGAACATGCGTGCAGATTACTGGATGGAACTTGCAAGAGCCGTTGCCGAAGAGATCCGCGGCGGAGCCGAGGGCGTGATAATAACTCATGGAACTGACACCATGATGTATACTGCTGCGGCTCTATCATTCATGCTTCATACACCAGTTCCCGTTGTTATAGTAGGATCTCAGAGAAGCTCGGACCGACCAAGCAGCGATGCGAGCATGAACGCCATATGTGCAGCTACAGTCGCCATTAGCGATATAGCTGAGGTATGCGTTGTGATGCATGGCACTCCAAGTGATAGCTATTGTTCGATTCACCGAGGTACCCGCGTTAGGAAGATGCATACCTCCAGGAGAGATGCTTTCGGAAGCATTAACCAGCATCCGATTGGAAAAGTGGACTATCTTACCAGAGGCATAGAGACGTTCATACCCTACCGCCGCCGAAATGAGATAGCGCTGGAGGTCATGGATAAGCTTGAGCCGAGGTGCGCACTTGTAAAGTACACGCCAGGAGCGTCATCTGATATCATGGGTTACTATATCGATAAGAACTATAAGGGCATCGTTATTGAAGGCACAGGACTTGGGCACGTGGCCTCGAACTGGATAGAATCAATCAAGCGTGCCACTGATGCTGGCATACCCGTTGTAATAACATCTCAATGCCTCAGAGGCAGGATCTGTGACCGCGTTTACGATACAGGACGCTATATGCTTGATGCAGGCGCAATTGAGGGCGAAGATATGCTGCCCGAGGTGGCTCTCGTGAAGATGATGTGGGTTCTGGCAAATCACCCGACAGAAGTTGAATCATTGATGAGAACGCCCATTGCTGGCGAGATCTCTCCGTCCACGCTTATGACCGTTTGAGTGCGGTATCTAATAAAAAAATGGCCCATTAGGAGCTTATGGGAACGATCGAGGCCAAGCCTTATAAACTAGTTGAATAGAGCACTAATCTCAGGATTATTGGAGGAATTCGTTTTGACACGTAAGCCAGGAAGCATGTACAGAAAGATCGAGCGCCCCTACACACGCAGAGAGTATATGGGCGGCGTTCCAGGAAGCAAAGTAGTTCATTACGATATGGGAAACCTGCAGGAAACCTTCTCCATCAACCTCACTCTTGTGGCCAGAGAGCCATGCCAAATCAGGCATACATCTCTTGAGGCGGCAAGGGTTGCAGCTAACCGTTTCCTGCTGAAGCAGGCAGGCAGGACCAACTTCCATCTGAAGCTCAGAGTCTATCCGCATCATGTCATAAGAGAGAACAAGCAGGCGACAGGTGCAGGTGCGGACCGAGTCTCAAGTGGAATGAGGCGCGCCTTCGGCAAGGCCGTGGGGACTGCGGCTCAGGTGCAGGCAGGTCAGAAGATATTCACCCTTGGAGTCACACCAGAATTTCTGAACGATGCCAAGACCGCATTGAAGAGAGCAGGGCACAAGCTCCCGACCCCGATTCAAATCATCACTGAATCAGGCAATGGGCTCTCCTAAGGTAATCTAGATGGATGATTACATCTCAGGCCTAGAGCGGGCAATGAAGAAGATGCCCGCCACGCAGGGCACCAAGGAACGGTTTGTATTGCCTTCCCCCAAGGTATTCTATGAGGGCAAGACAACAGTCCTTGAGAACTTCGGTGCAATAGCTGATACACTGAACAGAGATCCAGACCACTTGATGAAATATCTCCTTCAAGAGCTCGGAACTGCTGGCAAGATCGAGGGCGGACGTGGCATCTTCCAGGGAAAGTTCGGCGAGCAGGCCATAGCCAGACAGATTGAGTCCTACTTCGAGGAATACGTAGTCTGCACTGAATGCAGGCTGCCCGATACTCACCTTACCAAGAACGATCGCATTCTGATGCTGAAGTGCGATGCATGCGGCGCACATCGGCCGGTTCGGAGAAGAAAGGCTGCAACAACGATTCAGAAGGAAATGATTGAAGAGGGCGAGACCTATGAGCTACGCGTTGAATCTGTCGGCAATAAGGGCGACGGCATAGCCAAGGTGGACAAGTACCTTATCTTCATCCCCAGCACTGTTAAAGGCGAGGTTGTAAGGGCCAAGATCAAGAAGGTCAGCGGTACCTTGGCCTTTGCGGAGGTCGTGGAGAGAAAGAGCAAGGCCCCTTAAAACCTTCTGAAGACATCACTTGATCACATAGAATTGCATTGTTGGTATAGGGCAGGCCACAGGTAGGCACTAGGCACTAAGCTTGAGGAAGAGATGGATGAGAAGATCTCGTTGACCTTTACGGAGAAGCACCAGTATCAGCTTGAGTTCTATCCACCAAATTTTTGGAGACATTTTGCAGAGGGTTATGATGCTCTGCCCTGGTCTGAGATAAGCGATAATCGAGTGGCTGTGACTGCCGAGAGTTACTCATATCTTTTAGATATGCTGGTGCAGGCAAGGCTCTATTACCTCAGCACTATGCCTGTGGATGAGCGGTTCAAGTGACGGCACAAGATATTGCATAAGATGGCATAAGCTATGTCGGAAACATCCTCTATAGCGCCCTCAATGCAGGGTTTCTTAATATATGGCTTACCAGTGATCAAAGAGGGCGACGACCTGGCCTCGCTTATAGAGTCCCGTTTCGAGCTTCAGGACGGAGATATCCTCTGCATTGCGAGCACTGTGGTCGCCAAATCAGAGGATCGTTTCAGAAGGCTCGAAGACTATGAGCCGAGCCTAAGGGCGAAAAGCATAGCACAAACCATCTCCAAGGACCCAAGGTTCGTCCAGGCAGTTCTGACAGAATCTGAAGATATCCTTCTTGAATATCCTTTTCTGCTTTCCGTCACTAAGTTTGGCCACATCGGCGTAAATGCCGGAATTGATCAATCCAATGTCGGCGAAGGCAGAATATTGCTATTACCCGAAAACCCAACTGCCAGTGCCGAGATGCTAAGGAAAAAGCTCAGCAAGGATTGTGCAGTGATAATTACTGATACTTGCGGCAGGCCATTCCGTTGCGGAGTCGCAGGAACTGCAGTGGGCTGGTCCGGCATCGCGGCACTACGCGATTGGCGAGGCGAGCCGGATATTCACGGCAGAAAGCTGGAGATCACCCTTGAGGCCACTGTAGATGAGATCGCGGGGATGGCAAATATGCTTATGGGTGAGGCTAGCGATGCTACTCCTGTGGCAGTTTTTAGAGGATTAAAATACTCTCGATCAGGAGGAAGCCTATTTAGGCCCAAGGGCCTTGATGTAATTCGCCATCATCTTAAGCCCTAACGCAACTATTTTATCCTTAGGCCAGTAGCACCTCGCTAATGCAAAGGCCAGTTCATGTCATCATTCCCTTCAAGCTGAATGGAGCAAAGTCACGTCTAGGAGCCGTCCTTTCGCCTGATGAGCGCAGGCTCTTTGCGCTGGCAATGCTTCAAGATGTCGTGAAAGCAGTATCATCTGCCGGTCCGACTACTATTCTTGCAAAACCAGGGTTTGATAAATCAGACGAGTATGGTAGTTTCAGTGTCCTTACATGCGACCTAGATCTGAACGACGCCATCAATGCAACTATTTCGCATCAGCAGAGTGAAGGCTGGCCTGAGGATATCCTGATAGTTATGGCAGATTTGGCCCTTTTAACCTCTGAGGATGTGAGGAGCATACTCCAAATGGAGGGCGATGTTGTATTTTCGCCGGGACGTGGCGGCGGCACTAACATGATTCTGATCAGGAATCCTGTATTCAGAGCCCAGTACCGAGGGTTAAGCTTTCTGAAGCATATAGAATTTGTCAGAACTATGGGATTTAAGGCTGGAATCTATGCCTCGTATTATGCGTGTTGCGATATTGACGAGCCGTCGGATCTTGCTGAGATTTTGATCCATGGGAAAGGCAAAAGCAGATCCTTTCTGGAATCAATAGGCATAGAGTTGTCCGAAAGGGGTCGGGCTATCATCACAAGGAAAAGCTACGAGTAATAAAATAAGAGTAAAACTAATACTAATATACTATAACAATATTAGTATACGGTAACTCTTCTCACGCCTTCGATTTCCATCAGCATCCTGACAAGATCACCCGGAATTTTGCCATCGGTAATTATTGTCAGCTTTGGGTTCTCGGTGAATTGGGGATCATCCGATACGGCCTGGCGTATGCTTAAACCATATTTCGCGACAGCGCTTGCAACGTTCCCAAGAATCCCCGTCTGCGTAGCGTTTACAGGAGTTATCTCTATTACTCCTAGGCCCAAAACTGGCGCTACCTCGCCTAGGAATATCATAGATCGAACGTTTCGAAATACCTTCCATAAGGTCTCATCTTCGCGAACTGCCATGGCTGTCGTATCCACGACCCTGCGGTCTACGCCCAGCTCCTTCGCAATCTGCGCGTGAGGTATCTCAATGTTGCCTGAAACTACTCGGCCATGCTCATTGATTTGGAACCCTCTCTGCAGAATGAGCCTGATGACCTTTTCCTGCGCTGGGAATCTTTTGAATTTGTTTAAAATCTCCTGCCACATGATGCCTCTCTGCCGGTTTTAGGTGAACATCTCCTTCGGAGGCTCTTTGTAATCTTTCTTGGCTTTGGAAATTGCGTCTTCCAGGAGTTTTATGGTTATTTTGCTGTCATCCATGATAGCGTGGTGGAGCGAAACCTTCAGCACCTTCTCCACAATGTCCCTCCCGGAAAAACCTTCAGTTTCCTTTGCTACATCTTTGAGATTGACGCCTTCCATCTCTAGAGGCAAGGTAGCTGCGTTTTTCTCGAGTATTGCCAGCCGCTCCTTTATATTTGGCAGCTTGAACTCTATCTCTTCCTCGAACCTAGAGCGAACTGAGCTATCTATAAACTCTATCTTGTTAGTGGCAGCTATGGTGCAGACTCCATTCCTTTTATGGATGCCATCCATCTCTGTGAGCAGTGAGTTGACGATTTCGGATACATCTCCACGCAGGTCCTGATAATGCCTGTCTAGGGCGATTGCATCCAGTTCGTCGATGAAAATTATACAAGGCGAGATCTCCTCAGCCTTCTCATAAAGGCTATGTATCTGGCGGGCTCCTTCACCCACGAACTCACCTATCAGACTTGTAGCCTTCACAGGCAGCATCGGCACTTTGGCTTCTGTTGAGAGAGCCCTGGCGATCATAGTTTTACCTGTGCCTGAGAGTCCGTAGAAGAGAATATTTCTTGGCGCCCATTTTCCAAACTTCCCGGGCTCTGCAAGGAACTTTTCAATGATCTTGACCTTTCTCTTTGCTGTTTCCTGGCCAACTATATCCTCGAACCTGACATCACATTCGGCCTTCTTGGGGTCGGCCTGCCGCTCGACCTCTATCATTGTCTCTGCGCCGACAACTGAGTATGGCGGACGAACTTTGAGAACTTTGAAGGCGAAATCCGGGTAAAGCCTGCGGTCGAAGAGAAAGCATCCAGGCTTAACAGGTTCACCGTACCACTGTTCTCTGGCATATAGCTCAAAGAGCTTGGCATCGGATACAACAGGGTACTCTTGAAATACACTCTTCAGGGGATATCCAGCAGGCCGAAGAAGAATATATTTCGCGCCTGTTGCTTTATTCCTTTCAAGCTTGCTCCCTTGTACCTTTGTTCCGCTTTTCTGGACAGATCGCACGTAAAAATGGTCTCTTTCCGAGAAGTTAAATGTATTGGCTTTGGATACAATGGATATACTTCGGCAGAGTTGACGTTCCGATAGTGATTAATATTACCTATTACAAGCTTGATCCAAGCATAGGAGGATCATTATGGGAAATGATGCTGTGGCGATAGTTCTGATGGTTATAGGGTTTATAATAACGTTCATGGTTCCGATATTTTTCCTATCTACAATGTTCTGAGCTGTCGATAGGAAAGCTATCTCTAAAAGCTATTTTTTGCACTGTCAATTGGATTAATATACTTTAAATTATCATTGCTAGCTGTTATTGCTTTTTATGGTATATTACAGCTGCGCCTCTTTTTTTATGAGTTCGGCGTTCATCACTATACCCTTGCAGGTATGCAAATTCATTGAAAGCAGCATGCCGACAACTTTGCCGTCCTGTACGACAGGTGTTCCGCTGTCCCCGGGCCCTGGCAGGTTTCTGGGCTGAAGTGCAACGTAGGCGATAGACCAGGACACATCGGTTACTCTGCAACCCATGCTGTCCCTTGCATTCACGAGCATTGCATCTCCAAAATGGGGCTTGCCAATCTGTGAGGGCTCGCAGGCACTTAGCACGGGAAATAATGCAAGGTCTATATCACTGGCGAAATGTGCCACTCGCGTTTGCTGGTTTCCGATCCTCAAAATATCAGTTCCAGAATACTGGAATATATGTGCTGGTGTGGCTCCGACGTAGGCTTTTCCCCATGGAACAAAGGCGCATACTACTCCTCCGGTGTTACCTGATAGGAAGAAATCGCCTGCTTTGAGCATGTTTTAATGAATGCCCTGCCAGATAATTAGGTTTCTGCTCATTTAGCCAAAGCTTTTATCCTTTCTAGAGCATTTTCATAATGTTGTTGAACACTGATACCAAAGAGGAGCACCTAATTGGCGTCATATCGGACACACACGGCCTGATTCGGCGTGAAGCCCTTGAAAGGCTTGAAGGCTCTGAGATGATAATTCATGCAGGCGATATAGGAGGGCCAGAGGTTCTTGAAGTCTTTAAAGTCGTGGCCCCTGTTGTGGCTGTCAGTGGGAACAATGATCATGGGAGTTGGGCCCGCAGGCTGCCAAAAGTGAAAGTCGTTGAGTTTGAAGGCTCTCGGATTGCAGTTGTTCACATCCTTAGAGATCTAAAACTGGATGTAACAAGCCTGGATTGCATAATCAGCGGCCATTCGCATAGGGCATCTGTAAAGAGATGGAATGGAGTGCTCTATCTGAACCCTGGGACTGCTGGGCCAAGGAGGTTCGGGCAGCCTGCGACCATTGCTCTTCTGCGAATTCAGGGGCATGAGCTGAACGCAGAGTTAATAAAACTTGTGACATAAAGATTTTTATCTTCGCTTGACGATTCCAAAGCTATGCCATCCCTAACAGTTGATGCAGGCGGCCTGACACTGCAAAACCCTGTCATCCTTGCAGCGGGAATCCTTGGCACAACCGGTGCATCCCTGCGACGTGCAGCCCTGGCAGGCGCAGGCTGTGTGGTCACTAAGTCATTGGGCTCTGAGCCCAGATCAGGACATCCGGGCCCCACAATCGTTCAAGTTGAGTGCGGTCTCTTAAATGCAATGGGGCTGCCCAATCCTTCTTATAAGGTCTTTCAGGATGAGATCGATTTTGCGAAGAAAAGCGGCACGCCTGTCGTTGCAAGCATCTTTGGATCAAGCGCCGAGGAGTTTGCAAGAATCTCCAGGGGTCTTAGGGCAGATGCCTTCGAGCTGAATCTATCGTGTCCGCATGCTGAAAGGTATGGATCTGAGCTCGGGCGCTATCCTGATCTAGTAGAGGCGGTCACGGGAGCGGTCAAGGCATCAGTGGACGTGCCTGTCTGGGTCAAGCTGACACCGAATACGGCCGATATAGTAGAGCTCGGATTGGCAGCGCAGAGAGGCGGCGCAGATGCAGTTGTGGCAATCAATACTCTCAAGGCAATGGCTATCGATATTGAGACTGGTTATCCAATTTTGGGCAACAAATTCGGAGGCTTATCAGGCGCTGCTACCAAGCCCGTGGCAGTCAGGTGCGTCTTCGAGCTCTCTACACAGCTGGAGATCCCTGTGATCGGAGTTGGCGGTGTGAGCACCTGGGAAGATGCAGTGGAGATGATCATGGCTGGTGCCTGCGCTGTTCAGGTAGGAACTGCTCTTCAAAGAGGTTATGAGGTTTTCAAAGAGATAACGGAAGGATTGTCCGGCTATCTTGAAAGGAAGAAAATGACTTTGGAAGAGCTAAAGGGCATAGCCGGGAGGCGATCATGAGGCCGATTAATGCTACCGTCATCTCTGTTGAGAATGAGACCCCGATTATTAAAACCATAAAGTTTGATAAATTCATTGGCCCAATTCCGGGCCAGTATGCAATGGTATGGATTCGAGGGATGGATGAGATTCCTATGAGCTTCTCCGATCCTGAGAAGATAACAGTTCATGCCGTTGGCGAGGCGACAAGGGCTTTGATCGGCCTCCAGCCCGGAGATAGCTTCGGCCTGAGAGGACCGCTTGGGAGCGGCTTTAGCCTTATTGGTAAGAATATTTTGCTCATTGGCGGAGGCGTTGGCGTAGCGCCGCTGGCGTTTTTGGGTGAGCGGGCAAAGAGAGCTGGCATAGAGGTAACATCGCTGATAGGTTTCAGGTCTTCTGAGGATATGATCTTCGGGAACAGATTCAAGAGTATTGGGAATTCAATTATTACTACAGATGATGGCTCACTGGGGATTCCCGGCCACGTTGCAGCAGGTCTAAACGAGCTGAGCTTGGATGAGTTCAGCCAGATCTATCTCTGTGGCCCTGAGCTAATGATGTGGGATATAATCTCGAGAACTAAGGAGTATGCTGGAAAGACTCAAGCATGCATCAACAGGCACTTCAAATGCGCCGTCGGAGTCTGTGGGTCATGCTGCCTTGATCCAGAGGGAATCAGGGTATGTGTCGAGGGGCCTGTGATCATGGCTGATAGACTTTTGAACAGTGAATTTGGCAGGTATAGACGAGGGCCTGACGGCGGCATTGGGCCATGCAAGGGATGATTAGCAGTGATAGTAAGATTTAGATTAGACGGAAAAGTTTGCGGTGGATCTCTGAGCGGAGAGCGGATTGTCTCAGGCGGCGAGATATACAACCTTCAGGATGTAGAGCTGCTTGCGCCTTCTTCGCCTAGCAAAGTCGTTTGCATTGGGCTCAACTATAGAGAGCACGCAAATGAGCTCAATATGAAGCTTCCCGACGAGCCGATAATATTTCTCAAACCGCCATCAGCGGTTCTTGATCCGGGGAAGGATATCATCTATCCCAAATCCAGCAGTCAAGTAGATTATGAGGGCGAACTTGGCGTGGTGATCGGGAAGAGGTGTAAGAACGCCAAGGCAGAGGATTATGCTGAATACATTTTAGGTTATACTTGCTTCAATGATGTTACAGCACGCGATCTGCAGAAAAAGGATGGCCAGTGGACACGTGCGAAAAGCTTCGATACCTTTGCGCCCTTCGGCCCATGGATCGCTGAGATTGATCCCTTAGACGCAAAAATTCAGACGCGCGTCAATGGAAGCGTTAAGCAGAAATCAAACACGTCCGATTTGATCTTTAATGTGCCAAAGCTGATCGAGTTCATCAGCGGAATCATGACGCTGCAGCCTGGAGATGTTATTGCTACAGGAACCCCGCCAGGGGTCGGACCACTTCAAAAGGGTGATGTGGTTGAGGTGGAGATAGAGGGAATAGGAGTTTTGAAAAATTCTGTTGCTCTTGTTGCTCTTTGATTGCTTTCTTTTTCTATAGTTTTCAGATCGCTTCGAAATATCCATCGCTTCTATTTCCTGCCCTATGGACTATTATCAGCTCTCCAATCAGCTCTCCAAATTTGTAATACTTTGATATACAAGTAATACTATTACGGTTTTGGTGGTTAATTATCACTACATCTGTTTCCATAAGAATCCCAGATGATCTAGCACGTAGCTTAGAAAACCTTGCTAAAACGATAGAGCGTCCCAAAACCTACATAATTCGAAAGGCTATTGAGGAATATCTGGAGGAGTATGCGGATTACCTGATAGCTCTGGAGAGGTTAAATGATAAGAATGACAGGATAGTCTCTAGCGATGAGATGAGGGACCTCCTTGGCATACAGGATTGAATGTGACTTCCTCCCTTTCCCCTAAAGGGGAAGGGCTTCCTGCTTCAACGATTGGCTATTGCCATATCTCGACAGGCTCACCCCCTCAGTCCGAGGGTGCGGTTCCCGTTCTTAGAACGGTTAAGGTCGTCACTCAGCGTTCCAGGTTTTACATATAGGGCTTCCCTATACAACCAGATACCGTGAGTTCAGAGCAACTCTGCAAAGTAGCATTTTCAGCTTCCAGCGCAGACTTGACCTGATTAGGAGATTATCATGATCAAATATATAGCTAATCCTGACAGCGAAAGTAATTCTGGAAAGCGTATGTCATTCGTCCCGTCCCTTGAAAGGGATGGGTCTTCTGCCTGCTTTCCCTATAAGTACTCTGTCTCCTACGATCTAAAACATTTGGATAAGAGCATTGCCAAGAGACTTATAAAAGATCTGGAGACTGCTTTATCCAGCAACCCACACTGCGGCGAATCTCTCTCGGGCCAGTTTAAAGGTATGTTTAAGCTACGCATAGGAGATTATCGAGTCATTTATTCAAAAACCAAGGAAGGCGTTTTGATACTTCGGATAAGGCATCGCAGTGCCGTATATGAAAGATAACAAATATAATTCAAAACCTACACTTTCATCTGGCGCTAAAACTATTGGCCTTATTAGCGCGCTCAGTCGCTGCGCGGACTTAAAGGGATTGCAATTTTAGGGATTATGAATCGGATCCACTGTTACATTGCTTTTTGCGCCGACTAATAATTCAAAGCCCGCATTTGCTTCTGGGGCTAACACTAGCGGTTTTCCTAGCGCCCTCAGTCGCCGGGCGGGCTACCCCTAACCCCTCGCTGGGGGAAGGCTTTGGAGAACGCATGCTAAAAGGTTGAAGGGGATAAGATTAACTAATCCCTTAATCTGTTATGCCGAGGCGCTAAGGAATTCATTAATATTTAGGAAATCCCCGGGATTCTTATAAATTAATATTTGATTATATTTCAAATCTCGGGTGTGAAATATATACCTGAAAAGGCAGAAAATTATATTACTAATATAATTAATAATGTGGATGGAGAAGGAAAAAGCACTTGGTCATTATATATCTTCCAAAAGCAATTAAATAAGCATTTTCATCGAAAATACGAAAAGACCGAGAAAAGATTATTTTGACTTAATTTCTTCGGGGATTTGCCCAAGCCGATCGACATATGCTTCTGCAAGCACGAATGCCACTGAAAATAGAATACTCCTTATTTATAGTTAATCCACGTAATTTTTACCTCATAGATACCCTTAAATAATTAATATACGATATAGCCGTTCATGGGCAGGAAACCTGTAATTGTAAGACATATCTCGAAGGTAGAATTAGATCAATTGTATAAAGATGAGAGAAACATAAGAATTAAAGAACGGCTACTAGCGATAATACATTTATACGAAGGAAAGAATGTATATATAGTAGCTGATATTCTTAAACGAAGTGAAAAGACAATAAAGAATTGGCTAAGCGATTGGAACAAACAAGGATATGATGGATTGATACCACAGAATAGAAACGGCAAAGAACCAATGATATCTTTTGATGAATGGGATAAAATTATCGAAGAGATTGAGGACAAAGGAATGACTATAAAAGAGGTAATAAAATATGCAAAAGACACAAGAGGCGTAGAATATTCGTATAAAGGTGGTTGGAAGATTTTAAGATCAATAAAGAAAGTCAAATATGGTAAACCATATATTAGAAATAATAAGAGGCCTGTTAATGCAGAAAGTTTTCTAAAAAAAGGATAGATTCAGTAATAACAACAGTCAAAGAACCTATTATTGGATTCCTTGATGAAAGCTCTTTGCAACAGCGACCTAATACACGCAGGGTTTTAAACACCCATATGCTAAATTATCAACCTGGAAAAGTTAGGTCTAGAACTGTTTTTGGGTTCATTGCATTGAATGGAAATGATGAAGTTATGGTCTCTCACTCATCCAAGAAAGAAGATTTAATGATCTTCGCCCAAAAATTGAGAAGTAACAATATTATGAGACCAATATGTATTGTCCTAGATAATGCTAGAATACATCTAGCTAAGAAGTTTAGGGCATTAGCCCACGAACTTGATATCCATTTAATATATAACGTGCCATATTCCCCTGATTTAAATCCTATAGAGTTCGGTTGGAAGGATTTTAAAAGAGAGATATCAAAATATACTGATTTTGATGAAGCTATTGAGGATGCCCAAGATTGCGCTTTACAAATATTTTATTCCAATAAAGATGGATACTCTAAGTCTTGGATAAAGCAGTTTATAAGGTAAAAAGTTGGGAGAATGACTATAAAATCTCCAGCCAAAAAGTTTTTGGTTAGTTGCAATAATCCAATTTGTATGCAGCTCGAAGAGCCTTGTATTGAGCTAGGGCAACGAATGGAAACACCAAATCAACCAATTGAAATATACCGTGGAGGACTAAAGGTCGAATATAAAGGAGTAGCTGTTCATGGGAAAGGGAGGATTTTCGTTAGGTGGCTACCCATGCCCGAATTATGGTTCGAGATGCAATTTTGCTATAAGTGTGGGCTTACATATCCAGCAACCATATCATCTGGTGAAGCCGTTGATTATCTCATGAAAACAGGACCTAACCAATCTAGCAATTGGTTAAAAATCACTGGAATTCCTGAATTTGCCGCAAAAAGTAATGATCACTTATTTCCTAGCAAAGCTAAATTCCGTTCTATGCTGCGTAGCATTCGAGACCCCGATATCTTTGCCGGTAACATATACTTCCCACAGTCAAATAGGACTTGCGATTACATCAAATTTTATCTAACAAATTTTAGGAGATTCAGAGATTTGAAATTAGAGGAAACGGCTTGGAGGTTAAAACTCGATGAGATCGATTTCACTAAACACCCCGATGATGAATCGGATATCCTAGAAGGGAGGATGAAAAAGACCGGCGGGTTCATAATAACGCATGCTTGCACATTGGAACAATTAGATAAATCTACCTTTTCTCTTTCTGATGCTATAAATTACCTAAATGCTATTTATTTTTTCACCTCTTTTCTGAGTGGTACATGGTGTGGCCCAGCCCTTGCCAGAGGAATTATGTCTGAACAAACAGTTTGGCAGGGTGGCATTCCTGATCGTTTGACTATGTGGACTTACCAAGGTGGATGCATCAGAGGATGGATGGGGGACATTGAAGAATTGTTTAAAAATTTCATGGTAGAATGGAGAGACAGAGAAAAACAAGATGCAATAAAGAGTTTAATACAGTGGTACGTGGAAGCAAATTTAAACGCAGGAGGAACAGAAGGGTCAATAATCCTCGTTCACTCTGCCTTAGAGCTATGTACTAACCTGAACGGGTATGAGGAGGAACGCCCAGCATACTGCATGATACGTAAGCTTATCAAAGATCTTAAAGTCAATTCTGATATAACTAGCAAACAGGCGAACTTGAGATTAGTATATGATGATAATAACTACAAATTAAGAAGAAAGGGCAATCTCGACATATGGGACGGCCCGAGCATCTTTTCAGAACTAAGAAACGCAATTGTCCATACTAGAAGTACAAAGAACTATAGGCCGCCACTTCATCAGGTTCCAAAGGAAGCGAGGGATGAGGCGCTAGATTTAGGACTATGGTATCTCGAATTGTGTATCCTAAAAATGCTGGGGTACAAAGGGCAATATCTAAATCGTGTCAATATAGAATATGAAAAAGTCCCTTGGTGTTCCTAAAATGGTAATATAGATTAGGTCTATATTCAATGCCTATGCCCTCTAAAGATCAGGCTTTCCAGGTTTTTTATATTCGCGGATTGAGTAGGATACCATACCTGAAGTGGACTCAGGTGGAGCGCGCTAATATAGCCATTAGCTCTAGCCCAAAAAGAAGTTTAAGATTCTTAAATAAAAATACTAGGGTCAAATGAGTTCTAGTTCCCATGATTGCTGCTGTTACGCAGGCAAGATGCGTGAGGGCAAGCATGAATTTATGGCAAGAGTTGGAGATGAGATAGTAGTCATCAAGGATGTTCCGGCGCTTATCTGCGATATCTGCGGCGAGGTCGAATACACGCCTGAGGTGTCAGAAGAGATCGATGTGATTATGGAGGAATTCTTTGCTGGGCGGCTGCTGGCTAGGCCACTGTCGGCGGGGGAGGTTGTGTTTGGGCAGCAAGATGCGGGGTCTATGGGATGAGCGTCGCATATATGGCTCTAGAATCATTGTGGGATGAACTGAAAGTGTGGAATGTAGCTGTAAAGATGAATGCAAGGCAGGAACACATGCTCACTGCCTGTTCCAGAACCACCTGTAGAATCCTTTTGGCGCAGGTCCGCTATTATAGTTAATCATTGAGCTTATTGCCCTATAGATACATTTAATAATTAATGCGTGAAAATACATAGGCATGGGTAGAAAACCTATAATAATTAGGCATATATCAAAGATAGACCTTGATAAATTATATAAAAAAGAGACTGATCTAAGGATTAAGGAACGGTTATTGGCAATAATACATTTATATGAAGGGAAAAACGTATATGAGGTAGCTGATATTTTAAAAAGGGGCGAGAGGACAATAAAATATTGGTTAAGCAGATGGAATAATCAAGGCTATAATGGATTGACACCAAAGAATAGAAATGGCAAAAAGCCAAAGATGTCTCTTGATGAATGGGATAGAGTTATTAAAGAAATTGAAGACAAAGGAATGACGATAAAAGACGTATTAAAATATGTAAGGGATACAAGAGGTATAGATTTTTCATATAAATATGGCTGGCGAATTTTAAGAGTAGTGAAAAAAGTTAAGTATGGGAAACCATACATCAGAAATGAAAAGAGGCCTGCAGATGCAGAAAGTTTTTTAAAAAAGGATAAAATCAGTGCTGACCACTGTTACTGATCCTGTTATAGGATTTCTTGATGAAAGCTCTTTACAACAGCGCCCTAATACACGTAGAGTCTTAAACACTCATTTAATAAATTATAAACCTGGAAAGGTTAGATCAAGAACTATTTTTGGATTTATAGCATTAAATGGCAATGATGAGGTTATGGTTTCCAACTCCTCTAAGAAGGAAGCGTTGATGGCATTTGCTCAAAATATAAGAAATAATAATATTATGAGGCCAATTTGTATACTTTTAGATAATGCTAGAATTCATTTGGCCAAGAAATTTAGAAAACTAGCTGAGGAAATCGATATTCACTTAATTTATAATATCCCCTATTCACCAGATTTGAATCCTATAGAATTCGGTTGGAAGGATTTCAAAAGAGAGATCGCCAAATACACTGATTTCGATGAAGCTATTATAGCTAGCCAAGATTGCGCTTTAGAAATATTTTATTCCAAAAAGGATGGATATTCAAAGTCCTGGGTGGAGCGATTTCTTAGTGCAAAAAGCTAGGAGATTAACTATAATAGTGTTTGCTACAAAATCCCGCTTCGTCTTCTCTGTCTGTCCTCTTCTAGAGTCGATGTAATTGGTATAAGTAGCCATGCCATCGAGCCCAGGCAGCACGATCACTTGAACGTACTTCTCATCATAGAAGCAAGGCAAAAAAGCCGCAAGGGATTTGATATCTTCAGGCTTCCTAATGACACCAACCGATGGTGCATGCATTTCAGGGACGTTTCTGCTGCGGCCTTCCATGTAGTTCAAAGACCAGGGAGCTTTGCCTTCATTGATGATCTTCCTCACGAAGTCCGCTTCTGGCGACAAGATGTACTCATACCCAAAACAGTAAAACATCATTAAGAATGCAGCGTGTACAGCAGACAAGACCCTATTATTCAAGGCCGAGTGGGTATCGAATGAATAGCCCATCTTAAGCTCACTAGGATTGGATGCATGAGCTTCAAACTCTTCATTAACGGCTTGGTAGTTTGGATCAGCCCAATTCGTGGCTTTGAGCACTGCTGTAGGGCCGTCTTCATAAGAGATAATAGCGGCAGATGATTTATCATTAGCCCTAAAACGCACGAGTCTCTCAGTGCCAACTTTCCTGTGCGCCCAAGCAATGGCCTCTCTCATGTTAGCCACGTGGGAATCGTACTTCGAGCCTATCTTGGAATTGCAGTCACCACATTCGAGCGTGGTCATATGGCCCCCTGCGTTTTTAGGAGCAATGTGGCCGAGGGTTAATGCCTGATCAACGGCCAGCGCAGATCTATCGAAATCTTTGAGGCACACAGGGCACCTGAAGGTATCAATAGTTTCAGGTTCCACTTCCGATAGGTTCTGAGAATATATGTTGAAAAGAAGCTCTCGGTGTTCCTGAGCATTGAGGCACATGGGATCTAAATTGTAAGCTCCGAGATATTTAATGCTTCGAGCATATCGAAGCTAGTACTTTAGCAAAAAAGTAGTGCAGCATAACCAGTGCTGTCAGCCTCAAGCGGTATCTATGGGATAGTAGTTACTGGTTTTCTTTACAGACAATTCTACTATCAGCCCATTCGTGCGAGGGCTTACTACAGCATGCGTTTTCCAAAGCCTTCCCCCAGCGAGGGGTTAGGGGCAGCCCGCGCGGCGACTGAGCGCGCTGTAGTCACCGTTATTGTTAGCCCCAAAACGCCCATGACCTTTAAGGCTCATACATGGCCAATGAAAAACTTGGCATCAACAAAGGTTTTTCATGGGAAAGTAAATATAAGGCAGTTAAATTGTATTAGCAGGTGCAAATGCTACGAGAAACAAAAGAAGTCATTCGAGCCTCTCTCCGTCCATTGGGGGCTCCTTTTTAACGGGCTCTATTTTGATATAGATTCCTTTTTTATCTGTTTCGAATCGCCAAATCAGCTTATCACCTTCCTTTAAATCAAATTGTCTGATAACGCTGGATGGTACTGTAGTGCGTAGGGATTCGCTGTTCCTATTTGCTTTGGTCAAGCTGGTGATTTGACCACGTGGCATGCCTAGTCCATTGCCCGGTTATATTATATAACATTACCGAAATATCTGCCAAAATTTCTATCTAAATAGTTTGGATTACTTGCGCTCCTTGCCAGTTAGCTTTAAATATCTTTAGCCCATTTATAGGTAACTTAAGAGGTAATATAAGTGGCTCAGGATAAGGCTTCCAAAAGCGATATAACCTCACGCAAGCGGTATGTTGGACCAATAGCTAACTGTGGTAGTCAAATCGAGAGGATTAGCGATCATGCCTATAAGATAAAGTCGCAATCAGGCGAGGAATTCTATGAAGTTATAGAGACTGAGGATGGGATAACTTGCATTTGTTCGGATTTTGTTTATCACGGCGATCAAACGGAGGCGATCTGAATGCCCCCCACAAACCACCCCGAAAACGCCGATCTGGTAGCGACCGATCCCGCAATCGCAGATGATTCAGCAACCACAGACACGCTATCAGAGCTAAACACAACACTAGCCGAGCTCCAACCCCTAGCCTCCAAGATCTCCGATCTGCAAAAGGAAACCCTTGAAAAAGAATCCTCAATCCTAAAAGCGATCCTGGAGAAGCTCAAGCCTCTGGTGCCTCTGCTGAGTGAAGACTGCGAGCAATGTTACCGCCGTGAGATTATCCTTCTGACCCGCGAGGAGAGAGTACAGCTTGAGGAGGGTTTAGGCTTTTTCAGTGAGTACAGGCTGATTCTCTATGAGAATGGTCTGCTGGTAAGGGCACATCGCTATGGCCAATCAATGGAAGGTCTGCACTTAGGATGGGAGAATACAGATGAGGATGTGCTTACACCCGAGGCTGCAATAACTGCATTCGGTTTCACGGCAATTTCAAAGGGCTTGATGAAGGCTCTTGGTGAGGTGTCATCGATGGCCATTCTTAAAGAAGAGCTTGAGGGCAGGATCGCTGCATTAACTAATGCTCTCGAGACTCTATTATGAGGCAACAGCGAGCATGCTAGCGGAAAAGTTGCAAAAGGCTGCACGAGATAATGGTGATGGATTATTTGATCTTAGGTTGGATTCAAAATTCCAGATCCTTTCCCCAGCGAAGGGTCAGGGGCAGCCTGCACAGGCGTTGGAGCGCTAGCAAACCCGCAAGTATTAGCCCAGAAGAAAGTGTAGGTTTTAAGTTATCGTAGTCTTGCCCTTCTTCATCCCGAAGACCGCATGAGCTACAATATCTTTTCATGAAAAATCCTTCAAAAAGGATTAAGCCTCGTATTTTTGCCAGAAATATCAGGATTCTTGCCAGCAATGCCGCTTCATAAGCTTGACCTCATAGAAGGTTCACAAAGATTTTAGATCGATATCTGGTTGAAAAAAAAGAAAAGAAAGCTGCCCCTACATAGGGGCATTTCGTTTTCGAGGTTCTTGAGAGTTGCCTAGCTTTGTCTGCTCTTTGTCTAACGTTTCCCTAGCTTTGTTGGGGATAAGGTACCGCCTTGAGGGGGAAAGTGATTGTATCCTCGATGACTGGCGGGTTGTAGAGTTGAGGTTCGTCATTGCATTGCCCACATGTGAGCTTGGCCACAATAATCTCCTGCGCAGTTGCAGTATTGTTTTCTGGATCGACAGTGACCTTTAGATACCCCAGCGCCATTGGCAAAACCGCCTGTTTCCCGACGGCATATATGGTAGAGTTGGGGATTTCACCAGTCGGAGCCCCCCCGTTGCCGACTACGAAATATGGTATCCCGCTTATGTTATATCTCTGGTAATTGTGGGTATGGCCTGCGAAATTCGCGCTGATTCCGTATTTGTGATACAGGTTTTCCCATGGTTCCATCTCCGAACTGGAATTGGCCCTCCCAAAATCCCAGATCGGATGGTGATGTATGGTAAACACCCCTTTATTGTTCTCCTTCAAGAGCTGCTCAAGCCAGGGTGCCTGCTCCCTTGAGAGGCTGAGTGATGTATGGGGATCATCACAGCAAGTGGAATTCGGATCCGGTGAGTTCAAGACGATAAACCGGACACCGGCGCAATCAAAGGAATAGTTCAAAGGCATGTCAAACGCCGACCTGTAATTGACCGCATCGGTGGCTGGGGCGCATTTATTGCACGGCATACAATGTTCAGGGCAAACTGTATAATTTTCCTCATCAAGATTTTTATTCTTAGGTTCGTGATATTCGTGGTTCCCTATGGCTGGGAAAATTGCGGATTTCGCGAGCATCCTGTCGGCACACTTGAAAAATGTGGCCCACGCAGGTTCATAATCATGACGGCAAAAATCCCCGTCATGCAAAACAAAGAGCACATTTGGTTCATTTGCGATGGCATCTGCTACGTACTTGAACCGTTTCGTCTCAGCATAATCAACACCTTCCCGAGTATCGCCGACTACAATAAAGGTAAATTGACCGCTAGTCGGCATTGTCCGGAACGTGCGATAACCAAACGCAGATGCGTCGCCTGAAGGTCTCACCAAGTAGGTATACGATGTATTTGGTTCAAGGCCGATAAGCTGAACGTGTTGATATTGGGCGGCTGTATGAGTTTCTGTCTCTTTTTCAAAAGTATGATGCTGGTTGAAATAATTCGTCGTAGCGTAGAAGATTTCGCCTGATTCTTTGGTTTCACTCCGCCAGTTGATGGTCGCTGAATCTGTCGTGGTTTTTGTTACCCATGGAGCCCAATAGTCGTTCGAAGCTTCTGTTTTTGCGCTGTTGCCGGAACAAATCCAGATAGCGCAGAGAAGCAGCAGGACTAGCAAAATCCTGCAGAGCTTTTTTGTCATTATTTCCCTCAAATGTAAAGAATAGGTTTTGAATTTAAAAATGTCGGTCAATATATGAGGTTTTTCTCGACAAGTAATCTAAAGTATATGCGGGCTTTGCCTTCGTGGGCAGTCAGTATCATCTGGAAGTAGGAGGCGAGGATTTCTACATCGATCTGCTCTTCTACCACCTGCGTCTGCGCTGCTACGTAGTCATAGAGCTGAAGATCTGCGAGTTCCAGCCGGAGTTTGCGGGAAAGATGAATTTCTATCTCTCTGCTGTAGACGACCTGCTCAGGCATGAAGAAGATAGGCCATCTATTGGGCTAATCCTCTACAAAACAAGAAATAAAATCATCGTGGAGTACGCCCTGAGAGATACGCTGAAGCCTATGGTCGTGGCCGCTTACAGATCACGGCATCATTGCCAGAGCACTTCAAGGGTAATCTGCCGACGGTGGAGGAGCTGGAGAGGGAGATGAGAGAAGCAAATGGAAAAGACGATGAATGATCTCGCCTCCTTTAACCTTATAGCATACGTTTTCCAAAACCTTCCCCCAGCGAGGGGTTAGGGGCAGCCCGCGCGGCGACTGAGCGCGCTATCGTTGTCGTTAGTATTAGCCCCAGAAGAAAGTATCGTCTCTTAATTAGTAGCAATCTTCAACTACAAAAATGAAGTGATTCTGGAATGTGCTTTCCTTTTATGCCTGCGTATTTTTGTTTTAAACAGAATGTGAAGGGCTTTATCCGAGCACCAACAATAATTTCCGTGATGTTCGCAGAGTACATCAAAGCCGCAATGGACAAAGCAGTCTATGAGATTATAGACGATCCCGAGCCCTTTTATGGCGAGATCCCGGAGCTTCAGGGCGTATGGGTCACAGGCAAGACCCTTGAGGCATGCCGAGATGACCTGATGAGTGCTCTCGAAGATTGGATCGCATTCAGGCTCAGGACAGGCAGACCCATTCCATCGATTGGTGGGGCTTCGATTACGGTCTCCACGGAGCCGGTTTCTATTGTCTAAGCTCACCCCAGTCTCTCGGCGAGAGATGATCCAGGCGATTAAGGAAGTTGGGGTTTGAGGGGCCATATCCGGGATCACATCACCAGGTCATGGCTTGAGGCAGCTTAGGTGCGTAGTGGCAAACAAGCATTTTATGAAGAAGAGCTTATATAGGCATGGATTATTTATATATCCAAATTATATGCGAGGCTGTAACTCCTAATAATAATCTATTTCCCCTTCTTTATCCAATCCTTAATCGCTTCTTCCATAGCTATCTTAATATTCCCCTTTTTCATTCCCAACCGCTTGGCAACCTCATCTCTAAACTGCTTATCTAACTCATCGTCTATTGACACATTGATGTAGGCCATAATCAATAATACGTAGTTTTCGATATATCAACTTAATTACTTATCCACTAACTATTTATGTAGTTAACTACATATGTTGGATTATGCCATGGGATGGATCTAATATATCAGACTTGACCGCATCGCTAAACGAGCTTCCGCCCCTCGCCTCCAAGATCGCCGATCTGAAAAAGGAAACCCTGGCGAGAGAGGCTGCTGTCCTAAAAGCGATCCTGGAGAAGGCCACGCCTCTGGTGCCTCTGCTGAGTGAAGACTATGATCAATATTACCGCCGTGAGATTGTTATTCTGACCAGCGAGGAGAGAGTACAGCTTGAGAATTTTAGCATATTCAGCGAGCACACGCTGATTCTCTATGAGAACGGCCTGCTGGTAAGGGCACATCGCTATGGCCAATCAATGGAAGGTCTGCACTTAGGATGGGAGAATACCGATGAGGATGTGCTTACACCCGAGGCTGCAATAACTGCATTCGGTTTCACGGCAATTTCAAAGGGCTTGATAAAGGCGCTTGGTGAGGCATCATCGATGGTTGTCCTTAAAGAGAATCTTGAAGGCAGGCTAGCGGCTTTAACTCAGGCATTGGAGGCTCTACGATAAGGCAGCGGCGAATGCAGGCGAATAGGATGCGAAGGGCTTTATCTTACCCACAAATAATAATTTCCCTGATGTTCGCAAAGCACATCAAAGCGCGATGGATACAGCAAAGATCGATTACTGAGATAAGTGGTGGCACTTTGGACTATTTTGGTAGGAGACTCTTGAACAATCGTAAGGGCAGCCTCATTTGCTCATCGAGGAGAGCCGAGATCTTACAAATTCCATGAACTGGCGTACGCCTAAAATGGGATCATTGTCGATGCGGCTCTCTTCGACGACATCTTGAGAGCCGTTATGGAAGTGTTTCGGGAAAGTTGGTACCCTTTGCCAATTGATATCTGGAAAATTATCATGGCGGTACATGGTACCGTCGATATGCCTTCGCTCCCAGTGATACGAGAATCGTCCAGGTATCTTGAGTGAGAACCATATGTCAATAATGGAACCGTCTTTTACAAACGCTCTGAGCTTGCCGCGGTGAATGATCGAATCTGTAGAAATATCAGCATATTCAGTATCGATGATTTTCTTCAATACCTCCAAATCGATTATTGGTGCTGAAGCTTCGTCATCGCAGCTAATAGCTCATCTCTCCTGGCTTCAAGGTAATCGAGTTCCTGGAAATCATCCAGGATATCTTCTTCCCTCATCTCGCCTTTCTTCAGCTTATCGTCAAGCTCAAAGATGGACTTTATACCGTGCCTTGTGCCTATCTCGTATATCTCGGCCTCGACGCATCTCAGCTCCCTGTCCAGGAATGCCTTGAGGCTTTCTCTGGTCAGAGCGTCACGATCCATTTTCAGAGCACTTGCGACCTCATCGATAACTTCCATGATTCACCATCTTTACATCATACTGCAATGATATTTTAAACCTCTCATCACACTTTTAGTTCGATGACAGTATCCTGAGAGCGTTATCGGGCTATGAAGATAGTAGTCTATTCAGATAGCAGGACTAGAGGCGGTCTAACTGCCCCCTACAAACCATTCCGAAAACGCCGTTCTGACAGCAACCGATTCAGCAACCACATGCATGCTATCAGAGCTGAGCACAGCACTTAACGAGCTTCAGCCCCTCGCCCTCGCCTCAAAGATCGCCGATCTGAAAAAGGAAACCCTGGCGAGAGAGGCTGCTGTCCTGAAAGCGATCCTGGAGAAGGCCACGCCTCTGGTGCCTCTGCTGAGTGAAGACTATGAGCAGTATTACCGCCGTGAGATTGTTATTCTGACCATCGAGGAGAGAGTACAGCTTGAGGAGGGTTTAGGCTTTTTCAGCGAGTACAGGCTGATTCTCTATGAGAACGGCATGCTGGTGAGGATACATCGTTATGGCCAATCAATAGAAGCTTTGCACTTAGGATGGGAAAACACCGACGAGGATGTGCTTACACCCGAGGCGGCTATAACCGCATTCGGTTTCACGGCAATTTCAAAGGGCTTGATAAAGGTTCTTGGTGAGGCATCATCGATGGTTATCCTCAAAGAGAATCTTGAAGGCAGGCTTGCGGCTTTGACTAGGGCACTGGAGGCTCTATAGTGAGGCAAAAATGGCCCCGCAGCATTAAATTCCTCGGAGACAAATAGGATCTTGATGTTTTGCGAATACATCCATGCGGCCCTTTCCAAGGCGACTTATGAGATCATTGAGGACGAAGAGCCTTTTTACGGAGAGGTTCCGGAACTTAGAGGCGTGTGGGCTATCGGTAAGGCCTTGGAAGAGTGCCGTGAAAACTTGAAAGGCGTAATTGAAGGTTGGATAGCCTTAAAGTTGGGGTTGGCTATACCTCCCATCAATGGATATACGATAGCCCTTAAATTTACTTCAATATCTTGACGGCCTCTTCCGCAGTCTTATCGTGATGAACTATTGCAGATATGGCCTGGGTCATTTTCACAGGATCTTCAGCTTGGAAGACGTTCCTGCCGATTGCAACGCCTCTTCCTCCTGCTTCAAGCGCACCCTCAATCATTTGAAGGAACTCCATATCAGTCTCGGTCTTCGGCCCGCCTGCGATCACGACAGGTACAGGACAGCCTTCAACGACATGCCTGAATGTGTCAGGATCTCCTGTATAATTTGTCTTGATTATATCGGCGCCGAGCTCAGCTCCGGCACGAGCTGCATGCGCTACTACCTCAACGTCATTAGGATTGGAGATTGCCTTTCCTCGCGGGTACATCATCGCAACAAGCGGCATTCCCCAGAAGTCGCAGCGCTCTGAGACACATCCGAGAATCTTGAGCTGGTCAGCCTCCGTTTCAGAGCCGATGTTAATGTGGACGCTCATTGCATCTGCGCCCATCTTCAGGCCCTCCTCAACTTCACAAACCTGGACTTTGTTGTTTGGATCCGGGCCGAGGCTTGTGCTCGCAGACATGTGAACGATCAGGCCCACGTCTCTACCGTAGCCTCTATGTCCATGCCTGACCATACCCTTCTGCTGCAGGACGGCATTGGCACCTCCCTTGGCAACCTTATTTACCATCTCCTGCAGGTTTACAAGGCCCTTGATGGGACCTACTGAGATCCCGTGATCCAGGGGAATTATAACAGTGTTACCGCTATCTCTATCTATTATTCGCTCTATTCTAACTCTCTTTCCTATTTCGCTCAAATCGTACCATCCCGCAAATGCTAACATGTATCATGTTAGCACATGGCGTATTTAAGGCTGACGCTGATATGATAGAATTCTAATGATAATAATCTTGTTCGTAAGATACATACGAGCTATTGTTCCTGAAGGGAGAAAACACATATGTTATAAACTGCAGAGTAAATTCTGGTGTATATATGGTCGAGATTGGAAGAATAAGAAAGAACGATACTACAGAGATTGTTGTTGAGAAGAGCGAGTATAAGGGCAAGATAGGTATCAACATCCGTGAATACATCACATCCGATAGATACACTGGTTGGTCTAAGAGCGGCTTAAGGATTCCCTTTGAGCAGTGGAAGGCCCTAAAGGAACTCTTGGATAAGGTGGAAAGTGCCTGATAGGGATCGCGAGAGGTTCGAGCAGGATTATAAAGATTGGCTCCTGCTGATGGCCAGAGATGCAACCCACAGGCTGGCAGCTATGCCGCCTTCTAGACGCATGGCATTGGTAGATGGCTATAACCGATTGAAAAATCCCCATTTTGTCTTTCGCCATCCTTTGGATATGAGACGGATTGAGCGCCTCGCGGGCGTTAGGATAGCGAGCTTCATTGTAGTAGAGACAGATGCCATTACCTTCTTTCCCTCGATCTATTCATCCGGTGCTCTGGATTTCGCAGTCGCTATGAATAGGCGATTCTTCTATACGGGACTATGGTTCCCGATAATTGCTTTGAACTCCGAATATATACGTCGGAGCAGCGACAAGGTGCTTGCCTTTACACTTGATCATGAGTTCGAGATGAGTCGGATTTACATGGAGATCTCAATGAGTTTAAGATCTCTATCGCCTGATGAAAAGCGTGGCGTCGTGGATTCGGCCCAAAACATTTCAACCGAGCGGCTAAAGATCACGGAAGTGGAGCTCTTTGAAGATGAGAGGCTCATGCAAGACCTTTCCGGAAGCGAGCCTCTTATTCCAAAACCCTATGCGGAAAGCGCAATGCTGGCATATCTTGAGGATAACTACGACAGTCTAAAGCACTTGGGCCAAAAAAGCCGTAATCCTGAGGAAGATTCGTTTGGCGCTGGCCTTTTAGAAGAATTTCGAGGTTGGTCAGAGTTCTCTCGAAAGACTTATGAGCTCTTTGTGAGCGAAGTATTATCGAATCTGAGGGACGCGAACAAAGGATATGTATGAATGGAGCCATGAAGTATTTATATAGTGATGTCCATCAATTCTAAGTTATCGCAATTATCCAGGAGATTCTAATTTGGTGAAAGCAGAAGTTAAATCTGAAATCGAATCTGAACCCAAGCCCGAAGCAAAAAAATCGGAAGCTAAAAAGGTAGCCTCAAAACCGGAGGTCAATATTGGCATGGTGGGTCACGTCGATCACGGCAAGACCACCCTTGTCAGGGCCCTTTCGGGAATATGGACGGACCAGCACAGCGAGGAGATCAAGAGGGGCATCTCAATTCGTTTAGGATATGCAGATGCCACTTTCAGGAAATGCCCGAACTGCCCTGAGCCTGATGCCTATACCGTCGAGCTGACTTGTCCCAGCTGCGGCGCTGAGTCTGTAGTTTTACGTACAGTATCCTTCGTTGATTCGCCAGGCCACGAAACGCTTATGGCTACTATGCTCTGTGGAGCCGCAATAATGGACGGCGCTGTTCTGGTTATATCTGCAAACGAGCCCTGCCCTCAGCCTCAGACAAAGGAGCACCTGATGGCTCTAAACATCACAGGCATCAACAGGATAGTAATAGTTCAGAACAAGATTGATCTCATCCCGAAGGAGCAACTGGTAGAGCATTATCGTCAGATAAAGGAGTTTATAAAGGGCACAGTTGCAGAAAATGCACCAATTATCCCGATCTCAGCCCAACAGAACATCAATATCGATTTACTTATTGAGGCCATTGAGAAGACAATACCCACCCCGCCTAGAGACGTAAGCAAACCTGCACTCCTGAAGATAGCAAGATCATTCGATGTGAACCGGCCTGGGGCCACACCCGAGAACCTTAAGGGCGGTGTCATAGGAGGCTCACTAAGTCAGGGTACCATGAAACCGGGCGATAAGCTCGAGATCTGTCCGGGAAGATTGGTTGATGCCGAAGGCAAGAAACAGTGGCACTCCATTGAGACCAAGGTCGTAACTTTGCTCGCGGGAAGCCAAGTTCAGGATAAGTTAACTCCTGGTGGCCTTGTGGGTGTCGGGACTCAGCTTGATCCTATAATGACGAAGAGCGATGCCCTTGTAGGCCAGGTTGCTGGCGAGCCTGGCAAGCTGCCGCCTGTAAGGAACTCATTCATAATGAACATGCAGCTGCTTGAGCGTGTTGTAGGTGTCATGGATGAGTCAATGGTTGAGCCTATTCATTCAAGTGAACCTCTGATGCTGAATATAGGGACTGCGACAACTGTCGGGGTCGTATCAAGCGCGCGCGAAGGTGGGATAGTTCAGGTACAGCTCAAGAGGCCGGTATGCGCTGGTGTTGGCGATAGAGTTGCAGTCAGCAGGCGTATCGGTGCGAGATGGCGGCTTATAGGCGTAGGCACAATTGCTGAGTAAGTCCATGAAGGTGATTCTAGATACGAATGCCCTGATGGTCCCTGAGCAGTTCGGGGTGGATATATTCTCGGAGCTTCATCGCTTAGGGTATGTGGAATGCATTGTCCCTACTCAAGTTCTGGATGAGCTCGAGACTCTGAAAATCAAAGGTAACAAGGGGCTCGATAAAATAGCAGCTCGTGTAGGCCTAGGTCTCGCAGAACGGTGCAAGATCATCGATGATGTTTCCGGAAATGCAGATCAGGCGGTGGAGCAGCTCGCAGTTCGCGAACATATTGCAGTCTTTACAAACGATAAGGCACTGAAGAAAAGGTTATTTACTAAAGACGTGACCGTTGTATACCTACGCCAGGGTCGATATCTAGAGGTAACGTTGAGGAGTTCTGATGTATAAACGGATGAAGCTTGAGGGAATAGCCAAGATAGAACCAACTCAGCTGGGGGACCCCATAGAGGCGGCTGTGAATCGAGCACTACGCGATAAATACGAGGCCGTTGTAGATAAAGTGTTGGGGACAATCGTGGCGGTTCTCGGTGCGGATGATATAGGTGATGGGCATATTCTACCAGGAGATGGGGCCATCTATTACAACGTAACCTTCGATGCTCTGGTATTCAAGCCCGAGATGCAGGAGATAATCGAGGGCGAAGTCGTGGAGATCGTGAAGTTCGGGGCATTTCTGAGCATGGGGCCGTTCGACGGTCTCCTTCACGTGAGCCAGATCACCAATGAGTATATATCATACGATGAAAAGAATTCGCGGCTTGTCAGCAAAGAATCAAACAAATCCCTAGGCGAGAGCGATAAGGTCCGAGCTAGGGTGATCGCTGTTAGTCTCAACGAGAAGGAACCGCGGGAGAGCAAGATAGGTCTCACTATGAGGCAGACGGGGCTTGGCAAGCTGGAGTGGCTTGAACCAACTACTGAAGCGGCGCCTGGCAAGAGCGCAGAGGCAGAGGCTAAATGACAGAGCAGGCTTGTAGAGAATGTCACAGGATAGTCGAGGGGCTTATATGCCCTATATGTGGTTCATCATCGCTTAGCAAGGACTGGGGCGGATACGTCCTGATTCTTGATCCGAATGGATCGACTATAGCGAAGAAGCTTGGAATAACGCTCCCGGGCAGGTACGTTCTGAAGGTGCGCTAGAATTGAGGCTACTGGTCCTACCCGAAGAGCTACGATCTGATCTGAAGAATCCGCTAGGGCGATTATGCAAAGGCAATGGCCTTGAATGCATAAATGCCATGAATTCGGAGCTGAAGGCCGCGAGGAAGGTAGCTGCTGTCGGAGATATGACCGCCTTTTACCTTCTTGAGTCTGGCATGCAGCCGGATCTTATCATCGTGGATCATAAGACCAAGAGGACGCAGACACCTGAGCATATCAAGCAGAGCTTAATGCAGGATAGGTATAAAACAGTGGAGGTCGTGAACCCTCCTGCCACATTGACCAGAGATCTCCTGGATGCGATCAACAATTCGCTAAGCGGCAATGAGAGAACAAAGATTGTGGTCGATGGCGAAGAGGATTTGGCTACTTTGCCTGTGATCCTGTATGCTCCCTTGGGGTCCGTAGTGGTCTACGGCCAGCCCAATGAGGGAAGCGTCATTGTCAATGTTACCCCTGAGAAGAAGGCGCAGATCAAAAACTTAATGGATAAAATGATTGTAGAGGAATGAGGATGGATATACAGGTTATTCAAGAGAAGAACAACCCGATGCTTAACAGGCGTGAGATTGTCTTCAAAGTCACCTATGATGAGGCTACCCCATCTAGGAAAAGCATAGTCGATAAGATAGCTGCCACTATGAACTCAAAGCAGGGACTTGTGATAATAGACAATATCAAGACAGAGTTCGGCAAGCGTGAGGGCATTGGATATGCGAAGATCTATGAGAATGCCGATAGAGTTAAGCAGGTCGAGAGACCGCATATTATAGAGAGAAATATGTTCAACAAGCCTGAGGCTGGAGCGAAAACCGAGGAAGCCAAGAAGGAGGCAAGCTAGATGGGCGTTGGAAAGTACTATGAAGTCAGTGGAGATACTGTCAAGGCAAAGAAGCCTGTATGCCCACGATGTGGCAATGGTGTTTTTCTCGCCGAGCATGCTGAGAGAGTCGCTTGCGGAAAGTGCGGTTACACTGAGTTCAAGAAGTAGATCTGCCGATCTAGCTTCTTTATTTTACCAAGCCAATACCAAGCAAAGCCAAATGCCAGCACTTATTTAAGCAAGAAGCCATAACTAGCATAGGGTGCAAATTTGGCAGCATTTGATGTTAATATCATCATAGCTCTGATTATAGTAATAATAATTCTCTCTCAAGCAATAAAGATCGTAAGAGAGTATGAGCGGGTGGTGATCTTCCGTCTGGGTCGATTCAGCGGCGTGAAAGGCCCAGGGATATTCTTCATAATCCCCATAATCGATCGCGTAATGCAGCTTGATCTGCGAGTTGTCACCATTGATGTCGCAAAGCAGGTGGTCATAACTAGGGATAATGTCACCGTCGACGTGGACGCTGTGATATATTATAGGGTCGTAGATCCCGAGAGAGCGATTATTCAGGTTGAGAACTATAAGATGGCAACGAGCCTGCTTGCCCAGACTACACTCAGAGATGTCCTTGGTCAGATAGACTTGGATGACCTGCTATCCAAGCGTGAAGAGCTGAATAAAAAGCTACAGGCGATATTGGATCAGCATACTGACCCCTGGGGTATCAAGGTGACAGCTGTGACCCTCAGGGATGTAAGCCTGCCTGAGGAGATGCTGAGAGCAATAGCCAAGCAGGCAGAGGCCGAGAGGGAAAAGAGGTCCCGCATAATCCTGGCAGAGGGAGAGTTCCAGGCATCCAAGACAATGACTGAGGCTGCCAAGCTCTATGGTGAAGCACCTGTGGCAATAAGGCTAAGAGAGCTTCAGACTCTTGCCGAGATAGCCAGGGAGAAGAACCTCATAGTAGTAACGCCAAGCGGCGAGACGGGCACAGGCGCAGTGGCAGGTCTCACTGCTGCCATCAATAGGGCGACATCCAATAAGGGACAATGAGATCTGTCAGGCCTACATTAGGCTTTATCGAGAAGCCGTGCTTCTCGATAAGGTGTGCCCAAAGGGCTTTGTTATTTTTAATATTACTGTTACTGCTAATGGGCGGATCTGCTTATGCAGAGGGACCCGTCCTGGCAGTCAAGCTCGATGGAGCCATCACCCCTGCAAGTGATGATGTTATCCGCGCTGCCGTTTTAGAGGCCGAATCAGGAAACTATCAGGCCATGATTGTCATCCTGAATACGCCAGGCGGCGGCTTGACAGAGACAATGGACATAATCGGCCAGATAGAGAATACAAGTCTCCCGGTGATCGGATATGTTTATCCCGAGGGTGCAACTGCATGGTCTGCAGGCACGATAATCCTCATGTCATCAGATGTGGCTGCGATGAGCCCTCACACAATCATCGGCTCAGCCCAGCCTGTTGAGCTCTCGCCTACGGGTGGAACTACGCCGATAAACGATACAAAGACCATTAATGCTATAGTTGCCCTGATAGAAGAGAAGGCGAGGGTACACGGCCGGAACACAACTGCAGCGGGTGCGTTTGTTCTTAAAAACCTGAACTTAAACGCCGATGACGCAAAAAAATACGGAGTTGTCGAGTATGTCAGCTCCGACCCTCAGGATTTGCTGCGACAGGTGAACGGCCTCAAAATAAAGAATACTACCCTCAGTACTGCTGGTTCACAGGTTCAATACTTTGAGCCACCCCTCGGTCTATCTCTACTGATGATCCTTTCAGATCCGATGCTGGCAGGGATATTGCTATTGATTGGGCTATATGCTCTTATATTTGGGCTCTCCAGCCCAGGCTGGGGGGCAGAGGCCTTCGGAGCGATCTCACTCACGCTCGGTCTAATCGGTCTGGGATTCGATGTGAACTTTGCAGCTTTAGTCCTAATCGCTCTTGGGGCAGGGCTGATCCTGTTTGAGATCCACAGCCATGCATTTGGGATCCTGGCAGCAGCTGGCCTGATCTGCATAATCGTCGGAAGTATTTTGCTGGTGCCGACAAGCTTTCCCGAGTGGTATTTACCAGGCCAGTATCAGCGCTCTCTGGCTACTGCTTTCATTGTGCCATCACTTATTTTGGGAGCATTCCTGGCATTTGTAGTTTATAAGGTTGCACGAATCAGGTTTGCTCCGCCAGTCACTAATCAATTTGTTGGCGAGGAGGCAGTGGCGATAGAGAAGATTGCGCCCAGAGGCTATGTTCTGTTTCATGGCGAGTACTGGCGGGCTGAGTCTGACGAGCCGATAAATTCCAGGGAAAAGGTGGTAGTAGTAGATAAAAAAGAATTAGTGCTGAAGGTAAGGCGAAAACAGAACTAAAATCGTCCATTTTTCAATTTAGACTCCATCTGCTGTTTTTGATTATTTCTTGGTTTTTAATTGGTAATCCCTTTTATGAATCGATATCCAATCGGTTAGGGAGAGGTAACTATTTATACAATAAAATGTTATTGTCTAGAGAGGTAGTCAATATTGAAGAGTCAATTAGAAAGGAAAAAGCTTGCAGATATAGTTGTAATCTTAAAAATGGGCTTATCTTCCTACTACCTGAAGGGCGATGATGAAACAGTGAAGATAATCAATAACAAGGATATCGAAAATGGAAAAATCAATCCTGATTCTATTGAAAGGGTCTCAGTGAAAAAGACACCTCTTTTAGAAAAATCCCGCATTGAGGCAGGAGATCTCATTGTTACTACCAAAGGGTACAACTTCAAAGCAGCTATAGCAGATGAATCTGTTGCTGATTTTGTTATAAGCGCTAATCTTATCGCTATCAAGCTATCAAATAATATCCAGCCAGAGATTGTGGCAGCCTATCTCAACAGTACCCGAGGCCAGCGAGACTTGCAGGCTCTCGCAAGTGGGTCCTCAATTCAGGGTTTAAATGCAAATTCTTTTCTAGAAATTCAAGTGCCAATACCTCCTTTGCATGAGCAGAAATTGTTGTCAGAATACCTCTTTTTGGCTAAGGAGTATAACAGCCTTCTTAGAAAGGAGATCGAACTGCGAAATAAGCTTAATAATACTCTTATTACGCAAATTTGAGGGGACGTTATGGCGAAAATTACTATTGAGGAAATGAAATCAAAGGTTTGGGGTGCTGCAGATATCCTTCGCGGATCTATCGATTCAGCGGATTATAAAAATTATATTTTTGGGATGCTTTTTTTGAAAAGGCTCTCTGATGTATTCGAGGAGGAGGCCGAGAAGATCCAAGCCGAGACCGGAGACAAAGATCTCGCATGGAATGATCCTGACGAACATCAGTTCTATGTTCCAGAGAGAGCTCGCTGGGAAAATATCAGGAAGCTGGCGCTCAAT
Organism: Methanotrichaceae archaeon; assembly: GCA_963803145.1. Lineage (GTDB taxonomy): Archaea > Halobacteriota > Methanosarcinia > Methanotrichales > Methanotrichaceae > CAWBKV01. Next base: position 301,511 of record CAWDLW010000008.1, read on the forward strand.
ATAGGGGACGAGCTTAATAAGGCATGTTCAGCTCTTGAGGACCAAAACCGCATTATGGAGGGAGTGCTGGAATCCATTGATTTCAATTCCGATAGGCTGGGAGATACAAAGCAGAGAGATACAACCCTGATCAAGCTTATCCAGCATTTTTCGAGCATTCCCATGAAGAACAGCAATCTAGCTGAGCCGGATATGCTAGGCAGAGTTTATGAGTACTTGATCGAACAGTTCGCAGATGATGCGGGCAAGAAAGGTGGCGAGTTCTACACACCGAGAAATGTCGTTCAGCTGATAGTTGCATTGCTAGAGCCACAAGAGGGCATGCGTATCTGCGATCCAGCCTGCGGTTCAGGCGGCATGCTCATCGAGAGCGCAAAGTACGTGGAGCGCCATGAAGGAAACCCCAAGAACCTCTCTCTCTACGGTCAGGAGAAGAACATCGGAACATGGGGCATCTGCAAGATGAATATGTTGTTGCACGGCATCCCGGATGCAGATATCAGGAAGGGAGATGTTATTCGTGATCCCAAGTTCCTTCTAGATGGCCAGCTTATGCTTTTCGATAGGGTGATCGCCAACCCGCCATTTTCGCTGAAGAACTGGGGCTATGAAGAGGCGCAGGATGACGGCTTTGGGAGGTTCCGCTATGGAATCCCGCCAAAGACAAAGGGCGACTTTGCCTTCGTGGAGCACATGATCTCCACTCTCAACCAGGAAGGTCGGATGGGAGTGGTTGTTCCTCACGGGGTGCTATTCAGGGGTGGCTCGGAGGGCAAGATCAGAGAGAGCATTCTGAGGGAAGACCTCATCGAGGCCATCGTAGGTCTGCCTTCGAAGCTTTTCTACGGCACGGGTATTCCTGCAGCCATAATAGTAGTGAACAAGAACAAACCGCCTGAAAGGCAGGATTCGATTCTCTTTATCGATGCCTCCAGGGAATTTCATGAGGGCAAGAACCAGAATACCCTCAGGCTTGAGGATATTGAGAAAGTCGTTTGGGCTTACAAGAGTTTCAAGGATATTACCAAGTACTGTCGGGTTGTGCCAATCTCAGAGATCGAGGAGAACGACTACAACCTGAACATCTCACGCTATGTGGATACTGCGCCTGAGGAGAAGCCCATTGATGTGGCTGCCACACTTCGGGAGCTGAGAGAGTTGGAGGCCAAGCGCAGGGAGATCGAGGCTAAGATGAACGGGTATCTGAGAGAGTTGGGGTACGAGACTTGAAGGGCAATATGAACACAAATTTGTCAGATATCCCAAAAGGCTATAAAGAAACTCCAATCGGAACTCTGCCTGATGATTGGAACGTAACTAGGTTAATAGATGCAGTAGGAAAGAAGAAAGATCTTATCGTCGCAGGGCCATTTGGTTCAAATCTAAAGGTGTCTGACTATATAGAGGAAGGCGTCCCAATAATCAGGCTTCAAAATATTGACTATGGATTATTTATAAATAAGGATATCAAATTCATATCTCATAACAAGGCTAAAGAGCTTAGCTATCATTCTTTCAAAGGCGGGGACCTTGTTCTTGCTAAATTAGGTGATCCGATCGGAAAGACTTGTATTGTACCCGATTACTTGGGAAAAGGTATCGTTGTAGCCGATGTGGTAAGGATAAGAATTGATAATAAGAGTATTGATAAAAAATTCATCATGAATGTACTAAATTATACGACCACTCAAAGACAGGTGAATAATGGCACAATTGGCTCGACTAGACCTAGAGTAAATTTAGATCAAATAAGGAATATATTATAGTTAATCATTGAGCTTATTGCCCTATAGATACATTTAATAATTAATGCGTGAAAATACATAGGCATGGGTAGAAAACCTATAATAATTAGGCATATATCAAAGATAGACCTTGATAAATTATATAAAAAAGAGACTGATCTAAGGATTAAGGAACGGTTATTGGCAATAATACATTTATATGAAGGGAAAAACGTATATGAGGTAGCTGATATTTTAAAAAGGGGCGAGAGGACAATAAAATATTGGTTAAGCAGATGGAATAATCAAGGCTATAATGGATTGACACCAAAGAATAGAAATGGCAAAAAGCCAAAGATGTCTCTTGATGAATGGGATAGAGTTATTAAAGAAATTGAAGACAAAGGAATGACGATAAAAGACGTATTAAAATATGTAAGGGATACAAGAGGTATAGATTTTTCATATAAATATGGCTGGCGAATTTTAAGAGTAGTGAAAAAAGTTAAGTATGGGAAACCATACATCAGAAATGAAAAGAGGCCTGCAGATGCAGAAAGTTTTTTAAAAAAGGATAAAATCAGTGCTGACCACTGTTACTGATCCTGTTATAGGATTTCTTGATGAAAGCTCTTTACAACAGCGCCCTAATACACGTAGAGTCTTAAACACTCATTTAATAAATTATAAACCTGGAAAGGTTAGATCAAGAACTATTTTTGGATTTATAGCATTAAATGGCAATGATGAGGTTATGGTTTCCAACTCCTCTAAGAAGGAAGCGTTGATGGCATTTGCTCAAAATATAAGAAATAATAATATTATGAGGCCAATTTGTATACTTTTAGATAATGCTAGAATTCATTTGGCCAAGAAATTTAGAAAACTAGCTGAGGAAATCGATATTCACTTAATTTATAATATCCCCTATTCACCAGATTTGAATCCTATAGAATTCGGTTGGAAGGATTTCAAAAGAGAGATCGCCAAATACACTGATTTCGATGAAGCTATTATAGCTAGCCAAGATTGCGCTTTAGAAATATTTTATTCCAAAAAGGATGGATATTCAAAGTCCTGGGTGGAGCGATTTCTTAGTGCAAAAAGCTAGGAGATTAACTATAATTCCGCTTCCTGGACCATCTGAGCGATATAAGATCATAGCAATCCTTTCAGCGGTAGATGAGACTATCGAAAAAACCAATGCTATTGCCTCGCGGATGGAACAAGTTAGGACATACCTAGCGCAGGAATTGTTTAGTAAAGGCATTGAGCATAAAGAATTCAAGAACACTTCGATCGGATGGCTCCCTAAAATTTGGGGTACTATAGAATTAAAAGATTTATGCTCTTCGATAATCGATTGCCCGCATAGCACTCCAAGATTTACAGATAAAGGTGTTCTAGTTATCAGGACTCCTAATGTAAGAAGGGGGACGTTGAGCTTAAGCGAGCCCTCGTTTACATCTGAAAGTGAGTATAATAATAGAATAGAGAGAGAAATCCCCCAAGCAGATGACATTTTGTTTACAAGAGAAGCTCCCATCGGGGAAGCTTGTTTAGTCCCACCCAATCTAAAATGTTGTCTTGGACAGAGGATGATGCTATTTAGGCCAAATAAACCATTAATACGAAGCTATTTTCTGCTCGAGGCACTTTACTCAAAAAATGTGCAACAACAAATATTATTTAAATCTGCTGGATTAACGGCCAAGCATCTCAATGTCTCTGATGTTAAAAAGATTTTAGTGCCTTATCCGCCTGTTGCGGAGCAGGATAGGATCATAGGAATTATTTCTTCTTTAAATGAAAAGCTAGCGCTAGCAACTGAAAAGAAACACCTCCAGTGCCTTAAAGAACTTAAGCGTGGCCTCATGCAGGACCTCCTCACAGGTAAAGTCCGGGTTAAGGTGAACGGCCATGCCTGACCAGAAGGAGATCCTTGAGGTTGAGGACCCAGCGGTTGAGGTTCTTACTCAGCATTTGGGCTGGACGGAGATCGATTCTAATAAGGCTAATGAGATGAGAGATTCTTTGAAGCAGCCCATTCTTATCCCTACTTTTTTGGAGGCAGTAAAAAGAATCAATCCCTGGATCTCTAAGGAAAACGCCCAGCGTGTGCTCCGTAGCATCCTCAGCCCTCAGGCAACCTCCGTACTGGAGGCGAACGAAATGATCCACTCCATGCTCGAGCGTGGAACAACAGTTAAGCAAGATCTCAAAGACGGTCTGGGGCTGAAGAACAGAGATGTTTTCCTCATCGATTATGATAACATCAATAATAATCAGTTCCACGTAGTCCGCCATTTTCAGGTGAAGCATTACGATGATTGCTTCCCGGACATAGTGCTTTTCGTCAACGGCATGCCCATAGTAGTCATAGAATGCAAGAGCCCTTACAATAGCCGTGACCCCATGAAGTTGGGAATAGAGCGGCTTTTCAGATATCAGGAGATGGAGGATCGCTTCAAGAATCTGGGGTGCCCTCAGCTTTTCAATACAGCACAAATTGTTGTCTCCACATTCAGGGATAGGGTGAAATATGCCACCAATTTTACCCCTGTGCGCCATTGGTCGGAGTGGAAAGATCCCTATCCATTGACCAAGATGGACGTGGCAAAGAGGCTGAATTACATCGTTGATCCGGATAAGATCAAGGACCAGGAGATATTTCTCTTCGGCGTATGCTCTAAAGAAAACCTGCTGGATCTCATTCGCAACTTCGTGGTATTCGAGAGGGAAAAGGGTGAAGTAGTCAAGAAGCTGGCTAAATATCCTCAGTTCCGAGCGGTCAACAAGACTCTAAAGAGGATCGATGAAAGAAAGACGGGCGGTATCATATGGCACTGGCAGGGAAGCGGCAAAAGCCTTTCCATGCTCTGGACTGCAGTCAAGCTACGACGCATACAATCCTTGGAAAATCCTACGATGGTCATTGTAACAGATCGGCGGGACCTGGATGAGCAGATTCGAAGCACCTTCGAACGTTGCGGATTTCCCAATCCAGTTAAGGCAAAAACTTCAAAGAAGCTACAGGCGCTGCTGAGCAATCCAGTCGGCCAAACTATTACTACCACAGTGCAAAAGTTCCAGGATGCTGCAGAAGTATACCCCACACTTAGCGAGAACTCCAACATCTTTGTTCTGGTAGACGAGGCCCACCGAAGCCAATACAGATCTTTGGCAGCGAATATGAGAAGAGCGCTTCCTAATGCATGTTTCCTTGGATTCACAGGTACGCCGCTCTTCAAGAAAGAACGTGATACTTTCAGGACCTTTGGCTCATACATAGATAGGTATGATCACATCCAATCTGTAGGAGATGAAATCACGGTGCCTATCTTCTACGAAGGGCGCATGCCTGAGCTTCAGGTCAGTAGCAATTCCATAGATACCCTGCTTAAGCGCCTATTTCCCGATTATAGCGAGGAAGATTTGGATCGCATAAAGAAAAAATATGCAAACATGGAAGCAATAGCTGGATCCAAGACTCTGATCAAAGAGATTGCCCTTGATATTATCAATCACTATGAGAGCTACATACTGCCTAACGGATTCAAAGCCCAGATTGTTGCTGTCAACCGCGAAGCCGCCCTTAGATATAAAGAGGTCTTAGATGAGCTAAATGCTCCCTCCAGCGAAGTGCTAATTTCAGTAATCCCTGCTGATGAGTCGAGGTACCGTCCTTTCCGGCGATCCAGATTGGATGAAAAGGAGACCATAAGGCGATTCAAGGAAGAAAACGATCCGAAAATACTGATTGTATGCGATAAGCTCCTCGCAGGTTTCGATGCTCCTGTAGAGCAGGTGATGTACCTTCACAAGCCGCTCAAGGAGCATAATTTGCTCCAGGCTATGGGCCGAGTTAATCGCAAATATCACAAAAAAGATTATGGGCTCGTCGTAGATTATTGGGGGGTAGCCGATGAGCTGCAGACAGCTCTAAAGATGTACAGCCAGGATGGAATTGTCGATATCGTTACCCTTGATTACAAGAAAGAAATTCTTCCACGGCTTCAGGCTGCCCATCATGCAGCTATGAATTTCTTCAGAGGAGTCTTGCCCCAAAGGGATGAGGAATCTTTCAAAGAAGCATGCGTTCAATATCTTGAGCCTGAGGACCTCAGAGTCGCTTTTGACCAAAGGTTCCGATTGTTTTCACGTTATATGGATATGCTGCTGCCTGATCCCAGAGCCTTAGATTACAGAAAAGATCTGAAATGGCTTGGGGAGATCAGAATAAGAGCCAGAAACAGGTATCGCGATGACCAATTAAGCCTTGATGGATGCAGTGAGAAGGTAAAGAAGCTGATTGATGAGACTATCAAGGTAGAAGGGATAACTCAACTAATCGAGCCTACTTCAGTTTTCTCTAAGAAATTCGATGAAGAGGTTGAGAAGCTATCTACTACAGAAGCAAAGGCAAGCGAGATTGAACATGCCATAAAACATGAGATATCCGTGAAAATCGATGAAAATCCGGTTTTCTATGAGTCCCTGAGGGAACGTTTACAGCGTTTGATCATTGATTATAGGGAAAATAGAATCAACAGCGCAGAACAGCTAAAGCTCCTGAGGGATATACTCGAAGAAATAAGAGCGCCTGAAATACGTGCCGCAAAACTGGGTGTTGATACTGATGTTGCTCCGTTTTATGAGTTGATAGCCGAAAGATCTGAAGATGGAGATGAAACAAAGTCTGTTGCAAAAGAGATCTATCTCTGTCTGAAGGAATTCACCGTGGTAGACTGGCAGCAGAAAGAGGATACTAAGAGAGAACTTAGACGCCAGATAAAAAGAATTCTTAGAGCTGCAACCTATCCTGCAGATAATATCCAGGATATGACTGCACGAATAATGGATTTGGCTGCCAGGAGGTTCTAAGATGAGCAGTGGCAGCATCCAATTCGGCATGACAACCATTCCCTATGAAGTGGTCTACAGTGAAAGACGAAAGCGTGCGGCTATTGCTGTCTATCCGAATAAGAGAGTTGTCATCACAGTTCCAAAGAATCTAACGCCAGATGAAACTTATGGGTTGATGCAGAAGAAAGCCCCCTGGGTGATACGGAAAATTGATTGGTTTAATCAGCTCGAACATCCTACGCTGGAAAAGGAATATGTTAATGGAGAGACCTTCCTTTATCTTGGGCGACAATATCGGCTGAAAATCCGGCACTATGATAGTGGCCCCACTGCAAAATTAAAAGGAAAATTTTTTGAAGTAGCAATACCTGTAAACACGTCTGATCTCGAGAGATCTAGCTTAGTCAAGAAAGCTCTTCTACAATGGTATAATGAGCATGCTGAAAGAAGGATTGGCGAGATAGTCTTTAATTATGCTAAAAGGTTGTATGTTGAAGCACCAAGTTTCAAAGTAAAATATCAAGCCAAAAGATGGGGAAGCTGTTCGAGGGGTAATAAGCTGAACATAAATATACGCATCATTATGGCGCCAGTTAGCCAAGTAGAGTACGTTATTGCACATGAGCTTTGCCATTTAAAGTATAACGATCACTCTACAGAATACTGGCAACTGCTTCGCTTAATTATGCCAGATTATGAAATCCGCAAAGAAAAGCTGAAAAGTAACGGATGGATGTATAATATCTGATAAATATTAAGGTTAAGCTTAATCCGATAAGGTAATATTAGTTGACTATTAATGGGAGCTGAATGACCTGCAACTTAGGGGAAGAAGAACTATTTATCCTCAATCTGCTATATTCTAAACGAAATCTGAGACCCGATGCAGGATATCATTCGGATAAATTGAATAAGCTTTTTAAGAAAAAATTCGCCAAAGATGTAAAGGATGCTCTCAAGAGGGAACATGCTCAATAGCAGGTAAAATTAGCCGACCTTTGGGATCATATCGGCTAATCTTGGCATAGAAAAGCTATTAGAATAAATATCCTTGACATACAAATAGAATCTAACCTTTTGCTTTCTGCAAGTATCAAGCATAGAAAGCAAATTCCCCCAGGCTGCTTTGCCTAACTCAGATCTAGTGCCATAGCTGATCTTTCTTTTTAGCACACCCTCGCGAACAGCTATTTCAGATCCATTGTTGTGAAGAGGGATCTCCGGAAAATCGAGCATAAGGAGCAACTTATCTCGATCGCTATGGGTCGATGCTATCCGCTTGTCCAGTTCGAAGTATCCTGTAGTCGTTGTAAACAGGGATTCAAACCTTCGTTCAATTAACCTTCTGAGATCAATCTTTGGTTGGGATTTGAATTTCTTCAATAAATCGTAGAACTTCCAAAGACTGGCAATGAATTTTTCCAGAATTGATCGGTGAAGGTCCAAATAAGGTTTCAACTTAATGTAATGCTGTATCTCGTGTAACCAGCAGTGACCATGATGGCAAGCTATGCCGTCATATTGATGAGCACTATCGGTTACCATCGGAGTAGGCGTCAAGACTCCATCCAATAATCCGAGCAGGTCTCTAATTGTTTTTCGCTTCCTGTTTTTCTCGATAAAATAAGTAGAAAATTCTTCATTGCCGATATAATGCATATCGCCATTCTTGGCTGAATGCCTTGCGCCAGTACTATCGGTTTGGAAATACTTGGCGCACCTCATACCGGTTTCAAATATTGCTGATTTCTCAGCTGAGAAGACTCCGCTCTTCTCTTTAGTCAGTATATTTGAGATTTCGCCTTCTGAGATGAAGATACCAAAATCAGTTAAGATACTATGGATCTTGTTTTCAGTCACTCTGCCTGCATAATAAAATGTAGCAATGAGCGCCTTTAGGTCGCTGCCAAATTGGGTGTTCTGAATTTCCTTTGGAAGCTCAGCATAATAATGCTTGTCCAGTGACTTGGAATAATAGTGTCCTCGCCGATATTCGATATTATCAGTCTGTAGCTTGATATTTTGGATTATTACAGGTTCATACCCACGGTATACAGCATCCGGCGGCAAGATATCGGACTCGATATCTAACCAAACTACTCGATTGATCTTTATCTTGGGATTCTTCGATCCCTTTGACCATTTCTTAGACTTCTCTGCTGATGCTTGTTTTGGTTCCAGATTAGGGATGTTTGGCGCGATCTTCGGTTTGCCCTTCAAACCTTTTAATCTTGCTATTTCATCACCTTGTTGTTGGATTATCTCATTTTGCCGCCGTATCACTTGAGCTTGATATTCTATAAAGTTGAGCAACTTTCGGAATAGCTCTTTAGTTGCCTCCTTGTCATCGAAGTCGATCTTATCGATATCAAGGGTTATTATTTCTTCTTCAATTGCCTTATCCACAAGTATACTTATTTAGTTTTCTCAGCATTTTTAATTTCTGAACGATACGTCTTAATCTGCTGATCTGAACAAGCTATTGAGCATGTTCTCAAGAGGCTTGTAAATGAGGGATATCTGGCTCCGATAGGTAAGAGTCCACCCAAATACTACATATCCGACAAACCAAGAGCATTCTTTGCTCTCGGTCAACACGGCTACTCAGTTACACAAGGTCGGATAAGGCGGTTGTAAAATTGATTTTACACCATTAGCAAAATAACTATATATTAGAATGATAAGGATTACCTTGGTGAGACTGGTGGCTATGCCATTCGAGGGCCTATTGGGAAATAGCTGTGAGCTTAAAATAATCGAATATCTTTTGCCTTTGAGAGGTATGGAATTTAATCTTACAGAGTTGGCGAGAGAGGTAAACATCTCAAGACCAACAGCGGATCGCATAGTAAAAAAATTCGTTAACTGGGGCCTAATGGACGTTACCAGTGTATACGGCAAGACGAAGTATTACGCACTAAACGAAAATTCTGGCTTCATAGATGTATTCGAAAATCTAAATAATCGATTAGTAGAGCATATACTCGGAGAGGAAAATCTATACGAAGTTGGGGATTATTTGATGCAACATGCTCCAGTATGTTCGCCCAAACCAATTACACTCTCTGAAGAGGTAGCAAGCTGGGTCCCAAGTATTTCTAAGAGGCAATCTGAGCCAGTAGATGGCATATTCATAAAAGAGGTTCAAGATTTCCCAAATGACATAATCGCTATGGGGGGAATAAATGCAGCATGAAAATTTTTTTAGAAGAGAAATGGTGCAGGAGCTGAGACGTGTAGAGAATTTGATGAGGCGTGAGAGTTCATTAGAGAAAAAGATATACTATTTTTCAGCTGCATACGGGGTAACTAGTAGAACCTTTAGATCCTCTTTCTCGAAGGATATACTCTTAGCCGACTTTGTTCTCCAAGGTGCATACAATATACTTATGGATAGGCTGAATAGGCTAAAAACTGGAGATAAAAATGTACCGCTCAATGAGGATTCCTTCGAGGTAATATGCAATGGATTGAAACTCCTTGCCGACAAATTTGACGCAAGAGAGAACATACAAGATGCCCTTGAGATTATTCTTACAACAGCATATGCAACCACAGGGCCTGGGAATTACTTGAGAGAGAAGGGAGACATTAAATTATAAGAATTATATAATTGAACGTTCTGGAGGATTCCTATTTACTTGTATCCTAAGGGCGGTTTTTTTAAATCGACTCTAGATTTGCCTTACGATGTTCGCTATTCTTGGTCTAACCTGTTTTTTTTCAGTTAATTCTCGATAGCATCCGCTATCCCTAAATGACATTTGCCTTTTTAAGAGTACAAAGCTGATACAAGTTAAAAGCGAAAGCGGTAACTATCATTTTCACATGCACTCTTCTGACTGATGTAACAAGCACTCTTCCAGCCTCGAAAACCCTCTTGATTACAGCATGGGGCCTTTCGCCAGGCGATCTGAGGATACTGATCAACTGATTGCGTTCTTTATCAAGATCAGAAAGAGGTTTATCAGTAGTCCTGCGCTTCATTGTAAAATCAATACCTTTGGCCTTCACACCGAAATATCCTCTATCTCTGAAAACTGGCACGCCAGGGATAGAGAGATCAACCTGACTGTCATGCAGTGATGCAGTCGAGGTCTCTATATCACGTATTAGGCTGTAATCGATATCAGTTATTTGATGTAACTTATATCCGAAGTGAGTTTCATTGCCTTTCTTAGCCCATGTGCCATCCTTGCTGCGACGTGTCTTAGCCTCATCGCCACGTGGTTTCTTTGACTCCGATGATCCTGGATCTGCTTCTATAAAGGTAGCATCCTGAACAATTCCGCGTCTGATCTTCAATCCTTTTGCATCCAACTGTCTTTGAAGTTCAGCCCAAACAAGCCTATCTGTTCCTGTCTCCGCCATTCGTTCTTTGAATGACCATATAGTTCTGGAATCAGGGAACTGATCAGGAAAACCAAGAAATGCCATAAATGATATGCGATCAGCCATTTGCCGTTCAACAGCCAGATCGCTCAGGCCATACCACTGCTGGAGAATCAGGATCCTGAACATTAGAATAACATCACAGTTGGGCCTTCCGCCCTTCTCGGTCTTATTAGTATACATCCCTTCCAGAAGAGGACGAAAGGGAACCCAATTGATCAATCCAGATACTTGAGCTAATTTAGACTCCTCTTGCTTTGCATTTAGACCTTTCAATACCCAAGTAGTAAAAGAATCCATAACAATAAATACTATTTGCTGTATTTAACACTTTCGATGCTAAAGCAGGGGGTAGGTTTATAGGAATCCTCACAAAGAAAAGCATATTAAATATTATTATCGTATAAATATTTTCTTAAGTTTCAATAATAGCGGTAATAGCGATATAAAACGCATTCCTAATATCTTATATCATCCTTTCTTCCTCTTCTTCAGATCTGATGCCCAGGTCCATAGACTCCATATATTCTTTGATCATTATTGGGAACGATCGAGACTCCATGAATCTTAAACCAAGTTGCTCTGCCCATCTCTGTATACCGAGGTCCTGCGATATCACAGCAGCGTCGAGATCTTTGGCAAGCAACAGCACATCTATATCCGGCGCGCTGTCAAGGATTCCATAGCGGAGAGCTGCACGATACTTCTCTCTGAACTTGCGGATTATGCCTCCGACGACCTCACGCTCGATCTCATCCCTCATATCCTTGAGGTTTCCTGTCTCACTCAAGGTAATGCACCTTGATACCGACTCCCATATCGCCTCCTCAGATATGTTCATTCCTTTATTGATCCTGCTGCGCATATAATCTACATAATCGTAAAATATCTTTGAAGGCACCTTGACCTTATACCTATCAGGCGTCTTCTTGACAAGCCAAGTATCCACCTTGCTCAACACGCTCGCATTGCAGTTATTATGCCTGGCAAAGTCCTTTATCTCATTATAAACCGAAGGATAAGGAACATAGCAGCTTATCCCCAGGTGAAGTCTGCCCTGTGCTATTCTATCCAGTATGGCATTCATCCCTTCGCAGATATTTGTACAGCCCTCGCTCTCCCAGGCCATGGAATCCGTAAGGGCGGTTGTATCCAGTACGAACCTCTGGCGCAGCATTACTAACAGTATGAGGGAGGTGATATAAGATTGCTTCTAAGATTGTTTTAAAGTAGGTGCACTGAAAATCCAATTAGGAAATGAAAGATCTATAAATCCCTATGGAGATTAAAGTCTGTGAAATCATCACAACCTCTTATATTCGCCCTGGCCAGGATTGAGAATCTGATGCAGCAGGTTAGCCTTGACCCATTAAAGAAGAAAGGCAAGATCATCACAAACACATCCTTTGTAAGGAAGGATAAGCTGAAGGAAACCCTAGATGTATTCCATGATGTCATTCAGAGCGGTCTCACAGTCTGCCCCATGATCAAGCTCGAAGAAGATGGCGATCGCGTAAAGATCAAAACTGCATGCAGCCTTACGATATCAGGAGTGCTTCTAAAGTATGGCATACCCATCAGGCCAAAGGGTGGCGGAATAATTGAGGTAAGGGAACGCGAACCTACCAGATTCACAGATATGCTGATGTATTGGGCCACAACCATAGATCCTATCGATATTCTTACAGCACAAGGAATAACTGATATTACAGGCATGATAAAGCATGGGAATGGAAGGATTTTAGGCAACCTACAGGAGGCCCCAATGCTTGCCAGGGATCGAATCGAGGAAGTGCTCGATCACCTGGAAGATGCTGAGTTTGCAGGGATACTGGAGCTTGGCGAGCCTAATATGGATGTTCTGGGAGTCTCAGTTGAGAGAGATCATCTGGGGATTGCTCTTGTAGGCGGCACAAATCTTGTGGCTGCTGCCCGTGAGCTGGGTCTTGAGGTTGAGCACGAGTCCATATCTGGTCTTACCGAGGTCTCGGAGATGAAGCACATCGAGAAGCTAATCTGAAGAGGATTTAAAATCTATAAAACCAGAAGATCTGTCTTAAAGACCAGGGAAATACTGACATTTTCGGCGATGTACTTATACTATTACTGATATCCTTCTTTTTGTGAAATTGCTGTGAGAAACCGCGAGGTTGCAAACGTCCTTTATCAGATGGCTGAACTCTTGGAGCTTCATGCAGACAACCGCTTCAAGATCATTGCTTATGGAAAGGCCGCCAGAGCAGTCGAGTCTCTGAAGGAGGATATAGAGCAGGTCTGTAGAGATGGCCGTCTGGATTCAATCCCGGGTGTCGGCAAAGCCATCGCCCAGAAGATTGAGGAGTACCTCAGAACGGGCAAGATTCAGGCGCACCAGGATCTTCTTAAGGATACGCCACCGGGTCTTGCAGAGCTTCTCAATGTGCCCGGCCTCGGTCCAAAGACTATCTTCATGCTTCACGAAAAGCTGGGTATCACAAACCTCGACGAACTCGAGAAAGCGGCCAGAGAGCACCGTATACGCCGCCTGCCCAGGATGGGGCCTACAAGCGAGAAAAATATACTCAAGGGCGTAGAAAGGTACAGGAAGAGAAGCACACGACTCCTTTTGAGCGCCGTTGAGCCTATCGTTGATGAGATATTGGCATACCTCAAAGGCATGGAAGGGCTCGAGCACATAACAGCCGCAGGAAGCTACCGCCGTTGCAAGGAAACAGTAGGCGATATAGATATACTTGCAACCGCCGCAAGGCCTGAGCAGATAATATCTGCTTTTGTACGCATGCCCATGGTCGAGGAGGTGCTTGGAAAAGGACCGACAAAGGGCAGCGTAATAGTCAAGGAGACTATTCAGGTTGACCTGAGGATTGTTGAGCATAAATCCTTCGGAACAGCGCTCCAGTATTTTACAGGATCAAAGGAGCACAATGTCAAGCTCCGACAGATTTCCCTTGATCGCGGCTATTCTCTGAGCGAGTATTCGCTAAAGAGGCTAATCGATGGCCAGGATATGTTCTTCAGCAGCGAACAGGATGTTTATGCGACCCTTGGGATGCAGTACATTCAGCCGGAGTTGAGGGAGGACACCGGCGAGATAGAAGCGGCGCTTGCCGGACAACTGCCGAAATTGATCGAACTTGAGGATATAAAAGGCGATCTGCACGTACACAGCGATTGGTCTGATGGGCGAGTGACCATTGAGGAGATGGCAAGGGCTGCTAAAGCGCTTGGATATGAGTATATCTCAATCAGCGATCACTCGCCTTCAATAGGCATTGCGGGCGGGCTCACGCCCGAGGAGCTCGACAAGAAGATCGATGTTATTGCCGCAATAAATGAAACGCTGAAAGGTTTTACGGTACTTGTAGGAACAGAGGTGGACATAAGGGCAGATGGCAAGCTGGATTACCCTGATGAGATCCTCGCCAAATGCGATATTGTCGTAGCCTCAGTTCATATGGGCCAGCAGCAGAAGGAGAGAGCAATAACAGGCAGGCTGATAACAGCCATTGAGAATGAGAACGTAGACATCATCGCCCACCCAACAGGACGGAAGATCGGCGAACGGGACCCTTACGAGGTCGATATGCAGAATGTGCTTGAGGCGGCTTCAAGGACGGGAACCGCAATGGAGATCAATGCATTTCCAACAAGGCTCGACCTAAACGATGTCTGGACAAGACTCGCGAAGGAGATGGGTGTGAGGATGACGATCGACTCAGATGCACATGATTCCATGCACCTGGGCGTCATGAGATACGGCGTAAATGTAGCAAGACGCGGGTGGCTCGAGAAGAAGGATGTGCTGAATACGATGAGCCTTCAGGATATGAGGAAAGCGCTGAAGCATTAGAGAGATCAAGACATATCGTGAGATGCCATAGCGATGAATCTGTAATAGATTCGATTGGATACATCATATATTCTAAGTATTTGTCCGAAAGGATGTTTTGGTTGGTAATGTAATCGGTTAACCTGAGGTAGGCAAAACCGAACCGATAAGGAGAAACACTGCGCTAGGTCTGATGAAAATGTTACCACGTTAGTGATATTTTAAAATATAAAGCCGTAATATAATCTAAAGCTATGCAGTCTAACGGCGGTGGAATCCTTAATGGCAATATCCAAAACCTAAACAAATATCTGGTACAAAATATAGCCATAAAGAAGAATAGTGCACCCATAGATGGCAACGGGATCTATAATGGTGACATGATCAACCCCGACCACAGCAACTGCGACTTCGGCACAGGAGGAGATGCTAACATGCCGGATGATCATAATTAGGAGGCTATATCAATGAAAATCCTCGCACTCATAGCATTTCTGGCCCTGATCTCTAGCACCAGCGCTGCCTTCTGGTCCAGCACAGTTAGCACGAATGCCAATTCCTGGTCGATCTACCGCCAGAGCGAGAGCTTACTCTTCAACTATTCCCAGTTTGTCAAGGGGACAATATCACCTGTTGATTACCACGGCAGAACTCTCAACCCGTACATCTCCAGCTACCAGGAGATCAAAATGAACGATGTCAGGCAGCGGGACAGAACCTCAGCCCTCCAGGGCGCTTACGCCTCGGAGGAGGAAACTAGCCTGCGGTCGGACGCATACAATCCAGTCTACATCAACGTCACCAAGGCAGCAGGAAGTCCAGTCTACACCGTCCAGTACTTCGAGCAATGGCCGGTGATACTCTTATCAAGTAAGGCTCTAAGGTATTCCGGGAAGGAGATAAACGATCGCGAGTTTGAGGGCAACAACCTGGATTTTGCGGGCAGTAATTTTCTATTTAACAAAAATCTCTCAAAGGATACCAGAGTGGGCCTGCTAATTAAGGGGATGAACGCAACTGTCATAGCCACCGATAATTCTATCCTCTCGGCGGAATTCATGCCCCTCAAAGAAATGGATTATAGAATCACGGCTCAAACTACAGGCATTACAGATCTGAAGTACAGGCAGACTGGCCCAGATTATGACACAAAGCGAGGAACCTATAAAGTG
Organism: Methanotrichaceae archaeon; assembly: GCA_963803145.1. Taxonomy (GTDB): domain Archaea; phylum Halobacteriota; class Methanosarcinia; order Methanotrichales; family Methanotrichaceae; genus CAWBKV01. The sequence continues at coordinate 317,494 of CAWDLW010000008.1, forward strand.
ATAAACGAGGGTGACGAGAGGTACATTGGATTATACAATATCTCCAGGCATATCCACATGAACTCAGACTTCCAAAATATCACTTCGGACTACGATTGGCTGTCATGCTGCTATGGCGGCTGGGATTCGATGAATTATTACGATAAGAAGGGCTTTGGAGCTAGCACAAAAGGGTTATTCGATTGCACTTGTTATAAGGTGCTGTCAAAGGCTCAGTTTCCACAGTGAATCTTTTCGGATTTAAGGCTGAGAATAATTTCCTATTGTGCTTTTCTCAGCCTTTTATATATATTTCGTGCTTTAATTCTAAGTTCCTTTATATGCTCTTTGTGTCTTTGCCTTCTGTGGTAGATTGATATTGCACGCTCACCACAAAGACGCGAAAGATTGTACCACGAAGCTCAAATTTATTAAGCAATTAGCCGGAAGAACTATTGATTAGAAACGAAGCATTTTAATTTTTACAGAGATCAAGGGCGATACGCAGAACTGCTATAACCTCATTAAAAATAGGGCTGTGCTGAGCCCTCCCTTAACATCAGAAGCTAAAGCGAATGCTAAATTGTCGGCAACTGATTCGGGCAATTGCAAGATAGCGATGGTGCTAAAATTATATCCTCATCAGAGGCTTTTTCTTCCTTAGCCTTTTGATAATTGGGGTTTAGCCCGATGGCCTCATTGTAGGCCTCGATAGCTGAAGGGTAATCTCCCTGTATATCGAAGATCACGCCCATGTTGTACCAGGCTTCTGCATACGATGAATTGATTGTCGTCGCTTTAGTGAATGCATCAAGGGCATCATCATACTTATTCAACAAACCAAGATCTATGCCTTTGTTATTCCAGGCTTGGTCGTTCAGTGGATTGATCGCAAGAGCATTATTATAGGCTTGTAATGATCCTGAGATGTTGTTTTGGATATAAAGTATCATGCCCTGATTAAACCAGTAAGATGCGTCCGTCGTCTGCCCCAAAGCTGGAGCCATGAGCACAGTAATTAGTATTGACAATGCTAGAGTGATCTTTAACGTCGGCATTCTTCCCTCCGAGCCTTACTATTCACCTTAGTTGGATAAAAAGGTTTGTGCAATCCCACTTAGGACCTGTTCAAATAACCTTAAGTGCTTATCTAGTTTGCTCGAGTTCCCAGTTGACAATTGGCCAATATCCTCAATAGAATCGAAGACTTGAAAAAGGTTTTGCAGTCTGAAGAGCTGGGATCTAATATAGATCTGCAGATTCTATATCTACAGACCCTAGCACCCATTTTTGAAAAGGCCATCCAGCCCTTCAAACTGCCTTTTTCAGACTACCCGAACGCTTGATAATCGATGATATATGCACGCAGTATATGCATGTATCTAGCGTGTAGCACTGCAGAACCCGTCTGTGCAGACATTCCCAGGAGGGCAGATGCTTCCGCATGCTCCGCAGTTCTGAGAATCAGTGTTGATATCAGTGCATGTCCCGTTGCAGATAGACTGATTCAATGGATAAATGCAATCGCCATTTACACAGCTTGCACCTGATGGACATACTTTTCCGCATGAGCCGCAATTAGATGCATCGCTCGTAATATCAGCACACGTTCCATTGCAAGAGACTTGACCTGCAGGACAGGAGCACTTTCCGTTAACACAATACTTATCTGGAGAGCAGGCTTTTCCGCATGCTCCGCAGTTTAGCGCATCGATACTTGTATCAACGCATGTTCCATTACATAGCGTAAGACCTGCCATGCATGAACAGGTTCCATTTACACATGACTTTCCCAGAGGGCATGCATTTCCGCACGATCCACAGTTAAGTAGATCGACGCTGGTGTCGGTACATGTTCCGTTACATCGTGTAAGACCATCCAGCGCAGACGGGGCTACTTGAGGAGTTGGTTAAGCTATCAACCATTCCGCAATTCACCGATAACAATATTAAGAATATTATGAATTTGATATAGCTTTTTTTCATTTTATTCTCACCCACGAATTGATTCAATTCTTCATTCTATTAGAGCTTTTTGAGACATATACTATTAAGTTATAATCACTACACAAATATGAAGATTTTCATGTTGTTGATACAATGGTATACACTATGAACTTTTTAGGTCCCATACTTATTGGGATTATCCAATAGCGTGCTGAATATTGTTATAGAAAAAGAAAAGGTAAAATAGTTCATTTCCATCTCGGATCAGTTCGATGTCAGGGTACCAAAAAATCGAACCCATGCCGATCTAAGTTAAGTCTTAGCATATGAGCTAATTATCTCTTCAAATGCACTTAGCACCCGATCAACCTGACCCGGAGTAAGCTGATATGTGCTCAATTTGAATTGCTTGGTCAGTCCTGGCTTTATGCCGCAGATTCCCCGATCCTTTAGGTCGCGGTAAAGGAAGTATCTTCCCTTTTTCGCTGTCTTAGAGATTTCGTATAGGTTCTCCGCCTTAAAGAACATAAGATCATGGTTATGTGGCTTATCACCCTGCTGCTCGATTCCCATGGCCTCCATCCTCTCTGAAAACTTCCGAGCCTTCTCAACTTCATCATCCCAGTGCTTGGTCCGCTCGACGACAGCAGGAAACGAGGCCATCATTGTCAGCAGAGGCGCACCTCGAACTGTACAGCCCAAAAGCTCAACTGATTTATTCTTCTTAGACGTAGAGAGCTTGAATATAGTTTTAGCATACTCATCCGTTGCTCCCAGAACTCCGACAGGTCCACAGCTCGCCATTGACTTATGGCCACTTCCCACGATTATATCTGCGCCAAGGCTGATCGCATTCACTGGCATTCTGCCTATAGAGTATGCTCCGTTTAGAAGAATTGGTAGGCCATAATCATGGCAGACATCTGCAATGGCTCGTGCATCTGCAATATTTCCATAGTTGCCGTCTGGATAGGTCAGGACTGCCATGCTCACATTTCCCCTTTGCTCATATGCCTGCTCGATGGCATCTGCATAGCCTTGTGCAGATATCGTATAATTGGGCTCGCCGCTAGAGGGAACGAACTGTATCTTCAGCCCTGCCCGCTCTGCAGCCAGAATAGTCGTGTAATGTGCACTTCCATCCATGACCACCCAATCCCCTTTTTCGCATAAGGCGTGCATAGCTGCAAACTTGCCCTCGCGTGCACCGTGAGTTACTCTGACAACATCGATTCCAAGGAATTCAGGAAGCGCAGAATGCACAAACTCCTCAATCGGTGGGCTTTTTATCTCATCCATAACTCCTGCACAGAAATCGCACACAGAGTAGCCGTCTCCCCATTCGATCAACGCCGCACGTGCCTGTGGCGTCAGGATTCCTCCTCGCTGTAAGGGATCAATATTAATCTCGGCCACATCCCTCTTAAGATTCGAGAACTTCTCAAGATTTTCAAGCATTCATTGAATAGATGAACCTCATAAAGTATAACCCTTTTCCAGCTCTGGGAAATTTCGCGCTTAGAGTTCAGGATAGCCTCTCTATAATATAGGCTCTTATATATAGGCTCTTATTAAATAGCAATTGATTAAATAGCAATTAGTCTTGCTACTATGGCAACTATCCTCAATCCTTCCCTCCAGTGCTCGCATATTGACCTCAAGAAAACCCATCATGAAAGCGCTGAGGCATAAAGAGATATATTTTTGGAGACAATTTTCCTTTGATGGCTCTTGTCATAGGCCACAGGGGTGCAAAGGCATTAGCACCTGAAAATACCCTTGAGGGAATAAGAACAGCAGCCAAATGCAGAGCTGATGCAGTCGAGGTAGATGTCAGGCTAACAAAGGATGGTGTCTTGGTCCTGATGCATGACGAGACTGTGGATCGTACAACGAGTGGCAAGGGCAAGGTAGAAGATCTGAGCTGGGAGGAGATCAAGGCTCTAGATACCGGAGGCCAGAAGGTTCCTACCCTCGGAGAGGCACTAGCCGAAGTTCACAAGCTGGGCATATCCATCATCGTAGAGATGAAAGAAGAGGGGATTGAAGAGTTGGTGGCAGAGGCTTTGAAGGGCAGCAATGCAATCGTTACATCATTTTATCATTCATCGCTTCGCGAGGTCAAGGACATCTCAAATATAAAAACCGGAATCATAATGTCTTCATTACCCATCAAACCTGTTGAGCTTGCCTTATGGGCTAACGCAGATGCCATCTTTCCAAAAAGAACAAACCCTAGGCTCTTCAAGGATGCCCATAGGCGTGGTGTAGCGGTCTATCCCTGGACTGTAAATACTATTGCTGAGGCAGGATGGCTTCTAAGGCTGGGTGCTGATGGCCTGGTAACCGATGATCCATGTCTGATCAGAGAAGCGGTAGACAGTCCCGTGAAGGCAACTGTGAAAAGCAACTGCGAATACTACCCCTGCCATCATTTTCCCGAACAGGATTGTACCCATTGCTTCTGCCCATTATATCCCTGCAAAGATGCCGAACTTGGCAGATTTGTGAAGACTAAAAAGGGAAAGAGGGTATGGACATGCATAGATTGCAGGCTCGTCCATAAGCCTGGCATAGCAAAGTACCTTGCAGAGCACCCTGATGCGGCTACTTCTGAGCTAAAAGCCTTGGATAGTGCGAGCTGATCCACATTTCCTTGAGGCTAAGACTTACATGGTTTACAATAGATTTCCATGTCAGTGCCAGAGCATAGCGATAAAGCGTAAATAAAAAATTCAAATTAAAATTATGCCCTATTGGCAAGAGTTTCGTTTCCTGAAACAGCCCTCGGCGACAGAAAGATTTAAGGGCAAGTGAGAACAATGCGGAAATCATGAGACAGGTTATAATTGTATTAATCGCCCTATTGGCTATCAGCATTTTTACGCCTACAATACTGGCGAAACAGGGAAACACTGGACCAGCTTTAGCAAGTATAACGAATATGTCCAGTTACACCGCACCGAAATCGGACTCTGATTTGGCTGTATTTGGGATTACAACGGGGATGAAGAACTTCCTCGATGGCAACTTCACTCCTTCCACAACGAATTACAAAGATGTGATGACCAATAACAACGGCGCAAAGTGGGATATTTTGAATTTCCTCGACCCTAATTATACGCCAGCTACCGCTGATGTTTTTCCAGTATCAACTCCCATAGCTAAGATGCACGTGATGACCTAAAACATACCACTAAGGTTAAAGCACTCATGATAGGCGCAATCCATCGCGCCTATCAGCCTACTTTAGTCGTTTTTCCTGTAATTTCTCTTTGTTACGCTGATTTGAAATAAGTCCAATAGCTAAACAGAAGTGAGCGACTGCGATGCAGAAACCCGCCAATAAAATAGCGGCGGATTTATGGCATCGAGTCTTTAATACAACTGCCTGCTCAAAAGGCTAATTTTGAGAGCCTTTTAACTCTGATGTTGAACGACCTTTTCTCGTATCATTGCAAGAGGTTTCCTGTATTGATGCTTATTTTCAGTACACCTATATATCCCAACGATCTTCCCGACGACCTCTTCAGTCTCCACCAGATCTACCCGAGATCCACAACTGGGGCATCTCTCCGCTTTGGCGGTTGCTAAAACCTCATCATCATGTGTGTCGGCCTCAGGATCTTCGCCCGTAGAAATATTCAGCGTTGTCATCCAGGCATACTTCAATGCCATTGTCTGTGGCTTTGCTACAGCTTTATCCCCGATATCCTGGCCTCTCTGTTTGGCTCAGTATCTTTGAAACCACAATAGTCGCCAAGTTCTGCTCAACGCAGGCTGCATTCACCTTCTCTAGGACTGCAGCAGTGCTAGAAAGTACAAGTTGTAAAAAAATATCCGATAACTATTCTAGACTTGTCATCTCTCGCCCATATACCTTTTTAGAAGCAAACTTACCATATCGTAAGGTATCGTATGTTTTTCCATTCTCAAGAGGCGGTCCACAACATCTGCCTCTGCCTTATACGAAGATACTACCCCTTCGGCATAAGCCAGGCCCTCGGCCGTGAGCATATATTCATAGCGTTGGAGCCATCTATCATCAAGTTCATAATGCCTCTGATCCTGATAGATCATGCCCATAGCGACAAGGATCTGAATATCCTCGAAGAGCCTCTCGCTATATGGAAAGCCGTACTCCGATTGGAATGAGTAATCGTACAGGCCGGATAGACGTGCATCACTCTTAAGAGAGTTTACTGTCCTGTATAGCCAGGTGATGTTCCTAATCCTAGGAACAAGGATCCTCTCATCAAAGGTTTCACTAAGCATTCTGTGCAAGACAAAGAAAACTATCAGCAGCCCATCTATCGTCAGATAGCTTTCCTTCCTTATGAAACCCAGGAGCTTAAATGCCTGATCTTTCACATCTTCTAGAGAGATCTCAAGCATTTTATCTGAGAAGAATGAAAGCGAGATCTGTCTTGTGATGGATTTCACAAGGCCAGACGCCAGCGATGACTCATCATAAAGGAACCCATCCCCCTCGGTTCTCATCGATCTCGGAACTCCGCTGCCAACAGAAATGTCTACCAGTGCCCCATATTTTTTCCCAAGCCCATCCTCGAAAAGCTTTCTAGCCCTTTCATTACGTGAAATGGTAGAGAGCGCCATCCTTATTCCTGGCGGGAGAAGCCTATGATCAAATCTTGCGGCAAGGGGATATTCATTGCCATACTTGATGCATCTAAGGAGTTCGCGCGCTTGGTCGTCGCCATTTTCAAATATAAATCTCAAAAGATCAGGGTCAGTGTACTCTCTGAAGAAAAGAATTATCCTTGATCTTGCCTCATCGACCTCTATTTTCTCCAAGGACGCCTCAAGGGCAGCCAAAAGCATTGCCCTGATTGATTGGACCTGAGGATGATGTATCAGGGCGTTATAATGGTGAGCCCTTGCAATAAGCATCGATTCAGCTGCCGTTCTGGACATCTCTGATTTGTAATCATCTCCTCCTGCCAGAACGATTTTGCCATTATGGACCATAAGTGCCTGGATGACTTGATCTGCATCTATGAGCCCTAAGCTAACACCACAGTGGTGTGAGTCTCTTAGAAGGAAATCAATCCTATCAGCATCAATATCGCCTGATACAATTTGTCCCAGCGGCCTTCTTTTGCCAAGCGCGATATCAGCAACCTCTCTAAATAGCGTATCGGCATTTTCTAGATCTTTATCGGCCAAGGAAATTGCCTTATCTCCGAATGGGTGGCGAGTGATTATGTCATGTGTGAACTCCTCATGCCTTGAAATCCGCCTGCCTTCAACTAGGGGCTGAATCTCAGGATTTCTGCCCAAGACGCCCTCCACAGCATGAGAGAGAGCCGAATGCCCCACATCATGCAAAAGTCCTGCAATCCTGACCTTGCGGACATCAATTGCATCGAATCCAAGACGGCTTGCTATCAGGCCTGCCATATGCATAGTGCCTATGCTGTGCTCAAGCCGTGTGTGATTCGCTCCAGGATAGACAGTATCCACAAGGCCAAGCTGCTTAATTCCCCTCAGACGCTGCATAGGCCGCGACTTTATGAGCAGCCATTCTAGATCATCGGGATAAATTGCGCCGTAGATAGGGTCATAGATCGTCGGCGGTACATTGCTCAAGCTGGCCCTCTGACAACTACCGTCATTTCCACTTCGGTTGTTGCTATCATTCTATTCTAGAAGTCAAGTGCCTCATTTTGTGCCAAGCTTCATTATAGCTGCCGCGATATCTCCCCTTGACTCAATTAAGGCAGCCTTTGCAGTTTCTGCGCTTGCACCTGTCTGGGCCACAACTAGGTCGACATCCGAATCAGGTATGGTTACTTCAGGCTCCTTTCCAATCTCCGCTCCCGGCCCGGCCGCCGGCCGCTCGCTTGAATCGCCGGAGATCTGATAGCTTCTGACACCATGGGCATCCATCACTGCAACTGTCGCATTCTCGATGACGATCTCCTTGTCAGCCATTCGGATAATGACTTCTTTCACGCCATCAAGCTCATCGATGTCTATGCCCATGTTTTTCAGCATTCCTTTCATCTTCTTGGGGCTCATGCCCCTTCCGCCGGCACCCGGCAAACCTGGAAACATATGATCACTAATTTCGGCCGTGAATATAAATATTCAACCTATTCGGTCTTTTTCTTTAAGGAAAAGTTGGAAGCAAAATACGGAATAAATAATGAGCTTATCTTACAACTGTGCTTTGCTTATTTATTATTACCTATTCTTATCTATTCGCGACTTATAATTTTGCGTTCATGACGGTCAAGGTACTCCTTTATCGCCTCAACTATCACATCCGACTGCTGGCAATAAAGGGTTCCTCTACTTCTGGCGATGAAGATCTTCAATCTATCATAAATCTCTGGGGGGATATCGGCATCTACTCGGGGCATAATTGATCCCACACTGTTATCTTACTAATACTTAAGCAATCCTGTGAAAATAACTGGGTTTCTATGATTGTTTTGCCATTAATCTAGATAATGTTCATAATAATTGTAATATTAATAATTGTTATATTGTTCTGTGCTGAAACGATATCTAGCCAAGCCTCGGACAATCAAAGGAAAAAGGTTTTATCAGTAGTAGTTTAATCCTGAATCGCCGTTTGAGGTGGGAGATATTGAGACAGAAGAGTTCATTGCCATGGGATCTGTTAGAGGCTGCTCTGCTTTCATTGTTGACCATAGAGCTCACTCTGCTCCCCCACGACATAGTCGAATTCAGTGCTCCTTTAGGCATCGTTCTGGTGATATTTCTTCCGGGATATTCAATCATTCTAGCCCTGTTTCCACGTGCTAGCGATCTTGCAATTAAAGAACGGATGCTTCTGAGCTTAGTGGCGAGCGCAATAGTTGCAGTTTTGACGGCCCTTTGCCTCAGCATTGTGGGCGAGATCATGCCCTCAACTTTTGCTTCTGCCCTCGCAGTCATCTCCCTGGCTTTAATCACTATAGCCTACATAAGATGGGCCGCACTACCCAGTGGATGGAGATTCATCCCAAGCTTTGGGAGCGATATCCTGCCGGCTGGTGGCAGGCAGGGTATCAAAAAGCAACGAAGAACATATATAATTCTCCTCTCACTAGCAGCGGTTATAATCATCTCAGCCTATGCTTATTCTAGCCATACTAATAATAATGCCAATACCATTACTATCATGTCCACTGCTTCCCCAGCAGAGAATGGCGAAAAGAAGTTTACAGAATTCTATATTCTAGATGAATCTTCTCAGGCTCCTATTGAGGCCGGCAGCAGAAGCACAATTATGGCAGGAATAATAAACCGAGAACATCGCACAGTAGATTACACATTGAGGCTTGTCATCAATGATTCTATATTATCAGAAAAGAGCATTAAGCTGAATCATAACAATAGCTGGGAGGGACCGCTGAGCTATACCATTGGAAGCCCTGTCAATATGCAGAGGCTTGATCTACTTCTCTATAAAGATGGTAATTTCCAAAAACCCTACGATGAGAGGAATATCTGGATAAATGTATCAGGCCAAGTCGTAACGCCAAATAAAAACATGGGTGAAAGCAGCTCCGAATCGGAACCGAAAGACCTATCAGATAACAGCACAGCTGAACTACAGCACAATGAAGAATCAGCAAGCGATGCTATCAATTCCCAGAATTCAGGGGCTTCCCCAATTGAAGAGAACAAACCTGAGACAGAGGAAGCTCAACCTCAAGATGTGATCTCCAACACAAACTCTACTTCGTTATCGGAACAAGAGAAGCCACAGCAAAATGACACCTCCGAAAACCTTTCAGAAGTAGCTGCCGGGGAGAATAGCTCACCCAAGCCTCTGACAATAAATACTTCCGGCGGGAACAAAACTTGGAACTTTTCAAGTAGCACCGAGACAATGAATGTCTCAGATGCCGATCAAGAGGCTCACGAGACCAATGCGACAGCAGGCAGTCCAAAGGGGCAGGAAAATATCGGCATCAATAGAAACCCAGATAGCAACTTGAACAATGGATTCAACGGTAGTTTTAACATCAACTCCAGCAGCTCCGAGATTGAAAAGATAAAAGCATTAGTGCAATCTAGGATTAACCAATCTAAGAATAACTTCTCAATCAATAAATCCATGGTCAATCCCTATGCCACAGCTCAGAAATTCTACACACGCCCTAAACCTGGATCCACTACTCCAGATGAACCCACTGCATTAGAGACTAATCAAATATCAAATACAAGTAAACCAGAAGTAAAGAGCGGACTCGATAGCAATGGCATATATAAGATCCAGTCAGCGGTAACATCTGGAACGGATAAATCAGGTTCCGATAGCATTTCACAAACTACATCGGAAAAGACTTCAGATAAATCCAAAAGCCAATCTAATAAAAACATAGATACACCCAATGAAACATCGAACAATGTTTCCGCAGATAATACGGCTAAAATTAATTCGGCCAGTACTGATGTAAATAATAAGGTAAATATATCTGCAAATAAGTCGGCAAATAATCCTAAGAACGTCTCCCCACAACCTAAGACGTCAGCACAGCAGGATATAGAAGGTGTCAGAATGGCAGAGATGTCTCAAAAGATCGACTCCTGGGTGAAAACGCGCGGCATGAACCCCTCAAAGTCATCAAATAACTATAAATCTGACATCATTCAGTTCAATGGCGCAAACAATAGTGTCGCCCTTGGTGGCCAATCAGCGGCGGTAAAGAAGTTAGGATGAAATTGATATTATGATATTGATATCTTTAGTTTGGGGTTAGCTACCAGATATTTCCCGATCTTACATCCATTCGTAATGGGCCATTACCTCGGGCACGAACTCATAGAGAAGACTGTTCTCAACATAGCCAAAGAAGAGGCAACCTTTACAGTCTATTGTCTCCCTTTTACGTGCCTCTTTCGATTCCTCCCAGATCTTTGAGACGCCGCTTGCTATATTTCCAAGAGGCTCACTATGAACTCTACAGTTCTCGATGCTGCCATCGGAAGCTACATGAAGTATAATATCGCTGGCGTGGCATCTGAATTTTGGATCCAAGGTCTTTATCATCCGCAGGTAAGTTGTAGAATTTATTATTGGCATGCCATCTTTCTTCAGCTCTATTAATCGGTCAATGGCACTCTCGTACCCACAGATATCTCTGATTCCAAGTTCGTCCCAAACGTCAGCCACTATACCCTTAGACTCGTTGATGGGCTCGAAGGATATCCAGATGCCCAAAGATTCGGCCAGATGGACAAGCGCCTCTAGCTCATGCAGGTTTTTGCCGTTTATTACACAGTTTATGAGGATCTCATGGCCTGCATCCTTAGCAGCTTTGATGCCGTCAAGTACTTCGCTGAAATCAGCGTTACGAATATCCCTATAGCTCTCGATGCCGTCTAAAGATACAGAGAGATAATCAAGATCATTTAGCTCATGCACTCTCTTTCGCAGAAGTGTTCCATTGGTTACAAGCGATGTGAGGAGTCCGAGGCTCTTGGCATGCCTCAATATCTGGGGCAGGTCCTGTCTTAAAAGAGGCTCAACGGTCCATGCGTTATACACACCTATTCCAAAGTCTTTCGCTTCATCAAGCATACGGAATATCTCAGGAGTGCTCATCGCCTCGCCTGGACTTCGCCAATACTCACAAAAGCTGCATTTGAGATTACAACTAGCGTTAATGCCATGAGATAAAACAAAAGGCCTTCCCCTTACTCTCATCTGCCAGAGCGCTTTGAGCGCTAGCCTAGGCGAAAATGTCCTCATTCTCGAAATACAGCTCCTGAGCCATGAATTTAGGTTGCCGCATTTTTACCTGTCGATCATCAAACTAGATCTAGGGCCAGATCAAGATCTGCTATTATATCCTCCACATCCTCTATGCCTACCGATATCCTTACCAGGCCATCGGTAACCCCCATTCTCAGCCGCTCCTCTTTTGGCACAACAGCATGTGTCATCGATGCAGGATGCTCAATCAGCGTATCCGTCGATCCAAGGCTCACGGCCAGCGTGAGCAGCTTTACTCCATCCATCAGCCTTCTACCAGCTTCAACTCCGCCTTTAACTTCAAAGGAGAGCATGCCGCTAAATCCGCTCATCTGTTTCTTGGCAATATCATGCTGCGGATGACTCTTTAGTCCTGGGTAGTTCACCCTTTCAACTTTCGGGTGAGCCTCAAGGAACTCAGCAACCCTGAGGGCATTGTACGCATGCCTTTCCATTCTCAGATGCAGCGTTTTTAGCCCCCTGATGCAGAGCCATGCCTCATGAGGACCCATCGTTCCTCCTATATTGACAGCGATCCGTTTGATGCTGTTAACCAGATCCCTTGATCCGACAATTACGCCGCCGAGAAGATCGCCATGTCCGCCGATATATTTTGTACAGCTCTGGACTGAAAAATCAGCTCCCAGCTTGAGAGGCTGCTGAAAATAAGGAGTTGCAAAAGTGTTATCGACTGCCGATAGAGCCCCGGCATCGTGTGCGATCTCACAGATCGCACGAATATCGCTGACTGACATCGTAGGATTTGCAGGAGACTCAAGGAACACCATTCTGGTATCATCTCCTATTGCTGCCTTCACCTGCCCAAGATCCGTAGTATCTACGAAACAGGTATTGATGCCGAATTTTGTGAGGGATGAGAAGAGGCCATAGGTCCCGCCGTAGACTGGGCTAGTGGATACTAGGTGGTCTCCCTTTTTGAGCTGGGAAAGAATAAGTGCAGTCTCAGCTGCCATGCCTGATGAGAAGGCGAGGCCGGAAGCGCCCTCCTCAAGGGAGCATATCTTTTCGAGGAAAGCAGCGTGTGTCGGAGTATTTGGTGCGGATCTTATGTATCTGTATCCTGTCATCTCTCCAGAGAATACAGCAGCTGCTTGCTCTGCATTTTCAAAGGTATAGGTCGATGTCTGGTAAATCGGTGTAGTATGAGCGCGATATGCATCTCTGCCCTCTCCGGCGCGGACGCAGCGAGTTCCGAACCTCATATTTTTATCCAAGGTTTCACCCATTAGGTCTTTGATACTACTATTAACATTCTTCATAGAACTGTAGAAGATAAACTATGTTTTCCTCATTGCATCAAAGAGCTTAAGATGCCTCTGATAAAACAAGCATCTATCGTCGACTATAATCAAAAATCGGAAATAATTCGCAACTACGTTGAAACGCAAGGAGATCTTCTTTAATAGAGGCCCTCATCCTTTAAATTAGCAACAAACTTCCTGCCTATAGCCGACCCATTTTTGTAGAACAATGCTGGTTTCCCCAACGGCGCAGCAACATCTATCCAGATTCCTTTCGACACGTTCAGAGTATCTCCAGTCCACACATTCGTCCAGCTCCCTGCAGGAAGATAAAGCTGGACATTTGTTGCACCCTCATCGACCACTGGCGCAAACATAAACTCGGAACCGAACATATACTGATATCGCAAACCATAAGTGTCCGGATCATTCGGATATTCCAGGAAGGGATGTCGTACCACTGGATGTCCTGTGCTTGCGGCTTCTTCAACCAGCTGTTTACGGTAAAATCCAAGCGCCTGGTAGATTTTTGCCATACGCGCAAAGTGAGCCAGCGTTTCAGGATCACTATCTACCTGTGCGCTTATTGCCGGATTCAATCCTTCATGTGTTCGAAGAACGCTGGTAAACGTGCTGAGTTCAACCCATCGCATCAACAGCTCTTTGGAACGAGCAACTATCGGAACTTCCTTTCCCGATATGTTGACGGCAAAGGCATTGTACCCCCCTGTATCGCTGTGAGTCAAGCTGAAGCCCGATACTCCGCCCGATAGCATACCGACTACAGCACTCTTTATACCGTCATATTCATCCCAGGTTTGCAATTGATCGCCCAACCAAAATAACGTTGCCTGTCCTGGACTCTGAGTGAAGCCAGAGCGATCAAAGAAAACGATGTCGTCACCTCTCCCAGCTTCCTGGATCGCTTCACGGTTCACCTGTGCCCAAGCTTCAGGGTAATGGTTATGCCATACATCTGGACTGGCATTGTCGTACAGGGACGAATCAAACGGCAGAGCTTCTCCGAAGTCCGTCATCCAGCCCGATGCCCGAGCGTGTGTGATCATTTCATTCTTAATGATGTTTTTCATCCACTCACGCGCCGCAGGATTGCTAAGATCAACTAGCCCGGCATAAAAATCGGTATTCTTGATGAGATATGGCTTACCATCCTTTTTCTTGACGAGATAACCTGCCTGCAGCGCCTGGTTAAACAGCTCATCATGCCCCGACGCATTTGTGAGAAATGGATTGATATAGATCATAATCCGAGCGCCCTGCTTCTGGAGCGCATCCACAAGCCCATCCCAATTGGGATAATACGATTCATTCAGTTTCCAGTTCCACCACAGCTGGCTTCCAATAGCGGTGACTCTTTTGCCTGGCCAGTCCTGGATCCAAAATGCTGCAATCGGCACGCCAGCTTTCACAAATGTATCAAGTTTTTGCTCGACAACATCCGTGCCGCCCTGGACGGAAATCACCGCTCCCTGCAAAATCCAATCAGGCAGCGCACGCATTCGTCCGGCGTATTCGGTGTACTCTTGAATCAGGTCTAGAGGTATTTTACCGTGGAGAATGCGTCCTGTCATTTGGTTCGCAAATAGTGTAACCTCCACACGATCAGGGCTTTGCAGATCAAAGATGCTATATTCCTTATTCTCTAAAAATAGCGAGCGCAACTTGCTTGTAATGTACTGCGGTGCGGGCGCCTCAGTTACGTATGGATTTCCTCCTCCGTCGTTCTGCGTCAAATCCACTACCCTGGTAAAAACCGGCAGGCCACGGCCGACGCCATGTTCCTGAACAAGAATGGGAATGATTTTACCTTTTTGATCAAAATAGGTGAGCTGTTCGCCGAAACCAAAAAAGTGTTCATCCGCCTCGGACGCGTATCGCAGGTAAATTCGATTCATGTCTGCTGCCTGAGGGCCCTCGAGTTGAAGTTGAAATTGCAGTTGATCAGCATCAACCGGCCTAAAGATCAAGCTATAATTGACCGAATGCTCTGGGCCAATAAGAATACCATGCAAAACGAGTGCCGTGCCGTTCGCTTCGACGGCATCGATGCTCTGTTCCGTACAGGAGGTGATAATGCTGTCGTTCACGGAAAACGATCCTTCGGGCGTGCCAAATTCACGTACGTCCGCCTGTCCAGATGCCGCACCAACAAACGCTGTATCCGGGATACTGGACCAAAGGACTCGTTCTGGTTCTGCCGAGTTAGTCACCCGGAGCGCAAATGGTTGCCCAGCACCGGCAAAAGACAAAATGAAATTTCCAACTAGAAAAGAACCGCTCACATGCGAGGTAAGAGTTGTATTCATGGGTGATGCCTCTATTGCTGGAACAAGCATAGCTATGACCAGAGTAGCGATTATCTTCCAGATCCGATTCATAAGTGGTACCTCTGGTATTGGAGCGATTTGAGGAGCCGTCGATGATAGTGAAGGCTCAAAGGGATAGCAAATTTGACGATTTAACGGTGATAACAGCTATCTTATCACAATAATTAAGCGGGTTATTATCATTTAAAGATATCGTTCTACTCCTCAGAATTGAATACTTTAAATATATCTGTTCTGAGTTGGGCGCAAGATATCAATATCTAATGGGCTCACAGGAGAAAGCATGATCTATTTTGTCACCAGCAATAAAGGGAAGCTCGTCGAGGCACAAGGCATCTTCGATGAGGTCACACAGAGGAACTTAGGCTATACCGAAATCCAGGTGGATACACTTGAAGAAGTCGTAGTCTTCGGCATGAAAGAGGTTGCTCCAAAGCTGAAAGGACCTGTCATGATCGAGGATGCAGGGCTCTTCGTAGATGCGCTCAAGGGATTTCCGGGAGTTTATTCGGCCTATGTCCAGAAGACGATCGGCAATGAGGGAATACTGAAGCTGATGAAGGATGTAGAGGATCGCAGGGCCTATTTCCGCTCAGTTGTGGGCTATATCGAGCCTGGCATGGACCTAGTCATGTTCAGCGGAGAGG
Organism: Methanotrichaceae archaeon; assembly: GCA_963803145.1. Taxonomy (GTDB): domain Archaea; phylum Halobacteriota; class Methanosarcinia; order Methanotrichales; family Methanotrichaceae; genus CAWBKV01. The sequence continues at coordinate 333,413 of CAWDLW010000008.1, forward strand.
TGCATGGCAACATTGGCTTTGAGCAGCGGGGTAGAAAGGGCTTTGGTTACGATCCCATCTTTTATATTAATGAGAAGAGCCTCGGTGAAATGGATATTGAGGAGAAAAACAAGATATCTCATCGTGGTCAATCGATGAATGCTCTGAAGCAATGGCTTGATAACCGCTGATCAGCATTCCCTTTGATCAGCACTTCTTTTTCTGAAGGGCGCAGCGCGGAAGCATCCTATCATCGATGACTTTGATATGCGGAGCCTGAACTGCCGATATGTAGAGCTTTTGCGATCCAACTGCGATTACTATATCCGTAGGCTTGGGCGGGCTTATCCTAACCGGGAAAATAAGCGGCCCCTCACAGGTGGTAGCGATTCTAAGATCTGTTGATCTGGAGCGAATATACTCTTCCATTGCGGGATCAATTCTAAATGGCGATTTTGCTGGCATTTGTAGATAAAATGTGCTGGCCCTAGAAATAGTATTTTATCGCTCTATTTGCGTAAAATTCTTGATAGTCTTTGTGAGATCTCATTATTTCTCAGTAATGAGGCAGAGGGATATTCGGCATTTTAAGGGTCCCGTATCTATTGTTCCTATGCTCTTTTATCGTGGCAATATCCAATAATATTTAGTATGTTTGATACGTAAATATCAATCCTTTGCCAATATTTGGCGCAGATAAAGCAAAAGATTTGAGAATCATCTTTTAAGGGTGATTATGATCAATACTACGATAGCTGATATTATAATATTGGATAATATCGCATGCCAAGAGATGCATCACTAACAGATAAGCCGCAGCCCGAAGTCTGCAGAAGGCTTCCTGTCGGCGCCGAGGTACAGCCTGATGGAGGCGTTCATTTCAGGGTCTGGGCGCCAAGTAAGAGAACGGTTGCAGTAGTGATAGAGGACGGCAGATCTAAAGGCATGGATATCAAGCTGATGCCAGAGGGAAACGGCTACTTCTCAGGCAAGGCTGAGGAAACTGGAAACGGTACCCTCTATCGCTATCGTCTGGATGGGAATGAAAACCTCTATCCAGACCCAGCATCTCGCTTCCAGCCACAGGGTCCTCATGGGCCTTCGCAAGTTATAGATCCTGGAACATTTGAATGGACAGATAGCGACTGGCCTGGGTCCAGCCTGAAAGGCCAGGTCCTATACGAGATGCATATCGGAACCTTCACCAAAGAGGGGACTCTTCAGGCTGCAGGCCGTGAGCTGCCAGAACTGACAGAAGTAGGAATAACGGCCATAGAGATGATGCCTGTCGCCGAGTTCCCAGGGAAGTTCGGATGGGGATACGATGGGGTTGACCTATTCGCACCCTCGCAGCTATATGGCCAGCCGGACGATCTCCGCAGCTTTGTGGATATGGCGCATTCTGCAGGCATTGGAATTATACTTGATGTAGTCTATAACCATCTGGGGCCAGACGGAAATTATCTGCTACAGTTCTCGCCTGATTATTTTACTGGTCTTCATAAAACCGATTGGGGCTCGCCAATAAACTTCTATGGAGAGAACTCTGAGCCAGTAAGGGAGTTCTTCTTGGCCAATGCTGGCTATTGGATAGATGAGTTCCATATGGATGGGCTGAGGATAGATGCCACCCAGAACATATACGATAAATCGCCTTCCCCACGCCACATCTTCACACAGATGGTGCAGCGGGTGAGGGAGGCTGCACATGGTAGGGCTACTATCGTTATTGGAGAAAATGAGCCGCAGGACTCAAGGCTTATCAGGCCTCCGAATCAGGGCGGATACGGCATGGATGCTCTCTGGAATGATGATTTCCATCACAGCGCCATGGTAGCTATGACAGGACGTAACGAGGCCTACTATACCGATTATCTTGGCAAGCCCCAGGAGTTCATATCAGCGGTAAAATGGGGATATCTGTATCAGGGTCAGCGCTATAAATGGCAGAAGAAAAGGCGGGGCAAACCCGCATTAGATATAGAGCCAGCAGCTTTTGTAATATTTATTCAAAATCATGATCAAATTGCAAACTCGGGCAGAGGGCTGCGCGCTCATATGCTGACAAGTCCTGGAAGATATAAGGCTATTACGGCGCTGATGCTGCTGGCACCGGGAACGCCCATGCTTTTCCAGGGCGAGGAGTTCGCAGCATCAAGCCCATTCTATTACTTTGCAGATCATAAGCCCGAGATCTCCAAGCTAACACATATGGGACGCAAGAGATTTCTTAAACAGTTCCTAAGCCTTGCTACGAGAGATATGCAGGAGTCGATCCAAAGTCCCAGCGATCCAGAACTCTTCGAGCGATCAAAGCTGGATCTATCTGAGCGGAAGAGTCACGAGGGAGTCTACACTATGCATAAAGATCTCCTTAAGCTAAGAAGAGAGGATCCCACATTCAGTGCACAGTGTAAGGGTGCTATCGATGGCTCGGTATTGGGGGAGGAGGCATTCTTATTGCGCTTTTTCTCAGATGAGAGCAAAGACCGCTTATTGCTTGTAAATTTAGGCAGAGACCTTCATCTGGACCCTGCACCTGATCCATTGCTGGCTCCGCCTGAGGATAGGCTGTGGAAGGTCATATTTGCTACCACAGATCCGCGTTATGGCGGCTGTGGAACGCCTGTTCCTGACACCAGAGATAATTGGCATATCCCGGGACACGCTGCCTTAGTTCTTGCGCCCCGCGCATACAATCAACCTATCTGGGAGAGTTCACATGAATGAAATAGTCCGTAGGATTACATGGCCTGGGGCTTGCGCTCTGGAATCCAGGCAGCTTTTGAGGAGGGAATGGCTTGTAACAAACGGCCTAGGAGGATATGCCTCAGGAACCGTCGTAGGTGCAACCACACGCCGCTATCACGGGCTGCTTATATCCGCTCTGCCCGATCCTTTCGGCAGATGGATGATGCTCAACCACCTCTTCGAACATCTGAGGCTGCCTGATGGGAGCACTATACCATTCAGCGGTGGAGAAGGTGAGTATCATGCCGTGGCTACAGATGCAGCTAGATGCCTGACGGAATTCCGTCTGGAAATGGGGCTGCCTATTTGGAAATACGATGTGGGCGGATACATAATAGAGAAAAGGATATTGATGCCCCATATGCAGAACACTGTGCACGTTAATTATCATTTGCTTTCTGGACCGGGGCCAGTTAAGCTGGAGATAAGGCCCTCTATCAATTTTCGATCTCATGACACACCCGTTAGCCAGCCGCCATCGCTGCCTTATGAGCTTTCCATAATTGGAGATCGCTATGAAATCTCGGAGCCCGAAAACCCGGGATTACGATCTCTCAGAATGCTGGTACATGGCCAGAATGCTACATTTACAATGGAGGGCGGCACATTACAAGAGATGTTCTACAGGCGTGAGGCCGATCGTGGATACGATGCCAGGGGCATGCTCTGGAGCCCAGGCTACTTCAGCACAGACCTTACTTCAGGCCGGGATGCAACTCTTGTCGCCTCTACCCACAGCTGGAAAATAATCATGGCATTGAAGCCTGATGAGGCAATGGCCGCAGAGATAGACAGGAAGACAAGGCTGATCTCCAGATCCCAAAGGGAGGTTCAGGAGGGGCCTGCTGGGGAGCTGGTGCTGGCAGCAGATCAGTTTATTGTCAACCCGATAGGACGTATAGTGGATTTAGCTCGTTCTAATGCCGCGGGAGATGAGCTCCGCACAGTTGTAGCTGGATATCACTGGTTTACAGATTGGGGTAGAGACACAATGATTAGCCTTGAAGGGCTGACACTGACTGCAAACCGATATAACCAGGCACGCTGGATACTGCGCACATTTGCCCATTATATTAAAGATGGCCTAATTCCTAACCGCTTCCCTGAGGGAGAGAGCGAGGGCGTATATAACACAGCTGATGCAACCCTATGGTTCTTCCATGCCATAGATCGCTACGTTGAGACTACAGGCGATAAAGCCACACTTAGAATCCTCCTGCCGAGGATGAGAGAAATTATTGATTATCACATTAGAGGCACCAGATTCGGAATAGGGGTCGATCCTAAGGACGGCCTCCTCAGGCAAGGAGAGGAAGGCTATGCCCTCACCTGGATGGATGCAAAGGTACGAGGCTGGGTTGTGACGCCTAGGAGGGGAAAGGCTGTGGAGATCGAGGCTTTATGGTATAATGCCCTGAAGATAATGGAGAATTGGGTTCGTGAGGAGGTAGGCGAGGACTTTGCAAAGCCACTAGCCGAGCATGCTGAACATGCAAGACAATCCTTTAATAAGCGCTTTTGGTATTCGGAAGGTGGATATCTGTATGATGTCGTCGATGGTGAGCATGGCGATGACTCCTCGTGTAGGCCAAATCAGGTGATGGCCATATCCCTCAAGCATCCAATTCTGGATCGGGAGTATTGGGAGCCTGTACTTAAAGTTGTAGAAGAGCGATTACTTACACCTGTAGGTCTGCGCAGCCTTGCACCGGGAAGCCCTGATTATAAGTCCAAATACTTTGGTGACCTCAGGGCACGTGATGCTGCATATCATCAGGGGACTGTTTGGGCGTGGCTTATAGGTCCTTTCATCGATGCCTGGCTGAGGGTTCATCCCGAAGAACGACAAGGAGCAAGGAAGTTCTTGCTTGGATTCATACCCCAACTAGACCAAGCTGGCATAGGTTCCATAAGCGAAGTATTCGATGCAGAGCCTCCGTTTACTCCACATGGGTGCATAGCACAGGCATGGAGCGTGGCAGAGATATTGCGCTGCTGGGCAAAGACGGCATGAGCATAAAGGAACTTTTATAATATGTAAAATTTTAATTAAAAATCGTCATGGCTGTCGTGGCTGCATCCTTCATGGTTATGATCGCAAGATTCCGTATCGTGATCACAGGTATCTGCATGATCGCAGCCTCCACAGCCTTCGATTACATCTTCAGGGCCGCGGATTACAAAACCAGTTCCACGATCATCACTCACATAGTCGATTATTGTCTCGCGAAGAAGTTCGGCATCTTGAGGGCTCATATGGATCTTGATTCCCCTGCTATCGAAAACAACATCATCCTTTTCAGGATTGCCTAATGCCAGGCCATAGTTGGCACCTGTCGCATCTATAGCTGCTAGGAACATCCGGATTACCTTGCCCTCTGCAAGGCTGCGCTTGAGTATATTAGCAGCGGCTTCTGTGATCTCAATCATGAGGAACACTTCCGTTTTATATCTCTTCAAAACTCGTATTTAAAGGATCTTACGGGCAGCCTGTAGGTATTTATAAATTATGTATCAGCAGTATAGGATATTATCATAGAGAGTTTACAGGTAATGTCGCATGGGAGTTGATTTAGGAGATTTGGTTCAAAAGAAGAGGATAGAAATAAAGAACCTAACAGGAAGATGGATAGCCGTTGATGCTTTCAACACGCTCTATCAGTTTCTCAGCATAATCCGGCAAAAGGACGGCACGCCGCTCATGGATAGCTCCGGCAGGGTGACTTCACATCTATCGGGCCTTCTTTACCGCACAACGAACTTAATTGAATTAGGGGTGAAGGTCGTTTTCGTCTTTGATGGAGAACCTTTTCACTTTAAGTCCGGAACGCTCCAGGAGAGATCTGGGGTAAGAGCAAAGGCCGCTGTAGCCTGGGAAGAGGCGCGTGCGGAAGGTCGTGATGGATTTAAGTATGCACAAGCTGCCTCAAAGATCAACGCAGAAATTTTGGAGGATGCAAGACGCCTAATTTCTTCAATGGGACTGCCGATGGTCCAGGCGCCTTCCGAGGGAGAGGCACAGGCCGCTTATATGGCGGCTAAAGGTGATGTTTATGCAGCAGGCAGCCAGGATTATGACTCCTTGTTATTTGGCGCCGCTAATGTGGTCAGGAACCTTGCAATAACCGGCAAGAGGAAGCTGCCCAGAAGGAATGTTTATGTGGATGTTGAGCCTGAACTTATCGTTTTAGATGAAGAGCTTTCAAAGCTTGGAGTTACAAGAAAGCAGCTTATAGAGATAGGCATCATGTGCGGCACAGATTATAATCAAGGATTGCCGAGAGTGGGTCCAAAAACGGCGCTGAAGCTTATCAAGGAGCATGAAGACCTGGAATCTGTTCTCGCGAGCCAGGGGGAGACGATAGCTCATCACGAAGAGATTAGAGAGTTCTTCCTGCACCCGGATGTCACTGACGATTATATGACTAAGATAACCAGGCCCAATGTGAAGGAGATTATGTCCTTCCTGGTCGATGAAAGAGACTTCGATCCTGATAGGGTGGAAAAGATCGCCAATAGGCTTGAGGAGGTTTATCGGAGTGGACAGAGTACCCTCGATAAGTGGTTCTAGCCTCCAGTTCGATCTTGAAGAGATGGTTGAGCTGATAAGAAGCAGTGGCGCAAAGTGTATCGGCCTTCAGGCTCCAGAAGGCCTGAAGAGGGCTCTGCCATCTCTGGCAAAGCAGATCGAGGAGGCAACCGGAGCAGAGGTAATCATCTCCGGCGATCCATGTTATGGCGCATGCGATTTGGATATGGCTCTGTGCGAAGAGGTAGACCTTATGCTTCACATGGGTCATACAGAGCTCGCAGAGCTGGGGAAGGCATCAGGAAAGGTCATTTACATAGAGGCCAGGATGCCGCATGATTTAAGAGAGGTTGTAGAAAAGGCGGTTCCTCTGCTTAAAACGAAGCAAGTTTGCCTAACTACTACAGTTCAGCACATCCATAAGCTCAACCAGGCGCTTGAAGTTTTAAAGCAGCACGGGATCGATGGCATAATCGGCAAAGCCAGTGGCCGTGTGAAGTACCCCGGCCAGGTTTTGGGTTGCTGTTACAGTGCTGCCAAATCAGAGGATGTCGATGAATATCTCTTCATCGGCACAGGCAAGTTTCACCCTCTTGGCATAGCATTGGCAACGGGAAAGCGAATAGTAATAGCAGATCCTGTTACGGGCGAGGCCTCAGAGATCGACCCGAATCCAACGCTCAGGCGACGCTTTGCATCTATAACGCGAGCTGAGGATGCAAAGAGGTTTGCTGTTTTAGTATCCAAGAAGCCCGGCCAGAAGAGAATGGAGCTTGCGAGGCAGATCAAGGCGATGGGTGAGGAAAAGGGAAAAGAGATGATTCTGGTCTATCTGGATAACATCGAACCTGATAAGCTCCTTAACCTAGGGATAGAGGCTGCAGTCTCTACAGCCTGCCCCAGAGTGGCGCTGGACGACGCAGCAAAGTACAAGATTCCCATACTTACGCCGCCGGAGTTTGAGATACTTCTCGGGGATCGCTGTTGGGATGACTATGCATTTGATGAGATTGAATAGTATATGCTATCTTTAAACAACACTCAAGTTTCATGCGGTAAGCATTCTGGACTTTATCGAAATTATAATGCATCCTCCTTTGTGGTTGATCGGCGCTGAACGCTCACCACAAAGACACGAATGCACAAAGAACGTAATTCAAGGTTTGAATTAATTAGGCAATTAGTCGAAAGAAGAACTATAAAAGTAATAGCACTGGCAGTAATTATGTAAAATCATCAATCCCATGCTTGACGTAATCAATGTATCCCTGAAGCTGCGGAATATCCTTTGCCTGAACGGGCTTCCAGTTTTCATCTACAATGGGATCCCAGTCTTCGCCCTTTTTCCCAAAGCTTAGAATATCCTCAAGCGCATAAAAGCCGGAGGTCATCGTATCCATAGGATTCTCAAAGTATCCGAGGAACTTCTGGCTTACAGGGCTGTACCCTGCAAGATACCAGTTCATCTTCTTGCGATTAAATAGATGTAGACGAATGACCTCATCACCCATAATTGGACGATCTTCTGGCGTTCCTAGAAGCAATCCTAGTTGAGAAGGATTGAGATCTTTTAATCTTTTAGCCATTTGCAACCTAACAGAATATTGAGTCTGAAACGCAATAAATGTTATCATTTCCTTGTGGTAATCAAACATAGAATTGTTCAGGTTAATGAATCATTAGTTTGAAATTGATCGATACCCTTAAAGAGATCTATTTATATCTTAATCGCTCGAAAAAGTAATTCTCTTTTGTCTCTAAGGAATACTGGATTTCACCGAGAAAGAAAAAATAGTTGCTGGCCACAGGATTCTGGATCCGAATCCAGTTCACCTGCAACCAGACTCCCTATGAGGTTTAATGCTTGAGTGGGAATGTAATGCTATCAATCATTTGCGGGGTTTTATAGACTTTGGGTTTATCCTTACAGTCATCATCCTTGACTGTGGCTACTATCCATTCTTGTGCTGTTGCCGTATTATTTGCCGGATCAACTTTTACCTTAAGGTATCCCAATGTCCTAGTCACACCGAACATGTAACCAGCCGGTGTGCTATTTCCAGTAAGGTCAGCACACCTGCCCCCTGCATTGCCGATAATGAAATAGGGAATCCCCTTTATCAGATATCTCTGGTAATTATGAGTATGGCCCGCAAAATTTGCGCTGATATTGTAAGCATGGTAGAGATTTTCCCAGGGTTCAAGATCAGGATTCATTGATGTATTGTAATAATCCCAGATTGGGTGGTGATGTATGGTAAATACTCCTAGCAGAGATTTATTGTCCAGCTGCTCTTTTAGCCATGATTCCTGACTCTTTGCAAGGGCCAGGGAAGTGTGTGGATCATCACCATTGGCATTATTCGGGTCAGGTGTGTTAAGAACAATAAATCGGACCCCGGAACAGTCAAATGAATAGTTCAGGGGCATGTCAAACGCCCAATGGTAATGAACGGCGGCGGTTGGCGGATTGTCTCCACCACTGGAATTATGGTAATCATGGTTCCCGATGGTGGGAAAGATGGCAGATTTCGAGAGCATCCCATCGGCAACATCGAAAAATTGACGCCAAAGTGAATCGCTATCATGTCCGTTATAGTCCCCACCAATGAGTATGAACTGTATATCCTGCTCCCTTTCAACGGCATCTGCGACATACTTGAACCGTTGCTTCTCGTCATAATTATGACCTTTCTGGGGATCACTGATTACGATGAAGGTGAATGGACCGCTTACAGGCATTGTCCTGAAAGTGCGGTTATCAAATGATTCATCTCTGCCTGAAGATCTCACTCTGTAGGTATATGATGTGTTTGGTTTAAGGCCAGTGAGCTGGACATGCTGGTATGTCGCAGCTTTCGTAGCTGTTATCGTCCTTTCGAAGCCATCATGCTTATCGAAATAACTTGATGTAGCGAAGTCTATTGAGCCTGAGCCGTTATCCTCCCCTCGCCAGTTGATTGTCGCAGAATTTGTTGTGGTCTTCGTCACCCAAGGAGACCAATAATCATCCGACGTTTCTGCGAAAATTGGAACGATAAAGAAGCATAGAAGTATCAAGGCCACCAAATACCTACAGGATTTTTCAGTCATATTTCCCTCAAGCTCTGCAACAGGTTATCCCTTAAAAACCTTGGGTTAAATCGCGGAGGGATTTATGGTTAAGCTATAAGAGCGATAAGGAATTCTTTAGTTCTGATCAAGATTGGAGCTAAAATGCTTAGTGAATATGGCAGCTCACGTATAGGGCGCATAGTAGACTATCGACCGGATAGCGAAGGTAAACTGTAATCATATAACAGTAATTTTTCGATCTCGATTAATATTATAGAAAAGAATATAGTGAATATGGCAGCGATCTGCAGTTCCCGAGAGCTCGCGCATCTGAGTACAGTGCAAAACGTGGACGGGCTTATCTTCTGAGTTCGGGATGGGATCAGGAGTTACCCCGTCGCTATGGCCGCCATATTCGATTCCAGGTATCGGGTTCGAACCGATTGAGCTGCTTCCAAATTAAGCAACCCTGGTGTATAGAATCGATTGGGATTTAGATTTAGGCCAATCTTATCTTAGCTAAGCTTTGCGACCAGATTACGCCTGAGCATAATGGAGCGCTGCGGGATTATTAGTAGCTGCGAGCTGAACACCTCGTTGCCTTGGTGCGTACACTCCAGCTCTATCAAACTTGTCTTTTACAAGTATCCTAAGCGGTCTATTTTCGGGTACGGTTTCGGGCTTAGATGCTTTCAGCCCTTATCCGCTAACGCGTAGCTGCTCGGCTTTGCCTTGCCAGACAGCCGATAGACCAGTGGCGTCGTTGGCTTGTTCCTCTCGTACTAAAGCCAACTTGCCCTCAGACCGCAAAACACCCCTAACAGATAGTAACCGACCTGTCTCACGACGGTCTAAACCCAGCTCACGATCTCCTTTAATAGGCGAACAACCTCACCCTTGGCCGCTGCTGCACGGCCAGGATGGAAAGAACCGACATCGAGGTAGCAAGCCACCGGGTCGATATGTGCTCTTGCCGGTGACGACTCTGTTATCCCCGGGGTAGCTTTTCTGTCATCTAACGCCCCCACCAAGGGGGCTGAGAGGTTCGCTAAGCCCGGCTTTCGCCTTGTCACGTCTTGCTGTGTGACGTAACATCAGGCCGACTTATGCCTTTACACTCTTTGTTGGGTTTCCGACCCAACTGAGTCGACCTTAGGGCGCCCTAGATATCTTTTCTAGGGCGTGGCGCCCCACCCAAACTGCCCACCTACCGGGGTCCACTTCTCAGTGTTAGGGTCGTAGCTCCGAAAGGGTAGTATTCCAAGATTGACTCCACTCGGACTGGCGCCCGAGCTTCGACGTCTCCTACCTATGCTCTACAATCAGAACCACAACCCAGCGGCAGGCTGCAGTAAAGCTCCACGGGGTCTTCACTTCCCATTAGGGGTCCCCAGACTCTGCACTGGGATGTAAGGTTCACCGGGTACCAGCTAGGGACAGTAGGGCTCTCGTTGATCCATTCATGCAAGCCGCCAATTAAGCGGCAAGGTACTACGCTACCTTAAGAGGGTCATAGTTACCCCCGCCGTTGACAGGCCCTTCTTCCCGTTGTACCGGGTTTTCAGGTACCTGCACTGGGCAGGATTCAGTGATTGTACTAGCCCTTACGGGTTCGCAATCACCTATGTTGTTATTAGACAGTCAGAGCCCCCTAGTCGCTGCGACCTGCTTTCTGCAAAGCAGGCACCACTTATCCCGAAGTTACGTGGCTAATTTGCCGAATTCCCTTAGCTAGCATATGCCGACACGCCTTAGCCTTCTCAGCTTGGGGCACCAGTGTTGGTTCTCGGTACGGACTTTCAGCTCCCTTTTCACGGACTCCTGGAATTTGCCGACTTACGTTATCACGCATTCGTCTGTTTCTCGCCATTACGGCTCTCCGCAGATTTAGGCGCTTGAACACCCTGGCGAAGATGCTCGACATATCCGGAAGCGTCAGTTTCAATGCTGAAAGGTACAGGGATATTAACCTGTTTCCCATTTGGCGTACTCTAATTAGGGTACGTCTTAGGACCGACTGACCCTCGGCTGACGATCATTGCCGAGGAACCCTGGCCCTTACGGCGATCGGGATTCTCACCCGACTTTGCTGCTACTGCTGCCAGGATTTTCGTCTCTGCTGCGGTCCACACCTGCTCACGCAGATGCTTCTGCCCACGCAGAGCGCCTCCCTACCAGATCATCTTGCGATGCTCCGTGGTATCGGTAGTCGGCTTAGCCCCGTCCATTTTCGGGGCCTTGGATCTCGACTGGTGAGCTGTTACGCACTCTTTAAAGGGTAGCTGCTTCTAAGCTAACCTCCCAGTTGTTTATGACCCAAGACACCCTTAAGTGTTGACACTTGGCCGACATTTGGGGACCTTAACCACGGTCAGGGTTGTCTCCCTCACGGACTAGAAGCTTACCCCCCAGCCCGGACTGCTGGTCTTCTGCGACGACGGCGGTTTGGGAGTTTGACAAAGGAACAGACCCTTTCGGGTCCGGCTTCCCCAATCAGTGCTCTACTCCGCCGACCATCTCAGACCAGGTCATGCTGCGACATGTTTCGGGAGGAACCAGCTATTTCCGACCTCGATTGGACTTTCACCCCTAGACGCAGGTCACGAGAGCGATTTGCATATCAACATCTCTAACGATCCTCCACGCGGCTTTCGCCACGCTTCGACCTACCAACGCCTAGATCGCCCGGCTTCGGGTCGCATACGAGCGACTTCACGCACTTGTATACGTTGCGCCTTTCTTTCGATGCGCGCTTGTTGCTTTCGCTACGGCTTCCTCCATGACGGAATTAGCCTCGCCGCTAATATGCACTCCCTGGCTCGTTCTTCAAAACGCATGTTAGAACGCTGGCATCTCTCCTCGTACGAATGTCTCGCGGCATTTTCCTTCGGAGAGAAGATCCTTTCACGCCCTAACGCACCATCGCCAGCCAATTTCAGGCTCTTTGCACCTCCCTATTTGGGGTACTTTTCAGCTTTCGTTCACACTACTACTGCGCTATCGGTCTCAAGACGTATTTAGCCTTGGAGGTTGGTGACCCCCAACTTCCCGCGCGATATCCGACGCACGGTACTCAAGACACGGCCACACTCTGTTGATTTACGACTACGTGGCTATCACACTCTATGGCAGGCCATTCCAGGCCACTTCGACTTCACCTTCAGAGCTAAAAGGCCGGCTTATAACACCACATCTCCCTTGCGGGATTCGGTTTAGGCTGTGCCGTTTTCACTCGCCGTTACTAACGGTATCTCGGTTGATTTCTTTTCCTGCCCCTACTAAGATGTTTCAATCCGGGGCGTTCCCGATCATTACTGATCATCTTTCGATGGGATTTCCCATTAGGACATCCTCGGTTCAAAGGCTCCATGCACCTCGCCGAGGCTTATCGCAGCTTGGCACGTCCTTCATCAGCGCTTGAGCCGAGCCATCCTCTGGCTGGCATTTGCAGCTTATTGCTCCACTATAACTCAGTGAGCGTCTGGTCGCAAAGCTTATACACGGCTTCTCAGGCCTCTATCGACTTGCGATCGATTGGCCTCGGCCCTTCCACATCGAGTCCTCCTCAATGTGTGCATTTTACAGTGGACTTGCTGGGATTCGAACCCAGGGCCTCCGCCTTGCAAAGGCGGCGCTCTACCAGCTGAGCTACAAGCCCCGGTTTAAAGCCCAGCAATAATTAAATTAAAGCTGGCTTTCGGTTTGATTTTAGTTTGATTTCGTTTTGTTACCATTAGGTTTTCGTTGATTAAGTTTTAGTGGTTTTCTGGTTCTTATTTGGTCCTGGCTAACTTTTCAGACTCCAATCGATACTACTTCTTTTGGCGGTATCCGCTTGAAGAAGCGGATTGCTTTGTTTTTGCATACGTAACGTATGCTTTTGCGCTCATTTGAGCGCGACATTAGGAGGTGATCCAGCCGCAGATTCCCCTACGGCTACCTTGTTACGACTTAACCCCCCTTGCAAAGCCTGAATTTGAACGTTCCCTGAGGGGACGCCCTCATTCAGACCCTACTCGGGTGGTTTGACGGGCGGTGTGTGCAAGGAGCAGGGACGTATTCACCGCGTTCTATTGAAACGCGATTACTACGGATTCCAGCTTCATGAGGGCGAGTTGCAGCCCTCAATCCGAACTAAGGTTGGCTTTAGGAGATTTCCATCCCCTTTCGGGGTAGATACCCATTGTACCAACCATTGTAGCTCGCGTGTAGCCCGGGACATTCGGGGCATACTGACCTACCGTTGCCCATTCCTTCCTCCGCTTTAGCAGCGGCGGTCCCCACAGTGTACCCGTCACTCCGGAGAGTACGCTGGCAACTGTGGGCGTGGGTCTCGCTCGTTGCCTGACTTAACAGGATGCTTCACAGTACGAACTGACGACGGCCATGCACCACCTCTCAGCTAATCCGGCAAGGTCTTCAGCCTGGCCTTCATATCGCTGTCGATCCCGGTAAGCTTCCCGGCGTTGAATCCAATTAAACCGCAAGCTCCACCCGTTGTGGTGCTCCCCCGCCAATTCCTTTAAGTTTCAGCCTTGCGGCCGTACTTCCCAGGTGGCTCGCTTCACGGTTTCCCTACGGCACCGACCACGGTCGCACCGTGGCCGACACCTAGCGAGTATCGTTTACGGCTAGGACTACCCGGGTATCTAATCCGGTTCGTGCCCCTAGCTTTCGTCCCTTGCCGTCAGATCCGTTCTGGTGAGACGCCTTCGCCACTGGTGGTCCTTCAAGGATTACAAGATTTCACCCCTACCCCTGAAGTACCTCTCACCTCTCCCGGTCTCGAGCCGAACAGTATCTCCTGAAAGCCTGACAGTTAAGCTGCCAGATTTCCCAAGAGACTTATCCGGCCGGCTACAGACCCTTTAAACCCAATAATAGCGGTTACCACTCGAGCCGCCGGTGTTACCGCGGCGGCTGGCACCGGTCTTGCCCGGCCCTTGCTATATCGTGTTTTTTAGACACAACGACAGCCACCGTTGTACGGTGGCACTCGAGGTCCCCCTATCGCTGTTGCCAGCATTGTAAAGGTTTCGCGCCTGCTGCACCCCGTAGGGCCTGGATTCGTGTCTCAGAATCCATCTCCGGGCTCTTGCTCTCACAACCCGTACCCGTTGTAGGCTAGTAGGTCCATTACACCCACTACTACCTGATAGGCCGCAGACCCATCCTTGGGCGTCGGAGCTTTCGAACTCATAGCATTCCAGCTATCGAGCTCTATCGGGTATTATACCCAGTTTCCCGGGTTTATCCCCGTCCCAAGGGTAGGTTATCCACGTGTTACTGAGCAGTACGCCATGTCTTGCGACATTCAACTCGCATGGCTTAGTCGAACCTCGATAGCAGTAACCTCTGGCAGGATCAACCAGAATTGTTTCTTTAGGGAAGTATTTTGTATCGATTGGAATTGGCTGAGCAGCCAAGACCATTGTCAGACACGAAAAATCTCGCGTCTCCACTAAACTATAATCTTTTTGGATCTAAGCTCTTCAGCTTAGCTCTAGCTCTTTATGCCGCAACCTGGATAGCAGCTCATCATAAATCAGAGCCGTAACGTTTCGTTGCGACGCCTTTTCGGCCCGACTCTATAGGTTTCCTGGCTATTTATAGTTTCCTGTCGCCGGAAGCCCCGTTCATCGGACCTTTCTATATACGCTTTATCGGTATTTATAGTTTTTGCCCCGTCATCCCACATATTTTAGCGATATGCGCGGGACAATTCAAATACCTCGGCCATATAGCAAGGCAAACTCGATATTCAAGCTTAAAACCTGAAGCAATTACTAAGAATTGCATGTAGGCCTAAACTGATAACTAAATGCCTCACTGCATCTCCCTTTCGGGAAGGCCGAACCCAAACAATAACTCGCGCCTATATAATCCTTTCGGCCATATCGAAAGTTAATGGAATATATAGAGAATCCTTATTCCTTACGGATCGTTGAGTATTAATATTATCATATCTCACCAGTAGCGATTAAGACGCTACTGGAGATATTTTATGGTTTACACCTTGACTGAGAAGATCCTGAGAAAGCATCTCGTTGATGGATCCTACGAGCCAGGCGCAGAGATCGGCATAAAAATAGACCAGACCCTAACGCAGGACGCGACTGGAACTATGGCCTATCTACAGTTCGAATCAATGGGGCTTTCAAATATAGCCACAGAGCTTTCCGTAAGCTATGTCGATCACAACACCATCCAGGTCGGCTTTGAGAACGCAGACGACCACGCGTACCTGCAATCCATCGCGGAGAAGTACGGCATATATTTCTCCCGACCTGGCAACGGAATATGCCACCAGGTTCACCTTGAAAGGTTTGCGAGGCCAGGAAGAACCCTGCTTGGATCTGATAGCCACACGCCAACTGCAGGAGGCGTAGGCTCTATCGCGATAGGCGCAGGCGGTCTGGATGTTGCAGTAGCCATGGGAGGGGGAGCATACTACCTGACCGCACCTCGGGTAATCAATGTCCACCTAACAGGGGAACTAAAGCCCTGGGTCACAGCCAAGGATGTAGTCCTCAAGGTGCTCCAAATACTGACCACTAAAGGAAATGTCGGATATGTCTGCGAATATACAGGCCCCGGCATTGAGAAACTGACTGTGCCCGAAAGAGCCACCATTACCAACATGGGCGCAGAGACAGGCGTAACAACGTCCATATTCCCCTCCGATCTCCAAACAAAACAGTTCCTAGAGGCACAAGGCAGAGGTGACCAATGGGTGCCTATGGAGGCAGATAAGGATGCAGCCTATGATAAGACCATTGAGATCGATCTATCGGATATCGAACCACTTGCGGCCACACCTCATAGCCCAGGCAATGTAAAGCCTATCCATGAGATTGACCAGGCCGTAGATCAGGTCATGATAGGATCGTGCACCAATTCGTCCTACGTGGATTTGATGACCGTAGCCCAGATAGTAAAAGGTAAGAGCCTGCCGCCAGGGGTAAGCCTAGGAATAGCTCCCGGCTCAAGACAGGTACTGAATACCATCGCAAAGAATGGTGGCTTAAGCGATCTGATCTCCTTCGGAGCCAGGGTCCTCGAATCGGCCTGCGGGTTCTGCATAGGCAACAGCATGTCCCCAAGGACTGATTCGGTCTCTGTACGTACAAGCAACCGTAACTTCAAGGGCAGATCTGGAACTCCAAGTGCTAATGTCTACTTAACGAGCCCGGTTATTGCTGCCACTGCTGCTCTCACAGGAAGATTAACTGACCCAAGAACGTTGGATATTGCCTTCCCGAGGATAGAGATGCCCGATCAT
Source organism: Methanotrichaceae archaeon (assembly GCA_963803145.1). Taxonomy (GTDB): domain Archaea; phylum Halobacteriota; class Methanosarcinia; order Methanotrichales; family Methanotrichaceae; genus CAWBKV01. The sequence continues at coordinate 350,008 of CAWDLW010000008.1, forward strand.
TTTGAGATCGATGATAGCATGATAATTCCTCCGCTGCCCTCAGATCCAAGGGCAAAAGTAAAGATCAGTCGCGGCCCGAATATAGGCGAGCCGCCGGTGAATGGACCTATGCCAGAGGATATACGAGGGCTGGTCACAATCAAAGTCGGCGATTTAGTCACAACTGATCATATCATGCCAGCAGGCTCTCGCCTTAAGTATCGCTCAAATGTGCCCAAATACTCTGAATTTGTCTTCGAGCCACTAGATAAGGGGTTCAGTGGCCGCGCTGTTGGCCTGAGAGATAAAGGGGTTCACAACCTGATTGTGGCTGGAACAAGCTATGGCCAAGGGTCCTCACGTGAGCATGCTGCCCTCTGCCCAATGTATCTGGGCATAAAGGCGGTGATCGCCAAATCGATCGAGAGAATCCATGCCGCAAACCTCGTCAACTTCGGAATAGTGCCTTTCTACTTTGCGGACGAATCCGATTATGACTCTCTTGTGCAAGGCGCAGAGATCGTCATACCAGGAATACGCACTGCCATTGAGCACGGAAGCAGCGAGATTAAGGCCAAGATTGGCGGAAAAGATATCAAGCTTAAAACTAGCCTAAGTGAACGTCAGAGAGAGATCTTACTTGCAGGTGGCCTGCTGCCTTATACCGTCCGGGAAAGAAAAGGAAAATAGATTTGGCCTATAAAAAGCCAAATTTATTTTATAATTTTCTCAGAAGAGGGCCATGATTCCCTGGGAAATTATCTGTCCCTGAGAGTCCTTGGATGGAACTCCATTGCTACTCCCAGCAGATGATGCCGTCGTAGCTATAGATGTATACTTCCAGCCCTGGTCCTGATCGAAGTTGAAGTTTATATCCCTCTTAAGTGCTGCACTCTGCAACTCAGTGCCACTGACATTAGTTGCGACAGGTGCATTAGCCATAAAGCTCGAATTCTTAAGCTCGACCTGCTTATCGAAACCAAGCGGGAAGCTGTTGAGCCAGATATCCATAACATTTGATTGAGCTGTTGCAGCCGTGTTCTGGGTCCCACCATTTTGATTTTGGATATAGGAATTCCAGTAATTCTCAACTAAAGGCTGGAAGTCAGCAGTATTCTGGCCATTGAAGAACTGAAGCTGGCTAGTGCTGTATCCCTCGCCGGTGAAAATGGTCTGGGCGGAAGCACCACCTATCAGGCAGATCAGCGCGATTAAGGCTATTATCCATTTCATTTTAATACACTCCATTATAATCGTTAAACTTCCAACCCGTGCTGATCTGTCCCAACCTATTTATTCCTTATCGATGGAGAATGAGATTATGCCGGATAGTTTTGAGATCCTGCACAAGGATCTGGCTGGAAGAATCGGCAAGCTCAAGACACCTCATGGCTCAATAGAGACGCCTGCACTCATGCCTGTGATCAATCCCCATCTCCAGATAATACCGGCTGCAGAGCTGAAAGGAATGGGAGCCAGCATAATAATAACAAACAGCTATATAATCAACCAGGACTCCAAGCTTAAGAGTTTGGCCCTGGAAAAGGGGCTACACAGTCTTCTGGGATTTGATGGCCCCATAATGACAGACTCTGGAGCGTTCCAGCTCTCAGTCTACGGAAATGTTAATGTACAGCCCCTTGAGATCTTGGAGTTTCAGCATGCGATCGGATCTGATATCTGCGTGCCGCTGGATATTCCTACTCCGCCTGATGTGTCCAGAGATAGAGCCGAATCAGAGCTTTTGGAGACGGAAAGACGGCTTGGTGAGGCGCTGGAACATAAGGGATCATCGCTCCTTGCAGGACCGATCCAAGGCTCAACCTACCCCGATTTAAGGGAGACGGCAGCCCGAAATTTGAAGGATAAAGATTTCGATGTCTATCCGATCGGGGCTGTGGTTCCCCTAATGGAGACCTACAGATTTGCAGACCTTGTAGAGGTAATAGCCGCTTCTAAGAAGGGCCTGGGATCGGGAGCACCAGTTCATCTTTTCGGTGCGGGACACCCAATGATCTTTGCACTGGCTGCTGCAATGGGCTGTGACTTGTTTGACTCCGCTGCTTATGCACTGTATGCCCGACAGGACCGCTATCTCACCTCCAGAGGCACCTGGAAGCTGGATGATATGAAGTACCTGCCATGCTCATGTGAGGTCTGTCAAACCCATACGCTAAATGAGATGGTACAGAGCCCTGATAAATCAAAGCTTCTTGCAAAGCATAATCTCTATGCCTGTTTCCAGGAGATGAGGCTGGTCAAGCAATGCATACACGAAGGGTCTCTATGGGATCTTCTCGAAGAAAGATGCAGATCTCATCCACGTATGCTTGATGGCCTGAGGGCGCTAAGTAGAAAGGCTGATTGGCTCGAAAGCCTGGATAACTCATCCAAGTCGACCTTCTTTTATCTTGGGCCCGACTCCGCCTTACGGCCTGAGGTTATCAGATATTCCTCTAGGATAGACAGGCTGTCCTTCCAGGGAGATGTTCTCATTACAGATGATCTCAATGCAGACAAGACCGGCTTTGATTATGTGCTCCATTTCAAGCCGCCGTTCGGCCCGTATCCGCCTGAGCTATCTGAAACATATCCACTGAATGCTGAGGTGCCTGAAGAAGCAGACCAGGCTGCAATGGAGAAGGCAATGGAGTGCACAAAACGGCTGATCGAGGCCAACCCGCAGGCCAGGTTCAGATTGCAGATGAAAACGCGAGAAAAAACATAACTAAATGTGAATGCAGAATAAATAATAAGGTTGAAATATTGAAATTTAACGGAGTTAGATGACCAGGCACTTTGAAGTACTGAGGCGCGATGGCCCTGCAAGGCTCGGAAGGCTCTTGCTGGAGAGACAGATTAGCACGCCCTCTTTGATTGGCAGCGGTGATTATGTTTTTGCCGGAAGCATCTTCAGTTACAGCTCAATTGAAGAAGCTATGAAGACTGCAGAAGAATTCAAGGGCCAAAAGAAGCTGGCGATAATGCCCTATGTTCCGTCTGCCCTTCATTCCGAGCCAAGCATACAGCTGCCCAAGATGGAGATTGAGGGACCGAAGGGAGTTGTGATCCACCCATTTTCGAAGGAAAGGCCGGAGGATGCTGATGTCTATATCCTTAGCAGTGCAGGCTCGCTGAGAAACCCCAGAGATTTCATAAACGCTATTATCGGCGTGAGAAACAAGATACCTTCAGATACAGCGCTCTATGCTCCTGCCCTTGCAACACCTGCAAATCTGAGCATGCTGGTCTATCTCGGAATAGATCTTCTGGATACAACCCGAGTAGTTGCAGATGCCTATTTCGGAAGGTACCATACACGTGATGGAACTTTTGCATTGAGCGACCTTGGAGAGCTTCCTTGCACTTGCGAGCACTGTAAAGCACTTAGTGGCTGTTATCACGATGACGACAATTATGATCACGAGCATCTTGCAGGCCATAATGTATTGAAGCTAGAGGAGGAGCTACTAGCTGTAAGACAGGCCGTAAGATCTGAGAATATCAGGGAATATATCGAGCGGCAGGTCAGGGTGGCGCCAAACCTAACAGCTATACTCCGCCTGCTGGATCAGGAGCACAATTACATCGAGGCCAGGACTCCCCAGCACAGACGAAGCATATTTTACGCAAACACTGCGGAGTCATTGCAAAGGGCAGAGGTCACTCGCTTTGCAGAGCGGGTGCTGGACAGATACAGAGGCCCGAAGAGCGATGTTTTGCTGCTTCTTCCATGCTCTGCAAAAAAGCCCTATTCCATATCTAGATCACACAGGTTCTTCGCTGAAGCCATTGGATCCCACAGAAGATACCTGCATGAGCTTATTCTAACATCTCCTCTGGCCCTTGTTCCACGAGAGCTTGAAGAGGTCTACCCTGCAGCCAATTATGATGTTCCTGTAACAGGCCATTGGGACCTTGAGGAGAGAGCCTGGCTCTTGCGCTGCCTGGATGCCTACCTTGAGAAGAATAAATATGCTCGCATAGTCGCACATTTGGAAGGAGAGCTGAAGGAAACAGTTGAAGGTCATGGAATAGATGCTGTCTACACAGGCGGCGGAACAAATGATGCCGCTCTAGCCAGGCTTTCAGAGGCCGTCAGTGAGGCATGCCATGGAGCTGTACGCCTGGAAGATCATCGGCTGCAGCGCTACAGAGCGACTGCGGATTACTACTTCGGTAGCGGCGTTGGTAATGCCCTGCTCACTGGCAAGGTCAAGATAAGGGGCCGAGAGGTTCAGGATGAGAATGGAAAGGCGCTGGCTGCGATGACGCCAAATGGAATGCTCGCTTTATCAATAGAGGGAGCAAGAAGACTTGAGCCTCTTGGGAGATACATCGCGACCATAGGCGATTTCGTGCCCAAAGGATCATTGCTTGCGCCCGGAGTATTGGATGCAGATCCTCAAATCCGGCCGGGGGATGAAGTAATAATTGTAGGGGAGAAGGCGTTCGGCGTTGGCCGTGCCAAGATGTCAGGGTGGGAGATGATCGAGTCCAGAAGGGGGATGGCAGCGGAGCTGAGGCAGATGCAAAAGAGTTAGCTGTGCCTCTCAATTTAAAGTTTCTTTATCTCTATACACTATAAAGTGCCCTTTTATTATTCCATTGCCAAGGCATCGCTGTAGTATGCTGTCTCTCTATCAGAATCCAAAAGGCCAGCCCGATCCTTCGCCAGCGTATGATCTTATGACGTATGTTTACATAACAGTAATAACAATCACTATTACACGACGGCGGTTAGAGATTATACACAGACAAATGATCGGACTTACCTTCTAGCATCTACGATCTATGCTTTCAGATACATTAGAAGCTTGAACATAAAACTAACATTCATTCTGGCATTCCACACATTTCACTCGTGCTATCGTTCATTTCGTCGAGGATCTGACGAATTGGAGCCTAATCGATAAAATCAAATACCTGTGATAGCTCGAATTTCCCTTGCTTCTTGCGAAGCTCCCGCAGTGTCATTATGCAGAAAAAGAAGCCATAACGATGAATGGCATTTCTTATTATGAAGATCCCGCTTTGATAAAAAAGGAGATGGGATTGGCTATCTACACGCAAGGCAGCCAATCGACGCTGATTGCGCCACATGTGGAGTTGCCCCAGAGCTGGATGAACTTCTCGATTGAGAAGACACCGGTCAGATCCTCAACGGACCTGCCATACTCTGCATGGCGTCCCTTGAGCGCAGTCGGGCTGTTTGCGAGTGGGTCCCTGGATAGCCATCCGATATGGGCAACGCCTATGACGTTGCTGTTCAGATTAGCCTCGAGAACGCCTGTACAGCAGGCTGGGCACTGCGCGCCAGTTCCGAGCGAATTAATGCCATATCCTCTGGTCTTGACCTCAGTTGTCTTCTGCAGGTGCTCTGCATGAGTGTACATCTCTGTCAGCACGGCGCCGATCCTGTAGTTCTGGACGCACAACTTCTCTATCCACTTCTGGTTGTACTCGCCGGTCTGGTATGAGACTGGCATGTACTCGAACTCAGCATCCTTGGTGAAGTTAATGTAGTCCATTGGACAGCCTGTGTTAGCATAAGCGCAGCCATAGGGTAACGGGTAGCCATTACCATCCAGCTGTCTCTCAGCCTCGAGCTCGGTGTTCTCTGTGATGACGTTACCAGAACCTGACTCCTTCTCTACCAGCTTCTGGCCACCGAATCCATACTGTGTAGAAATGATTGTCTCTACGTTTTTGTATCCTACACCTTTTACACTTGCCTTTTCGTACATGTAGTTGGCTGCTCCAGCCATACCTACTAAAGTAATTGCCAGTACTGCTAAAACAATTAATCTCTTCGTTTTATCCCCTCCTGGGATACCGTTTGAATAGCATTGGGATATACGTTATTGTATTTAAAGAGGTGGTACGGCTAAGATAGTTAATCGCTTTGCTGTTTAATCCCCTTCTAGGACGATATTTGGATACACTGTTAACATATTGAAAACAAAATTCGTAAACCGGATTTAAAATTAGAAGGCTAGTGTGAAAAATCGTGTACCTTAAGTTATATCTCTTACAGCATTATACTTAAATTTGTATAGAACTAGTCAAAATATTACCTTTATAAATAGGCATGAATTGAAGCATAGAAGCGTTAATTCTAGCTAAAGTTAAACATGCGCATATGAAGTTGGATTGGTCCTTACGCTCCAATTCCAGCCTTCGCATAAGCTTCCTAGGCCTCATCAGCTCTAAGATCTCGCCTTACCTCAATTCTATATGGTATCCAAGACTGTTCAAAGCAGCAGCTATCTCTTTTATGTGATCAAAGCCCCGTGTCTCAATCTCAAGATCCACACGAGTAAAGTTGATCGATAGGTCTCTCTCGTTTCGAGAATGATGAATATGAACAACGTTTGCATGAAGCTCCGCCACCACATCTAGGAGATGGCCAAGTGAGCCCGGCACATCCTCCAAAGCAACTGAGAACTGCATAAGCCTGCCATGATGGAGAAGTCCCTGATGGATTACCCTATCCAGAAGCAAGCTGTCAATATTGCCGCCGCTGATAACTAGGACGACTTTGCTGCCCTTAGGAATTTGCAGCGAGGAGCTTAGAAGCGCGGCCAGGGGTACTGCACCAGCACCTTCTGCCAGGATCTTCTTACGCTCGAGAAGCAGCAGTATCGCGGCATCTATCTGATCTTCAGTTACTAAAACAATCTTATCCACCAGATCCCGAAGCAGAGGGAAGTCAGAGACGCCAACCTGTGGAACCATGATGGCATCAGCGATGGAGCCTTTTTCCTCAACGTCCTCCACAAGTATGGGCCGTTCTGCCTTTAACGCCACATAAGCAGAAGGGCAAGCCGATGCCTGTACTCCAACAATGCTTGTCTCAGAGCGCAGTGCCTTCACAGCTGTGGCAATCCCGCCGATGAGTCCGCCGCCGCCCACAGGCACTATGATGACATCCGCATCCACCAGATCTTCCATGATCTCTAGACCAATGGTCCCCTGGCCGACTATGATATCGGGATCATCGTAAGGATGAATGAACAACTTTCCGGATTGCTTCGCCAACATTCTCGCAAACTCAACTGCCTCTGTTAGACTCTCGCCTTTCAGTATCAGCTCTGCGCCATATCCCTTCGTTGCCTCTTGCTTGCTTATGGATGCCCATACAGGCATGACGATTGTTGCTGGCACGCCTGCAGCCTGCGATGCCAGAGCTACGCCCTGGGCATGGTTGCCTAAGGATGCTGCCACAACGCCCTTGAGAGCTTCGTTAAGATGCGATTGGACTTTATAAGCAGCCCCTCTGACCTTGAACGAGCCACCTCTTTGGAGGTTTTCGAGCTTGAGGTAAACTTCACATCCGCTCATTTTGCTGAAGGTGGGAGAATAAATGAGAGGTGTGCGCAGGATCATGCCTTGAATGGCTTCCTCCGCCTTCCGAATATCATTGAGTTGGACCATAAAACCAGGCTACATATCTAATATCTTGGTCATTTATTTAGGTAAATCTGATTTTATACTCGACCCTCCAGGCGGAAGGAACTGGACGATCTGATCCACAGAAGCAATTGCCTTCAGGTATGCCCTGTCTTCAATCTTCTCTGAGAAGATCCTATAGATCCTCTTGGCCAGATCGTCGGCATTGAATTCCCCTGGCGCTATCTCAATAACGGGATTAGCCAACGGCCGCACAGCAGAGACCGGACCGCCTTTGAGTATGCCATCTGCAATTCCAATGGCGATATCCAAAGGTACATCCTTGAAATACCTGCGCTCACCACGGATCACAAAGGCTCCCTTCTTCAAGAACTCGCCGTGCTCAGGTGTCTTTGTAACCTGATCGCCTTTAACGAGGTAGCAGTCACCCGAACCTAAGCCAGCTTTCCAGATTGATGAGTAGCTAACTGCAAACTGTGCCGCCTCTTGAATCGTCGTCTCTGGAACCTCTTCACCTTCAGTCTTTATAACAGTAAGAGGCGCTCCAGGCGCGTCCGTATGAAGGGCAAGATCCCGTTTCTCTAAGTACTTTGTATAGACCTCTTCATTCGTATCAGTATCTCTTCCACCGATTATGAGGAAGCCGTCTGAGGAGTAAAACCACCGAAACCGCTCATACCATTTGGGCTTTCGCCTTTTAATGACTTGCCTTGTCTTCCTGGGCTCGGCCTTGCTTGCCTTAAGCTGCTGAGTAGCCTCCAGTGCAAGCCGTGCACCCTGCGCCTTTCGGGACATCTCTTTAGCTTTATCGTAATATCTCTGAGCGTTCTGTGGAACAGGATGATTTGCGTCCAGCTCCAGCTCAATATCGTCAAAAGCCACCTTCATCTCGCCCGAGGGTTCCAGTGAACGCAATATATTGGCCTGGGGCAGACCAGAGCCGCTGATCTTGTCCCATATCTGCCTATAGGTGTATCCCTTATCCCTGGCAGCCTTTATGACCGCCAGAAGCTGCTCTATCTCAACATATCTCTGATAGACAATCTCGCCCTTCTGGATCAGCGCCTTCTCACTCTCATCGAACTCCTCGATGGCCTTGCGCTGAAGCTCAAGCCTTCTATCGATTGGGCTCTGCTTTGGCACCGCTTCTTTTTCCATCACAAAGAATGCATCCAGTGCCTCACTGAAGTTGGCGAAACGTTTTCGATCAAGCCCTTCGTAAATCTTGAGCGGTCTCGGAAGGACATCGAAGGGCCTGCCATTCTCTGAAACGATGACTGGCTCGATTGTGCTATCAGAAAATACATCCTGCAATGCCTGGCGGATGCTTTCGATCTCCTCTATTGTGAGATCCACAGCAGGCTTATTCTTGGGAGTGCCAGCGCGGAGACATACCTCCTCACCATAGGTTCCGCCCATGTTTAGGCCGTGAACAAGAGTCCTGACAAGATCCCGATCCGACCTGGCAAGCATTTCAGCCAGCTCCTTTAGTGAGACGGTCCTCGGATCCTTCTGGCCTGGATGGTAGATATACTCCTCTCCGGCGGCCATTTTTACTCCCCGGAAGACCATCTTCAGAAGCATTGACAGTATTTTCCTGGAAGGGTCCAGAAGCACCATGCTGCCCTTTGGAAATAGCTCGACAATGAGGTATTCGACTGCGCCCCCGTGCTCTACGGCGAACTCCATTACCCTGTCGAAATCATGCTGCTTTATGTCTACGATTCTGCCTCCAGACAGATGACCGCGCAGCATTGTGGGGAACTGAGGCGGTGTTTTTGTTGTAGGCCGCTCATTATGAGTAATATGAACTCTCTTTCCAGCTTCAAGTAGAAGGTCGAGCCGTCCCTCTGAGGGTGATTGGATGGTGAGCCAAATGGTATCTGAAGACTGCTGGTAGGCCTTTCCAACTGAGCCACCCAGGATTCTATCTTTGAGCTCATCGACCATGGCAGCGACATCGACATTGCTCATCGCCTTCTTCATATTAGAGTTGCTCGTTATCAATCGATAAATAGTTGCGGATCATAAAAGAAACTGTGGAGCAATTCATTGTTGATCAGATGCTCCTTCGTCTGGGCAGATGGCTAAGGCTGCTTGGGCAAGATGTAGCGAATCCCGATGATGAGGATGATAAGGAGCTTCTCGAAAGGGCTAAGCAGGAGAATAGAACGCTGATCACCAGGGACAAAAGGCTTGCAGATTCCTGCAACGGCGCAGGTGTAGGCTGTGTACTTATAAGATCCACTCGGCTTGAAGAGCAGCTTGAAGAGATGGCAAAGCTTGGCGTGCCCCTTGATCTGAATCCAACGAGATGCACACTCTGCAACAGCGCTCTTCACAAGGTCGAGCCATCCGAGAAGGAGATGTGGATATGCGAGGGCTGCGGAAAGCTCTACTGGCAGGGCTCTCATTGGAAACGTATTGCCGATACCTTGAAAAATCTTCGCTCAGACAAATAGCCAGTAAGAATAAATCAATAGGCTTCGGCAGCCTGAGCAACCCGTGAGAATTTAATTCTGCGATTTACTTTTCGCTCCCTCATTTTTATATAATCTGCCATCTGGGTCACCGGCCCTATAGACCAGAAAAGAGAGTCATTGAGGCAAAACTGAGGCTGATATTGATATTGTGCGCCTGGAATAGTGAAAGGATCTGCAGGCATCAAGTTCGTTGGAACGGAATCAAGCGTTGATTCAAGCAGGCACCATATCCCTTTCTCATTCTGGTATACCACCCAGGCATGACCTGATACGCCCTCTGCCGATGTAACCTTGCCCAACACGACGCGAACACAATGATCGCTTATTCCGCTAGCCAACAATAATGTAGCTAACAGGAATGAGGAGTCCTCACAATCGCCCTTTCGCAGCATCAGCGTCTCTTCAGGAAACTGCCAGAAATCATCCATGCCCTCAGCATCCTTATCGGTTACATAAGTGATCGATTCGGCAACGTATTTCCATACCTTCCAGGCCCGAAGATCGAATGCGCCTGGGACACGTGCTTCAGGCAGGCCTATCTCTTGAATGCTTCTACTTATCACCTCACTGTCAGGAGGTGAGAACCATTCTCTGATATCCGTAGGAATGTAAATGCTCGGATAGCCTAGAACAGCTCGCTTATCCCACGTAACAGTATCCCTAACAATTATATCCCCCGCCCAGTTATAACTCATGACTAAGCCTCCCTTACTGAATTAATAACTTTTATTTGTAATATTTAAATTTATCGATTTATTGGCTTGAAAACATAGAACCTGGCATCACCTATGTTTATAAGAGATCTCGTGAAGCCTGGCAGATCTGCCACCTCGTCACCTAAAGGCCTTATCAGCACGTCTGCACCAATCTTAAGGGCAAGCATGCCCATTGCAAGCTGCACCTCCAGGGGAGGACGGATTGAATAGAGCAGGCTGGCACCCGTATATATTTCCATTCTGGGACGAAAGATATCATCTCTCTCAATTCGTATGCCATCTATGCAGTAGCTGTTAGTATCCGTGGCAATAATATCCAGGGGCTTCAGACGCGATGCCACATCATCAACGAAGCCAGCTCCCACCTCTACAACTTTTCCCGAATAGTTTTTCAAAATGAACTCTGCAATCTCCGGAGCACCTCTTAAGTATGTCATAGACCAGGCCTCACTATCATGAGGTTTATAAAGGCAATGCCTTCAATGGCTATATCAGCACCCGTATTCATCAGCAGGCGATCCTTGTAGCTTTCAGTTATAGATTTATAACAGTACATTCTGTGATAAATCTGCCGCTTTGGAAACACTTATTAACTATAATTAATATCTAAAATATTAACCTCAGCGGAAGCTCGCCGAGGGGAAAGATAGATCAATTGATGAAGAAAAGTAAATGGCTATAGGAACTAGCCGATGTGGTGGTAAAAATGAGTGATTTTGCATTTGTACTGGCTGCGCTCACCTTATCCATGGCCCTGGGAATAGCCACAGTCTACAGCATCCGCATCTACCTGGAGATCTGAGCGCAATATAGCAATGACCCCCATATATACATTATAAGTCAGAGAAGCAAGATCATATGAGCTTGAGAGCGCCTTCGCTTTCGATTAGAGCACCGGATCTGCGCAGCCTCATCAGAATCTCCTCGAAGCTATCTTTTGTTATGCCAATTTCCGCTGCCCTAGCCCAAACCGCCTCTTTTGATGCTGGCTTCCGTGTCTCCACGGAGACCTGCTTGATTGCATCCATAATGGAAAGCATCTGCTCCCTTGTGGGCTCGCTCATGCCGAGTCTTACCTGGCCGGGGGTTGGACACACAAGCCTCCGCTCTTCCGCTAGTTCAGCTCTGACCTGATCTGCACCGACAACGCGCCTAATTTGGTCACCGAAAAGAGTATCAAAAAGCTTACTTAGCCTGTCGATCTCCATCGCCATCTCTGGGAGCCTTGCTTGTAGTGTTGCCGGATCCTTCTCGATGCCGTGTAAACTTTCGCTCAGGTAGCTTATCCTATCGAACAGCTTGACCAGATCGCGCCTTGAGACGCTCAAACTTACATTACCGTTTATGCTCGTCTCGCATTTGCTCTGCACTTCCATGACAACACCCTTGGATATTTTAATATGCTCAGGTTGATCTAACTTTCGGCAGCATTTAACCTGTAGGAATCACCCTTCTGAATTTCCAGGGCTTATCCAGACGCGCTGTTGCATCTACTCCTACCTTTGTGGTTATCCCATCGATGCTCCTTGGATCAAGGGTGCTGCCCCGAACATTTGGATACATGACCACGTCCTCATCGCCCCGCATGCGTGTAGCTATCGCATACTCGATATCCAACGGATCGTAGATATCTATATCGGAATCCACTATTACTGCGTGCTTCAGCGATCCATGTGCCTTAAATGCAGCTTCAATAGCTCGCCTCGCATCAGCTTCAGTCTCCTTTTCAATCTGGACGACTGCATGGAAGTAGTTGCATCCACCATCAGTCAGTACAACATCCTTGACCCTGGCAACCTTGGAGACCTCTTTGAAAATTAATGGCTCGTAGGGAACGCCCATGAGCATCTTATGCTCGCCGCCTGCTGGCAGCAGACCTTGATATATGAAGTCCTCGCGGGTCATCATCTTCGAAAGCTTTATCACAGGCTCCTGTCGGACAAGATCATGAGTGCCTGTTATGTCTACAAAAGGCCCTTCGCTTGTACGCTCTCCAGTGATATAGCCCTCAAGGACAATCTCAGCATGCGGCACTGGCACACCATTCTCAAGGCGGAACAGCTCGACAGGTTTTCCGCTCAGGGCACTTGCATATTGGAACTCCAAATTGGGTGGAACGCGGGTTCCGGCTGCAAAGAGGATAACAGGATCTACACCGATGGCAATGGCAACAGGCAATTGGTCCCCATTTGCAAGAGCCTTCTCGTAGAGCTGGTGAGTGTGCCTGCCCGGAACCAGCCTGGCGGCAAGCCTATCCTTCCCGAGAACCATCAGCCTATGAACGCAGGCGTTCAGATGGCCATCGTACTCGGAAACCACAACTGCAGATGTGATGTATGGCCCCCCGTCTCCCTGGAAATGAGTCAGAATCGGCAGATTTGTGAGATCCGGCTGAGAGACGATCTCCTGGAAGGATGAAGAATCGACCTCCTTGACAGTGCCGTCATAGTTTATTTTTCCTAAATAATGGACCAGATTCTTGGCCTGAGTACCTAAAGCTCTTGCAAGAAGATCTCTGGTGCCGACCACATTCAGGCAGCACTTATGCCCATTTACATTGTGAAAAAGGATAGGCCCCTTGCCCCAGGATTGCAATGCCACATCAAGAAAAGGAGATACAGGCTCATGAACCTCCTTTAGAAGATCCGCCTTTTGCAAATCAGCCAGGAAACCCCTGAAGCTCATGAGCACATCCCAAGCATAGCCGTCTTAAAGCTTTTGTGTTATTGTTCTATTTTATGTTATCGTTCTATTTTTATTGTTCTTTTTTGCATCATATCACACAAGTAGCACCGCAATCAGGCCGCTCAGGAAGACGCCATCGAATGTTCCTGCGCCGCCAATGCTTGCAATAGGCGCTCCAAGATCACGAACCTTATTCAGGTTCATTAGATCAGCGCCTATCAGTGTCCCGAGAGTTCCGCCTACATAAGCCAAGATGAAGACGTACTGGCCCGGCGAATTGAAGAAATAGTTCATGGCAAGTGCAGCCAGGGCTGCTATAAGAGGCGGGAGGAGGGCAGGAGTTACTATGCCAAGTCCCTTGACAGGCCGTGCAACTCTATTCATCACTATGGCCACGATGACAACACAGGCGATTGCATAAGGCAGCGATGTTGGGAACTCGTAGAGAAGACCAATTGATATCAGAGTTGGTATCACAGCCCCGCCGAAGTTGATTGCCAGGACAGTATGTCTCGTCATATCTTCAACGACAGGTATCCTATAGGTCACGCCGAAGACGCGGACATATGCTTCTTGCTGGACTACCGGTTCTGTCGATTTCAGGTTCGCGACTGGTATATTAATCCCACTGCCAACCAGAGAGGCGACCAGCACAAGAAGAGCGTGCTCCCACGAGAAGCCTATTCTGGTGAAGGCGGTCCTTGCCAAGTCCAGGAATAGAAAGCTCACGACGACAAATAGCAGAAATGCCATAATCAGCATGAAGAGCATGCCTACTGGGTTGTAGAACAACCGGCGGTCCATAAAGCATATTGCGCTTTAATGGTATAAAATTATTAGCAACGGCGTATGATGTTTTTAACAAATTTATTACATAGGACCACAGCTATGAGCGCTTCTCCTGGCATATGATTTTATCGAAGATAAATTGAGGGATCATAATATCGACTATGCTGTTATACACTATGCCATCAGGAAAATCTGCAAAAAGGTTTTGTAAGCGTACATCCTTTTTCTGGCCATGAAGGAGAAGTGGCTGCTTGCCTCCGAGGGCTCCTGGGAAGATATCAAGCCCAGGATTACCACAGCGCTCGAATCCGGGTTCGATTGCGTCATCGTCGCCCCTGAAAACATCGCCCGCGTAAGAGAGCTCGGCAGCATCAAAGTTGCATGCTTCGGCACAGAACGTGGATCTGAGGATATTCTGATCATAGGCAAAAACGGTGAGGGCGATGGCTCGATGCCGCTGCCTCAGAACTTCAGTAGCTCAATGGATATTGCTATCGCAAAGACCATTGAAGGGCAGAAGGCAGGTTATGTAGTCATAGCGAACAAAAGGTACGAGTTGTTCGCGGTCGAGCTGGGCAGGCATGTCAATTACCTGATAGTAATAGGAACGGACTGGAAGGTCATTCCGCTGGAGAACATGATAGCGGGCCTTCAGGGCTCGAAGGTCAAGATCGTGAGCGGCGTGAAGACTGCCGAAGAGGCTAAACTGGCGCTGGGTACTCTTGAGAAGGGCTCTGATGGTGTGCTTCTTGTCGCTTCAGATCTATCGGAGATAAAGAAGGTTCAGAAGGAGGCAGAGCAGTCTGAAAAAGAGCGCCTGAAGCTCGTTTCTGCGAAGATCACAAACGTCAAGCCTGTTGGCATGGGCGACAGAGTTTGCGTTGATACCGCCACTATGATGCACTTTGGTGAGGGCATGCTTATCGGCTCCCAGGCAAGAGGCTTCTTCCTTGTGCACAGCGAATCCGAGGACAGCCCTTACGTGGCTGCGCGACCCTTCAGGGTGAACGCAGGAGCCGTTCACGCATATATCAAGGTCGGCGATAAAACACGCTATCTATCCGAGCTGAAGGCAGGAGATGAAGTTACGATCGTAAGCAAAGACGGCGAGGCACGGACAGCGATCGTAGGCAGGTCAAAGATAGAGAAGAGGCCGCTGATACTTGTGGAGGCCGAGGCGAACGGTGAGAGAATAAGCACACTTCTTCAGAATGCAGAGACCATAAAGCTCGTTGGGGCGGACAGCATGCCCAAATCGGTTGCAGATCTGAAAGCGGGTGACGAGGTTCTCATTTACCTTGAAAGCGGAGCAAGGCATTTCGGCATGAGCATAGAGGAGAGTATCATTGAAAAGTGATAATATTAACAGTATTGATAATAAGAAGCTAAAGCCTCGCATAATCGCAGCCCTGGGAAAGGATGCCGCCCGCGATATCTCGGCCTGCGAAGATGCTGACATGATTGAGGTCAGGCTCGATCTTATCGATAAGCCTCTGGAGACTTTGAAGGTAGTGCGAAGCGCTACAGAGAAGCCAATCATCGTCACCAACCGAATGAAATCCGAAGGCGGGCAGTTCAGCGGCAGTGAACGAGAGCGCATTCGAATTTTATCAGAGGCCGCCGACTATGCCGACTGGGTGGACATCGAGCTGAAAGCGGAAATGAGAGATGAGCTTTTGGGGATGATCGACAAGCCAGCCATCGTCTCCTACCACGACTTCGTCGGCATGCCCCTGAGAGAGGAGCTTATCGCGATACTGATGGAGATGAAGCAAACAGGAGCGAAGATCGCAAAGATCGCCGTGACTCCATCAAGCCGGAAAGATAATCTTGCGATCTTGGATTTTCTCCTGGATGCCGACATGCCGCTCTGCATGATCGCCATGGGCAAGATCGGCCGCCACTTGCGGGCGGTTGCGCCCATCTACGGCTCAGTATTAACCTATGGATATGTCTCTCAGGCCGTGGCTCCAGGGCAAATGAGCATTTCAGAATTGAGAACATCACTGAAGCTGCTGGATACTGATTTTTAATATCTGATAAAATCAGGTAGTCTACCCAAATTGAATTGATTTACGCCATTCTTCGAGCCCTTCGCGGCTTCGCGTGAAATGAGTTGGCTCTCGAAGTCGTGAAATACAATGATTTCTATACTCATCAACAAAAGTAGACCGACGAAAAATGCCATAGAATTTAATTGTGGTTGGACATACTCAACTTCTTATCTACACGTGGTAACTTATACAACTTGCAGAGATCCGCAATTGAGAAGGTATTTATAAAAATCTGCTATGGCTTTGATGATCCAAAAAATATAGTAATGGGCTTACAGGTTATACATACTGGGTTAAAGCTGGGATTGGCCTCAGTATCCCAGCTCCATTTATCCTACTTCTTTGGGCTGAATTTTATAGCACGATCATACATGATCTCTGAGTAGGATGGCCCTGTCTTTGTAGCTTTTTCGAGGTAGCTCCTCCAGCCAATGTAAAGCGGCTGATCGAGGGCTATGCCGTAGGCTCCAGGACCGGTGGGGACCTCAAAGCAGTGCGGATCGCCATTGGCATGCCTAGCGATCTTATAGACATAGAGGTATTTCGCATTAGGATCGTTGGGAAGGTACGCTTCGGCAGTTCCATTGAAATTCTGATCAGTGACGACTCCAACGCCATTCCACCCATTTGCTCCATAGATGGTGAAGCTAGAGTATGTTGCCTTTCCTGCTGCTACATGGTTAACACCATAGACAATTATATAGTCATTCTTATCATTGCCCAAAGTAATTGCTGGATGTGGTACAAAATCATAGTACTTCGAGAGATTAGGGAAAACTGGTGTCGGCAAATCGGGAGTTCGGTCTGATGTCCATAAATAGCAGCAATCGTTGTCAGGGAGTATATCGTCCATTCCTCTTTGAATGCCATCACTTCCTGTTGGTACTGCTATGCTGGTTGGAAGCTCTGTGGAACTCAAATTGCTATATTTATTGAGAATAGCCTCTCTCAGTTGTTCTAGATCAGGCATAAGGTCAAACTCTGTTTTGCCCGTTCCACGTACCCTTAGCTCTGGATAATTATATGGGTCTAGCTTTGTAGATTCGTTGGGAGTTATGCGGAGGACGATTGCGGGCGTGTTATTGAGATACTTCTCACCGGCTTGCTTGTCGTTGTATAGAGCGGCACGGAGTAGTGTAGCAAATGTATCGGAGTTATTTTCTGATCCCAAGTTCAGCATTGTTGAGGGAAGCACCACAGTGTTAAATATGTCGCTCTGATACCCTGCTGATAAGGCAGCAGCACGGACACGTTGATCAATGCCTCTGTCGGCTGTGGTAATTATCAAGGTAGTTTGATTGAACGGATTTCCAGCCAATCCATTTGGAGTTCCTTCCGTATTGATGACTAAGTTGTTCAGTGTATCGCCCACGTTGGCAGCGAGCCATCGGGTCTCGTTTCCGTATGTTCTAGCCATAACATAAGTATCGAAACTGAAATACCTGCATTCCGGGGGTGTTCTTCCCACAAAAACAATGGCTTCATCCGAACGGATATTCAACATGGGCGTTGTATTCCCGCTCATTCCCAGCACTCTAGTTATCTTAGAAAACAGTTCAGATACCTTATGACCAGGCGCCGGTGGAACGAAATACTGTAAATATCTTGTGGTAGGATTGTTTCCATAAGCTGAAGGCAATATTCCCATGTTATATAACTTAATGATATCAAAATATCCCATCGAGCCTTGTTGTACAGTGAATCCATCCTTTTCCAAGGCTTGTTTAAAAGCATTCGCATCTCCTCTTGTCGCATTCTGTGCAATGCAGGTTCCTATTAACACAGCGAATAGAAACACCAATATTATATATGATTTCATATGTTTCTCCTCATATCAGTTAATTTATCATGAAATTATCATCAATCTACAAAAAGCTTTGGTGGTTATGTAGACCTATAATGTAAACACAAACGCATAATGATGTGCTAGAATCTCATCCCCGCACGTATAGACAGATACAGGATAGGCATCAATAGGCTCAGTCTTGAATAGTGGAAGCTGAAGGTTACCAGTAAGTCTACTGAACTAGCGTATTCGCATAAGTCATGGAATAACTGAGGGTAGATATCCATTTCCAAAAGAGTTTAATTCTGGTGATCCGTATGATTTAATACATTACGATCCTAATGAATATACCTTTCAGGTCCTCGATTCACTTTATGTTAAAAAAGAGAAGAAGAACTAGGTAGGTTATGTACGCTCCAATGGGAGAGAGCTGATTGAACTTACCGAAAAGGACCTCCATTTTTCGAATAATTCTAATAGCGTGAAACTTCTGACTATAATGGAAATCAGAAATTACAATACAATAAGGCAGGCAATCAACTAACCTGCCGATCTCTCCTCATGTGAACCGTCCCGGAGGGCGTTAGCCCGTCGCGGCTACTCACGCGACAGCCCCGTAACCATTAGCGCGGGAGCGAAGCGACTCGCGGGCATTCCGGAATTAGAGCGCTGTAAAGTTGACTGAGACTTGGCTTATGGACAGATGGTAAAGTCTGGTCCTGGAGGAGTCCAAGCTTTTTACGGCCTCAACGGTAGATTGATAGCTCGACGAACAACATTAAAAAGTTTAATAAGTGCTTTATACCATCAGAGGATCGGAGTTGAATATATGGGATACGCAAGTGTAGGAGACATCCGTATATACTACGAGATCCAGGGTCTTGGAGAACCGTTGCTCTTGATTATGGGTCTAGGCGGCCATATCCTGGACTGGGGAGGGTCCCTGCCGCAAGAACTGGCAAAGCATTATCAGGTTATCATGTTTGACAACCGCGGCGCTGGTCGGACCGATCGGCCAGCAGGGCCTTACAGCATAACACAGATGGCAAACGACACAGTTGGGCTAATGAATGCAATTGGACTGAAACAGGCATCTATTTTCGGCGTCAGCATGGGCAGCATGATCGCTCAGGAAATTGCCTTGAATTATCCTGATAAAGTGGCAAGGCTTGTGCTTGGATGTACCCATACTGGTGGCGATAAGCAGGTTAAGCCAGCTCCGGAAATTGAGGTTTATCTGCTGCCGAGAACTGACTTGACACTTCAGGGAGCTTTGTGGTGGAGTGCGCCGGCGGGCTATCCTCAGGAGTTCATCTACGCACATCCAGAAATCGTTGAGCGAGAGATACAGGCAAACATGGCCTACCCATGCCTGCTGCATGCCTATCAAGCCCAGCTCGCTGCCTTCAAGGCATACGATTCTCACTCAGGCATATCGTCAATCAAGGTGCCGACCCTATTGATCACGGGCCAGAAGGATGTCCTGATCCCTCCGGAAAACAGCCGCATCCTGAGCCGGCAAATACCCAATGCTCAGCTTAAGGAGATTAAGGGCGCTGGACACTTGTTCTGGATCAGCCATCCAGACGAGACGCTTTCGGGATTAACATCGTTTCTTGGGTGAATAGAAATCTGGCCCTTCGCTGTTTAGCGTGGGTAAGGTAGGCACTTATGGCTTCACCACAGAGGCACAGAGACGCAGAGAAAAAAAAAATAATAATATTGGAATTCCTCTGTGCCTCTCTTGTCTCTGTGGTGAACGTTCTCTAAACTCCGCAGAAAGCACAATGTCTCTCAGGCCTATCTTGAATCTGCCATTAGAAAAAAGCGAGGAGCCATAATTCTAAACAGGCATCTAGGATATTCAGTTCTGCTTCGCTATTTTGAGCGCATATATTGCAGGCATTGGCAAAGCCAAAATTTTTATTGAGATGAGGCGTTTATTTATTGAATTACTAACGATTGAAGTGATTGCAATGGCCGCTCCCTCAGACAGAAAATCCATATTACTGATAACAGCAAGTGGATCCTTCCTGGCTCCATTCATGGTCTCATCCATTATTGTCGCCATTCCCACCATCGGCAGGGAGTTTTCAATGAGCGCTGTTGAGATGAGCCAGCTTGCCACTGCCTTCTTTCTGGCTGCATCCATGTTCCTTGTTCCTTTCGGCAGAGCAGCCGATATCCTCGGGGTCAAGAGGATTTTCACAACTGGGATCTACATATATCTCTTCTCGGCGCTTCTGTCCGCCTTTGCCCCTAGCTCAGCGGTTCTTATTGGAGCGAGATTCCTGACAGGAGTTGGCGCTGCAATGATTTTTGGGACTTCCTTTGCTCTACTGAGCCTTACTCTTCCGCAAAGTGAGCGAGGCCAGGCTCTGGGCGTAAACATCTCAGCCAGTCTGTTGGGCTTTGCTCTGGGCTTCCAGATAGGCGGGCTCTTGACTTATTATGTCAGCTGGCGGGGATTCTTCCTCCTGACGCTGCCCATAGATCTTCTGGTCATTGCACTATTACGTCTTAAGCTGCCTGGAGAATGCGCTCTCTCGAAAGGGCAAAAGCTGGACCTGCCGGGCTCAGCTCTGGTTGCAATCATGCTTTTTGCGATTGTTGCAGGATTTTCAGAGCTTCCAAGGGTCATTGGGGCTTTTCTGTTGATAGCGGGTTTGATGCTTTTTGTTGTATTCGCCTGGTGGGAGATGAGGAGCAAAAGTCCGATCATCGATATAAGGCTCTTATCAAAAAACCGACCTTTCACTTTAGCCAATGGAGCAGTCCTCGCCTACAATGCAGGCTCCTTTGGAGTTATCTTTCTCTTCAGCCTTTACCTGCAGTACATTCAAGGGTTCGATCCCCGTCAAGTCGGCCTGGTTCTTCTGGTATTCACTCTGATCATGGCGGCTCTGGTGAGCTATGCCGGCAAGCTCTCAGACAGGTATAGGCCATACCTTATCTCATCGACAGGAATTCTGATCACCATTTTTGGACTCCTCCTGCTGTTTAGGACCATCAATTCAGCCACGCCGTTAATTGAAGCCTTGATCGGATTCCTTTTGATAATAATAGGAGGAGCACTATTTCCTCCGCCGATGGTGAAGACCGTCCTCAGCTGTATCCCAAGGGAGATGTACGGCCTTGGGGGAAGCCTGGAGGAGATGATGAGGCTTCTAGGGAATACTATGAGCATGGCATTTATCTCAATCGTATTCACTCACTTCTTAGGAGGAAGCGCAATCATGCCGGAGAATTATCCGAACTTGCTTGTGAGCATGAGGGCGGTATTCGTGATATTCAGCTTGTTCACGTTCACAACATTTTTGATGGTCTTCTGGTATGCCTATATGAAACAGCGCAGTAATGAAGTTACATGCGAGTAGGAGATGCGACTGCAAAATACCACTCTAAGTCTCGATATAGGAAGACATCGATGATATCGATGAATTAAATCTGCTTCTATCGATCGCGGGATAACATAGGATTCGGAGCGCAAAAGAGATTAGAGTTTAAGCTGAAGTTTATAATTATAAAATAATCTAACGATTTCGGTCAACGAAATCACTTTATTACTTAAATTCTGTAATAGATATTAGAGGAAGTACATTACATATGGACCAAAATGAAAGCCAAGAAACGCCACCGGGACTTGCGCTAAGGGTTGCCGTATCCATAGTAGTTTTATTTGGCGGGCTGATCGCTGCAATAATTTACACTGCATTCTTCGCTTCATCATTCAGCGCTTTCCAAAAAATTGCTGTTATCCTGGTCGTCATTCTTGCAATAATAGCCATACTTGGTTCAATGTGGACACACTGGGGCATGCGATATGGCATGAGAAGAAAAAACGAATGAGAGACAGGTCGGATGCTGCAGGTTATATATCTAAAGTATCTCTCTCAGCCGTTTACCTTATGCCTTTCTTGCCTTAATCCCAATTTTCTTTATGTATTTTTATGCCTTCCTATGATGCGATCATAGAACATATCGGTTTTTTTGCCTGGCGCGATTTAATCCTGAGGATGAAGAATTCTTTAGCGCTTCAGCACAACAGATAGCGGAAATCGTTCATCTATCCAATTCGACCTTATAGCACGCGTTTTTCCAAAACTTCCCCCGTTGAGGGGTTAGGGGTAGCTCGCGCGGCGACTGAGCGCGCTAGTATGGCCGTTAGTGTTAGCCCCAGAAGCAAAGTCAAGTTGGTTGCACAAAGAGCAATCGAGAGCTATAACATGATAGCAACGTTAGCAGTAGCCCCAAAAGTAAGTATAAAGCTCTTGAACTATAATAGCAGGCCTAAAGGCTGAATCAACTGAAACTTCTAAGATCGTAATCTCTTCTCCCGCTCGCTTCAAACAATCCAGAAGCTCATCAATTTGCAACTGTCGCTAATATGCCAGAAAGTATATATACGATGATAGACGTAGTATATTACGTCATAAGTCGATATAAGATTGGAGTAGCTGAAGAAGAAGGAGATAAAAAACTACGGCAAGCAATCCGCATTCTCAAAGCTGATGGCAGAGTACAGGAACACGCACATGGCAAAGCAGGAAGATAGGCTTTGCTGGGTTCCAAAATTCCAAAAGACATCAAAACTCCAGAGTCCGCAGATACTGGATAAACTCGGCACTGACTTCTGCATGCTCAGCAAGGACGAGTGGTGCTGCGCCTCGGCTCTCGTGAGAACGGGCCAAAGAGACCTGATGAAGGAGTACGCAGTCCACAACATAGATGCAATCAAGGACAGAGGAGCCAAGACTGTGCTCTTCGCCTGCGCAGGATGCCTCAGAGCAGCAACTATCGATTGGCCACGCTGGTACGAAGGAAATATAACCTTCAAGACGATGCCCCTGTCTGAGTACCAACGCGAAAAGATCAAAAGCAACGAGGTAGAGTGGAAGAGGCTGCTCGATCTCACAGTGACATACCACGATCCATTCCACAACGGAAGGCATCTGATGCACATTAAGGGCAAAGACTTGGGCCTTCGAGGCTCCCCTTGATGTGCTGCAATCGATTCCAGGAGTCAAGTTCAAGAAGATGGCCAGGAACGGAGCTCTCCATAGATGCTGCGGAGCAGGCGGCGGCGTAAAGGCAGTAATTCCTGGCCTTGCGCGGGATTGCGCCAAGGCTCGCGTAGTGGATGTGGTCGAGCTGATGGCCCAGGCAATGGGTCTTGATACGACCATACCCGAGAATCCATACAGCAAGTACCAGGAGCAGGATGTCATAACCTGCTCTGCTCCAGAGGCGGAAAAGGAAGCCATAAAGGAGGCTGTAGTTGCAGCAGCAAAATAGAGGCAAGGATGCTGGGAGAACCGCTCCCTGCAACTTTTTCTTGGCCAGATCTTCGGAACTTTAGTTAGGAAGTTCCGAAAGCCTTATATTCGATTATGACCGAACAGAGTTTCGTCTAACACCGACAAGGTTGGACGATCTAAGAAAGCACCAAATGCGTAAGATTTGGAGGACAAATTGTTCCATTTCGAAGAGGATTTTACATTTCAGGATGCCATGAGCATCCCCGCGTACAGAGCATTCGGACTATGGGATCTTCCATCTGGCCCCGAACCTGGACCTGAGTTCCCGAAGAGAAGAAAGCCCTTAGTTCCTTAAAGTAAAGTGATGTAAGTAAAGTGATGTGGTCTGGGCATGAAGCCGCCCAGATCAAAACCAAATTGAAAATAGAGTAATTGAAACTAACTTTTATAGCATCTCTATTTATTATAGCAACTCTATTCAACGGCATTCTACTTATAAATTAACGCTTATAGATTAAAGCTTATAGAATATAGGCGCAATCGTACAGCTATTATTACCACGATCAATAGCAAAGAACAGGGATGTCTTCCGGAAAGCTATTTTATTCGCCCAATTCTAAAGATCGTTTAACCGCTCTGCGCTGGCGAGGGAATATTTAAGTATTAGTTATCAGGTAAGTTGGACAACAGATGTCAGCCGTATCGCCCCGATACAGAAATAAATATAACGAGGAGGAAAGGAGATGGCGTTTTACACATTGGGCCTCACGTTCAACATTGTGATTGCTCTTACAGTTATTGTACTGGCTGTCTGGATATACGGTATATATTTCAATATTAAAAAATGGGGCCTCGGATCGACTGGCTATCATGACCAACTACGTGATAGCTTCTGGCTGTTCATTGCCACCTGGATCCATGAGGCTTTTAAAGATGGTGTATGGGTATTCCTGAGAACTCTTGTTTTAGATGTCCTGCTTCTTCGAAGGACGCTGGCCAGAAGTCCAGTAAGATGGGTCATGCATTTGGCCATATTCTACGGCTTCTTAACGCTGGCTGCTCTCTCAGGCCTCGGACTTATGTTAGATATAATAGCGAATTTTAATATCCTTGGGCTCGCTGAGAACGCCGAGGTCGCAAAAGAGGCTCTGGGATTGCCTTTTGATCTATTCGGATATCTACTTCTTATAGGCGCAACAATCGCTGTATCCCGGAGGATATTGCTTAAGTTCGTCAGGGATAACACAACAGCCTACGATGCCTTCCTGATTGGCGCCGTATTCCTGATAACTATAACAGGATTCTATGCAGAGTGGATGCGTGGAAATTCGTTCCTTATGGGAAACGCTTTTGCATACCCAATATATGCGCCTCACTTCGCCCTGGTCCATACAATACTGGCGCTAGGTCTGTTCTGCTTCGCGCTGCCCTGGAGCAAGTACATACACGTAATAGCGACTCCCTTTACACTTCTAGCAAACAGAGGAGGAGAATAAAATGGCAGACGAAAAACCCAAGGATAATAATAAGCCCCTCATGACGGGATTCATGATGTCCACTCAGGTGCTGGAGCTGGATGGATGCAACCGATGCCAGGAGTGTATGAAGTGGTGCCCCACATTTGCTGTGAGGGAGGATCGGCCTGGTATAACTCCAATGTACAAAAATGCTAAGTGGAGAGAGCTGATGGCCAGAAGTCATGGTCTCCGTGCGAAGATCTTCGGGCCAAAGCCCCTCAATGAGGATGAGATGAAAACCTTCACTGAGGATGTTTACATGTGCACTACCTGCGGCGTGTGTGGAACCGTCTGTGAAGCGGGCATTAAAACAGTAGATCTATGGGAGGCAATGAGGCCCAATTTGGTGAAGCGCGGAAACGGACCTTATGGCAAGCAGTCGTTCTTCCCCAAGCTCGATCAAAGCAGATCGGAATCCCTATCAAGCCAAGCAAGAAGATAGCTTGTGCTGGGTTCCCAAAGACGCGAAGGTAAACGATTCCGGCGATATAATCTACTTTGCAGGATGCACAGCCGCCTACAGGCAGCAAGCATTGGGCGTCGCCACTGTTAGAGATATTGAACAAGCTGGGGGTGGAGTTCGGCATGCTTGGCAAGGATGAGTGGTGCTGTGCTTCTGCTATGGTGAGAACCGGCCAGAGGGAGGTCATGGCCGAGCATGCTGTGCATAACATCGATGCGCTCAAAGATGCCGGAGCAAAGAATGTGCTCTTCGCTTGCGCCGGTTGCCTCAGGAATGCTGCCCTCGATTGGCCACAATGGTACGAGGGTTACATTCCCTATGAGACTATGCCGCTCTCGGTTTTCCTGGAGGGAAGATAAGAAACGGCGAGGTTGAGTATAAGATACCTCTGAATTTCAAGTTCACATACCACGATCCCTGCCACAACGGCAGGCACCTGATGCATCTTAAGGGAAAGGACTGGGCCTTCGAGGCTTCTCGAGATGTGATCCAATCTATGCCTGGAGTGAAGTTCCAGGACATGGTCAGGAATAGAGCTTTGCAAAGGTGCTGCGGTGCAGGCGGCGGCGTAAAGGCTGGCCTACCTGACCTCGCATTGGACTGCGCCAAGGCTAGGGTTGTAGATGCAGAGGAGATCCAGGCAGATGTCATAGCATCTACGTGTCCATTCTGCAGAAGAAACATCATGGATGGCAGGAATGCAGCACAGTCCAAGATAAAGATCTTGGATGTAGTTGAGATGATGGCAGCATCCATGGGCTTGGACACAACCATACCTGAAAACCCCTACACAAAGTTCCAGGAGCAAGACGTGCTCGTTTGCACCCCAGCGGAATGCAAGGTGGAGACTGTTGAGCGCAAGGCGCCAGGGAAAGATCTTGTGGGCGAGGCCGAATGAAGGATTCCATACTGTGGAATCCTTTCAATTTCTATTTTTCAGCTTAATACTTCATCACTTATAATGGCCGCGAACAGTTTTTATGCTAAAGATCCTTAATTCAAATACGTGAAAGAAGATCCGAGGAGGGAGGATGCAGGCTTGAACAGGCACCTGAAGACTTAAAATGGGCAAATGATGTAGCTGAAAGAGGGGGGCTATCAAAATGACGGAGATACGAGATCCCATCCATGGGTATATAAAGCTAAATGGCCTGGCCTTCGATCTGATAAATACACCCCAGATGCAGAGGCTTCGCTGGATAAAACAGCTCGGTCTGGCCAATCTGGTCTACCCCGGAGCCAACCACACCAGGTTCGAGCATAGCCTCGGCGTCTACCACCTGGCAGGCACACTATCAGATCACCTCGGACTTAAAGAGGATGATAGAATTAAAGTCGAGGTGGCGGCTCTTCTGCATGATATCGGCCATGGGCCGCTATCTCATGCAACAGAAGCTGTACTTGAGCCCTATCTGCATCAAGGACATGAGGGCATCATCGATCTTCTGAGGCATGGTGATCTAAGGGATATTTTGGATGCCTACTGCCTACGGCCCTCAGAGGTGCAATCTCTAATAAAAGGTGCAAAGCTCGGACAGATTATAAACAGCGAAATCGATGTTGATAGGATGGATTACCTCATCAGGGATGCCCATTACACAGGCGTCGCTTACGGTGTCATTGATCACTTGAGGCTCATAGAGAAGATGAAGCTGCATCATGGCCGTCTTGCCGTAGAATCCGGCGGCATTCAGGCAGCGACATCTTTGCTCATCTCCAGACTGCTGATGCACCCTTCCGTCTACTATCATCATGTTTCCAGGATATCGGAATGTATGATATCCAGCGGGATACGCAGGATGATCGAGGATGGCACAAAGGCTCAGGAGATAAAAGGCATGGATGATTCGGAGCTCTTCACCTCTATGGCCCAAGCAGGCAGCTATGCAGCAGAGATGGTTTCACTTATCAAATCTCGCAGGCTCTTCAAGCGTGCCGTCTATGTTGGTCTGGACAGTCTCGATCCCAACTTGCTTAAGGTAAGCGACCAGAGGATTGCCCAGGAGATAGCCGATGAAGCCGGTATCAGCCAGGATTACGTCCTTGTTGATAACCCGCCACTTCCAGGATCAGGCGTTGGGGACTTCCCTGCTCTGATTGACCATGAGATAAAGCCCCTTCGTGATGTCTCGCCTTTAGTTGCCATCCTTGAGAGCGCTCATAAGGCTACGTGGCGCTTTGGAGTCTATGCTCGGAATAAGGATAGGGAAAAGGTAGCTGACGCGGCGAGGCGGTGCCTGAACCTAAAGAAGAATATAGTTCAGCATACCTTTGATGATATCGATTAATAAACCAACCGATAACGGTTAACTTTAAGTCCAATCAGAGCAGTCTTTTTCTAATGGCGTTTTCTGGTTCTGGTGAAAGAGGCGCATTTGGCGACAAAAAGGTGCTGGTCAAGACAATTCAGACCTTGAATCAGCATATTCCAAGTAAGCGTTTGAACCTTGCCGAGCTTATGACTATGGATAAGCCCGGAGTCAAGGGAAAGGACAACACATTCTATATCATGGATAAAGCCGAGCTTGAACAGCTCTCCAAATCCTTGCCTAGATTTATGTGGAATCGATTAAAGCTGCCGATGCTCATAGAAATGTCCCCTGATTTTGGAGGCAGCGCTGCAAGGATACAGGGCGAGGCTGAGGTTGAGGCGACGAGCAAGATCCTGGGAAAATCGGAGCAAGATAGAAAGTTCATGATCATATATATGCCTGAAGTAAGGGAGCTTAGAAGAAAGCTTCCAACTACAACGCAGTACGCTTTTCTCGCATCCCTAAGAGATAAAGAGGAGTGAGACATTTAAATCTTCTTAAAACTAATAGTAGCATGGAGATAAAGATGCCTGAGAATACTCTATCTGATGGCGCGAGGCAGTTCGATGAGAAGATGAGGCAGGGAGCCTATAAAGAGGCGGCGAAGATCAAATCCGATTATAGCCTGCCTTATGACATGGTTCAGAAATCCGTGGAGGATGCCTATGATACGTGCATGTCTGCCGGAGACTATTCGATAGCGGCAGACATTGCAAAACAGTATAGCCTCCCTGCGAACATGAGAAATGATGCTGCGATGAGATCCTTCAGCAGAAAGATTGACAGCGAGTTTTATAGAGCTGCCGCAGAGTACGCACGCGAGTTCGACCTGCCTGAGGAGATGGTTCGAGAGGCCGCAGTCCAAGCGTTCAATAAGAGCATGAGCTTTGGTCTTGTCAAGAATGCTGCTGAGATTGCTGATGAATTTGACCTGCCTGAAAAGATGAAGACTGAGGCTGCAACAAAATCGTTTGAGCAGCATATGAACGCGGGGCTTTACAGGAAGGCTTTGAAGATCGCCCTAAAATATAAGCTTCCACCAGAGATGGTTCAGGAGGCAGAGAAGAAAGTATCTTAATCACGGCCAACTTAGTGATCCGCTTCCTGGAACTGCATGGAGTGGCTAAGAATAGTGCTTCTCTCAGCCTTTTCCCTTTTGTATCTAGCATGCATTAGATAATTAGTCGAAAGAGGGAGTATAGATAAGAAGATATCTTGATCGCTGCCCATCTAGAGTACATGCCAAAAGTTGTGCTCACAATAGGTGGATCGGATTCCGGAGGCGGCGCAGGAATACAGGCTGACATAAAGACATTCTCCGCACTGGGGCTACACGGCACCTCAGTTATAACTGCTGTCACGGCCCAGAACACGCTTGGAGTTCAAAGAGTCAATGGCCTGGAGCCTGATGCGGTATCCATACAGCTTAAGTCAGTTACAGATGATTTTCACATTGATTTCGTGAAGACTGGGATGCTTTACTCCACTGAAATAGTAACAGCAGTTGCAGCGCATCTGGCCGAGACAAAGATCCCGCTTGTCCTTGATCCAGTGATCGAGGCCGAGGCAGGCGGCAGGCTGCTGCGCCCTGATGCGGTCAACGCCGTCATGGAGCAGCTGATACCTCTTGCTCGCGTTGTAACACCGAATATCTTCGAGGCTCAAGCACTCACAGGTATCCCTGTAAAAGATGCAGCCAGCGCAGAGATTGCAGCCCATAAGATCCTCGATCTCGGAGCTAACGCCGTGATGATAAAAGGAGGGCATCTGGACTGCACAGACTTCCTGCTTGAGAACATGGAATTATATCAAATACATGGAAAAAGGTCAAAGGGAGGTAACCATGGAGTTGGATGTACCTACTCTGCCGCTTTAACATCCTTTCTGGCAAACGGCTATCCTCTGAAGAGGGCTGCAATAGAAGCAAAAAACTTCGCCGCACAGGCAATTTCAAACAGCATGGATGTCGGGAGAGGCGTCGCACCTGTAAGCCAAATAGGAAATTTGCTGAATGAGGCATACAGATTTAGAGCATTATCAGATGTCCAGATGGCCATCGAGCTGCTGGAAAAAGGCAGCATAGAGCATATCATGCCCAAAATGGGATCAAGTATTGGAATGGCCATTCCTGAGGCAACCTCAACAGAAGACATAGCTGAGGGCAAGATTATCCAAGATGGCGGAGCAGGAGTTCATCAATCAGGATGCATCAGATTCGGAGTGGACGGCCCATTGAAGAAAATCATACTTACTGTCAGGAACTTTGACCCAAATGCGATGGCTGCAATTATCCTGGGCATAGATGCTGATGCCTATGGCGCCCTTGGTCTAGAACCGATAAGGATTCCAGGGCAGCTAACGGCTAATGTTATGGCTACTAAGGATATTAATCCGCGCGCATTTAGCTCCGCTGTGGTTAAAGGTAATACTACAGATACGGCTGCGATCTCGGAAATATGGGATGAATTGGGAGAGAAGCATTTATCGGTTCTTGTAGGTGCCAGCGCCACAGATGTGGCTGCAACTGTAGTTATGCTCGCAAAGCTTCTAGACCAAACTGACGGGAAGCTATAAATCGAAGGTTGAAGGATGCTAGAATCTGATCGAGCTAGCTGGAGCATTGATTATGGGAAGCGTAAAGCCTAGTTATATTAAGAATTTCGCAATGGATTTGTTGAAGGCTTATGAAGGTTCATTTAATCAGGACTTTGAGCAGAATAAGCTAAAGGTATCGGAATATACAGACATCAAGAACAAGGGCATTCGCAACCGAGTAGCCGGATATATAACTCGTGTTCTAAGGCAAAAGAGCGAGCGCAGAAGGGGCGAGGTCGAGGCGGATGTTATTTGAAGGCGTATTTCCTGCCATAATTACGCCGTTTAAAGAGGATTATAGCCTTGATGAGGAGGGGTTAAGGAGAAATATAGAGTTCTTGGAGAAGTCCGGCATCGCTGGCATTGTACCTTGCGGCACGACTGGCGAATCTGCGACCCTAAGCTTTGAAGAGCACAAGAGGGTTGTGGATATTGCCGTTGAGTGCTCAAAGGTGCCTGTCATTGCAGGCACGGGCTCGAACAATACAGCTGAAGCACTAGAGCTAACTATGCATGCAGCCGATGCTGGAGCAGACGCGGCATTATTGATAACTCCTTATTACAACAAGCCCAACGATCGTGGCATGTTCGAGCACTTCCGTCTCATAGCTGAGAAGTGCAATATTCCAATCATACTCTATAATGTGCCCAAAAGAACCAGCATAGACCTAAAGCCTGATCTTGTTGCAAGGCTTTCTAAGGTTAAGAATATCGTCGGCATAAAAGAGGCCAGTGGAAGCCTCCCGCAGATATCACAGATAATAGAGCAGACAAAGGGGAGCAACTTCGCCGTCATTTCAGGTGATGATGACCTAATAGTGCCAATAATGGCTCTGGGGGGAACTGGTGTGATCTCGGTCGTAGCCAATGTTGCTCCCAAGAAGACTGTTGCCTTGGTAAACGCAATGCTTCGAGGCGACCTTGCATCTGCTAGAATTGCCCATTATGAGCTCGCACCTCTCGTGAGAGCCATGTTCCTTGAGACCAGTCCTATACCTCTAAAGACTGCATACAGGCATATGGGATTGGCGGCAGGCCCATTGAGGCTGCCCCTAGGAGCACTGGCACCTGACAAAGAAAACATCCTGAAGGATATAGTCGAGAGGCTGGGCGAGCATAGATGACGAGAGTAGCGGTCACAGGAGCCCTAGGGCGTATGGGCACTCAGGTAATTCAGGAGATGGCTAAGTCAGATGATATGGAGCTGGTGGCCGGGTTAGATGTGATTGGCATGGGCAGGAATCTCCTCGGAGATGTTACAGTCTCTGATGCTGGTGCGCTCAAGGATGTTCTAGCGGCTACAAAACCTGATGTGCTCATAGACTTCACAACAGCCTCTGCCGCAGTAGAGAACGCTTGCACAGCAGCAGATATGGGAGTTGATCTTGTCGTCGGAACAACCGGACTCTCGCAGGATCAGATTTCACGCATAAGGCAGGCCACTCTCGGAAAGGTCGCAGCCGTGATCTCTCCGAACTTCAGCGTTGGAGTAAATGTTTTCTGGAAGCTTATTGCGATCGCAGCCGAGTCGCTGAAGGATTATGATGTTGAGGTTATTGAGGCCCATCACAACCAGAAGAAGGATGCCCCCAGCGGCACTGCACTGGCCGCGGTCGATATACTGAAGAAAGCTCTCAACGATAACGATGTGATTTACGGCCGCAAAGGTATTATGCCGAGGGGAAAGGAGATCGGGGTTCATGCCGTTCGAGGAGGGGATATAGTGGGAGACCATACAGTTCTGTTTGCTGGTCCTGGAGAGCGAATTGAGATAAAACATCAGATGCACAGCAGAACTGCGCTTGCGAACGGAGCAATCAGGGCAGCGCGATGGGTTGTCAAGGCAGAGCCCGGCACCTACAACATGTCGAATGTTCTGGGATCATAAATGGTGAATAGGCTCGAAAAGGAAAGCTATGCCCTTTTCACAAATGGGAGTAGGCTTGAGCCGATATCGCTAGATAAGAACATGGTAGGATTCTGCGCCAAGTGCGAGTCGGAGCTGGAGAGCCTGGCTTATCATAAGTCTGAGGATAGCTGGCTGGTATCAGCCGCTTGCAAAAACGAGCATCTTGTGCTCATGCGATATGATAATGAGTGGAAATGGCTCGATGATCAAATCCTTGAGATATCAGCTAAGATGCTTACAAAGCCCGGAGGAATATCAGCACTTCCAAGGGAGAAGCTGGAGGCAGTTTTTACTCCCGCTGAGATCAGGGATATGGTAGCCTATGAGCAAGGCAAGCCATATACCAGGCAGAACCTGTATCGAGCCAGGGCAAAATATGAAAAGTTTGAAAAGCTCTTCGGTCTGAAGATAAAGCTTTGAAAATAGGCAGGATGCAACCTTGCTATGGATAGAAATGCTGGTAGCATCCCACGTTGCCTATATCTTATCTTTTGGTTTTCCGCAGACAGGCCATATGTAGATTATTTGCTACTTAGTTAAATTAGCTGATTTATTGCATGTCGTGCAGTTCTTGCTCTTCGTTATGGTAACATTGATCATCGACCTGGCCGTGCCTATCGCGGTCTGATCGCATGTTGCACATCCCTTTACAGCACCAATTTCTGATTTATTTATCTGTTCAGTGACCAAGCTTTTCGCAATTATTGCCGACGAATTGCCAGTCGGGTTCTTCGTTGCAGTCATATTAACCAGCTGCATAGTAGTCACGAAGTTCGCTCCCTTGGAGGTTGCATACTGGATGAAATTCTTATATGCATCCAGGTAATCGCCGTTGCCTGATACGAGGTTGCTGAATATTACAACCATCGGATCTCCATTCTTGGCGCTTTCATCGAACTTCTTCGACAGAATTTCATACCACTGATCGCCGCTTAGCTTCTTAGTATCTTTTATATAGCGGTCGTAAAGATATACGCGCTCTCCATTAAGCATATATGTGCTCACAGGTACGGCATAGAGATTATGGCCCTCAATGATATACGGCCAGGTATCCTTCTCGTGGCCGGGCATATAAATTGCCCCTGCCTGGAATCCGGCATCATAGACAATCCCCAGCTTCTCCAAGATATTAAAGGTAGCATTATTTTGATCAAATGCCTGGGGTCTGAAGCCTTTTATGTCAACATGCTTCCCGCCGCATACATAGCAGTGATAAAGTGCATCCTTTGCATTCGTCAATAGAGTCTCCTGGTCGGCATCGGACATGGTTGAGAGCTTCTCATCAGTTGTATTTCCGTAAAGAGCAAGCTCGTGAGTGGGATGAGTTCCCTGCTCTGTTATTCCAAGCCTGTATGCAGATACAATATCCTGGCTCACAAATATAGTAGCATTCAATTGTCCTGGAACCAGCTCATTGGTTAAAGCTATCAGGGAGTTTCCAGCTTCTGTCGTCTGATCTGCGGTTGGCGTGTGATTTATGTCTGCATCCAACATCATATTAACAACTACCGGACTCTCTTTAGAAAGAGAGATTCCAGCAGATCCTAGCAGAAACACGCCTAGGAGAACTACTATAACCATAGTGCTTTTTATATTATGCATGTTTATACCCTCTGAACCCTTATTCTGAGTTAACCCTAAATGGCTTGTCTATTTAGCGCACTTTTATACTTGATATAGACTTCGGTTGAATAATTATAATAGCCTTTTTATTATTAGTATGTTAACAATTTATTTATTTTATCCTAATACATAAATAATGCCTGCAGTATGTTGGTTTCCGCTAATTTTATCTCAAATCATTGGTATTAATAGGATAGAAAAATTTAAATAGACTGGAATCTATTATCCTGATTGGTGATCAGAATGCGGATATATTCGCGAAGAGGGGCACTAATTATTTTGTTGTGCCTAATGAGTATAATTGTGGGTGCATACGCCGATGACCAACAAACAGCATCTCATGCTGGATGTACTCCAGTCACCCAGAGCGTAGTGGCTCCAGGAGACATAATTAATCTGAAAGGCCCGGATGTCGCGGCAGATCAGGCTGCTTTGGGCATCACGTGGGACTATCAATGGACTGTGAAAGAAAACGATGCAAATGGTAAGACTGTACAGCAATCTTCAGGACAGAACTTTGCGTTCAATGTACCTGCCACGAGTTATGCCAAGAACTATTATATCGATTTAATGGTAACAGCTCATCAGGCATCCCTTTGTATCAATGAAGCCTGCATGTTATTCCCAATTGTGGCTCCAGGACAATGTACGATATCTACAACTCAGCCCACTCAAATTTGCGTTTCGGATACTTCAGGCTATAGCTATACAACAGCAGCAACACCAAGCCAGGTTAACCAGCGCTGGTGGATATTCCCATTAGCTAAGCTGCCTTCAGATCCCTCAACGCTAGGCTACAACGACCAGGCAACCTATAAGATAGGAGATGGAAATAGCATATCAGTGAACTGGAATGCTGTGTCCGGTGGCAATTCCGGAACATATGTAGTGTTAACAGCATACTATGCTAAGAAATCAAACGCATACCAGGGCTCCTGTCAGATGAGGATCACTGTAGTAGGCGTACCATCTTCAACTATAACAGTCACTTGAGAGCTATCGGCGGCACCAGGGCACATGCCTTGGTTCTCCACAATTTATTTGACAAGATACTCCTGGTAGAAGGAGGCTTGCCCATAAAATGAATCTAATCGATAAGATTTCTGTGATACAGATGGGGGATCGGTTAAAACATTATGCTGCAGAAACCATCGGCCACTAAGTCGAGCAACATAAAAGATCAATCCAATAAGTTATACTTTATATTTATATTAATTTACTTATCTAATAATGTCGCGAATGCTGCAGACGACTGGCCTGATTGCAATTTTCACTGCGACGCGGGCGATGTTACTCTTTTGAAGGCATATCTTGGAGATGCATCAGGCGATCCTCTTAAGAGCTGCTCATCAGGAAGTCCTGTGACAGCATATCTCTGGATTAGCATTTACAACAATGCCAATTCTCCCAGGAACGCCGTGATATTGCTTGCGGATGTATATATCGATGATAATCTCGCATATACGACATATCCCGATGGGTTATGTGTTCTGGATAATATCGACCCCAAGGCCACTTCAAATTATGCGATTTACAGCTTCTCCTGGACATGCGGCCAATCGGTTAAGCTCACCAGGATGGTGCTCAGCTGGGAGACTGCAAACGATGTAACATGTGTCAATGCAAATCGCAAATGCGCCAATAGAGGCACGAAATGCTATGGCGGAGAAACCATTGAAGTGCCGGTGCAGACACCCCTGGTGGCTGACTTCTACTCCAATTCACCACAGTGCTGCTGCGACGTCTCTTTTTATAATAATAGCCATGGAGGAGTTTCCCCTTATACATTTCAGTGGAATTTCGGCGATGGATCCACAATTAGCACCCTCCAGAACTCCACACACGCATACAGCAGTCCAGGGACTTACAGCGTCACATTAACCGTAAAGGATAGTGTAGGAACCTCAACATCAATAACAAAACAGGTTACTCTGTATCCTCACCCCGATGCAGATGCTGGCAATAATCTGAGCATCGTCCCAGGAGGCTCAGTCGGCTTAGGAGGCAGCACCTCAGGTGGAAGTCCTCCTTATAGCTTTGCCTGGTCACCAGCCAGCAGCCTCAGCAATCCATCGTTGCAAAATCCCCTAGCTTCGCCTCTTAACACGACCAAATATACTCTCACTGTAACAGATTCACATGGCTGCACGGGCTCCGATTTTGTGACTGTCTATGTTTCATCGATCAAAGTAGCGAAATCCGCATCCAATAACCCTGTGCAAACAGGATCCCAGGTCACGTATACCTACAAAGTCCAGAATACTGGAGGCTCAAATCTAAAAATGATATCCCTGGTTGATTCCTACTTTGGAGCCATAGCCGGTCCACCCACAGGGGACTTGAATGGAGACAATCTGCTAAATCCGAGGGAGACCTGGACTTATCAGGCAATTTACCGCATTTATGCCAATACTACAAATTATGCCATTGCAAGTGCAACAGATCCAACGGGAATGATGGTCACCTCTAATTCAGCCATTGTAGTCGTCAATGTGACCAACCCGCAGGGGTTTCCAGGATTCGCCATCCAGGGCAATGACCTCGTATGCATTATGACACCCTCCACGTATACCTACACGATAACAGGACAGCCTATTACAAATTATCGATCCACATGGCAGATCGATGGCTCGCCTATCAATAACATAAACGCTGATGGCAGCATTACAGTGGACTGGAGGCTTTACGGCAGTGGCTATCACCTCCTTCAGCTTTCTGTAAACTTCATCGATGACCGGGGAAGAATATGGCACACCAGCTTGTATGGAATGAAGATTCTGGTGGTCAATACCCCTAGCGCCAACATACGGGTCATGTAAGGGATAGTACTTATCGAAATGTCAGAAGTCTCCTTAGCCAAAAAAGAAAAAGAGGTGAGAGATTGGCACAAAGTAGCGGAGACTGCCGTAATACTGATAATATTATTTCAAGCCATCCTTACTGCGGGAGGCGAAACTCAACATGTGGGTGGCAAAACATATACCTTTAGCGGGCCTGCGGCTCCTGCTGGCGAAATTTACGCCTATAATTGGACGGTAACTGCTGGAACTCCCCAAACATCCAGCGATGCATCCTTCCAATGGACCTCGCCTCAGGTAACAGAGCCCACCGAAGTGACAATCAAACTAATAGTAAGAAGCAACAAAGCAATATGCCCAGGCAAGAGCGAGCTTGAACTGCTGATCATCCCCGGCAGCCAGCCCAAGATATCTCTTAAAAAGGATTGTATTTTCACCCCTCCAGTAAGAGTAGGAGACTCAATTACATACATTTATAATGTAACGAACAGCGGAAATGTCCCGCTAACCGATATAAGCCTCACTGATATGCAGGATTGGGGGCCGGATTGCCATCCAGCAAGAGCCGGAAATGGAGACGGCATACTCAACCCGGGAGAGACCTGGCAGTATGAGTGCAAATATATCGTCCCTGATCCATCCGATTACCAGCAGCTGCATATAATGTCTGATAATTCTTCTAAAGATGCAATAATCCAGAGGCTGATGGATATGAAGGTCCTGCTGGAGATGAAGATGAATGGCCTAAAGCCCAAGCGCCAGAGATTCAATACTAAAGTGGCAACACTGACCATTCATCATAAGCTCTTAAATGGGAGCAACTATACGCTCTACAATTACACCAATGAAATCACAGGGGAAAGCTTAAGTCGATGGTTAGATTCGGATGGAAAAACCAGAAGATCAGACTATTACGATCCTGTGACTCAGGCAATACTGACTGCCGAGTACAATTCCGATGGAAGTCCAAAATCGGATTCAATCCTGTTGATAGAGCCTAAGGATTATTTAAAAATAGAATATGACGTGGCTTCGAACAGATATAAAAATTACACAACCGGCTACACAAGTTATACAATCATAGATTACAATACAGGCGACACGCTGATACTGTTAGTACATATTTCTGGCAAGATAGTGAGCAAGGAGTATAGAAAGACGCCGGGATACAGGCCATATGAAGAAAAATACTTCCTCAAAAATACAGCTTCAGTGACTGGAAAAGACCCGGACGGCAGTATAGTCTCGGATATGGACTCATTCTCTCTGGAGATCTACAAACAGCTCCCTGTTCTGAGGATTACCAAGAAGGCAGATCCGGATCCTGTAAGTTCGGGCGGCACTATCAACTATACCATTACCTATCAGAATACAGGAAAAGAGGATGCTCATCAGGTAGTAATCAAAGAAAAATATGACCCAAATATGATATTCAAATCTGCAAACCCAATTCCCGATGCAGGGACCATGGATACATGGACGGTGGGCGATTTGCCGAGCGGTGTGTCCGGAACAATAAAAATAACTGCCAATGTCAGTACGACCATCGCTCCTGGCAGCAGCATAATGAACGTGGCAGATTTGACCTGCAAAGAGAACGCATCTGACCGGGCTATTATCAACACAACAGTAAAAAACCTTGGACTGAACATAACCAAAAATGCATCATCCCGCTATATCAAAGCCGGGAATATCCTGACCTACACCATAAACTACAGGAATGACGGACCAGGTGTGCAAACTAACGTAATAGTTCATGATTATCTGGATCCAAATGTTGGATTCGTGGGTTCCACCCCGCATCCCACGGGCTATTTGGGCAGTCATTACTGGTGGAAAGTAGGAACTTTGAATGTGGGAGATAGCGGGACTATATCGATCCCTGTTAAAGTAAAGGATAGTGCCCCGGATTTTATCTATAATAATTATAGGATAGATTCCGATCAGACAAAAGGAAGCAATGCAACGTTAGCGACAATGGTCGTTAGCTCCCTCTGGATTAGGAAAACTGCAGATAGAAAAACGTATTCCCCTGGAGAAAACATAACATATACGATACTCTATGGAAATGATCAATCTACAACCGCATTCGATGTTAACGTTATGGATGTATTGCCCGACGTGAAGTTATTAGGTGTCTCTCCATCCCCCACATCTGTTAATGGTAGCACGCTCGAATGGAATATTGGAGATTTGAAATCTGGAGAGAACAGAACCATCACAGTAATGGTCCACATACCCGAGAAGTCTGAGATTAAGTTCAATGAAGAGTCCTCTGTTAGAGGAGAGGGTTATGCTTACGTAAACAAAAAGCTCTCTACTGTTGAGGAGCATACTTCCCTTATAAACAGGGCCAATATATCGGGATATTACATGATAAATGCACCTCCCTATAATGCCTCAGCCACTTCAACTGTCACCATCCTCGGGTCAGCAGGCACACAGATTTCCACATATGAACATGGAAGCGGCTATTATAAGGAAGACGAGCGGACAAGCCTGCGGTCCAAGAACCATAGCATAGCTCTGAGCAAAGATATTACTGCCCAGCATAATAACACTGTCTTTTCTCTGCCTGGAAGCATGAAAGTTAAATATCAATCACAATGGTATGACCGCACAACCGCCGAGAATCACGTCCTCAACGACGTAGTCTCCGAGAATTATCTTTACATGGACTCTCTCGATAAGACAAGCTCCTTCCGCGTGGATCAGAACCAGACCGTTTATCACTCGGAATCAGACTTTAGCGGTGGTATCGCTCAAATCGACTATAAAAAGCATGTGCCTAATAGCACGAACACGCTCAAGGAGATAAGCGAGAATTATCAGGGAAGCTTCAGAGTGCTTGAGTCAGTGGACTCATATGGAGACAGTACCAAATATATAAAATCAGCAAATGGAAACGGTTTTGTCTCATCTGATAAGAGGAATAATAGACCCATATCCAATAAGGGATCCGACCTGCTTCAGAGATCATTCGAATATGGAAGCGGATACTACAATTCCGAGGAGTCTTTACAGCTCAGCTCATTGACGAAGAGCACGAAGATGGCCTATGCCCCCGAAAACCTTACCGCTGGAACCATAAATGTCAGCTATGCATCTCTCTGGAATGAAGGATTGATTACAAAAGATCCAAGTTTAGGACTCATATTAAGCGAGAAGATCGGGTCCGCCTCATATGTCAATAAAGATGCGTGGATGGAGACATCCTCCATGGCATTTATGGGAGAGTTCAATGGCTCAATGGATATAAGGGCAGTTGTGCATCCCCTGAGTATAAAGAGAAAGGAGGTCGATCAAAGCTTTGTAGGCAACTATACAATAAGCACTGCAATAACCGCTTACAGAAACCCCAAGTATACCTATCCACATGTGAGCATCAGCAAGGTGGCGAAAAAGGAGGACGAAAGCACAATGCTGTTCTTGATCAATGTAACCAACGATGGCAATGGGGTCCTAAAATCGCTTTGCGTTACAGACAACATGCCGGATGGGCTGACCTTCATAAATTCCAGCCTCCGGCCGAAAATAAACGGCCAGATCATCAACTGGACTATATCCTCACTGGACATAAGCAGAACTCTGACAATAAAGCTCAGAGCCAAGATTGAGAATGATCTCTATCCATACACAAATATCGCCAGGGTAACTGCGCAGTATAATGGGCATATTCTGACTTCGTCAAACTCGACCTCATTTACGCCCTACTACCTGCCCTTCTATATAGGGTCCCATCCTGTGGAGAATTCTTATCTTGCAAAAGTCTTTGACGTCTCCTTAGTTCAGGGACAGTGGGGTGTGTGGAAGCCCTCTCCATCATTTAATATGACCTTAGAGGCGCCAGATTGCTTTAAAGATATAGATGATTACTACAATGACCTTGACAAAAGCGAATCTGGGTGCTGCCCTCTATCATCCTATGACGTTCCATAAGCTAAACGAAGGCTGACGTAATTGGAATGCGAATGCAAGGTTGCTTAAAAATATAGGGGGCATATCCCAACTGCTACTAGATCAGCTCATATGAACGGGATAGCATCATTAAAGGATATTTATCCTCATCGGAGCCTATGTTATGAGGAATATCGCTGACACCATCGCCATTGCTGTCAACTCTTCGTCCATCATTCCAGTAATTTCCTAAATAACCTTTGTAATCCTTCCCGTTATATCGGTATCCTAATAATTCCTCACTGCTCCAGCGATTTGTGGAGATTAATGATTGGGCGCTGTACAAGTTATTTATAAAGTTGTTGAGATATATTTTATTATTGCTTGACTGTTCAGGATACATGCCCTCATCTAAATATAAGCCATAATTATTATCGCTTAAGTTATTGAAGAGAAGGATATTTTGGTCTGAGTTTTCCAGCATTATCCCCTGGCGACAATTATGGATAGAGTTATCTGTTATGTTGCTCTGGCTCGAGCTATAAATGCTGATTCCAGCATCCTTGCTTTGGGCCTCATTCCCTATAAGGCCATTCCCTTTAGAGGTCATTATCGAAATTCCATTATCGCCTCCAAGGACTTTATTGGAGATTATGTGATTCTGGGGTGACTGATCAAGCCTTATGCCGTCTTTATTGCGGCGCATATCATTACCTTTAAGGGTATTATTTCTCGAATCTGTGACAAAAATCCCTTTATCATTATCATAGAGCCTGTTGGATAACAGAGAATTATCTTCAGAATGCTCAATCAAAACTCCATTTTGGCAATTGATTATCTCATTCCTGCCAAGACTATTCATATTTGAATAGTTTAAGCAAATTCCCTGAGCCGTGCTTTTACTGGCATTGTTTTCATTTAATATATTATTAAAAGCATCCTGCAGCAAAATTCCATTGCCATTCAAATTCGCCTGATTTTTGAATAGGGTATTCTTGTTGCTGCTGATAGAGAGAACTATACCACTCGGGTTCTTGTGTGCAATGTTTCCTATAAGGTGGTTGCCGTTTGAATTTTCTAAGAGTATACCTTGCCTATAATCCATTTCTGCCAAATTTTCCGTCAGGTTGTTGTTTGAAGACCCATTTAAGTAAGCTCCGCTGCCGCCAGGCATATTGCAGAAACTGTTCTTGTAAATCAGATTATTATCTGAGCCCATGAGGTGAATTCCATCATACTTGTTAGCGTTGGCATCGTTATCCTCAATGATGTTATTATTGGAATAATAGACCGTTATTCCCCATCCATCGTTCTTGTCAAAGTTATTTCCTTTAATATAATTGCCAGAGCAATTCCAGAGGTAAAGAGCATAATCATTCTTGAAGGCTGTATTATTCAAGATATAATTCGCCTCAGATAGATAGGGGTAGATGCCATAGTCATTATCGATGGCGATATTCTCTATAATACGATTATCCTTAGCTTCCGACAAAACGATGCCATAATCATTTGTAACCAATTCGTTTTTTGTTACGACGTTTCCTTGGGACCTGAATAGCTTTATGCCTACACCCAGGTTCTCGCTGGCGTTATTTCCCGCAACTGTATTATTATTGGAATCGATGAGCATTATCCCTGCCTGGTTATTATTATAGATCTCATTTCCCGTAAGGTTATTTCTTTGGGAATCGTAGAGTATTATGCCCCCCAAGTAGTTATTATATGCCTCATTAGATACAATATTGTTTTTAGAAGAGGATAGTCGGATTCCAATGCTGTTTCCTTGAACTGTATTATTTATAAGGGTATTATCCTGAGATCTGGCTTCAATTCCGGACATCGACCAGCCACCTGCCCCAGTCAGATTTAGGCCATCCAGGATTGTGCTATCAGCTAGGATTGTGACTGCATTATGATGACTATTAGCGATTATGACAGGCTTATTTCCTCCGGCTGATATGCCCTTTAGCACAAGCCTCTTAGTAACATTGATGCTCTCATTGTAGATCCCGCTATGAATCTCTATGATATCTCCTGGAGAGGCTTTATCGATGGCAGATTGGATGCTAGCGCCCGGCACTACAGAGATGGTTGAAGCTTGAACCGATATAGAAAGCACGAAGATGACCATCAACCATACTAAGACCCCTATCAAAGTGCCAGCCCAATTAAACTGCATATATCTCCCCATTCAAGCGGACTATCTTCTCCGATTTTCACTTACAAGTTTCTCTTTTTCCCCGCATCAAGCATTTTTAGGACGCAATATCATGCCTTATTCCATGATTCCAGAGGATACTTATCGATGCTCGAACCTCCAGGGATAGAATATCGTGAATCGTAGATCCCATCGCCATTGGCATCGACGCAGCCTTTTCCGGAGCCGTAATCGCTGTAGTGGTTGCCAACCGTCCCGTTATCCCATTGATTGGCCCCAGACTCATCATAGGCATTGTAGTTGGTGCTGTTTACCAAGTTGTTATGATAAATTCTGTTTTTGCTGCTGTAATAGTTGAGGTGAACACCGTCCAAGTTATCGCTTACATTGTTATCCCTTATAAGGTTCTCTGTGGAAGATTCAAGAAAGATTGCCTTTGAGTTTCTAGCCACCTCGTTTTCCACTAAAAGATTGTTGATGGAATCCCGGAGGAGTAAGCCATCGATATGATTGCCGCCAGCATTGTTGCTTCGAATAAGGTTATTCATAGAGTTCTCTTCAAGACAGATGCCATCTTTATTCCCTTTGGCAATATTTCCAGCAATAGTATTATTAGAGGAAGCCAATACCTCGATACCATCGTTACTGTTATTGGCGGCTGTATTTTCTATGATGTAGTTATCATGGGAGGTCTTCTCTACCTCGATTCCAACATCCCCATTTTCTCGCGCGATATTGCCTCTCAAGGTATTATTTGCCGATCCATCCAATTCTATGCCTGATACCCCATTGTTTCCGACTATATTTCTTGAAATGGTATTATTTGAGCCATCTTCCAGCCCTATTCCGCTGTATTCATTATTTGTGGCAATATTTTCTTCTATGATGTTATCATTTGAGTCAACCCTAATTCCGATGTTTGATGAGTTGGTGGCATTAAAGCCTTGAAGGATTACTCCATTTGCAAAGAGAGTTATTGCGTCGCCATTGCCTCTCGCATCAACTACAGGATTGCCTATGCCTCTGAGAACGAGCGGTTTTGTGATCATCAGATTCTCATAATATATGCCGCTTTGTACCTCCACGATGTCGCCAGGATTCGCTCTATCGATTGCATTCTGAATAATTTTGCCAGACGATACCGAAATGGTTGAGCATTGCGATATCCCGATACTAATAGCGATTATGACAGAGAGAATACAGAGGATATCTTTGCCTAGCAAGCGATTCAAAGCATACCCCTTCCGACCTTTTGTAGAACATATTTCCCGGACTGCTGTACCATTGGGCTCCAATCCCTATCTGAGCCGATGGCATAAGGTGTATCACCTATTCCATCGTTCCCTTTATCTTGGCCAGAATAGTCGCTCCAGAAGTTACCAATATATCCAATCGCTGTCTTATTCTGGTATTCATAAAGGACAGTCTTAGTGGAGTTCCAGAGATTTACGGAGCCCTCGGAATGGGCATTATGTGCATTATCTATGAAATCGTTGAAATAGATCTCGTTGCTTCGAGAGGCTTGAATGAAAACACCGTATTGTCCGTTTTTGATTAGGTTTCCTGTAATTGAATTCCCACCGGAGCTAAAAAGAATTCTAAATCCATAAATATCGCCCAAGAGAGTATTATTTTCCAGGAGGTTTTGAGAGGACCCCACTATGGCTATGCCATAATTGTTTTCGGAGATATTATTACACAAAATAATATTGCTATTGGAGCTACTGATGAAAATGCCTACATGATCATTGTTGCTGATATTATTGTTTTGAATAGTATTGTTATACGAGTTCTGGAGCAAAATTCCTCCTTTTCTGCCATCTATCTGATTATTTTCTATCATGGAATTGCTGGTATTGAATAGGATGATGCTCACGGTGTTGTTTTCAAAATTAAGATCTTTTATCGTTATGTTTTTACAGCTTAAGCAATAGATTGTGCCTGCCCTGGAGGAAGAATCAAGGAGCTGATCGGAGACGTTGTTTAGGTAATATATGGGCTTTCCATCAACAAGATTGCTAGTATCTATATCGTTATAATTATCAATATCCTTTAGGGATATCACCTCAAAATTTGCCTGATTATCATAAATCAGATTGTTCCTGAGAATATTATGGTTCGAATTCACTATATCCATACCGAGTGAGTTATCGCTTATTTTATTATTCCTAAGTATATTTCCACTGGAAAGTACCTTTATCCCTGCTCCAAGGGAATTTATTGCTTGTATCCCTCAACTGTAATTCCATTTGCAGATAACACCAATGCGCTCGGCTGACCACTCGCATCAATCACTGTGTT
The DNA here is from genome assembly GCA_963803145.1 of Methanotrichaceae archaeon. Lineage (GTDB taxonomy): Archaea > Halobacteriota > Methanosarcinia > Methanotrichales > Methanotrichaceae > CAWBKV01. Next base: position 394,744 of record CAWDLW010000008.1, read on the forward strand.
TCCCATGCCCATTAGAGTCAAAGGCTTTGTTATATTCACATTTTCGAAATAAGTTCCATTTGTCACATTGATAATATCGCCAGGTCTTGCTCTGTCAACAGCATCCTGGATCTTGGAGAATTTGGCCCCCTGGCCCACATCAATAGTGGATGCGTAAGCCGTATACATAAGAAGATGGATTACGGCAATCCCAAGGACTGCCAGAGATGCCTTTCTCCAGAAGATCATTGAGATGAGCCTCCTAAGAGCGACTTAAGATCATTCTTGAGATTATCGGATAGCTTAGCCTCGTCTAACTTCGATTTAGCAAGCGAGTAAAGGGTGAACTGATCGTACTTAATCCCTTCAAGGTCTGCACCACTCAGATTGACCCCTGTCATCTCAACTCGATTCAAAGTTGAATCCCTAAGATTAGCGCCTGCCATATTGGAATTTGTCAGAAATACATCGGCCAGGTCAGAATTCTTAAGAATTGCACCTTTCAAGTCCACACCTCTCAGATCCAGCTCATGCAGACTAACTCTGTTAAGCTTTGCTCTATCTAGCACTGCTCCTATGAGTCTCACTGAACTCAGATCTGCATCAGAGAGATCGGCCCCCGTCAGGTTTGCTCTGGTTAAATCAGCATAAGGTAGCTTGGCAGAGTTTAGATTGGTTCCAACCATTTTGGACTCGGTCATATCGGCATAGGCCAAATTGGCCCAATTCATGTTGGCGCCGGTAAAATCCGCCCTCATCAGATAAGCCCGCGTAAAATCAGCATCACTCAAATCTGAGCCGCTTAGGTTGGCATCGTAAAGTTCAGCTCTGGAGAACTGACCTCTAGATAGGTAACCTCCGCTTAGATCTGCCCAACTTAAATGAGCCCCAATTAAATTGGCGCTAATTAAATATATGCTTTTGAGCGTTGCGCCACTTAAATCGGTTCTGAACAACCTGGCATCAGTCATATCAGCCCCAGAAAGATCTGCATCAGAAAGATCGGCCTCAGTGAGATCTGCCTTTGCCATATGTGCATCTACAAGCCTGGATTTTGATATATCCGCCCTTTTCAATATAGATTCAGTTAAATCCGACCTATTCAAGTCTGTGTTATCCAGAACTGCGTCTGTAAGATCCGCTTTCGCAAATTTCGTATCTTCCATGCGAGAATTAGTTAACCAGGCAGATCGCAAATAGCTACCATTAAAATTTGAACCATTCAAATTGGAGCTCTCTAGATCTGACTGGTTCAAATTTTTATTGCTCAGATTCATGCCGCTAAGGTCCATATTGCTCAAATTCATGCGATCTGCAGTCTTGATGCCAAGATTCATCGGCTCTGTTGCCATGATGCAGCCTGTTGCAATCAATATACATATCAGAAGCTGTATCAGCAATTTAGCTTTCATCCATCCTCCTACACCAGGTTTGAATCCCCTTAAGCTAACTCTACAACCCATAGACTTCAAAAGAATGTTGATAGAATAACTCATATTTAACCTTCTCCAATTTTGATGCATCTAAATCGATCTCCATTCCATTGAAATGCCGAAAATATCATAATGCTTGGAATTCAAGTCACCTTCCATTTAGGATTTATTGAATCGAGGTATTTGAAATCGACAAAGCTATAAGGCGCTTTATAATAATAATTATCAGTCATAGTGCCGTAATAGCTATCCACCGCCAACCAGGTGTCGGAATGGTCCTTATCCTCTACTGCCACCCATAGGTGTCCTTGAGAATCGAATCCGTTTGGATCATAAAGGTATACTACGTTATACCCGAAACTCTTGTAGATATCATTAAGCTTTTGAGAACCATCATAGCACATTCCCAAGGGCGACACAGGGAATATCGTGCACTTGTTAATTGCCTTTACAAAATTCAAATCACTGGTCTTTTTATATGTCACATTAGACTTTATAGCATCTTGAGGTATCACCTGTACAAGTCCCGATTGGTTCTTGGGAGGACTCATCCATATATCTGCAAGCCTTGGAGATGCACCATTGGGAGTCAGATAAATCTCCTTTCCACTTGTGAATTTGACCGTTACGTAAGAACCAGTCGGCTCCGCATTGTATCCATGGGTTGCCAGAAAGAACGCCAGATCTTTTACGCTGATGCCGATATCCTCGTAGCTGGATAGAAGCAACCAAAGATCGTTCTCTTCGCTCGCATGAGAACAATCGATGATCAAGATGACGCATAGAGCCAGCAAAACGAATAACCGCATTCCATCCCCGATACCAAGGCTACAGCTTAATTTTTTGCTTATGTCATTGATTCTAACTATAATAGGCTTACGGAGAATCAGGGCAAGTATGTAGAGCGTTGAAAGATAGTAACATACTATTGCCTGTGACTAATGTAAGGACGATATATGACCACGGACATAGTTTTTATTTTATCAACATGTGTATTTATAATTCTTATTTGTAATAAGAATGTTTATTAACCTGTAGCGATTAGTGCTATCATGGCCCTACCAGGGATGAGGCACCTTCTTGGAAGCTATCTACTCGTAATTTTATTGTTAGCTATAATAGGCATAGCCGAATGCAATACAACCTTCAGCCAGCCCCTGAAAAATTCTTCTGAGCTAGTGGGCAAGAACCTCAGCAATGGCAATCTCTCCGAGTCACGCCCAAACAGATCTAACGCGCAGGCCAGCAGCCTCAAAGGCTCAGACCTGCCTGGAGCAGACCTAGAAATCACACCCAAACAGATACTGATTCTCGCCTCTTACAATCCAGGCTTGAGATGGACTGATTTGCAAGGGAGTGCGATCGAAAATCAGCTTTCAATATACTACCCAATGGCTAATTTCACATTTGAATATATGGACACTAAGAAACAAGCTCCAACTAAGGCGCGTCTGGCTGAATTGAAAGAGTTATATAAAAACAGATACTCTGGCCGCCATTTTGATGTCATAATCTGCTCCGATGATGATGCCTTCGATTTTCTGTTGGACAATAGAAATAATCTGTTTCCTGGCAGCCCGGTAGTCTTCTGCGGAGTGAACTTCTTCGACGACAAGATGCTTGAGGGAAAGATTGGCTTCACGGGTGTAGTAGAAGCATACGACATTTATGATATAATCTCTCTGATGCTTAAGTTGCATCCGAAAACACGACAAATCGTAATAGTAAACGATCGGACTACCACCGGCAAAGCAAATCAAAAGGTTCTGAACCAGACCCTGCCGGAATTCAGCTCAAATGTTAGCTTCGCTATCTGGGACAATATGACTGTGGAGGAGCTCGAGCATAACGCCTCTGCACTATCCAATGATAGCCTAATTCTTCTTCTCAATTACAATCGGGATCGAGCAGGAAGAGCCCTGACTCATGAAGAAAGTGCATGGATTCTCAGAAGTGCGAGTTCTGTTCCAATCTATGGCCCGCATGATGTATACATGGGCTTTGGTGTATTGGGGGGAGCCATAACATCTGGCCAAATCCAGGGAAGCCTGGCCGCAAATCTGGCACTTCGTATACTCAAAGGCGAACAGGCAGATAAAATTCCCGTGATAAAAAAAGTGCCGACTCCTTATATGTTCGATATGATAGAACTGAGACGTTTCAAGATAAGTCCTTCAGAGCTCCCACCTGGAAGCATAATCATTAACCAGCCTTTTCAGCCGCTTGCCGATTTGAGCAACATGAACCTCAGCGGCTTGGATCTGTCAGGGTTCAATATGAGCAGGTCGCAACTACAAAATTCGAATCTGGATATAACCAATATGAGCAGATCGTCTCTTGAAGGTGCAAGAATGGTCAACGACAGCATGATCAGAACGAACCTTCAACATGCAATTATGGATGATACCGATATCGAAAATTCCGATCTGACTCTTGCCAATATCAAGGGTTCGAGGCTTATCGGGTCAGACCTGACCAACTCGAATATGACTGGAGCGGATCTTACTGAAGCAGACCTTCAACAAGCAAGGATGAGCGGGAGCAAGCTTGTCGGAGCGAAGCTGGATAAAGCAAACTTAACAGCTGCCAATCTTAGCGATTCAAATTTGACGAACGCGTCTCTTTCAGGAACCTATATGAGACGGGCCCTATTATCCGATTCAACTCTTGTCGGAGCAAACCTCAGTGGAGCAGACCTCGTGGGCTCCAATCTCATAAATGCCGATGTAAGTAAGGCAAAACTTCGAGGGACTGATCTATCCGAGTCTCGTTGTCATGGTGCAAAGTTCATCGGCTCTCAGTTAATCAATTGCACCTTAGCTTTTGCAAATCTGACCGGTGCAAACCTTAGCAATGCGAACCTCTCAGGCTCGTATCTTGTAGCCTCGGAACTTACTGGTTCCGATCTCTCCAGAGCTAACCTATCGGGTGCAAACCTTGAGGCAGCTTATATTGAGAAAACCAAAGCTGTCGATGTCCTGCTGGTGGGCGCTAGTTTGACTGGAGCACACCTGGAGGATTCTGATCTATCGAATTCCGATCTCGAAGAAGCCGATCTGACCGGCGCCCTGCTTGGAGGGTGCAACCTGAATGGTGCCAATTTGAATGGTGCCAGGCTGGTGGGTGCAGATCTTAGCCAAGCCATCCTGAAAGGTGCACATCTGACCCGGGCCAATATGGTTGGTGCCAAAATGAATTGGATGGAGATGAGCGACAGCAGTCTCACAAATTCCCAGTTCACCAGAGCAGAACTCTTTGGTGCCAACCTGAGCCATTCAGATCTGACTGGTTCGGACTTTACGCGGGCGTATTTAGTGAGAACGAATCTATCGGATTGCACTATGAAGGGCGTCACCTTAGATTATGCTGATCTCAGCAATGCAAACCTGAGAAATGCCAATCTGGACCAGGGCAGATTATATAACCTCTTCATGAATGGCGCGGACCTATCGGGCGCAGACTTGAGGGGGTCTTACATGTACGGCATGACCCTTGATGGAACTATTTGGCGCAAGGCGAAATTGAGATCATCCAACATAATTTTGCTGAACTTCTTGAATGCGGACTTCAGCGGTGCCGATTTGAGGAATACCCGGTTTGCCCAGACATACATGAATAATACCAACTTTTCAGGCGCGGATCTGAGCGGAGTCATCTTTGATACATGTGCCTTCGAAAACGCTGATTTCAGGGATGCAGATCTGCAGGGAGTCAAGTACGATTCTATAGCACTTGGTTTTTTCGCGGTGTCAAAACTCGATGGGGCCAAGATTAGCGCAGATCTGCAGAAGGATCTCGAAAAATTGAGATCAGGAAAAAAGACATGATGAGACTTGTTGGGAGAATGATGACAATGCAAAAGAACATATACGTATCAACATGGTGGAACGTGATTCTTTGTGCCATTCTCTTAGTTGGTTTTGCCGGGAATTGCAGTGCTGCAGCTGTAGATAACTCATCGGGAAAATCCGAGCTAAATGTGACCTTAATCAATATTGGCCCCGTTGGAACCTACGGCTGGGCTTACGAGGGCCATATGGCAGCATCCAAAATGGCCCAGAAGCTTCCTTACGTGAGATTTTCCGAGATAGCGAATGTTGACGCTCCTAATGCTCCCCGAATATTGAGAGAATGCGCCAATAATGGATCTAAACTTATATTCTGTCACAGCGCTGACTTCCTGAATGCAATCAATGAAGTAGCTCCTGAATATCCGGACGTCATTTTCATGTGGGGCAACGGGGATAGAAAGCTGGTTTCCAACGCAGGAGTTTATTACGGAAAGATGGATGAGCCTATGTATCTTGCTGGAATAGTGGCAGGGAATATGACCAAGACGGATAAGATCGGTTTTGCGGCAGCCTTTCCCACATTTCAGGTAATAACAACCATCAATGCCTTTGCCAAGGGAATCGCATCTTCCAACCCCCATGCCAAGGTTTATGTGGAGTGGATCGGAGAGCTGGTATGATCCAGGAAAAGAGCGGGCTGTAGCCATGTCACTTATCAATGAAGGGTGCGACATCTTAACCCATGCGTCCACCTCCGATGCTACTGGCGAGACCGCTGATGAGATGGGCGTTTACTTCATATCTTCTGGCTCTGACAGCGGCAGGTTCTCTCCTCGTGTATACCTAACTGGCGCAAATTGGAACTTGGAACCTATTATGACCGATATTGTAGAATCTGTGCATAACGGAACCTGGGATTCTCGTCCTGGACAGGAATGGGGGTACGGACTGGCAGAGGGTGGAGTTAAATTGGCACCTTTCGGCAACATGGTTCCGGCTAGTGTCAGATCTTTTGTAAACGAGAAACAAAAAGAGCTTATTCAGGGGAAACTGGCAATATTCCCAGGAATGAAGGATGAAGATCTGAAAAAGATGTACTACCTCGAACCCAATGTAGTAGGAGAGCTGCCGAAACCGTGAGGCTTTTCCATCTTTTCTGGTTGATGCCGCTTAGCTTATTGTTTTCTCGAAGCGGCTGATTCCAGATTAAAATTTATAGTAAATGAGTACAGATCTGAAGGATGCAGATGCGAATTGCAACTCAAAGGAGCATTCTGAGCAAGATCCCATGAAGGCATACAAACGATTCATAGAGGACCAACGATGGGAAAATATCTAATCATCGCTGCAGCCTGCTTATTAATCCAGGCGCTGCTTATTACAGCCTCAGGAGGAGGCAATGATCTAGATGAGATGAAACAGCTCCTAGCCTCATTAAACGATCCCAAGATGGCCGTATCGGATCTGGCATTCTTTCTGGCAACCCATAACTATGATGCGAGGCCAACCAAGGACTATGTAGAGCTTAAGCTGGATGGCAAGGTCTACAAGCTCATACCTAATGGCGATGGCTCAGGATTGTGCAAGGTCGTCCCATTAAATGGACCTCAGGTCTTATCTGATTGAAATAAACTCCGCCATTGGTTATCAGCTACCAATAACATGGCGACCTCAAAGCCTAAAGGAGACCAGCTTGAGATACGATCAAGATGCGCCTTTTCTTGATAGCCAAATTACTCAATGGCAGTTTCAGCATCAAACAGCATCAAAAATAATTATGCCTTCTCTGCCCTCGCCTGCTCCTTTCTCCTGCCCTCGAACTCCTGCTGAACATCGCACCCTAGCCGCCCAATTGCATCTGAGCGGCACTGCCTACAGTGCCTCATCTGTTTAATTATCTTGCCCAGCTCGTCTTGAATCTTCCTTTTCTCCTCAGGCGATGGCGGCTTGATGTTGGCAAACTTATACTGGGGTATGAGAGGCATGACGTTATGAATGAAGACCCCCATCTCCTTGATCTTTCGGGCAACATCGAAGACATGCTTATCATTTATTCCTGGAATAAGCACAGTATTTACCTTCACGATCTTCTTCAGCTTGAGTGCCTCAGCTATTCCCTTCAGCTGCTGATCGCGTAAAAGAGTTGCTGCCTCAATGCCCTCATAACGCTTTCCTTTATATGTTACGTAATCGTATATTTGCTGGCCGATCTGAGGGTCTATTGCATTCATAGTTACTGTTATATTGCACACGCCAAGCTTATCCAGCTCATTGATCTTATCCGGCAAAAGCAGACCGTTGGTGCTGATGCACAGGATCAGGTTGGGATACTTCTGTCCGACAAGGCGCAGAGTCTCGAATGTCTCCTCATTTGCCAGAGGCTCGCCGGGACCTGCGACTGCAACAACCTTGATGTAATGGTATTTCGCGAGAACTTCGTCTACCCGAGCCAGGGCCTCCTGAGGGGTAAGAACACTAGAGGTCACTCCAGGCCTTGACTCATTTACGCAATCAAAATCCCTGACACAGTATTTGCATTGAATATTGCACTTCGGCGCAACGGCCAGATGCATTCTTCCGAATGCATGGCATGCTTGCTCGCTGAAGCAGGGGTGCTCCTTTATCCTCCTTAGCTGCTCGGGATCATAGGGAACCTCCCTTCCGCCCACGTTGGCAACGGGAAACGTTTCTTCGCTCATACTAGGGACTCCGCAACCTAGGTTATGATGAAGGATGCCTAAAAAGATTTGCATCCAAGAGGCGCAAAGATACTTATCATATGTTGTTTAAGATCATATTATGCCTGAGAAGGATAAGTTTGTAATCTGGCCGATTTACTTCGATTCCACAAAAAGCCGCAGCGAGGGCAGAGCCGTTGCGACTGGCGATGCAGTCAGCAACCCCAACATCGATGACATTATAACCGCCGCATTGAAGGCTGGCCTGAAGCCTGAGATAGAACGCGAGAAGCGTCATCCGAAAACGTGGTATGAGAGCGCCGGAAGAATCCTTCTGCCGAAAAGTGGCCCTAAATCTGCCGTCTTGAAGAAGATAGCTGGGTCTTTGAAGTTTAAGAAAAAGAAGGGCTAAGTATGATCGATCTGCATACTCACACCATATTCAGCGATGGCGAGCTGATCCCAAGCGAGCTTGTGCGCCGGGCCGAGGTAAAGGGCTATACCGTAATAGGCCTTACAGATCATGTAGATTTCACTAATATTGAGTACACACTTTCAAGCATCCTTAAGGCCAAATATATGGAGGACTCAATTGACATCAAAATCATATGCGGAGTTGAGATCACCCACGTTCCTCCGGAAAAGATAGGAAATATTGCATCTCTTGCAAGAAGGCTCGGGGCTGAGATAATAGTTGTACATGGTGAGACGCCTGTTGAGCCCGTCATGCCGGGCACAAACAGGGCGGCAATCGAAGCGTGCGTCGATATCCTGGCCCATCCTGGATTTCTTACCATCGAAGAGGCTGAGCTCGCCCGAGAGAATAACGTATGCCTGGAGATCACATCTCGGCTTGGCCATAACATCACAAATGGCCATGTGGTGCGTATTGCGTTGGACGCGAGGGCAAAGATGGTTGTGGATACAGATGCGCACAGCCCAGATGATCTCATAAACTCTGAGCGCGCAGTGGAAATCGCAATGGGAGCAGGACTGCCTTATGATCGGGCAAGGGATATAGTTAAAAATCATGCGATTGTGAAATAGGATCAGTTAGAAAAGTTTCGATTAGGGGTTGAATAGATAGACATAGTGGCAATTGATATATCAGGCAGGCACTCGGTCAACGGCAGATACCAGATGGTTTGTGCTGCAGTATCCCTAAGAGCCTCGCCTGAGTGCATTGAGAAGATCTATTCTGTAAGGCTGGTCCCCAGCGTAACTGGTTCCATTGATTTAAATACGATTATTGATCTGATCTCGACAGCTGTTCTTAACCTGCCTGGAACCGTATTGGCAGAACCTGGGGATCTCTACAACCAGGATGCATGGAGGATCTGCAGCATTCTCGGCCGCGAGTTCAAGTATCCCGAGACGCTCGCCGAGCGCACATCGATAGAATTAGCGCATTACATCTCAGTGGCGGGACGAAGGCTTATCACAGATGGGCGAGAAGATATCAATGATGGGCGAGAGGATATCAATGACGGGCGAGAGGATATCAATGACGGGCGAGAGGATATCAATGACGGGCGAGAGGATATCAATGACGGGCGAGAGGATATCAATGACGGGCGAGAGGATATCAATGACGGGCGAGAGGATATCAATGACGGGCGAGAGGATATCAATGACGGGCGAGAGGATATCAATGACGGGCGAGAGGATATCAATGACGGGCGAGAGGATATCAATGACGGGCGAGAGGATATCAATGACGGGCGAGAGGATATCAATGACGGGCGAGAGGATATCAATGACGGGCGAGAGGATATCAATGACGGGCGAGAGGATATCAATGACGGGCGAGAGGATATCAATGATGGACAGTAGTGATAGCAAAAAAACGGTTGGTCACGACACTGCAGTGCTGCTGCTGCGCGAGAGTCCAAACCAGACATCTGATCCATATAAGATGGAAGAGCTGAGGGGACTCGCAGACGCTGCAGGCTACAAAGTCCTGGCGGAGATAGTCCAAAGGAGAAGCCGCGATCATAGATTCCAAGTCGGAAAGGGAAAGATTTCAGATGCCTTGGCATATAACCCTGATAAGCTCATATTTTATAATCCCCTCAGCCCCATCCAGGTTTTCAATATCAGAAGTGAGTTCAAGGCTCAGGTCATTGATAGGTTCAACCTGATACTCGAGATATTTGCAACTCGAGCGTCTACGCGTGAGGCAAAGCTGCAGGTTGAGCTTGCAAAGCTGAGCTACGATGCACCACATGTTCGAAGCGCGCTATCATTGAAGAAGCTTGGCGAGCAGCCGGGTTTCAGAGGCGCAGGCGCATACGAAGAGTCAATGTACCACGACATTCGCGGTAGAATTGCAAAGATTAGGGCAACGCTGCAGAATGTAGAGGAGATGGGAGAGGACAGAAGACAACGCAGACGTGAGCTGGGCTTCGATCTCGTAGCTTTAGCGGGCTATACAAATGCAGGCAAAAGCACTCTTCTAAATGCACTAACAAATGCTGATGTGGAAGCCAAAGATCAGCCATTCACCACTCTTTCTCCAACGACCCGTGCAGCCGAGATGAAGGGGAGGAAGGTGCTGCTGACGGATACCGTGGGCTTCATAGACGATCTTCCCCATTTTCTGATAAAGGCATTCAAATCCACGCTTTCGGAGATCTCTGAAGCGGATCTCGTGCTCCTGGTGGCAGATGCAAGCGATCCTCCGGAGATACTGAGGCGGAAGCTGGTAGCATCCCACAAGGCCCTATGGGATTGCAGTGCCTCGGCGCCGATAATTACAGTTCTAAATAAGATCGATCGGCTACGCCAAGACGAGGTTCAGGAAAGGCTTGAGATAATAAAGGATTTGGCGCCAGATCCTATACAAGCATCTGCCTATGCAGGTCAGGGACTGCCGGAGCTGATGGAGCATATCAATCATAGGCTTGCTCCGCTGAAGGAAATACAGATCAAGCTGCCATATACATCCCAAGGATTAAGTGAACTTTCCAAGCTTTATGATGCCGCAGGACAGATCCAGGTCAGCTATGAGGATGAAGTGATAGTCCGATTAAAGGGACGAGAAGAAATAGTATCTAAGGAGAGAAAGTTCTGCGATTGAATATTGCCGCAATTGCTAATCTGTTATCGCTATGCCAGATATAATTCGAGAGCATTTTCAGCTTAAGCAAACGATAGTTACAATCTCAGCGCGTGAAGAGACCCACATTGAGGCTGCAAAGAAATCCATCATAGAGCAGCGGAGCTACCTCGAAGCCTTCATCCGCAAAGATCCGTTCTTCATGCTCACACTTGAGCATTATGATCTTCAGGATGATGATGCACCTGATATTATCAGGCAGATGATCAATACAACCGAAATCTTCGGCATAGGCCCGATGGCTGCCGTCGCCGGCGTGATCGCTAAATTGGCTGTCGAGGCGATGATTAAGGCAGGCGCTACCTATGCGATCGTTGATAACGGCGGAGATATGTCAATACTGAATGATCAGCCTGTAATAGTCGGAATATTTGCAGGCTCATCTCCTATCCGGGACTTAGCATTCGAGATCCCGCCGCGGGAGAAACCCTTGGGAATAGCCACAAGCAGCGGCACCGTTGGGCCATCGATAAGCTTTGGATGCGCTGATGCGGCTACTATCATCTCCCAGGATCCCGCATTGGCTGATGCAGCGGCAACTGCTCTGGGAAACGCAGTGCAGGCTGATAACAATTTGGACGAGTGCTTCAAGGCAATTGATAAGCCTGGAATTGATGGTGCGCTGATAATTCGGGGCGATGAGATGGCGATGTGGGGGGAGCTGCCGAAGCTGAGAAGGGCGAAGGTAGAGATTGAGAGGATAACGAAGGCTTAGTTGAATGAAAGCAATCTCAAACGGCTTGAGTTTATGATTTTCATTGTCAGGCATAGGGGAGATTTTAAACGTAGCTACGCAGGCCAAATGCCTTGGCTATGTATGGTGACAATCTTGCCCCTGTAGCTCTATCAAATGCGCCAGACTCGCCTTCTGCTATAGTCTCCTTAAAAGACCGCGTTTCCTGGCGTACTCATCCAGATCCTCCAGCTCATCCTTGTGCGCCTCGTAATACTCCCAAATATCATCAGCGCACTCGGTCTCCATGCCTTCCGAGATCACGCCTTTAAAATCTCGGTTGGTAAGTATTTCTTGCTTGGCTGGTTTGGCTTCAATTCTTCCCATCATACGTCTTTATGCCCTGCGGGTATATCCGCTTATCTATAGTCTGACTTTCTCTTTTTCATGAAGATATTGAAAATCACTACCATCTGTCCATCTACAAAATACTCAATTCGAATTCTTCCAATTTTCAAGCGATAGGCTGGCGGCTTCTGTTTACCTGCTATTTTATCAATATTCATTCCAGGGCGTGGTCTATAAGGTTCTCTCTTAAGTTGCTCGATGTGGGCATAGATTTTTTGCGCCTTGTTTTTGTCCATCTTATCAAGCTCTTTTCGGGCCGGGCGCAGCATCTTCAGAGAAAACGACATGACGATCAACTTTTTCCAGGCATTATTTTGCAACTTGTTGATATATGACTTTATTCCAGGCGGGGCGATAGTGAAGCGCTGGTACTTGGTCAGAGCTATCTTTGATTTCTATTTGTTCTGCTACAACCAAACGAAATTAAACCACAAAGATACAAATGGCCTGGAGAGAATGTCGTGCGACGCAGGCGGCTCGAACGGATTAGCCGTGGTCAAAGGCCATATATATGTATACTGCCAAAGCATAGGCAATATGGAGTGGACACTGCCGCAGGCCTGGTGATAGTGGAGTTATCAGGCGGCAGAGTTTTGAATAGATACCGCAGGAACTTATGCTATAGTTAGCTAATGCTCGCGAACGGACAGTACCTTCAATTGCAGCCAAGAATACGAGGAGGAAGTTTAATTTTCGCAAAGTATGTACTATGATTAGCGAGCTAACATATTAATGGTTCTGAATTATCTTTCTCTTTCGCAATTATTGGTTCCTGGTTTATTGTTAAGATTACAACCCACATTCCGCACTTTCATTTCAAGCAAAAATAGTTTTTAAACTAATTTAAATTTGCACATTGAATCCTAATAACGAATTTAAGTAAACAACTTGAAAAATAGAAACTATTTCAGCCAGTTATCTCGGCACCTCTTTTTTGTGTGAAATAACGATTTGACCAGCAAATAGTAAATATTAATTTGACCTAAGTTTCATGAAAATTATAGATTTTGAAAATCAATACTGCGGAATATGGGTTACAAGATCTGACTTAACCTAAACGCCGGGGTTATTATAACCAGGGTTCTACCGATAACGAAAAATTCTCTTGCCTAGTTATTAGAGTTATTACCATCAAATGGCTTAATCCAACTACTGCCATCATATTTGCTTGCATAGTTATTAAAGAGCCCGGAGTTTAGGACTTAATCAAATAGCACTTGAATCAAGATACCAGCTACGAAAACAGTGGAGGATATTATTATCATATCAAAAAATCGAAAAAATTATTAGAAGAAAACATGAATAACTTAAGTCGATAGATCTCAAAATTCGTTTTAATTCTCGGTATCGATTTAAACTTATTTATGCAGAAAAAAGAAAACCGAGCGATCTCATTTAGCCCACATTCCGCACCTTCAAATAGCACGAAAATAATTTTCAGGCTAAACAAGATTTACATATTACACTTAATATCCAAATTTATTCAGCAAATAGGAAAATCAGAGTTTTTTGTGCAAGTCGTCTTAACTTATCTTTTTGCATGAAATAAGGATTTATGCTGCAAAACGTAAATGTTGTTCATACTAAGTTGTCATAAAAATTATAAATTTTGAAATTTAATACTGCGGAATGTGGGTTTAGTATAAAAACAAAGAATATACTTAATTTATTAAAAATGTCCTCAAAGATAAAACCTTTAAATACCAAATAATTGTTAAAAACCTTCCATGGCTAGGAGGGATAAAGAAAAAAATTTGGTTCTTCTTAAATTTAGGTATATACTACATTTTTATAGCGTGCATTTTCATTTTCCATATATGTTTAGGCGAAACCTGGGCAGGAGATAACTTTGTGCCTGATACACAAACTTTTCGAGAAAATACGTGGAGATTAGACGCGAATTGTGGGAATTCAGCTATTATATATAAACATGTAAAAGGCCCTGGCGAGATAAGATTTAAATGGAGAAAGAGTACGGCCTACGGTTCAGCGTTTGAATTTTCGATGTATATAGAGAATACTAATACCAAAATTATCTGCCCTTCATTTGATAAATGGAATGAGGGCTCAGCATAACATATCGGATGGTGGAACTCAGAAAGTAATATGGGAATATAAAAAAATTCCATCATCAGGGCGTTACTGTAGCATGGACTCCTTAGCATGGCTCAAGGATATTGCAGCATCTAATAAATCTATTACTGAGATTGCGCCTGCGATTAATATTAGTTTGCCGCAAATAGGAATTTTGCCTACAAATATTGGTACGAAAGCTTCTAACTTCTCTACAGAAAATCCAATTACAATAAACTCATATAGCTTTCATATAAATATATCAAATACTATAATAAATATATCTAGCCCAATTGAGACACTTCCTGCTGGCAATATTGAGGCCTATAGTAAATTGAAAAATAATAGTCGATTAGTTATCAAGCCTATCTGGCCTAATGAAGGATCGATTTTGCCCGTTAATGTTCCGATAAAGTTTAACTTTTCTGTAACGCATATTGATAAAATTCCCATTTGTAAATTGTTTATAGATGATGCAGAAGTTGATCAAAAGAATAGATCTAGATGCATAAACGTAAATAGTGATAACGAACTTGTATCTAAATTTAACGAGATTGGCATGCATAGCTGGAAAGTCGAGTGCTGTGACTGCCAAGATTTATGCAATTCTTCTAGTAAAGTATTCTTCTATATAAAGGCGAATCCCAAAAACAATACTACATATGTGAATAAAGATCTACCAGAGCCAAGTAGATTTGTGTATGCCTCAACAAAGTGAAGCAATTAATAATGTCAGTGAAGACAGCTACAGGTCAGGTCGAAAAAGGCATTTATAATGAACAAATAGAAATAAATAAACCATTAAGATTAAATGGGAGATATGGTTCAGTTATAGATCTAAATTATGGCGATGAAGGCGTAGCTATAAAATTAAATTCGGATGATGTCGAAATAGGAGGATTAACAATCAATAACTGCGTTATTGCAATCCAAGCTGGAAGAACGGATGATAAAGGTAATAGGGCTTTGAAGGGCATTAATTTATATTATAATAATATATCAAATTGTGCTATCGGGTTTAACATCATTAATTGTAATAATATTAACGTAAAAAATAATACAATTAATTATTGTAGAGAAATATCTCGCGGGGACAGTATTTGCATGGCTGATGCTATATAACTAACGAGCTGCAGCAACTATAATATATCATTCAATACAATTAATAAATTGGTGCTTAGTGAACAAAAATCAAGGAGCTGTATCCATTTAAAAAATTGTAGAATTGAAAATATATATAAAAATTGTTTCTATAATAGTAACTATGGAATAGGCTATACGGATGTCATAGACAGTTTCGACGAGCAAAAACTTCGGAAAGATAACTTCAATAATTCAATTATTAGTATGCTAGGCGGAATATAGATAATGAATAGTAATTTTTATATATTAATTATTTTTTCATTAATGATACCTCAATATTGCGCATTGGGGCAGGATTATCGGAGTAATGGAGATAATCACCAATGCTCATTGATATTTTCAGTAAAAAATAACACACCGGTGTTAAATAGGCCTATATTATTTAGAAATTCTAGTGCAATTATTTCTTTTGAATTAAGTATATTAGAGGGAGGTCGACGACATTATTCAGGTGAAATTGATATAAATGGGCGGCTATCTAATTACCTATCGTTTGCAAACGAAGAAATTGGAATACAGCCGTACTATTTGCCTTATTCATCTTATTGCTATGTGGAAACTAGCTCAAATGGGTCATGGCACATCAATTGTTCAAATTTCAACCCAAATGATAAACTAAAATTTGACCGCTTAGTTTATATCAAAATCCCCAAATCTGAGAATAGAACTTTAATTCATGATAAATGCGCATTCATCTCTAAATACTCATGGTTTTGGCAGGGGGACAGCAAACTAATGACTAATATAGATAATATAACTATCGATAATAATTTTATATGGAATGCCGCAACAGATCCTACAGATGCCGAGATCTATATCGATAACGTCTCACGTGGTAAAACACCTAAAATATTATCATTTGCTTATGGAAATCGCCATATAAGAATAAATAAAAGTGGATTTGAGGATAGAAATATAGAATTGAGCGAAATAGAAAAGAATAATGGACCAATAAAATTGAAAAAACAATTATGCCTTTTAACATTTACAATTTCTCCAAAAGATGTAGATATAACCGTTGATGGTAACGATTTAAAAGCGAGAGAAACATATATTGAACAAGATAGCCCACATGAAATTGTTATTAGCAAAGAAGATTATGGAACGTATATTGCTAATGTTACAGCATATAATCAGACACAAAACATAAATGTTACCTTGCTAAAAGAACTAAAGATTAATTACGAAAAATATGGTCTAATCGCCGCAATTATTTTAATATTATTATGGATCCTTAAGGAATATCCTCGAAGTAATAATTCTAAAGGTTTAATCCCCGATTGGATGGATTTTTACTTCAGATTTTTAATGGCCGTTATTTTTTTAATTATTATTTTAATAATTAATAATTGGCCATAAGAAAGTTTATTTTATCCAAATGCCCTGCTTCTAGCTGCTTAGGGAAACCACAGCAGCTATTGATTTATAATAAAATTAATAAATTTTTTTTATTTCTGTATATACCCTGAGCCCCCCATTTTTTAGGCATATAGTGTCATTACATAGCGATTCGTGATGGGTAATAGGCACTACGCTGGTTAAGTGAAAAAGAACATAAGCCTGTTATTCTGTTTTGTTTGCCTAAATGATGGGGAGCTCAGGATATACTTCTTTATGAAAAAATTATAAATATTAATAATTATATTAAAATTCAGATAGTCTAATAATATGCATTTTAATATTATGTATTTTACAATATAAGAATATTGTTTCGAAAAATTAAAAACTGGCAGAATCGAAAGCTTGAACTATAATCATGCCTTTTTGGTGTACTAGGTGACCAGTATTGCAATTACTCCTGATTCACTCAGATTATATTGAATTCGAGGCCAAGAGGCCGACGAAGTTCGCCGAAGAGATCGAGGAATCTGCCAAGAAGGGCAGGCTGGAGGAGGCGCTCTGCGCCTTCATAGCAGTCGAAAAGCCGGATGAGGGTGACATCGACGCCGTCGTCGCAGAAGGCGCAAAGCAGGTTGCAGATGTTGCAGAGCAGGTACACGCCAAGAAAGTTATGCTCTATCCTTACGCACACCTCAGCTCAAATCTGGCAACGCCCGACTCAGCAATCAAGATACTGAAGGGTATGCAGGAGGCGCTCTCTCAGAATTATGAGGTCGTTCGCGCGCCCTTCGGCTGGTACAAAGCCTTCACGCTGAGCTGCAAAGGCCATCCTCTATCAGAGCTTTCACGCTCAATCAAAACCGGCGAGGCTGGTGGAGAGGTTGTCTCAGAGGCCCTCAAGTCCGAGGCGAAGGCTGTCTCCTACTGGAAGATATTGGATACGAAAGGCCAGATGTTTGATCCTGATGCATTCGACTTCAAAGGCCATGACAACCTAGCCAAGTTCACTCACTACGAGATAGCCAAGGCGAGGGCTGTTGATAAGGTTCCTCCACATGTTGATCTGATGAGGCGCCTTGAGCTTGTCGATTATGAGCCGGGCTCAGATCCGGGGAACATGAGATACTACCCCAAGGGCAGGCTGATAAAATCGCTTTTGGAGTCGTACGTCCTCGATAAGGCATCGGACATGGGCGCAATGGAGGTCGAGACCCCAATCATGTACGATATGGAGCATCCGACGCTCAAGAAATACCTCGACCGCTTCCCTGCAAGACAGTACCAGATAGAGGCCGATAAGAAGAAGCTGTTCCTGCGGTTCGCCGCCTGCTTCGGCCAGTTCCTCATGGGCCACGACATGACAATATCCTACAAGTCGCTTCCGCTGAAGATGGTCGAGATCACCAGATACAGCTTCAGGCGAGAACAGAGGGGAGAGCTTGTTGGCATACGCCGCCTGCGTGCATTCACAATGCCGGACATGCACACCATGGCAAAGGATATGGGCCAGGCAATGGATGAGTTCAGAAAGCAGTATGAGATGTGCATCTCAGTCCTGAAGGATGTCGGCATAGATCTGGAAGATTATGAGGTCGCGATCAGGTTCACCAAGGACTTCTATGCCGAAAACAAGGAGTTCATCGAGGGCCTTGTGGATATCGTCAAGAAGCCTGTTCTCATAGAGATGTGGGACGAGAGATTCTTCTACTTCGTCCTCAAGTTCGAGTTCAATTTCGTTGACACACTGGACAAAGCGAGCGCCCTTTCTACAGTTCAGATCGATGTTGAGAACGCAGAGCGTTATGATATCGCTTATGTGGACGAAGCAGGCGAGAAGAAGCGGCCCATACTCCTGCACTGCTCGCCATCCGGCGCAATCGAGCGCGATATGTACGCCCTTCTGGAGAAGGCCGCACGAGAAGCAGAGTCTGGCAAGCTTCCCATGCTTAAGACCTGGCTCGCACCGACTCAGATCAGGATAATACCTGTGGCCGAGCGACATCAGGCACGCGCTCTGGAGGTCGCAAAAGACTTAGGCCTCCGCGCGGATATCGATGACCGGGACGAGACTGTCGGCAAAAAAATTAGAGATGCAGGCAGAGAATGGATACCCTACGTGGCAGTAATAGGCGATGATGAGCTTTCATCAAATCAGCTGACGGTTACAATTAGACAGGATTCAACGCCTAAGGCTCCCGCGAAGGCAAAAATGAGCGTTGAGGAGCTGAGAAGACGCATCCAGGAGGAGACTGCAGGAAAACCCTGGAGAAGGCAGCCGTTGCCCCTTAAGCTATCTGAGCGTCCGAAGTTCATTTAGCTGTCTAATTTAATTTTTTTATCTTACTTTCATCCTATTATTATGTCTTTTGGAATAGCACACATGGCTTTTAGAATGTCATTAGAGAAATAACTCAAACTCAGCCGGCTACAAAGGGCTACTTTTTAAGCTCAACTATATTCTCGCAATAAGGATCGCCTTTACACATTGCCTTTGTCGATTTCGTTGTATACTTTTGATTTAGATTCTCGATTGCAGAGCGATTGTATGCCTGACATGCATTGATCAGCAGCGCCGGATTCATGCCCATTTCGATGGCTCTATTAAGAAAGGGACATTCTGTTCCCCTCGATACCGCCCTGTTCGCCTTTCTCTCCATCATTCTCCATTTAAGCTCAGGCCCGAAGATAATCTTGGATATGATGCCATATGTATCGCTGATATCCCTGGCACTCTCAACGGGCAAACCTAAAGCTTGAGCTATCTTTTTAACCTCCTTTCCGCCCTCGACCCATATTGGCAGCTCAATAGCATCATATCTTTCTCCCAGAGCTTTTCTAAAGATCATATCGTAGATGATAGGCATAACAGTTGCCGATTTGGCTGCGATCTCCCAGCGCAGCTCGACGGGAATATCTTCAATTGTGGCCATTCCGAATCACCGTTTATTAGAGCAATTGTGTATTGCTTTTGATTATTGAAAAATGTTTCCACATATTCTTTATTCAGGAGAAGATAGCAATGAACGATAGTAAGGCGTACCTGTGAAAATAGTCCTTCTTTCGATTAGTTGACTGATAAATTCAAGCTCCAAAGTTCACTCTTTGTGCCTTTGTGTCTTTGTGGTGAGCGTTCAGTATCGATCAACCACAAAGGCACAAAGAACGTACTTGCCATTCTTAACAGATCTAAAAAGTATTTGCCTATCTCTTTCAGACATTGCAGCTAAGCGGGATAATCATAGGTTATATCCGATGATCCTATCCCAAGAGGATGTCTATCCACTCCGGAGCCTCCGGGAATGTAGACTACATGTCCCAGGTCGCTGTAATAATTGCCAATGACTCCATTATCCCAACTGTTTCTGAGGCCGAGATCATAGGCGTTATAGCTGTTATCTATGAGATAGTTGCTGAATATTTTGTTCCAGCCAGCAGAGAATGCGAGGTATATCCCATAAGTATTTTTCAGGGCTGTATTATCCGTTATTGTATTGTTGCTGCTGTGGTATGCCAGATGAATGCCTTTATCATTCAAAGATAGGTTATTCCTCTCAATGGCATTATCGTTGCTATCGAATGCAAGATAAATGCCTCTTTCGTTATCATTAGCCGTATTATCGCAGATTACATTGCGCTTAGAGCTATCCAGAGATATGCCACCATGTCCGTTACCGCTGGCAGAATTATGGAAAATAATGTTATCGTCGCTTGACTCCTCAAGGGATATTCCATACCAATCGCTCTTGCTGATGTTATTATCTTTTATTGTATTGTTGCTGCTGGAACGAAGCGAAATGGAGCTATCGCCATTCTGTATCAGGTCATTTTTCGAGACCATATTGTGCTCAGACCGTAGGAGGAAGATGCCGCAATCTTTGCTTTCTCCAATGTTGTTATCTTTAATATAATTGTTAGTAATAATATTGTATTCTGAGCTTGCGAGAGAGATGCCATTTGTATTATTGCTAATAACGTTCGCGGAGATCGTGCAGTTTTTTGCACCATCAAGGCGTATACCATCGGCACAATAGCTTATATTATTTTTGTTAATAACACTGTTATTAGACTCAACATCGATACCTGTCCTACGAGTAGATCTGATATCAAAGCCGGATACAACTATGCCATCAGCCTTGAGGGTTATTGCATTGCCGATAGCACCTGAATCTAAAAGTGGCATATCCGTTCCTTTGAGTGCTATCTGTTTAGTTATGTTTAGGCTCTCGCGATAGACCCCACCCTGGACCTCGATAACATCCCCAGACCCCGCCTTATCTAGAGCTGCCTGGATGCTTGCCCCCGGCTGCACTTTTATCACAGTGGCGCCAGCTGAAGATGTTGCTATTAATATGATAGCAAGTGCTAGCCAGCATACTCCTATCTTCATTGCATCTCCCATTAAGGAGATTACTTTTCAATTTATAAAGGTATGGTTAAAAGGTTTTATAACTACTAGCATGCCAGAAGTTATCTGGTCCAGATGAATGCTAGATATCTCTCCCTCTGTCAAGCTTGGTTTAATGACTATACTAGTTGCTTTCACAGCCCTAACTATGAGATCGAAAAGAATATCACCCTTAAGATAGGGCATACGATAAGGGTACGCGATAATATTTCAGGAATTGCAAGATCTCTATTCTTGAGCCAGGAAGATACTGTTATGGCGGAAGTGTTAGCTCTCTTCCACGATATTGGCAGATTCGAACAGTTGAGACAGTATGGCAGCTTTAATGATCGCATCAAAGACCACGCTGCCCTGGGTATGAAAATACTCGATCGTTCCGGGATTCTTTGCGATCTGCCAAAAGAAGAAAGAGATTTGATTCAAAGAGTTGTCTGGCTTCATAACAAATATGCAATTCCTGATGCGGAAAAGGCCGATAGTCTCCTCTTCTCTAGACTAATTCGAGATGCGGATAAATTGGATATCCTCGGACTGATAGTTGAGCATTTTAGGACGAGAGATTTGAATCCGAACAATGAGTTAGACCTTGGGCTTGTAGAGAAGCCGGGATTCACCCGACAAACTGTGAATGATATTTTGAATAGAAAAATGATAAGAATCACAGAACTCGGTAGCTTGACCGATATGAGATTGATGTATTTAAGTTGGGTCTTTGACATCAACTTTCCCACAACCTTATCCTGCATAGAGGAGAGAGGCTATCTAGAGAAGCTGCAAATTGGTCTGCCCAAAGATCGTGATGTTTGCCGAGCTATCGACGTTATCGCGGAATATTTACATGAGAGAAAGAGAATCTCTATTTAAAGATTACAGATAGTTATCTGGGTTCACAGACTATCGGTTTTAGAAACGAAAAGGAAAATATCCTACGTATCCCCTAGCGTCTCGCTGGCGATAAGGAATCCTATTGCCCTTTCGGCCAGAGGGTACCTTCGTACAAGTGCCTTAAACTTCTTGCCATGGTTCGGCTGAAGCAGATGTGCAAGCTCATGAACTATAACGTAATCCTCTACCCATTGGGGCATCTTAGCCAATCTCTGGCTTATCCTGATGGTCTTCTCATAGAAGCTGCAGGACCCACGCCGCCTTTCCTGGCGTGAGGAGTAGCTTATGCTATCCCAAGAGAGATCTCCTCCAAAGTACTTATTATTTAGATAGTCTGCCCTGGCATTGAGGCTGGCATCATCACGCACAGCGGCCCTTTTTTCAAGCTTCGCCTGAAGCCTGATAATATGGTCAGCAAGCGCGGCATCAGATATCTTGGCGGGGGCCAAAACCTCCATTGCTCCATTGACCATCCGCGCCTGAATAGTCTTCCTGCGCCTGGGGGATCTCTTGACAATGATCTCCATACAACCCTTCTGTTAATGCATATGTTAATAAGCTTGTTTCGGAAGTCTGATAAGGAATTATATTTCATTGCATCTCTTCGTATTTCCAATTCTTACCTGAGCTATTTGAGATGCCTGTTTATCGCAAAATTGTGAAATTTTATGAAGTTTTCTCAAATATCGTTATGTATGATGGACAATAACATAAAGAGGCAAAAGGCTCACAGCATATTACGAGGGATTTGTTTGATCTGCCAAGAACACAACAGTCAACCGCACTATTGTAAAATTGGCTGCCTGCTGAGAAATCTCTCCCTATAGTCGCAAAACTTTTGGCTGCCAGCATGACAAGCCTACCAACATTACTAGATCCGGTTGGCCTTTGATTTTTAGATATAGCATCAGAGCTTCTTGCCCGCAAAAAAACATGCGTGATTGAAGATTTGGTTGCCTATAACGGAGGCGTATTGAATGATCAAATTGCTCCCATAAGGGTTCAACATACGAAATTAAGGGCTAAAATCCCGGTTTATCGGGACTGATGCCGACTCAGCTTGAGAGGAAGAACATCTGAGAGATAATTAAAGAGGTAATTAAATGTACGAATCATATGACGAGCTTCCCAAACTGAGGCTTCCTCTAGGCCAGGAGGTATTCCTCAGCGACTCTACGCTTAGGGATGGAGCCCAAATGCCCGGCGTAGTCATAAAAGTAAAGGACAGGCTGAAGATATTTGAGTATCTGCACAGGATAGGCATCGAAAAGCTGGAGCTGTTCCTATTTACTAAAAGCGATAAAGAAGCAGCCAGGACGATGCTTGATAAGAATTACCTTTGCCCTGAGGTCACAGGCTGGGCCAGGGCTAACCCAAAGGATATCGATCTCGTCCTCGCCGCGGATGGAATAAAGGAGACAGGGATACTGATGTCAATCTCCGATGTTCAGATACGCACCAAGCTTGGCCTAAAAACACGTGAGGAAGCTGAGGAAAAGTTCCTTACTGCTCTCCAGTATGCTGTAGACCACGGCCTGAAAACCCGGGCCCATCTCGAGGATATAACAAGGGCAGATTTGGACGGGTTTGTCTACCCCCTTGTGGAAAAGCTGATTGATATCGATCCCAGCTGCATAATGCGCATATGCGATACACTTGGCTTTGGACTGCCCTTTGATGGGATAGCGAATCCCTATGGAATACCTGAGATGGTCAGGAAGATGCTATCCTTAGGCGTGAAGAATATCGAGACACATACACACGACGACTTTGGGATGGCCACAGCCAACTCACTTGCAGGCTATTGGCATGGAGCCAACTGGTCCAATATGACCTTCCTCGGAATGGGTGAGAGAGCAGGAAACTCAGAGCTCGAGAAGGCGCTTCTCTTTCTGGTACAAAGGATTGATGGATTCCAGAAGTATGATCTGTCCTGTTTGCTCGAGTTTGCAGAGTATATAGAGGAGCATGTCGGCATACGTGTCCCTAGAAACAAGGCGGTTGTCGGAAGGAACGTCTTTGCTCACGAGAGCGGCATACATACGGCTGGAGTGATCAAGAATCCCTTCATCTATGAGCCCTATCCTCCTGAGCTTGTGGGAAGCAGACGCAAGATAATGATCGGCAACACCTCAGGCACCGAAGTTGTTCGGTTTAAGGTAGAGGAAGCTCTCAAAGAGCTTATGCATATAGATGCAGGCCTTGAGAAGGACGATTGGAGGATAAGATGCATTCATTCTGAGATCAGACAGCAATACGATGCAGAGACAAGGAACTCGTGCATCTCGGATGAAGAACTCAGGGCATATGTCGAGAAGTACTTCCTCTTCAAATCCATTCTTGAGAAGGAGTCGCACAGGCATGATGCAAACGGTATAAAGGAAGAGCTGCAGAAGAATGAGGCCTCCGACACAAAGCAGATGTATCCCTGAGCTTTTCTTTTTAAATATATAACCGATTTTTCAGCATGTCCGATGCTTTATATCCATGATAGTAGTTGAAAAAAACGTAAGTCATTTATGCATCTATACCACTTAAACTATAACAGTAAATTATGGGAAGGGCCCAGTTTTGGGGCCTAATAACATAAATATAATTAGGAGTAAAATTAACGAGAAGGGACATTCCTGGTCTGCAGGAGCAACTTCAATCTCCAAGCTGCCTCCCGAAACAATGATGATGTACCTTGGGCTAGTCATGCCTGAGGCCGAGCTGAAAAGGATAAGGGCCACAACGATTGCAGAGAAAACGCGATCTAATAGTAGGGCATCGGTATATCCCCCAGTTGGAACTGGAGAAATGTTTCAGGCCAGGATTGGACTACAAAGGTTAAGGATCAAGACGGATGCGGCTCATGTGTTGCCTTCGCGACAATTGGAATAATAGAATCCAAAAAGGAAGTAAAAATTGACATATTAATAATATCATGATACTGGGGCATCATGAAATTAGGGCAGCACAACATCTTCATTTCAGCTACAGGGCAACCAGTCCACGCTTACCTCACCAGGCGGACTGTCCGACCAGAGCTGGATAAACTTCTCGATTGAGAAAACGCCTGTCAAGTCCTCAATGCTTCTGCCAAGGATCGCATGATGACCCTTGCTGTCCGGAGTAGGATCGACGGATTGCCAGGCTATATGTGCCTTGCCTATGACATTGGAATTTATGCTTGCCTCAAGAGAGCCGCCGCTACACGGATCTGAAGAAGAGCCGGTCCTTACTTCAGTGCTGCTATCAAGCTTCTCTGTATCGGTATATGCCTCAGTCATAGTTGCGCCTGTATCGTAGTTCTTGACTGTGAGCGTATCCCTATTTGGACTTTGATTATTCACCGCCATATAGAAGCCAAGCGGCATATCTGCCGCTCCCGTGAATATAAAGATGAATGCTATCAAGCTCAGATAAAGTAGCGCTTTCCTCACTCTCCCGTCACCTCTACCATCGATGATTGTCGTACTCCTTTTTGAAGCTATCGGCCGGTTGAATTTGACTGGTGACGCGCTTCTTTAATATTATTGTAATATGCGATAATATGCCATACGTTTTATAAGCTAACATCAATTAAATATATAAATTTAGGCTTCATATATCTATGAGCAGGGCTGAGGCTGTAGTGTGAATAGAAGATCGCATCGGATGTAAATCAGACTAAATATGAATTAATTGAACAAGGATGGGGTTGCAGCCATGGAACTCGGGAAAACGGATAACCTGTATTTGATGATGATTTATGTTTATTTGAAGGCATATCAGGAGGCCATCAGGGATTTCGAATATGCCGTGGAAGATGCAGGATACGCAGATATAGCTCTGATGTCAGTAAAACAAAAATATAAGGAAAGGATTGATAGATTCGCAAACGATCTCCATCGATAGCTTCAATAAGCTGATATTGTATTAAATTCCTTTATCTATCCTTACTGGACATCCAGCTTTTCGGAGAATTCATCGCTAAATATTGAGATGACGCTAGATCCTTTGCTTCTTTATCATTCTGTTCTGGAAGATCAATGAAATAGCCAGTGGAAATGAACGTATCCAGAGGTATAAAGGATATAATTCCCGTGAAACTCACTGCTATCAGGCATTTATCATAGTCTCTAATGTGATAAGTTATGCGATGATCTCTATCGCGGTTCAGGAACTTGCGTCAGTTACATATATCGACAGATGCATATACTTAGACACTGGAAAACAGCCAGATGATTAAGGGTGATTTAAGCCAAGCGTGAAGAGCCGAGTGAAGATAATCTCGAGCGTAATAAGAAGGGTAATTGAAGTTATGGAGCAAGGACAAACAGGTAACCTATATTTGATGCTGATGTATGTGTATTTGAGGGCATATCAAGAGGCAATCCAAGACTTCGAAGACTCCATGAAGGATACGGGCTATGGCGACATGGCACTTATGTCTGTCAAGCAAAGGCATAGAGAGAATATAGATAAAATTGCCAGAGAGCTCATGCTCTAGCTCTCTGAACTTATCCATCCAATCAGAGCTTATCCTACAGATATGCCAAACACGATAGAGAATTAAATTAAGTTAAACTTTGAACTGAACCTCCTTTGTATCCAGAATCGAACCGTTGGCGAGTTTGGCGGTCGCATTTACCAAGTAAGTCCCCGGCTTCAGCTCTTTTTTGGTGGCTGTTGATATCTGAAAAATTCTCGATGCCCCGGCGATTATATTTGAACTCAAAGGTGTTGAGGCATAGGCGATGGCATTTCCCTTAATATCCACAAGTTCAGCATAAGCTCTGGCCTTATAATGACAGTTGCCTGTGTTCCTCAATATTAGCGAAATATTTTGCTGCCGCGCAGAGATAGGCTCTTCGAGCCTTAGATCTTCGATCCTGCCTGATTTCTTTAGACCTGTGCCTGAGATCGTGAGCCTGACAGGAACCTCCACAGCCACAATTATGCCCACTGTGCCGTTGCCGATCGGAAGGCTGTGAATATTGACAAGGGCATACCTGCCTCCTGGGCGGGCATTATAGGGAATTTTGCCTTCTATAGTGACCTTCTGAGATTCACCAGGTTCCAAATGAAAGCTTGCTGGAGTTGCCTTCAGGAATGTGCGTGCCGAATATGGGCCTGAATCTTCACCTTCCTTAAGGTCCATATTATCCCCATCAATGGTTTGATTCATCCCCAGGATATCGACCGTTAGATCCATTGGCGGACTGGTAATATCTGAGCTTACAGTCATCTCGTGATCAAACGTCTCTCCCGGATCAGCATTCCTCTCAATGATAGCCCCTGAGACTCCAAGTCCTGCTGATGCCAGCGGTAGTGCAAGAAAAAGAAATATCAACGAGTACGCAATTTTCGATTGAACTCTCATATCCTGAATACCTCATATCCGATATTGGAAAGAACTAGAGCCTGATGGCTAACGAAGCCCAGGCTCTTACCCCAACAATTAAAATCACTCCAACATCCCTGTGAAGGTCACCACTGCTGAGTAATCGAGTGTGGTGTCGTTTTCCTCAATGATATCATCGAATGAACCCTGCTGCTGGAATGTGATTGGAAAATGCTGGTTTGCCCCATGAGCGGTTTTTCTAAGGAAATAGTTGTTTGTTGTAGTAGAAGGCTTGAAAGGAGTTACATTTGTAGTTGCTATTTGGATGTAGTTCAGAAGCGTATGATTAGTGCCAGCTGGTCCTACTGCCTTCATGTTGGCCCCGCCTGGAGCCTTGGCTCCCACCTTCCAATCGGCATTAGCATTAACTATGAGATCCTTTGTAATGGTATTCAAAATGCTTGGGTTTATGCTCCAATGTGCCGTCATATCAGGAGGAGTGATGCTGATATACGGGATTACCTCTGCTGTGATCGTTGTATCCTTTATGGAGTCGCACAAGACTATGCCGCATAGTAGTGCCATAGCAGTGACGAAAGCCACTGCTAAGCCCAATATTATCGGTTTATTCATAACCCTATTCCCCTCTCTTTTATCCAGGCTTCAACCGGCATCAAGAAGGCTGCAAGATACTTACAAGCATTCTTCAGTCAGTAATAATAGCCTGTTATATTTTGCATTCTGACAAATCTACATTATTTATGATAAAGCTTAATGAAAGACTATTTCTAATTTAGATCAGTAGCCAGAATTCTAATTGTGAATATATACAATGCCCGATACGTGATTAGGTGACTGATGCACAGAAGATAAGTTTTGACTGGAGGGCAATATCATACGTTCGTCGTTAATGCCTCGATCCAGCTTTATATCCTATCTACCGGGTATCAGACATCTGCCGCACTCTCCGATCAGATCCCTCCTGCCTGCCATGATCAGGCCCTCTCTGATAAGGCCATAGTTCTTCGGATCACGGTAATGCAGTATAGCTCGCTGTATCCTTTTCTCCCTTCCTTTGGGGATATGAACAGACTTCATCGTAAAAGGATCAAGGCCGGTGTAATACATGGCCGTTGAGATCGTCATCGGCGTCGGAGTAAAGTCCTGAACCTGCTCTGTATACATATGGTGGTCGCGGATGTATTCTGCCAGCTCGATCATATCCTCGATGGTGCACCCAGGGTGACCAGACATCAGATAAGGCAAAATGTACTGCCTCTTGCTTAAATCCCTGCTAACCGCCTCGAACCTTTCGCGAAATGATTCTAAAATCTCAACAGGCGGCTTATGCATGCAATCCGTTACCTGACGTGAGATATGTTCGGGTGCTATCTTCAGGTGTCCTGAGACATGATGCTCGCAAAGATCATGCAGATACTCGGATGAGTCGGCAAGAATGAGATCATGTCTTATGCCGGAGCCGATGAAGACCTTTCTAACGCCCGGCAGGGCCCTCAGCCTGCTCAGCATCTCAACAAGCTGGCTGTGATCTTTATTCAGGCTTGGACATTCTGCCGTACATAGCTTGTCTTTGCAAGTCCCTCGTTTCCAGTTGGGGCAGCCGAGGCCGTACATGTTTGCTGTCGGGCCGCCGATATCCTGGATTATCCCTTTGAATCCCTTCATCCGGGTAAGCACCTTTGCCTCTCGAATTATCGATTCAATGCTGCGGCTCTGGACGATCCTTCCCTGGTGGTGGGTCAGTGCGCAGAAAGAGCAAGAACCGAAGCATCCTCGATGGCTAGTTATGGAGAACTTTACAGGCTCAAGGGCAGGAACAGGCTTTCCGTATGAGGGGTGTGCCTCATGTGTGTAAGGCAGCTCATAAATATGATCCAGCTCCTCAGTGCTCAAGGGCATTGCTGGCTTGTTCTGGATGACCACAGTTTTTGGATGAGGCTGGACGACAGTTCTGCCCTGGAATGGATCCTGCTCTTGATAGTGCATCCGGAATGCCTCGGCGTAAGCCTTTTTGTTTGAAGATACCTCTGAGAAGCTCGGGATGACGATGCAATTCTCCTTAGAAGCATCCTTCCAGATGCGAACCTCCTCCTTGACAACAGTTCCCGGTAGTTCTCTGATAGTCCGAATGCACTCTCCCTTATCTAAGCGAGCGGCCACATCCAGTAGCGGCCGTTCACCCATGCCGAAGACTACCATATCGGCGGGCGCATCTGCCAGAATGGACTGGCGAACTGAATCAGACCAGTAATCATAATGTGCGAACCTTCGCAGGCTGGCCTCAATGCCTCCAAGGATTATTGGAACTCCAGGAAAAAGTGCATGAACATTATTCGCATAAACTATTGTAGCCCTGTCCGGCCGGTGCCGAATGCCGCCGGGCGAATAGACATCGCCGCTCCTTCGCTTCAGGCTCGGCGTATAGTTGTTGACCATTGAATCCACATTGCCTGAGGATATGCCGAAGAAGAGCCGTGGAGTGCCCAGAACCCTTAGGGATTCGCCGTCATTCCAATCAGGCTGAGCTATGATCCCCACCGCGTAGCCAGCATCCCACAGGACACGGCCTATCAAGCCAATGCCGAAGGATGGATGATCGATATAGGCGTCTCCGCTCACAAGGATGATATCGAACTGATCTATTCCGAGTTTCTCTGCCTCCTGCATGGACATAGGGAGAAATCTGGGCTGCTTTTTCATGGCTACTTGAGTTTATTGCTATTTTACTACTAATAGTGTACTCATTTCCAAGGATGTAGTTATATCATTGGATCTTGTTGGAGCCCTTGTTTCTTCGCATAGAGCTACGAAGACTTAACCTCAAAGACACTAAGAGACAAAGGATGGCACTAAGATGGAATAATCTCCATTGAATTAGATTAAATCGTCTTTGTGGTGAGCTTAATCGACGCTAAACTATACTAAGGCACAATAAGCTAGTGATAAATACAAGAGCCACAAATGTCGGAGCATGAGTTCACTACCTCTGGCCTCTTGGATGACAAGGTTCTGGGCATGGCTTATAGATTTACTTCTGATCGGCGTTCTCTGGGGCATAGTCAGAGGAGCAATCGGGGCTCCAATTGATATTGGATATATACACTACGGCATCTATGGACTCAATCTTAATTTGGAGTCTCAGGAGCTTTTATTATTCATCTATTGGACTGTACTCGAGGGATATAGAGGGCAATCCATCGGAAAGATGGCGATGAACCTGGCGGTGGTTGGCTCAGAAGGGGAGAGCATAGGCTTTAAAGATGCGGCAATTGAAAGCTTCGGGAAGGCATTCCTTCTGCCCCTCGACTGTATAATAGGATGGCTTGCGATGCGCGGCTCCGGGCAGCGACTGTTCAACAGGATCTCGAACACTGTTGTAATAAGGACTAATATAGAATGCGAAAGATGCCAAACTTAAGGTCTGTATTTTTCCAGCATCTTCGACAGATCGTTGATCTGCACAGGCTTGGAGATGTAATCGTCCATGCCTGCATCGATACATTTCTCCCTATCGCCCGCCATGGCATAAGCCGTGATTGCAATTATCTTCGGCTGATCCTCGACGGGAACCTTCTCTCGGATGATTCTCGTCGCCTCAAAGCCATCCATTTCAGGCATACGAACATCCATCAAGATGATATCGTACCTCTGGCGTTCCAGCGACTGCAGGACCTCTATGCCGTTGGCAGCGCAGTCCGCACGGTAGCCGAGCCGGACAAGCATCTGCAGTGTGACCTTCTGGCTTGATGAGTTATCCTCGGCAAGGAGAATGCGCAGGGGACTTTGCAGTACCACTAAAGGCTCAACCAGCTCTGCAGGAGGCAATGTCTGCTTCGCCAGGATGTTTATCAGCATATTATAGAGCGGAAGTGGGCTGATGGGCTTTGCGAGGTTGGATGTAAACAGACCAGAGGTATCTTCTCCCTTATATCCCTTATATGCAAGATGAATTATCGGCAGAAATCTGCAGTATTTCCTGATACCTTCTGCCAGGTCTAAACTATCCTTTCCGCCCAGAATCACAACATTAAACAGCTCGCCTCTGCTTATCCAGTTCAGCGCATCTTGCCTGGAGGCTGTGACAAAGGGAATCATTCCCCAGGAGTGGGCCTGATGGCCAAGGATGCGCCGGTTGGTCTTGCTATCATCTATGATGAGTATGCGTTTACCCTGAAGCTGAGGCTGAATGCCTGCTGGAAGCAGCGATTTGCTAGGGGCAGCCTCGGCCTTTATCGTGAAATGGAACGTCGAACCGGTGCCAGGGCAGCTCTCAACCCAGATCCGGCCGCCCATCGCCTCGACGAGGCGTTTGCTTATCGCAAGTCCAAGCCCCGTTCCACCATAGTTGCGCGTGATCGATGTATCCACCTGGCTGAATGATTTGAAGAGGCGGTTCATCTTGCCTGAAGGTATGCCAACACCAGTGTCCTGAACAGTGAAATGGAGCATGCCCTCTTCGCTGCCAGCTGTGACAAGAACCTCTCCCTCTTCAGTGAATTTGACAGCGTTCCCGAGAAGATTGACTAGAACCTGGCGGAGCCTTCCTGGGTCGCCGACAATCATATCGGGCGTATTTTTATCCATGATATAGGCCAGATTCAGATCCTTCAGGGCAGCATTTGAGGCTACCAAGCTGAGCGTTTCCTCGATACAAGCTCGCAGATCGAATGGCTGAAGCTCGAGCTCTATCTTTCTGCTCTCTATCTTCGAGAAGTCGAGAATATCATTGATTATTGCCAGAAGCGCATCCCCATTGCTGCGAATGGTTTCCAAAGAGTCCCTCTGCTCAGGCGTCATGGGATCGTCCAGAAGAAGGCTTGTCATGCCGATGATTGCATTCATGGGCGTTCTTATCTCGTGGCTCATATTTGCGAGGAACTCAGACTTGGCAATAGATGCCTCCTCGGCCTTCTCCTTGGCCATGAGAAGCTCCTTCTCTGTCATCTCGTGCTCTGCAATCTCAGCTTGAAGCTCCTCGTTCATGGCTTCAAGCTCCTCTTTTGCCTCAGACAGCTTTGCCGTCCTCTCTTGCACCCTCAGCTCAAGCTCATCCCTTGCAAGCCTAAGGTTGGCCTCAACACGCTTGCATTCGCTTATATCCGATAGGGTGATTACACAGCCGATGATCTGATCTCCGGCGTTCTTCAAAGGACCTGCATTGAGGAGAAGATAGAAGAACCTTCCATCACTTCGTTCGAAGATCGTTTCTTGCCTCAACAGAGTATTGCCCTGAAGGGAAGCGCTGACTGGCAGTATCCTTTCACCCGCAGCTCCATCCTTGGAAAGCCTGAGATCGAAGATCTCGTCGAAATTCTTGAACAATAGATCTTGGCCACAGATACTTGCCGCAGTGTTGCTGAACCGAATAACTTTGCCATAGGAGTCACAGACCACAATGCCTTCGGCCGCCTGCTCGATGATGGAGCGAGCAAGCCTCTCTGCGGCCACCATCTCCTCGCTGTGCTTTTGGTCTGTAAGATCCATTACGACAACGGCGCGGCCCTCATCCAACTCAGAGATATTTAGGGCGCTTGCAGAAAGGTAAACCGGTAGTATTCCATCTCCCGCCAGTAGGGATATCTCTCCCTTATCCGCGTTATGCAGAAGTGTCCTTAAGGCTGCTCGGCATTCAGCCGGAACAAAATCGTAGATCGAAGCACCAATCACCCTTTCCAGTGGAGTGCTGACCATATCTGCGAAGCGGCGGTTACAGTAAATGATGACTCCATCGGAAGTAAGTGTGATTGCGCCCTCATTCATGGTCTCGACGGCGATACGATAGGCGTAATCTGCCCCCTCGATGGTGTAAACCTGATCGCCATTTGGCCCCGATATCACGAGGGCATCCACATCTCCTGAGTGAATGGCACTAAGAAGCTCTTCGGACTCCTTGAGGCGCTCGGAAAGGTTATCGATCTTTGCCTGAATCTCCGCCTGCGGTTCGGCCATTACTTACTCCTTTAATTAGACCCCATCAGGTTTCTTCTTCGACCCATTCCCCGTGCCCATCAACCTCAGATCCAAGCCTACGAGGACACGATCTTTGTCGGACATGCTCCCAACCAGCTTTCTGAGAGGCGGTGGAAGCTCCTTGATGAGGGTTGGTGCTGCTACAATCTGGCCTTCCCTGGCGAAGATAGGCTGCTGATAAATATCGATTATATCGAGCTGGTAGCGTCCAGGCATATTCTCCTCGCAGATCTTTTTGATGTTCTCAATTGCCTGGATGGATCTTGGGCTCATGCCGGCAACGTAGAGACGCAGAACGTACTTCTCAGTGCCCATTCTCTTCAGAGCTTTCTCGAACCTAACAGTTGCATCAGTTTCTATCGAGTCACCGTTCTCTATTCTTTCGCCATTCTCCATTGGATCACCAATTCGTATCACGGCACTCAGTTTGTTTTGGAGCAGAGACCCAGGCCAGTCAGCACACGCTCTATATCGGACATATTTCCTACAAGCCTTCTTAGAGGCAGAGGGGTCTCTTTGATGAGGGTTGGTGCTGCTATGATCTGGTTTTCTCTGGCAAGTTCTGGACTCTTGCAGATATCGATTATATCAAGCTGGTAGTGCCCAGGGATGTTCTCCTCGCATATATCCTCGATGTTCTTGATGGCCTGAACCGACTTAAAATCCCTATTCGCAACATAGAGATGCAGAACAAATTCATCATTGCTTCTACCCTTTTGAACTTTTTCGGACTTATTTTTATCAAGCCTGTCTACGTTTAATTCAACCATCGCATACCATCTTGAACCACCCTTATTCCGCAGGACGCAAGTCGAGACCTATCAGCACTCTCTCTGTATTCGAGAGATCACCTATTATCTTTTTGACTGGTGGAGGAAGCCTCCGCACAAGCGTCGGAATTGCGAGGATCTGGTCGCCCTTCGCGAGCTGAGGATGCTCCAGAAGATCGACGACCTCGATTCTGTACTTGCCCTTCAGATGCTCCTCACAGATCCTTCGGAGGTTCGCAAAGGCTGCCAGGCTCTTCTTGGTCTGGCCGGCCACATAGAGCCGCAAGATGTAGACCTGATCATCCTTCAAATATTCTGAAGTTTCCTTATCTACTTCAGTGCTTTCGTCAGTTTCGTCCATCTCATCCACCATAATTTTAAGATGAATCGGCCCCTCTGAGCCTGGCGATCTCTCTTCTGCCGTTCGACATGGCCTTGCTCCGTTGATCGTCCTCCGATAGGAGCTTATTCAGCTCATCCTCATTAGTTTCGCATTCCAGGTGAAGCATATTCATCTGGGCATTTAGAGACTCGATCTTGTTCTCAAGCGTTCTTCTTCTTCTCAGGGTCTCCTGATCATTCGTAACAGCATCTGCCTTTTCCTTCGCCTCTTGAGCAATGCGTTCAGTACCCATAACCAGCCCGCCCATCGGCCCGAGGTAGACATCCATTATCTTCACGCCTTCATCTGTGATCTGGTACTCGCGCGTCTGGTTCGAATGCTCCATGCCTCGTGATTTAACTACAGTGATTCCGCGGTTGCGTTCATTTCCGTTATCAAACATGCGCAGCCACAGCCATGTATCCATCAAGGATGAGACGCTCTCGGATGTATGCCCTTTTGCCTCATCCTCTATCAGGCTGGTGCAAAAAGATGTTATGCCCATTATCTTGAGGTAATCTATTAGCCTTGTAAGCATGAACCTCACATCATTTGGGGTCCCTACACTAACAAGGTTCGATGTTGGATCGATTATGACAACATTTGGCTGGATTTTATCGATCAGTCTGTGCATATCCAGCAGATGCATCTCAAGGCCGTGGGCCATCGGCCGTCCTGAGAAGATATGCAGTAGACCCGCATCCATCCACTTAGTAAGGTTGATGCCGATCGAGCTCATGTTGCGGCAGATCTGGCTTGGCGACTCCTCGAAGGCGAAGTAGATGCTGCGCTCGCCCCTCTTGCAAGCTGCATCGACGAAATGGGCTGCGAAGCTGGACTTGCCTGTGCCTGCCGTTCCAGTGAGAAGGATGCTGCTTCCGCGGAAGAATCCCCTGCCGCCGAGCATTGCATCAAGCCGCTCAATGCCTGATGAGATCCGCTCAGTGGTAGCGATATGTTCGAGGCCAATGGATGTTATTGGCAGAACAGAGATGCCGTCATCTTCTATCAGGAAGGGATACTCATTCGTGCCATGTGAAGAGCCGCGATACTTGATTATGCGCATCCTTCTGGTGGCAATCTGGTTGTCCATGCGGTTATCGAGGACTATAACACAGTCTGCGACATATTCCTCAAGGCCATACCTGGTTAAAGTTTTCTCGCCCTTTTCACCAGTAACAATGGCTGTGACTCCCTTGCTCTTCAGCCAGCGGAATAACCTTTGAAGCTCTGAACGCAGAATAGAAGTGTTTTGGAATCCTGAAAAGAGGACCTCGATTGTATCTAAGACTACGCGCTTTGCTCCGATAGAGTCGATGGCGCTCCCCAGGCGGATGAAGAGCCCTTCGAGGTCGTAATCGCCCGTCTCCTCGATCTCGCTCGGATCGATGTAAATATAATCGATGAGGATCTTGTTCGTCTCCTGTAGCCTCTTGAGGTCGAAGCCGAGTGAGCTGAAGTTCTTTGTAAGCTCATCAGGTGTCTCCTCAAAGGCCACGAAGACTCCAGGCTCGTCATACTGAACAGCACCTTGCGCAAGAAACTGCATTGAGAGTAATGTCTTTCCCGAGCCTGCACTCCCGCAAACAAGTGTTGGGCGGCCTTTGGGAAGCCCGCCATCTGTGATCTCATCAAGACCCTTTATGCCTGTGGGAGATTTCTCTAAAACTTCAGAATCGATAATAGTAGTAGTATTAGCATCTGCCATGCACTTGCTTCACTTCCATACCTTTTTCTTTTGGCCCACCCAGCCGAGCGACTAAGCTCACGGGGCATGCAGGGCATTCAACGACTTCTTTGCTTATGGAGAGCTAAACGTATATCTGACTAATAAAACTGATCCTTCCAGGAGCCTATCGCACACTGCTCTGCCTGAATTAAGCGGATTACTCCAACACAACCTTGAAGTAGCTTCCCATGACGCAGAGACTCTCTTCTGGGCCGAACTGCTCGAAAAGGTCGCAGGGAGTACCGCGATAGCACGGCAGGTGATGTATACTGCAAACTGCCATCTCACCCTGATAGTCAAGGTGAGGACACCTTGTGCCTCTGGGCTTTAGAATCATTGACTGCGGAGCGGCAATATCCACAGTTCCATCAGATCTGATCGATTTAGGGTTTATGATTGTGACATCCAGGTAAGTGCAGCAGCAGCCGCATCTAGTGCATTTCATTTTTCATCTCGCTTTATGGGGCAATGATGATAATGGTGATTAACATCATCTAGGTTTCGATAGCCTCGAAACAGCAGAGCTTCATTTTATGCCAGCCTTCGCATATGGCCATAGATGTCTCAGCTTGCTGCCGGATCCCTGCTGAAAGATAGGCTAATATTATTATCACTACAGATTTTTATATCATCTGTTATGCTGCTTGTATTTAGACAATCTCCATAATCTGCAACGACTCAATCCAAGCACCCAATTCAAGATTGCCTATAAGTATGCCAAAGGCCGGCCGGACGAATATAAATGCCAGATCGTAACCTATTCTAGAGAAATAATATCTCCCAAAGATCTTAGTATAATTTTCGTTAAGTTGCTCTATTACTTACGACTAGTCCGAATTTGACCTTCTTTAAACTTTTAATAGGCATTTGAATTTTCAATGGTGGGGAATCGCCAGGAGACCAGGACATATTAGAAGCATCGATGGACCTGGGGCTCAGGGGCTGATATCGAAGCTTGCCGCTGAATTGAGAAGGTGATAAGAGGCGCGAGCCCGAATAGCGAATGCCCTAGACATCTATTGGGCAGCTTATCTGAAACAGTGTTTATTTATTTTGGAAGTTTCAAATACAAAGAACGTTAGATGCATAAGGTTCTTTCCAAATACACATTTGGGGCCAAAGTATCTTACGGTTGCCTATAAAGAACTGTCTTCATTTGGCGAACTCACAGACTTGATTTTTATCAATAGTATCCTTCCCAAGGATGACAATTAGAGCCTACACTTCCTTCTGGGGCTAAAACTAACGGTTTACTAGCGTCCTCAATCGCCGGATGGGCTACCCCTAACCCCTCTTCGGGGGAAGGCTCTGGATACGAATGACTATAAGGTAGATGGGGACAGGATTAACGGTTCCATTTGTGTGATAAAACATTGTTAGCTCAGTCATCAAACATAAAAATGATTCAAACGACATCGGATAAGTTAAGTTATAAAGACTTCATCGGAATGGCTCCACTAAAATGTCCAAGAAGCTCGCAATCACCGGCGGCGCAGGATTCATAGGCTCAAACCTCGCCGAAGCACTCGCCAAAGAAAATGAGGTCATAGTAATCGATGACCTCTCTTTGATCGGGAAAATAGTCTCAAATACTAAGATGCTCAAACATTTGTATCATACAACCAAATGCCCGGAGCGGTTTGAAATTGGCTGAATATCTCATTTCACTAAAAATAGAAAAACTGGAAGAAGGCGCATATCTGGCTACTAGCGATACACTCCAGGGACTGGTGGCTCAAGGACGAACCATAGCAGAGACTATGGAGATAGCGCAGGATGTAGCCAAGAAGCTCATCGAGTCGTATATAGAGCATGGAGATCCTCTGCCTGCTGAGATGGTGCCAGCAGCGAAGATTGTTAAAGACGTTAAGATACCTGTTGCTGTGACTGTATGACAAAGCTTCCTGCCGTGACTTCGAACGAGGTTATACTTGGGCTTAAAAAGGCAGGATTTGTGTTCGACCGACAAGGGAAGGGCAGTCATGAGATCTGGTATAATCCGGTTACAAAAAGGAGAACGACTGTTCCAAATCATCCTGGCGTGGATATCCCAAAAGGAACATTAAGGGCGATACTGAAAGAGGCCGGACTCTCGGCGGAAGAGTTTCTGAAGCTAATTTGAGCAAAATCTTCTTTGTTTCTTTACCGCATCCTTCTCAGAGATTACAGTTCAAGAGCGTACATTCCAGAATCGCTCTTACTTTTTCGTTTGTGCCTGCTGATATAATTCAAGGCCTACATCTCTTCTGGGGCTAAAACTAGCGGTTTACTAGCGTCCTCAATCGCCGGACGGGCTACCCCTAACCCCTCTTCGGGGGAAGGCTCTGGATACGAATGACTATAAGGTCGATGGGGACAGGATTAACGGTTCCATTTGTGTGATAAAACATTGTTAGCTCAGTCATCAAACATAAAAATGATTCAAACGACATCGGATAAGTTAAGTTATAAAGACTTCATCGGAAAGTCCAACTAAAATGTCCAAGAAGCTCGCAATCACCGGCGACGCAGGATTCATAGGCTCGAACCTTGCCGAAGCACTCGCTGCAGATAATGAGGTCGTAGCAATCGATGATTTATCCTCCGGAAAGCTTCAGAACATGGATGGAATAGATGCCAAGATCATCCGGGGATGCGTCACCGACCTTTCGCTCCTTGAAAGAGCCTTCCAGGATGTGGACTGCATGTTCCACCTGGCCGCAATAGCATCTGTACAGCGAAGCGTCGAGGACCCTGTCAAGACCAACAAAGGCATAAAAGAACTTTTTAGGAGAAAGACTCTTAACATCCAAAACCCTACTTCTAATGGATTTGTATGCGATTCAAAGTCATAATTAGCGAGGGAGAAGATGGCTGGCTCGTTGTAGAATGCCCTTCTCTGCCAGGCTGCATCTCACAGGGAAGAACCGTTGAGGAGGCCCTGGAGAACATAAAAGATGCTATACAAGGGTGTCTGGACGTGCTCGGTGAACGAACCAGCGCCAAAGATAGCGAAAGGGTAGTTGAAGTCGAGGCTTGATGGCAAGACTGCCCCTGATCTCCGGAGCAAAGGCAGTCAAAACATTCAGTAAAGCCGGCTGGATAACAGCCCGGCAGACAGGAAGTCACCTAATTATGATCAAGCAGGGCTCATCAATTACACTTTCGGTGCCCATGCATAGCGAAATCGACTGGGGAACGTTAAGAAAGCTTATCGGGCTTGCGGGACTCTCCGTAGAAGAGTTTCTTGATTTATTGTAGCGTATCCCAAATAGCCATGAAATCATGTTCCCTCTGCGGTGAACGCTCCTAGGCTAATCGTATGCTTCTAATTCAAGAGACTAAACTCATTTTAGGGCTAAAACTAATGGTTTTCCTAGCGCCCTCGATCCCCGTGCGGGCTGCCCCTAACCCCTCTTCGGGGGAAGGCTTTGGAAGACGATAGAAAGTTGATGAGGACAAGATTGAACAACAAATATTCTCGATCATCACAATGTCCCAAAAATTCGCAATCACCGGCGGTGCAGGATTCATAGGCTCGAACCTTGCCGAAGCACTCGCCTCCGAGAATGAGGTCATAGTAATCGACGATTTATCTTCCGGAAAGCTTCAGAACCTCGACGGAATAAATGCTCATTCCATTAAAGGAAGCGTCACCGACCTTTCGCTTTTGAGAAGCGCCTTCGAGGACGTAGATTGCGTATTCCATTTGGCTGCCATAGCATCTGTACAGAAAAGCGTCGAGGACCCGGTTCGGAGCAACGAAGTGAATATCGGCGGCACGCTGAATGCACTTGTAGCCGCAAGAGATGCAGGCGTGAAGCGAGTCGTATTCGCATCATCGGCGGCGGTCTACGGCGACTCTCCGACGTTACCTAAGAAAGAGGATATGATGCCTGATCCGATGTCGCCCTATGCGGTCACCAAGCTCGCAGGCGAGCACTATTGCAGAGTGTTTCAAGAATTATATGGTATGGATACAGTGGCTCTGAGGTTCTTCAATGTCTTCGGGCCGAAGCAGGATCCGAGCTCCGAGTACTCGGGCGTGATATCCCGGTTTATTTCTGCTGTGCTGAAGGGCGAGCAGCCTGTTGTATATGGGGATGGGGAGCAGACGAGGGACTTCGTGTTTGTGAAGGATGTCGTTAGGGCTTGCGAAATTGCGGCTGCGGGTGAAGCTACGAGCGTGTATAACGTTGCTCGTGGAGAGAGCACCAGTTTGAATAAGCTGGTGAGGATCCTGGGGGAGATTACAGGCAAAGATGTTCAGGCTCGGTACGCTCCGGCAAGGGCTGGGGATATCAGGCACTCGCTGGCGGATGTTGAGAAGTTGGGATACAGGCCGGAGCATACAGTGGATGAGGGGCTGAAGGAGACGGTGGAGTGGTTTGCTGCAGTGTCTAAGCAGGTAAATGGAAATTAATAGTCGACATATCTGGATGGCATGAATCTTGAGCAAACATGAGATAGCTGTTGAGTTATACAAATCCGAGAAGATATCATTGAGTAGAGCGGCTGAGATCGCTGGTGTCTCTCTGGAGGAGTTCAAGGATCTTCTAGAGATTAAGGGGATAAAAAGAGAGATTGCAGCCCCAACAGAAGATGAGATACAGCGTGGAGTTGACCTAATACTTGGATAAAGCTATCATCCTGGATGCTGATATAGCAAGCGCATTTGCCAAAATCGAATGCCTGGGCCTTTTCAAGCGGTATCTCTCTAAATTAGACTTTGGATTCAAGTTTCCACTAGATATATTCGGCAGCTTTGAATTATTATACCCCTCAGACGTGGAAAGTGAGAGATACCAGGCTCTTATAACCAAGAACAGAAAATTGGGAAAAGGAGAGCTGGAGGCCATATGCATCTGCAAATGCAGAGGATATGTATTCTCTTCTATGGACCAGGTAGCTCTGAAGTTTGCATACGATGAGGGTGTCAAGACCCTCCGGATTCATTCAATTCTACGCGGACTGTGGAAGTCGGGCATGCAGTCTAAGAATGAAGTCCTCGATGTTATAAGAGCGCTCGAAGATAAAGACAAGACTCGTATCAGAAATGTTGATTCTATATTTAAGTGAATGATAATACCAGCATCAATGGCTTTAATTGATTCCTTCCCGTTCTTCAAGAGATTATAGTTCAAGAGCGTAATTCCGATTTACGCTCGGGCTGACTAATACAATTCCAAAAACTACACTTCCTTCTGGGGCTAAAACTAGCGGTTTACTGGCGTCCTCAATTGCCGGACGGGCTACCCCTAACCCCTCTTCGGGGGATGGCTCTGGAAAACGATAGAAGGTTGATGATGACAGGATTCTCGCCTGTATGGAATAGGATATCTGTCTGAAACCAATAATAGTAAAGTCTCTCTGTGCCTCTGTGTCTCTGTGGTGAATCGTCGTTGGCTCTGTTATCAAACATACAGCATACTTTAACCAACCGCAAGAACAGAAAGGCATAAAGAACGCACAAGTATATTTCACAATCATTGAGAAACTTTTCAATAGATTTATAAATCAGGATTGTTATTTAGCGGTAAGTGGGAGGATAACGGATAAATGAGCGTAACGGGGAGGGGAATCACAGCCATTTTGCCTGCATATAATGAGGAGGTGGCTATAGGCAGCGTGGTCCTGCGGACGAAGCAGTACGCAGACCGCGTGATAGTGGTTGATGACGGCAGCAGCGACCGCACAGCTGAGGTGGCCAGGCTGGCGGGCGCAGAAGTGATCCGCCACCAGAAGAACATGGGGAAGGGGGCAGCTTTAAAGACAGGCTTTGAGGCCCTGAATGATCTTCAAAGTGAAGCATATCTACATATCTCCGGGGGTATGGGCCCGAAGAGCGGCAATGAGTCGCAAAATGGGCATGGAATCATCGTGACCATAGACACCGATGGCCAGCACGATCCGGCGGATATCCCGAAGCTGGTCGAACCCATACTGAAGGGCGAGGCGGATATGGTCAACGGCAGCCGCTACCTGAATGGCAACAAGAAGGATACACCTTTTTACCGCCGAATGGGCCAGAAAGTTCTTGATGCGGCCACCAACCTGGATAGCGGGTTGAGTGTGACTGATACACAGAGTGGATTTCGGGCGTTTTCATCTCAACAGATTTCGGTTTACTTAAATACAAGATTATAGCATATCTTATTATTATGGAGTGGATGATTCAAGGATTAGAAAAGTTGGGCGAGATCAAACCCGACGCCCTAAAAAAAGTTCTCAAGGACATAGAGGAACAAAGGCCGGAGATATTTCGCTCTCTAGTACTCATCGCTTATGTAGATAATAAAATCAGCCTATCCAAGGCTGCCGAGCTTCTAGGGCTCTCCAGAATTGAGCTCCAAGAGGAGCTTCTGGAGGCAGGAATTCCTATCAGATCCCTTTCCGAGGATGATATTGCAGCAGAAGTCGAGATGCTGAGAAAATGCTGCTGATTGCGGATACGACTGTAATATCCAATTTCGCTCTCATTCGAAGACTAGATCTTCTTACAGGCATAAAGGATCTCTGTACTACAGAAGAAGTGTGGGAAGAGCTAGAAGCTGCCAGGAGAAGGAAGATCCTGGAAATTGCCCAGACTGAGCTGAAGGTAGAAATCCTGAAAATGGACGAAGATGAAAAGGAGAGCTTCCTCCA
This sequence comes from Methanotrichaceae archaeon, assembly GCA_963803145.1. GTDB lineage: Archaea > Halobacteriota > Methanosarcinia > Methanotrichales > Methanotrichaceae > CAWBKV01. The sequence goes on from CAWDLW010000008.1 coordinate 437,475, forward strand.
GTTGAGCAGCAGGTTTGGGCGGGGAGAGGCATCGTGCCTTGCAATAGCGCTTCATCGAGACGCAGGAATACTGACGGATGATCTCGATGCCAGAAGATTCGCCCAAATGGGAAACATTCCAGTCTCCGGAAGCTTAGGCGTGCTTGTGAAATGCATTGAGAATGGCAAATTATCCTTGACACAGGGAAATGAGCTCCTAGCTGGAATGATCAAGAATGGGTTTTATTCGCCAGTTGCATGCTTGGATCGATTCTTGCACTGATCATGGTTCCTTAAGATTGTAGTTCTATAGCATACATTTCCTTCTGGGGCTAAAATTAGCGGTTTACTAGCGTCCTCAATCGCCGGACAGGCTGCCTCTAACCCCTCGCTGGGGGAAGGCTTTGGAAACTGTGAGATATAAGGTTGAAATCCTGGAATCCAAATGAAACAAATAACTTTCATACAGCATGCTATCGATAGATTGAAAGAAAGAGGGATCTCTTCAGAGCAGGTAAAAGAGATAGTACTAAATCCAGATTATACTGATCGATTAGATGGTAGGAAAATTGCACAGAAACTTATTAATGGAAAACTGATAAGAGTAATATACGATGAAGAAAAGGATGTAATAATTATCATCAGCGCTTACAGAACCTCAAAAGTGGGCAAATACTTGAGGAAATAGAAATGAAGATCTCCTATGATTCAAAATATGATGTATTATATATGAAATTCTCTGATGGAAAGGTTGCAGATACCATTGAAGCAGATGGCGGCCTTTTAATCGATTATGGAGAGCAAAAAGAGGTAATCGGAATCGAGATCATTAATGCTTCAAGCATGATGAAAACCAAACCATTACAAGAGATAGTGATCAAGATTCAAGAAGACGCAGAGGCTTGAATGCTCGCATAAAAGATGCGTGAACTCTCGAAGATATTACCTTCATATAAAAGAGTTCTTCTCTTGAGCTGGATTCTATACTTCGTTTCTAGTGGAAATCGGGCTTGATGCGTAAAATCGCGGGCAATGTAGAAGCTAAACAGGTGCATTCACCTGAAAATATGATCGAGGTAAACCATATGGATACAAAGAAACGCATGCCTGCAACCAGCCGAATCCCTGTATCCAGAGCAGTCTGGGCCGAACTGACAATGCTAAAGAAGCCTGGGGAAACTTTCGATCAACTCTTAGAGGAAATGATCGAAAGAGAAAAGAAGAACAGGTTTTTCGAGGATATGGATCGCATCGAGAAGAGAGGTAAGTTTGTGGCGATGAAATGGTAGACTATGATGTGGTCATAGATATAGACGCACAGGAATTTCTGGAGCTAAAACCAGCTGTTCACTAGCGCGCTCAGTCGCCGGACGGGCTTTAAGAAACTACTATTCATGAGACCAGATTCTAGAACCACTCAAACTTTGCGTTTGGGCTGACTAATACAATTCCAAAAACTACACTTCCTTCTGGGGCTAATACCAAGGGGTTTTACTGGCGTCCTCAATCGCCGGACGGGCTACCCCTAACCCCTCTTCGGGGGAAGGATTTGGAAAACGATAGGCTAAATGGTTGATGAGGACATGACGAACGATTCCTTTTTACGTTGAATAGGACATCTGTCTGAAACCAATAATATTAAAGTCTCTGTGTGGTACGAAAATGATTTGCTTCTGGGTCTTTAGGCCGGAAAAGCAATCTATCGGTATTGCTTGAATAGATAATGCCAAATACAAAGAACTCGCAGTTTATTTAAAAATGAAACGGCTCATAGCTCACATCTCCGGCAACGTCCAGCAGGTCGGTTATAGGGCTAAGGTGATCGATATGGCCAGGGCCTTTGGTCTAAAGGGCATGATCGAGAACCTGAAAGATGGACGAGTATTGATTATAGCCGACGGCGAAGACAAAAAGCTGGAATGGTTCGAAGATGCAATCAATATTAAAAACACCCTTATCCAGGTAACCTCTATAGAGAAGGAATACTCTGCCACAGATGGAAAGTTCGATGATTTTGGCAAGCTCGTGTTCGAAGATGATATCAGGCTGGAAGAAGGCGTCGAGGCCATGTTGGAGATACTTGACAGCATAGAAGATATCGATAATATTCTGATTGATATGAAATCAAACCGGGACAGCTTGAGAAGGATCAGGTATCTATGAAGCTAAAGATAGAAATAACCGGCCTCAAGGTCCATGATGTGGGCTATAGAGTTTTTCTCGGAAAGCTTGCCATTGGGCTAGCGATGCCCGGATTTATAGCATATAATTGGAATGAAGAAGGACACCAGGAGGTTATAGCTTTGGCTGAAGGCGATCCTGCCAGGATGGCAATACTTCAAAAGCAAATCGAAGAAAAAAAGCCAGAGCTTGCTGAGATATCATCGATAACCTTCGAGGATTACGATGGCGATGTTGGGCGCACCAGTGAATTTGCGATGTTCTTATCCTTTGAGCAGCTAGACAAGGCCATCCCCATTCTCCAGGCAGTAAGAGCAAATACAGACACAATCCCACAGATAGCTAAGAACACTGCGTTAATCCCAAAGATAGCCGAGAACACTGCGCTAATCCCAAAGATAGCTGAGAACACTGCGTTAATCCCGCAGATAGCCAAGAACATTGAGAAAATAGCCCAAACCACCGATAGGACTGCCAAGACCTCTGAGCATATCCTGGAATAGGTCAAGGAGATCAGGGAGGATCAACCAAGCTTCGCAGTGCAACTAAAGCAACTACAACAGGATGTCCAGGCTATAAAGTCTCAGTTAGGGATGCAGTGAGAAGTATGAAGAGTTCGCCGAGAGATTGTGGGGATAAAGACAGCTCTTTCTAAGATAAAAGTGGTGGCTGCTTAAATTATCCTTTTGATGAAAACCAATTTGCTGCAATATTTCCGAGCGATCACAGTTCGAGCTTACACTTTCTTCCGGGGCTAAAACTAACGGTTTTCCTAGTGCCCTCAATCGCCGGACGGGCTGCCCCTAACCCCTCTCCGGGGGAAGGCTTTGGAAAACGATACAAGGTTTATGAGAATCTACATGGATGTTTGCTGCCTATGCAGACCTTTTGATGATAGAACCCAAGATAGAATCAGAATTGAGTCAGAAGCGGTTCTCACAATCCTCCAAAGATGTTCTCAAGATTGGGCGCTCCTTGGGAGCGAAGTGATTGATTTTGAAGTATCGATGGTGCATGATTCCAGGAAAAGAAGAGAGTTGGAGCTACAGGCATCCATCTTCAGAGAAAAAATAATCGTTAATGAAAGGATCATTAAAAGAGCATCGGAGCTTGAGAAAATTGGGTTTAAAGCTATAGATGCAATACATATCTCCTCAGCAGAAAGTAAAGCAGATATCATGCTGACAACAGATGATAACATATTAATGGCCGCAAGGAGAAACAGCAAACTTATCATGATTGAGATAGATAATCCTGTGTGGTGGCTGATGAATGTCCTCCAAGACTGACCTGCTAAGCAATGAGGAGATCAGAAGACGCGGGATTGAAGCACTTGAGCATGCGCTGGGGCCAGTTGATACAGTCAGATTCCTGCAGAGCTTTTCGCTCGGAAGAGGAGATTATACAAAGGAGCGTGCGAAGGTGCTTGACCTTGAGCTCGATGAGATTGTCGGGGGAATCGAGAAAAGGCGAAAGCTGGAGAACAACGAGGATAGTTGATCATCAACTGACCCATGTATTATCAACCACGAAGACGATAATTTAGCTATGGTAAAGGAACACAGCCAGGATAAAATGTTAAACGATTAGTTCTTTGTGCGGCCTTTGTGGTCTTTCTCGCCTTTGTTGTGAACAATCGTTGACTCGGTTATTTAACATATAGCGCACTGTTGCTAACTACAGAACTACAAAACGCCGAGCGGTTTAGTTTCAGTAAAAATAAGAAATTGATCCTTCATGGTCTTCAGGTGAAAGGCTATTGGCCTTGCAACTAAAAAAACGACGAACTGTCAACCACAAAGACACAAAGGGCACTAAGAACCCACAAAGACGACGATTTAGCTAGGGGAAAGGAACAGAGTCAGGCTAAATAGTTAAAAAGGCTCCTTGTAAATCAAAAGATAAAATTAGTTCTTTGTGCGGCCTTTGTGGTCTTTGTGACTTTGTGGTGGATCGTCGTTAGTACTGTTATCAAACATGCAGCGTACCATAATCGACCGTGAGAAGCATAAAGAAGCCATTAACCTTAGCTTTCCCGATAACTTCGTGATCTGATCAGATGGCCGAAATTCACTCGCACGATAACGCTCCTGAAGCTCAAGACGCGCACGCAAGACAAAGGGCAGACGAACTCTCGAAGGATCTCATCGGCGCCGCCATTGAAGTTCACAGGCGGCTTGGGCCGGGGCTTCTGGAATCTGCTTATGAAGAGTGCCTGTGCTGCGAGCTTGGGTTAAAGGGCATAGAATTCAAACGGCAAGTTCCTCAGCCGGTGATTTATAAGGGCGTGAAGCTTGATTGCGGATACAGGCTTGATCTTCTTGTCGAGGATCTGGTCATAGTCGAAGTAAAGGCTATCGAGGCGATTGGTCCAATTCATGAGGCTCAGCTTCTAACCTATCTGAGGTTGAGAGGCTCCTGGCTCGGGCTGATAATCAACTTCAATGTGATTCTGCTGAGAGACGGGATTAAGAGGCTCGTTAATGGCTGAAGGTTCAGAGCTGCCAGATTTATTAATATCGCAATTATACAGCTATCCCTCACAAAGGACACGAAAAATGCAAGGACGACTTCAGCTGGCGTACTTATAAACAGGGCGTGCTGACAAACAACGAACTAAAAACGACGAACTATCTACCACAAAGACACAAAGGGCACTGAGAACGCACAAAGACGAATGATTTAGCTAGGGTCAAGGAACATAACTAGGATAAAAGGTTAGAAAATTAGTTCTTTGTGCGGCCTTTGTGATCTTTGTGCCTTTGTGGTGAATCGTCGTTGGCTCTGTTATCAAACATGCAGCATACTTTAACCAACCGCAAGAATAGAAAGGCATAAAGAACGCACAAGTATATTTCACAATCATTGAGAAACTTTTCAATAGATTTATAAATCAGGATTGTTATTTAGCGGTAAGTGGGAGGATAACGGATAAATGAGCGTAACGGGGAGGGGAATCACAGCCATTTTGCCTGCCTATAATGAGGAGGTGGCTATAGGCAGCGTGGTCCTGCGGACGAAGCAGTACGCAGACCGCGTGATAGTGGTCGATGACGGCAGCAGCGACCGCACCGCAGAGGTGGCGAGGCTTGCGGGCGCAGAAGTGATCCGCCACCAGAAGAACATGGGAAAGGGTGCAGCTTTAAAGACAGGCTTTGAGGCCCTGAATGATCTTCAAAGTGAAGCATATCTACATATCTCTGGGGGTATGGGCCCGAAGAGCGGCACCGAATCGCAAAATGGGCATGGAATCATCGTGACCATAGACACCGACGGCCAGCACGACCCGGCGGATATCCCAAAGCTGGTTGAGCCGATCATGAAGGGCGAGGCGGATATGGTAAACGGTAGCCGCTACCTGAATGGCAACAAGAAAGATACACCTTTTTACCGCCGAGTAGGCCAGAAAGTCCTTGACGTGGCCACCAACCTGGATAGCGGGTTGGACATCACTGATACACAGAGTGGATTTCGGGCGTTTGCCTCAAAAACCAAGGATGCTTTTAGGCTCCATCAGAATGGCATGATTTTTCTTAACTTTATTCATCACGGGGAGATGGGTGTATGTCGCTCACTATAGCCGCAATGCCGGCCTACAATGAGGAGCGGTCCATCGCCAAGATGGTTCTGGGCTGCAAGAAGTATGTAGATACCGTGGTGGTGGTGGACGACGGCAGCTTCGATGCCACAGCTGAGATCGCCGATTCAGTAGGCGCCTATGTCGTGACGCATGAAAGAAATGGAGGCTATGGCGCTGCACTTCAGACCTGCTTCGAGACCGCCCGGGATCTTGACGCAGATAAAATGGTAATAATCGACTCCGATGGCCAGCATGATCCTTCGGAGATTCCCATGCTACTGGAGCCTCTCAGCAAAGGCGTAGATCTTGTGATTGGCTCCCGGTTCTGCAACGGCAACGGCCAGAACGTTCCTGCCTATCGCAAGCTCGGCTTGAAGGTTCTGAATATTGCCACCAATATAGTCGGCGGCGTTAATGTCACGGATAGCCAAAGCGGTTTCAGGGCTTATGGAAAGCGGGCTATAGATTGCATAGATGTCGATGACAGTGGCATGTCTGCAGGCTCAGAGATACTTCTTCAGGCCAAGGATAACAAACTGAAGATCGAGGAGGTTGAGATCCACTGCAGCTACGATGTAGAAAGGGCCTCTACACAGAACCCTGTGAGACATGGGGTCAAAGTGCTGCTGATTCTGCTCCAGGATATGGAGCTTCGGAGACCGCTATACTATTTTACATTGCCTGGGATGGCGCTTGCTGCAGTTGGGATTGGAATCGGGCTGGAATTGCTGAGGGCTTTCTACCATGGTGGCCAGCTTAGTTATGGGCTAACTCTGCTAATGATACTGTTTACACTTACTGGATCGTTCATGGCATTCACGGGAATAATTCTGCATACAATCTCTAGATTGATTGATCATTCGATAAAGAGGCTTGATGGTTCAAGGCATATGAGAGCTGAACCTTTCAGCTCAGGTAGAGTGAGACATGAGTATAGCAGTGGTTCTAGGGACACGGCCAGAGATAATTAAGATGGCTCCCGTTATTAGGGAGTGTGAACGAAGAAGCCGAGACTATTTCGTGCTTCATACGGGACAACACTATTCTTACGAGATGGATAAAGTCTTCTTCGAGGAGCTTGAGCTTCCTCAACCAGCATACAACCTGGATGCTGGATCGGGAACTCATGCAGAACAGACTGGAAAAATCATGGCGGGCATCGAAAAGGTTCTTATGAAAGAGATGCCTGATGTCGTCCTTGTTCAAGGGGATACTAATACAGTTCTGGCTGGTGCCTTGGCTGCCTCAAAGTTACATATTAAAGTTGGGCACGTTGAGGCAGGGCTCAGGAGCTATGACAGAAACATGCCCGAGGAGATAAATCGGGTTGTAGCAGATCACGTTTCTGATTATCTATTTGCACCTACAGAGACCGCTAAGAATAATCTGATTAAAGAAGGAATACCTGAAGATAAGATCTTTATCACGGGAAATACCATCGTAGATTCAGTATATCAAAACAAAGAGATCGCTGAAAGAAAAGTTAATGTATTAAAGAATTTAGGACTCAAGCCCAAAGAATATTTTCTGGTAACTATTCATAGAGCGGAGAACGTTGATAATAGTAATAGGCTCAGGGATATCATCAAAGGCCTGGAGTTAATAGGCCGTGAGTTTTCACTGCCTGTAGTATTTCCCATACATCCCAGGACTAGAAAGATGGCCCAGGAATTTAACTTTGAATTTGATGGCATTAGGACCATCAATCCATTAGGGTTCTTGGAGTTCTTGCAGCTTGAAGCAAACGCAAAGCTCGCTTTAACGGATTCTGGAGGAGTACAAGAGGAAACCTGTATCCTCGGCGTTCCTTGTGTCACTTTGAGAGATAATACTGAGAGGCCAGAAACATTGGAAGTTAAATCCAATACCCTCATTGGAGCAAATGCAGATGAAATGCTGAAAGGAGCTAAATATATGTTAACGCAGAGCAATGGATGGAAAAATCCCTTTGGTGATGGATATGCAAGTAAATTGATTCTTGATTCTATATCTTTAACTTAAGTTTCCAATCATTCTATTGAGGTTTCTTAAATGGATACTACTAAAATACTGGTTACTGGCGGAGCTGGGTTTATTGGTACCAACCTAGTACACCATAACATTAATTTCTTAACTCTAAATAATGTCTGGAGAATTTCTCTCTGGCTTTAGATTTGGTGAACTTCCATCTAACAGTTGCCTTTGCCTTGTTGCGATCCTGCTCCCAAGCGCCCGCCTCAAGGGCTAATGTCTTGATATCCCCAATTCTCCTATTCAAGCATTGTCTAGAAAGCGCGGAGAACTCAATCTCAGCCATGTTAAGCCAGCTGCCTTTCTTTGGAGTAAAATGGAACTCAAACTTCTTGGCAAGCTCAAAAGCCATCTCAGGAGGAAAGGCTTCATAAAATGAACCTGCGGAGTGGGTATTGAGATTGTCTTGGACAACTCGAAGCGATTCTGCATTGGGATATTGCTGAGCAAGTTCATTCATAAAATCCGCATAGTCTACCTTTGTCCTATGCTCCTTAACACGGATCATCCTCATGCCTGCATGCGGATCAAAGGCGATAAAAACACAGCATATACCATTACGGCGATATTCGTAGTCGATTTTTTGTGGCTTTCCCGGTTTAGGAGGAACAGGAACTAAAACATTATCTATCAGTTGGCATGGCATCTCATCCATGCAGATTAAGGGATGCTTAGGATCACAAGATTGCTCATATTGATCCAATACATCTTCCATATGCATGATGTAATCGCTTGTTATCTTGCCAATACACCATCGAACCTTTTGCCAGGGCTTGGTTTCACTTTTTTTAAAGTTCTTTGGATACTCATAGCGGAGATGGAATCTACTGCTTTCAATTCCACAAGTTTATCAGCTATAAGCTGAAGAGTCCAACTTGATCTGCCTTCTGGTGGTTCGGAACAAGCAAGGAGAGTCACTTGTGCCTCAATCGTTCCATCGATCTTTATCGGCGCTCCGCTGCGGGGCTTCTCATTTATCGCAGAGTCTAAACCTTCCTGGCAGTATCTTTTCTTTATCTGGATTATCGTAGGTTTAGTGGTTTTTAAAACTTCTACGATCTCTTCGTTTGAGTACCCTTCATCTGCCATGAGTAGTATCCTCGCTCGGGTCAAGCTTCTTGCTGACGTCTTTCCTCGACGAATAAGTCGGTTTAGATATGCCAGGTCTTCATCTGTTAGATTTACGACGAATATAGTTTTTCTCGACATTGTTATTAGATACGGAGACTTTTTAGTTTAAAAAACTTTTGTTATGACGCGCTAGTCAATGAACTCAAGAGTAGAGGACATGAAGTAACGGCTCTAGATCTCTATAATACCGATAGAGAAAATTACATACGTGGCGATGTGCGAAACTACCGCCAACTTGAAAGAGTTTTCGATAAGCAGAAGTTCGATTATGTTTATCATTTGGCTGCAGAATACGGCCGATGGAATGGTGAAGATTATTATGAGAACCTCTGGCAGACCAATATTTTAGGCACAAAGCATATGCTCAGGCTCCAGGAGAAGGTGAAGTTTAGAATGATTTTCTTTTCTAGTGCCGAGGTTTATGGGGACTATGAAGGTATCATGTCAGAAGACGTTATGGTAAATAACCCAATAAGGGATACATATCAGATGAACGATTATGCCATAACCAAATGGGCCGGAGAGCTTATGTGCATGAACTCAGACAAAATGTTCGGAACAGAAACCGTTCAAGTAAGGCCATTTAATTGCTATGGGCCGCATGAGCATTACAATCCTTGCAGGGGATTCATCCCTAAGTTCATTTATCATGCCCTTTTCAATAGGCCTTATACGGTCTTCAAGGGACATAAGAGAATAGAGGACTACTAACAATGGGTTTAAGAGAGGAAGCAATAGGAGAAGCATTCAATCTTGGCTCTGCTAAAGAATATAAAGTTATAGATATGGCAGGCATTGTGAACAAGCTAACTGGAAACGATACTCCTGTAATATTTACAGAACGAGGGAATTGGGATGTCAAGTGTAGATTGCTTTCTTCAGTTGAAAAAGCAAATCGGATTCTTGGATATAAACCACAAATAAAGTTTAAAGAGGGATTAGAAAAGGTATATTTATGGTTTTCAATTAACTGGAACGATATTAAACAAAGTGCAGAATTCTAAACATAATATTTGTAGAGAGATAACGAATCATGAAGTATTTTGTTACGGGCGGATCAGGATTCATTGGAAGCAATCTTGTTGATCGGCTTCTTTCCTCTGGTAATGAAGTGGTAATTTTCGATAACTTCTCAACAGGATTTGAGAAATTTCTATCAAATGCAAGAAGAAACAAAAATTTTACTGAAATACGTGGCGATTTGCTGAACGTAGATTTATTATCTGGTTCAATGAAAGGTTGTGATTTTATTTTTCACCTCGCTTCAAATGCAGATGTTAGGTTTGGCACCGAGCACCCCTCAAAAGATCTCCACCAAAACACAATTGCCACGTTCAATGTTCTCGAAGCAATGCGGAGAAATTCAATTTGTAAAATTGCTTTCGCATCCACGGGCTCAGTATATGGGGAGGCTTCAATAATTCCCACTCCAGAAAATGCTCCGTTCCCAATTCAGACTTCTCTTTATGGGGCATCAAAGCTTGCGGGAGAAGGGCTAATATCGGCATATTGTGAAGGATTTGGATTTCAGTCTTGGATCTTTCGGTTTGTTTCGATTTTAGGAGAAAGGTACACTCACGGGCATATTTTTGATTTCTATAAGCAACTCCTTGATCACCCAAACAAGTTAGAGGTCTTGGGCAATGGGCATCAAAAGAAATCATATCTTTATGTGCAAGATTGCATTGATGCTATGAAAATAGCTATAGAAAAATCTCAAAAAAAAGTGAATATATTTAACCTTGGCACGGATGAATATTGCGAGGTGAACGACTCGATCAGATGGATAATTAATCACCTAGAAATTGATCCCGATATTATCTATATGGGTGGAGAACGCGGATGGATTGGAGATAATCCTTTTATATTTCTCAAATGCCAGAAAATGAAATCTCTTGGTTGGGAATCCAATTGCTCTATTAAGGAAAGTATAATAAAAACTTTGAATTATCTTCAAAATAATAAATATTTATTATATGGACGATGAATCTAAACTAATTTAATCAAACGATTAGCAAGGATCTTCGAACTGAATATTATCTGTGATGGACTTCAGTTGATATAATAAATCACTGGGTGTTGTAATGAATTCAAAAGATAATAAAAAAAATCCGAAGATATCTGTAATTATTCCTGTAAAAAATGATGAAATTAAAATTGTTAACTGTCTAGATGCTCTGTGTCAACAATCCTTGAAGCCACATGAAATAATTGTTGTTGATGGACATTCAACTGATAATACGATCATTAATATAGAAAGATTTCCCGTAAAAATATTCCTAGAAAATTATGGGACGGTTGCGGGCGCAAGACAGATAGGATTATTGAATGCAACTGGAGATTTTGTTGCTTTTACTGATTCCGATTGTATACCTCTAAATAATTGGCTTGAGGAGTTATATGTCGAATTTAAGGATGGTATAATTGGTGTCGGCGGGGGAACTTTATGTTCTGATAAACAATTTTGGAGATCCTCAATTTATCTCTCTTTAAATACTTTTTTTGGAAGTGCCAAATCAATTCAAGATAGATTTTATAAAACTGAAAAAATTGTTAAAAGTATAAGCGGAAGTAATTCTATGTATCGCAGGTCTGATTTATTAAATGTTGGAGGATTTAATATAAATATCGATAAAAAAATAGGTTCCAGCGAAGATACAGACCTAAATCGTAAACTAATTAAGATTGGAAAATTATTGTATACTCCTAAGGCTCTTGTGGCGCATGACCATAATGAAAATCTATCTAAATTTGCGAAGAGAATGTATTTTTGGGGCTTTTTAAGAGCGAAAGATAAATTTTGGGATACTCAAGCAATTCCGCCTTTTTTAGTATTGTTTATTCTAATAGTTTCGGTTTTCTACAATAATCTTTTTATATATAGCATGGCGTTATATCTATCAATTATTCTAATATATGGTATATTAATTTTTGTTAGGGAAGCAAAAATTGAGTATGCTATTTCAGTCCCTATCGTTTTTGTTGTCGAACATTTTTTTTATATTATAGGCTTTTGGAGGGGGTTAGTAAAAGCAACATTAAATAAATGATAAATCAATTCAACATAGATTGCATATATAAGGAAACATTTTAAAGGAGTCGGTTGTCTTGATAATCACACGAAGTCCTCTTAGGATTTCACTTGGCGGTGGAGGTACGGATCTTCCTTCATATTATAGGCAATATGAAGGGTTCCTAATTGCCGCAGCGATTGATAAATATATCTATATTACACTACACGATACCTTTTATAAGGAAATTATAATCAGGTACTCTAAAACTGAGCATGTTCGTAGTATCGACGAGATACAGCATCCGATTATAAAAGAGGCGCTTAAACTCTTGAATATCAATTCCGAAAGCTTTGAGTTATCAAGCTTCGCGGATGTTCCTGCGGGTACTGGGCTAGGATCATCTGGCAGTTTCACATGCGCCCTTCTTAAAGCATTACATACCTATAATAAGACGTTTATTAAGCCTGATGATCTTGCAGAAGAGGCGTGTCATATAGAAATAGATAGACTTGGCGAACCCGTTGGCAAACAAGACCAGTACATCTCGGCTTTTGGTGGAATAAATTGTTTTACATTTTGCAAAAATGACGAAGTGATAATCAAAGAGCTTAATATCTCACAGGAAACGTTATATAATCTCGAAGATAACTTGCTTCTATTCTTTACTGACCATTTTCATTCTGCTGCATTAGTTCTCAAAGAACAAGATGAAAAAAGTAAGAATAATGATATTTCAATGATCGATAATCTCCACTTCGTAAAAGAGCTTGGAAAAAAGAGCAAAATAGCATTAGAGCATGGAGATCTAGAAGAATTTGCCCATTTGATGAATATTCATTGGGACTATAAGAAAAAGCGATCTGATTCGATGAGCAACAGCAAGATTAATGCTTGGTATGATATTGCCCTAAAAAAAGGAGCATTAGGTGGAAAACTTATTGGTGCTGGTGGGGGTGGTTTTTTAATGTTTTATGCAGAGGATAACAAGAAGCTTCGAAAAGCGATGGCTGATGAGGGGCTTCGAGAAATTAGATTCCGTTTTGATTTTGATGGTAATAAAGTGGTGAATTCTCTATAATGTTGCCTGTTGTAATTCTTTGTGGGGGGCTGGCAACACGTCTCTATCCGGTTACACTCACTATCCCGAAACCATTGATTGAGATTGATGGGAAGCCATTTATCCATCATCAGCTGAAACTTCTTAAGGAAAAAGGTGTTAAAAAGGTTTTTCTTTGCACTGGCTATCTTAGCGAAATGATCGAAGACTATGTAGATGATGGATCATTATGGGGACTTGATATCGAATATTCATATGATGGAGATACTTTACTTGGAACAGGTGGCGCAATAAAAAAGTTGACAAACATATTACCTGAATCATTCTTGGTACTATATGGCGATTCTTATCTAAATATTGATTTTGAATATGTAGTAAAGTGCTTTTATTCGTATGATTTCCCTGTTTTAATGACTATCTATAAAAACAAAAACAAATTCGATATTAGCAATATTGCTGTAAGCAATGGAAAGGTCATAAGGTACGATAAAAGGACTCCTGACATAACCCTGAATTATATAGATTATGGTTTAATCGCATTACAGCGGAAAATTTTTGAGAAATGTCCTTCAAACGAACCGTTTGATCTTTCGCTCTTACTTTCTAGGATGGTGGATTTAGGACAGGTAGCCGCGCTTGAAATATATAATCGTTTTTATGAAATTGGGTCTATTCAAGGAATTAAAGAAACTGAGACTTATATCCGAAATTGTACATTTCGTTAGTCAAACGAGCATACTTTGCCATAAGGTTAAGGTTCTCGATTTTAAAAAAAGGGGTGAGTATTCATGAAGGAAGATGAATATATATCAGCATTTCTAGAGGATGCCATTACAATCATCCAAAAAATTGATCGTACTCAAATAATGAATATGTCAAATATACTCCAAAATATTCGTGCACATGAAGGAAGACTATTTATCCTTGGTGTTGGAGGAGGCGCTGGCAATGCATCGCATGCCGTAAACGATTTTCGAAAGATCACAGGTATAGAATCATATACTCCAACTGATAATGTTTCTGAGCTAACCGCTCGCATCAATGATGATGGATGGGAAACGATTTTCGAAAACTGGCTAAAAGGAAGCCGGCTTAACTCAAATGATTGCATTTTGGTATTTTCAGTTGGAGGAGGAAATGCAGAAAAAAATGTTAGTGTGAATCTAGTGAATGCCCTGCAATATGCAAAAGATAAGGGAGCAAAAGTAGTTGGTGTTGTAGGAAGGGATGGTGGCTATACAGCTAAAGTCGCTGATGCTTGCGTAATTATCCCAACGGTAAATGAGAAGACTATAACCCCGCAGACTGAGGCATTTCAGGCGGTGATCTGGCATATGATTGTTTCAAATCCAGCTTTACAAAAATTTGAAATGAAATGGGAAAGCACAAAATAATATAGATTAGAGATGAAACCTGCAATTTTTCTTGATCGTGATGGGGTTATTAATAATCTGGTATTTAATGGTGTTACTGGTGAATATGAACCTCCGCATAACTCTGATGATCTATTATTGTGCACTCACGCTATAGAATCACTTCAATTACTTCAAGATTCTGGCTTTGAGCTTTTTCTTGTTTCTAATCAGCCAGATTTTGCAAAAGGTAAAACGACATTAGAAAATTTACACGCAGTTCATAGTTATCTTGATTGTTTATTGAAATCCAATAATATTTTCTTTAGTGAATATTATTACTGTTACCATCACCCAAATGGTATCGTTCCAGAATATTCGGTTGATTGTATATGCCGGAAGCCTAAACCATACTTTCTTCAATGTGCAGCAAAACAGTATGATATAGATCTCTTACAATCATGGATGGTAGGTGACCGGGATACTGATGTTAAGTGCGGTAATGCTGCAGGAACCCAGACAATCTTGATTGAAGAGCCGCTATCATCGAAGTATAGGGGGTCTAGTCTTCCCGATTATAGTGCTGCAAGTCTAGCAGGTGCAATAAATATAATAGTTCATGATTGAATTTGTCGTTATTTGAGAGGAGATATTATGAATTCTATGAAAGGATTGCCGCAATTTAGGATTAAGCTCTATGCGGATGGAGCTGATTTGAATAGCATGAATGAGGAATACAAAAAAGGGATCGTAAGCGGTTTTACAACCAATCCTACCCTTATGAAAAAAGCTGGGGTCAAGAATTATGAGGAATTTGCAAAGGCTGCCCTGGAGGCAATTCCTGACCTACCTATCTCGTTCGAAGTGTTTTCCGATGACATTCAGATCATGGAGATGGAAGCAAGGAAAATTGCAGATTGGGGCGATAATGTTTATATTAAGATCCCAGTAACGAATACAAAGGGAATAAGCACTACTGCAATTGTGAAAAAACTTTCCCAGGATGGCTTAAAGCTAAATGTAACGGCAATCCTGACACTCGACCAAGTTAAATCTGTTGCCAAAGTGCTCTCCTATGAGACTTCGAGTATCGTATCTGTATTTGCAGGTCGAATTGCTGATACGGGAAGGGATCCTGTACCGATCATGAAAGAGGCAGTGAAAATTCTTAAACCGAACCCAAAGTCTGAACTCCTTTGGGCAAGTACAAGAGAATTGCTCAATCTTGCTCAGGCGGAATCATGTGGATGTCACATTATCACAATAACTAATGATATCCTAAAGAAAATACCTCTTATCGGCAGAGATCTTTCAGATATTTCCCTAGAAACTGTTCAGATGTTTTATAACGATGCACAAAATGCCGGATATAAGATTTTTTAATTTTCTTGCATTTCTGAAATGTATTATCCGGCTAAGTATGGAATAGGGCCCATCCCTAGAGGATTCCTATAAACCTATGTCATATTATAATCGAGAGTATTAAATGCCATAAATAGTATTTATTTCCATGTATTCTTTATTAAATGAGTATTGAAAAATCTAAATGCGAAGCAAGAAAGACCCAAATTATGCTAAATATCTGAATTAATCGATTGGGCGCTCTCAGGTTAGATTTTCACTGTACTGGATATCATAAGCTTTGCTCGGCGCACTGGTAGCTCAATCTCTTTGCGAAGTTGCTCTATTGTTCCTCCTTCGTTCATAATCCCCAATGAATTGGTATCCGCGTCTCATTATTTAATTCTTCTGATGATTGCATTCAGAGCAAATCTGAGAGGGAGCTAAACACATACCATATTTTGTTAAGACCACTTATATGGAATTGATAGAAGCTACTTTCTGCCCATAGTCAGGATAACATTTATGCAGCAACAAAATGATGAAACCCATATTTGACCTCATAACTATTCCTTAGAATGAGGGATATATAATCATTTATCTGTGTATAATATTCGTTTTTTTAAAATATAAAAATTATTATTAATAACCTATAATCGTTTAAACCAAATAATTGCTCATTATAGAAAGCTGTTTATTATTATTAAAAAAGAATAAGGAGATCTGTTTTGTGTTTAAAGTGGCTTTTGTAAGATCAGGACCTGTTGCCCCTGAGCCCCGAGTAGAAAAAGATGCAATTGCACTGGGTAAGAACGGATATATTGTTGATATCTTGGGCTGGGATAGGACATGCACTGAAAAAAAAATTGAAAAAAAACCATATTATACAATAAAAAGAATTAATCTCAAAGCTCCTTTTGGAAAACCTTCATTAATTCCTAAATTAATATGTTGGTCTCTGCTCGAAATGATTTATTTATTTAGATCTAATGCCGACATAATACACGCATGTGATCTCGATACATTGATTCCTGCATTAATTGTGTCGAAATTGAAAAAAAAACTAGTAGTTTATGATTCTTTTGATTTTTATGCGCATGGTATTTCAAATAGGATCCCTAAAATTCTAATGAATTTATTGGAATATTTAGAAATAATTAGTGCTATGCATTCAGATTATGTCATTTTAGCTGATGAATCAAGAATAGAACAGTTTAAATTTAAATTAAAAAAATTTATAACCATAGTAAATAGTCCAGATTTAGATAATGCCATTAAATTTAAAGATGAAACTAATTCACAATTTACAATATTTTATGGCGGAATTTTAGATAAAAATAGAGGTCTAAATCAATTGATAGAAGCCGTCGAAGGACTGTCTGATGTATCCATAAGAATAGCAGGATACGGCTTGCATGAAGATTATTTATTAAAAGAATTTAATAAATCTAATAGAATAGTGTTTTTAGGAAAGATTCCATATGAAAAGATAATTAAAGAGACATTAGAATGTGATTTAGTCTATGCATTGTATAATCCTCTTATAATAAATAATAAATATGCCAGTCCAAATAAATTGTTTGAGGCCATGATGTGCAAAAAACCAATAATTGTAAGTAAGTATACTAATATGGCAAAGATAGTTGAGGATGAAAAATGTGGACTTTTAGTTGACTATAATAACATTAACGAGCTAAGAAATGCTGTTATTATATTGAAAGAAAATGTTAATTTACGCAATGAGCTCGGTCAAAATGGTAGAGAATCATATGATGCAAAGTATAATTGGCAAATAATGGAATCCAAATTGCTCTCGATGTATTCAAATTTATTAGAAGGATATTGTCGAAATTAACTTGCCAGATAGAGGTGTGTATGGATGGCTCGATAACATCTATAATTACTCTGCTTTTAATGCAGAGCATTTTATTGAAGAAACTTTGCAAAGCATAATCAATCAAGATTATATCAAACGCCCATGACCCCCTCGGACACCCATGAGAATGAAAATGCGCCCTCACATATATCTGGTCTTGGCCCATATATCAATGATGAGATAGGCAATAAAGGGCGATTTGAAGTTGGAGGGATCGACGCATCCCCGCTGTACTAAACTGCACCTAGCAACTCTTAGAACCCATGAATGTCGCCAATGCATAGCACATGGATCATTTGATAAACCATCTATCTACGAGCTAAGAACCTTTTCAACCATGACATCAGACCTTGAAGCTCTGAAGTCGTGGCTAAAAAGATATGAAGTAACTGCAATTGCGATGGAAAGCACCGGAGTCTATTGGAAACCGATCTTCAACATAATGGGAGGATGAATTCGGCATACTCCTAGCCCATCCTCAGCATATCAAATCCCTCCGCAGAAACAAGACCGATATCAAGGATTGCAAATGGATTGCCGATTTGCTCAGGCATGGATTGGTTCCAAGGAGCTTCATACCACCAAAAAGGGATCCGAGAGCTGCGAGACCTTAACCGGACTCGAAGAAAGCTTATTGGAATGATGGCATCAGAGAAGAACCGAGTAATTAAGGTATTAGAGGATGCTAATATTAAACTCAGCTCTGTCGTTACCAAGATCTATGGGGTCTCTTCCTTGAACATGATCCAAGCTCTGCTGGAAAAGGACAATCTTTCAAGAGAGGAAATCGCTGATATGGCGAAAGGCAAGCTTAAAAAGAAAACCGATCTCCTCGTGAAAGCTCTTGATGGAAGGGTCACTGATCATCACAGGTTCCTATTGAGATTGCATCTGGATAACATCGAATATCTTTCTTGCCAGATAGGAAAGATTGACGAAGAGATTCAGCATAAGATGGCCCCTTTTCAAGAAAAGTCGAAGGTGACCTAGACGATTCCAGGAATCAGTGAAATCAATGCGTAAGCGATCCTGGCAGAGATTGGTATTGATATGTCACAGTTTCCGGACGAAGCGCATCTGTCCGCCTGGGCTGGTATATGCCCTGGAATCCATGAGAGCGCAGGTAAAAAGAAAAGTGGTAAAACACAAAAAGGCAACTCTTTTCTCAAGGGAACCTTGATCGAAGCTGCATGGGCCGAATCTAGAACCAAGGGTTCTGCTTATAGCGCCATCTATCATAATATCGCTAGACGCAGAGGAAGAAAGAGAGCTCTTGCGGCCGTTGCACATCGCTTGCTCATTGATAGTTATCGCATCCTTAAGACAGGAGAGCCTTATCAGGAAATAGGAGCTGAAGTGGTTTACGAGAGATCAATAAAGAGAAGAGAGAAATCGATGATTAGATCGCTCGAGCTTGTTGGATATACTATTACAGAGGCAGTTATTGCATAGAGGATATGAGTCATTTTCATATCAATCAAAGGAATTGGATAATATGTTATTTTAATTATATGATATTTTAATAGTGTCCAAATAATGAAAAAGAGGCTATTACACATTTATGGAAACTTATAAAAACAAAGGCAAAAGACAACCATCACGCGTATCGGTCATATGCACAGTAAAGAATGAAGAAGAAAATATTAAGAGCTTTTTAGACTCTCTTATTAATCAATCTAGGATACCGGATGAGATAGTGATTGTTGATGGAGGTTCAACAGATAGGACGATAGAGTTATTAAACGTTGAAGTTGATAAACACAATATGATAAAATTATTTGTGGAGGAAAAGGCGAATATTGCTAAAGGTCGAAACATTGCAATAAATATTGCAAAACATGAGATAATAGCAGTGACTGATGCGGGATGTATTCTTGACAGAAATTGGCTAAGGAATATAATACTCCCTTTAGAAAACGATAACTCGATCGATATTGTCTCAGGATGGTATGAAAAGGCTCCAGGAACTAAATTTCAACAATTGGTAGCCAGTTTAACATATTATTCATTAGATAAAATTTTAAAAGATCCAGACAAGTTTCTTCCATCAAGCAGATCAATTGCCTTTAGGAAAAATGCTTGGGCTGAAGTACGAGGATATCCTGAGCATCTCAAAACCGCTGAAGATACGTTATTTGATATAAATTTAAAAAAACTTGGCAAAAATTTTTATTTCGCTCCCAATGCGATCGTTTATTGGATTCCTAGCACCAATCTTAAAAATTTATTTACAAAACACTATAATTATAGTTTAGGAGATGGCACCGCAGGATTGTTTCCTTTTGCTTATTTTTTGTCAATTCACTTGCCTTTTTTTATAATTTTGGTTTTAAGTATTATAGGTTTTTTTGACAATAATTTTCGGGAAATACTTTTCCTATTTTTGATAGCATATCTTATCTCTTATCTCTATATTCATAACTTCAAAGCTTTTAAAGTTACGGATTCATCTACTATTACTCTGATAATATTAACTGTTTGTATCGCTAAATTTTTGGGCTATTCTGAAGGCGTGTTAAGAAGATATCTTATGGCTATTAAAGGATATTTGTTATGAGAGAAAAAATAAAAGTTGCATATGTGATGCCTCATGCATATGAATATTATTACCCTAAAGAAGTTAGTAATTTTACATCACCTGATGAGTTTGATAAGAAAATATTATGCTATAAAGAAGACTATGAAGATAGATATTGTATAGCATCACTTTTAGCCAATATAGACCCTACATTATATTATTTTTCGAATTTAGGGAAGAAGCCATCAGAATTTATGCATAATAAAGGTTATAAGATGAAAAAGGTGCCAGTTCCCTATAAATTTGGCCGATATGGAGCATATGGTTGGGAATTTCCCCTCTCTATGTTAAAGGATCTATCAAATAATAATTTCGATTTAGTTTTTGTTTTTTCATACGC
This sequence comes from Methanotrichaceae archaeon, assembly GCA_963803145.1. Classification (GTDB taxonomy): domain Archaea; phylum Halobacteriota; class Methanosarcinia; order Methanotrichales; family Methanotrichaceae; genus CAWBKV01. The sequence goes on from CAWDLW010000008.1 coordinate 457,914, forward strand.
GCTTAATTATTTGCCCATTATAGATATGTATGATATTATAGCATATAAATGCAGAAAAACTAAAATGCCACTTATAGCCAGAAATGGAGGTGGGACCGCAAAATTCACATTTAGGGGAGTTCCTTTAGTATACAAACAATTGATAAAAAAAATAACATTGAATTATGCTAATAAAATAATTGTTCCTAATATAAACGAAATAAAGGTATTACAAGATAATTTTAAGATAGATCGGAATAAGATATTAAATATTCTTAATCCGATAGATTTATCGAATTTTTATGAGATAAATAAAACTCACGCCGCAAAAAAATTGAGAAAAGATTCCTCATATAGATATATCTTATACGTCGGAAAGCTTCATAAGCTTAAAGGATTACATCACCTAATAAACGTATTTTCTAGGTTAATTAAATTATATCCTGATTTGCGATTATTAATAGTGGGCCACGGTCCGTTTGAACAAGAATTACGTAGATTCGTAGCTGAAAAAAAAATGCAAAATTATGTATCCTTTGAAGGATTAATATTTCATGATATACTTAAATATTATTATAATATTGCTGAAGTACTCGTACTTCCATCTTATGGCGAAGGTGTTCCAAATGTGCTACAAGAAGCCATAGCCTGTAAAACGCCTTGTATTAGTACTTGTGTAGGCGGGGTTCCTGATCTGCTCTCAAATAATATCGGGATCATAATACCGCCAAAGGATGAAACAGAGCTTTTAAGGTCTTTAATTGAAATATTAGATGGCAATTTCCATATAAACGAAAAAAAAAGAATTGAATTATTACATAAGTGGGATATAAATTCTTTTGGATATGTGCTGAGAGATATTTATGAAGAAATATTATTTTGAATTTATAGACGAGTTTGTAAATCTCATAATAAAACTAACTAGGTCTAAGCTTTATGAACTAGACAAAAGAATTGCATTTATTGGTATTATCACTTCTGTTTTATTAATAATAGCAAGTATAAAAATTGATCGGATAATGCTAGCTTTATCAGCCGTTTTCATGTTTATAATTTGTTCCTATTGGCTGTCTATTAGAGGAAAAGCAAAAGACGAATTAAACGTAACGTTTAGCAGATCCATTCATTTGTTATTATCATCTATTTTCTTTTTATTGCTAACAGTCAACATACTGATCCTGTATGAAAGGCCTAATATTTATGAACGGCCCCTTTCTTGTTTTATAATAATAGCAATAATGTCCGGCATTGTAGCCTGCGATATTATATTTTCAGAATATCTTAATCCTTTTTTTGTTCTCTCCAAGATCATAATAATAGCTTTAAGTATTTCATGGTCTCAACAAACATTATTTCCCGATCTACTTGGTATCGATCCTTGGTGGCATCGAATGTTTACCACGAATATTTTATATTTGGGTTTTATACCAAAGGGATATTCCTATTCCTACCTTCCAATTTTTCATATTTTCATTGCATCAACTATGCTATTTACAAATCTTCAATATAAACTAGCATCAATATTCTCCGTTGGACTAAGCCAAGTAATTCTTGATTGTGCTTTTATATATTTAATTGGAGAATATTTATCATATAAAGCTATTATAAATCGTAAAATTAGCTTATTAGCACCTCTTTTTCTAGCCTCGACTAGCTATCATATCTATATGAACAATTGGTTGATCCCTAATACATTAGGAGGCGTTATTATTGTTATTGTTATATTTTTTATTTATAAACTTAATTTAAAAGCTGAATATTATTTAAGCATATTATTGTTGATATTTTCAGGGCTACTTATCTGGACCCACACAATAAGCGCTCTTGCATTATCAATTATTCTTGCCACGATGTATATATCTTCTATATTTTATAATTTTCTTTATAATGATTCGAACGATAAAACCGTAATTAACCTATCTTTTGTCATTCTTTTTTTAATCTCAATGATGGGGTGGTGGACCTATGCTACGGGCCACATAGTTATGTTAGCAGAATTGCTTAAATGGGGCTTTAGTGTAGATTATTTTAATAATGCAACCAATACGCCAAAAGAAATAATTGCTGCATATGTAAATCGCGTTCCTCTTAAAGAAGAGTTATTTACAAATATGGGAATACTCTTATACTTTTCTCTTTCTATTCTAGGGTTTTTTTATATCCTTCTTAAAAGAAATGAAACATTATCCACATTCGCTACCATTGCGATGATACCATTGATTATAACGTACATATCTCAATATCTGCAACTGGCAACAATTGAAGTAAGATGGTGGTATGTAGCCGAGATATTATTAAGTATACCTGTCGCTATCACATCAATTGTTATTTTTGAGCGATATAAATCAAATGGAAAAGCATTTCTAGCTTTTTTTATTTTTGCGTTTATAATTATAATAACGCTTATAATGATCCTAAATCCAGATGCAAACATAGATAACAATTATTTCACTCCGAATACTGGTATGCGTTATGCATTATCAGAATCAGAAATTTCATCTATAGAAATGGTATCGAAGTTATGGCATATGGGCATATTCTCCGATGAATTCATCACCGGCGATCTTAAATGGGAGGGTTATGACATAAAGCCTTTTTGTAACGAAATTTATAAAAGAAATTTATCTGAATTGAAGGATGGATTTGTTTTAATTAGATCCGACATTATAGGCAAGCAATTTAAAGTGTTTTCAACAATAATTAGATTGAATTACAATATAATATATGAGCTTGATAACTTGACCTTCTCTAAAGTTTATGATTGTAAAAGCGTTTCGGGTTTCATAAAAGCTACCTAGAGGTTAGATGATATGGGAATAAAAAGAATGAAAGTATGCTTTTTTATAGGCGATACAAATTTTCCTACTATTGGGGGCTATGAAAATTTAGTGTACTCTTTATCTGAGGCTTTATCGAAATATATCGATATTTATATTATATGTTCGAAAGTGGATAAAAATATACCATTACCACCAGGCGTCGTTGCTGATAGCTCCATATTTTCGAATAGGCTTAAGATAAAATATATTTCATTTCCAATTGATCTGATTCTAATACAATTAAAGTTTTTATCTTTATGCATAAAAGAAAAATTTGATATAATCCATGCGCATCCTTCCTATCCCAGTGGTTTTTATGCCATTTCATCAAAGCTTTTAGGGTTACCATTAATCTGCACTTCACATGGAGCGGATATTCAAATAAACTCTGAAATTGGCTATGGATCAAGGCTTAACTTAATTAACCGTTTATTAATTAAATTAACACTAAAGCTTGCAGACATTCATACTATCGTAAGCAAAAGCATGTATAACGATGCAATAGAGGCAGGCTCATCTCCATCTAAAATAAAGGTTATTTACAATGGAATAAACTTGAAGCAAATACCGGAAAGTTATGCCACAGATATTATAAAAGATTTAAGTTTATCGGAAGATAAATTTATTATATTATTTTTAGGAAGGCTACATATTAAGAAGTGTCCTGATGATCTATTGAAGGCTTTTTCTTATGTCATAAGGAGAATACCTAATTCCAAGCTGGTTTTTGCAGGAGCAGGAGATGAATTTGTAAAGTTAAAGAAAATAGCTAAAGAATTAGCGATCGAAAAGAATGTAATTTTCGCTGGATTTGTATCTGAAAAGGAAAAATGGGATTTAATTAAAAGATGCGACGTCTTTGTATTACCTTCTATAATAGAAGGATTTGCTATTACAATTATGGAAGTGATGGCCTGTGGTAAACCAGTAATTGCAACAAATATAGAGCCTTTCTCTGAAATTATCACCAATGGAAAGACAGGATTATTAGTTCCAATCCATTCTCCTGAGGCGTTATCGATTGCAATAATAGATATTGCTAATAACAATAAAAGAAAAGTTGAGATTGGAGATTGTGCTAGGGAAACCATAAAAAAGAATTTTGATATTCGACAAATTGCACTCACATATTTATCATTATATAAAAATCTGATATAATAAAGTCGAAGGAGAGATATAGAATGTTAAAGAATTATATATTGTTCATAAAACATTCTTTAAGCGAGAGTTTGTATTTAAATGCAATTTATTTAATTATTGATTCAAACATTAACACGATATTAGGATTTATTTTCGCTATTTTGCTAACCCATAGATTTTCAGTAGGTGATGTAGGCTTTTATTCTGCAATAGTATCAGCTGCGGGACTATTGGCAGTTGCCTCTCGATTAGGATTCGATGTTTCCTTAATTCGATTTTTGCCTATCTCAAATAACCCTGCAATCATAATAAATACTTGTTTTACTATCGGCGGTTTCACATCTATAATAATTTCATTATTTTTTCTATATGGATTGGAATATTGGTCGCCAGCTCTTTTATTCATCCGTAAAGATCTGATACTTTCAATCTTATTTATTTTGATAACATTAGTTTCTTTAATATATGGGCTATGTTCTAATATTTTGGTAAGTAGAAGGTTTTCAAAGTGTATAATGATACAAGATTCAATAAATAATATCGTTAAGATTTCGGTTATCTATTTAGTAACATCTCTTAAACTTCTCGGTCTAATAGGCACATACACTTTCGCATTATTTATTGGTTTAATTATAGCACTGATATTTGTAAAAAAATCAAACGAAGATTATAAATTCGGCCTAATGGTTGATAAAGAAGTAATAAAAAAGATAAGTAAATACTCATCTTTAAATTATTTTATATCTTTACTTACTACCGGCCAATCATTAATTCTACCATTACTAGTTATAAACGTTTTAGGAAGCGAAGAGGCAGCTTATTTTTATATCGCCTGGGGCATATCTCAAGTAGTTTTCGTGAGCCATGGAGCAATTTCTACTTCTCTTTTCGCAGAGGGGTCAAACGATCCTAAAAATGCTTATAAGAGTGCCATAAAATCTCTTAAATTTGTCTACTTACTATTAGTACCGATATCTATTTTTATATACTTTTTTGGTCATACAATCCTAAATTTTTTCGGAAAAAGTTATGGAGAAAATGCCTTAAATTTGTTATATCTTTTCACATTATCTTCATTTCCATATGGTTTTCTTGAAGTGTTTATAAATTTAAAAAAGATAGAGAGAGATCTTTTCATGATGAATTTCTGTTCTATATTATCTGTTGGCAGTGTATTAATATTAAGCTATTTTTTGATGAAATCGGTCGGCCTAATTGGTGTTGGATTAGGATGGCTAATCGCCAAACTTCTAACTGCAATAGTTATTTTCATTTATATTATTTCAAAAAATCATATTAATAAAAATAAGATGGTCGCTGTTAGCAATTTCCACTAAAATCAATAACATAAATCACATTTCTCACTGCATCTGTGATACCTTCTGAATACAATTTCAAAATTGATTTGTTTTTAGGAATAAATTTCTCAATTTCTTGTGAGGAAGGTATTCTTTTCTTCCTTAAAGGATAGCTATCCCAATCTTTGGAATTACGATTATGTTCGATAATCATTACTCTATCTGCATATTCTGGCAATATATAAATTAATTTTTCGAAATAATCTTTTGTTACTCCTTCGCTCATTAATATATGCAATATGATTGTATTAGATTTAATTGGATGATCCAAAAATTGTTTATAAGTAACTGCTTTTCTTTTTAATTCGTAAAAGCCCCAGTTGTTTCTATGTGTAATTTCTACGATTTTTCCCTTTAAATATGGTCTAATCGTCATCAAAAGCATGTTATGGGGATTTCTTAATTTATCATATCTATGGAGTTTCCGATATATATATCTAATTGGTTTTTTATAATTAGGTATAAAGTATTCTAATTGATAATTTCCGTTACCAAGAAAATATATTCCATCGTAAACAGTGATGGCAGAAATTTTCTGTTTTTCATTCATCATTCTTATACAAAATTCGTTCCATTCTTCACCGAAGAATCTATTAATGTTTGATGTATATATTATTATGTCTTTATCTTCATGTTCTATTTCTAGATCGAACAAATTTTTTACAATTAATTTTGCTCCCTTTAGCGAATTTTTAACTCTATTATATGAATCGTCTGATGACAACCATCCCAATCCATAATGTAGGGTATTAATATTTTCGCGATCAGGCTTATTAGTTTCAACTGGTATATCCAACGATTTAGGAAACATCGGGAAGATCTTTTTGCAATATTTATAATTTAGATTACTTGGATTTTTATATATATCTCCGAATATATGATTGAAAAGTTGCTCATTTTCCTCATCTATTTTGATATATGTCTCTTCAAAAATATCTGCCGAAGGAGGAGAATCCAAATACAAATACTGGTTCTTTATGCTTATCTTACCCAACAATTTGCGACTAAAGAATCTTTCTAAAAAATCTTCTCTTGTGTCGCTTATTGATATCATATTAAAAAATAATTTTGCATAGTCAACCGCAGCTGGGTTTATATCATAAAAAATTGTTTCTTTAGGATTAATTACATTTAAATAATTTAACCCAGCTAGCCCCCCAATTACGCAGTAAAAATAATCTAATTTTCTCTGATCATATTTTAATTTTACTAATAATTTAATATTTTCTTCAGTTTTTAAAAAAATGTCAGCGCTAGCGATATATATTTCCTTGCTGTCCGTGAATATATTATCCATGCTTAACCTCTTTTAGCGAAAGTAGCCCTAATGCCTTTTTCTAAATTAAATATTAATCTATCGCCATCATAAAATTTGATTCTATCATCCGGAATATTCATTATTTCACAATTGTTTAAAAAAACACTCACTCCATTCATATCTGTTTTTGGAGAAATAATGCTGATGATGTTTTTATCTTCTTTGATAATTAGATCATTTCTTGCTGAAATCCACTTTATTAAGTGACCTAACTTACATTTCCAAACATTCTTTTTGTTGATAAAATCTATTATTTTAGTTAGATATTTATATTGCTCCGCTTGAGTTATCTCTTCATCCCAATCATAAAAATATTCCCAATAATGTGTTAATAATATAAAATGGCTTCTATTTCTTTCTCGTTCTTCCCAAATAAGCTTAAATTGGTTAAACCAGTACTCGGACATTCCATTATCTATAAATCGGTTCCAATAATGCCTAAATGTAGCAGGAATCATAATAATATCAGAGCCAAACAAATGCTTGTTATCATCCATATTCTTTGTTCGATTAAAGAATTCATTGATATAAGTTCGTAGTAGATTGCTGTAATTTATATGGTCTAAGGGAATTATATTAAGAATATTTCCTCCTAAACCACCACAATAATTTTGCTTATTTCTCCATATTGCAATCCACAAACTCTTGGTTAATAGCTCCTGGGGTGCCACAAAAGTTTCTATTGCCGTGTCAAAACATTGTTCTAATAGAAGCTTACCTTCTGTTACCCTTTTTATTGTGTCTACTTCATTTAGATTAATAAACTCAGATGTTCTCAAAGGATTAAATGCAGGATTTTGCTTATAGCTAATATTACCTCTTTTAAAATCAAAGTACGGGTCAGGCAGATTAATCATATCTGTATGACTGAATCCATGCTGCAATATTTCTATACTTCCACTTGCTATTTTTGTTCTTAAATATTTAGTTAAACAACTGTTTTCGTTTACAGAAAACCACTGATCATTGTTTCTAAAGGCAGGGGGCACGTTTAATTTATTTACAGCTTTTTGATTCGGGATTACTGCAAAAGACACTTTAAATCCAGCACCCCATATGTTTTTATAGATCATCTCTAATCTAGATGGAGGTGTGAAAAAGCTAACATCATCATCTCTGATTGAAAATGCAATATCGTGAAAAAAAGGCCATGGGTTTATTTCAAGAAATTTTGATTTATTCATGCCCATATTTATTTTCCTCAACTATTTTAACTATATTATCGCCCAGATTATTTTTGCTATAGTGCTCTACTTTATTTCTTGCATTCCTTCCCATTCTTTTGATTTCCATAGGATTATCGTAGAAATACCTTATGCTATCTTTGATAGCTTTTGCATCCCTAATGGGAATAATAAACCCTTCTTTCCCATCTTCAATTACGTCTTTAGCTCCAACGCCCTCCGTAACTATTACAGGTAGACTACATCCCATTGCCTCTAAAACAACCCTTGGAAATGCATCCGCTAAAGATGGTAGTATGAATATATCAGATACATTATAAAAATATAAAGGATTATTGATTGAACCTACAGTTGAAAAATTAAGTTTGCTATAATTATCAATTAATCTTCTATTCTGTATGCCTGCAACTATTAGATTTGATTTTTTTATATCTAATTGTTTCCAAGCCTCAAGTAAATAAGGTACACCTTTAATTAAAGATTTATGGCCCATGAATAGGCAAGTAAATTCATTTTTCTTAATGTGCTCATTTGTGGTTCGAAAATAATTTAAATCAACTTTACTACCTTTAACAATTTTTATTTTAGTTCCTTGGATTCCATAATTTTTACAGCTTTCACTTGCTAATGTTGATAATACGATAATTCCATCGCTTTTTTGTAAGGATTTTATTTTATAATTAATCCAAGATTTATTAGTGAAAATAGAATCATCCTTTATCCCCCAACGCTTTTCTTCCTCTTTAAGGACTCTATATATATGCTCAGGATGTAGTGTTCTATGAAGCATATAACATTTTATTTGCTTAGATTTTGCCTTATCAACGCATCTTACAAAACCAGAGTCTGTGAAAAAAAGAGAATCCGTTTCATTAGGTATATTTTTTTTAGCAAAAAAGTCAAAAATCATTTCATTAAAATATCTTTCGGGAATTTTCCTTGAAATATTCAACCATGATAAATACAATAGATAATTCATTGAATTTAATGCTCTAGGTTGACTCTTAACCTTATCTTTTAAATTATCTAGTTTACCCCCATTAAAGGAACATATCACCTTTTCAAGCCATCCTTTTTCTTCAAATTTTTTAGCTATATGGTACAAATTAGAATTCTTTGACCCTAAATTTTCATATCCTATTAGTGTTATTTTCATAAAATCAACTCAGAGAATGAAATAGTCAGATCATCGTAGTCTATTTTGTTATATTGTTCCAAAATTTCTTACTCATCTTAGCTCTTTGGATTCTAAAGACTGCCTATATTCAATCCTTTACCTTCCAAGAAGATTCAGAAAAAATCTGAGTTACACATAAGCAGCATTTTAAACGTTGCTATACTGTAACAATAGATTGGTAGGGGATTGCTTGTGGCTTAGTCATGCCCTTGGCATATTTTCGATCTCACAATCTGCATAAAGTGACAAGAATCGGACAATGATGTGTCCGAAGTAACTTCCACCTTCGGAAAATAATCCTTGATTGGTAATCAAGACTTTTCCGGCTATATCGATCTCGCGAATAGTTATGTAAAGGGTCTGGTATCTTTCGCCCTTTCTAGAATCGACCAGATCATAGTAGGCATAGCTTGTGCCCCTTTCTAGTAAAGCTGATCTTAATTTTAATTTTTTGTCTTTGTGCATCCTTTGTGAACTTTGTGACTTTGTTGTGGATTTAGTTTTGTTTTGCTGCTGCCAAGCGAACTATTTTAAACCAAAAAAAGCACAAAGGATATTTTATATCTGACCGGATATGATTCGGAAGGGATTTCTATACCAATTTCAAACAAAGTCTTGAGGCCAACTTAATTTGAAGCGGCACCCGTATCGATGCAGCATTGTTGTAGCCTTTTTCAGTCTGGAGTATGGTCATTGATCTTGAAAATATAATTTTGATGCATCAAGCTAATTATCCTTTAAATTATCCTCCTAACCTTTATCATACTAGCCATAAGGGATAATCTAGTAGATGCAAACAAAACCACAATATCCTTAGTATCGGGGACCTCAGAACTGGCTCATCGAGCGATTATCTCAGTCGAGCTTAAGAACAATGCCTACTGAGATCAATCTCCAAATAAATCTGGAGATAAAGAGATTTGGCTTGGAGTAATGGCCAAGCCATACAGCAATGACGATAGGATTGATGTTCTTTCTCTGCCTCGAATGGCAGGCTAACTTGCATCTGGAGAGAATAGTTCTGTCGAATTTATGGCCAATGCATGCCCAAATAATAACAATCACATAGCTGTTAATCGCTCAAAGTGTTCCTGTGCCTTCTCCATTATCTCAGCCTCACCTGGAATTACGCCGTTTTGCATCAGCACTTTGCCGTTTACAATAGTCGTATCCACGCCGCCAGTCATGCTATAGATGAGATGAGAGATAATATTGCTCTTTGGGCAGAACCATGGCTTATGTAAATCAATCAGAGCTAGGTCGCCTAATGCTCCTTTGCGTATGCCCATATTTAATCCGAATGCCCTGTATGCGTTTTCTGTGGCAATTTGCCAGATTTGCTCTGCAGAGAATGCAGCTGGTTTATGGTAGGCATTCTTTTGAACTATGGCTGTGACCTTCATCTCCTCGAACAGGCTGAGATTGTTATTGCTGGCAGGACCGTCTGTGCCTAAGCAGATATTGGCTTTAGCCTCCAGAAGGTAGTTGAGAGGTGCTATGCCAGAGCTGAGCTTCAGATTGCTTATAGTGCAGCCTATAACATTAGCATTCCTAGCCGCGAGCAATTGGGCATCCTCCTGAGATAGCCAGACGCCATGCACTGCTAAAAAGCGCTTATTAAGCATACCAAGGCGCTCCAAGTACTCCACTGGGCTAAAGCCATGGCTCAGAATGAACTCTTCTACCTCTTCGTGCGTCTCTGAGACATGCATATGGATCATAGTTGCATATTTATCAGCCAGATCTTTGGCTTTAAGAAGTGTTTCATCTGAGCAGGTATAGACTGCATGAGGACCAACAGTAGGATGAATGAGGTCATCATCATTCCATCTACGCAAAAATGGCTCTACATCATTAAAAAGATCCGGTTTACTATCAAGGAGTACTCCTGAGATAAAAGCCCGAAGGCCCATCTCCTTTGTAGCCCGAGCAGTCTCATTCATGAAGTAATACATATCATTGTAGCAGGTTATGCCAAAGCGGATCTGCTCCAGACACCCTAGCTTAACTCCCCAGTAAATATCATCTGCAGTCATCTTGGCTTCCAAAGGCCAGATCTTATCATTCAGCCACGGCATCAACTCCATATCATCGGCATAGCCCCGTAACAAAGTCATAGCAAGATGTGTGTGACCGTTGATAAGCCCAGGAATGGCCAACTTTCCACGGCCATCAATTATCTCTTCACCTTTAATGTCGCGGCCTATCTCTGCAATCCGGCCATCTTCGATAAGGATATCGCGGTCTTTTACTAGCTGGCCAGAATGAAGAATAGAGACACCCTTGATAAGCATAATCTCAAAATGTAGAAGATATATTAAACCTTAACTCCTTGGATTCATAGAGAATACATTCAGTTCAATGGCTATATCGAACTCCCATACCTTCTTAGGAACTTCAAATAAAACTAAAGTTGTACCTAGGCAAACATTATAAACCTTGCTTTATTCTTTTGAATACCCCGCAGCTCTGCTGCGGGGATGAGCATGAAACCGATTTAAGGTTGATGCGTGTAGTAGGAATGGATGATAGAATTACAGCATGCAAATCATTGTGTTTATCGAATTAGATATCACATGGTGTTATGTGTCAAATACAGGAAGAAATTGCTATCGGATTCTAAGAAGATAATTCGCTTAAAGGAGATATGCTCTGAGATTGAAGAAAGATATTGATTTCAGTTTGAAGCGATAGGAACTGATGGCGATCATGTTCATATCTTTGTAGGGATCTGAACCAAAATTTGCGCCATCCAGGGTTATGCAAATTATAAAGAGTATAACTGCTAATCAATTTTTCAAAGATTTTCCAGAGATTAAGAAGGAACTTTGGGGCAGCGAATTTTGGAGTGATGGAGGATATATCGTAACGGTTGGTGAAGGTGTAACCGCTGAGATCATTAGAGATTACATCTAGAAGCAGGGCAAGCCTGAGAAAAAGAAGGTTATAAACAAATGAATCTACTTGATTTCAATTAATCTGGCGGCTGCGCCTCGCATGCCCCGCCAGCTCTGCTGCGGGGTGCGCCGCCGCCGTTTGACTCATAAGTTTCAGAATGATCTCCATAATAAGGGGAATCCGTCTCGTTCGTCTTCTATTGCCAAATTTCTTGTTGTGATACCCTTTGCGGAGGAATGCGCCAGAACACCATATATACCAATTCTATCAATTATTATGGAATCGAATAGTATATTAGTTATATGTGAAACCATGAACAAGTAAAATCAACTGCCGTTATATAACGTATCCACCAAATGTTAGGTTTGATGCATGTTGACAAGATATTAAAATGGGTTGGTCTCCATTAAATACATGAATATCGAATTTGGAATTACGGATAGAGCTCGTTTTATTCCCAAAGCGCGCACAAACTTTATCTTTATGGTTGCCTTTTTGATCGATGATGTATAATCCTTCAGCAGTTATATTGCTATTAGCTCCTTGCATTATAATACTTTCCAACTTAGAGTTTTTTGAAGTAAAATTATCCAAGAATACGTTGCCAACCTCACCTTGAAATAGTAAAGAATGGTCACTATTATTATCAGTGCAATTGTATATAAAAGTGGGACTAGCTCTATTGTTTACTATTCTATATCCTAAGTTATTGTTAGATGATGCGCAATCAACTAATTTCATACCTGATGAAACTAAAAAGCCAGATCCATAAACAGGATTTGCTTTAATGCGTCCGTTATTCGTACTTCTACAATTTATCATAATAATATTTTTTTTGATTGCCCCATCTTCAATATGGAAACCACTCTCCCAATTTTTATCTGCCTCACAATTTATTAAGCTAATATTTTCAACATTGCAGTTCTCGGCTATATCGAACCCAGTAACCCAATTATTACTTCTATTTTTTATACCACATTGTATGGCAATACAGTTCACATATTCACTATTTTTTATTAGCGTCTTCCCACCATGGCCAGTGTTTAAAAATCCAAAGCTGTTGCTATCTTTGACTGAACAATTTATGAATCTAGTATCATTTATGACACCATCTGATGCAAATTGGCAGAAAGACCCTAATGAAGAGGCATGAATACCTGAAGTTAAGTTATCTAATAATACATTATTCGTACCCTTAGTAATTAAAACTGCAGATCCCATATACCCAACAAAAGCTATATTTTTTAGGACCACGTTTGATTTTGAATTTATAATAACGCTTAAGTTTCGAAATATTGTATAGTTTTTGGCTCCCTCTATAGTGGTATTATTAGGCAAACTTAAATACTCAGATTTTTTTACGGAATATACCCCTTTTCCTAAAATTAATTTTCCGCCTCCGAGTGAGTCTGAATAATTAAGAGCACTTTGAATCACGGCAAAGACATCATTATACATATTACCTTGTGCGATTACTTTGCCATTATTTTCTGCTAGGATAACGCTGTCATTAATAACAATATTAATATTATCTCTGTTAGGCAATTCAAATGCAGATACATTTCTGATGATTTTAACATGAGCCAGATCAGCTCTATAGGTTTCTTGACCGTTTGCCATTGATATAAAAAATATAATGGCTAACCATAAAATGAATTTACTGAACATTATTCTATCTACCTATTACATATAATAATATAAGCTTTTTACATTTTTGGATAATCAAACGACAGCAGTGCAGTAGCGCAAAAAGCATGAAAGATAGCACTATATAAAGACAAAACTCGATAATTGATCAATTATTATTCACAATACTTGCACTTTGTTACCAATGTAAGCATCTTGATGTTATGATAAAATAACTATCCAAGGCAAACGGAGGCGGCACACCCCACTGCAAGCTGCGGGGTATTCGTTAAAAATAAATCTTACCCCTCTTCGTGACCTACCAGGAAGGTATAGCCTTTTTTCCGATATTTAGAGAATTCGCTAAAGAAACTAACTTTGTAGCTAAGAAAACTATTGGGACAACCTTTTTTTCGACACTAGGCTGTGTATATTGATGTATTTTGTTCAATCCTAATGTATTTTTAGCTATATTGAAGAAAACTTCTATTTCAAGCCTATAATACTTAAAACTCTTCCATTGATAGATTAAATTCTTAAATTCGTTAACAATATGAATCCATTTTTCTAATTTATATTTATTGTGAGAAAATGGTATGTGTTTAGCCCCTATAGTATCATCCTTATGGATTTAGACCCTTTTAGCCATGACCTTATATAATATGCCTATAATATTCTGCTAGCTGGCATATGGATAAAGACGAGATCATCAGGCAACCCCAAGAGCCAAATGACCTATTAAGACGCGAGAATGAATTTCTCAAAAGGCGCATAGAGGAACTTGAAGCTCGATTAGCTGATCTAGAAGCCCGATTGGCTAAGTATGAGAATGCTCATACTCCGCCGAGTCTGAGACGTGGCGGCAATCGAAGAAATGATCAGAATGAAACGGGAAAGCCTGGTCAGAAGAAAGGACATAAGGGTCTGACAAGGCCAATAGCCAAGCCTGACAAGCAAGTGCAAGTCACAAGAGATCGATGTCCTGATTGCGGTATGAAGCTTGGTGATCCGTTCAGAATAGAATCGAAGATTATCGAGGAAATTCCCGAACCACAACCAGTTACAGTTACCGAGTACAAAATCTGCCATTACATATGCCCTCACTGCCTGAAAGAGGTTGTTGGAACCGATTCTGGTTGCCCAAGCGAAGGCATGTTCGGTAACAATACAATTGCACAGGCGACGTTACTGAAATACAAGGACAGGTTGCCTCATAGGAAAATCAGAGATGCACTGAAGCGACTGTATGGTCTGGATATAAGCCCTGCAACGATACTTGACTTAACTCGCCGTGCTGCAGATGCCGTTGCACTGGAATACAATACTATTTTGGAAAGAATTCGAGCTGCACAGGTTCTTTACGTAGATGAGACATCAATTGATGTTCAGGGTAAGACTCACTGGCTATGGGTATTTGCAACTCTGGCTGAAACTTTTGTCGTGATTCGCAAGAGCCGGGGCATGAAGGTCCTGGTAGAGGTTTTGACGAGAAAGTTCAAGGGAACCATCGTTTGTGATGGTTGGAAACCTTATGTACGTTTCTCAAAGCACTTACAGAGATGCTGGGCTCACTTACTTCGAGAATCAAAAGATCTAGCAGAGAAGATTCCGGAGGCGGTTCCATTACATGGAGCACTCAGAAAGATCTATGATCTACTAATCGATGCTCTAAAGAACGATCCTCCGCCAGAAGTCCGAAGAGTGCTATGGTATCTGGCAAGAGCTACGCTCAAGCAGCTGGTTAATGGCAAATATGCCAGCGAGAAAGTCAGAAAGCTTATTGGCAAAATTAGCAATGGCTTTGAGTACTGGTTCACTTTTATCATTCAGCCAGGTGTAGAGCCAACCAATAACAGAGCTGAAAGAGCGCTCCGTGAACATGTTGTACAGAGGAAGATCATAGGAACTTTGCGCAATAGCAAAGGAACGACTATTCATGAAAGGCTCATGACTGTGATCGCAACATGGTCACAACAGGGACTCGATAGTCTACAGATGCTAAGGCTAAAATTGTGTAGCTAAACACATACAGAAAATGCATCTAAAGGCGGATTAAGTTCGTAAATTATTTGATCTAAATCGGTGTTATTCCTTGGATAAATAATCGGAATCAAGTAAAATTGATTGATTAACGCATGATAATTCTTTTTTGACGTAAAGCCTTTATCACAGATGATTAAATCGCCTGAATGTATTTTTCTTGAATTGAAAAGCCTTTCTACAAAAGGAATAAGTATTTTTGAATCATTAGGACAATCTTTATGAATTTCAAATCCAATAAGATTATCATCAAGATCTATAGCCAAAATTAACTTAAATCCTACGAAATAGCCTATGGAAGGGTAATAAGACCATTTATATTTTTTATTCTTCTTACCTATTTTATCCTTGTTTCTCCAAATATTAAGGTCAATTACGATTGGAGAGGTATCAATAATTATAGTTCTTTGCTTTTTATCTCTTTTACGGCGTTCAGACTGGAATGTTTTGCTAAAAAAATGGAACAATGAGTCATAACTTAAATCAAACATAGATTTATAGACTTTTTGCGCATTTATCGTTGAATCAATATCCAATAGCTTTTGTAACTCTAAATTCATATTTATTTCTGAAATTATAGAGGAAATATCTCTTTCAAACAAGCTTGATAGGACTATAATTTTTATTGCTAATACGAAATTATCTATATCATATATTTTTAACTTGGATGCAATTTTCTTAGATCGCTGAGATCCGATAATTTCAAGTATTTTGAGCACTATTATCCATTTTGGGTGCTTATAATTAGGAATCAGAGGAGATAACATCAATAATACCTTCCTTTGGTGGTGCAACCTAGTTATAAGCGCCCAAATTACTTAAAATTAACTATTGAAAGTTTAATTCCAGATCAAATCAAGACCCATAATTTGTTTTCTAATCGAAGTTAAAATTTCTAAGTAAATTTAAATTAAATTGATAGAATTAGTTTGTTTTAAAGAGAGTTTGAAGAGGGGTAAAATAAATCTCTCAGGCATACCTCGAAATGTTTTATACAGCGACCTTTTTGGAATGCCCATAAGGAAATCGGTATGCACTTGAGATAAACAAAACTTTTATTAATTTTGCGGTATGTGTTTAGCTACCCAGCTTTAGCATCTGTAGACTGTCGAGTCCCTGTAGTGACCATGTAGCAAGCACAGTCATGAGCCTTTCATGGATAGCTATTCCCTTGCTATTGTGCAAAGTCCCTATGATCTTCATCAGGACAACATGTTCACGGAGCGCCCTTTCGCTCTGTTGCTGGTAAGGCTCTACACCAGGCTGAATGACAAAAGTGAACCAGTACTCGAAGCCGTTGCTAATTTTGCCAATAAGCTTTCTGACCTTTTCGCTGGCGTACTCTCCATTAACCAGTTGATTAAGCATAGCTCTAGCCAAATACCACAGCACTCTTCGGACTTCTGGCGGAGGATCGTTTTCCAGAGCACCATTGAGTAGATCATTGATTTTCCTGAGTGCCTCATGTGATGGAACCTCCTCAGGAACATTCTCTGCTAGATCCTTGGATTCTCTAAGTAGATGTGCCCAACACCTCTGTATATGCTTTGTGAATTTAGCATATGGCTTCCAACCATCGCAGACAATAGTTCCCTTGAATCGCCTTGTCAAAACCTCTAACAGGACTTTAATTCCCCGGCTCTTGCGGATCACTACAAAAGTCTCAACTGGAGTTGTGAATATCCAGATCCAGTGAGTCTTACCTTGAACTTCGATTGAAGTTTCATCCACATAAAGAACCTGAGCATTGCGAATTCTGTTAAGGATGACATCATACTCAGATGCAACGGCATTAGCTGCACGACGAGTTATATTGAGGATTGTAGCAGGGCTTATGACCAACCCATATATTCGCTTAAGCGCATCTTGAATCTTCCTGTGGGGTAACCGATCTCCATATTTCAATAGAGCTACCTGTGCAATTGTGTTGTTACCAAATATGCCTCCGCTTGGGCAACCAGGATCGGTTCCAACTACCTCTTTCCGGCAGGAAGGGCATATGTAATGGCAGATTTTGTACTCGGTGACTGTAATTGGTTGTGGCTCAGGGATTTCCTCGATAATCTTCGATTCTATTCTGAATGGACTGCCGAGTTTTGTCCCACAATCAGGACGTCGATCTCTTGTGACATTAACTTGATTATCAGGCTTGGCTATTGGCCTTACCAGGCCCTTATGCCCTTGCTTCTGACCGGGCTTTCCCTTTTCGTTCTGATCATTTTTGCAGTTGCCGCCACGTCTTAGACTCGGTGGAGTATGAGCATTCTCATACTTGGGCAATCGGGCTTCTAGATCAGCCAATCGAGCTTCAAGTTCCTCTATGCGTCCTTTGAGAAATTCATTCTCGCGTCTTAATAGATCATTTGACTCTTGGAGCTGCCTAATGATCTCGTCTTTATCCATACTCCAGCTAGCAGAATATCATAGGCATATTATATAAGGTCATGGCTAAAACGGATTTAAATCTATAAGGATGGTACTATAGGGGCTAAACACATACCGTGAAACCATGAACGAGTAAAATCAACTGCCGTTATACAACGTATCCACCAAATGTTAGGTTCGATGCATGTTAACAAGATATTAAAATGGGTGGTCTCCATTATATAAATATATGAAAATCGAATTTGGAATTACGGATAGAACTCGTTTTATTGCCAAAGCGCGCACAAACTTTATCTATATGGTTGCCTTTTTGATCGATGATGTATAATCCTTCAGCAGATATATTGCTATTATCTTCTTGCATTATAATACTTTCCAACCTAAACTCCCCACAAATTAGGCACATACCATCGCAGCATAACGATTCTTTATACCCAATAGGCATAATGCCAATTTATGCAAAGCAGCATTCCTTGGCCAATTTTTCTGGTGACTATGCCTAAACCATGGGGAACTTAGGTTCCAACTTAGAGTTTTTTGAAGTAAAATTATCCAAGATCACGTTGCCACTGCCATAATCTATAAAATCAACCTTAACTTTAAGACTGCAATCTATTGAATTTTAGGCCTGAGTTTAGGGATAAGATAGTATGCTATTCGATTCGCGATAATCCTATTGCCATCTTCTGATGTGTGGACGGCATCCATATATATGGTAGCATTAGTACCATCGAAGACGTCACCAATATAATAAATATTAGTAGCGTTCGATAAAGTGATCTTCGAACGAATATAATTATACCTAATATTGAAAAAATTTGCATATTCAGCATCTATTGATCTGAGCGTTTCTTTTTCATTTGCTGAAATATATTTTTTTGTAAATAAAACTGGTTGCAAGAAGAAATAAGTTTTGAATCCATATGCTTTTCCTAAATCTTGTATAATTCTAATATTACCAAAATATTCTTTAGAAATTTCTTCGGATTTAATTTTCGATCCCGGCCCATCTGGAACCATAGCGCTAAAATCTACACCAAAGAATTTTTTTAATCCCCCTTTAATTAATTTAATTGTATAACTATTCTGATAGCAATAATTAATTATAAACTGCATTGGATTATTCATATAGTTGAATTCTGCCTTCCGCTCATTTAAATCCCAAGGACCACCAATAGTTCCATCATAAAAAGCACAGCGAATATCGTTATACCCATCGTAAAATATTACGATATCTGGTGCATCTCCATTTCTTAGTTCCAAAAGTAACCTTGCTAATTCTTGAGTACTAGTATATCCTTCCACACCAAAATTGATAATTTTCGCTGGATATCCCTTGGCATATAAATTCTTAGATAAATAAGAAGCAATTGTATAATTATCTTTAGATCCATAGCCCCACATAGTCGACCCGCCAAAACAAAAAATGTTCGTAGAACTTTTATTAAAAATTCTTGGACTATTCCAGGTCGTTCTTCGAAAATTTTTGTCTGTATTTACATATTGCCCACTAAAATTTAAAGGTGGCAAATAATCTACGTATGGCGAATATACGGACTGCGAGGTGCAATTATAGTACTCGTTCCAATAGCTGTTATTTTGAAATTGATATTTGGATTCATTACTACTTAGATTTAAATATTGATAAACCGTTATAATTGAATACGATGCTCCTTCCAAAATAACTAACATAGCCATGCTTATTATTAAAACAATTAATATTTTGTCTAAAGCTTTTATCGAATTGCCAACCTTCATCTAATGTTCCTCTTCACTACGAAGTTAGCAATAATAAGCTCATCAATTTGGCATTTCATAAATGATTCATAAGCATCTTTGGGCGAATTAACAATAGGTTCGCCTCCTAAATTAAATGATGTATTAAGGAAACATCCTATTCCTGTTCGTTCTTTGAAATTTTCTAACAATCTGTAATAAGAAGGACTTAATTCTTTTTTTACTACTTGAGGCCTTGCCGAACCATCGACATGAGTTATCGCAGGCAGAATATCATCCGCTTTAGTCTTTTCTGTAACTGGACATACATAAAGCATAAACCGAGATGGATAATGATCTTTTGGCAAATCAAAAAACCGATCAGCATCTTCATACATAACAGATGGAGCAAATGGTCTAAAGCTTTCCCTAAATTTCACCCTCAAATTAACTGTTTTCAGCATCTCTTTTCTTCGCGCATCTGCCAAGATGCTTCTATTTCCCAAAGCCCTTGGCCCCCATTCCGCAGATCCCTGGAACCAACCAAATATCTTGCCTCTGTCTAATCCTTCAGCTACATAGCTTGAAACCTCATTTTCAGAATATTCCTCATAATTGATATTATTGCTATCTAAAAAACTTTTAACCATATTTCTAGTAAAACTCGAACCGTAATATGCATGTTCCATTATATATTTTTTCTTATTATTCAATAATGAATAATACACATAAAGTGCAGCACCTAATGCACCTCCCGCATCTCCGGCAGCCGGTTGAACAAAAAGGTTTTTTATTGGCGTATTTTTTAATATTTTATAGTTAGCCACACTATTTAACCCAACACCACCCGCAATACAAAGATCTGTAAACCCTGTCTCGTTGCAAAGTCGATTTACCTGCTTGATAAGAATATCTTCGGTCAATTTTTGAATGCTTGCCGCAATATCTGCGTGTCTTTGGTCGAATATGTGTCCCATTTTTGTGTCTCTGGGCTTGCCAAATACTTGCAGAAATTTATCGCTATAAGGAAAATTCGTCGATCTATAAAAATCAAAATAATCCAGATTCAACCTGAAACTTCCATCATCTTTAATATCGAGAAGCGAATTTACTTCGTTTAAATATCTCGGTGTTCCATATGGAGCAAGCCCCATTAATTTATACTCTCCATCGTTTACTTTAAAGCCTAAATATCCTGTAAATACGCTATAAAGCAAACCCAAACTATGAGGAAAACGTAACTCGTGTGTTAATACAATTTCGGATCCTTTACCGAAACCCATTGCAGTAGTTGTCCACTCACCCACACCATCAACTGTTAGGATCGCGGCCTCATCAAATGGAGAGCATAAGAAGGAGGATGCCGCATGAGAAATGTGATGAGGGATAAATAGTATTTTATCTTCGCTTATATCCAATTTTTCAGATATATGCGTTCTCACCCAGAAATTCTTTTTGATCCAAGATAGATTCCCTTCACTAAAAACCCTAGATGTGTAAGGGAAAAATGAAAGCGCAGAAATAATGAATCGCTCAAACTTAAGAAAAGGCTTTTCATAAAATACAACATAGTCTAGATCACTTCCTTCTATTTTCCTTTGATTCAAAACAAAATTAATGGCATTCCCCGGAAAGCTTGGGTCATGCTTAACCCTTGTAAATCGCTCTTCTTGCGCCATTGCAATAGGAATGCCATCTTCAACTAATGCTGCCGCAGAATCGTGATAGTAGCAAGAAATTCCCAGGATTTTCATTACATCTCCTTTGCTTCATTAATTTCTTTAATACATAATGCAGAAACATCTTTGTAAAAGTAGGAACCTTTGTTATCGCATTTCCCTGCTTTTTCGTATCTATAGGATAAAATTATACCCGGAATACTAAATATCGTATAATAAAATATTGTGAGAAGCATCCCCCCAAATATACCTGCTAACAACTCACCAAAGTTTATCCATTTTTCCCATAGATATCGAAGCATATTCTTACCCTATATAAAAGGATATATCAAAGGGCCTAGCCCAGTCGATCCTGCAAAAATAATTATCACGGCAAATATAAATATAACTAACATCAATGGTATAAGCCAATACAATTTGCGCCTCCAAAGAAATCTAAAAAACGATCCTGTGATCAAACTCCTAGAGTAAATACTTTTGCTTGATGACATACATTCTTGGATAATTGATTCATGTATTTAAGATTATTGACATAGCTGTGTAGATGTAGAGTCCCGAAAGTCTTGCATTTGAGCCTATCCTAAAACTCTTCAAATCATCAAAATACAAGACAAAGTAACAAGACCTAAGTACGAGCCCTCCAACCGCTCGTATCTTGGAAGAATCTTCTTGGTAGCCTCTATCCAGTTAAAAAATCTTTGCACAGCACTTCTCCTTCTATAGATATCTTTGTGAGGCTTGCGGGAAGAAGTATCGCCTGACACTTCTTGATTCAGTGACAAGGCAAGTAATTGCGGAGGATCTTTTCGATTCGAAAGATGCCGACACCATCGAAAGTTTCCTCAGACGAAACCTCGATATTCATAAGCCGATATTTATTGTCACAGACCTATACAGGAGATATAGTGATATCTTTAAGAAAGTCTTCGGCAATAAAGTGATCCACCAGTTATGCTTGCTCCACTTGAATAAGCTCATAGTTAACGATTTTCCTCGGAAAACAAGTATCAGACAGGAACTGGTTAAATACAGCTTACTTAATATTTTTTATAATCGTGAGCTTGAGATTGAGTTTCTTTCCTGCTTAATCGAAGAAGAGAAAGCCATGAGACAGAAGAGCGGCAAGGAGTATAAAGCCTGGATTAAGGAGGCGAAGCATGCATTTCAGGACTTCGTTCACAATTTGGAATTGAAACGCAGAAGAGAAGATGGAAAATTGGAGCAGAGAAGTTATCATGATGCTTTAAATAATTTCAAATGCTTGATGAAGGAATTCGACTCCTTCGAGATGACTGTAAGAAAGAGACTATTGAAAATCGAGGAGCACTGGCCAAATCTTACAGCGTTCTACTTTGTCGATAACGCTCCAGCTACAAACAATCCCATAGAAAATTATTATTCAACGAGCCTCAAGACTCATAGAAAGAAGCAATTAGAGGAGCCAGGAATTGAAGACCTGATGAAACTCTCAGCATTGAAAAGGTCTGGATTTTTTGGAAGACCTGAAAGAACGTTACTCGAAGCATTCTTTATGTTCATTCCTTTTCTAGATACTGGTTAAGTGGCGCATGGCCTATCAACCTAAATTAAAAACACTAGCCTTAGCCATTATCATTTAATAGAATGACTGTACTCTCCAACTTTTTCATAGCTTTATATTTATAGTTATATTTTCTTTTACCATTAAAATTAATTCTTGATACAAAATAGATTTATTTATAAAAGTATTTTACTATGTCATGATCAAATTAGTTAAGATTCCATTACAGTTAGAGCCATTTCTAAAAGAATTTAAAGATTTATTCACCATACCGAGCTATAATTCTTTCTGTGATATGATTTCAGCACTGAGCGTATGTGATAAATCTAAGACCATCGCACACCTTAGTGATGCTATGGCAAAGGATCGAGAAGGTACGAAATCACGCTCTTCCTATAATTGGTTCTTTAGTGATGCAATCTGGGATGAGAACGAAGTAGCTCAGCGCAGTGCGGATCTATTTATAGAAGCTCTTCAGTTAAGTGCAAGGGACAAAATATTATTAATTATAGACGATACATATTTTCTTTAATTGATTAACAAGGAATCTCTGGAAAGCGAAAGCAAAGGTCTGATTATTCAGATCAAAAGATCTGGATTAGGAAAATTAGATGATTTTCTAGATTTCGAAAACCGTTCGGAGTGCGACAAGAAGCATGCCCCACCCTAAAGGGTGGGATTCTTGATTATAGGAAAGTCTTAAAATTTAAAACGTTTGTTACAGAGCACTAATATTGTTTATGACATCATCAGATGCAAATTGGCGGAAGGATCCTAATGAAGAAGCATATATGGCTGATAACCCTCTCAGGTATACCTCAAGAGGTCCTTTGCGGAGAACCTATTGGAACGTACACCTTAGAGATTGGACATACACTTAAGACATATAAAATTTGTCAATTTTGGGGTTTTGTTCATAGGCTCGCGTAATAAAGACCCATTCCCTCAGCATTCGACCTATCATACACTCTTCTAGGATCAATTAATACAAGCTTCTCCTCTGTCAGATTTTTTAGTTCCTCAAGCCTAACTCTCTCAAATTCATTATGTTTTACCGTAACAATAATACAATCAAACTTAATATTTGGTTTTAGATCTTCAAGAGGTTTTACGCCGAAATTCTCTACTGTTTCTAACCCAATCAAAGGGTCGTACCCATAAACATCAGCATTATAGCTTTTTAGCTCATTTATCATCTCTCTAGCGGGACTTTCCCTTATATCCGGCACATTCTCCTTATATGTTAATCCCATAATTAATATCTTCGATCCCTTTATCGCCTTTCCCACTTCATTTAGCCCCCTAATTGCTAGCTCTGCGATATGTTTGGGCATATAGTCATTCGTAGCCCTTCCAGCCAATATTACCTGGGGATGGGTCCCAAGCTCTCTGGCTTTGTAAACTAAATAATATGGATCCACAGGGATACAATGCCCGCCAACCATTCCAGGATTAAGCCTTATAAAATTCCACTTTGTCCCAGCAGCCTTCAGCACCTCTTGAGTATCTAGCCCCATCTTTCCAAAGATCGTGGCTAGCTCATTTATTAACGCTATGTTTATGTCTCGTTGTATGTTCTCAATCACCTTAGCTGCTTCAGCTGTCTTGATATTTTTAGCTACGTAGACCTGAGTTACCAGACTATATAGCTCAGCTAGCTGGCTAGTGCTCTCATCATCCATGCCTGAGACTATTTTGGTTATCTTATCTAAGCTATGAGCTTCGTCTCCTGGGTTTACGCGTTCTGGGGAATAGCCCACCTTGAAATCTTGTCCGCATACCATACCTGACATCCGCTCAAGGATAGGCACAAGTATCTCCTCGGTAACGCCTGGATAAACTGTGGACTCCAAGACTACTATTGCCCCCCTCTTCAAATTCTTACCTACCACCTCGGCTGCAGATCTTATTGGAATTAGATCGGGTTCCTTGTGCTTTGTAACCGGTGTTGGCACGCAAATTAAGATAAAATCAGCTTCTTTGATAAATGAAGGATCATCTGTGCATATAAGGCCGCCATTATGCCTATTATAATTTTTGATTCTATTAATCTTCGACTGATCTATATCAAAGCCGATAGTTCGCAAATGCTTCGAAAAAGACTCAGCTAATGGCTGGCCAACATAGCCTAAACCAATAACACATACTATTTTACCCTCAAATTTTCCTGAAACCATTGTATAGTCTCCCTTAATCCTAAATCTATATCATAACTGGGCTCATATCCCAAGTTTCTGCTAGCGGATGATATATCTGCTAAAGAATCTTTAATATCCCCAGGCCTAGGTTTATCATAGATTATATCTAAATGGTTGCCCGTAATCTCCATTATCTTAAGGGCAAGCTCATACAAGCTTATTTGCCTCTGACAGGCTATATTAAATATGCCCTGAGTTTCGCTTTTGATTGCAAGAAGGTTTGCTTTTACTACATCCTTAACAAATGTGAAGTCTCTAGTCTGACTGCCATCGCCGTAAATTGTAGGCGATTGATTATTTAGAATTCTTGTAATGAATATCGGTATTACTGCAGCATATTGTGACTTTGGATTCTGCTTAGGGCCAAACACATTGAAATATCGCAGACAAGTAGCGTGCAAACCATAAACCTCAGAAAAAACCCGGCAGTAGTGCTCACCAGTAAGCTTTGTCACTGCATAAGGTGATTTTGGATTAGGTTTCATATCCTCTTTTTTGGGTAAAGTTGGAGTATCGCCATACACCGATGAGGAGGAAGCAAAAATAAATTTCTTTACTCCACAGTCCTTAGCTGCCACAAGAGCGCTCAGCGTTCCATCGATATTCGCTACATTTGATGATATAGGATCGCTTACGGAACGCTGAACCGAAGGAAGGGCAGCCTGATGGAATACGCACTCCGCATCAATGAACGCCTGCTTAAGCATGTTCAGGTCAGTTATGGAGCCCTTAATAAACTGGATATTTGATATGCCTTCGAGGTTCTCAATTCGGCCTGTTGAGAGGTCATCAATTACTATGACATCATATTGGGCAGATAACTCCTGTACTAGATTAGAACCTATGAATCCGGCTCCACCTGTTACGATTACTTTTTTTCGTATCAATAAGATCACTATTAATCTAATTTAAATCGTTCGCTGGATCAAGGAAATATCATCCCTCACACCCTGTTCTTGCGCTCATACACCGTTCTGAAAACCACAGACGCCGCAAGGATAATCAAGCGATACTCAACACCCCAGCCTCGGGAATATTATAAAAATCCGCCTTATATCCCTAAGGCCCCATCAAAACCCTAGACCCAGTTTTCCTCATAGCCAGTGGTCATAGGAACCGATACCTATCGCTTTGAACCAGTGCATCCAGTACGAAATGTGCCCCGAACCCATAGCCGAAAAGACAAATAAATCCATAAACCTGACTCCAAGAGGATGCAGCAGAAATGAGACCCCACTGCATAATCATTAGCATAGTCAGTGCATGGAAGTCGCCATGTGATATGGGCGATCCGTAGATAAGCAATGTGATCCCTGCCTTCCTCAGCAGGCCATGTGCAATGACACCGATATCCGGCGCATAGGCGCTGAGAATGATGACCCAGGAGTACTCCCTCTCGGTGGGCCCTCCGTTGATCATGCCGAAGAAGATGGCGATTGCAATGGAGTAGATCGGGTGTTCAAAAAGCAATCAATTTGTCTCCTCACATTTCCGCTTCCTTCCAGCCATTTCATCCGTGTTTATACTTTTTAGTTTATCGCTTGTTTACAGATGGATGCACTCTTCCATAGTAGTGGGAATCGTCCATCTTATCCTCATCAATCTCACCACTTATATTTCTGGAATCTTCTTCCGGAGAAGAGTTAGGAGCAGCCCCACGGGCGTTGTAGGGCGCTAGTAAAGCCTTTAGCATTAGCCCCAGATAGGAAATGTAGTATCTTAAATTAGCTGCAGCCCCCAAACGTAAAATCAGGATGGTTCTATAATATCATCTTGGATTGAATTCTCTTGAAGAACGTTATTTTGTGAATTAATAAATATTTAGGAACTAAGAGCAGAAAAATATACAATAAAAAAATTAGTGAAGCTTAAAGCTGCATAAATATCGCTATAGCATCATTCATCTTCTTGAGCCCAAGTAGCGCATTCATCTTATTTATTTGTGCCTGGCTGTTAGACGGATCGATTGTTAGCGTGGCATTAAACGCCTGTATAGCATCAGCGTAATTTCCGGCTGCCATTAGAGCGAAACCTTCAGCGTTATACGCCTGTGTATAGTTTCGATCAATCTTCAGAACCTGATCGAAGTTCTGCACTGCCTTGGCGGATTCACCTGCGGCCATAAGTGAGACACCTTGCTTATAAAGGGCATCTTTACTCTTCGGATCAAGAGCTAGGACCTGATTGTATCTCACGATGGACTCGTTGTACCTTCCTAATTTCTGAAGAAGATTGCCCTCCCTTTGCCAATTGGCCTTATTATTTGGTGCTAGCATCGTTGTTTCGTTTGCTGCTGTATAAGCGTTGGAATAATCCTTGAGTGCATTATAATCAGCATATAAGCCTGACCAGGCATCCGCATTGTTTTTATCGATCGTCGCGGCCTTGCTGTATGATTGCACAGATGCATTATAATTTTTCAAAGCCCTCTGAGCATCGCCCATATGTACCCAGCCATCTGTGTAGCTGGCATTTTGAGCAACTGCCTTACTAAAGTACTCAAGGGCACCTGTATAGTTGTTGGCTGCATACAGCTTACCTCCCTTCCAATCAAAGTAGTCTGCCTCCTGAGCAAAACAGATAGCACTCAAGATACAAAAGCACACCATTACACCTAATATTTTCAAGATAACTCCTCCTGAACCTCCTATAGGGTCCAAGTGTTTGGATAATATTGAATGCATATTAAGCCTTCGGCTATAACTCAATTGCTAACCTTATAAGCCATTATGACCCGAGTATATTGTCAAAGTTATCCGCCTCCTGAGCTATACAGATAGCGCTCAGGAGGAAAAGCATATAATTACGCATAACATCTTTAGGACTTACCCTCTACAATTTAGCCATGTTCTTTATAGCCCCTAAGCTTAACATCAATGATATTAGCCCATTATGCAACACAGCATCCTGGAGTGAAATCTCACGATATATGCCTTAGCGGTCTATTCGCTATTGTAAAACTTCGTCCATTTTCGCCGATCATTTTCAGAGCTTTAGCAGCACTTAACCGCACGTTGCTATCTTTATCTTTTGCGAGCACCTGGAGCAGTGGCATTCTAGCTTTTGTATCTACAATCTCCCCAAGAGCATCAGCAGATCCACCTCGAACTGCGCTATTATCGTTTTGGAGTGCCTGAATCAACGGATCTATTGCAGGTTTTCCAATTCCTGCGAGAGCTTTGTAGCTGCTATTCGAACATCGCTATCGTTATCCCCTAGCACCCGAATTAAAGGATCGATAGCTCTAATATCTTGTATATTCCCAAGCGAATGTGCAGCCTCCGCTCGCACTTTATTAAACAGCTGAGTTATGCTTATCTTATATCAGCTAGTTAGTTTTTCTTTGTGCCTTGCTATGAAAAACATTCGATTATCGCTATCTAGCGACCATTTTTCATTCTTCGGGCACGATTCAACCCTTACCTGAGAATCATAGTGTTTTGTGTCTTCGTGGTGATCGTCCGTCGTTTATTTAACTGCCAAGCCAACAGCATTTCACCATTTAGCCTTGGCACAACCTCAAAGAGAGAAACCCTCCAGATTTATCTCATCCAACCGGACCGACCCATTGACCGCCTTGGCGCTCATCTCATATTTCCCGGATGGAAATCCCGTCATATTAACGCCAATGTTGAAGTTGCCGTTCACGATCACCTTTTTGATCAGCGTCATGGTCAGGTTCACCCTGGAAGCATTCTCCGCAGCATCACCGAAGATTTTGATCTGATAGCCCCCAGGCGATAGCATATCGTTAGTAGTAGTCGCTGTGCCGTTACTACCTGCCTCGACCTGCGAGGTGACCCATATTCTCGTGAATTCAGGCTTAAAGACCATGCTCGAGTTCTGATAGCTTCCCTGATCCATCTGTTCACCAATGTTCAGGTTCTTCACCTTGCTTGCAGATACTGCAAAGTTGTTGGGCTTTCCAGGAATGTAGACGCCGGGGAGAGTATAGCTATAGCCGCTTTTGCCTGGGTTTGAGGTCACATTGAAGCCCTCGATGGGAGGAATGTGGATGCCGACAAGGTCGTAGCTGTAGCTGCCCTCGAATACCGGGGTTGTATCCTGGATTGTGAAGTTTAGGAGAAGCTCGCCTGAGCCTACTCCCGAGATCCTCATCTCGCCGGGTGTGAGTCCCACGCATGAGAGCAGGATGCAAATTACTGCCAATGACCTCAGGATTGTAGGGCGCTGCCTGCTTTTCAAAGCTGTCGCTTGCCGGCTGTTGCGATCATCTTCGTTTCGTCTCCATATTCCCTTCAACCTTATCGCCCTTATTTCAGGAAACCTTCCCCCAGCGAGGGGCTAGGGGTAGCCCGTCCGGCGACTGAGGATGCTTGGAAACCCCTAGTTATAGCCCCAGAAGATAACCTTACAGTGCCAATCTGAAAAGCTAAGAAATACTCATGTTGCTGAGAGCCAATCCTCACGAGAGATTCCGCCTTCGTGGAGGATCTGGAGTAACAGCTTCACACCGATGTCTTTCCCATGGTGTGGATTTGGGATGCTGACATACACCCGCCCTTCGGCCAGCTCTCTGACCATATAGGCATGATCCGACCCAGGATAAGGTCCCTGAAAACCTAACTTCCTGAGCCTTCGGATAAGCTCATTTCTGGTAACAGGAAGAAGCCTGAGACTTTGGCTATCGGCTCCGTAGAGACATCAATAGTGATGCCATCTATAGCGGGAACTGTATCACCCATCTTAAGCCGGAGAGCTATCCAACCTTCGATAACCCCAATGAGGTCCTCGCGGCATTCCTCGATTGTGTCACCTATAGCTATCACACCCCGAAGGCCATCTACAGTGGCCATATAGGTGCCGTCCTCAAGCGTCTCATATTTAGCATGTCTTAAAGCTGCCTGAATGTATTCTGCAAACATATCAAGATCTTATTGTACCTCGAAGGGATTTAACATTGATTGCCCTTTATGAATTGTGGTTGATAGTTCGTCGTTTGTTTAGTTGTTACGCCAGTAGCCTTTCACAGCACGGGTATAAAGAGATAATTCCTCACTAATATGTTAGTTAAATTCGTTCGTCTTTGTGCCTTCGTGGTGATCATCCGTCTTTGTTTATATATAATCCAATGTTTTTCGTCGTTCTTGGTGTCTTTGTGCCTTTGTGTTTGGCTGTCACTGAACGCTCACCACAAAGACACGAAGGCACAAAGAACTGAATTGGGAGCTTGAATTTATTGGGCGATTAGTCAAAAGAAAGACTATAATTCCTGCAAGAGCTTTTGTGGCTGCCTTATGAACACAGGTATCATTATCTTCTGGTGCCCTTTCCGGCAAAGTCGACCTCAATTTAAAGATCCGGTATCTTTGCGATTACGAATTCACTACAGAGACTCAAAGGCGCAGAGAGACTTTAACATTATCTGGACTCTCTCCAAGCGTTTCGTTCTCTGTGTCTCCGTGCCTCTGTGGTGAGCTTGTTCGTTCTGCTGTTGATTAAAGTAGGCTGTATGTTTGATAACTGAGCTAACGACTTCTCATCACAAAGGCACAAAGACACAAAGGACGCGAGAAAGAACTATTATCTTGACATTTTGTCTTGGCTATGTTCCTTTCTTCCAGCTAAATCGTCGTCTTTGTGAGTTCTTTGTGCCCTTTGCGTCTTCGTAGTGATCGTTCGCTGTTTGCTTATAATTCTGAATGGTTGTCATTCCATACGGCCGGAAATCACTAATCCAGTTCCAATCAACCTTATCGCCTATATCCAGAACCTTCCCCCGGATAGGGGGTAGGGGCTAGGGGCAAACTGCCAGGGCGATTGAGCGCGCTATTATTCAATCGTCTATGTCCAGAATCTCTGCGATAGCTTTCGTGATACCCCATACCTTGATTATCTCTGCTTCCCGAATCGTCCTGAAATGGTTATCGTTGGTTATCAAGATGGCACCAGTCTCAAGACAAGTGGCAGCATGAACTATATCGGCATACTGGCCTTCAGGAAAGAACGGCCGGCAGGCCTCTAGGCTCTTATGTGAGGGATCTACAAGGCGAGTTCTGTTATGAATGAGCTCATAGAGATGATAGAAACCAAGGAATCTATGAATATACTTCTCATATTCAAGCAGGAGCTCATCGTTCACAAACAGCTCTGCATCGCTCAGCAATAGAGCCGTAAGTAGATCCGTGCTTCTAGTCCAGCCGCTCTTTACAGCTGCAATGACCAGATTGTTATCTAGAACGAACCTCGAATCTCTTCTTAGCAAGACGATTGCTTTCCTCCTCGATATCTTGCTCGATCTTGCCGTGATCCATGCCTTTTGCCTTTTCTATGGCCTCCTCAAGCATAGATCTTAGATCAATCTTCTTGACGATGAATGTGCCTTCTCCCAAAGAGTCTATAGCGAACTCGTCTCCCTCCTTCAGATTCGCCTTCCGTCTGAGATCGCTCGGCAGCAGGATTCTCCCTTTATCATCTAGCTTTGTAACTGGCATATGAGATAATCACCATTTCTCCCACATATGGACTTTATGGTATAAGAAGATATCAGCATGAGATATACATGAAGATAATTTCATTCATCTTTGTGGCTGATAGTTCGTTGTTTAGTTGTTATGCCAATTACCTTTCATAATACAGGTATAATGAAATGATTCCTCTCCAATATGTTATTTAAATTCGCGCACCTTTGTGCCTCTGTGCCTTCGTGGTGATCATCCGTCTTTGTTTATAATCACAGCCAGACATCCTCTTCCATACAGGCAAGAATCTTGTCCCCGTCAACCTTATTGCCCTTATTTCCGGAAAACTTCCCCCAGCGAGGGGTTATGGGCAACCCGTGGGTTGCGGGTAGCCCGTCCGGCGATTGAGGACGCCAGTAAAACCGCTAGTAGTAGACCCAAACGAGAAAGCCAGCGCAATTCTGTAATTTTAGAAAATCTTTACATGTATTACCAAAAGCTGGATGTTCGAAAGCCGAATATAGAAATATATTAGTATCGATGAAAATTCTCTCGCCTGGTGGGACTTCTGATAGCATTAGTCCCATATCTCCATATCTATGATCTCGTCTGCGAGCTCTTTGGGGATCTTCATCTTGCCGTGAAATTCTTCAACGGGATTCTTTTTAACTTCTATTTCGACCTCTTCACCTTCCTTCAAGTTCAGATCTCCAAGCGGCCTTAATATATTGCATTCGTAGACGGCTCTCACTTTCATGAAAATCACGCTATAAATTATCGCCCTGGTAGTTCTTAAAGCATTTGGCAGTATTCAGAAATCAATCATCAAGTCCAGTTCGACCTTGAAGCATATGTTCCTGGAACCTTTTGCCGTCGAGGGGTTAGGGACAGCCCGCACGGGCGTTGGAGCGCGCTAGTAAAACCATTATTTTCCCATGAAAAACCTTCCTCAATTAAAAGAAATGGTGTGCTATCCACCCCCTACCGAATGTCTATTCTTCAAGTGATAAAAGGCGTCTACGATAGCAGCCACTCCATCCTTTAATCGCTCATTTTTGGATAGATAGAGGAGGTCCCTTTTGACTGGTTTTGATGCAGCTGTAGTGCAGTTGTTCTCTTGATATAGCTCTTGATTAATCAACAGATGATAAATTATTGTGATTAATTTCCGTGCTAAAGCAACGACCGCTACATTGTAGCTCTTTCTGGCCGACAATCTATGGAAGTACCTTGAGAGCTTGTTCTTGTTATTTCTCATCTTAGCTATCACTTGAGCTATCTCGACAAGAATAGTTCTTAGACTCTTGGACCCCTGTTTCGTAATACCACATTGCTTCTTTTTCCCTGCAGATTCGTGTAGTCCAGGAACCAGTCCACACCATTTGGCGATTTGTTCTGGGGTTTGGAAATCGCGATAGTCACCGATTTCTGCCAAGATGGTCGACCCTGATCTAAAACTTATTCCTGGAATTGACATAACTATTGCCAGATCTTTAGCGCTTTTCTGAAATCTGCTAAGCACTTCAAGACTTGTTTTATCTATCTTCTTTTTCAGAAGATCAAGGAGCTCTAGATTATCCTTAACAAGCATTCTCGAAGTATCATCAAGACCGTTTGCAAGAGCCGCTTTGATGACGTCTCGCTTTTTCTTGATCTTCTTTGAAGTGATTCTGTCCAGGATCGAGTCTGCATCCTTGCCTTCAACCAGGCCATCCAAGATAATCCTGCCTGATTTACCAAAGATGTCTGAAATACAAGAACTCAGCTTTATGCCGCAAAGTGCTAGATACTTATGAACTCGATTCCTAAGCTGAGTTTGAGTCTTTATATATCCTGATCTGGCACGGGTCATCATTCTGAGGGCTCTATCCTCATTGGAAAAGACTCTTGATCTCTTGATTTTGCCATCCAAGCAGTTACCTGCAATCCTCTTAGCGTCATGAGAATCCGACTTATCCCCTACAAGTCCTTTGACCATCCATGGATTTGCTACAATTGTATCAATCGATGGACTCAGGCAATCGTAGACTGGAAACCAGTAAACACCTGTAGCTTCAAATGCTACTTGCTCGCAATTATTGGCTATGAGCCAATTCCTGAATCTCTCTAGCTCCGAACGAGTCGTGCCAAACTGTTCCTGGATTTCAGTCCCATCTGCATCTTCGATCGTGGCTACTATGAGATCTTTATGGACATCTGCTCCGCAAACTCTATTTCTTCGTTTGCCCATATATGTCGCTATCCTGATATGGGCAGATGATTAAGATTAATCCCTTATAGGGGGTAATTTCCCATGCGCGTTCAACGACGCAGCCCCGTATTCACGGGATTATTGGCCAGTTTTAGCCGCGAGATCATGATCTCAAAAATAAAGCTGCCTTCACTGCCCATATCAGACTAATCATAGTTGGCCATGAATGTGAGGTTTTTCATCCGCCACGTATGACCCTTAAGGATCATGGGCGTTTTAGCCTCAGAAGAAGTGTTGGCTTTGAATTATATAAGCAGGCCCAAACGAGAAAGTGATAGTTATTCTTGATTACTTCAAGGCATGCCCAAGCGTTCCTTAATAGATTCAATATCTTTCTGCATTTGCCTGAACTGTATTGAAAACCCTGGCTGAAGCTCATCTCTCATGCCCTTCATCTCTTCCAAGACTTGGGGAATTGCATCCGTATTTCCCTTTACTGCCTTTAGGTCACCTTTCATCTCCTTCAGATCATCTTTCATCTCAAGCAGAATCGGTATAGCCTTATTCATTTGTGTTGCGGAATTTATGTTGGCGAACTGCCAGAGGGGCATGACATCGCCGGTGAACTCCTCAGAGTTTATATTATCTACCCTGGCAAGCTGAGGACGTTCTTTCATGGCTAAGTTATAGAGCCTCGTGACTCTTTGTTCATCGCCTTCAATAAGAGCTATGACAACCTGCTTCCCATTCTCTTCATCATTGTAGACTTCAAAGCCTCTGAGAGCTAAACGCATAGCTAACTCCGTAAGATAGGGCCTATATCCTACATTGTGGACTTGAGAGCCGGTTATCGTGACCTTGAGTTTCATTTTCCTCAATTGATCTTATTGTTCTTGATCTACTTCATTATTTCTATTGCTGATGGGCGAACTTCCACGCCCTTTTTGGTTGGTAGTTCGTCGTTTGTTTACGATTACGGATATCCTCTTTCACAAAGGAGGAAATCGATAATCTAGTCCCCATCAACCTTATCGCCTCTATTTACCAAATCCTTCCCCCGAAGAGGGGTTAGGGGTAGCCCGTCCGGCGATTGAGGACGCTAGGAAACCATTAGTGTTAGCCCCAGAAGAAAGTGCAGTTTTTAGAATTAGAAGGAGCTCCCAATGCGAAGTCAGAGCAGTTCGGGAATTTGCACCATAGAGAATTAGGTATTATCTATAAGCTGCATAAGCTCTTCCTTGCTGATCTGAGTATCCTTAGCGATCCGTTGTCTAATAATCTGAAAGCCTATCTTTGCTAAAGCCTTAACAACTCTTTCACCCTCAACCGGCCTCAGCTTCGACAACCTGAACACCTATGAACTCAGGGATTTCTATATCTTTCTCAGCCTCAAGGTAGGCCTCTTCGCCTCTTTTGTCCTATCCAGCAGATCATCCAAGGCTCCTTTGCCTGAGTGTGGCAACCAGGAAGCGATGGGACGGTAGCTACATAATAGCCATCTTCGTCTTTTTCTACTAAAACGCTGAACTTCTTTTTCATGCGTATACACTTTAATTCTGCATCTGAAAATGTTTATCGTTAGTCCATATAGGACAGCGCAGTTGCATAGCCAGGGCGAGAATTGGCGCATCTTTTTCATCGATTTTCTTCATGACCTCAAAAGCATCTTTCATCATGGGGAGGTACAGATCACGGGGCACAACTTGAATAGCTTTCAAAATGAAACTCTTTGCATATTCGAACGATAGAGACTGAGAACTTTTCTTCCTTTTGGCCTCGATGTAAGCAAGGTAGCCATTTATCTCAATCATCCCGTATTCGAGGAAGTACAAATTAAAATATCCCGATTTTATTAACCTTGCATTTATAGAATGGTCTTTGAGGAGAGCCGCAATTAGAATATTGGTATCAACTACAAGCCCAGCTTCTTCTTCTCTTCCAGCCATATTCTCTCACGCACTTCCTCCAAGCCCTCCAGATCGGACTCGTTGAGATCAAGCTCCTCTATTGCCCTTTCAAAGAGCACCCATCTAGCCTCTTCCTCTTTTACCAGCTCATCGATTTTCTTTTTGAGAGGCTTTAAGGGAATACCTTCAGGAACCTCTACTTCGATAGTGCCCACGAAACCACCAAATGGTCTTTTATTCTTATTGTTCTTAAAGCCTTTCTCGATATTTAGAAATTAGTTTTCATACCTTTGTGCCTTTGCGTCTTCGTGGTGATCATTCGGCCCCGCTGTTTATGCAGCCGGACATCCCCTTCCATATAGGCAGAACCTTGTCCCGTCAACCTTATCGCCTGCGTGTTCAAACTTCCCCAGCGAGGGGTTAGGGGAGCCCGCGGGCGAGAGCGGCTAGTAAACCATTAGTTTTAGCAGAAAACGTGTGGGTTTCAATTGTTTTGTAAAGTTATCAGTTATTGACTTATTATATCGAAAACCGCCCGCCATGCGAAATAATATCCAAAGAGTTGACAGAACCGTTTAGAGCTGCCACCTGAAATGGGTCAAAGCCTATCTTCCCAGCCAAATCCTCTTATCATCCATTCAATTTAGATAATGGCCGGTTCATGAAGTGCAGGCATCTTCAATTACTTATTTCAAGTTCCATCATCTTTCTTTTATACGGAAGATTGGCAGAAGGTTAAAAAGTTATCGTTTATTGAGCCTGGAATTCTTGCGTAATAGCAGCGTGTCTTAGTGCATTCACGGTGAGCTATCTAGGAAGTTTGGTACCTATCGATATTACTGAGATTTGGTAAGGGATTTAGTGCAGGTTTGGGAGTTCACAAAGTGGTTTACGCGCACAAAGAGTCCCCGCCAAAATATTGACGAGAGAAGATCACTGCTATGATCTACGTTCCTCTTCCTATCTTGATATAGTTGATCTTATCCTGCGGCACAGGTTTTACAACCACAATCAAAACCTCTTGTTGCGCAAGGTTGCGATCCACGTATACACGAGCCCATTTTATCGATTCGCTTGTACATCGGATCAACTAGAGTCTCTCTCTTTTCTCCAGCTATCTGTATCTCCATATCACAATTCACCGGCTCATTCATCGTCATGATCGTAGTTATATCTAATCTCCATGTATGGCTAACTATGATAGTATAATTAGCCATATTAGCGACAAAATGGTTATATATCCTTAAGTCATCATTAAAGTTGGTGAATTGAGCATGACAGGAATCGATGAGACCAAATGCGGCCACTCGATAAAAACCGCAGCCGCCACTGGCACATGTAAAGATGATCTGGTAATGATTATTGAGAGCATTGACCTCGTGGATTGCGAGTTGAATAAGACTCGCAGGGTTGCATTAGGTCTATTGGAACAGGTTGAATCAAAGGAGATTGTATAAGGATAATTACGAATGTGATTCTCTATACTTGGCTTCGGCTTCATCTCCAACTTATCGTTCTGCACTTGAATGATAGAGCTGAATCCTATCGTCTCATGGATAGTTCATCGTTTGATTATGACTACAGCTAGTGCCCTTCCCAGCAAAATCGGCCTTAATTTAAATATCTAGTATCTTTGCGATTACGAAACTCATCAAAGAGACACAGAGGCACAGAGAGACTTTAATATTATCCAGACTCACCCCAAGAGTTCCGTCTCTCTTGTCTCCGTGCCTCAGCTGCGAGTTTCGTTTTATCCAGCAATAGCCGAACGAACCAAGAATCCCATTTCATTCGCCAAACCCTCTTATCATCCACTCAATTAAGGTTATAGCGATCTCAAATCTATGGCCTCTGGATGAGACCATTTTGATATACCTTGGCAAAATGATAAGGCCTTCAGGAATTAATAAACTTACCGTTTGCGCTGCAATGCCTGTTCCACGAAACAAACGGATCAAATCAGCCACACCACCTGCTTTTAATACTCAAAGCTCATATTAAATTCAAGATGAAGCTCAGGGCGAGGATAGAAGGTCCGCGGGTCCACCGAGTAGGTTACCGGTTGTTTCTGGCCACCAGGGCCATAGATCTGGATCTTCCAGGATTCTCAGCTCAGAACCTGTAAAGGACGGACGACAGGTAATGCTTGCCTTCTTCGAGGGTGACCAGGGCCAGATTGAGGAGTTCAAAAGGTTTATTGAGGCAGATAAGCCTCCTGAGGCTGCCGTATCCTCGATCTCCTTCCAGGAATACGAAGGGCCGGTTGGAGATACAATGCTCTTTTACCAGAAGATGAGTTCGCAGCATCTAGGCAAAGGTATAGATGCCAAACTTAGAATGGAGAAGAAATAGAATAAAATGCTTGAGAACCAGGATACGACATCAGTATATTGAAAGAGGTTAAAGAGGATACATCATCTATTCGCGATCTGCAGGCCCAGATGCTTGATAAGCAAGATCTGACCATAGGTTTGAAAGAGGTCAAGGAGGATACATCCTCCATGGCTCCGAACTCAAGAAAGACACTATGGATTCTATCCTGGAGAAATACTTAGAGCTCAGCCAAGAGATCGCTGAGATAAAGGCGACACTCTCAGAAATCAAGCAAAGGTCGCTTAAAAACCGGATTAATGCTGTCAACCAAGCCTGAAGGGCAAGGAGTTCAAGGTTGAGAGAACCGGATGAGCAATTTCACCTTTGTGAGCGCTGACTCAATGGATCTATTGAGGTTTCCAATTTCTGCGAGAGCTCTTGTAGCCGCAGTTCGAACATCGCTGTCATTATCCCCTAGTGCATGAATCAATGGATCAAAGCCGCAGTATCTTGCAAATTCCTGAGCGAATATGCAGCCTCCGTTCGCACTTTACTAGACAGCTGAGTTATGCTTATCTTATATCAGCCAGTTAGTTCGTCTTTGTGCCTTTGTGTCTTCGTGGTGATCATCTGTCGTTTATAATTGGCTCTTCGCTGTTTCGTGTGAGTAAGGTAAAGCACTTATGACTTAACCACAGAGGCACAGAGACAAGAGAGAAAAAAAATAATAATGTTAAAATCCCTCTGTACCTCCGTGTCTCTGTGGTGAACGTACTCTAAGCTCCACTCGAAGGCACAAAGTCTCTCAGGCCTATCTTGAATCTCCCCTATTGAATTGTAATCTCTTGATGAATGCAATCTTATGACTTATCTATCAATAACCAGACATGCGAATAATATCCAAAAAGTTCCAGAGCCGCTACCTTCCAATATTTCCGCCAAACCCTCTTATCATCCTCTCAATTCAGATTATGGCGTCCTCAAACCCGGGGCTTTGATACCACATTGTTTGGATTCAGCTGAATTACGTTTCAATCATCCTGCTCTGGCCAGATGATAACAATCCTCAAGGGCTTAAAAGCTTCCCCTGCCTATGTGATCAATTCCTTATTGCTGTCAATCCTTCTGGATTGTGGTTGATCGTTCGCTGTTTGCATGTAGTTCGAGATGATTGTCCGTCCATGCGGCCGGAAATCGCCAGCTCCCATCAACCTTATCGCCTAAATCTAGAGCCTTCCCCCAGCGAGGGGCTAGGGGTAGCCCGTCCGGCGATTGAGGACGCTAGTAAAACCGCTAGTTTTACCTCCAGAAGAAAGTGTAGTCTTTTATAAATTATAATAGCAGATCCAAATGCGAATTTAGAACGGTTCTGGAATGTACGTTCTTGAGTATATCTAGTGCCCCTTCCAGCGAAGTAGACCTTAATTCCGAACTTTGAGGAGAACTTAACTTGAACGGGCAGTGGTTCACTACAGATATGGATATAGACTATTTATTCTTTTAAGCAGCTCGACAGTATGATCTTTCTGAATGATCTCTGTGGTCTTACCATATACCTCATCATGATGAGCCACATACAAAAACACAATGCAATTACCTATAATCATATAAGCAATAACAAAGGGATCAACATGAACCCCTCTCACGCCCTTCAGGCCATAGCTTTTAGGTTCACCCATCTCAGGATTGATTAGAATTTGACCAAGTTTATTGATCAATCTGTCTTTAAGGGCTTTATCCTTCTTGGTCAGTTTTGAAAATTGCTTATCAAATTCAGGAACCCTGTGATATCTATAAGCCATAAAAGAGGGGTTAGAGGTCACTAAGAGAATTCAAAAACTCTTCTTTGCTATCATAGGTTTTGCCTTTTCCAGCCTTAAATTCCTTGATACCTCTGATGACTCCTGCTGCAAACTCATTAGAAAGGAGGGCTTCAATATCTTCTGATTCTTCTTTCTTTGGAGCAGTATGAGCTACCTTTCCCATTTAAATTAAGCCTCCATCGCAATATTGCGTGATAGGGATATTTAAGATTTCGCCCAAAGGATATTTTCTGTCTAGCTGGATACCATCCGGAAGGAAATTTCGGACTAATTATGCGGAGGGATCTACAAGGCGAGTTCTGTTATGAATGAGCTCATAGAGATAATGGATGGTAATAAATGCAATGACTTCCTGTTGTTCTATCGAGAATAAATCCAGCTTTCTCCAAAGCCCTGGCGAGCTTCTGTGGAGAGATAGAGGGCAGCTTAGGCATTGGCCTCCATTTCAACGGTTTGTTCAATGACAGTATTATCTGTGGGAACTTCTTCACCATGGGCAATAAGCGTCTCCACGTAACCTTTGATGGCATCCCTGACCATACACAGAGCTTCATCGATGGTCTTTCCAAAGGTTACGCATCCTGGTAGAGTTGGAACCCATACGGTGTAAACCTCATCATCAGGCTCCCACCTAAGCATGACATGATACTTCAGTACATTCATCGGTATCTAATGTGCTCCTTCAATATATCTATTCTCTGCTACTATTGATTGAGGACGACTCGACGAGAGGTGCCCCGAATCCGACGATCGAAAAGATCAGAGAATCCACAAACCTGATCCCAAGAGGATGCAATAGAAAGGAAACGCCCACAGCATAAAGCACCAGCACAGCCAGTGTATGGAAGTCGCCGTGATGGATGGGCGA
Source organism: Methanotrichaceae archaeon (assembly GCA_963803145.1). Classification (GTDB taxonomy): domain Archaea; phylum Halobacteriota; class Methanosarcinia; order Methanotrichales; family Methanotrichaceae; genus CAWBKV01. The sequence goes on from CAWDLW010000008.1 coordinate 498,495, forward strand.
GCCGTAGACAAGCATGTGTTCTAGGTGTGGTCTAATAGTCAAAAAGGATCTCTCTGAAAGAATCCATAGCTGCTCGGAATGTGGCTTGTCTATGGATAGAGATCTGAATGCAGCAATCAACATTCTGAGATTGGGGATGCAATCTCTTCGCAAAAGCGACAGAAGCCCCGCATTTTAGGGCGGGGAGCGTTCACAGATAACGAAATTCAGATCTCCATTCGCTTGAACTCTTCAAGCTCTTCGGGCGTAAAATATTCATGCCATGCTTTTGGCTTGACTATGAGCACTGCCCTACCGTTCTTTTCCGCTTTTTCTACGTGCACCATCCCTGCGCGCTCAAGCCTTCGTGCAGCAGTATAAGTCTTGCCCGTCGTCCAGCCCATCTCTTTCGCCAACTGATATATGCTGTTCCCCGGGATCGCCTCTATTTTGTCGTAAAGCTCCAGGTCAGTATCGACGCCTTTTTCTTTCACGGCTTCAATAGCATGCTGGATATTTCTTCCGCGCATGCTATCATAACTGTCTTGGAATCTATTTAAAGATGGAAGCAAATCTGCGCAAGTTCCAAGGCCGTATTTCATGAAAAAGTTCCAGGAAAATAAGCATCAAATGAAACAGGCTGAAAAAACGCTGAAATCGCTTCTCGCGCGTGGATACATATATCCACATCCGACTCGGGACGAGATAACATACCAAATGACTCAGATGGGATGGGAAGAATGCCGGAAGATGAAAGAGCAGGCTCTTTCAGAACTTTAGACCTTGATTGATACTGCATTTTACAAGGCGTTCTTCAGACGTGCGTTTAATATGCTCCCTGGGTTGGTAATTCTTGATAAAATTTTGAGATTTAGAATTCATTTTTAATTGAACGAAGGTCTATACATCAAATTGCGTATAGTTATAAGCATAAGTTCTATTCGAATCATTCAGCCTCTGGCATATCAGCATCCCGGAATATGATGATCCTCTGCTCAGAACCAGATCCCCTAGGCGATAATATCTGCTTGCTCCATGCCTCCGTATGGTCTTGCCGTCGAAATTTAAGGCCATCCTGTATTCTCCAATAGAAAAGTTCCTGTGATCTATGGACCAGGCCACCTCTTTGCCGTTGCTATCGAGCAGATATCCGTTCAAGCTGTACTCGCCGGGAGCAAACACATCAACTACGGCCTCGATTGTGAGATATTCATACAGCCCATCATGATCTACATCCACTCCATGATCTGTGAAGTTTCCCGTAAGAGATGCTAGGCCAGCTCCTGGATCTTGTCCGCATGCATTCAAGCTGAGGCATATTGCCAAAAGGAGCGAAAGGAGCAAAGGAAACAGAGAAGGCATAGTTGGCGGCTCATCTAATGGTTTATCAGAGGAAATGCCTGAGGATTTATCCGATGTGCTCATGATTGTATAAAAGAAAGTGAAGACATGAAATGCCTTCATTTAGGGCGGCGTTGGTTCGTTCTGTTCAAACTTACCGTTATTGGAGCAGAAAGTGGTTCCTCCCCCTGTGGGCTTATAAATCGGCGGGCTGGTTATATTGCCCTGCTTGTCTACATTCAAGGTCAACGACTCTCCTGTTCCAAGATTATGCAATACTTCCTGGCTGCTTCCATCTGTGTTATAAGTTACTTCCAAGCCGTCATTGTTTCGAGTATTCGCGTAGGATTCGGACTGTATTTGCTGGGTGTTAGGATCGTAAATTGTTGTCAATATTTCATTATTGTTTCCTAGCATAACGATGCTTTTGACCAGATTGCCATTGGAATCCCTATATTCAAGAAGCCTGTTGCCGGCATTATCTTTGTAATCGGAAACCGTTAAATTTCCCGCATCGGTTTTGACAATATATGATGTCGATGTAGCTCCTGAACTAGTTTTAATAAATGTTCGCTCCTGTGCAAGGACCTCTTTCTCTGACTTCAGCTGTTCCCTCGTTCCCATCAGACTGTTTTGGTCTGCAGAGACAATAGTTGCGCCTAAGATACAGGTGAGTATAACGAGAATTAATGCTGCGCTAATAATTTTCCTCATCTTTTCCCTCCATTACAGTATTTTCTTCATGAAATGGCTCATACGCCGTTATAATTATTATCATCTTATCGCATGATATTCGCTGAATCCGCAGCATATTATCATGCAGTTCCAGTCAACCTTATCGCCTGTTTTTCAGAAGCCTTCCCCCGGAGAGGGGTCAGGGGCAGCCCGTCCGGCGATTGAGGACGCCACTCCCCCTTGAGGGGGTTGGGGGGTGGATATTCTTTCAAGCCGCTATCCGCAGGCGGAATCCGTAAGTGACAGCATCGCCAATCAATTGAGCCATTAAGCAGCCTCCCAGGGCGTTTGGGAGCGCTAGAAAGCTATTAGTTTTAGCCCTAAAAATTTTTGCTCCAGCTGAATTCATCAAGGCATCCCCAAACGCTCTTTTATTGCTGCAATGTCCTTTTGCATCCGATGAATTTGAATCGAAAATCCAGGCTGTAGCTCCTCTTTCATCCCCTTAATCTCTTCCAGGATATGAGGTATTGCGCCCGTGTTCGCTTTTATAGCATCAGTGTTCGCTTTGATAGCTGGCAGGATATCAGTGTTCGCTTTGATAGCTGGCAGGATATCAGTGTTCGCTTTGATGGCTGGCAGGATATCAGTGTTCGCTTTGATGGCTGGCAGCTCATCAAGACGTTGAATGCCCTTAGCCAACTGCGCGTTCATGTTCACAATTGAAGTTTTGGTGATATCTGGCACTCGACCCTCAAAATTCTCAGATTTGATATTTGTAACCTGTGCTTTTTGGGGCCTTTTGGCCTTTACTGCTTCCATGAACTCCCTGAACTGCTCATCATCGGCTTCGAGCCTGGCGATAACTGCCTGTTCGCCCCCTATAACATCATTTTTTACCCCAAATCTCTCAATATCGCAGTCGTCAGCTAACGCGATCAGAAATGGCCTGTAGCCAACATCGTGAACTTTGGGTCCGCTGATTATGATTTTAATCTTCACCCTTCACCCTCCTATCAGGCACAAAGCTCATCAAAAGATCATGCCAGGTTCGATTGCCCTTAACCTTTTCCAGCTCTTCAGCTTCCCAATCTTCGAGCGTGACATGGACGTGTTTCATTGTATCATAGTATGTATGATAGTATTTATAGGGCTCCTCTCTATTTCCAGTGGGTATACTCAAGAGGGGTCTGAGCCTACCAGGAAAACGATTAAGAATCGCTCTGTGTCTCCGTGCCTCAGTGGTGAATTTCGTTTTGTCTAGCAATAGCCGAACGAACCAAGAATTGGATGCTCAAATAACAATCAACATCCCATCGCCAAGCATACAAAGAATATTCAAGAAGTCCCGGAGCCTCCAAATTCCAACATCTCCGCCAAACCCTCTTATCACCATTCAATTCAGATTATGGCGCACTCAAATCTATAGCCCGGAATGAGCCCGCTTTTGATCATGCCTTTTCTGGATTCCTCTTCCGGATTCAGCCTATGCCTTTCGATCATCAAGCTCTCTGCCATAAGCAGGTGCTAACAAGCCTTCAGGGATTAAAAACTTACCGCTGTGTTAATTATATCAATTCCTTATTGCTGCCATTCGTCCTGGACCTTTGTTATCTCCCTACACAGCTTCAGTCCATCCCCGACAAGCTGATATGTCATCTCTCCCCTGGCAGGATGCATCTGTACATATCCAAGTAAAGCCTTTTTTACCCCATTTCCTCCTGCGGGAACTCTTCTGGCAAAGGCTCTCTCCGGTACATGGCGCCGATTTGCTGAGATGGGCGGCTCTGCAGATGCTCAATCAATTATGAGTTATACGAACGTATAAGCGAACATCCCGGTCTGAGCGCATACGAATACGCAAAGGTTTCCGGCTGGTCGATTGGGAGAACTCACTCCTCCATCAAAAGGCTGGAGAGTCAAGCTTATCGCCAGGCCTAAGCCGTGGCAGGAGTTCTTCACAAAGGAAGAGCTGGAAGAGATGAAACAGTCAGATTTCTGGGATGAGCTAGAGACTATAGTGACGAGCGATAAAGAGTTGTAAACGGCCGATCTCTGCTCGTCTTTTATCGTCTAGATTCATCTTTTTACCTTTGTAGTGATCAGCCGTCGTTTGTTTATAATTACAGCCAGACACCCTCTTCCATATAGGCGAGAATCCTTGTCCAGTAAACCTTATCGCCTGCATTTCCAGAAACCTTCCCCCGAAGAGGGGTTAGGGGCAGCCCGCCCGGGCGTTTGAGTGCGCTAGAGCGCTGTTATTGTTAGCCCGAAAAGGAAGTTTAGTCTCTTGAATTAGAAGCAGCCCCAAACGCAAAGTCAGAGCAGTTCTGGATTGTCCCGCTCTTACGAGTTCAATTTTAACTTGGATATGCTTTCAGATAATTCCCTTCTCTTTCAATGCCATCTTCATCTCTTTCAGCTCTTCCAGATCGGCTTCAATACGCTCGAACTTCATATCCATATAGCTCTTCAGGTCTACCCTCAGTCCCCGAATTTCTCCTGTGGTCGCATCCTGCTTGTCGAGCATTTGGTCTTGCTTGTTGAGCATTTGGTCTTGCTTGTCGAGCGTTTGGTCTTGCTTGTCGAGCGTTTTATTGAGACTGCCAACCAATTCTTTCAATAACTCTATTCCATCATCAAGACGTTCCCCGACCTCTTCAGGACCGGTGATCTTCTTGAAGCTCGAGTATTGGCCGGACCCTTGAGAGTACTGCGTATCGACGTTTTCAACATCTATTATGGCGTTCTTGATCCGGAGAGCTGATGTGAAATTCTCTAAATCGTTCCTCTCACCTTCCGCGATCACCAGCACCTGGCCATCCGGGCGGTTCTGAACCAACCCCACCAAATTCATCTCATGAGCCAGAGATACTACTTTAGCACGGTATCCTACTCTCTGAACTCTCCCTGAGATATACGCAGTTAGTCTGATCATTACCGTAAGTAGTTAGTGTGATCTATGTATAAGTGACTTCCTCCCCGGCCTAAAAGACCGGAGTTTGCGCCCTGAACTTTTCTATCATCTCCGCCTTATTGTAATGGCGAAGAATATCCTAGCTCTTCATAGCAAGGATGTTTGCCTTCACCTTTGAGGCAGCCCAATATCTGACGATGTATCCTTTAGAACGATCCTGCCCCTGAGCGGATACAATAAACAGTGAAATCAGAATAAAGCTAAATACAGGGTTGCGTATCATTTTATCTCCTTTGATCTTGAGATAAACTGGGAAGAGATTTTGATTATAAATATTATTTTATATGATTTTGTGGTTGATCAAAGTATCCTGTATGTTCAATAACTGTGCCAACGGCTTCTCACCACTTAGCCTTGGCACAACCTCAAAGAGAGAAACCTTCCAGATTTATCTCATCCAATCGCACTGATCCATTGATCGCTTTGGCGCTCATCTTATATTTCCCGGATGGAAATCCTGTCATATTAACGCTTACATTAAAGCTACCCTTCACGATCACCTTTTTGATCAGCGTCATGGTTAGGTCCACCCTGGAGACATTCTCCGCAGCATCCCCGAAGATCTTAATCTGATAGCTTCCAGGCGAGAGCATATCATTAGTAATAGTAGCTGTGCCGTTATTATCTGCCTCGCTTTGTGAGGTGACCCATATTCTCTCGAATGTAGGCTTCCAGACCATGCTCGAGTTCTGATAGCTTCCCTGATCCTTCCGAACACCAATGTTCAGGTTATTCACCTTGCTTGCAGATACTGTAAAGTTGTTAGGCAAAGCGGGGATAAAAATGCCTCCAGCATCGTATGCATACCCAGAGACATCTAATCCTTGGATATTTTTTCTGATATATGGATAAGAGATGTTGAAATCAGATGAGATAGGAGGGATGTGGATGCCGACAAGATCGTAGCTGTAGCTGCCTGAGAATACCGGGGCTGTATCTTGAATGGTGAAGTTAAGGAGAAGCTCGCCTGAGCCTACCCCCGAGATCCTCATCTCGCCGGGTGTGAGTCCCACGCATGAGAGCAGTATGCAAATTACTGCCAATGACCTCAGGATTGTGAGGAGCTGCCTATTGGCCATATCTATCGCCTGCCGGCTGTTGCGATCATCTTCGTTCGTCTCCAAACCAGGGTAATTGCTTTAAAGTGTACTACATTTTATGTTTTAATATCAAATTGCGTATAGTTATAAACATAAGTTCTAGCAGATATCCGTTCAAGCTGTACTCGCCGGGAGCAAATATATCGACTCCTGCCTCGATCGTGAGAAACTCGTACAGCCCGTCGCCATCCATATCCACTCCGTGATCCGTGAAGTTTCCTGTAAGAGATGCTAGGCCAGCTCCTGGATTTTGGCCGCATGCATTCAAGCTGAGGCATATTGCCAAAAGAAGCGAAAGGAGCAAAAGAAACAGATACACGTGAGTAATACGAGAATTAATGCCGAATTAATTATTCTCCTCATTTTTCCCTCCCAACGTACGAGATTTTCTTCACTATCGTTTGTTTAATTATCAAGCAAATGGCATTTCACCGCAATCTCACGATTCATATATTTAGCGCTCTTTTCGGTATTATGAAACTATGTCCTTCTTCGCCGATCTTTTTTAGAGCTTTAGAAGCGCTTAACCGTACATTGCTATCTTTATCATTTGAGAGCACCTGGAGCAGTGGCAATCTGGCTTTTGAGTCTCCAATCTCTCCAAGAGCATCAGCAGCTCCCCCTTGAACTGCGCTATTTCCGTTTTGGAGCGCCTGAATCAATGGGTCTATTGCAGGTTTTCCAATTCCTGCAAGAGAGTTTGTGGCTGCCGTTCGAACATCGCTGTCATTATCACCTAGCGTCTGAATCAACGGCTCTATAGCTCCGGTATCTTGCGAATTCCCGAGCGAATATGCAGCCTCTGCCCGAACATTTTTGTCATCATCCCCAAGTGCCTGAATTAACGGCTCCACGGCCCTCTTATCATTAATCCTTCCCAGAGCCCATGCCGCACTTTCCCTGCCGCTTTTATCTTCTCCCTTCAGGATTCCGATCAATAAATCGTAAGTCTCGGCACCTTTGATGGCTCTGAGAGCCCATAGAGCCTCTCCTCTGGCGTCTATGTTGTCATCCTTAAGTGCATTGATCAGTGGATCAACAGCTCGATTATCTTTGATCATTCCGAGAGACACAGCAGCCCAATATCTGACATCGCTGCTGTTATCCCTGAGCGCAAGCATCAGAGGATCTGATGCTCTGGTATCGTTGATCAAGCCCAGCGCAGCCGTTGCCTCCCATCGAACCAGGCTATCGTTATCTTTCAGGGCCTGGATCAATGGGTCAACTGATGGCTTCCCGATCTTTACGAGCGCGAGAACTGCCCACTCTCGGACGTTGCTGTCATTATGCTTCAATACCTGGATCAAAGGATCGATGGCGCTAACATTGCCGCTCTTTCCAAGCGCCCAGGCAGCTTCCATTTTGACGCTGTTATCTTTATCCTTTAGAGCCTGAATCATTGGGTCTATGGCCCTGGTATCACCGATCTTTGCAAGAGCCTGTATAGCGCTTATCCTGACTTTGCTGCTGTCGTTATGTTCGAGCTGCTGAATGTAAGTCTCTATGGATGTGTCTTTAGTATGATCCTGTCCCAGAGCAGGTACAATAAGCAGTGAAATCAGAATAAAGCTAAATACAGGGTTGCGTATCATTTTGTCTCCATTGTTCTCGAAATTAACCGCAAAGATATGTAGCGCATGAATACGATTTAATATGATTTAGAAGGGAAAATGCTCAGAGATTCATGAATATTTTCATGGCCTCGTTTCCCTTACCAAGCGCCAGCAATGCATGCATCTTGTTATTCAGAGCCTGACTCCACTTCGGGTCTATCTTCAAAGCATTATTGTAAGCATCCAGAGCCTCGGAGTATCTCCCTGCATGCATCAGCGCAAGGCCCTCCGCATTGTAGGCATACTTATTCTTAGAATCTTGAGAAATCACCTGATTTAGAAGATCCATTGCCTGAGAATCGTTTCCAAGCGAAATGTCAGTTAAAGCTTTTCCATATAATGCATCCTTATAATTAGGATCTAAAGCCAACGCACCATCGAACTTGGCGCTAGACTCAGAGTATCTTCCCTGGAGCTGCAGGAGTTGCCCTTCTTTATACCAGCTGCCCTTATCCTTTGGGTTTAATTTGGTGATCGCTGATGCAGCTATGGAGGCATTGGCATAATCCTTGTTAGCTGAGTATGCATCAATCAATCCCGACCAGACAGCAGCTGTTTTATTATTAGCCTTCAGGCCCTGATTATACGATTCAATTGATCCATTGTAATTCCTAAGAATTTTCTGTGTATCCCCTTTGTGAACCCATGCGTTAACATAACCCGGATCCTGATCTATTGACTTGTTGAAGTAATCCAGCGACTCAGTGTAGTTTCTGTAATTATAGAGCTTGCTTCCCAAATCATCAAAATAAGCAGGTGCCGTGTCAGCAGCACAGATGGTACTCAGGATAATGAAGCATAATGCCAGGGTAAATAGTCTCATGTCGATGCCCTCTGGATCTCATAGTGCTTCGAGCTTGTCATCATCAAGCCACCATGAATAGATCCATCGCTTCTTTCGACTTGCCTGAGATCATCAGATCATTCATTTTGTTAACCGAAGTCTGGCTCCATCGGGGATCAATCTCCTGTGCCATATCGTAAGCCGACTTAGCCTCTGCATACTTTCCTTCTCCCTCTAGAGCTAAACCCTTGGCGTTATAGGCGTATTTGTTTTTGGGGTCGATAGCCAATACTTGATCGAAAAGCTTTATAGCACCAGTATCATTGCCTGTTGCAATAAGAGAGATTCCCTCTTGATATAACGCATCCTTATATTGAGGATCTAAGTTCAATGCGCCATCATATTTTTGCAGGGATTCCTTAAACTTTCCCTGCGTCTGGAGGAAACTTCCTTCACGAAGCCAGCTTGCTTTATTCTTTGGGTCGAGCTTCGTAACCTCAGCGGCAGCAATAGTAGCGTTGGCGTAATCGTTGAGAGTCGTATATACAGTTATCATCCCAGACCATGCCGCTTTGCTGCTGTTGTCCAACTGTACAGCATGATTGTATAACGCCAGGGAGGTACTGTAATTTTTCATAGCCATTAGGGTGTCTCCCTTGTGCACCCATGCATCCACATATTTGGGATCCTGCTTGAGCGCCTTATCGAAGTAGATCAGAGCTCCGGTGTAGTTCTTGGATGAAGATAGTTTGCAGCCCTTCCAGTCGAAGTACTCTGTCTCCTCTGCTGCACAAACTGCAATTAGGAGAAGAAAACATAATGCAAGGATGATTATCTTCATTGAACCCCTTATTATTTGATTGAATTATCCGTTTACTTATGTTAGTTAAATTCGTCCGTCTCTGTGCCTTTGTGTCTTCGTGGTGATCATCCGCCGTTTGTTTATTTGCAGCCAGACATCATTTTCCATACAGGCAAGAATCTTAGCCCCAAATGAAAGTATTGTCCTTAAGCCGTTCTCGATGCGTCATCCTGCTTTGGCTCCTCATGGATCGCCAGTAACCCCAGAGCTTCCTCTTTGCTAAGGGTTTATCTACTCTTCTGGTCCTCCCATAGCTTTCTGAAGAAGTAGAAGTACTCGTAAAGCTCCAGGATATCTTTTGCATACACAACCACTCCTTCTTCTATCACTGCCATCTTCAGGTAGAGTGGCATCATCGAGAATAGTATTATTTAGGCCCTCTATCACTAACAGCCTGATCTCTTCAAGACCCAAGCCTCGATCATCTCTTGGAAGGCCTTGTAGGTGGCGAGCTTTGTTTTATCATCGCCGAGGAACTGATCAGGCGGAATATCCAGAGCCCACATCTTTATCTGGTCTGCTCTTTTTAGTATTATATTTGCTTTATCTTCGAGGATTCCTATAAACCTACCCCCTGCTTTAGCATCGAAAGTGTTAAATACAGCAAATAGTATTTATTGTTATGGATTCTTTTACTACTTGGGTATTGAAAGGTCTAAATGCAAAGCAAGAGGAGTCTAAATTAGCTCAAGTATCTGGATTGATCAATTGGGTTCCCTTTCGTCCTCTTCTGGAAGGGATGTATACTAATAAGACCGAGAAGGGAGGAAGGCCCAACTGTGATGTTATTCTAATGTTCAGGATCCTGATTCTCCAGCAGTGGTATGGCCTGAGCGATCTGGCTGTTGAACGGCAAATGGCTGATCGCATATCATTTATGGCATTTCTTGGTTTTCCTGATCAGTTCCCTGATTCCAGAACTATATGGTCATTCAAAGAACGAATGGCGGAGACAGGAACAGATAGGCTTGTTTGGGCTGAACTTCAAAGACAGTTGGATGCAAAAGGATTGAAGATCAGACGCGGAATTGTTCAGGATGCTACCTTTATAGAAGCAGATCCAGGATCATCGGAGTCAAAGAAACCACGTGGCGATGAGGCTAAGACACGTCGCAGCAAGGATGGCACATGGGCTAAGAAAGGCAATGAAACTCACTTCGGATATAAGTTACATCAAATAACTGATATCGATTACAGCCTAATACGTGATATAGAGACCTCGACTGCATCACTGCATGACAGTCAGGTTGATCTCTCTATCCCTGGCGTGCCAGTTTTCAGAGATAGAGGATATTTCGGTGTGAAGGCCAAAGGTATTGATTTTACAATGAAGCGCAGGACTACTGATAAACCTCTTTCTGATCTTGATAAAGAACGCAATCAGTTGATCAGTATCCTCAGATCGCCTGGCGAAAGGCCCCATGCTGTAATCAAGAGGGTTTTCGAGGCTGGAAGAGTGCTTGTTACATCAGTCAGAAGAGTGCATGTGAAAATGATAGTTACCGCTTTCGCTTTTAACTTGTATCAGCTTTGTACTCTTAAAAAGGCAAATGTCATTTAGGGATAGCGGATGCTATCGAGAATTAACTGAAAAAAAACAGGTTAGACCAAGAATAGCGAACATCGTAAGGCAAATCTAGAGTCGATTTAAAAAAACCGCCCTTAGGATACAAGTAAATAGGAATCCTCCTTCATATCTTTTTATTCTATTTATATCCATGTGGGTCCTCTGGGCAACTTTCCTATTCTTTTCTTTCAGCAGCCCATCTTTTGCCTTCGTGTTTCCAATTCATAGGCATTTTTGGATTTTGGCAAACAGCGCCCACAACATTGATATTAATATTTTCATCTTCTGCGTCGAACAAGCAGCAATGCCGTCAGCATACTAATAGCTGCGCAATCTCCTCCGAGCCCGGGAATAGCCCGATTCGAGCCTCCCATAAGCTCCAGGGGAGCCATTCCTGCCCATTGGAAATCCTTAGGCCCTGTATATCCCAGCTTTTCAGCCTGGCTGAACGCCTCTTTGGCCTTTGCCTCAAATCCAAGCTCCTGCAGGGCTAAGCCACCGTTGATCCAAGGCTCAGCATATTTCTGGTTCAAGTCGATCGCATCTCTGAAGCATTCCAGGGAGCTGTTCTGCTCTCCGACCTTGACCAACGCCAGTCCCTTATTATTCCAGGTTTGAGATGAATAATAATCGTCCTCGATCGATCTGTTATAACAGTCGAGAGCATCTTTGTATCGATTCAAATTTGAAAGCACTACTCCTTTGTTGTACCATGCCCTGGCATTTCCCTGGTCTTGGAGGCACGAACGGTTCAGGCAGTCTAACGCCTCGCCCGTTTTTCCGAGGTTGTATAAGGCTATACCCTTGTTGTTCCAGGGATCGCTGTTGCCCTGGCTTATATTGATCGCCTTATCGTAAGCGTTCACTGCCTCTTCGTTTCTGCTCAGGGATGCGAGAGCTGCACCCTTGTTGTTCCAGGTTTCCGCACGAGATTGATCTTGGGCGAGAGATTTATCATAGAAAAACAGGGATTTATCATAAGCTCCCTTATTGAAGAGCTGGTCGCCGGACGTCCTCCAGGTCTCTGCACCAACTGGATTATCCCCTGAATAATATTGAGCCGAACTCAGGGCATGTCTCCTTGCGGCATCAGAAACCTTAACTGTCGAGTTCAGCAGCTTGATGACCGTGCCAAGCTCCGAGTCAAGCTGGTCCTTTGCGGTGGGATCGAACTTGAGCGAGCTTCCGATCTGGATGCTGCCATCTGAGAAGACTATAGCAGTATCTGATTTACTTGCGCTGCCCAGGCGCCAGCGCAAGTGTTCGCTGTCACTTTCCACTACTTTATAAGTGCTCGTGGAATTGACCTTTTGGTACAGAGAGCCGAGATTCGGCTGAAGCCCAATGTCCGTAAAGACACTTGACCCAAATCCTTTTGCTAATGTTGTTTCTCCTGAGGCCATGGATATGCTCAATAAAAGCATGATTCCAACTGCTACAACCACAATTGGTATCTTGCCTCTATTCATGCTTTTACGACCTATTGAAGATAAATGTACATCCGTAGTTATAGCCATCCCAGCAATTATTCTTGTTGCGAACGTTTGTGCTCTGTGTCTTAATGGATGATAATAGGAATTCTATGATTCATTTAGTATCTGAGGTAATATCTATTAGGAATTGCCCCAGTAAAAAAATAATATCGAGGATACATCAGCTCTTTGCTATCGATCCAAGCGCCACAGTTCCAGGCATTGTCGTGATCCCTTCAGGGGTCGCACTGGCTCCGGATGGCAGCTTTATGGAGTAGGACGATACTCCTCCAACCTTTATGGAGTATGGGACTTGAGTGACCGTGACCGCCGATGTCGGGGAAGCCTCCGGCGGAATCGAACCTGGCGTGATATTTTGGGCAGGCTCACCCATACTTATCGAATAATTGACCGGCGTCGACCCAATGCTGTAGGACTGATTGCTTCCAGACTGGAAGGTGAACCCTACTGCAGGCGATAAAATAGCTGCCGCAAACATAAGGGCTATAGTTATTGCCAAAACGTTTTTCATCTAAGATTGCCTCCTGATTCCTCTAGTCCTCTTTAACCGCTTTTATATGTCTCATTCACGAGGTTAGCAACTGATCTTGTACATACTTCCCTTTGGAGAGACTTGGGCTTTTCTAGTTACTCTTCTTATTTATAGGCTTTTATAGGAAAACAGGCAGAAGACCCGCTCCCTTCAGGGGGCGGGATGAATGCCGTACGCTTTCCAGATTACTTTCGCTCCGTGCTCCATAGCTCTATATTCAAGCGCACTTAGAATAAAAACGAAATGAAGACTGCCTATAAGTTCAGAATGTATCCAACCAGGCGCCAAGAAGCTATGTTGGACCTGACACTCGAAACTTGTAGACATCTCTATAACCTAGCTTTGGCAGATAGGAAGAATGCCTATGAAGTTGAAGGCATTAGCAGAACCTATGAGGCTCAAGCTGCAATGCTGACGACTGATAAGAAGGACGGTAATTTCAAGGGTGTCTTCTCCCAGGTGCTTCAAGATGTTCTGAGAAGATTAGACAAGTCCTTCAAGTCATTCTTCCGAAGGGTCAAGGCAGGGGAAAAACCTGGATACCCTAGATTCAAGGGCCAAGGCTGGTATAAGTGTTTAATATCCTCAAAGTCGTTTACATATCCTCAAGTCGGATTCAAGCTCGAAGGCTCAAAGCTGACTCTCTCCAAGATCGGATCTATCAGGATATTCAAGCATCGAGAAGTCGAAGGTAAGATCAAGACTTGTACCATCAAGAAAGATAATCTAGGTCATTGGTATGCGATCTTAATATCTGAGATAAAAGATGTGCCTCAGATTGAGCCAAAGACCGCCATTGGTGTAGATGTGGGCTTGAACAGCCTAGTTGCTCTTTCCACAGGTGAAACCGTTGAATATCCACGGTACTATGTCAAAGCTGAAAGTAAGCTTGCAGCAGCCCAAAGAGATCTTTCCAGGAAGAAGAAAGGATCAAGCAATAGACGGAAAGCCAAGGCCAAAGTCGCCAAGCTTCACCAGAAGGTCCAGAACCACAGAGACGAGTTCCTGCATCAAGTATCCAGAAAGCTCGTAGATTCAGTAGATATAATCGTATTTGAAAACTTGAATATCCAGGGAATGTTGAAGAATCATCATCTAGCTAAGCACATTCAAGATCATGCTTGGGGCAAGTTAATCCAGTTCACAGAGAGCAAAGCTGCGAAGGCTGGCAAAGTGGTAGAACTGGTAGATGCGAGATATACATCTCAGAAATGCTCCCAGTGCGGTATCATGGTTCCCAAGCAGCTGGCAGATCGAGTCCATCACTGCCCTAAATGCGGACTGGTGATGGACCGAGATCTCAATGCCAGCTTGAACATTCGCACCCTCGGACTGAGGGGAAGTGCCTATCAAGATTCGACCCCTACTTTGAGCAAACTATCAAAGCAAGTCAGATCGATGACGTAGGAAGCCCTGCCCCTTCAGGGGCATGGGAGGAAGTCACAGCCAAAGGCGACTGTACTGAAATGGATATCCGGTATTACCTCAAAATCTTTTGGCGAGCATTCAGCCCAAAAAATATTGATTTACATTCAAGTCAATATTTAATATAAAATTTCGTCTACACCTTCCCGAAGCGAATACTTGGCCTTAAATCCTAGACTATTTATTTTCGCCGTATCCGCCAGAGTGTGCATAACATAGTTCTTTATCGGGTTCTCTTTGTATTCAGGCTTGAGATCCTTTCCAAGCATTTCATTCAGCAGATCCGCAACTTGATTGAAGGTATATGACCTTCCAGTCCCTACATTGAATATTCCCGTGCCCTTCTTCGATGCGAGGGCCAGGGCATCAACAACATCTTTCACATAGGTGAAGTCCCTGGTTTGCATCCCATCGCCGAATATCACAGGCGCATGTCCCTCTCTCATGCCCCACAGGAACTGTGTGATCATATTGGCGTAAGCCTTCTTGGCCTCCTCATGGGGACCGTAGACAGAGAAGAACCTCATCCCTGCATAATCGATGCCGTAGAGCTTATAGTACAGCTCAGCTATGCGTTCTATGGCCAGCCTGGCCTCAGTATAGTAATCCGTAACCTGAATTATCGCATCCTCTCTATGAGGAACTGGAACACCATTGTATAACGAGGAGGACGATGCAAATACAACCTTTTGGCTGCTAGAGCGCCGGGCAAGCTCCATTATAGATATCATGCCGTTGATCGCCTCGCCGACAAGGTTGGGATTCTTCTTATACATAGGAGAAGAGGACGGGATTCCCAAATGAAAGATAACATCCGGCTCCAGGTCAAGGGAGAGACAGTCGTTACAAGATCCTTCTATAACTCTGATATCCTTGGCGACCTTCTCAAGGTTCTTGATGCTTCCTGTGTGGAGGTTGTCGAGCACTGTTACCTCATAGTCATTCACCAGCGTCTCGACTAAGTTTGAGCCGATGAACCCTGCGCCGCCTGTTACCAATGCTTTCATTTGCAATTCCCTCTGAAATAAGCTTTAAAGGCTATCTTAGGCTTACCTGCTATCTACTTGTTGCTTGAAAATAAACTTTTACGCGCCCTTCATATCTCCGCGCTTTGTTATACTTGCTGGATAGTTATACAATCCCTAAGAAACCGATGACAAGGAATAAACGGCAGAAACTAGATCAAAGCCTCCGCTATTCCGCCAGGTCCTCTTATCACCGATCAATTCAGATACTGGCCAGCGGAGACCCAATTATAGGCCGAGTTTTGGTTTAGTTCCTATGCCTTAAAATCTTATCCTTTCCTTGACGTAATCTCAAGTAGCCCTGCCGAAAATTTAGATACATAGATTAAAACAGTCACGAAGATAAAATACTAATCTAAGTTAATTACTCGTGATAAGTATTATAGCTCTTCCTTTTTTATGTCAAATGATATTGTAGCATCGAACGGTAGGGCACCCTCGGTAGTAGGGATAAAACAGCTTCAGAACCAAATCGCTCAGACGCAGGGGGACAAAACAGCTTACTGAAGGCATGAGATTCAGCAATGAATCCAGGTGATCGTATGATAGATGAACCTCCTTTCGGTAAGTGGAGTGCCAGCGAGCTAATTCATTGGCGAGTAGTTGACTGTGACCACAACTTCTTCTTGCAATCAAATTAAAGAGACCTGATTAAGGCAAGAGATATTCCGCTTTCCAGTTCTCTCCTATAGGTTAAATACATCTGAGGATAACATAGATCCAGTATACCATTGAGGCCGACCGGAAATGCCGAACGAAATACACTATCAGGAGGAACCAATGAATAGAGCAGTACGTCTTGTATCCGAGGATGATGTCTTCAAATCAATGACCTATGCAGCCATGAAGATAAAGGCAGGCAAGCTTAAGCCCGGCGAGATTGTAGTTATCGGCAACCATGAATTCACTGTAGCCGAAGACGATGAGGGGACAGGGATAACTGTACAAATGATTCTGAGCAGGCAGTTTATCGAAAGCTTGGCAGAAGTCAAGGCCAGTAGTGCCGGCCTGGACCTGAAGGACTTAGATGATCGCACTCATAGCGAGAGGATGGAACAATTTCTAAGCATGCTGAAGGAGACACTTCGGAAATGGCATGAGACCGAGATGCGCTCGGGCCCTGGAGATAACCTGACCTTCATCAGGATGGTTTATAAATGGAGCTATGGTAACTGGAAATAGCACCTACGAATCGGAATGGCCCATAAACTGGAAAGACCTATGGCTGGAAATAGTATTTAGGGATCGGGAATAGCGCCGATATTCTGAATAAAGGATTAATTGTGTTTCCAGAGGGACTAAGAACATCGAGAATATCAGCGCTATAGCCCAAACGAGGATAGCCGATGATTAATATGATCAGTAATATGACGGGATATCAGGAACGATGGATTTCTTTACTCATATCCTGATAGGCCTAATCATTGCGTCATTGGCCGATGGCTCCAACACTAATATTTACATTGCTTCAGGCATCTTCATGAGCCTACTCCCGGACCTCGATTTTCTTATGGCCCCTCTATGGAAGAGGCTTCCCTTCACGGGACATCATGGGATAACTCACACTCTAGTCTTTATTATTGCCGTCTCCGTTTTTATCTACGAAGCCCTTTCATCCCTGTTAGTTCTGACTGAAGCCTCGGATAAAAGGCTGCTCTTGGTTATTTTCCTGACAGGATTTTCCCATATCCTGGGCGATCTTCTGGGCACAGGAGGTGTGCCTCTTTTCTATCCTCTCAGTAAAAGGTACTACAAGCTGAACATAGATCTGGGCATCAATCCCGTGCTGACTCTTTTCTCCTTCATTGGAATTGCAGTGCTCTCTTCCGCCTACATTGGCTTCACTCACTTTATTGATGCAAGGGGCGCTGCAATGCTGCTTGGATCGGTATTTGTCATTTACTATGCATTCAGAGCTGCACTGAAGATCCGTGAGGAGATGGCCGAAGAGAATAAAGGCTTTGCTGCCCTCCCTACGGTCAGGCCATATAGATGGAAGTTTGCGAAGAGGACTGAGACACCGGAGGCCATTGAGATCGCTCTCAAGACATCAAATGGAATCAGAACTTACAGAATCCCTAAGGACAGACGAGATAAAATAGAGCGTTGTGAGGATCTTGCATATACATATTGGCACCCTCAGGTACAGGGAGAGATGCGCTTCTTCGAATATCCTTGTTATAGGACAAGATGCGAGGAGGGCAGGATGGAGATAACCTGGAACTCGGCTGAAGCTGGAAAGTTCATTGAGATCAAGGTTATCTGCGAGAAGGGAGATCTAAATTACTGCAAGCTACTTCGCGGCAGAAAAACATGGTTCTAATTCCTACCAAAGAATTATAGTATTTTATGGGTGATAGTTCATCGTTTATTTATTTTGGGAGTGCGCTAGTAAAACCACTAGTTTTAGCACCAAAAGTAAAGTCAGAGCGGTTCCAGGATGGACGTTCTTGAATTGTAGTCAATAGTAAGCTCTATGTCGATTATCCAATCCAGCGACGTTTCACTACAAAGGCACAAAAACATCAAAAACGAACATGGCGACATTTACCTTAAGCTGATGCTTGCAAGGGTCAATCGCAATGGAAGGAAAGGATTTTCAGATCAATTGCTCTCGATTGGAATAATATCTATTTTTCTTGGCTGCATCTCCCTTGAGCTGAATAATCTGCCCAGCTCTTGAAGATGCTGTAAACATTTGTTGCCCCCATAATAGGTTCATCCGGGATGCTCAATGAATTAGGGAACAAGATAAACGGCTGAGTCTGAGTTCCGCCCAAGCCGCCATGTGAGCCCACTAGCTCCTCAAAGGCAGCAATCTCGCCAGTCTCAGGGTTATAGAAGCTGTTCACCAGTATATCGGGACAATCTTGAAAGCCGTCCTCACGGACGAGATGTCTTGCAGCATTCGGCCCGAATACTTTCAGGGGATTTTCGCCTTCTATATGATTTTTCTCAATGAAGTATATGCCCTTTTTTCCAAGTACCATTCCCCCATGCTCTTTTGAGTGGACCATAATAAATCCGACACCCTCATGCTGTACCAGCCCAGGAAGAAGCAGGGGAAAGCGCTGGCTTATCTCCTCAAAATTCAGCCTATACAGCCAGTCTGCGAAGTAGATCAGCCCCAGGTTGCCCGATGCAGTAACGATGATATTGGCCCCTTTAACTTCAGCATTCTTGTTGCATTCCTTGCAAACAATCTCATGATCAGGTCCCATCGTGATAGTTCCCTCATAGGTCCTTGGCTTGAATGCATGGCGAAACGCCTTAGCCGAGAGTCCCTCCTCGTTTCTGATGGCATCGTTCAGAAGATCATTGAAATGCATCCAGGCGTCAGTTGCTGCCGTAATCTCTTCTACACTCAGATCCTTTGAGATCAGGCTTTTAACCAGGTCCTTGAGGCTCAGACCATAGCGCTGCCTGAAGGTCGCACCCTGGGATTGGCCGTGATCAGATAGAACGACAAAGCGGTAGGGCCTGGGTGCTCTCTTGGATATCCTTTCCAGACGAGCAAACTGTTTATCTAAGCGGCGCAGCGTTCCTAGCGCATCTTTGCGTTCGATGCCGGAGTGGTGGGCCACCTCGTCATAGCTGCTGAAGGTGGCGTAGGCTGCAGGTATCCCAGCAAACATGTCGCCCATCAAAGTTGCAACATCGATATCTGGTAGAAAAGCTGTGACAGCAGCCCTGATGAAGGGATAAATTCCAAGTCTGCGGATTCGGGGTTTCTCATTCCGGAGCAGCTGGCTTAGACTATATCTCAGCTCAACGAGCAAATCCCAGAGAATGAGACCTAAACTGCGAGAGAGGTTATAGGGATTCAGGAAATAGGCATAGAACTGGCGCGCCTGAATCTTGGATGTATTGAAGAGTGAGCTTGTGGTGATCATGACATTGGGCGCATCCCCTGAGAACATACTCGTTCTACTGGCCCCATCACTAACGAGAAGACCATTTCCATTTGTGATCATATTCTCTATCCTGGCAGCTGAAGGGGGATGACTGGATATTACCTTCCTTTTCTCGGACTTTATGTAATATGAAAAGCCGGGAATGTTTGTATTGTTGCCGTGAAGTATTCCAGCCTGGCTTGCCGATGTCTGCGATGAAAGATCCGTCTCCCATCCAATCAACCTATGGCTGCCGCCTTCCAGCCAGCGCTTCAGAGTGGGCATAAAGCCTTTCTGCAATGCTTTTTGCAAAATTGGCTCGGCTAGGCCATCGATCTCAAGAAATATGATGCCCGGAATCTCAGTCTTCAATAATCTCCTGTCCTTTTGGATCTGCCTCTGAACAACCATGCTGTACCATGAGTCATCTTCATCGATGGAAAGCATTCCACCCAGGCCCGATGTTATGAGCGACATTCCTATGGCTACTCCCATCGCTGAGGCCAGCCCATGAACGAAGAAACCTGGCACAAAATTGCTAGACAGCTGAATCATCAAGCCATTCAAGATTAACACGAAGGTGCCGAAGGTGTAGATGGCAACTGGGAGAGCAAGGCGGATTAAGGCTGGCCAGATGAGGGCATTGAGCAGCCCGATTGTTGCTGCTGCAATTATGGGCGTATACCAGAACTCAATGGTAAGATTCTTAGGAAAAAGCACAGCAATGATTATCAGAGATAAGGAGGCAATAGCCCAGATGGCCAGCATGCGGCCCATGAACCTCAAGGAGGATATCTTCAGTTTTCTCATAAATCCTCGATATATTAGAGCCAGTATGCATCCCTAAAATCTTTTACGATGTACTCTATTGGATCAAATTGAAACTGCGTTCGAACTATCTTATGAAAATACATAATACGAATTGCATATATGAAAGGTTTATAAATAGATAGATTAGATAGCGATCTGATGTTATAGAATCGGCGAGTAATTAATCGCAGTAGAGCAGCAAATATGGAGGTCTATGCTTGGAAAAGAGATATGTGGTTCTCCTAATATCGTTCGTATTACTTTTCACGGCTGGTTTATCATCATGTCAAGATAATTCCCAAGCAGACAACGGTCCTATCCTGGGGAACCAAACGGCACCTGCATCAATGAGCACAATTAGCCAAGCAAATGCAGCTCGAGTGGCAACCGTCGCGAATATCAATGCTACAGCAGCCCAAAACTTGAAGTATATCTGGACAATAACCGGCATCGAGAACGATCCAGTCACTATGGCCTTGGATCAGGATGGACAAGACCTCTTTGGCCGGGCTAAGTACGCGCCTGATAGCGGCGAGCCCTGGAACGGGAACGTCGCAGGAGTCACCTCCGGAAATGAAGTGCATCTTGTTATAACTGCTCTGAAAGGCGATAAACAGGTTTCAACAGTGCTTGACGGCATCTTTGACGATGGAGGAATTACAGGCAAATTCTTCCAGACCAGTGAGGGCGAGATATCCAATCGTGGCGAGTTTAACGCCATGTGGATAAACCCAGATTTGTCTAGCTATACACCCGTCGAGATCAAAGACAACAATACAGAGATGCAAGCTCAAACGGCCAACGCTATCGCACCTGCTGATGTAAATCAGATATCTCAGCAGAAGTCCATATACCATGATGTTCATCAAGATGCAGATAGAGTCTTGACAGGAGTAGGTGATATAAGCCAGATACCTATAGGAATGGGCGGCAGCGGCTTACCTTGAATTCTTAATAGGGTTCAGATGTTGTCGATATCGAAGCTCATTCTTGTTCCCTACATACTCCCTAGCAATCACAACCTACTTAGGGACGACTCCCGGTTCTACGTATTAATAAGAGTTCTTAGGTAGGAAGGCCTTTTATTCCAACACATAGCTTTAAGAGAATGTACTAACACCATACTAAGCTAAACAGGGGGGTAACCATGAATCGAGGATTTAACGAATTTAAAGAGAGTATATTGGGCGTGAAGAGAGAAGTTGAATCCAATAGTAGGAGCCATTGTGTCGGTGAAGGCTCACTGCTCACATGTAGTTTACTGATAATGTTAATTTCCATAATAGCTATGCTTGTTATTACCCTACCGGCATGCTCAAAGGCCGATTTCAACCAGAACGCGAGTTCTGGCGCTGATTCAAACACCAGCCAGACCGCATACCTCAAAGGGTTCGATGAAGGCTACTATCTGGGGGGTCTGTACGTCCTCGCACAGAGCAATGCTACCATTGCAGAGGAGTACGACGTCCTGGTTCAGCAACATAACGATCTGCTAAACAAAACTCTAAGTGAGGAAAATGCAGAATCCAATTTGCTCGCCAAGGTGCCCATTCCTGCTATAGCTCCGCGGAAGCCGGTTGACCCATGGGAGCTATAAGCTAAAGCATAGCATGCTAGTAGTAGCATGCTTAGGTTTTCCAAAGGGACAGCCCTTTGGGAATCACTTTCTAAATCCCTTCAAATACTGGGAACCCACCCTCCATAATCATTATCTAACAATTGCTGTACTGGGATCAGCTGTCCGGATGAATTCAGTGCATAACCCATCGGAGTTTTGCCCCAAGTCCAGAGACCCGGCATCGCTGTGGTGTTGGTGGTTTGTGACGGGCCAGCTATCTGCGCCAGAATAGTCTGACCGCTGGCTCCACTGAGCTGCACCGGCTCGACAGCATTAGAGCCCAACGCCAATAACAAAACAACCAAGACGCATATCAATAGAGTTTTCATAGTATCTCCCACTTTAAACTGACTTATACCAGGTGGCTGTAGTATCGAAGCTTGAATAGATATAAAGATGTAGTATGCCGGTACTGCTGCGTATAGAGCTGCTGCGGCAAAGATTGTGTTAAAGGGATTCAGTTATCAAAAATATCTAATAGTCTCCCTTATCGCTAAGATATTTGATAAAAAGGGAGCCTAAAGGCATTATTCGCTGAGCTTGCCTTCAGACTAACGATCAGTTCCTAATCGCAATAGAACTCTGCTATCGGTTGAGGATAACCATGTTCAATCATGGTATTTATGCATTGAGCCCTATCATAATTAGGACTCATCCTCGAAGTACTGCCCTCAAACTCCAGCCAGCCCTGTGATGCAGTTACGCCAGTTTTTTTGGCCACGCTATTTCCGCCAATGCTTTTTGCCCTGCTATCAAAGAATATGTCAGATTTGACCACGGCATCCGGCATAAAGGGATATTGCCAATATTTTGTCGAGGTAGCACCATTTGAATTCAGAGTTGCATAGAGCCATTTAGTCTTTGGGGCTTGATCCAATCTAACTTGAACATCTTTGTTCACGCCATCTGAAACAGCCTCATAGCCCAGGATATTTTCGTCTTCATCGAAGACAACTACGAACGAAGGCCCTTTGCTGATTACTTGAGGAAGTATTACTATGCCAGCAGGATCATCGCCAGTTTGAGTCCTGACCATGATCGATGGAGGCTGAATTGTTGCAGCCTTTGTCTCCAGTATGATGTTCCCTTCTGTCAAATGGAATGTATTCAACATATCCTTGGTCATATTATCTGGCAGCTGGAGGATCATCTCAACTTTCGTCTTTCCTACAAGGAAGTCATAGCCCTCAATCTTCTTGCTGTCCAGCCAGACCTCAACAGCACTGCTATTGGCTGTTTTATTATCCATGGCTCCAGATAATGTTGTTGATATCATCTGTCCAACTTTTCCATCGATTGTAGGATAAGATACGCTGAAGTTACTGATCGTAGGATCATTTTCCAGATAGAGCTGCTGCCAGAATGTACACGGGAAGTCTGCAAGTTGCCAGTTATTGTATTTTATTATGCCCACAGCAGCCCTTGTATCATTGTCAAACCTTACTTCAAACATATAGCTTGAAGAATTGTTTTCAATAGATTCGGGGTGCAGTGTTATACTATAATTCCTTGTGGTGTTCAGATCAAAGGAAGCGTTATATGGACCTGCCGATATCTCTTCATGCTTTGCCAAAGCAGATGTGACAAGCAGGGCCATCACGGCTAAGATAAACAACGCTTTCATATTTTATCCCTCCGGATTCCTAAAGGATTTTTAGGATATTTCCTCCCAACGATTGTTGCAAGCATATAAATCTTTTCAGTTTCTAAAAGCATTTTGCGTATAGAATGATATATGTAGAAAACAAATGAAAATAAAATTGTTACACGATTATATTCCCTCAATTTATGTGGAGGTTTAGGGGAGGAAAGGGCTGTAAAGCGAAGAGTATGCCATCTAATGCCACTCTAGCGGCTTCCACCTGCCTACATCCCCTCCAAGCGGCCAATTCATAATCGAACGATTCTCTATTTGACCTGCTCATAGATTGCTCAGGCATTGATTTTGCTACGAGCACAATCAGAGCAGCCGCTATCTGTCGCGTTTTTTTATCATTTACCCCTATTTTGGTCCAGTAATTAAACGCTGTCTTTTGAGGAACACTCCCATTCACATCAGCTGAATTGGATTAGCTGGCTCAGGCTGCGGCTCAGGATAAGGTTGAGGTTGAGGTTGAGGTTCAGGCATTAGATTAATCGGCTGAATTGCAACCTCTCCCACTTCAATATATGCACTATCTCTTGCACAACCTCCATCATTACATGCCGATAGAGTGAAAGCTGTGCTATATGATGGACTGACAGAAATCGAGCCGCTTGAGCCTACGCGTCTGCCGTTGATATCCACTCCATCGGCCCCAGAAACGCTCCAGCTCAAAGTAGTGCTGTCTCCTCTTGAAATAACACCTTTGCTGGCGCCGAAATAATTGATTACAGGCGGCCGCGGTCTTGGCGTCACTGATATCTGTGCAGTGGCGGCAGTGCTTCCAGCATCGTTTGATGCAGTTAAAGTATAGGTAGTTGTAGAAGAAGGTCTAATGAGGCGTGAGCCTGTTGAGGGAACAGGACCTATTCTATCTATCGCTATATTGGAGGCGCCCGAAACGCTCCAGTATAAGGTAGTGCTCTGTCCGTCTATAATACGCCTTGAATCGGCATAAAAGGAATTGATCACAGGCTTGCTTTGGGTCGGCCTCTCAACAGCCACGACTGTGTGTGCTGTAACCACCTCTCCAGCGTTTTTGGCTGCAAGGACATAGGTGGTTGTACCAACAGGCATTATAGCCATCGATCCCTTGAGAGCTACCTTCCCAAGACCAGATATTGTGACCTCTGTAGCATCGGAGACCGACCACGAGAGCGTAGTGCTTTCTCCATTCTTTATTGTAGATGGTGTTGCCTGGAAGTATCTGATCACAGGTTGTGTTATCACTGGTTGCTTGATTTCTCTCGGCATCGCCAGGCTTTTGTTTACAATCACACTCGTATTGGCGGTGGTATTTCCGACTGCGTTTTCGGCGATCAAAGTATAGTTCGTGCTGTTGATCGGGCGAACGAAAATGGAGCCGTTAATCTCCGATATGCCTGATGAGCTGTTCCCAAGGTTGAGGATGATTCCTCCAGGATCTACGAATAGGATATCTGCGCGAGAGACTGTCCAATTTAGGGTGGCATTCCCTCCGGAATTCACTATGCTCGGGCTCGCCTCAAAAAGATGAATGACCGGCCTGCCGGAGACGCTATCCACTGCGGGAGATGCCATACAGGGCATAGCCTGCAGAATAAGTGCCGTGATTAAGATCCCTGAAATTAAGAATGCCAGTGACCTATGGCTTCCAATATTTATCGGCAAAAAGCTCTTACATATCATTTCGCCACTTCTGCTGGCGACATCTACTTTATTCACAATTTATCCCTCCTACTATCTATGTTCGTTTATAAGCGCAAATCGTAAATGTTTCGAAAAACGCTGGACCAATAGTATAAATTAATATCGACGAGTCATATCCAGATTATTTGGGCCCCTTCGAATTAATAGCTAAAGGATGGAAGTGAGATTCACCGATTGTATGTTGAACATTCAGAGGGTGGAAGACGGTTGAATGCATAAAAGCATCTGAGCTCTATTTGAGCTCTGTTTCCTGGGCCATGGTTGATCAACTTAAAGCTTGGGTGCTCCTCGGCAATCTCAGCTATCTCTTGCATAGGAACCTTTGCACAGGCGTGCCTATCAAAAGTATTTAACCAGTGAGATAACAAACATATGCTAACCTAAGAGGAATAGCATGGATAGTGTAACTGAATCCAAAATACAGGAATGGTGGTGATAGAGATGGCCAAGGTTCTGATCGTATATCATACCTTATCCGGAAACACTGAGAAGATGGCAAAGGCATTCGCTGAAGGTGCCAGAAGCGTCCCGGGCACTGAGGCCGTTCTTAAGAAGGCATTAGATGCAGGCTTGGAGGATCTTCTAAGATGTGACGCCGTAGCATTTGGATCTGCCGATTACTTCAGCTATATAGCAGGAGCGCTCAAAGATTTCTTCGATCGCACTTACTACCCTTCTCAGGGTAAGGTGGCAGGGAAACCATATGCTGCATTTGCAACTGGAGGAAGAGGTGGAGATACAGCTCTTGCAGTGCTCGATCGCCTGTGCGGCGCATTCAAGCTCGAGAAGTCGGTAGACAGCATATCTGTCTCAGGAGCGCCGTCCTCAGATGTTTTGGCTAAATGCAAAGATGCAGGAGAGAAATTGGCGAAGATTGTCTCGAAGTAATTGTGACTGCTTGGCGCTGCTCAAACATAGGCTCAAACATGGCATCTGAAAAAACGATGTAGCATACACTATTTACCGTTGAGTCCTCAGCAGCCTAGTTCAACTGTCTACCAAATGTGCGGAAATCTTGCTTCCGCACATATTTAGCCATCTATCCCTTATCACTCTGCCATATCGCTATCATCTTCCTTCATTCCTCCATTAGCACCGCATGTATTGATCATGCCCCGCCATGTTTTCCAGGGGAACATATTCTCTCTTTTTATACTAGAACAGTATTCCCATTTTTCATGATAGATTCCAGCATTCTGGCAGGATTTGTGCCCTGGATAGTCTTTGCAATAGCATCCGGCTTTGTAGGCACGAGGATGGCCGCGTTCATTGGCCTGGCCCTGACACTAATCCTCTTCCTACCGCGTGCTCTGAAAAGGATTTATACTTCCATGGACCTCTTCGGTGTAGTCTTCTTCTTGCTCCTGGCATTATCTAGCCTTACTCTTAGCGATAGTAACCTTGAGCGCCTTAAGATCTGGTCAGGAGTGCTGATCTACGGCGGCCTCTCGGTCTTTTCCTGGGCCACCATCTTGAGAGGCGATCCCTTCACAAGAGAGTATGCAAGACGCATGGTTCCCAAGGAGTTCTGGCAGAGCAGCCTATTCTTGAACTCCACTAAATCCATTGCTCTCGGATGGAGCGCTGCCTTCCTGGGAGCCACTGTCATTTCTTTGGCAGGCGTTCTGATGGGCTTCAGAAGTTCGCTTATTTACTCTCTGGGCATCGGGTGCATGATCATTGCTATCCTCTGGCATAGGAGGGTGTACGCTGCTACTCAAGCTGAAGGGAAACGGTTGAGAGATGCTGGCCATAAGGATAGAGCGCTTCAGCCACCCTAGCTATTTTTGATATTCCGCAGAGATCAATTACTGCATCATTCGCTTGGCTGTCTTCGGCCTTGCGATTAAATGCGATTACTTTCATAATGCTATGCCTCTAAGGGGTGGCTCAAAGCCGGACTATTTATACCCTTCTTAAGGATATCGAAAGCTCTCCGAGCCTGCCATTGAGATCTGAATTCCAGATTGATTTCATAGGCCTTTCAGCATTTTCGCATAAGATGAAGCCTGAATAAGCCGATAACAGAAAAAGGTTTTGAGTAGGGCTATGGTGGCTTGAACGCCGGTCACAAGACACTCAAGATTGTAGGCAATTGGGGCGTCTCATGATCTTAAGTCCCCACGATTGCCTCTATAAAGGTGAAAGCGTTCTTATCCTAATTTCTCACCCTACACCGTCCCATTTCTCTGCCGAATTTCCCAGAGTTCGCCAGGATCAGTGCATCGTATTTGCCACTGAAATTGCCGCTATTCATGGTTAGCTTACCCTGCCCTACAAGGCTATTTTCAAGGATCGTGAAATCCAATGAGATATGGCCTACAACTGCTGTACTGTTGTTTATATTAGCGAGTGTTATTGGACCTGCTATATCTGCTCCTATGTTTGAATTATTATCATCTTCAGTCTTAGATGTAATATTGGACAGCTTATAGAGGTTACCTCCAAGAACTAAGCTTCCATTATAGGATGCATCATCCATCTCAGTCATTACCTGATCCTTTATGTCGGATTTAATCTGTCCAAGGGTCTTGTTATCGGAAATGAGCTTGCCGATTTTTGCAGGATCGAACTCGGCTATGCCCAAAATCCCTATCTTGAGAAGGTGGACTTCGCTGCCGTTTATGGCAAAGCCGCTGCCAGAATGCTGGACTAGCAAGATCAACGAGGAGGACTGATTCGACGGTGCACAAAGAGCTGGCATGACTAAGAGGCAAAGAGCCATAGCTGCAGCCAGTATTAAGGATTTGGTTGAATGTTTCATATTTCACATATCTCCCTTTAGTTTCTCACCTAATGGCGTATGAAGCCTATTAGATGACTTATTTCCCCAAGCCTACTATTGCCGATTCTAATTATATAAAGCTTGCTAAGTCATGCAAAAATAAGCCGAATTAATTATCATTAGTAATATTCTGGACATAGCATTCAGTTGATGCAGATGTAGGAATCATCTCATAATGCTATCGATTATTAGTTGTCCCACACATGGGAAACCACGGGAAATTGGGGAAATCGATAAATCCTCAACTACCCCAATTTTCCCATTATCTCAGACTCACACCTAAGATAGATTTACGTTTGTATCTGTTGCTAATGAGTTCATCAAATCTAAATCAACCTTACCATTCTCATTCCAGAGCACATAGAAATCGATCCTATCGTCGTGATTGAAATCGAAGGTTCGCATAGACCTAGTGATGTATTTTGATGCGCGCATCATATGACCCGTCGCAACATAATCGCCATTATCCAGCTTATAGATAGATGGATTAGTGTACAGGTTGCCGTCTGCATCATGGTTCCAAAGCTTCTGTATGTTGTCTAGGGAGGTATCTCTCGACTCCCAGGTAGAGGGGCTGTGCGGCAAAATGAATAAGCTATCCCCAGTGCTCAAGTCCACTGTTATCAGCTTTCCAAGTTCGTTATTAGTTCCATTAGTCGTTCCATTATTAGCCCCAGCGCCCCATTGAACATTCGCAGTAACTGTAGGCGGTGTAGAGAAGCTAATCTCAAACGTGCTGTATTTATGACTGTATTCTTCACCTGCTACAATTCCGGCGGTAATTGCCAGTGCAAATATTATGCAGAGCATAATTTTCATGACCAATTCATCCCCTTCATAATTAAGTATTTTAGTAAGTAATAAAAAGCTTTTGGTGAAACTATTTAAGGAACTGATATGTACTTCTTCAGGCATTAATTACCGAAATGGTTTATAATTTTGGTGTAAGTTAATTTATAAAAAAAGGTGGGCGGCTATCTGGCTGAGCACTCATAGGCCCACCCTTATAAACCGCCATTATTTACTACCCTTTGTAAGCCACTCTTGTAAGCAATTCTAGCTTAAAGTTCCATTATTCAGCTCATCCAGCTGATTCACCCTGAGCTTTACTATATCCATGGCATCCTCGAAGAGCTTCCTGTTGATCTCCAGCCCGAAGTACTTCTTGAGCTTCTCAGGCGGAGTCATAGTAGTGCCTGCCGAAAGATATGCAACATAGTTCTTGTTGAACTCCTGAGGATTCTCTTTGTACATCTTGAAGAGTGACAGGGTTATGGCCTCAGACAGAGCATAGTTGAAGGTGTAATAGTTATCTGTGAAGTAGATATGGCTAATATAAGTCCACCTCTGCTCGCTCTGAGGGTAGTAGGCAACTTCATTGCTCTTGTATTCATTCTCAAGGCTGCCCCAAAGGGCATTCAGATCTGAACCGCTAACGTTTGCCTTCTGGTTTGCCTCTTTGCTAACAAGTTGATGGGCATTATGCTCAAACTCAGTGATCATGGTCTGGAATGTGAATTCATTGGCATAATCGCTGATATGATTGGCCAAGACTGCCGTGGCTGTATCTTTATCGTAGTTCTTGATGGCATAATCCATGAAGAGCTCCTCATCGAAGGTGGAAGGTATCTCCATCTCGTATATGGTGCCTCCGCAATAGATGTAATCCAGAGACTGCCCCATGAGGTAGAAGTCGATGGCGTGGCCCATCTCATGGGCTATGGTGGATTTGTCATCAATCAGCCCTTTATAGTTCAGGAATACGAGCGCGGGACGCTTCAGAGCGCAGAGATCCTGTGTATATTGTATGGTTTGCTTTTCTGGATTCGGATAAACATCTACAGAGTTGCTTGTGACGGTCTTTATGAATGCCTGATCGAATGCCGGATCCATCTGGGAAAGTGATCCCTCGATCTCCTTTACGGCATCAATATAGCTAGTTTTCTTGTTAGGATCCTTCATGAGCTGAAGGAAGAGATCGTATGGTGCAAGCTTTTCGACGCCCATCTTCGCTCTGCGGAACTCATAATATCCGTCGAAGTCTCCTTTTCGCTCCTTGAATACCTGGTTCATCTCATCTATCTGTGATGCGTTTAGATATGATTCAAACATCATGGCATCATAAGCATCTGAGTAGTTCAGCTCCCGGGCATATTTATCATCGAGCTTCGATTTATTGACATAGAGGGACCCCATCTCGTTCGATTCGTTAAGCAGATGGCGGTAACGCAGATCGTAGCAGTTCTTCCGATCGCTTCTATTTGTGTTGGTCATGAGAAGATCGTAGTAAGATGTGGAATTGACGGCGAACTGCTGTCCGTTTGCAAGAGTTATGTTCCCTGCTTGGGTTACATTATTGGTGATCAACTTCTCGGCTGTGGTATCAAGCTTCATGAGCTGATTGGAAAGATCTGCCAGATATGCAGCTTGCGTCTCATTCCTGGGGCGGTGATCAACAAAGCGGATATAGCTCGCCTCCAGATAGGGACGGTATTTCTCCAACCGAGGCTCCCCAGCAAATAGCCTGTCCCACTCCGATCTTGGCAGCGACTTCAGCTTCACATCGGCAAACGAAGTGGCCTTAGTATAATTAGTGGACAGGTTCTGGACATCGGAGAGGAATGCCTGATAGAACATATCATTGACATCTAGGCTGTTCTGTGCATTTGCATAAGCATATAGGACGTTCAATGACTTAGAGAAGTTTTCATCACTTTGGATATAATCAAGCAGCACTGTTCCTGTCAGGTTATTGAACCTCGGCCGGAAGGTCTGGTTGACCTGTTCTATTGTTAGATTCAGCTTCTGATACTCGAGCTTAGCAGCATCCTTGTCCTTATAGAGAAATGACAGATTCCAAGAGGTGGTGATCTTGCTGGCATCAAGGCTTGGTGCAGTGACGTTTCCTGAGGCGTTCAACGGCTGAGCAGCTTCTGCGGAAGCAACCAGAATGGCTGCCGTAACCGTAGATATGATGACTGCTATGCCGACTAGTACTAAATGGTTCATCTTCTTACTCCCTTTAGATATGAGATTTTGATCACTATAGCCCATCGATGGGCAGGGCTGAATCTGTAAGCACTTCTTCTTAAAACCTTTTGTTTAGAAATCAGTTCTCGAAAAACGACTGATCTGATTAAAATACTGCTACTTGGGAGAGATCTGAATTGAAAATAAAAAACGATAATTTTAATTATCTATCGAAGAGCTTATTTGAAGCATCACAGATCGTTCATAAGAAATGCCGATACGAATATTTTTTACAATCAGAGTATTCTTAACACCCATATTGATGGCCTTTTCTTATTTGAGTTTAACTTTATTTTATTAGAGAATAGACTGTATTAGTGTTAATTTTGAGCTAGTAATTGGTCTTTCATTTTGGGGAAGATATGGAGGCAGGTTGTTATGAGAAGTCTGATTATTATAGTTTTGGGCCTGATGCTGCTTGTATCTACTGCAGCAGCCCTAGGTAACGAAAATAACGGGATTGTAACGGTAAATGAAGAAACGACAGGCACGCTGATTACAGGAGCGAATCTTGCCCAGGTGGACGATATCAGTGCCAATCTAATAGGCAGCAATATCTTTGCTGGCCAGATTGCAGGCTTAATGATCGATGATGGCAACCTCGTAGGACAAAACGATGGCAAGACGAACGCCATACAGGTGGCCAATCTGATGCTCAATGATACAGGCAGCGCAAATGTTGATTCGCAGTTTGTAGCAATCGATCAGGATGAGAACGATCTGACAATTGGGAACATAACTCAGTTGACTGCGCTGGAAGCTGATGATATAGCTTCCGAGAACTCCATAGATCAATCGTCCTCATCCTCTGCAGGTAACTTTTTTGGATTCATGGAGCCAAACTTACTGACAAATAGTGATTTGAAACAGACATCTATTCTCGATGCATGTGTAAATGGAAATATCAACAATGTAGTCCAGGGGACTGATCAGTTTATCACAGATAATACCCTGACCAGCTCCAAGCTCTATGAACAGGCAAACATCAACGCCAATATCCTTGGCAACGAAAACAATTTAGGTCTTGGTAGTCAGGGCGTCTTCCAGATTGCCGACAGCAACCTTCTGACCGGTTCCTCGGCCAGCCAGCGGATATATCTGGATGAGCAATCCTCAGGAAGCCTCAATGATGTAAGCCAGCTTGCCAGACCATTTCTCTTTGATAACACTCTAACTTCGAGCACAGCGTTACAGAGCATCGATGTGGAGACCAGAACATTAGGAGATAGCAACACCTTTGGTCAGAATGTTGATCTCCTAAGTCAGGGTAATAGTGCAGTTGGCGGTCAACTGGTACAGATTACCAATATCGAAACCAACAGCTAAAAGGCGAGAGCTATCTCGCCTCAAATTGTATTTCAAGCAGTCTGATTATCACATCAGCTTTATTTCAAAAGCAACCGCAGCTGATCAATCGTCATGGTATTTAATCAATTTATAGTGATTCTCCTAGCTTCTTACCCAAACAGTTCTGGCCATCGGTCCTCTCAATGCTGATTCTATCGGGGAGTATATGTTAAAGGATGCACTATATACCGACTGGTAATATGATTCTTACACAAACCATGAAATCATGATGACACTTCTCCGAGGTTTGAGCAATGGTAAAGAATATCTGCGATCTCTACAATTAAGGAAAGAATGACATTCTCAAATGATAGTCATGACTGTGCGATCTTACAGGATATCGCAAAGAGGGCAATGCTTGAAAGAGGATTGCTACCATACTTTTCTGCAGAAGCGCTTACCGAGCTTAATAATATCCAAGCACCTGCAACAATCGACAGCGATAAGGCACGCGATTTAAGAGATCTCCTATGGTCTTCCATCGATAATGACGACTCCCGCGACCTTGACCAGCTAACTGTCGCTGAAGTGATGCCGGATGAAAAGCTAAAGATTAGAGTCGCAGTAGCAGATGTGGACTCACTTGTCAAAAAAGGATCAGCCATTGACGAACAGGCACGTCACAACACTACATCAGTCTATACTCCGGGCCAGATATTTCCGATGCTTCCGGAAAAGCTCTCTACCGATCTCACATCATTAAATTTCAATCAAGATCGTCTGGCAATTGTCATAGAGATGGTGGTTGGTACAGATGGATCGATTCAAGATTCAGATGTCTACCGTGCGGTAGTTCGTAACCATGCAAAGCTTGCATACGCCCGCGTTGCCGCATGGCTGGAAGGTAGCACAGATATGCCTTTGGAGATTGTGGCCGTAAAAGGACTGACAGAAAATCTACGCCTGCAAGATAGAGCCGCACAAAGCATGAAGAACCTTCGGCGTATCAAAGGTGCTCTGTGTCTTGAAACCATCGAAGCCAAACCGATATTTGAAGACAACAGCATCATCGATTTGCGCATTGAAGAAAAAGACCGTGCCAAAGACATTATTGAGGAATTTATGATTGCAGCAAATGGAGCAATAGTCAGGTATCTTGCTTCAAAAAATCTTCCATCAATTCGCCGTGTAGTTCGCGTTCCAAAAAGATGGAATCGAATCGTAGAGATTGCTGCACAACATGCATTCAAGCTTCCCAAAAATCCAGATTCGAAAGAATTGGGATTGTTTTTGATAATGGAGAAAAAGGCCGATCCTCTTCGATTCCCGGACCTATCTCTCGCCATTATTAAGCTACTAGGATCAGGCGAATATGTTGCGGAATTTCCAGGAAAGGATGCCACAGGACACTTTGGTCTTGCCGTCAAGGACTATACCCATTCAACAGCTCCCAATCGCCGATATCCTGATCTAATTACTCAACGCTTGCTAAAAGCTGCAATCGATGCAAGACCTATGCCTTATACCAAGGATGAACTGGACGATCTGGCGGCTCATTGTACAGAACAAGAGGATGAGGCAGTAAAAGTTGAGCGTCAAGTAGGTAAATCTGCTGCGGGTCTTCTTATTAGATCCAGAATCGGTGAGCAGTTTGATGCCCTGGTTACAGGTGCATCCCCAAAGGGTACCTGGGTTCGGCTTCTAGAAATGCCTATTGAAGGGATGCTGAAAACCGGATGCCATGGCATTGATGTTGGCGATCGTATTCGTGTGCGACTGATATCTGTAGATGTCGAGCAAGGCTTCATTGATTTTGAGAGAGTTGGCCAGCCACAACACTGACTAACTCTTCGTGATACATCTAATAGCTCGCCACCTGAGTTTAGGATAACCTAAAGGGCTATTATCAGTGATCCAGCGAAGTATTAGAACAGCGGCGATAACTGTCTTTAAATTCAGACCCCCCCCCAAGAACGGCAAAGGATAAAACTATCACAAAGAAGAGGCTTGATCTATCCACTGCTGCCACCTTGAAGACATCGCCAACCCTGAGGGCGGCAAAGAAGGCATCCAGTAGGGCCAAGATAAGCCAATTTACCTCTGCCACCTTTATGCTATCCCTCAACTTTGTAGATTTGTGCATGTCTATGTACGCGGCTTTATAGCAATACGATTTTCAGGATATGCTATCCTGCTCCGCTTGCAAATGAAAGATTCGTCTAAGTCGGCGGCCATCTGCTGAGCAAGAGCTATAGGAATTCCCATGATCATCAGCTCAGGCGGCAGCCATGAGTTCCCCGTAGGATCTGTCGGACCAACATAAGCAGAGTCCTTCGGCGCATTCTCTGCCATGCTCGCTGGAAATGTAATCATTGTAGAACAAGTAGCTCCGGCTGGTATTACCGTCTTAGAGAACGGGTCAGAGCTATTGAACTGCGCCAGGCCACACAAGTTCCTGATCTGCTCACTGCCCGCGAAGAGGATGAGCGACCTAATATTGTCCGGTTTAATATCATCAGTACAAGGCCCGATCACAATGTATTTGCCTGGCGGGGTGACTTTGCCGGCTCGCTTCCTCTGCTCTTCAAAGAGCTCTGGTGTCGCCTTCAAATGCTCGGCAGCGCCGCCATGGAACTCTGGCGTACCAATGGTCACGAAATATTTCAGCATAGGGTGAGGTTCATCGAACCCCATCCAGACCATTCCGCCAGGGCAGCACTGGTCATGGCTCGCATCTACATACAGCTGCGGAGTCTCCTCATAGAGAGCAGCAGTGTAGACCGCCTTCGCTATACAGCGATCTATAATGTATGATGGCATTGCGCTCTGTGGTATCTCCTCTGCGCCATAGACGCATAGAGGACGAAGCTTCAGCCTGCCAGCCTTGACAAGCTTTTTTCCTAACTCTTGAACGCTTAACATGGCACAACCTTTATAGTAAAATCACTTTTATGAGATATACGCTTTGTCTAATCCATTCTAACCAGCATCAGTAATTATGGTCCAATGTTTCTTTATTGGCCACAGCTCAGTATAGATGGAGCTCCAGACAGTGTCTATCAGTACCCGTCTCTCCAAGCACCTGTCTCGCCAGGCTTGCGATCCCTCTGCCTGTCAAAAAAGATGAATAGTCGGAAAAGACACTATATTCTCTGATTATTCATATAGGGTCATATGCTACCGATCTTTCATCAATCGCCACCTTTAAATATCGGCGATTTACGTATATAGTATAAGGCAAAAGTCGATACATGTTATAGCCTGTCTCTACCTCTTGACTTTTGCCTCCCTCTTCGTTATGCAATGTTGTGATTTATCCATTAGGTCTGCGTTTCCCATGATTCTAAGCCTTATATGGATGAGGAGAGAATTGTCCAGAGGCTATCCCGATGACACCGAGGAGCCAGACTATGCGGGACGAAATCCACACAGAACTTGTTGAAGCCTTATCATTTATCGCCAATAGAATTTTTAAAATATTCCCACCCCAAAGTAGAGATATAATCGACAAATACGAAGCCTTATGCCCCGCGTCCGCTAGCTTGGAAGATCTCAACGGCTGGCTATCAATGGTTTTATTTACAGCAGTAATCAGTCAGACGATGAGTGGGCACCCCATATAGCATAAGGTATTGGTCATGAAGGGCTAGAAGGCAAGCCGCTAAACATTGAATTTTCAATCTAAATAAAACTCTTGCGGCCAATCCACCTTTTCCTCATAACGCTGCTTGAGCATTTCATCAACCTCTGAGGTTCTGATGCCGAAGACTTCAGCCAGGATCTCTTTGGCTGCCTGGAGCTGCAGGGCCTTTGGATTAGTCCCGGGCATGGACGCATTACAGCCTATCAGTTGCCTCTGAGGTTTCCTTAACTGCTCAAGAACTCCTGCCATAGTATGCCTATTGGCCGTGTGAAGATAAGTAATTTGGCCGGAAATCAATATCATTAGAGCATTTTTGCAGTAAGGGATTAGAAGAATTACATAAAAAGAGAGGTGTTTTAGATAAAATGGATTAACTGGGTTCTTCGGGTGACCGACATCGAAAGGCTAGAGTGGAGAGCAGTTCTGGGAATAATAAGGCAAATTAAAATTTGCGAAATGACCGAACGCCGATTGAATTAATATATACTTATCGATATTAATATCTTGGCTGCCAGCAGGTATCTACAATCGCCTCTAAGAATTGGTGATGCAACCGATGAAGATAAGACTCCCTAAAGGAGGTGAGAATACCAGACCGAGTATTTTTATAAGATCTATTTTTATATGCTAGCTATTTAAAATGGCCTAGGATCGACGACCTCAGGGCCATGACCATATCCAAAGGAAACATCCTAGGGGCTGCCTGTAGATGGCTTGAAGACTAATGGATAGGCTTAGGATGGAGAGGAGAGAAATAGTCAGGATACATGAGCGAAGGGATGAGACAGGAGGATTATAGCTGAGTCAACTGTCTATTTAACGAGTAACCCTTCGCAATCTATCTATAATGATTATAAGGGTAAATAATTATCCCTTGTAGATAGATCGCCCGAAGGTTGATAGATAGACTTGGAAGGTGGAGTTGCGATAGTGTCTCCATTCAAGAACTACCAAAGCAACCCAATACGATAGTCACAGCAAGAGGTACTTAACGCCATTGGTTGGCAGGATACCTCTAGGATCATACTCACAATACCAGTCCAATCCTGCAAATGCAGGTATCAACTCCCTATGGATAAAAGGATCAACAGCTTGGGCACAGTACGCTGTGGTTCCTCTAGGATCAACCGTATCACTCCTGGCGATGTAGAAGCAGAGATGATAGGCGGATGCTGGAGCTTGTAAGCCTCTTATCTCTACTCCACAGCTCAACATTGCCCTTGTAGTAGCAATCGAATATCCACGTACTTTCCCTCTTACCCCTAGCAAATCGCCCAAATCAAGAATATGGCAGGGCTGAGAGTAAAAATGTCAGGCATGTGCGCAGAGTGAAAGTAAAGAAGAAAAATGTGACCTGGCGCAGACCATCAGCATGGCTTAACGCTAATGATTCTCATGTCACTACGCTAGTGAGATTTCCATTCAATGCACCTGCTAACCGCTCATATTGGTGGCAGAATTGTACCTTGTGGATAGGGCTGAACCGGCGGAATCGGAGTTGGATATTGATAAGGCTGTGTATATGGTACTACATATATCGTAATTGAATTGCTTATCTGGCCATTGATAATGAAGTGCAGTATGTGCTGCCCTACTGTATCAGCGTTGAATGCTATCTGGTTGCCGCCAGGGAAGAAGTAAAAGCTGTTTGTAGATAGTGTTCCATCGGGTCTTGTTTCGTATAGATATCCATTGCCGCCCATAGAAGAGATCGCCAATAGAGAAAGACTTGATCCTTGTGGAACTTGAACATACTGTGTCCAAGCTGTTGTCCCTTGAATCCACAGAGAGTTTCCTCCTGTGTTTGCAGGGTAGGTCTGATATTGAGCATAAGGTACTGCTTGCATTTGAGAGTTGAAGAACACCGTAGATGGTATCTCATGTGTTATTTCATGTTTCTTTGGTGCCCCAATATGCTTCTTGAAGCCGAAACCCTTGTTAAACGAGTAGTATTGGGAGAATTTCATATAGTTTGAGCCGAAGGATGGTGGATTGCCTCCAACCCAAGCATGGCCGATTCCATGATTGAACAGGTTTTCTGCTGCAGCTTCCCCAGGCCGCATCTCAACACCGTTTTCTGTATCCAGTGCTAATGCACACCCCATCAACGACGTGACAAGGATGACTGTTATAAGAATCTTATTCATTATCGTGTAATCCCCTTTTCTTCTGTATGCACTCATCTTTGCAGGGAGGAAGTTGGTTTTCCTCAAAGAACCATCTATAGCTAAAGGATAAGACTCTATCTTTCATATGGGATTAACATTGGCCCCACGTATGCAAAAATCATTATTATTGCTGTATTCGCATGTTAATTGACCCTTGCATACTGATTATGCCTATATGTCTTCGATATCTGCGGGTATCCTGTTTAGACTTACCCGCAAAAGGCTTAAAAACAGCATCTGTGGAATCGCCGCAATCACCGCAGATGGACATAGTGCAATGGATGCCATCTCCCTCGCCTCCCATACCACAATCCATCACCTCCCAATCCGCCTGCCTTCTAAGGGCTCCAATTTCAGACCTGCTGGCAGACCTCAAGATTCAGCTTATTCTATGCGGGATGGCAAAATGATTTCTTGAATTCTGTATGGCGAGATCCGATGCCACGATTTGAATTTCAAGAGTTTTATCTTCTAATTTTTATTCTGGAGTGGGGGCGGTAATATTCCGCAATAATGTGGCAAGATCATCTAGTTTCACAGGCTTTGCGATGTAGCCATCCATGCCTGCTTCAAAACATTTCTCTTGATCTCCGTCCATGGCAAAGGCTGTAATAGCCACTACCTTCGGCCCGTTATCGGGCCAGAGCTTGCGTATCTCCCTGGTAGCGGTGAGACCATCCATCTCTGGCATACGGATATCCATGAAAATCAGATCATATGGCCGGATTTGAAGCGCCTGAAGAACCTCACACCCATCAGCAACAGCATCGGGCCTGTAGCCTAGGCGTTTTAGCATCTCGACGAGCACTTTCTGGTTTGAAGGATTATCCTCAGCAACAAGGATCGACAGAGGCTTTTGAGGCGAGATGTTCTCATATGCGACAGCTCTATCCTTCTGGTCTAAGTCCAATTGCTTTCCTGAAATAGTCTCTGCCTGAATGGTGAATCTGAATGTAGAACCCTTGCCTTCCTCGCTTTCAGCCCAAATCTCACCGCCCATAAGCTCGACAAGCTCCTTGCAAATGGCGAGTCCAAGTCCAGCGCCATCACGCTTGCGGCTCAGGGTGTACTCAAGCTGTGTAAATGGCTGGAAGAGCCTGTCCATCTTATCCTGGGGCATACCTATGCCTGTATCACTGACTGCAAATGTTATCCGGCGCTTGTTGCCTTCAATGACTTTGGAGGAGACAGACACTGATATATCCCCTTCATCCGTGAACTTGACAGCATTGGAAAGCAAATTGACCAGAATCTGCCTGAGCCTTCCAGGATCTCCAATGATAGTATCAGGTGTACCATAGCTAACGGTATAAGCGAGGTTCAAGCCTTTATCGTTGGCCTGAGCTGCCACCATGCCCATTGATTCCTCAATGAGGCACTTGAGACTGAGAGGTTGAAGCTCCAGCTTTACTTTCTCCTTTTCAGCTCTCGAAAACTCAAGGATATCGCTGATGATTGATAGGAGAGCCTCGCCACCGTTTCTGATTCTCTCAATGTCCTCCTTCTGCTCTTCTGTGAGATTATCAGACAAGAGAAGGCTTGAGAAACCTATAACGGCGTTTAGGGGTGTCCTAAGCTCATGGCTCATATTCGCAAGGAAGGCAGCCTTTGCCCTGACCGACTCTTCGGCGGCATCTTTCGCCTTCAGAAGCTCTTCATTTGCTTTTACAAGATCGGCGGTCCTTTCCTGGACCCTCAGCTCTAGCTCATCCTTGGCCTTCTGTAGCGCCTGTTCCATCAATCTTTGCTGAGTGATGTCACGTTGCACACCCCAAGCCCTTACCAGATAGCCATTTTCGACAATACCGGTGAAGCTGTTCAATAAATAATGGATATTGCCCTGAATGTCAATCTCATGTGACTCGTTATCTACCAGCCGGTAGCCGGAACGGATGAAGGCTCGTAAGTGCTCAATATTGCGCTGGTCAGTTCGGGGGAAGATATCTTTCGACCGTGCACCGATGATATCCTCAGCTTTGGTCAGGCCATACATGTGGGCGTAGGCATCGTTGCACTCAGCAACATAGGCATGCTGTAAGAAATACTCAATCTGGTCATCTTCCGATAACATGATTGGCATAGGTTGATCACCTTCACACCGCCAGATGCCCTCTGAGCTTTGGGTAATAAAGGCACGGTAGCGTGCTTCGCTCTCCTGCAGGGCTTCTTCGGCCTGCTTGCGATCGGTGAGGTCCAGGATCGATGCAATCCAACCGATCACCTGCCCCTGTTCATCCTTGTCCGGCACGTAAGCGACATGTAAGAAACGTGACCCGATTCCTTTGAAATGAACCGGCGCCTCATATTCGACCGGTTGCCCTCGTAAGGCGGCTTCGATGTGCGGATGGATAGTCTCGAAGCCATCTTCACCCATAATTTCAAGGATCGGTTTGCCAGCAATCTGATCGGGAGTGCGTCCGATCATTTGGGCGTAAGCGCGACTGGCATACAGATAGTGCAGGTCACGACTGCATCGAGTGAGAAAGAATGGCGTTCGGTTGAGGATCACCTCAAGCTCCGTATCTTTGGCACGTAACGCTTCTTCAGCCTTCTTGCGCTCCGTGATGTCCAGTCCGTAGATGCGGATGGCCTGGGTATTAGGAACGAGGTACATCGACTGCTGGTACCACCTATTATCTATGAGCAGATCTCGGACAAAAGTGCTCGTTCCGCTCTTACGGAAAATCTGCACCACCTGTGCCCAATCAGTCAACCAGGGGTGGTTGCATCCACTTTCCTTGAGGTTGGGAAACAGCTCTTTGGCTGCGGGGTTGAGGAAATGAACACGTCCTTCCAGGTCAACTTCCGTGATTGGGTTCGGATTGATCTTTGGGAAGGACGCTAGCTGTTCCAACTCAGCTTCCATCTTCTTGCGCTCAGTGATGTCCCTATTGCTTGCCCTACGACCGAGCCACTCCCCATTTCTTCCGAATACTGGTTGGCACATGTGGCTGATCCATCGGGTTTCTCCTTTTGCTGTTATAATACGATAATCGATATGCGCATTGCCAGTCTGCTCATTGAGATGGCGATTTCTATGCTGTTCAAAAGCTTCTCTATCATCTGGATGCGCTATGGCTGGGGAAAGATGAGGATTCTTTATGAATTCCTCAGCACTATATCCAGTTATTCGCTTGCAGGATGGCGAAACATGAATATATTTACCATCTGGGCCCATCCAGGCTTCCCAATCATAAGTGAAATCGATGAACAGTCGGAACTTTTCTTCACTTTCTTTCAGCGCCTTCTCAGCGTCCGATAGCTCCTCAATGCTGGCTTGCAAGCTCTCCAATGCGTCGGATAGAACTTCGGACGCATTTGCTGGATCACTCACACATTTTATCTGGAGTTCCTTAAATCGCTCTGAAAGCTCGGATACCCTTTGGGAAAGGTTGTCAGCGGTCATTCTCTACCTGGCCTAAACTGCCATAGATAATCGCGTTTTACTATCTATAATTTCCCTTCGGCTATTATTATTGGCCGGTAATAGATTAGGAGAAAACTAAGAGATTTAACAATCGTCATCATCTGCGGAACTTTGTTTTGCTATGGCCTGACCCCCTTTCCTTCATCAACTCAACCATCATCGAAAATACCGGCGCCTCAAGGGGATCATCCATCGCATAGAATGCTTCGCTTGAATGCTTCCTGGCCTATTTCGGCGATCATCTGGCTAGTATATCTGGTCCTCTTTCTTGAGCGCCCTTGAAGCCTTCAGCCGCCTGGCAGAAAGATCCTTCACGGCCATCCTCACGCTCTCGAAGCTCAAGCCTATGAAAAAAGATGAATAGTCAGAAGATGCACTATAATCTATGAATGTCACAGATGCCTTGAAATCTCGTTTCACCTGTCGGGCTTTTGAACCGGATGCGGTGGATAGAGAAACGGTCATAAAAATACTGGATGCTGCGACACGCGCGCCTTCATGGGGGAATACCCAGCCGTGGGAGATATTCGTTGCTGATGGACCTGTTCTGGATAAAATTCGCCAGGGTTACATGGAAAACTTTAAAAAAGGGGTTCCTTCCAAGCTGGAAATTCCAGCGCCGCTAAATTGGCCT
Organism: Methanotrichaceae archaeon; assembly: GCA_963803145.1. Taxonomy (GTDB): domain Archaea; phylum Halobacteriota; class Methanosarcinia; order Methanotrichales; family Methanotrichaceae; genus CAWBKV01. The sequence goes on from CAWDLW010000008.1 coordinate 540,494, forward strand.
CCTTACATAGCCCAACGCACTAAAGATCTCTTATCAGAGCGTTTTAGCGCCATGGGAATAGACCCCAACGATAAGGAAGCTATGAATGTATTTAGAGAGGCGAATTTTAGATTTTTCGGGGCACCAGTTGTAGTTTACCTATGTATGGATAAGACCCTAACAACCTGGTCGGTATTTGATTTGGGATCGCTATCTCAGAGTATTATGCTGGCGGCTCAGGAGTACAATTTAGGATCAGCCGTTGCAGCAATGCTGGTGATTTATCCTGACTTAATTCGGGAAACGCTTGGTATTCCAAAAGACCTTTCAATCGTAATTGGAATAGCCCTCGGATATTGCAATAAGCAAAGCCCACAAAATAAGTTCAGAAGCTCCAGAAGATCCATCCAGGAGATCATTCACTTTAACACCTCCGTGCCATAGGGTCAAAGCATGCAGAATTTGGGGCAAAGCCGGAAGTATGGCGAAAGCAAGAATCCCTTATTGCTGCGGGTATTGCGGGGATTCGAACGCTATTGGTTTTACCCATTTTGCGGGTCTCCGAGCCTTTTACCCAAGGCTGTAGACCCAACTACATCAGTGAATACAATTGCCAGTGTTACTTTTTCAAGTGCATGGACTCCACGGCGTTGACATGCCAAGCGTAATGCTCGATCCCAATGGTTGACTCCTGCCAAAGGGTCTGTTTCACTTCGTGCATCGAAACATACTAGCGCAAGAGATACTTCATTTAGATGCAATTGATGGATAACTCGATATCCTGGTTGTCCAGCCAAATCCCATAGGAGTGTCTCACGCGTTTGCCTTCCTTTGCCATTCAATTCTATTTCATACGTATCAAAGGTCCAAACATTCCTACCATGTGTTGATTCCGTCGCAATGAATGGTTGCCCAGTGTGGACAAGGCCAAGTCCTGTCTTACCAACCCCTGTATCTCCAACAAGAAGAGCTTTGGCGTTAACATAATGTCTGGTTGAGGTTGTAGCCTCCGCTTTCTGTAGCTTGGCTAGATCTATGTCCCAAATATCAACCGAGCCTTTTATTCTACCTGGCAAAATAATCATAGGAGATAATAGGTCAGAAACGATGTTAGTCATTGTACTTGGGTTACACATTTTATTTATTCGTAATACTTCAATCCATCCATCTGTTTTCCAGATGGACAGGGTACCTTATACTGAAAGTGAGGCGATAAACTGGCCAGCATTAAAGAAACATATAGAGATTACCGGATCTGTATGTGTTTCTAGTACATGAGTTTGTTTTTTCCTAGTTATATCCCATATTTGGATAGTACCATCACTTAATCCAATAGCAAGGATTTTCTCCCCAGGTGACCAAGCCATACAATTAACAGAGCCGAAATCAGACGTATCCGTCGGTATTTTTTCATCTAATGCCAAAAGACAGAGTCCATCGTGTACTGATGCAAGGATAAATTCATCTGATATCCAAGCAACGATAGATTGTCGGGAAAGCTTATATTCAAAATAGCCAACTTATAGCTAAAGATACGGAGAAGTAATACATCTGAAATCAGCGTCGGTAAAGGTTTTGGTGGGGCCACGGCGATTTGAACGCCGGTCACAAGACCCCCAGTCTTGTAGGATACCAGGCTACCCTATGGCCCCAGGCGCAACTTAGGATGCATACGTGGCATATAAGGATTTCCTAAGGATTTCATACTCACAGCCATTATCTGCAACAATAAAATCAACAACAAGAATCATCTGCCTTTCCCTGCCGGCTTCTTGAGCCCAACAAGCGCCATCCAGGCCCCCACAATGATTGTGCTTCCGAAGAGAATGATGCTCTGAGGCTGAAGCCCACTCGGATGATTCATGAGAACATCGATGCCCATAATAATGCTTCCTGCGCCTATGCCTATAACACTCAACCTAGCAGAAAAGGGATACAAGAGCATACCTATAGCTACCAGAGCAGCGGCGACGAGCAATGTGGGCGAGAACAAAGGGATGGATAAGATCATGATTCATTCTCGGGCGGAAGTATACTTATAGTTTATTACTATTAATTAACAACCCATAATAATTCAGGCATTATCCCATTTGCCATTTATTGGACGTTGGTTCGCCATTTATTTACCCCTTCAACTCCCAACTTCTTCCCGATGAAGAGGATCTACATGGATCATTCGGCCACAACGCCCGTGGCGCCCGAGGTTCTGGAGGCCATGCTGCCATATTTTTCGGAGAAGTTCGGCAACGCCTCCAGCCTCCACAGCTTCGGGCTTGAGGCCAAAGAGGCTCTGGAGACCAGCCGTGAAAAGGTCGCAAAGCTCTTGGGCGCGAACACAGAGGAGATAATCTTCACTTCGGGCGGCACTGAGTCTGATAATCTCGCGCTGAAGGGCATAGCCTACAGAAACAAAGAGAAAGGGAAGCATATAATCACAACAACTATTGAGCATCCTGCCATCCTGGAGGTCTGCCATAAGCTGGAGACCTTAGGATTTGAGGTAACATATCTGCCAGTTACAAACAAAGGCTTTGTCGATCCCGCGATGCTCGAATCAGCAATATGCAAAGATACAATACTGATCTCAGCCATGCATGCTAACAACGAAATAGGCACCATCCAGCCGCTGAAGGAAATAGGGAAAATAGCCGCTGAGAGGGATATCTACTTCCATACGGATGCTGTCCAGAGCGCCGGCAAGATTCCGATTGATGTAAATGATATGGGGCTTGATCTTCTCTCGCTGTCTGCTCATAAGCTCTATGGGCCGAAGGGCGTTGGAGCGCTGTATGTCCGCAAGGGCGCGAAGCTTGAGAGCATCACCCAGGGCGGTGGGCATGAGAGGAACCTGCGCTCAGGCACTGAGAATATCTCAGGTATTGTAGGCCTTGCCAAAGCTGCTGAGCTGGCCCAGCAGGTCATGGGCGAAGAAGCAGAACGGCTGACTAAGCTGCGCGATAGGCTCGCAAAGCTTGTTTTGGATAATGTGAAAGAGTGCTGGATCAACGGCTCAATGACGAACAGGCTTCCCTCAAACTTGAACTTCAGCTTCAAATATATCGAGGGCGAATCGCTGCTGCTCTTCCTCGACTCAAAAGGGATTGCTGTTTCAACAGGCTCAGCCTGCTCGTCAAAGAAGCTTGAGCCTTCTCATGTGCTCCTGGCGCTTGGGTTAAGCCCTGTGGATTGCCACGGCTCGCTGAGAACCACATTAGGGAGATCAAACACAGAAGAAGACATAGATTATGCAGCCGGAGCCATTAAAGAGGCAGTCGAGAGGTTCAGAAGCATCTCTGCATTGGGGAGATCTTAATGCTCGTAATAGATAATGGTCGTGATCGACCATAAATCGTAGGCTGTTGATATTGGTTATTGGTGGCAGCAATCATCTGTGCCAATAACCATTAACTATATCCATTAGTCACCGGTCGCACTTTAGTCTTCAGCTGCTCTGCGTGTGAGAACTGCAACGCCTCTCTTCATCGCAAGCATCTCCTCCGGTGCGAGAACTGCCTTGCCAGTAGCCAGCAGAAGATCTTTTTTATCCACAACCAGCACCTCCTCGCCCGCTCGAATATCGGGATCTAAGCTCACTACATGTCTGGCGAAAAGGTTGCCTCCCTTAACTATGAAAGGCGCCGCGTCATCGGAGGCCGTAACTCTTAGCCTTGGCGCGGGGAAAAAAGAATGAAGACGTTCGGCACCCAGCATGCTCAATGTCAGGAGGCCGTCCTTTGCCCGGACTGTTGCTAGACGCTCTTTTCCTGAATAGAGATACCTTAACCTTCCTGTCTTCGATAGACTAAATGTCGTTTCATCAGGAAAAAGAGCATCCCCAGCGCCCCTGCCGAACTGGAGATCTGCAATCATTCTCGCACGCTTAATCATCTTCAACGACTCTGCTGCCAGCTAAAAAAGATTTATGGTTGTTTGATGCTTTGGCTACCATAATCTATTTTGCCTCCTTCGGTACATCTCATCCAATCTCATAATTATGGTGATCCGATTGAATAGTTTGGATGCTGTAGATCCAGAAATAGCGGCCGCGATCAGGGGAGAGCTGGAGCGGCAGCGGAATACACTTATTCTCATAGCCTCGGAGAACTTCGCAAGTCGCGCCGTAATGGAGGCTCAAGCTTGCATCATGACCAACAAGTATGCAGAGGGCTATCCCGGCCGACGCTATTATCGAGGAACTGCATACGTTGATGTAGCCGAGGATCTGGCACTCGAGCGCTGCAAGAAGCTTTTCGGCGCAGAACACGTAAATGTTCAGCCTCACAGCGGCACACAAGCAAACATGGCTGCCTATTTCGCAGTTCTCAAACCCGGCGATACCATCATGGGGATGAACCTAAGCCACGGCGGCCACCTTTCGCATGGAAGTCCCATCAACTTCTCCGGCAAGATGTACAAGATCGTGCCTTACAGCGTCTCTGAAAAGACAGAGATGCTGGATTATGGCGTGATGCTGGATCTGGCGAAGCAGAGCAAGCCAAATCTCATCGTTGTGGGAGCTTCATCATATCCTAGGATCATAGACTTCAAAGCCGTTCGTGAAATCGCAGATGAGGTTGGGGCAATGGTCATGGCAGACATCGCCCACATAGCTGGCCTTGTGGCAGCTGGCGCTCACCCAACGCCTGTTCCCTATGCGGATATAGTTACTACTACTACTCATAAGACATTGAGAGGACCTAGGGGCGCTCTGATCATGTGCAAGGAGGAATTGGGTCCAGCTATCGATAAATCGGTGTTCCCGGGAACCCAGGGTGGTCCGTTCATGCAGGCGATAGCTGCTAAAGCTGTGGCCTTCAAAGAGGCCATGACCCCGGAGTTCAAGGATTACCAGTTCCAGATAGTGAAAAATGCCAAGGTGCTCGCAGATCGCCTGATGGAGAACAACTTCGATCTCGTTTCAGGAGGAACGGATAATCATCTAATGCTTGTCAAGCTCATGAAAGAGGGAATCACAGGAAAGGAGGCCGACGAGACCTTGGAGAGGGCAGGTATCACGCTGAACAGGAACATGATACCCTTTGATACAGCCAAGCCGCTCATCACAAGCGGCATCAGGATTGGAACGCCTGCGATCACGACTCGCGGCATGAAGGAGCCTCAAATGGTTCAGATCGGAGATCTTATCACAGAGGTCCTAAGAAATATCAAGAGCGAAGAGACCGTGAAATCAGTGCGCTCCAGAGTAAAGACGCTTTGCGATCAGTTCCCGCTATATTCTGACCTGTTATGCTCATAGATGGAAAGGCGCTCGCTTCGGAATCCGAGGCCGAGACAAAGGCAAGAGTCCAAAAGCTCGCTACCCGAGGTGTCGTGCCAGGACTTGTAACTGTGCTAGTGGGAGCAAACCCCGCATCACAGATATACATCAGACAGAAGCATCTTGGCAGCGCCCGAGTGGGAATAAAATCAGAAAACATGGTGCTACCAGAGAATGTAACTGAGGAACAGCTAATCACAAAGATAAAGGAGCTAAACAGTCGAGAAGATGTTCATGGAATCCTCTTGCAGCTTCCTCTTCCGAAATGTCTCAATCCACAAAAAGCGATGATGACAATCGCTCCAGAAAAGGATGTAGACGGATTTCATCCAGAGAATATGGGCGCGCTTCTCTTGGGATCTGAAAGACTAGTGCCTTGCACACCCAGGGGAATAATCTATGCCCTGGAGCGTTTAGATGTAAAGCTAGAAGGCGCAGAGGTTGTAATCGTCGGCCACAGTAACGTTGTCGGCAAGCCTCTGGCTGCAATGATGCTGAATAGGAATGCCACAGTTCAGGTCTGCCACGTGTTTACAAAGGATCTGGCGTCGCATACGAGGAGTGCCGAGATATTGGTAGTAGCTGCAGGTGTGCCCGGCCTTATAAAGAAGGACATGGTGAAGCCTGGAGCCTATGTTTTTGATGCAGGTATAAGTCGTGTGGGCGACAAGACCGTTGGAGATGTGGATTTTGATGCGGTTAAAGAGGTCGCTGCTGCCATAACCCCAGTTCCCGGAGGAGTCGGACCACTGACGGTGGCAATGCTTCTAAGCCAGACTGTGCAGGCTGCAGAAAACCATGTAGGAAATCGGGCAGGGATTCAAGGCTGTCGCTGATCATCGCCTGCGCCCTCAGCCGCGAGGCAATAATCGGAGGCGATAGGAGGTCGATAGACTTCTTGGGAAAGAGCCCTGAGCTTGAGGAGGAGCTCTACTCAGGGATGATCAAAAATGACGATGAACTCAAAGCCAGGGCAAAGGAGTTAGGCGCATCCCTCTCTGTGTCTGACGGCAAGGAGAAGGTCTGGAGAAGTGGGGATATTCTGGTTGGTGAGGTTACTAAAATATCCCAGGAATCTGAAAAGCGGAGGCGAATCTACCTGGCTCCGGGGGCCTACGTCATGGCAGATATCACAGGCAAAGAGGTCAAGATAACAGGCAGAGGTAGAGTTGCCTGTATGGTTCTCGGAAACAAGTTCACTCAAAAGATTGCAAGCGAAGGTGTGGCAAAGGCAAAAGGAAGGGTGAATGAGCAGATCATCAGATCTATCCTGGAGGATGCAGGAAAGAGGACTGCATCTGTGAGCCCCGAATACACAATCCTACGGGCAGAGGTCTCACCGTTTAATCCTGACGCCGCAGTCCTGGCTGCCCTGAAGGAGGACTGCAAGAAGAATGGATGGAGGCCATGCGGTCAGGAGTGATACTGGCCGGTGGTTCTGGCAGCCGTCTGGGAACAGAGAAGTCTCTTCTGCTTTTTTGTGGAAAGCCGCTAATCCAGATGATTGTTAAAAAGCTGCTCGAAGTAGTGGATGAGGTAGTAATAGTAACAAGAAGCGACGAGCAGGCCGATGTTCTTCGAAAGCTTGTCCCGGAAGCTCATTTTGCATGTGACTGCATCTCGGGCTACGGCCCTGTTGCTGGCTTGGCTGCTGGAATGGCCAATGCAAAAGGAGATTATGCCTTCGCCTCTGGCTGCGACTTGCCATTTCTAAGCGTGTCGGTTATCGATAAGCTCTTCGAGCTTGCAAAGGGCTATGATGCTGCGGTTCCCGTTCAGCCTGAAGGATATATGGACACCCTGCATTCAGTTTATAGGCGAGAAAAAATGAGGTTGGCCTGTGAGAGGGCGATTGCCAGAGGTGAACGCAAAATTTCTGCGCCTCTAAGAGAGATGAAGTTGAATCTGGTTCCTGTAGAGATTCTTAGTCCTCTTGATCCTGAGCTTCTGACTTTTTTCAACGTGAATACAAGAGAGGATCTTAAGGCTGCTCTGAAGCTTTGCCGTGAGGATTAGACGATTAGAGTGTTAGGCACTAAAGGTTAAAAGCTAATGATGAAGATGGTGCCTGCCTAAGCGCTTATAAGTAGCGCTTGAGCAGCATATAGATCGCAAAGACTGTTACCCCAAAGAGGGCCAGCTTAACTAGAAACCAGAACGAACTCCAGAGCACAAGGGCTGCCAGGACGGCCAGCAGTATAAGCACTAAGTTCTTCTCGCGGTTCATTTCCGGCTCATTAATATTGAATATCCGCCTATGCATATAGCCACTCCTTTAATCGAACGGTTTTTAATCTTTTCCGTATATCTTCTCGATTCCGAGACTTGACCCGGGACTAAATGAAAATTGGGGCATGACCAAAAGGAACCAAAAGCGTTATACCTCCACATTCCTCTTCAGGGGTGGTGAATATTCTTTGGACAGGCTAGAGCTGGTGACAAGGAACGTCGAAGAGATAGTTACGCTTGATGAACTCAAAGCATTGATGGAGAACAAGCAGCGGCCTCGTGCCTATGTCGGCTACGAGACCTCAGGAAAGGTTCACCTGGGGCACATGCTCACTGCAAACAAGCTTTTGGACCTGCAAAATGTGGGCTTCGATATTGTCGTTCTTCTTGCAGATCTGCACGCATTCCTCAACGAGAAGGGAACTCTTGAGGAGGTGCGAAAGATTGCAGACTACAACAGGGATTGCTTCATCGCCCTGGGACTAGATCCCGAAAAGACCGAGTTCGTCTATGGAACCGAGTATCAGCTCAAGCCAGAGTACATGCTCAAGATACTGAGAATGGCAAGGAACACGACACTCAACCGTGCGAGGCGAAGCATGGATGAGGTTTCGCGAAATGCTGAGAACCCGATGGTCTCACAGATGATCTACCCATTGATGCAAGCAGTTGATATCGCCGACCTGCATATCGATCTGGCCGTCGGCGGCATAGACCAGAGAAAGATCCACATGCTGGCGCGCGAGGAGCTGCCTCGCCTGGGCCTGCCCGCGCCCGTATGTATGCACACTCCGTTAATTCCGGGATTGAACGGCGAGAAGATGTCATCCTCGAAGGGGAACAACATTGCAGTCGATGAGCCTGCCGAGGATGTCCAAAAGAAGATCATGGCTGCATTCTGTCCGGCCGGCCAGGTGGAGAATAATCCAATACTTGCGATATTCAAGTACCACATATTCCCCAGGGTTGGGCCTATTACTGTTAAGAGGCCTGCGAAGTTCGGCGGCGACGTGACATACGAGAAGTATGAGGATCTTGAGCCAGCTTTCGTATCAGGAGCGATGCATCCGCAGGACCTCAAGAAGGCTTGCGCTGAGTATATGATCGAGATATTGAGGCCGGTGAGGGAGAAGATGATATCATAATCGAAAAAGGCGAACAATTTTCAATTTTTATTTAGTCTATTTGTATCTCTAAGATTTAGCGAGGATTCCTATTTACTTGTATCCTAAGGGCGGTTTTTTTAAATCGACTCTAGATTTGCCTTACGATGTTCGCTATTCTTGGTCTAACCTGTTTTTTTTCAGTTAATTCTCGATAGCATCCGCTATCCCTAAATGACATTTGCCTTTTTAAGAGTACAAAGCTGATACAAGTTAAAAGCGAAAGCGGTAACTATCATTTTCACATGCACTCTTCTGACTGATGTAACAAGCACTCTTCCAGCCTCGAAAACCCTCTTGATTACAGCATGGGGCCTTTCGCCAGGCGATCTGAGGATACTGATCAAATGATTGCGTTCTTTATCAAGATCAGAAAGAGGTTTATCAGTAGTCCTGCGCTTCATTGTAAAATCAATACCTTTGGCCTTCACACCGAAATATCCTCTATCTCTGAAAACTGGCACGCCAGGGATAGAGAGATCAACCTGACTGTCATGCAGTGATGCAGTCGAGGTCTCTATATCACGTATTAGGCTGTAATCGATATCAGTTATTTGATGTAACTTATATCCGAAGTGAGTTTCATTGCCTTTCTTAGCCCATGTGCCATCCTTGCTGCGACGTGTCTTAGCCTCATCGCCACGTGGTTTCTTTGACTCCGATGATCCTGGATCTGCTTCTATAAAGGTAGCATCCTGAACAATTCCGCGTCTGATCTTCAATCCTTTTGCATCCAACTGTCTTTGAAGTTCAGCCCAAACAAGCCTATCTGTTCCTGTCTCCGCCATTCGTTCTTTGAATGACCATATAGTTCTGGAATCAGGGAACTGATCAGGAAAACCAAGAAATGCCATAAATGATATGCGATCAGCCATTTGCCGTTCAACAGCCAGATCGCTCAGGCCATACCACTGCTGGAGAATCAGGATCCTGAACATTAGAATAACATCACAGTTGGGCCTTCCGCCCTTCTCGGTCTTATTAGTATACATCCCTTCCAGAAGAGGACGAAAGGGAACCCAATTGATCAATCCAGATACTTGAGCTAATTTAGACTCCTCTTGCTTTGCATTTAGACCTTTCAATACCCAAGTAGTAAAAGAATCCATAACAATAAATACTATTTGCTGTATTTAACACTTTCGATGCTAAAGCAGGGGGTAGGTTTATAGGAATCCTCTAGCGTTAAACTGTTTTAATTCATCCAAGAAATTAACCCATTGATATTTACTCTTTAGGTAATTAAGCGATCTATCAATAGCTACAGACGTAGCTAGGCCAGCGCCGCCAACCTTTGTCAATAATCCTGCGGAACCAATTGATGGTAAGGCTGAAACGAGGCTATCACTATAATTCGTTCCCAAATAGATTAATGGTGCGGAGAGCATAGCGGTTATTTGGATCCATCTGTTAACTTTTGGAAAAGTATCCAACATTCTTTTCTTACATTCGATAACTTCTTTATTTAATTCATTCAATATTATGTCTGAATTTCCTTTGTCTTTCCCTTTAGCCAATCGTATAGCTTTCATGATAGCGTCTTTAGTTTGTTTCATTTCATCTCTAATCCTGAAGTCTATTATCTTGCCTATCAATAATTCTGTTTGTTCCAAACATTCCGATTTGCATTTTTCCTCTTTCGCACAAGTGTTACAAATTCCATGAATTGCATAATTCCCCAACACTTGGACTTCTGGAATAATCATTCCGAATATATCTAAGAAAGGATATACTGGCGTGAGTGTTTCTATTTCTTTAAATCGTTGAGAACATATATTTAGTGCGTGGCTATCAAATAGACATCCCGAGTCCAATCTTCTGGAAAGCGCTAAACCGAAGTAGACGGAGGCCAAGATAGTTGGGCAGACTTCAACGTTACCTATGCAGATGTTAGCCAAATCTCCTTTTCCGGTCTTAGGGTCGACCTTAACATTTCGACTACCCCATCTTTTTTGATCCTCCTCGACTTGGTTCCATATCATATATTGAAGAGCGGGCTTGCATAACTGGTCCGGATCAAATAGGTTAATTACCTTTTCTTTCTTAAACTCATCTAAAACCATGTTAATAGAGTCCTGTTTTACTCGATCTTCATCAAATCTCTGAGCGATATATTCAAAACTGTTATTTGAGATAAAGATATTATCAGCCCACATAAATATATGGGGGTGCTTTACTAGCCATTCAACTGCGACATTACCTACAGTACAACTTGAACCTCCCCCTATCCCAGCAAATGAATAGCTATGAACTAATGAATTTAAACTCATGTCGTCCTCCAATAACGACTTAATTTCCTCCAAAGTGGATATCATGTATCAAGAACTTAAGATTTTCGCTTAATAATTACAAAATTTTTCCTTTGTATGAGAGTTAGGTTGCCAGAATTGTAGTGTTCCCCCGTCTGTTTAATTCCAATAAGATGAAATGGGTAGTGTATCCGTTTGACTGAAAAACGCAGTTTGTAGCTTATGACAAAGAATCCGGCGAATTCGCTCAACAAACTTTAATTTCTTGATAGATTTTCAGCTTTTCATATACACGATTAGAATTGAGGCTAGCATATAATTAAATTGGATAAGCTATCTATCCTAGAACGTCTTAGAGGTCTCACCGAAGGAGGAATATTACAATGCCGATAGATATCTATTTCTTGGGTTTTTTAGCAGATGTAGATTCTTCAATATTGAAGGTTAAGTTAGATTATAATTTTAAAATAGAAGAAGTTTCTAAAGACGAGGGTACAGAGCTTCGTTCATCTTTAGAAGGCATTACTAAACTACAGGCTGCAAAACAAATGCTATTTGAAACTGACAATTATATGGTTAACGATTCTGTATTTCTCATCAAAAATTCTTTTAGATATGAAAAAGACATACTCGATCCTGTTGATGTAATGTTATTCACATGTAAATACGTACAGGACTATTTAAAAAACATTTTGAAATTAATAGTTTTATTCAAAGAAGGCGGCGTTTATATGCCAAGGTATTACCTTTATCTTGAAGATGGGAAGCCTATAATGAGTTCCGGCACACCACGCAATGTTTTCAGCCCTAAAATATATACGTTGTCTGATTCTGAAATAATCGATCTAAATGTATTTTTAAAAGAAACAAAACTTCCATTTAATAAATCCTTTATACAACTAGCATTTGATGCCTATATGATGTCATACAGGTTTATTGGTCCTAATCTTGCTCTGTCTTTTATAATATTAGTTACAAGTCTTGAAATCCTTTTCGTCGATGATCGCCGTGCAAGAGGAAAAGTACAGATTATCTCAAATCGCGCTAGTACTATAATCGGAGGCTCTATTATAGAAAAAAGAGAGATACGTAAGAAAGTTGATTCTCTGTATAGAAAAAGGACAGATATTGTTCACGATGGGGATTTTAGAGCAGCATCTAAAAGTGATCATGAAGAACTTCGACATTATGTGCGCGAATGTATAAAAAGAGCATCGACGATAGATTTAAGTAAAGAAGATTTGATAAAAAAGTTGGATAATGATTGCAAACATTTTGGATCTATCTCTGAAAGCACAAAATGAATCAAGTAATTTTTATGCGTACAGCATGCTCAAGTCGTATATCTGCTTGACTGAAAATCGAGGTTCGTAACGAGCTATGAAGAACTCAACGAATTCATTCTGCAGAGTCTAGGTTCAAAATAGGTTTTCATCTATTCAGATGCGCGATTGATGAAACGTAAATCGTCGAAATAGAAAAGATACTGTTTTTAGTTCATCCTCAGCAAAGATAAGTGAGATATCTTATAGTCTAAGTAGAAGTCTTGAGAATTCTGAGAATCGCCTAGTCCAAAAGGAATCGAGAGCGATCTTAGTAGAGAAGATGGAAATCTGACCGTTAGGACTCTAATAACTTCTAAAGGCTATTAAAGACAGTAACATAGAGTATCATGGCATTCCCATAGGGCGGCGTTGGAACTGTTCATAGCATTCATGAAAACTTGAATAAGATGCCTTTATAGAATCACTTTCGCCATAGCCACCGCAAAAAGACATATATCTAATAATTCAATTGTATAACTTAGAGGTAGCATGCTATGCTGACGAGCGGAGAGAAGGGGATACTTTTCCTCATGAGTAGTAATAAAAGCGAAATCTCGAAGCTCCGCCTTGTAAAGCTTATGTTTTTGATTTCAAAGCGAATACCGCTTTATTACTTTATACCTTATAAATATGGGCCATTCTCCTTTCAGCTTTATCACGACTTATCGAGATTAGAAAAAGACGGATTTGTTTCGATAGATGAGGATACCATCCGCTTAGTAAGACACGATATTCCCACAATCGACTTAAAGACTAAAAACATAGTACGGATGAACTGCGAAAAATTCTCTGCCCTAAATGATAAGACTCTGCTGGACTATATTTATGGGAAATATCCCGAATACACAATATTCAGCCTCTATCAGAAAAAAATGAACTACAGCAAAAATTCCGCTGGCATTACCACCATAGGCTACGAGGGAAAAACGATCGATAAATTCCTGAACGAATTAATAACAAATAAAATAGATGTGATCGTGGATGTTAGGAAAAATGCCTACAGCATGAAGTTTGGGTTCCAGCTCAATAAGCTGAAGAATTATTTGGAGAAAATCGACATAGATTATATTCACATGCCTGAGCTAGGCATTCCTAGCGAACTGAGGAAAAATTTAGATACATACGAAGACTACCAAGCCCTTTTTGTAGGCTATAAGAAAGAGCTTGACACAAAAACAGATCACTTAGAGAAAATAAAATCGATAAGCCAAAGTAAAAAAGTATCTTTGATGTGTTTTGAGAGAGATGCTAAATACTGCCATAGAGGGATAATAGCAGAACGGCTTAGAGAAGGCGGAGTCGAGGTAATCGACTTATGACCTGGGAAAAGAAACGGATATTAGTAACAGTAACCGCTTATCCCGAGAAAAGCAAGAAATACGGCCAAGTTGTCTGCACTATTGGTTTGACAGATGAAGGAGATTGGATTCGACTTTATCCTATACCATTCAACGTTTTTTCTGGACAAGGCAAACTTAGAAAATACGATTATATCGAAGTATATTGTAAAAAAGCCGAAGAGAAATTAAGTAGGAAAGAAAGCTATCGAGTCAGGGACGGATCTCTAAAAATCGTAGATCGAAGCCTTAGCTTAAGAAAAGTAAAAGGCCAAGCAGACTGGCTGGAGCGCAACAAGCTCCTGCTAGGCCATGTTGCACCTTCCCTTGAATATCTCAAGGCTAAATTCAATGAAGATAGGACTTCAATTGGACTTATAAAGCCTGTAGAGGTTTTCGAATTTTATAAGGAAGGCGAGCTTCAGATTTATGGGGATACAAAGGTATTCCAGCAATCTCTTTATGGAACTAAGGTTCCTGAGATAGAGGAGATCCCTCACCTTTTTGGTTATAGGTTCAGATGCAATGGATGCCTAGAAGGGGGAGAACATAACATTCAATGCGAAGATTGGGAACTTTTTGAGTCCTATAGAAGATGGGGGATGCAATACGGCAATGTAAATTTGCTTTGGGAGAAACTGCAAGATACATATTATAGATCTATGATGGATAGAGACCTTTACTTTTATGTAGGAACCTTTTCTCAATTCCCTACTTGGTTGATTGTGGGTTTGTATTATCCACCTAAACAGCTAAAGAGGCCACAAAACCGCACGTTTGCTGAACTGTTTTCAAGCAATATTTAAATGAATTCAAAGAATTCACGATATATTAGCTCAAGATGAAAACTCTAGGCGAAATAGAAGCCGCTTTAAAGAAGGAAATGCCTGTATTAAGGGAGCGATTTAAGGTAGAAGAGATCGGCATATTCGGCTCTTTCGTACGAGGAGAGCAGAAGGAAACCAGTGATATCGATATTTTGGTAGGTTTCTCAGAACCTATCGGTTTGATCAAGTACGTAAGCCTAGAAAACTATCTGAGCGACGTATTAGGAGCCAAAGTGGATCTGGTCGCTAAGACTGGCCTTAGAAAACGTATAGAGCAGGAAGTCCTAAAAGAGGTCGTCTATTTATAAACAATGATTAGCCAAAGTAATGAAAAGAATCCTACAGGCAGCTGAGATAATCGAGAAGCTTTTCTTTGGTCTTAAAATTCTGGTCGTGTATGAGAACTACTGAATCGGTGCTCTCCAAGTCATCAGCTCCCACATAGTCCAAATATGATCAGTAATCAATTCAAACATAGCTGGTGTCTGAAATATCCATTTTTTCGGATTCGGATCGAATCCCACCTCTTCCATATCAAGATTTATTTCTAGTTTTAGCGAATCGTGTGGCTTGACAAAATTATACCAAGCCTGGAAAAAATCAACACATCAGCATGGATTTGCCTATCTTTGCTGAAGTTCATGGTTTTGCGTATGAACCTTGCAAGATGATTCCTGAATGTGAGGTTAATTCTCTCAGCGTAGGCTGTATGAATATGTCCTTTTGACGTTGGACAAAGCAGTTCTATCACTTCTTTGGTATCTCCATAAATGATTCGCTGAGACATGCCAACTACTTTGTCATTGGCTTTATTTTTTACAATTTGGGCATATTTTAAATCAGGAGGTGGAACCAGCACCGGATTAGGTTTTCTTCCAATACCTTTGTATTCTAGCATCTCCTTGATGCCGTAGACTTCAAGAAGTGCGTTGGCAAATGCGTCCCAATCATCGGATACGAATACAGGAAGCGGAGAACCCATCGCTCTTTTCTGTTCTAGCTCTGTAAATAGAGCTATAGCGTCTTCTATAGTTCGACTACCTTCGTGATGGCAAATTAGCAATCGTGATTCAGCACTCGTTGCTGTCAGGCTATATACATCACCGACGCCATCTGGATCATGTGTGCTGACATTTTTTTGTTTTTTTACAGAATGTCCATATTTCGTCTATCTGCACTTGGGTAAGGTGAAGATCGTGCAGGAAGTACTCATTTACCTCCTGACAATGCTTTGCAGCCCTTTTAAGCCATCGGCAGATTGTATTTTTATCGTAGCCTGTAGCTCTTGCAACTCCACGAATACTGCCTTTCTCAACAAGCTGGGATAGAGCCTTCAGAACTTCATCATCAGGCGTATTCAGCCCAAAAAAGATTGTCCCGCGAGTCTCACTGAAACAATGACCACATATCCTGCATTTCAACATTGCTCGATCATTCTTTCCATAACGTTCTTTTATCACTATGTTGCCTAAATCTCTCTTGCCATAATCTGAGCAACCGTCATAACAACACCAATAATTGGCCAAATTAATTTCTGACATCTATTATGTCATTATACTATGCATTTCATACTATTTCTTTTATGCGCATACACGACCAAAATTCTTCACGCAGCCCTTTTTGTAATCCTCGACTCCTTCGAGGATGCCTGAAACCAGATCACCTTTTTCTTCCGCTTCAAAACCGCCCTTTCCTTCAAGGGGCCTTCTACTCCGTGCCATCATATTTGAGTTGCCTTTGAATATACTTTAAGGATTTGGTCTGGATAATCTTCTGCTAAGAACGAAAGTAAAACTAACTCGGCTTAAAATTCTAGTCTTACCTTGGATTAGCTTTATTTTCCAAGAACAACCCTAACTACTGGATAGATGCAGTCGATAATGATAATGATAATAGATAGGACTTACGCAGTTGAACCCGTAGGCCATAAGCAATCGAGACCGGTTCTAAAATAGGTGTATAGACGCAGGGTATTATGATCCCTGCGCATTTCTCCAGATGTATCCAGTTACGCCTTCAGATACGTAATCTTGAGGAATAGTTGGATCCGTGTTGTAGAAGTGATCTCCATTTCGACTGTCGTAGAAGCGATAAAGTGGCGTAGTTCCAGATAATTGGGATGCAGCGATATATCCGGTAATACCCTCGGCCACATAACCTTGAGGAATAGCTGGGTCGGTGTTGTAGAAATGATCCCCATTTTGACTGTTGTAGAAGCGATAAAGTGGCGTAGTTCCAGATAATTGGGATGTGGCGATATATCCGGTAATATCCTCGGCCACATAACCTTGAGGAATAGCTGGATCCGTGTTGTAGAAGTGATCCCCATTTTGACTATTGTAGAAGCGGTAAAGTGCTGTAAAGGTATGTTCATTTGGAGTGGGGGCCGGAGTGCCTGAGTCATTAGTCCAGATGTATCCAGTTACGGCTTCAGATACGTAATCTTTAGGAATAGTTGGGTCCGTATTGTAGAAGTGATCCCCATTTTGACTGTTGTAGAAGCGATAAAGCGGCGTAGTTCCAGATAATTGGGATGTGGCGATATATCCGGTAATACCCTTGGCCACATAACCTTGAGGAATAGCTGGATCCGTGTTGTAGAAGTGATCCCCATTGATAGTATTGTAGTAACGATAAAGTAGCGTGGTTCCAGGTAGCCGGTACTTAGCGATGTATCCAGTTATACCTTCGGACGTATATCCAGGAGGGGTGTCCGGTTTCGTGTTGTAGAAGTGATCCCCATTTTGACTGTCGTAGAAGCGATAAAGTGCTGTAATAGAATCAGTCACAGGGGGATTGGTACAGCCGTTAATTTGGTGAAGGACAATCTGTATGGGATTCAGTTGAATGGTCCAAGAAAAAATTTACTTTCACTACGTAATCCGTATTGAGCCAGAGACATTTTAAAAATATAACTTTCTACGAGACCTGAACCTACAGAAATGCTCTGCCCTGGCGATCTATCACCTAGTGAAAGTAAATCTTGATCCAGCGACTCGAAATCGGGTGATGTAATTTTTAACACTTCGTAACCATAGGGTGGGGTATAAATTTGAAATCCTGTATAAGCTTTATTTCCATAACTGATTGAAGCCATTATCTTAGAACCATAATTATAGAGACCTATATTCAGCTTATAATCAGGTATAGCACTAGGACCGACTATAATCATGCTCATTGGAGGCCCATATTTCAAAAAATCGTAGTTATACATGATAGGTTGTGGCGTATAAGATGGTGTAATTTCCTTATCTTCGCATTCTATGCATAAGCATCCATGGATACTAACTGAGAGCATAACACTGCTAAAAATAGCAAAAAATTTAAGGGTATTTTTGAGTTTGCCCATAATTATCCCCACCATCTCTTAACTATTAGTAATAATTGAGTCAACATTAATCGTAGAGCTATATAGCCCTTACTATACAGGACTTATGCAGTTGGTATGCAGTTGGATTTACAGTGAATGAACAGGCCGGAGAATGAATATAAGTGCTTATTGCATGATGTATGATTCTACGCATAGATTTAAAGTAGATCTGGCCACTAATGGCCTTAGAAAAGGTATAGAGCAGAAAGTCCTAAAAGAGATCAATCTTCAAAAATTCAGTTCCGACTAAAACCATTGCTACGGTCTTAATTTGGGCATAACGCAGACTGCAGTTGCATTCGCTGGCTCAAGGAATATCTATAATAGGGTTTATCACAATTTTTAGGCCATGAAGATAGTTGTGGCAGATCCAGTACCTATGAATGAAAAATACAAGCGAAAGCTTGGAACCTTTGGGGAGCTGGAAGTATTCGATGGCATGCCTGCATCAGCTAATGATTATGCTGAAAGGGTTAAGGACGCAGAGATACTTTTAGTGGGAAAGGACTTCGTCTCTCGTGATGTATTCCAGCATGCAGGCAACTTAAAGATGATTTGCGTTTGTCATACAGGCTATGACAATGTCGATCTGGAGGCTGCCACAGCTCGCGGCATAATAGTCTCTAACGTCCCTAATTATGCCTCTGAAGCAGTGGCTGAGTTCGTTTTTGCCGTTGCTCTGGATCTCTTGAGGAAGATTGAGGTCGCTGATGTCATGGCGCATAAAGGTGAGTTCGATGACCACTACTATGTCCATAACCGACTTTTGGCTGGCAAGACCATCGGAGTAATTGGCGCTGGGGATATCGGCAGGAGAGTGATGCAAATTGCCCACACATTCAACATGAATGTGATTTCAACAACGGCACACCCAAGCTCTGAAAGAGAAGCGGAACTGGGAGTGAGGTTCGTGCCACTGGATAACCTTCTGACAGAGAGTGATATAATAACTTTGCATGTTCCTCTATCACCAAAGACTAAGCATATGATAGACATCCGAGAGCTGAAGCTGCTGAAACCGACTGCAATCCTGATAAACACCTCCCGGGGTAAAATCATTAACGAGGATGCACTAATAGAAATACTCCGGAATGAAGCGATAGCTGGGGCTGCTCTGGACGTCTTTGAGAAGGAGACTTTAAAGGCGGACAGCCCTATGATGAAGCTAGAAAATCTTGTCCTTACACCTCATATAGCCTATTTATCTGAAGAGACTACAGATAAGTGTGCTAGTATTGTTACAGAAAACGTGGAGATGTTTCTGAAAGGCAATCCTCAGAACGTGGTTAATCCCGGTGTGCTTGGGAAGGGACAGCAGCAAAGCTGATTGGCACTATGAGACATCTAGCATCATGCTGAGATAGCCTCTCTTTCAAAACACCCTTACTCCTTCATTGCATCCATATAATAATCATAAACCCTTTTGCTAAAACAGACAACTATCATCTCAATTGAGCCGTTCCTATCCAGAAATGCTCTCATCTCCCTGACAGCTATCTTGGATGCTCGCTCTGTCGGAAACCCATAAGCCCCAGTGCTGATAGAGGGAAATGCTATGCTTTTTATCCCGTGCTTTTCCGCCAGATCAAAGCAGCTTCTGTAGCATTTGGCCAGAAGCCCATCCTCGCCGCTGTTCCTGCCATGCCAGATAGGTCCAACTGTATGAATTACCAAACGCGCAGGCAGCCTGTAGCCCTTTGTAATCCTTGCCTCTCCTGTTGGACAGCCTCCGAGCTTTCGACACGCCTCAAGAAGCTCAGGCCCTGCTGCACGGTGGATCGCGCCATCAACGCCTCCGCCGCCGAGAAGCGAGCTATTGGCAGCGTTCACTATGGCATCCACGCTCATAGTAGTAATATCGCCCATTACTACTGCAATTGTGCCTTTGCCCACCGAAAGGTTATTCATATCCCTAAATTATATGCCCCAGATAAAAGGTTTTCTTATCATACTATTTCCCTATTACCGCTCTTCCAGGGAGCTTTTAACTACTTATATTATGAAAAATGCTATCTCATTTTATTAAAATAGTAATTCGCACTTTGAATAGGACATGCACAAATTATGCCTTTGGATATCGTTTAAATAACTTCAATTGTATAGCGGTTATGGATCAATCGGGCAGTGGTGAGGAGATTCTCTTATTGAAAGACATATCATTTTTTTGGACTATATATATTGCATAATTTCAACAGTTAAATTTATATATGTGTAAGCGCTTATAAATATTGGGGTAATAAAGTGGTTGAAGGGAGCTTTAAACAGCCACATATTTTACTTGCTGAAGACGATGCAACAAATCAGAAAGTAGCCATGTTAATGCTAAAACGTCTGGGCTACAATGCCGATGCCGTTTCTAATGGCCGCGAGGCTATCCAAGCCACTAAGCGCCAGAAATACGATCTTGTTCTTATGAATATAGTCATGCCTGAGATAGATGGTCTGGAAGCCACTAGAGAAATACGCAAGCTCGGCCAAAATGGGCTGAAGATAATAGCAATTACTGCATACGTTTTTCCAGGTGCCAGGGAGATGTGTATGGATGCGGGAATGGATGACTATATCCCCAAGCCTGTGAGGATCACTGATCTGGCTAATGCAATAGAAAAATGTAACCTATATACCAGCAAATGTCCACAGATGCAAACTAACCACTGAAGCCATTATCATTTTTTTAGCATACGCAACATTTATAAAGAATAACGTTTCATTCTGATAAATACAAATGATCGCATAGTATGCGGTGAGGTTCTGATGGGTTGTGCAGATAGCAAACGTTTATGCGTACTCCTTGCAGAGGATAACCTAGTTAACCAGAAAGTAACCCAAAAGATGCTTAGGCATCTAGGGTATAACTCAGATGTGGCTGCCAATGGCATTGAGGCATTGCGGGCCATGGAAAATCAATTTTACAAAATCATTTTGATGGATATACAGATGCCTGAGATGGACGGCATAGAGGCGACTAAGATCATCCGTCAACGCTGGCCCGCAGGACCGAAGATTATAGCTATCACGGCCTATGCTCTGGATTACAGCAGAGAGACGTGCCTGGAAGCAGGCATGGATGACTATATTGCCAAGCCAGTGAAAATGGATGAGCTTGCTGATGTGCTGAGAAGACATCTGACATGAATAAGCTCCTAAGCAAGCCTTAAAGATAAAAATGGGCATTTTCATTTTGGCCGATATCCTAATTGGATGCCATTCTGCGCATCAAGGCCATTATCCCTGGCTTCCCACTCCTGGCACTGGCAGGCCCCGGTCCAAGACCGAACATTTCCATGCCTGATGACCCAAATAGCTCCTTATTGAACCTGTCGTTTATCTCGTCAAATATCCTCTTGTAAGCGACGCAATGTGGGTCAACGCCTTTGATCTCACCATCGGTGGGGGCTATGGCATTGTAGGGACATCCGCCCCGACAGTACCTGATATGTTTGCATCCTTTGCACGCCTGATCAACATATTCCTTAAACTGGAACATGAGCTTCCATGCATAAGACTGAGCAAGGTCTTCCTTGCTTGGATGGTCGTGGACATTTCCCATAACATATTTGGGCATGCCTATGAAGCGATAGCATGGATATATACCGCCATCAGGCCCAACTGCAAAAGTGTTCCCCATACAATCCGCGTAGGTACAGACAGTGCCCCGGCCCGTGAATACGCATCTACATAGATCATTGATATTTCTGATTTCAATCCTGTCAATGTTCTCTAAATATTGATCAAGAAGATATACCAGCAATTCTCCATACTCTTTAGGATCAAGTGCCCATTTTTCGGGATTTTGGTCGCGTAAGGATGGCAATGCTGGATGCAATTTAAGTGTTTGACCATTTTCCAGGAAATACTTGAAAATCTCCTCCTTGAACTTCACAGACTGTGATGTAAATGTGCAGATGAATTGTACCCTGAGGCCGTGGGCTTTTGCAATTTCATAGCCCCGCATGGTCTTTTCGTAATATCCTTTTCCTCTCTGTAGATCATTAAGCTCCTGTGGTCCGTCCAAGCTGGAACCGATAGGAATATCATGCTCCGCAAGAACCTCCGCCAGCTCTGGTGTGAGCCTCCAAAGATTGGTTTGCAATGCAAAAGCGGGCTTTAGATGGCTTAAATTCTCAGACAGCAGCGGTAAAGCTTTGCGATAGAAATCTGCACCTGCAAGGAGAGGTTCGCCGCCGTGAAACGTAAATGTAACTGAATCATTCCTGAAATCCTTGAGCCATTCTACAACTTCGTTAATCGTATCAATGCTCATTATAGGAGATCGTTCCTCAGAACTCCAGCAGTAACTACAATGAGAAGGGCAGCCCAGAGTGGGGATGATCATAACGTGAAAAGGCATTTTAACTACACCTTTAGCTATACCTCTATTGACCTTCCCAGAACCATTAAAGCATTAATAGTTTTCCCGCAGCCTTTAGCATTAACACAAATAGAAAATTCATCCTGACCGCAATTTAGAAGTAGTCGAAATATGTTAATATAATTATTGAAGGTGATGTTATGGCGACAAGGATTCTGAAGGTAGGGGAGAGTATTAGCGGTAAGTATGGGGGCATGATACTGGACCCAAATAAAAAATCCTTTATGTTAATGCTTGGGAACCATGAGATATATCTGCCTAAGGATGTTGGAAATTCTCTGCTGAAGAGGTACGAACAGGGTCATGACACGTTCACGATCCATCGTACGATTGATGTTTACGAGATAAAGCCTGAGATAGGAAGGGAGGTATAACTGCATAAACGTGTGGTTTATTAGGCAGAGATGGCAGTCGTTTTTTGCTTACAGCTTGTCCTAAATAATTTTTTAGTTCCGTTTATGATGCCATTCTGAAACGTTGTCTTGCAACTCCAAAATCTCCCCCGAGGAGAAGTGGTCGATCATCCAAGTAGCACTTGAAGCCTGCATGGAATCATGTCTTAGGATATCGGAGGAATGTATGTCTTAATTACGCCTGAAGGATAGATCTCATATGATCTTAGCGATCCTAACAAGCAGAAAATTAGAATTATGGCGAGCGGTCTGTAAATCATGGCCTCTCCATATAGCCCTACTATTTATTTAGACTGTGTTGGTTAGACCAGGAATATGCGTGGATATATACCCGCTCTATGTAGTTATAATGATAACTATTGCAATTATATGGTGGCAGGCCAATCAGATAACAGCCTTCACCTTATCATAGCTGAACACAGGTCCATCCCGGCACGCGTGATATGGTCCTATCATGCAGTGCTCGCATTTGCCAAGGCCGCACTTCATGTGCCTCTCCATTGAGACATAGATATCTGAATGGTTGAAACCGCGTTCCATCAGTTTTTTCGCAACGGCATTAATCATGATCGGCGGCCCACATATCGCCGCAGAGCCGGGGGAAGCTCAAACCTGTCTATCAGCGATGTTACAAGCCCAACATTCCCCTTCCAGGATTCATCGCCGATATCTACTGTTATCCCAACCTCGACTCCAGCCTGCTGCCAGCTCTTATACTCCTGCATGAAGTAGAGGTCCTGGCGAGTCCGCGCTCCATACGCAACGGCAACCTTGCCGAACTCTTCACGCTTGTCTACAATGTAGTTGACCAACGAGCGCAATGTGGCAAAGCCGGAGCCTCCTCCGGCTATCACTATATCCTTCTTCATGCTTTCGAGCGGAAAGCCGTTGCCACATGGTCCTCTTATGCCTAATATGTCTCCGACAAGACAATCCATTATTCCGCTGGTGATTTTCCTGCGCGTCTTATGCAGAGCTGCAGTGTTTTCCGGGTAGGCGAGGAGGTTATCGATATGGGACATTCGCCCAGGCCAAATACGGAGACCATAGCGAACTGGCCGGGCTTATAGCGGAACTCTGCACCCTCGTCCAATAGCTTGAGCGAGATGAGGTATGTGTTCGGCGACTCGATATCTATATCCACGATCTCTGCCTGCATTGGAATGTATTCGCTCACCTTGATACCTCCAGGTTCCATCTATCGATCTCTGCGAGGCATACAATGCCACATCTGCCGCATCCAACACAGCCTACCATGCCTATGTTCTCGGGCAAATACTCAAACTTGTCCATGAACCAGTTCTGCATCCTCTCTCCCTGGCTCCTTCTGGGGTTAGCACCGCCAGCCATTCTTGAGAACCCAGAGAAAATGCAGGAGTCGCGGCATCTACGCGCTCGCCATCTGGCACGCCGACATTAAATATTAAAGCAATGGCAAACGGGGCAGATAAATGTACAGCCCCCACAGCTCAGGCACTGCCTGCCAATGGCGACCCAATCGGCATTCTTTATAGCCTTGCGTATCCCCTCAAGGGTCTGTTCCCTTGATTCAGCAACTCTTTTGGCATCATCCACCAGCTTACGCTTTTCAGATATCTGAGATTCTTCAGGCTGGTGAAAGAACTGGGGATAATCCTTCAATATCAACATGCCCGCAGGCGATCCAGTCTCGATCAGATAGCCCGAGGGAAGTTCAGTCATAAGCAGGTCATAGCCCTCTTTGCATTCGGGGCCTGACCCCAGCTTTGCACATAAACACTTCTCATCTGGATTGATGCAGTTGAGCGCCACCACAATTGTAGATCTTCTTTTTTCCAAATACGCAATATCCTGCGGCTCGGAGCCGAATATTCTATCGAGTATTGAGATAGCTTTGAGATCGCAGGGCCTGATCCCAAAAAGCATCCT
>CAWDLW010000009.1:0-33850 GCA_963803145.1 Methanotrichaceae archaeon
TAGGTCTGCCTATAAACAGAACTATGGATATAAGAAATATCACAGTGAACGCAGAGCACAGGAGAAACAGGTACCCCGATGCTGTTGAGAAGGGCATTATCTCGGCATTCGTCTGGGAGTATGATGGGATCGATTGGAGCCATCTTGGGGAGAACGAGACTCTGCAACCAGGGAAAGCTTACCTCGTCGAAGCAATGAACGATTGCAGACTTGAGTTCTGAAGGTAGAAAACCTTTTGATTTTACGCGATGATCATCGCGTAAAATCAAAAAGGCTTTCCGATTATCTTTTGCGCCTATAGAATTCACGCATTGATTCTCTATGCAGAGATGCCATGACATCCCCGAGGATTCCTATAAGAAACAGTTGGAAGCCTACTATTATCAATATCGCAGTGAGGATCGTCAGGGGTATATGTTCTATTCTGCCATTGAGCCAATCCCTCACGACATAAAGGCCCGTCAAGAAGCCTGCCATTCCGAAGAGTGAACCTATCAGACCAAAATAGATCATAGGATTGTGAGTTTTCGCCATGCGATATATCGTGAGAACGATCTTTGGGCCATCTCTTATGGGTCTGAGCTTTGTGTGCGTGCCCTCTGCTCTGGGGAGGTAGGTTATAGGCACCTCGATTATGCGCAAACCCTTCTTAACGCTCTCGATTGTCATCTCCGATTCTATCTCAAAGCCAGGCGTCGAGAGATCAAGCATACGCACGCTATCGGATGTGAATGCCCTGTATCCTGAGAGGATATCTTCGAGCGGTATGCCATATATTGAGACAAAGAAGCGGTTGATTAGCTTATTTCCTACAAGGTTGAGACGCTTAAGGGCGCCGCCACTCAGGCATCCGAACCTGTTGCCTACGACATGATCTGCTCTGCCATTCATGACTGGCTCAAGGAGATTATCGGCCTCAGAGGGAAGATAAGTTCTATCGCCATCGATTAATAAAATATATTTATCCTCGATGAGGTTGAACACCTCTTTGAGCGCTTGGCCTTTGCCCTTTCCAGATTGGATGATCACGCGAGCGCCAGCCGCCTCAGTCCTGGATACAGTCTCATCAGTACTGTGACCATCAATCACAAGGATGTTCTCAAAGCCCAGGTCCTTGAACTCCTTTATGACCGACCCTATGGATTCCTCCTCGTTGAGGGTCGGTATCAGAACGCAGACATCTTCATAGCTCAAACTAGTTCAGCCCATTTGTTTATAGATGATAAAAGGAGGATGACATTAAAATAGGTTTGCAGATTATGCCTTCATTGCCCCCTTTATAATACGCTCAAAACGATTTGCGAGCTCCTTAAGATCATCGCCAGTTGTCTCTATGTACAACCTCAGCAATGGCTCTGTATTTGAGGGCCTGATAAGAACACTGTAGATGTCTGTGGTGATCTTGAGGCCATCAAGAGTATCCGGGTTCATATCCGCAAGCTGCTCTTTTAGATTGAGCATCACGCCCGCCGGGTCCTCCTTTAGCCTGATGCTCTTCTGCACATAAGGATAATCTGGTATCTCATCTGCGAGCTCAGAGAGCTTTTTATCTTCTGCGAGTATCTCTCCAATAGCCAGGCTCATTACGAATGGATCGTCAGAATACTGAAACTCGGGGAGGAAAAAATGACCGCTGCGTTCAACGCCCAGGACAGCGCCTGAGTTCTTTACAGTATTGGCGACGAAGACGTCACCTACACGTTCGCGCTTTACTCTTATGCCATCAGGCTCAAGCTGCCGCTCGATGATCATTGAGCAGTCGAATCCGGCGATTACGAGATCACCCGAATGATACCGCCTTCTGGCGAGAATTATGGCCACCTTCTCCGGCGGGACTATGCGGCCAAGATCATCGATAACTATACCGCGATCAGCATCAGGATCAAAGCCTACGCCGTAATTCGCCCTGCTGCTTCTAACTAACTCTGATGCGCGCTTAAGCGATTCCTCTGTCGAGCCGGCCCGCGGCCAGGAAATTTGCCATCCATTTCGCCATTGAGAACTTGAGAGTCAAAGCCCATGCTATTGTAGAGAGGTCTCATAGTACAGGCCGAGCCGTTGCCCATATCCAGAACAATTTTCAGAGGGCGCTTGATATTCAGCTTCTCAGAGACATAATCCGAGTATCTGGCAATAGCATCTTCAGATCGCAGTTCAACCAAGTGCCCTTCGCCCGACCTAAAGTTGCCCTCGTTATAGAACTTCATCATCTCTGTCTCTTTATAGAGCATGCCGTAGCCATCGCCAGTCCTGAACCTGACTCCATTGTACTCCGGGGGATTATGAGAGGCAGAGATATAGGCCGCTGCCTTGAGCGATCTCGCACAGGTGACATAACTTAGAACGGCAATTGGGATTATCCCGTAACTGTAGACTTCACAGCCTGTACTAAGAGCGCCCTCCAAAAATGCCTTCTCAAGAGATGGGCTGCTATTCCGTGTATCCCTTCCAAGCGATATGGGACTACCATCTGCATAAGAACCAAAGGATGCGCCTACTCGCCTGACTAAATCTTCAGTGATCTCCGTGCCATAGATACCTCTAATATCGTAAGCCTTGAATGCCGTCACAGTATGCGAATAAGATTTTCACATTTAAAATTGTTCCTGTAGGCGAATGGAGAGCACGTGTTTGAGTATATAATAATAAGACCGGCTTTATGCTACTGATTTATGCTACTGATGTTACAGAAACAAAGAAAAGATATTATGGCTTCAGTAGGAAGCGATACAAAGCGAGGCGGGATCACTGCTTCATCAGCACAATCTCCATTGAGGATACGTTGATGTTCCTGCCCTGATCATCCGGAATGCTCTCGGTCCCTATAGTTATCCCTTGTATCATCAGGTTGGGCATGAATCTGTTTCTGGTGATCTCTGCCGTATCTACGGCGCGTGAGATGGACCTGCCCCTTGCCTTCAAAGTAACTGTGCCCACTGTTTTATTGAACTGAGTTAGAACCGCTAGCACGTAATTCATGACAGGCTTATCGCCTATAAAGACCACCGCATTATCTTCCATACCGTCACCCAATCACTTTAGTTTTCTTTAATAGGTTATTAATCCTTTCTATCAAGGATATTTGCAAAGGCGAAGTTCTGCTTTACAGCACTTATCTTTATACGAAGTTTTTCACCTAGCTTAGCGCTCTTGACAATCACGGCAAAGCCATCAACTATTGCTATTCCATCGCCTGATTTTCCAACAGATTCTATCTGAACATCGCGAACATCGCCTATGCGTACTGGCGCAGACAGAAGCTTCTTGGCGATAATATATATCTCAGCGCTCTCTTTTCTGGATGCAAGCGGCGAGTGTGCCTGTACGCGAGAGAATTCATGCCTGACGTCCCTGAGATAATCATTGAACATATCGCCCTGAAAAACCTTTACCAGGAAGCTGCCTCCCGGTTTCAGGAGTTTTTTCGCAATCATTAGAGCAGATCTTGCCAGATCTATGGATCGGGCATGATCTACGTCCCAAGTGCCTGATAAATTGGGAGCTGCATCGCAGATTACCACATCTGCGCTGCCGCCGATAGCATCTTTTGTCAGATTAACGGTTGATTCTTCAGTTATGTCCGCCTTGAAGGTGATCACGCCGGGAATTGGCTCTATCTTCACCAGATCAACTCCCACAATCTTCCCGCCTGATAGCTGCTGGGCAACCTGCAGCCAGCCGCCGGGAGCCGCGCCAAGATCGACGACAGAGTCTCCCTTTTTGATTAGATGGAACCTTTGGTTTATTTGCAGCAGCTTATAAGCAGAGCGTGCGCGGTAGCCCTCTTCCTTTGCCTTCCAGTAGTAATGATCTCTCTGATCTCTGGCCATCCTTTATAGCAGGGCATATAAGGAATATAGCTTTGGCCCCGGCGAAGGCATTGTGACTTTCTCCCCGGCATTTAGGCCGGGGTTTTCTTGGCCCATACACCCCATATCTATAAATATCGTGAAACAAAGTAGCAGCAGACGAGAGAGGAAGGGCGGCCGCCGCTGGCCTTTTGAGGTCGGTGTGGAAAGTCCCCCCACCTCTGGACGCACAGACATCCCAACGGATGTGGGGCGAGAGCTCCGGCTCTGGCACAGAAACGATACCGCTCGACGCTAATGCGATGATGCTGCAAGGCTGAGGTCACGTCGAAAGCGGATGAAACGGCGAAACCCTGTGGGTGCAAGCCAAAATAGAGCAAAATAGTTTGGTTGTCCAGCCAAGCTCGGGTATGGCGCTAAGCTAAATGCCGCCGAAACAGAAGGGGGCTTACTCTCCTCACTCGTTTAATATTGCTGATTTGTATATAATTATAGATGGATATCCTCTTCAAATTAAGAAATTGTTCATTTTGTCCTCATCAACTATATCGCCTATGTTTCCAGAAACTTTCCCCGAAGAGGGGTGAGGGTGTTATTTTTTCAAGCCGCTATCCGCAGGCGGAATCCGTAAGTGATGTAATTGCTGTTAGCCTGAGGAACTCATTGCAGCAGTATGCAAAAACAAACTGCTAACTTTCTGGGGTGCCGCGCGTCTGTGGATCTCGCGCGCTAATGGTTAACGGGGCGCGCTCAGTCGCCGCGCAGGCTGCCCCTGGCCCCTCTTCGGGGGAATGTTTTGGAAAACGTATGAAATAAGGTTGAAGAGCATACGATGATTTGAGATTATGCTCGCTATTTTCAACGTTATAGCATACCGGGCCATTATTTCTCGTTCTCATGAAGCGCTGCCCTGGCAACCAATCGAGCCACGCGCACAGGCTCGGGAATTCTGCCATCAAAGGTGAACTTATTGATCAGAACCCTGGCATCTTCAGAACGGATGCCGAGAGTTCGCACATAGACCTCGTAGCCAGTCTTTAGCATTATTTGCTGGCGAGACCCCAGTCGTTCGTAGCTTCTGAGCTTCTCATTCATATCAGGGAAATACTCCCGGATATATTTCTCAAGACCTGGTGACTCCTCATATGTCAGGCAGATCACAGGCTTCTCTGTTCTTTCGAAGACCTCCTGAAGGTCTATGATGTTGAACCAGCTTATCACAGCGCCACTCAAGAGGATTGCATTCACGTCTGCGCGATCAAGTTCCTCATATATATTTAGAACAGCGCGAGTAGCATCATCGCCACCAACTGTTGCGCTTGCTAGAGCTAATCCATCGATTCTGAGGTCGGCCCGCATGACCACGCCGGCCAAACGAGATACAGGCATCGCACGCACAAAGCTCTCTGCTATGCCGAGCACACGCAAAGCGGGCTTGTTGAGATGAAGCATTTGAGAATATCATTGCTATTATGGGAAAAATAATTTTTGACGCCTACAGCGGGCTCTAACATTGATCTAAATCAGGTAGTCTACCTATGTTGCGTTGATGAATACAGAAATCATTGTATTTTGCGGCTTCGCTTGAAAATGAGAATGGTCGCGCGAAGCCGCGAAGGACGCGAAGGGATTCATCAACTCAATTATGGTAGACTACCCGTCTTCAAGCTCTAATCTTTTCTCAGGATAACTGTCATAGAACTATTTCCCAATTGCACTTATTCAGCCTGGCAGTTGGATGTAGCAAAATATACAACTTGCAAAAATAGCTCAAAATCGAGCTAGCACGTATTCAAATTGACCGTTCATTCCATAAACTATAAGCATGGACGAACTATCACACCTGATATCGGTCAATGTGGCTACGGAATAACGAAAATTACAAAGTAAAATCTGATGCGCCGACCTATGCCTTTGCAATCAGAGAAAGTATTTATAACCTTAACTCCGCAATTTAGGGAATAACTATTTTTTCCTTAAATTATTGGAAGGTAACGATTTTTAGGCGTTTCTTATAAATAATAGTTATCCCCTAATACTGTATACATGGAAGATTGGGTAAAGCAGTGGTTAAAGGATGAACGAAGTAAAGGCATAAAAGGATTAGAGATTAAGTATATTAATAGTAATTATTATGTATATTCTTCAACAACGTTTTGGGATAAAAAGCTTAAGAAAAGGCGAAAAAAGTCGAATTATTTAGGAAAGCTTGATCCCATAAAAGGATTAGTTGAAGCCACGAAAAGATCGTTGAGTTGTAAGAGAATTACATCTATAAAAGAATATGGCAACTCTGTACTTCTTGATTTTTTAGCTTATGATCTAAGAGTCCTCCTTGAGCGATCATTTAAAGATGTATGGAAGGAAGTATATGCTTTAGCTTTGGTACGTACTATTGGTTACACTCCACTTAAGAGAGTTCAATCACTATGGGAAAAACTATATGATATTCATAACTTAAATCCCAATTTAGATCCTAAGAATTTGAGCAGGATTCTAAAGGTCGTTGGTTTAAACCGGCAATCTCAGAATGAGGTATTTAGATCTTTATCCAAAAGTGATAAAGATCTGATTTATGATTTAAGCGTGATATTGACTAATTCATCCTTAAATTTCGCAGAATACGGATATAATAAGGACAAAATCTACATTCCG
This sequence comes from Methanotrichaceae archaeon, assembly GCA_963803145.1. Lineage (GTDB taxonomy): Archaea > Halobacteriota > Methanosarcinia > Methanotrichales > Methanotrichaceae > CAWBKV01. The sequence continues at coordinate 6,465 of CAWDLW010000009.1, forward strand.
CAAGTCAACTTGGCATTATTTTGCTCGATTGATACAGGTTTGCCAACTATGATAAGGTTGATTCCCGGCAGTGTCCGTGATATTAAGAGTCTTTATAACAGTTTGTTGGAAATTGATACAACCGACAAAACGTTAGTTATTGATAGAGGATTCTTTTCAAGTGATGTAATTGGATTTTTGCTAGAGAAGAAGATGAATTTTGTACTGCCAGCAAGACGTTCAAGCGATTATTATAAAGTTGACATAAAACTGGTTGGACATTTCTTTTATCACGAACGCCTAATAAAATACGGGAGAACAGAAGTCGAGAGCCTATTTATTTACCTATTTGAAGATCAGGACTTATCATTAGAGGAAACTAAGACAATTTATAGATTGATAGACAAAAATAAAAAGGACCCTCAAAAGCTAAAACAAAATTTAGAGAAGGCAGGCAAGATTATTATTTTATCTAATTTAGATCGAGATGATGAAGAAATATTTCAGTTGTATAAAAGTAGAGATCGAATTGAAAAATTATTCGATTCCTACAAAAATATCTTAGAAGCAGATAGATTGTATCTCCAGGATAATGATACCGTATTTGGTCACATCTTTGTATCTTTTTTATCACTATTTGCTTACTCGAAATTGGAGATTATGCTTAAAAAGGCTGAAATCCTTGATAGATATTCACCCAAGGATTTACTTCTTGAATTCAGTAAGATATATATGGTAAAAATAGATACCGGTAATATTATATCCGATATACCTAAGGAAATAGAAAGGCTTGAAGAATCACTTAAACTAGACTTATTCCCTAAAAATCGGAGTTAAGGTTCAATTTATAGATTTATCTCTTTCGATTATTGTAACCGCTCTCTGGATAGACCATGTTAGCCGAAAGCATCTACAGCATCTGTTACTAAAAATAGGTGTTCTATCATTCTTATTTGGGGTTAGAATTCGAATACACGTAAATTATTTATTGGATATTCTAAATCTTAAGTCCTATGTTTATTGGAGGGGATGAATGAAAAGAAGTTATTGCCCATCTTGCGGAAGATGCTATATCGTGTCTGCTGACAATCGCTGTACTGAATGTAATAGAAAGTTAGTGCCATATGAAAGGCAAAGGAATCCTGGAAAAACATTTGAACAGAATGGGCGTGTCTTCGCAATATAGATCCTATAGCCCTGCCCGGTCGTTTGATATATTCAAACCAATCAACTTAAGGTTCTTAACCATTGGTTGAAGATAATACAATAAATCCTGAAAAATTAGAACAGGTCTTATGAAAGATATTAAGATCTTAACGCGCCTAGGAAAGGCTTGATTGCTTCACCGGCTGAGAGCACTGCAGCTACTTTAATCTGTGATGTTATGGTCTTGCAATCTACTCTTATCTGACCGGATTTCTCGGCCTCCTTATAGGCTTCTATAGGATCACTAGCAGCAAGAACATTATTTATTGCATCTTCGGTGGCATATACAGCTATTGTCGGATTTTGAAGACCACCATATGCAGACCTGACTATCACAGCATTCTCCATCTCCATACCCCACCTCAGACTGTTCCCGTTTTTCAGAGCTATGGTTAAGTCTACATTTTCATTTCCCACCAGATTTCTTATAATAGGCGAAGCGTACTCGATTTTACTGTTATAAAGGTTCACGTATTTTGGCATGCTGTTGAAATCCATTGCGCATGTGACAGATGCAAGAAGAAAAAGCGATATAACCACAGAGAGTATTGGTCTCATAAGGGTTGGTAAGCCGGCTCTCAAATATATCTTTTCCCTGCACTGTTTTGATTGCTTAGAGATTGATAAATAGCCCAGCTAGATTATAACCCTGAATATGTATTATTACTGCGAAGGGGTGTAATCCGCGATGAGCGGATTGTAGGAGGGCTATCCCTTCGCAATACATCAATCATAACAATAAGGATATCTACTTTTTGCTATAAGTAGAAAAGAGCATTGCTGAAATCAGGAGTCTTTCTATTTCATCTTCTCTACGCTTCGCGAGGATAAGACTGGTAGATACTAGTAAATTTCACAGAATCTCAGGTTAGATAAGCATGCCAGCTTTTGGGATGGGTTCCATTATCACTTAATTTTTTAGCAGTATTCCTAAGAGCTTAGGAAAACTAAGAGGAATAAATGGGACTTATTCCTACCAAGGCCGCTCCCAGGGTTCCTTGTAACCCCAATCAAGGCCATAGTTGGCGATCATTTGCATTTCCCATTGCCAAATCGAGATCTGCATTGCGGCTGCCTTCAGGATATCCAGAACAACGGCTGTAAATTTACCCATATGCTATATAGTAATAATACTAGTAGAAAAAGATTATCTCTGATCAAAGAGTCAGCCAAGATTCCATTGATTTTACAATCAACGTATAAATACCCCAATATATCTTTCATCGCTAGAGCTTCTATATCTCAGAAATAGACCGGCCCGCTAATCCGGAGATAGATGGTCGGCTAACAAACATCCATACTCCTAAGATGCTATACATTTTATACAAATTTTCAAGATTCATATTCTTTGCAGATTTCCTTTATCTAATATTCCGAGTGCAATTCCATAGGATTAAAGAGCAGGTAAGATTGAATAGGACATGGGATTATCGATGTTGACCATGAATCCTGGATATATCAGTAAGCCCAAAAATGGTGGTCCAAGAAACCCGATGGAGGCATAAGTTGAAAATCGCCGTGGATATTGATGGCGTTCTGGCTGATCAAGTTGGAGCAGCCTTGAAGAAAATCGAAGAAAAATATGGACTAAGATACTCCAAAAACGATGTCAACTGCGCCCATTGGATATTTGGGGGAAGAGACATATGGTCAGAGATATCCGAGCTTTTGACCAATCCTGAATATGTGATGGGATTATCAGTGATTGAAGGTTCGCAAATCGCACTAAGACAGCTCGCTAATCATTGTGTATGTGTTGTTACGGCCAGACGACCTGAAACGGAAAAGGCTACAAAACAATGGCTGAACGCATATTTCCCATACCTAAAAGAGTACTATCACGCAAGAACAGGCACTAAGCATGCAATACCCTCAGATGTGCTGATCGATGACTTTGATTTAAATATAGTGGAATTTGTTAAGAGCGACCCTAATCGACATGGGATTTTATTTGTGCAGCCATGGAGCATAAATGGCGCTGAGATCGAAAAGTATGCCGACAGAATATATTATTGCCATAAATGGCAAAGTGTAGTTGAGGCTGTGGGCGAAATAGACGGCGCCACTTAATGATCTCACATGGCTTCGTCTTACCAGTATTAATGCAAATTAGGTCATTAAAGTGGAAAGATGGGCGCACTAACGAGAATCCAAGAACCACCGCAAAACAAAGAGATATAATGGTACCAGAGCGCTTGAGCCTGTAGCGCCCGAGCCTGCGGAGATCTTACTATCCATCTGATTAGAACTTCAGCTCCATCCCTAGGATGGTTTGAGTATACGTTACTCCATTGATTTCTCTGATCTCGAGCACTGCCCTGTTGAGGTCGGATATGCTTTCTACGTCTGCTATGGCTATGAAATCACGCTCGCCATAGACCGGGACGACCTCACGAATGCCCTTGATCTTCATCAGTGAATCATGGACCGATTTCTCGGTGCCTGGCTCAACGTTGATCATAACGAACCCCTTCAACAGGAACACCTCTCCTGAGTATTTTGGCCCTAATAGTATTAGTAATATCTCCAGCGTTAGTAATAACGTCTACTGAGTAAGGCCTTCACTGGGCTCAATCATCTGCCTCAAGGTTTCTATCTCGTCCTCAAAACGCTGTATAGGTTGGGCCTTGACAGCCAGAAGCATGCAATCAAGGGCCTCTTGAATTCTACCCATACCTACGAGAGCTGTTGCCTTTGATTCCATATCCCCAGGCTCTCCTCCTAACCGCAGCACATTTTCATAGCATTCTAACGCCTCATCAAGCCTTCCAGTGCTCAGGAGCAAAACGCCCTTATTCCTTAAGGCTTCTAGGTTATTAGGATCAAGGCTTAGGGACCTGCTATAGCTTTCGATCGCCTCATCGATTCTGCCCAACTGGAATAGAGCAACACCGCGATTATTCCAGGCCTCAGGGATATCGGGGCTTATTGCTATAACGCGATCAAAGATCTCAGCGGCCTCCTCATACTGCATCCGTCTGACCTTATCTATGCCCTTGTGGAGCAAGACTTTTTCTTTGGTGTTCATTGAAACCTCACATATAGCCCTGGATATTTGTTGATTCGCTCGCCTGAACTGTTGCGCCTGCGGAAGACCGCGCTCCGGGCTTTTTTATCTCGCCGAAAAGCTTCTCATAATCCTGTATATGGGCATGAAGCCAAGTCGCGAGTTCCTTTGCTGCCAGGGGAGATAGTATGATCTCCGCCTCAATCTTCCTCTCCATGACAGTCATCTGGTTCCCTCCCTCCGCTATAGTCTTCGGTGAATCGTTGTAGAATGCAATTCTAAAATCGTATGGGCTATGTCCGCCTATCGCGCCTATGGCATAGATCTGTCTGAACTGCGGGCTTCGGGTTAATTCAACTGAAACTTCCATGCGAGTTGCATTTGAACTCAAGCTTAAAATAGGTGATGATATTTGATTGACCGTATTTGCTATCGAAACGTTTTTAGGTGACTTAGCTACTTGTGTTGCCGATACTATGATTGGGGTCCTAGGGTTAGAAGACGGCACAAAGGTGGAAGGAACCGGTTTTGGCGCGCCCGGCATTGTCTCTGGGGAGCTGGTATTCACAACGATCATGTCCGGCTATGAGGAGGCTCTAACGGACCCCTCATATCACGGCCAGATGCTCATGTTCACATATCCCCTTCAAGGCAACTACGGTGTGAGCGGCGATAATTTCCAATCAAATAAGATGTGGCCAAAGGCAATGGTCTGCAGGGAGATATGGGATCGCCCTACGCATCATCGCTCATCAAGAACAATAAATCAGTTTCTCATAGAAGAAGGCAAGCCTGGAATATGTGGAATAGACACAAGAATGCTCACACTCAAGGTCAGAGTACAAGGATGTATGAGGGCAACGCTTGCCGTAGGCGAGAAGAAGGATATATCTGGAATAGATGTCGTTGAGATGGCCCGCGCTCAGCCGGATATTTCCGCGCAGGATTTGTTGGGTGATGTCACATGCGAGGGCCCATATCGCATAAAGGGAAGTGGCCCTCGTGTTGCCATGATCGATCTGGGGATCAAGCGACATATATTGAACAGTCTAACAGCCAGAGGATTCGATATTCACGTCCTGCCTGCACATGCCGGCATATCGGATATCGAGGCAATAGAGCCCGATGCTCTCTTCCTCTCTAACGGCCCTGGAGACCCCGAGAGGGCTTATGAGGCAATTGATGCAGTCAAACATTTTGCTGGACAAGTTCCTATCTTTGGAATATGCCTTGGTCACCAGATTATCTCGTTAGCATTGGGCGCGAAGACCTTCAAACTTAAGTTTGGCCACCATGGAGGCAACCAGCCTGTGAAGGATATTGCCAAAAAAATCGTCTATATCACGTCTCAAAATCACAACTTCGCAGTAGTCCCGAGTTCAGTGGATGGGACTGATATTGAGATCACTCAATTCAATGCCAACGACAACACCGTAGAGGGAATAAAGAGTGATTATCTAAATGTCTTAGCCGTACAGTACCACCCTGAGGCCCACCCTGGCCCCCTCTGTACCGAGGATCCGTTTTTCAGCGCAGTTTCAAGAATTATGAAGCCTAAAATCTCTGTGAGCGGGAGGGGATATTGATGCCAAAGCGCACCGATATTCACAAGGTTCTTCTCATAGGATCTGGCCCAATTCTTATAGGGCAGGCAGCAGAGTTCGACTTCTCAGGCTCACAGGCGTGTAAATCTCTCCGTGAGGAGGGAATAGAGGTCGTCCTTGTCAACTCCAATCCAGCGACAATTATGACAGACCCGGATATGGCTGAGAAGGTCTATATCGAGCCCCTTGTTCCTGAGATAGTTGCAAAGATCATAGAAAGAGAGAGGCCTGACGGGATAATTGCAGGCATCGGCGGCCAGACCGGCCTCAACATAACAAGCGAACTTGCAGAGATGGGCATCCTGGAGAAGTACAATGTGGAAGTTCTCGGCACCTCAGTGAAATCCATCAGGGAAGCTGAGGACAGGGATTTATTCAAAAAGGCTATGCAAAGAGTTGGAGAGCCTGTTCCAAGAAGCGTAGCAGTAAACTCGATGGATGAGGCAATGGCCGCTATAGTGGAGCTTGGACTCCCTCTGGTCGTAAGGCCCGCATACACGCTAGGCGGAACTGGCGGAGGAATAGCTCACACACGTGAGGAGCTTATCAAAATATGCGATCTTGGACTCAAGAGATCGAGGATCCACCAGGTGCTCCTTGAGGAGAGCGTCGAGGGCTGGATTGAGCTCGAGTACGAGGTGATGAGGGATTCGAATAACACCTGTATCACCATCTGCAACATGGAGAACATGGACCCCATGGGCATACATACAGGCGAGTCCATTGTCGTCACACCCATACAAACCCTTTCAGATCAAGAAATACAGATGCTCAGAAGTGCCGCCATAAACATCATCCGCGCCTTGGGCATCGAAGGCGGCTGCAATATTCAGTTCGCTGTCAAGGAGGGAGATTACAGGGTTATAGAGGTCAACCCAAGAGTCTCTCGATCATCTGCACTGGCCTCAAAGGCGACCGGCTATCCAATAGCCCGTGTGACCGCCAAGATTGCCATCGGAATGACCCTTGATGAGATCAGAAACGATGTTACAAAGGAGACGCCTGCATCGTTTGAGCCGACTGTAGATTACGTTGTCATAAAGATTCCCAGGTGGCCTTTCGATAAGTTCGTCAAGGCTGATAAGAATCTGACTACGGCCATGAAATCCACAGGCGAGGTCATGGCAATCGGCCGCAGCTACGAGGAGGCTCTGATGAAAGCCATCCGATCCCTTGATATTGACAAGGAGTTCGGATATGCCGGCAAATATACTACATGGACCGATGAGGAGATCGTTGAGCTTCTGAAGCATCCGACTGATGAACGGCTATTTACGATTTACGAGGCACTCCGTCGTGGAATGAGTCCTGATGAAATTGTCAGGCTCACATCTATCGGACCCTATTTCATCTACAGAATCGAGAATATCATAGCTATGGAGGATGAGGTCAGAAGAGATGGCCTGAATCCCGATACGCTGTGCAAAGCCAAACGCATGGGCTTCACTGACGAGCGCATAGCAAAGCTCACAGGAAAGACTCGGGAAGAGGTAACTGATTATAGGATTGCACAGTGCATCATCCCAACATACAAGATGGTGGATACGTGCGCAGCCGAGTTCGCGGCTAAGACGCCTTATTACTATTCCTCATATGATACCGAGTGCGAGCTGAATCCAACCAATAACAAAAAGGTCCTGATACTTGGATCTGGGCCCATCAGGATCGGCCAGGGAATAGAATTCGATTACTGCACAGTTCATGCGATCAAAGCCCTCCGTGATCAGGGGATAGAGGCGCAGATCGTCAACAACAATCCTGAAACAGTCTCTACGGATTACGACACCTCTGACAAGCTCTTTTTCGAGCCGGTAACCCTCGAAGACGTCATGAACATAATCGAGAAAGAACGGCCTTATGGAGTGATGGTTCAGTTCGGAGGCCAGACGGCCATAAATCTGGCGATACCTCTCGAAAAAGAGATCGCCCGCCGTGGCCTTGATACAAAGATCCTTGGAACCTCGCCCGATAACATAGACCTCGCTGAGGATAGAGAAAGGTTTAATGTGCTCATGAAGAAGCTGAACATATCCCAGCCAGAGGCAGGTATCGCCTTTTCGCCTGATGAAGCAAAGGTAGTGGCTGCCAGGATAACTTACCCTGTCCTTGTGAGACCGAGCTATGTCTTAGGCGGAAGAGCGATGGAAATTGTCTACGATGAGGCAGGTCTTGAGACATACATGCGCGAGGCAGTGCGCGTATCGCACGAGCATCCTGTGCTCATAGACGATTTCCTGCAGAATGCTGTTGAAATCGATGTGGACGCAGTATGTGACGGCAAGGATGTCCTCATAGGCGCTATAATGGAGCACATAGAGGAGGCTGGAATCCATTCAGGTGATAGCGCCTGCATGATTCCTCCACAGACGCTTCCGAACGTGGTTCTGGAGGTCGTGCGTGATTATGTTAGGAGGATTGCCCTGGGACTGCAGGTAAAGGGAATAGTGAATTTGCAATTGGCCTACAAGGACGGCGTGGTCTATGTCCTTGAGGCTAATCCGAGATCAAGCAGGACTATACCCTTCGTCTCAAAGGCAGTTGGCCTGCCCCTAGCTAAGATCGCTGCAAGCGTAATGATTGGTCATTCTCTGAAGGAGCAGGGCTATACGGAGGAGCCAAAAACACCCTATGTCTCCGTTAAAGAGGTGCTTCTGCCCTTTGATAAGCTTCCAGGTGCCGATGTTCTCCTGGGACCTGAGATGCGCTCTACGGGAGAGGTAATGGGGATAGACTACAACCTCGGCCTGGCCTTCTTCAAGGCGGAGCTAAGCGCAGATAACCCACTTCCGTTAGAGGGAGTCGTCTTCATCTCTGTGAGAGATGAGGATAAGGCAGCTGTGGCTGTAGCAGCCAAGAAACTGACGGATAGCGGGCTTGAGATCATAGCCACTGATAACACTGCAGAATACCTGAAGAGATCTGGAATACCTGTTGAGAAGGTGAATAAGATCTTCAACGGCAGCCCGAACATTCTGGACTATGTGAAACGCGGTGAAGTCAAGCTGATAATAAATACACCGACGACGAAGCAATCAGTGAAGGATGGTTATCAGATCAGGCGCAGCGCGGTAGACTATCATGTGCCATATGTGACTACCGTCCAAGCTGCTCAGGCTGCTGCAGATGCAATTCTAAAGGCGAAGAAGGACAAAATAACCATAAAGGCACTTGATGAGTACCATAAGGAGGTAATATATACCTAGATAGGCATATTTACCTTTTATAATTTATGTCGCATACTAAAAAGGCATGCGTTCGTCAGACCGAAGCCTTTATCTTCGAAAAGGAAAAGGGAGAGGTGCTTCGCGGGCTCGTGGTCTAGGTGGTTATGACGTCGCCTTGACATGGCGGAGATCATGCGTTCGAATCGCGTCGAGCCCATTAGTGCCCAAGTAGCTCAGTTGGGAGAGCGTCAGACTGAAGATCTGAATGTCCCCGGTTCGAGTCCGGGTTTGGGCATATTATCACTAAGAACTCAAATTTTTCTTAATTGTGATATTTCCATAATAGTAGACCTATTCTTAATCGCTGGTCCATAACTCACAAAGAAGTGGCAATAGAATGACTCAAACAGATTAACCTAAGCCGTCGCAACAGAAGCCCGGCCAATCAGATTTTCGTTATCCTATACCATCTCCAGAGTGCAAGTGTAGTATTAATATGGAAAGGTTATAAGCTACAACTATGGAAAGGGCGGTAATACGGGCAGTGTTATTAGCTGCGATTATAATTTCCATAGGAGCTATACTGGCACCCCTTTGGATATTTGGTTATGGTAGAGTTGAGGTTTGGAATACCGTAGCAGCTTCGCTTGCTGTTATTACAGCAGTAATTTCTGCATGGATAACACAAACTCTATTCGAGCGACAAGAAAATGCTCTACGCCCATATCCCTATCCAATCCTTGATCCCTATAGTAGGACGAATCTTTTTCAACTACGAGTTGCCAACATGGGTGGTAGTACAGCTTATGATATTAGCCTTAAATGGGATAAACCATTACTGGATGTGGAAGGTAATCCAATTCGGTTTTCTCAAGTAGATCCTGAGATACCAATATTACTTCCAAACGCGAGTGTAGCGGTCTTAATTGGAGTTGCAAATCAATTCTTAAATAAATATAAGAATGGGGAATATTCTGGCGAAGTTGAATTCAAAGAGTATCCAGGATCAAATAAAGTTCTTAGACATAAATTTTTCATTAGTTCCGAGATGTATCGAAGACAATTAGTATATACGAGTGAGGAACAAGAAACACATGACAAATTGCAGAAACTTCCAGATGAGATTTCAAAAATTACTTATGAACTTAAGGAGTTGCGACATGACTTAAATAAATCTTTCAAGCCAGCAGATGATGATAAAATGCTGAGGGATGTCCTAAAAAAGGCTAAAGAGCTGGGCGATCCTATACCTAATCTCCCTGGAACGCAAGATTGATATAATATTTTTTCCTGCATAGCCTTAGCCTCAGGCTCCATGCCCTCGATGTCTAGCCAAGATAAGGCCCTCTTTACTCAAGTTGTGGGCCTGCTCTTTGAGTTCCCTAGCCTTTTGCCGCGATGGCGTATCGTGCAGTCCTCTAGGGCTCCGGCATAACAGATAGAGGGAATCGTTATTCTAATCCCTTCAACCGTATGCATGCGCTTTCCAAAACCTTCCCCCAGCGAGGGGTTAGGGGCAGCCCGCGCGGCGATTGAGCGCGCTAGGAAAACCATTAGTTTTAGCCCCGGAAGAAGCATAGAGCCAATGATTATTTTCATTCGGGCGCACTTCAACACCTACTTGAAAATCATGATGGTTTATGATTGAATTTCATTCGTTAGGTACAATAAAGTCAAACGGCGGCACCCCGCAGCAAGCTGGTATATTCACTAAAAATGAATCGTTATCAATAAACACTTTCGGCTCACGAAGGACTAGTTTATTAATGCGTATGGGTATTTACCTTATGCCGGAAGAACCATGGCCTATAAGCTCAACATCGATCCAAGAGCTGAGAGATTCCTAAAGAAGCTCAAAAAGAAAAATCCCAATGCTGCTTCAGTGATAGCGAATCATATTCTTGAGCTGAAAAGAAATCCTCACACTCCGCGCCCCATGTGCGATATTGTTAAGATTGTAGGCCGTGTTAATGAATACAGATTGAGGATAGGAAAAGTCAGGGCCGAATATACCGTAAATGGTAACGAGATAAATATCACAAATATATTTATAAAGAAACGCAGATCTGACTATCGATGATCGATGCAGATATATATCAATGACGCGAGTTTATAAAAGATGGCTTCGGTTGGAATCATAAAGGATAAGGAAATCCGAGAGCTTGACGCCTTCATAGATTCCTTAATAGATGAGGAAATAGATGAGCTGAACACAGATGAAGGCGGCGATGAGGAGACTATGCCTTTCGAGGAATTTTGCAAGATGGAAGGCATTAAGCTTCGAAAACCATCGGCTTAACACCGCAGCATTTCCAATTTCGGTATATTGATCTAGTCAACCAGAGATGGCTTTGCTTTTTTTCGGCATGCCTCGACTTCATCAAGTAAGCGATTAACGATTTCATTGAATGTCTCTTTCTTTTTCCAAATCCGACTAGCCTATCCCTTGTGAAAGGCTTAGCCCTAATAGGGGTTGGCATTTCATCCGGCAAAATTGATAATATCGTTTATTCTTATAGGTCGTTGTAACTGATCAATCGCTAGAATCTCATGTCTCTTTCTGGGCAGGGTATCCTCTTTGATCCAATTCTTTGTTTATGATCTCCTCAAGGAATTCTCCCATTTTCTTAGTGCTGCCTTGAGTCTCTATCAGGTATAGCCTGAGTCTCTTCAAAGTGCTATCGGATACTTCACCGGTGATCCTAGCCATAAAGCCCACTTTGTTGCCTCATTGTATTTATACCTAATATCTTTGAGTATTTAGTACTTTAATGCGTAAAGCATTTATACCCTAAAGCACTATAAGAAATATCATGGCAGGAAAACTTAAACCCAAAATCACAAATCCCCAAACTCAAACAATCAAGAGCGGTAAATCCCTTGTAAAGCTCTCAGTGCTCAAGCTCGAACTCTTCGGACCCAAGCCATCCAAGCCAGTCTTGGAGTGATTTTCATGGACTCCCCGATCTCCCAAGGCACGGATCGTGTACTGCCCAAATATCCAGCGCCTTTGCCCATAGCAGAGATTAATAATACACTAGGAGATCTTCAGCCCTTGGCGCCACGAATCCATGAGCTGAACAGGGAGATTCTTGAGAAGGAAGGCGAGGTATTAAAGGCAATCCTGGAGAAAATTGTACCTCTTATACCACTCATCGGCGAGGAGCTCGAAGCCTGCTATAGACGCAATCTGGTTATCCTCAAAAATACTCAAAGGGTAAATTTTGAAGGGGATGCTGCTTTCTATTCTGAGCATCAGCTGATTTTATACGAAAATGGCGCGCTGGTGGATCAGCATAGATATGGAGAGAACACAATCAGCAAACGCATAGGATGGGAAATTACTGATGAGCATCACATAACACCTGCAGAGGCTATAACCGCTTTCGGCTTAGGGGCTATTTCGGAGGGCTTGATAGCCGCGATTAAGGAGGCATCGCAGGTATTCATCCTGAAGGAAGAGCTGGAAAGCAAGCTAGATGATTTGATCGATGCCATGGACTCTCTCAAATGAGGCCATCAAGAGCAAATGAAGCGGAGTGAGTGCACTCTATCGCCAGGCTGAAGGCTTGAAGAGTTGACAAAGGGCGGCGGTTTGATTATCGGTCAGACCCGGCCTAAATGCTCCCATATGTGGGAGGTCATCCGAAGATATGGAAAGCGTGAACTATTCATCTTGTGAGTCTATCATGTTAAGATCGAGTATGAGAGGAACTCAAATGATAATTAAGACCTTATGAAATATCCTTAAATAGCTATCAATAAACACTTTCGGCTCACGAAGGACTAGTTTATTAATGCGTATGGGTATTTACCTCATGCCGGAAGAACCATGACCTATAAGCTCAACATCGATCCAAGAGCTGAGAGATTCCTAAAGAAGCTCAAAAAGAAAAATCCCAATGCTGCTTCAGTGATAGCGAATCATATTCTTGAGCTGAAAAGAGATCCTCACACTCCGCGCCCCATGTGCGATATTGTTAAGATTGTAGGCCGTGTTAATGAATACAGATTGAGGATAGGAAAAGTCAGGGCCGAATATACCGTAAATGGTAACGAGATAAATATCACAAATATATTTATAAAGAAACGCAGATCTGACTATCGATGATCGATGCAGATATATATCAATGACGCGAGTTTATAAAAGATGGCTTCGGTTGGAATCATAAAGGATAAGGAAATCCGAGATCTTGACGCATTCATAGATTCCTTAATAGATGAGGAAATAGATAAGCTGAACACAGATGAAGGCGGCGATGAGGAGACTATGCCTTTCGAGGAATTTTGCAAGATGGAAGGCATTAAGCTTCGAAAACCATCGGCTTAACACAGCAGCATTTCCAATTTCGGTATATTGATCTAGTCAACCAGAGACGGCTCTGCTTTCTTTCGGCATGCTTCAACTTCATCGGAAGTATTGACCATCAATCTTTAGCATGACGCTCTAAGTACTCCTCTATTGCTTTCGCGGCTATATCGCTGGTTTTATTCGACTTTCCAGTACTCTTTAACGCGTATTCCTTGAGCTTTGCTTCCAATTCATCGCTTAGGTAAACTCCTATGCGGCCCATGCTAGTGTACTACATCTCACTGGGTTTAATATGTTATGGCAGATTATCACTAATATACCAATAAGCTTATAAGCTTTAGGGCTAATAGTATTTAGCATGGCAGGAAAACTGAAACCCAAAATCACAAATCCCCAAACTCAAACAATGAAGAGCGGTAAAGTCTTTGCAAAGTTCTCAGGGCTCAAGGAAGAGATGCCAAAGATAATAATGCTCGCGGATAGTACAGCGCTTATCCTTTCCTCAAAGGCTGATCTCTATTATTATACGACTCTGAATAGCTGCAGCTGCCAAACCCGCGAAAATCATACGATCCGCCATCTTATTCGTAATCTCCCCCAGGCAACCCGTGAGGCCTCGAAAAACTCAGAGCCGGGGTTGATCCGCATGATTCAGGCAGCTGAGGAGGATGCAAGCTCAAAGCTCGAGCTCTTCGGGCTAGAACTCTTCGGACCCAAGCCATTCAAGCCAGTCCTGGAGTGATTATAATGGACCCTCCTATCTCTCAAGGCACGGAGCATGTACTGCTCAAATATCCAGCGCCTTTGCCCATAGCAGAGATTAATAGCGCTCTCGGAGATCTTCAGCCCTTGGCGCCGCAAATCCATGCGCTGAAGAAGGAGATTCTTGAGAAGGAAAGCGAGGTATTAAAGGCGATCCTGGAGAAAATTGTACCTCTTATACAACTCATCGGTGAGGATCTCGAAGCCTGCTATAGACGCAATCTGGTTATCCTCAAAAATACTCAAAGGGTAAATTTTGAGGGAGATGCCGCTTTCTATTCTGAGCATCAGCTGATTTTATATGAAAACGGCGCGCTTGTAGATCAGCATAGATATGGAGAGAATACAACCATCAAACGCATCGGATGGGAAATTATCGATCAGCATCACATAACGCCTGCAGAGGCCATAACCGCTTTCGGCTTAGGGGCTATTTCTGAAGGCCTAATAGCGACAATTAAAGGGGCATCGCAATTATTCATCCAGAAGGAAGACTTAGAAAATAGACTTAATACTCTAATAAATACCCTGGAGGCATTGAGATGAAAACCTCAACTTTTTAGACGACGACACCCGCCAATACTGCTAGCGGAAAATAGCTGCATGTGTGTGATTTTGCAAGAGTTTTCAAAAGCAAAAAGCAAAAGATCGCCGTATCCTCGTTGAAGTCTTTGGCATCAAGGTTTGATGCTGAAGTTATGGCAGACTATATTGCTAACTTCTAGATTCTTGTAACGGCCTGAAAGGAAAATCATGGATAGTGGGGATTATTCTGCCACCTGTCTCTTTATAATTATGGCATCTGCCTTTAGACTCGCCTATATAGGGATATCCTAACTTTAGAATTGGAAACGCAAAATATATTATAGTAGACTTCCTTATTGCCTGTCTAAAGGTGATTCTATGGCTACAGAACAGTTATCAATAGCAGATATCCCAAGCTTTACAGGTACTTGGACGGGTTCTTTTAAGGGATATGAACCTGGTAAGGGCTATGTGGAAGGAAATTTTACTTTAGAAGTCTCTGAGCAAAAGGGCCGGGCCTTCACTGGCACCTTCATAAAAAATTCGAGCGCAACTCAGGGTAAAGGACAGTTAACGCTAAGTTTTTTCGGTGTAATTGGTTTTGATAATAAGACCTTTTATACCGTTGATAGTAATGGACATAGTATAGGTAGCATCCTCTCAAATGATAACCTCCAAGTGGTATACCTGGGAAATGGAAAGAATTCTGGGGCGTATTTCGATATCGTTTATCGGAAAAAATAGCGTTCAATTATCGAAATCAATCTTTTTTTGGCCTCAATTTATCTTAGGCAAATTTAGTCTGCAATCCTAATCGTAATCCTGTAACCCTGAAACTTCAGCATAGCTCGTTTTCTTTACACTGCCAAGATACATCTCCAGACCTGTTCGAAACGGAGGCAGCTTTAAATACGGTTGCTCAACTACCTGTCTACTAACAGGGGTTCAGTCCCAAATAATGGGTAAAAACCAGATAAAAGATGTTATAGGCAGGGATCACCTGCCTAAATTGGATTCTCACTAAGTTGAGCTCCCAGCAGCATTCCTGATATTGGAAGCATTTGTGGCTCAATTTGCGGACGTGTCACCGGATACAGAATATTGCGTGATGTAGGTACTGCCATCCTCGTTAACATTTACCTTATCGGTCTGGACTCCGAATAGTAAGCCGTCTGTCTTTCCATCTCCATTGCTGTCTAGAGCCAGAACTGGAGCTACTTCTTCATTAGTTAAATGCAGGTTATAGGTCCCTGGGGATATTGAGAGCTCCTTCTGTGATAATGGTACCCAAAGGGCGTCTGCCTTTTTATCTCCATTCAAGTCGACAAGGTAAGCAGACAGTTGTATTCCGCTAATGGTAAATTTAGTCTGGGACTCTGATGAAGAAGTTGATACTGGGTTTGATGCTGAAGTTATGGCAGATGTTCCGGCAGCGTTTGCTCTTAGATCATCATCTGAAATCACTAGAATGGTACTACCAGTGGCGGTTGTGGAGTTAGATTGACCAAGTGGCTTTTGGGAACCAATGCCGGATGTGGTATCAAGTGGCTTTGGAAAACCAATGCCTGATGTAGTATCAAGCGGCTTTGGGAAACCAGCAGAGTTTTGGGTCGATACATTCGGGGACTCCTGTGATTTTATATGCCCACCACCACCCAGTGAATCCTGAGCCAAGGCATCGACTGCCAGTCCTACGAGGAAACAAATAGCTAACGCTATTAAAAGTGCTTTTCTCATATTATAACGCCTCCTTTTGTTCTCAAAATATCCCTAATCATTAATGTTATAAAAATGTTTGTAATTTTTGAACGATGAAACTTAATTAATGCGGGCTTCGACGACTTTTAAAAGCTAAAATATGAAAAATCCATATATATTATTTAAAAGATTCTTGATAAATATTTTTAATAAGAATGAAAGATGAAATAGAAAACAAACTTAATACGCTTATAAATACCCAGGAGGCATTGAGATGAGAGACTCAACTTTTTGTTCATGAAAATATCGAAACCTAGACAACCGTTTCGCCCTTCAGTTTTTTCCATTCTTTATACAGCGCCTGAATTTGCCTGTCCTTGATCATAAGGAGGGTCTTTACATCGGGAATTAAGAAGGTTATGCCGCCAATTGTGAGCGGATCACAATGGGCCGCTTCCAGAAGCTGGTATTCGTCACCCATCCATACGTCTTTGATGAAGATTTGCAACGCGAACGATGCCAGATATATTCTGAGAAATATAATATCGTTGATTCCCGTGACAGTTTCCATCTTGCCGAACGTTCTGAGCGCATGCACGATCCTGTCAGCCTCTTCATACGAGCAGCAGATATCGATATCTCTAGTGGCATCCTTCAAGCCATGCCACAGAAAAGCAGCACCTGCGAATAAGTACACGTTGGTTGGGGCTTGAACTTTTGAGCCGATGTAGGCCAGGTCGGCCAATAGCTGCGCTTTATTCTCAATCATATTCCCACGACCCAAATCTTATTGTACCGATTCGTCCCTGTGCTTCAGAGCACTATGCCCTCTGCAATAATTGATGTTGGCGAGATGCAGGTTCATCTGGCGATCCAATTTCCCTCCAAACCAACAATCTTTCATGATATGCGGTTGTTATCCCGTTTACAGGCCAAATTTTGTCGTTCAAGATCATTTAGATGTTGGTCCATAATTCATCATTTATTTCCAGAACTGCCACCCAGTCCTAGCTTTGGCTCCCGTCGATGAATGCGAAAGCTATTTTAACCTAAACCTTGAAGGCGTTACCTATCTATATAGGCGGCGAATGAGCGTAGGTCAAACCTCCTTTGGGTTATCAATAGTTCTTCTTACGCCTGCGCTCCGCTCTAGCCTTTCGGGGCCGGTTACCAGGAGGATTCAGTTGATCAACTTTATCTGAACCACCCCTGCTTTTATGTAATTCCTCGAATTCCTTGCTGCAAAAAGCTTTACTGCTATCAGTTCAGGTTGTTCTATCTGGATATGCCGGTTCAACCACTCATCTCAACAACAAAGTTAATATTTTAGAACAGTAAATGATGCCATAGCCAGCAAGCTATGGCAAAAGCCTCGTTTTTAATTCACCCGGGTCTTCCCGGCTGGTCGGAAGGCCCATGAACCCTTTCAAGCGGTACATACTTTGAGGCGTCCCTCTTCCCAATCAGCAGTCCTAAATGTAGGAATTGGGTAGAAATTCAAGCCTAACTAACGCCGCAAAACTTCAATCCCCAGCCCTCAGATTGCCTTGTTAAATATCGCCGCGACCTCAGAGCGCATCATATCTTTTCCTTTTATCCGCATCTTCCAGCAGTGAGATGAAACAGATAACGGTTCCAGGCCAGGAAAAAGTTCCGCGATTTCATCTTCAGTGAAGTAGTGGGTTATCACACCATGGCCACGTCTGAACGTACTCAGCTCGACCTCTTTGCCTTTGCCCAACCTCATGTCTTCCGCTCCGAACTCCCTGAGAAAGAGCTTGCCTCCCTTTCTCAATACCCGTGTAGCTTCAGAGGCAGCACTCTCACGATCGGCCAGAAGAAGATGGCCTGTAACATGAAATGCGAAAATAGCATCGAATGATTCATCCCGAAACGGCAGGCGTCGGGCATCAGCTAAGAGGAGAAAAGCTTCCTGCATGGTTATTCTGCTCAGCCTCAATGCTTCTGCCGAGATATCCAGAGCAGTTATCCTCCAGTCTCTGCCCGCCATTGCAGAAAGCGTTTTGCCATCGCCGCAGCCGAGCTCAAGCACTTCTGAGCCCTCTCGCAAATCTGGAATATCCTTTGTGGCGCTGCCCCACAATCGTCCACGGCTGCGATAATCCTTATCCCATGCGTCCAGATTGCTGTCCACATGCTTTGATTGAATTTTCATGAAATAATCCTTTGGAGACTTTCAATGACTACTATGACTGCTATCACTAATATGATTGCTATCACTAATCCAATGATTATTAGTCTCAGAATATCCTGTGCATATCTATGGACGTTCTGGACAGGTTCAGAGGCTGCTTATTGGGCTTGGCAGTAGGCGATGCCCTAGGGATGCCGGTCGAAGGCTACACCTCTGAGGAGATAAAAGCAAAGTTCGGCGAAGTCAGAGATATGATGCCTGCCCAGGAGGGCCATTTCCATGCCGGCATGAAGGCAGGTCAGTATACGGATGACACTCTAGAGACTCTGCTTCTTGCTGAGTCTATGATAGAGTCATCAGGCTTCTCAGCTGAGAGATTTTCAGAAAAGTTAAGGGCGTGGGGCAGTGCCTGGCCTCTGGATGAGAGCACTAGCAGGGGAGTGGGCTTAGCCACGAAATCCTCAGTTGAGAGTATGATCGCTGGTGCTTCTTGGAAGGAGTCCGGTGCCATGATACCAACATGCGGATCAGCAATGAGAACTGCGCCTATAGGTCTCGTTTATCGCTGCGATCTGAGCTTAGTCGGCAGATACGCCGATCTTCAATCTCTGCCGACTCATTGCAGTCCAGCCGCCAGGGCGGGAAGCATAGCCGTGGCTGTAGCCATAGCCCTTTGCACTAGCGGCTTTCCAAAAGAGACTGTGCTGCATACTGCCTGCAGTCTCGCTCGAAAGGTTGATAAGGGATTTGCAGATCGCCTAGCGGGACTCGAATCTCTTATGGGCATTGAGCCTTCAAAGGCGTTGGCAGCTATCGGCAACTCGCCCGAAGTCTCTGAGACCGTGCCTGCAGCATTCTACTGCTTCCTTAAGTTCGATCCTGAGGAGGCGCTGATTATGGGAGCGAGTAGCGGGGGAGATACAGATTCCATAGCCTCCATCGCAGGCTCCCTCTTTGGAGCATCGCAGGGAGCTTCATGGATTCCTGAGCGCTGGCTGACATGTGTTGAGAACAGGGATCATATAGAGAAGGTTGCTGAAGGGCTGGCACACTTGAGTTCTGTCCTGTGCGGATGCTAAGGCGAGCGAATTTATAGAAAGCAGGCAGAAGACCCGCTCCCTTTTAAGAAGAGTTAAGGCTGGAGATAAACCAGGCTATCCTCGATTCAAAGGTTAAGGCTAGTTTAGTCGTTCAGGTATCCACAGGCCGGTTTCAAGCTTGAAGGCTCAAAGCTGACTCTTCCCAAGATAGGTTCTATCAGGATCTTCAAACACCGAGGTTAACTTTACACCCCTCTAATTCCGGGGCGCCCGCGAGTCGCTTCGCTCCCGCGCTAGCTGTTTACGGGGCTGTCGCTCAGTCGCCGCGACGGGCTAACGCCCTCCGGGATGGTTCATGCGAGAAGAGACTACAGGTTGATTGATTGCTTGTCTCCTCGCCTGCCAGCCAGCCCTTTGTGATCATGGCCTCCTTTCACCAGATGTCATGATAGATATAGATTATGACGTTCTCGATTCAGTCAAATCCCCAAACAGAAATGTTAATAGTGATGAATGGCAGATACGCCAATAGAGGAGGAAAATTCAAGTGGATTATCCCCTGGCGATCTCGCCCGACCTGCAAATAGATGCCAAAGAGTTCACGTCTGCCTGGAACCAGCAGCCTGAGAGCAGCAAGATAGCCCACGCCCAAATGGCCACAGCCGCCAAAGAGAGCTATCCTTTCATAACTCCAGAGATGATTAATCAGGGTTTGGTGCTGCTGGCGGGAGTTGCAGGTACCATCGCCATTGATGTAGTTAAAGATGTGATTAAGGAGCGCATTTCGAAGATGCTTTCTGCCCGATTTGGCTCCAAAGCTCTTCCGCCTTTTGAGGTTATAGTTATCCAGCCTGGTGACAAAACCATGATCATAGTCAAGCCCACTGCCTGATCCAACTCAGAGGATCTCCCATGACACTTATAACCATCCGTGAGACTGGCAGTATAACTGATAGCCCAAATGCCTTTGTAAGCTTTGACCGTCAAGGTGAGTATCCTATCACGATCACCAATCCCTTCTCAAAGGATGATGAGAAGGACCTGGAGTGGTACTTTGAGAAGTATCTGCGGTTCCCTTTTCTTGAGGGCGTCAGGGTTGACAAAGCCGAAAAGAGCATTCTCGCATACGGTCAAGCACTCTTCGAACAGGTATTCAAAGACAGAGATGCCTATGGCCAGTACGCTCAGGCTCGACAAAACGGCATAGAGAACATCCAGTTCG
This sequence comes from Methanotrichaceae archaeon, assembly GCA_963803145.1. Taxonomy (GTDB): domain Archaea; phylum Halobacteriota; class Methanosarcinia; order Methanotrichales; family Methanotrichaceae; genus CAWBKV01. Next base: position 27,139 of record CAWDLW010000009.1, read on the forward strand.
AAATCGAGGGTTCATCAGGGTTCTTCCATCAGATGCATTGGGAAGCTCTTAAAGATCCGAAATGGCCCAATCCTTTCGTGCTCGAGGCACCCATGGTTCGGAGCATCAAAAAATCATCTGTTATACAAGCTCAATGCCAGCCCTCGCCTACAATCAATCTTCTTATAGTTACTGCCAGGCCGGATGGCAGACAGGATGTTGGCTACCGAACTATATCCCAGCCTCTTGTCGAGAGCCTGCAACAGGCCAAAATACCCGTGAATATAGATATACTGAGACCGGGGACCTATAAAGCCCTGACAGATCATCTTGATTCAGTTCGAGATAAACACGGCAAGGGCTATTACCACATAATTCACTTCGATTTACACGGCGCCCTGGAAACATACGAACAACTCAAGCAGGATGCTAAGGCCGATAGACTCCTCTTCCAGAAGCGCTATGGTCGAAAGGACTATCCTTCTTTTGAGGGTCAGAAGGCCTTTCTGTTCTTCGAGACGGATAAGTCTGGCCAGGCCGATCCTGCTGAAGCTACCGAGGTCGCAGAGCTGCTTATAAGCCACCAGATACCTATTGTAGTTCTTAACGCCTGCCAGTCAGGCAAGCTCACGGAATACACAGAATCCAGCCTTGGCAGCAGGCTGCTTGAGGCCGGAGTGCAGACAGTCGTGGCTATGAGCTATTCTGTTACTGTCAGCGCAGCATCTCGGATGATGTCTGAGCTATACAGCAAGCTGGTCGACAGGGCAGATCTAGCTCATGCTCTATGCCATGCTCGTAAGGCTCTGGCTGATGAGAAGGATCGTAGAGCCTATTTCAACCAGACCATAAACCTCGAGGACTGGATGCTGCCTGTAGTCTACCAGAGCGGCGGAGCGAAGGCCAAACCGGCTCTGAACCTTAGGGATTTCAAGCCTGTAGAGCAGGCAGAATACTGGGAAAGGCTGGCTGAACTTTATGAAGCTCCCGAACCGACTTATGGGTTTGTTGGCCGGGACTTGGATATTTTGGAAGCTGAGCGACGGGTTCTGAGTACAAGCGAAGGCAAAAGACGAAATATATTGCTTATCCAGGGCATGGGCGGATCAGGCAAAACCACGTTGCTCAAGCATTTGATGGAGTGGTGGCAGACAACTGGGTTCGTGCAGGAGATGTTCTACTTCGGGTATGATGAACGAGCCTGGAGCCTGGAGCAGATCATGTATGAGATAGCTCAGAAACTGCTTGCTGACAAACCTCATGCGCCCAGGACCTTTAGGCTGGAGAGCTTCATGGGCATGAATCAGGCAGCCCAGGGAAAGATGCTAGGCAATAAGTTGCGCAGCGAGCATCATCTGCTGGTGCTGGACAATATGGAATCCATAACTGGCACGAATCTCGCCATAAAGAATACTCTGAAACCCGAGGAGCAACAGGCTCTACGTTCGTTCCTTTCAGATCTTCTGGGAGGCGAAACTATAGTGCTTCTTAGCTCACGCGGCAGTGAGGAGTGGTTGGCCGAAGGCTCAAATGCGCCACTGAGGAAGAACGATATTTATAGCCTGCCCGGTCTGGATACTGAGGCAGCTTCTACCCTTGCCGAGAGGGTACTCGAGAGGCATATCGGCGATTCCGAGAAGAGGAGCAAATATCGCCAGAGCGATGATTTCAAGGAGCTTCTGAAGATTCTGGATGGCTATCCTTTGCCCATACAAGTGGTCATGGCTAACCTGTCTTCCCAAGAGCCTTCGGAGATTCTGAAAGCCTTCAAAGAGGGAGGGATGATTCAGGATGGGACCATCCCGAGCAAGACAGAGAATATCATGCTCTGTATCGATTACTCGCACGGCAACCTCGCTCCAGAGGCCCAGAGGCTTCTGATGTGCCTGGCGCCATTTACAGGAGTCGTATATAAGCTTCTTATAGAGAAGTATACGAAATACCTGAAGGCCCAGCCTGCCCTGGCGGATCTGAGGTTCGATATGTGGGGTGAGGTGTTCAAGGCCACTGAGGCCTGGGGACTAATCACGCTATATAAAGAGCCTGGATATGAAGTGCCTGGGTATCTGAGGCTTCAGCCCGTTCTGCCCTACTTCTTGCGAATACGTCTCAACCAGGAGCCTCAGATGCGTCAGGCAATTGAAACTGCCTTTAGGCAGATCTATGATGTTTTTGGATATCAAATGAGCGATATAATGCAATCCAAACAACCTGACCCAAAGCAGGCAGGCCAGGCACTCGCCATGTTGGAGTACGAGAACTTGATAACAGCTCTGGAGCTGGACCTAAAAGCACAGGTGTCTGTTAGCGGACCCTATTCTGCTCTTTCTCGTTATTTAGATATCACAAAGGACCAGAGTCGAGGTCTGGAGCTGGGTGAAAAGATCATGGCCGGGCTTGAAGGCTATCCGCCTGCGATCCTGGAAGGGCAGATCGGATTTGATATCGTGGCTGTCATGAGTAATGAGATAGCCGAACGCCAGCTCAAGCTCAAAAAATTTTCAGAAGCCGAGGCGTCATATCAGAAGGCCCTGAAGCTGCTCGATTGTTTGATGAATATCGATGAGAAGTCAAAAGCCGATGCAAAAGCTGTGATATACCATAATCTGGGCAGGGTGGCTCAGGAGCAAATACAATGGAACCAGGCTGAAGACTACTACAAGAAGGCTATCGAGATCAAAATAGAGCTCAACGATCGCTATAATCAGGCCTCAACTTACCATCAGCTAGGCATAGTGGCCAAGGGGCAAAGACAATGGAACCAGGCTGAGGACTACTACAAGAAGGCTATCGAGATCTACATCGAGTTTAACGATCGCTATGGTCAGGCAATGCCATACCTTAGTCTGGGTGTGATGGCCCAGGAACAAAGACAATTGAAACTGGCTGAGGATTACTACAAGAAAGCTCTCGAGATCTACATCGAGTTCAACGATCGCTATGATCAGGCCGGAACATACCATAATCTGGGCATGGTGGCCCAGGAACAAAGACAATTGAAACAGGCTGAGGATTACTACAAGAAAGCTCTCGGGATCTACGTCGAGTTCAACGATCGCTATGATCAGGCCTCAAATTACTATCAGCTGGGTACAGTGGCCCAGGAACAAAGACAATGGAACCAGGCTGAGGATTACTACAAGAAAGCTCTCGAGATCTGCGTAGAGTTTAGCGATCGCTATAATCAGGCAAAGCCATACCATAATCTGGGCATGGTGGCCCAGGAACAAAGACAATTGAAACAGGCTGAGGATTACTACAAGAAAGCTCTCGAGATCTGCGTAGAGTTTAACGATCGCTATAATCAGGCAAAGCCGTACCATCAGCTGGGCATGGTGGCCCAGGAACAAAGACAATTGAAACAGGCTGAGGATTACTACAAGAAAGCTCTCGAGATCTGCATAGAGTTCAATGACCAACCAAGCGGCACAGTCGTTCTTAGTAGTCTATCTCGCTTATGGAAGGCCACCACTGACGAGCGGATACTTGCTGAAATCGCACAGATTTTGAGTATCTCCCAAGAGGATGTGAAAGAACTATAGTTAATCATTGAGCTTATTGCCCTATAGATACATTTAATAATTAATGCGTGAAAATACATAGGCATGGGTAGAAAACCTATAATAATTAGGCATATATCAAAGATAGACCTTGATAAATTATATAAAAAAGAGACTGATCTAAGGATTAAGGAACGGTTATTGGCAATAATACATTTATATGAAGGGAAAAACGTATATGAGGTAGCTGATATTTTAAAAAGGGGCGAGAGGACAATAAAATATTGGTTAAGCAGATGGAATAATCAAGGCTATAATGGATTGACACCAAAGAATAGAAATGGCAAAAAGCCAAAGATGTCTCTTGATGAATGGGATAGAGTTATTAAAGAAATTGAAGACAAAGGAATGACGATAAAAGACGTATTAAAATATGTAAGGGATACAAGAGGTATAGATTTTTCATATAAATATGGCTGGCGAATTTTAAGAGTAGTGAAAAAAGTTAAGTATGGGAAACCATACATCAGAAATGAAAAGAGGCCTGCAGATGCAGAAAGTTTTTTAAAAAAGGATAAAATCAGTGCTGACCACTGTTACTGATCCTGTTATAGGATTTCTTGATGAAAGCTCTTTACAACAGCGCCCTAATACACGTAGAGTCTTAAACACTCATTTAATAAATTATAAACCTGGAAAGGTTAGATCAAGAACTATTTTTGGATTTATAGCATTAAATGGCAATGATGAGGTTATGGTTTCCAACTCCTCTAAGAAGGAAGCGTTGATGGCATTTGCTCAAAATATAAGAAATAATAATATTATGAGGCCAATTTGTATACTTTTAGATAATGCTAGAATTCATTTGGCCAAGAAATTTAGAAAACTAGCTGAGGAAATCGATATTCACTTAATTTATAATATCCCCTATTCACCAGATTTGAATCCTATAGAATTCGGTTGGAAGGATTTCAAAAGAGAGATCGCCAAATACACTGATTTCGATGAAGCTATTATAGCTAGCCAAGATTGCGCTTTAGAAATATTTTATTCCAAAAAGGATGGATATTCAAAGTCCTGGGTGGAGCGATTTCTTAGTGCAAAAAGCTAGGAGATTAACTATATTTGAGGAAGCGACCAAGCAATAAACCTTCCTTGTTATAATTTAAGTTTCGTCAGTCATGGGGAAAACCGGACTACTGGCTCATGCTGGCGAGAGTTGCCATCGCATGTCATAAAATTGACATATTACGACATTATTAACAGGCAAAGGTGCTCTTGGAGGCACCATTAATTCCTAAAGGCAGATATAAAAACCGCACATATGCAGTAATATCTTTTTAGATATATTTATGTTATAATCACTACAAATCGTGGATCGCATGATATCGCCACTGCATGCAAGGACAATATCAAGAATGCTATTAGAGTGAAAGACCTCATATGAGTCATTATTGAAATCGCTAAACAGATGCAATGAGATTCTAGTGCACATTCAAGTTAGATTCGCCCCAAAACCCGTTAAAATTGGTATGAAAATTCTTTGCCACGAAAAATATTAGATTATTAGTGGCAAGGCGATCATTTTATCTTTCAGCCACGATTCATTCCTCTTGCGCTCATCAGCCTTATTGACTATCGTTTTCTGAAATCTTCCCCCAGCGATGGGTTATGGGTAGCCCGCGCGGAGAATGAGCGCGCTAGGAAAACCGCTAGTTTCCCATGAAAAACCTTCATCAATTAAAAGAAATGGGGTGCTATCCACCCCCTACCGAATGTCTATTCTTCAAGTGATAAAAGGCGTCTACGATAGCAGCCACTCCATCCTTTAATCGGTCATCTTTTGATAGATAGAGGAGGTCCCTTTTGACTGGTTTTGATGCAGCTGTAGTGCATTTGTTCTCTTGATATAGCTCTTGATTGATCAGCAGATGATAAATTATTGTGATTAATTTCCGTGCTAAAGCAGTGATCGCTACATTGTAACTCTTTCTGGCCGATAATCTATGGAAGTACCTTGAGAGCTTGTTCTTGTTATTTCTCATCTTAGCTATCACTTGAGCTATCTCGACAAGCATAGTTCTGAGACTCTTGGACCCCTGTTTCGTAATACCACATTGCTTCTTTTTCCCTGCAGATTCGTGTAGTCCAGGAACCAATCCACACCATTTAGCGATTTGTTCTGGGGTTTGGAAATCGTGATAGTCACCGATTTCTGCCAAGATGGTCGACCCTGATCTAAAACTTATTCCTGGAATTGACATAACTATTGCCAGATCTTTAGCGCTTTTCTGAAATTTGCTAAGCACTTCAAGACTTGTTTTATCTATCTTCTTTTTCAGAAGATCAAGGAGCTCTAGATTATCCTTAACAAGCATTCTCGAAGTATCATCAAGACCGTTTGCAAGAGCCGCTTTGATGACGTCTCGCTTTTTCTTGATCTTCTTTGAAGTGATTCTGTCCAGGATCGAGTCTGCATCCTTGCCTTCAACCAGGCCGTCCAAGATAATCCTGCCTGATTTACCAAAGATGTCTGAAATACAAGAACTCAGCTTTATGCCGCAAAGTGCTAGATACTTATGAACTCTGTTTCTAAGTTGAGTTTGAGTCTTTATATATCCTGATCTGGCACGGGTCATCATTCTGAGGGCTCTATCCTCATTGGAAAAGACTCTTGATCTCTTGATTTTGCCATCCAAGCAGTTACCTGCAATCCTCTTAGCGTCATGAGAATCCGACTTATCCCCTACAAGTCCTTTGACCATCCATGGATTTGCTACAATTGTATCAATAGAGGGACTCAGGCAATCGTATACTGGAAACCAGTAAACACCTGTAGCTTCGAATGCTACTTGCTCGCAATTATTGGCTATGAGCCAATTCCTGAATCTCTCTAGCTCAGAACGAGTCGTGCCAAACTGTTCCTGGATTTCAGTCCCATCTGCATCTTCGATCGTGGCTACTATGAGATCTTTATGGACATCTGCTCCGCAAACTCTATCTCTTCGTTTGCCCATATATGTCGCTATCCTGATATGGGCAGATGATTAAGATTAAACCCTCATAAGGGGCAATTTCCCATACGCGTTCAACGACGCAGCCCCGTATTCGCGGGATTATTGGCCAGTTTTAGCCGCGAGATCATGATCTCAAAATTAAAGCTGCCTTCACTGCCCATATCAGACTAAACATAGTTGGCCATGAATGTGAGGTTTTTCATCCGCCACGTATGA
>CAWDLW010000010.1:0-38402 GCA_963803145.1 Methanotrichaceae archaeon
TAGCTGTGGGATCTTGCAGACGTCCCCCATAACTTGATCGATTATTTAAATGGTATTCACGCCACTGCTCGTAATGATGACACGGGCTTCTATCAAATACTTACAGAACTCAAATCCTTTTAAAACCTTATTCTGTAGGCATTTCCTTTTCCAATGCTTTATTGGCCTCCTCTTCCAGGGTATCAACCATACAGCTCAGCCTGCCGTAGTTTAGGATGATCTCTTTAGCAGCAGAATCAGAGCACGGCAAAATCTCGCACAGCTCATGGTCATAGGCTTCGCTATTTATTCGTCTCTCTCTAAGATAATCATGACTCCACCGACCTGCGACGAGATATTTATCCAAAGGAATAGATGATCCTTTGTAGTGCTCAAGCATTGCGCTTGTTGGATCTTGCAGCTTATCGAACCACGTTTTGAGCGACCCAGCCCTTTTGACATCATCGGCCTTTGTCATGCCCCTTGGCCGCGGGATCAGCTTATCCAGAGCCTGAGCCATGGCTTGATCCAGGTTCATCCGGGCAAATCTGATCGAGTTCATAGTGGATGATCTTAGGCCCTTAACTCTGGCATCGACGGTTTTGCGGTATTTGTCTTGATCACCGCCTGCCTGCTGTCTAATCGATTCCATTGAGGAATTATATGTGTCCCAGCCCTTTGCAATTGAGCCTAGATAGACAGAGACTTTGTCAAGCCGCTCTGAGAACTCGCATTTCTTTATCTGTCCAATGATACTCTGGATCTCCTTGATGGATTCCTGTAGATTGAAATCATTTGAATTGCCCATTACGTCTACATTCAAAATGCAAAGGGATAAAAATTTTGGAGCTATGAGTGCACAGTCGCAGAGAACCAAAGTGGAGATGTATGCCTGATACTATAATGCCAGTATCTCCATATGCTACAGCAGCCTGGGCGGTATTCTCTGTCCCTGTAAGAGCGCGCTGTAATCCTCTGCTCTTCTTATCAATTCAGCATCGCTCCCTGATACAAGCACCTCTGCAGGCCTCGGCTGGCCATTATACTGCGATGCCATTGAAAAGCCGTAAGCTCCTGCATCAAGGAATGCCAGAATATCTCCGCGCTCAACTTTCGGCAGCTTTCTGTCTTTTGCCAGGATGTCTCCCGTCTCACAAATGGGGCCGACAATAGTGTAGGTTTCCTGTGCATCTTCTTCTGCTTTATTGGCCGCTATTACATGGTGATAGGCATCATAGAGCATGGGTCTCGCCAGGGTGTTGAATCCCGCATCAATTGCAACGAAATTAACGTGAGCCTGCTTAACAATATTCACGCCAGTGATCATAATAGTAGTATCTGCAACTATGCTTCGTCCAGGTTCAAGTATAAGTTTCGGGTTGATGCCTAAATCAGCGCAGCCATCATCGAAGATTGGAAGAACGCCCGCGGCCAGATCAGCGGGCTTTGGGGCAGGAATATCCGGATGATATTGTATCCCCAGGCCGCCTCCGATATCGATTATTTTCACCTCGCCACCCAAATTCACTACTTCCGCTGCTACATCCATCATCCTCGTCATAGCCTCTACGAATGGTGAAATATCCAGAATCTGTGAGCCGATGTGGCAGTGCAGGCCGATAGGTTGAACGCGCTCGAGCTCCATAGCTCTCTTATAGGTCTCAGCCACCTGTTCGGATGGTATCCCAAATTTAGATGTCTTAAGCCCAGTCGCAATCTTTGGGTGCGTTTTTGGTGAGACATCAGGATTGATTCTGAAGAGAACTTCTATCTGGCTATCTATTTTCTGGGCTGTCTTGGAGAGATAAACAAGCTCTTCCCGTGAATCTACTGATATTTTTACGCCAGAGTCCAATGCCGCTTTATGATCGTGCTCGCTCTTTGAGTTGCCGTTGAAGAGGATCTTCTCCTTTGGTATTCCCGCAAGTCGTGCCACGGAGAGCTCGCCTGCTGAAAAGACATCTGCCCCCATGCCCTCTTGAGACAGAATCCTTAAGATCGTCAGATTGCCGTTGGCCTTCACTGCGAAGTATTTATCAGCCTTCGGAAAGGCATTATGATAGGCTCTGATATTCTCCCGCAGCCTGGCTTCACTGGTGATATATTGAGGCGTGCCGAATTTATGCGCAAGATCAACGCAATCAGTGCCTTCGATGAATAGATGATCATTATGGGCTGTAAGGTGCGACTTGGGTCCGAACATATTCAATAGTCTCCGAGCAATAACTAAACCTTTTCCAATGAACTGTCATAAGGATTATGTATTATCACGATATCATTTTGATATCATAAGGAGTTGATATGGCTCAGATTCTTGTGCGTAACTTGGACGAATCAGTTATCGAGCGATTGAAAGCCCGAGCCCGAAACAATGGACGGTCTCTGGAAGCAGAGGTAAGGCAAATCCTGGAGCAATCTGCCAAAGTAGACATGGCCACATCTCGTCGGAGGATCATGGAAATACGCAAAAAAATGGAAGGAAGGAGTTTCATTGATAGCGTTGAACTTATCCGCGAAGATAGGGAGATAAGATAGAGGAAAGATGCTAGTAGTAGTCGATGCCAGCATTGCTGCTAAATGGTTCTTCATAGAGGAATATTCCGAGATCGCACTTCATCTTTTAGATAACCCTTTTGAACTTCATGCACCAGATCTATTATTTATCGAACTGGATAGTATTCTAAGTAAGCGCTTTCGGCGCAATGAGATTTCATCGGGCGAAGCATTCGATATCCATGATGAGATCTATTCTATGTCCATACAAACATATCATACACTGAATTTAGAGGAAAGAGCTTTTGAGATGGCACTCGAGACCAGGGCAAGCATCTACGATTGCATTTATCTATCCCTAGCAGAGCTTCTAGAATGCCGCATGGTCACTGCTGATCACAAGCTTTTTCGCGCTCTGGATAGCGGGCCATTGTGCGACTTTATGCTATGGATAAAAGACCTAGAAACCTCATAAACCATTTGAGCAATTTAACTTTAGAACCTCGATGCCAGCCTGCTCCATGAACATTAGCGCTGTTTCATCTGGATAGCTTTGGCTATAGACCACCTTTCTTATGCGGGCATTAATCATCATTTTGGCACAGAGGACACAGGGCTGATGGGTGCAATAAAGGGTCGATCCTTCGATGCTGACTCCATGAAGTGCCGCCTGGATGATTGCATTCTGTTCGGCATGAACGGCTCTACATAGCTCATGGCGCGTTCCAGAAGCCACCCCTTCGCGCGCGCAGCCAACTTCGTCACAATGAGCCAGGCCTGAAGGCGCACCGTTATAGCCTGTTGTCAGAATCCTTTTATTCCGGACGAAGAGCGCGCCCACATGATTTCGCAGGCAGGTTGAGCGTTTAGCTATAACGGTGGAAATCTCCATGAAGTACTCATCTATATCAGGGCGATCGATGTGGACCATTTAGCCTTTATATTCGCATTTAGCTTAAAAAGCATTGCAGTTCAGGGCAAAGTTAATATCTCGTTCCTGCATCCCCTTTTGTTCATGACAATTCATTGGGCAGACGTCATCGCCCAAAAGCTCGAAAACAGCGGCCCTCATACAATTGCCACGGGCATCACACCTTCAGGTCCTGTGCATATAGGAAACATGCGCGAGGTAATGACAGCGGATGCGGTCTATAGAGCGCTTCTGGAAAGGGGCGTTGAAGCGCGTTTGATCTACGTAGCAGATACCTACGATCGTCTGCGCAGGCTCTATCCCTTTTTGCCTGAAAGCTTCAAAGAACATATCGGTAAGCCTTTATCTGAGATACCTTGCCCTACAGGATGCTGCGGCAGCTATGCAGATCACTTCCTAAATCCGTTCCTTCGATCTATGGAGCGGCTAGGTATCAAGCCTGAGATTTACCGTGCGGATGTGATGTATAAGGAAGGCAAATTCGTGAATGCGATAACAACTGCGCTGCAGCACAGGGATGATATCGCTCGAATATTGAAAGAGGTATCTGGCCGGGATGTGCCCGAGAACTGGAGTCCTTTCCAGGTCATCTGCGAGTCTTGCGGTCGTACAAACACATCGAAGGTCATCGGCTTCGATCCCGAAAGTGAGACTGTGGAGTACGAGTGTGAATGCGGCTCAAAGGGCGTCGTATCCATGCGCGGAGGAGGAAAGCTGGTCTGGCGTGTGGACTGGCCCGCCCGCTGGCCTATCTTCAAGGTCACGATAGAGCCTTTCGGAAAGGATCATGCAACAGCCGGAGGATCCTACGATACAGGGAAGAGAATAAGCGAGGAGGTCTATGGCTACCCTGCCCCCTTCCCCATAGTCTATGAATGGATTCACCTAAAGGGCGTAGGCGCAATGCACAGCTCTACAGGAATTGTGATCACAATCCAAGAGATGCTTGATGTTGTGCCGCCTGAGGTTCTCCGCTACCTGATCATCAGGAATAAGCCCGAGAAGCATATAGAGTTCGATCCTGCGCTTCCGCTGCTTAACCTCGTTGATGAATACGATCAAGGGAAGGGCGATGCACGAGCTCTTGAGCTGTCTTCTATAGGCGAAAGCAGGCACTTCGATATTCCCTTCAGGCATCTTGTCACAGCAGTTCAGATCTCCCGTGGTGATGATGAGCTTCTTCTCATGGCGCTAAAGAGATCTGGATATGATATTTCGGGTAAAGAGGAGATATTTGCGAGAGCTGATAATGTTAAGAAATGGCTTGAACGGTATGCCCCAAGCTTTGTAAAGTTCCAGCTACGCGAGGATCTTCCAGCAGCTGTCAACAATCTTACTCCCGAGGAAAGATTGGGACTGGGCATCCTGGCAGATAGAGTAAATGAGAAGGGTGCAGCAGAGATCCACGATGAGGTCTATGCTGTCGCAAGAGAGCTTGGCCTTGATCCCAAGAAATTCTTCCAGGGAATCTATCTGGCATTCTTAGGCGATAGACAGGGACCCAAAGTCGGCTGGTTCCTGGCTAGCATCGATCGTGAGTTCGTAAAGGCACGGCTAAGAGAAGCAGCGTCATGGTCGCAATGAAGGCTAAGATATATCTTTCAGGTCCATTATTTAGTTTAGCTGAGATTGAGTGGGCAAGCAAACTCAAAGCATCCCTAGAGAGCCAGCTTGAAACAGAGGTGATCTGGCCGCACGAAGTCTCCTCTGGCTCTCCAAAAGAAATATTCGAAACCAACCTTCGGGCACTCATGGGATGCGATCTCATGGTAGCGATTCTGGATGGCCCTCAGGTAGATGATGGCACTGCCTGGGAGATGGGCTATTTTTATGCTCTAGGAAAAAGGATCTTGGGAATCAGGACCGACTTCAGAAGGGCTGGGGAGGCTCCTGAATCAAAGGTGAATGCAATGATAGAGCACTCCTGCGTATCCATCGAAGAAAGGCTGGAACAGCTCATAAAGGAGCTCAAGAGGATTCTGGATTGATTTCGACCATTTTCAATGCGCCTTTATTGATGGTCGAAAAGGAGCAGCGTGTTCTTGTAGCTGCTGATATCCACCTGGGCCTGGAATATGAGCTCTGGCTAGGTGGGGCGAGCATCCCTAGTCAGACTGACCGCATCCTCGAGAGATTGAAAAGACAAGTAAATGAGCTCAAGCCTGATAGGCTTATACTAGTCGGGGATGTGAAGCATAATGTCCCCAAAACAAGCTGGCAGGAGCGGAGGGAGGTTCCTTATTTTTTGAGGGAGCTTTGCAAATATGTGAAGGTCGAGATAGTTCCCGGCAACCATGATAGCGGTATAGCGAGTATGGCGCCGCAGGGTACAAGTGTACAGCCGTCTTCTGGCTTCGTTCTGGACGGCATAGGCTATTTCCATGGGCATACTTGGCCAAGTATTGAGCTTTTGGACTCTGAACTTCTCATAGCCGGGCATATACATCCTGCACTGAGGCTGAAAGATCAAATCGGCCACTCGACGACGATGCGCGTTTTTGCAAGAGCCCCGTTATCTGCAGAGGTTATAAGGAAACATTACAATCTTGATAAAACGCCTGAAATGATGGTAATGCCGGCGTTCAATGATCTTTGCGGAGGCATGCCCTTGAATGAGATATCTCCGGAAGATGAGCGCGGTCCGATTTTGACTATGGCCGATATAGATAAGTCCCGAATTTACCTCCTTGACGGCATAGATCTCGGAGTCCTGAAGGAAATAAAATCCTCCATTAAAAGGCAAGGCTGAGGAAGGGTTATATTGCAACATGAGAAGCGCTTTCTGGATGAGGTGGGTATGATAAACGAAAGAGACAGGCTCCGGGAGCTTCTGCAGACGAAGGCGCTTGAGGTACGAGATGTCGTTCTATCTTCAGGGAAAAAGAGCAATTACTATATCGACTGCAAGAGGGTCACACTTAGCCCTGAAGGGGCTTATTTGACTGCCAAGATTATGCTTGATATGATCCGGCCGGAAATCTCCGCGGTTGGCGGGCTCACACTTGGCGCGGATCCTATTGTCTCATCGATAGCAATTCTCAGTCACATCCAGGGAAGAAACTTGCCCGCGCTGATAGTAAGAAAGGAGCCGAAGAAGCACGGAACAATGAGCTTTGTGGAAGGCCCTCCATTGGAGAAAGACGCCAAGATCGCAGTAGTTGAGGATGTGGTCACCACGGGCGCATCCATTCTTAAAGCAATAAAACGTGTTGAGGCTGCCGGATACAGGCCGACTCAGATCTTGGCAATTCTTGACAGGCTGGAGGGTGGCAGGGAGGCTCTCAAGGCAGAGGGTTTCGATCTTGAGTCTATCTTCACGAGAATTGATCTCAATGTAGAAAATAGTGCTAATAATAGTAATAAATAAACTTGGGGGTTATGCGATAAACTCAAAATTTTTAGCTGGGCATTGAGCTACTGCTGTTGCTGCCGTCCGGTGAAGATGCTGTATTGGGCATAGGTCCGGGCATCATAGGCGGAGGATTAGATGGCTGGTTATCGCTTGGCATACTACTATTTGGCATACTATCGCTTGGCATAGGTGTGGTCGAAGGTTGGAATGGCGCTGGCATTGGTGATCCCGATGATCCCGGCATTGATGGTCCTGGAGTTGATGGCGTAGATCCGCCCGTTGCCTGAAATTCCGATAGCATATTTAGCCTTCGCGTAGTTCTCTCCTCTGTATAGGATATCTGCGATGTTATCTGATAATTTCCACTCTCGACTGCCCTGATTGGGTAGCTGATCGGCACTGAGCTTCCGGAATTAAGCGATGCAGCTTTGGCTCCAGGCATATCGGTTATGATACCTGGCGGAAGGATAGGAACTACCATAATCTGCGTGGCATTGCCCCCACTATAGGTCAATGTTAGGGTTACTATGGCAGTCTCTCCAACCGTTGCTGTCTCCGGCTGAACTTGTTGACTTGCGGTCAGCTCTGCAGTCGCCAGCCCACTGGTGATCCCCACCCCCAGGAGCAGAAGAATGGGCACTAATGATCCCAATTGCTTCATCGGTTTTTATTCTTCCTCCGCCAGATTTAAAGATACCTCTCATACGAGGTTGATATGAGGGTTAGAAATGTAATCCTTTATCGCGGGTACAACCTTTAGAGTCGCGCTATACATAAAATACTTATTTACTTCGGAGATATGGTCTAAGCGATGGATGTTTCCTTCTCAGCCTGGCGGCAGACACGTGAAGAGAGCCTTGTGCTTAAACTGGAGAGTTTTGCTTTTCTCTTTGATAGGCGTTACACTAATAGGCTCAACAGGATGAGCAGGGTATTCTTCGAGGCATATACAAAGGCCACGAAGGAGCTAGCAACTCAGGAGGATAGATTTCCGAGCCTGAGTGAGATAGATGCCAAGATGGAAAGTGGTGCAGTGTATGCATTCAAAGATCGCCTGATGAAGAATACAGAGTTCTTTGAAGAGGTCAAGATATCTGGCGTATCCTATCTGGTGCCCCATGCACTGCGATTTGTAGATGTTTCAGGCACATATACAGATCTGGCCTTTGATTTTGATACAGGCACCGTTTTGCTTCCGACAAGAAGGAAGGTACCTGCGCAAGTTGAAACAAAGCCACAAAAAGAGGATATCGCGGCAGAGAATGAGCAGCCGGAGGCTTCTTCTGAGCCCGCGATAAAGCCCGAAGCTGAGGCACCAGAGATTGAGTCGTATCCAGAGCATGTGCCAGAGCCCTATGCTGAGGTCGAGGAGATCGCGGAGGCGCCGAAGACCACGACTGAAGCAAAGCAGGAGCCTGCTACGCCGGTAGCAGCTGTCCCGCGCCCAGAAAGCACTGCTCAAGTACTGCCTACAAAGGGCAGCAGAAGGATACCTACAATTGCAATCGCTTTGTTAGCGGCGGTTATCTTACTTGCAGCTGGCGGTTATTTTCTGATAACCCTTCCACCACAAGGCACGCCATCGATTGTGAAATATTCCGCCTTTTTATCAAATGCAAGCAATGATACATTTCTTGAGATGGATATCAAGAATCAGGATAACATCATGAATGAGCTGGATATGATGCTCCCGCCTGATATAGATAAAAGCATAAGCTCTCAGGGTGGAATTGTAACAATATCGCACTCGTCTAGTACCCTTGTAAAGCTTAACTCCAGCCACGATGCGAGCATCAGGATATACCTGTTGGATAATTGGACTTCCGTTCCCGTGAACCTTAGTCTGGGTGTTCCAACGGGGTTTGACTCGAGCCTGGAGGTTCACGGCAAGGATTACAACGTAAAGCGCAAGGATAATTCTCTCATCTTAAAATTCAATTGCACCCATGAAGGCATAAACTTTGATCAGAGCTACCTCAAAAAGCGGTAATTTCGCGATACTGGCCGAGAGAAAGGGTGCAAAGGCAGTAATAGATGATATTTCCGCCAGAGGCCTTCTTGATAAGAAGCGAAAGGTATTGATTAAGGGTAACGATATCGAGATACCCATCAAGGAATCTATCAAAGAATCTGCTATCGGCTACAAGATCATAGTCCAGGAGTCTCCAGAATTCTACCGCAGTATGCCTGACCTTGTGGATATCCTTAAGGGGGAGATGACTGCGGAAGAGCTCGGTCTTTTGCCGCGCAGCTGGTATGTCCTGGGGGACGTAATAGTAGTAAAAATACAACCAGGGCTGAACGGCTTCGAGCATAAAATTGGTTCAGCTCTCCTTGACATATATCCTAGATGCAAATCCGTTCTACGTGATTTCGGGATCGAAGGCCAGTTCAGAGAGCCTGTTAGAGAGGTAATCGCAGGGGAAGCATCGGAGACAATTCACAAAGAGAACGGAGTGCTCTTTAAGCTGGATGCTATGAAGATTATGTTCTCACAGGGCAACCTTCGCGAACGCATCCGCATGAGCTGTTTTGGAAAGGGTGAGATTGTTGTGGATATGTTCGCGGGAATAGGCTATTTCGCACTGCCTATGGCCGTACATTCGCAACCGTCCAAGGTTACGGCTATAGAGATAAACCCCTTGGCATACAGATACCTTGTAGAAAATACAAGGCTCAACCACGTCGAGGATATCGTTCAGCCTGTCTTAGGCGATTGTATTGAGAGGACACCCATAGGTGGGGCAGATAGGGTGGTGATGGGCATGGTCCAGGTTACAGACAGATACCTGAAAGTCGGTATTCGGGCACTACGGCCCGGTGGGATACTGCACTATCACCAGACGATCCCTTCATGGAAGTTCCCTGATGCAGCTATTGAGGATGTATCTGAGGCCGCAAAAGCGTTGGGCCTAAGTGCAGAGATACTGGGGTATACGAGAGTGAAGAAGTACTCCCCCGGAGTAGTGCATGCAGTGGTGGATGCGCGCATAGCATAATATTGGCATATATTAGCATCAAGATAGATCGAAGTTATCATAGCTTTAAGGTCCCAGTATAAGCTTATATGCTGCTGATAGCGATCTTAATGTATATTCATTTTAAAGCTGCATCCCAGTTTTTTAGCAAACTACAGATCGATAGATTAATAACCAATCATGGTAAGTTGAAGATCGAAGCCCGGTAGTGTAGCGGTCAATCACGGGAGGCTCTGGACCTCCTCACCTAGGTTCGAATCCTGGCCGGGCTACCATCCATTCCTTATTATTTTGAAAATAAAACGCTTCATCATAGTAGATAATATAATTTCCAATCCATCTTATCTCTTATCGTTTATCAGCAAATCCTCCAAAGCTCTACGCGGCGTATGTTTTACTGGTTTCGCATAACCCAGGCTGAATAGTATCTGAGGATATCCCTGGCCTGTCATGCGTTTAAGCTCCTCTCTCAGCTCAGGAACAGCTATAGGCTGGCTGAAGAAGGATGGCCAGATATCATATTTCGTTGCCTTCAGCATATACCTCTCAAGCAAGATTCCGCATCTTGTCCAGGCCCGCCTTTCATCCCCGTCAGAGCTCATAACGCCTAGAGCTGAGCATCCATTTATCAGCCCTGAGTCGCGGTATATTACTGCCTCGCTGAGATCGAACTTCTTGAAGGCAGCTGGAAATCCAAGCGAGACTACGTCAGAGACTCCGAAGGTGTATAGGGGCATGCCATCGGGCTCAGTCGTCCAGTTGTTTCTGAGCCAGTCGCCTAAATTGCTTCGAAACTCCTTTCTGCTCAGCTGGATATGATGCGAATGTGCAACGATATCTGCCGCCTCAGATTTCATTGCCTTCCCTGTCAGATAAAACAAGTGAATATGAGGATCATTAATGCAGCCCATAAGGTCGTTCAGCACATCCCAGTTGATATCTCCTGCACCATACTTGTCCTTGACCGTATGCCTTCGGGTTATCTGGCCGAAAAGATCGTCCTCCCTGGGAGGCCCATTCATGAAATCGACCTTTGCGACGAGGTTGCTTTCAATGTCATCAGGAAAATAATCTAATTTGTACAAGAACCCGAAGTGTCTTCCAGCCAGGAGTAAATTTGCAAGAGCGCAGCCTACGCTCATATATAGCGTTCGATTTATAGGATCCACGAAGGGTAAAGCCCTCTTTAAGTCAGCATAAACGGAGACCGTATTCCCATCTATGGCGAACTTCCAGGGCTGGCTGTTAGGGCCTGATGGAGCAAGTATGGCGTAACGAAGTAAAAACTTCAGCTTTTCCCTTAGATCGCCATCGCTCGGAAAATCTGATTCATTAACATTCCAGGCTTCGAAATTACTGGCGTACGTTGTGATCATCCCCGAATATCCTGATAAGTTTAAGACCTGAAGGATATAGACTTTATCCAGAATCAAACACTATCTTCTTTTAGATGATGCGATATTTGTTTGATAGGCTAGATTATGGAGAGCACAGTTTATTTTGCAAGCATTAGATCAAGAAGCGATAAGGACAGCAAGGTGAACAAGATCAGAAGACTCTTTGATGCTGCCGGCCTCTCGGAGGTAGCAGGGAAGGGAGATCTGACGGCTGTCAAACTGCACTTTGGAGAGAGGGGCAACGATAGCTATGTGAGCCCAGTCCTGGTTCGGCAAATTGTCGATAAGACGAGAGCGCTCGGCGCCAAGCCTTTTCTGACGGATACAAACACCCTTTACGGTGGAAGCAGGGCAAACTCAGTCGATCATCTGGCAACAGCAATTGAGCATGGCTTCGATTATGCGGTCGCTGGAGCGCCGCTGATAATAGCAGACGGACTTAACAGCGATTATTACTACGATGTAGAAATCAATGGAAAGCACTTCAGGTCGGTCAAAATTGCTGGAGAAATTGCCGCAGCAAACAGCTTGATTGTTGTCTCCCATTTCAAAGCTCATCTCCCTGCAGGCTTTGGAGGAGCAGTGAAGAACTTGGGGATGGGCTGCGCACCTGCCGCCGGAAAATCCGAGCAGCATTCAGCAAAGCCAATAATTAACCAGGAGCTATGTGTGGGCTGTAAAAGCTGTGCAGAGAACTGTCCTGTCTCGGCATTAACTGTGAAGGAGAAGATATCGAGAGTGAATTATGAAGTATGCCAGGGCTGCGGAAAATGCCTGAGGGTCTGCCCAACGCATGCAATAGACTTCAACTGGTTTGTTGAGCTTCCACCTTTTATGGAGAGGATCGCGGAATATGCTTCAGGTGCTGTGAAAGAAAAGTTGGGCAAAACAGGATACTTTAACGTTCTCCTGAATATAACACCGGACTGCGACTGTGTGCCCTGGAGCGATGCGCCATTTGTTCCCGATATTGGCGTACTGGCATCCAGGGACCCTGTAGCAATCGATCATGCATCCTATGATCTTGTGAACAGGCAAATTGGCCTCGAAAATTCGATGCTTCAGCGAAATTATGAGCCTGGAAAAGATAAATTCAAGGGTGTATGGGAGAACACCGATGGACTGATCCAGCTGAGATACGGCGAGAAGATTGGCCTTGGAAATTTTGATTATAGGCTTGTTGAGGTGTAAGACTCGATTGATGTGCAATTCGAGAATGAGCTTAAAAGCTTAAATTTATTAGGCAATTAGCTAAAAGAAGAACAATAATTATTAATCGGCCTTTTCAAGCTCAAGGCCCTCGACTCTCCGTGGATTAGTGTATATATTCATCCTTTTTCCGCGTGCAAACCCAATGATCGAAAGTCCTGTCCTCTCAGCTATGGATATAGCCAGGCTTGTAGTGGCCCCTCTTGAGGCAATGATTGGGATACCAGCCACGGAGCATTTGAGTGCCATATCTGATGATATTCTGCCTGTGGATGCGGCAAAGGTCTCGCTGAAGTTTGTGCCTTGGATGAGGCTGTAGCCTATGATCTTGTCCAGGGCGTTATGCCTTCCTATATCTTCGGATATGTGTATGGCCCCATCTTTGCCGAATAATCCAACCGAGTGGACTCCGCCAGTTGATTCGTGCAGTTTCGATTGGGATATAGCCTTCATGGCTTTGTAGATTTCTTCCCTCTCAATTTTCTTATCGGATCTGATCTCAGTGAGCTTAGACTCGTCAAGAAACGAGGAGATTCCTCCACAACCGCTCACAATTGGCCTTCTGGGAAGTATAGTCCTCATTGGATTCGTAACTATTGCTCTTGCAACGTTGCCTTCGATCTCCAGGGACTCAATCTCACTTGCGCCGCTCACGATCCTCTCTGAAAACAGATGGCCGATGACGAACTCCCTTCTCATAGCTGGGCTGATCATGGCAGTCACGAAATGCCGTCCATTGATGAAAATGGATAGCGGAACCTCTTCCACTACATCGTGCTTCGATCTCTCTGTCTTATCGCCATCAAGCTTCAGGCAGGGGAATTCCTTGAACATCTAAGCTACCTTAGTAATGAGTTCAATCGCATCCAGGAACCTTTCGACTTCTTCCTCGGTATTGTAAATATAAAGTGAGGCTCTGACTGTTCCATGTTTAAGGCCTAAGTATTTCATCAGAGGAATACAGCAGTGATGCCCCGATCTTACAAGTATGTTCGAGGTCTCATCAAGCATAAGCGCGACCTCATGTGGCTCCAGGCCATTGATATTGAAGGATATCACACCGCCTCTATCCTTAATATCGTTTGGGCCGTAGATTTCCACGTTCTCAATCTCCTCAAGGCCTATAAGCAACCTGGAAGTCAACTGTGACTCATGAGCTTTTATCTTATCTATCCCTATCTCCTTCAGATAATCTACTGCGGTCCCTAGACCAATGCCTCCGGAGATATTTGGCGTGCCAGCCTCGAATCCTTCATAGCCGCTCTTTCTTTCGTATCCATCTGAGGAGACATCTTCTATCATGCCGCCTCCAACCATGAGCGGCTCAATGTTTTCATTTCTCATCCAGAGAACTCCAGTACCTGTTGGCCCGAGCATCTTGTGGCCGGAGAAGCATAGAAAATCACAAGCCAGGTCCTTTACATTCACTGGCATATGTGGAATTGATTGTGCGCCGTCGACAAGAAGCATCGCACCTTTATCTTTGCAGATTCCTGAGATCTCTTTGACCGGAAGAACAGTGCCAAGCACATTCGAGATCTGGCTTACAGCCACCAGCTTAGTTTTGCCGTCTATTGCCTTTTCGAAATCGGATAGATCAAGGCTCCCTTTTTCATCCGATTTTACAACCTCAAGCTCTATGCCATGCTTTCTCAGCCTCATCCAAGGAAGGAGGTTGGAATGATGCTCGATAATTGTGGTAACGATTTTATCATTTCTTTTCCAATTGAGGCCACAGGCCACTATATTAATAGATTCAGTTGTATTTTTGGTAAATACAGTTGTGCCCTGGCCGGCTCCTATGAGGCTGGCAACCTTCTTATGGGCATCTCTATATCTCTGATCGGCTATTTGGGCAAGGCTATAAACTCCTCGGCCCACATTTGCCCTGTATCCCCTGTAATAATCGAGAACGGACTTAAGGACTGGTTCAGGAGTCAGGCTTGTAGAGGCGCTGTCCATGTAGATGATGTCTTTCAAGATGGGGAAATCAGCCCTTATTTTTGAGACATCCATAAAACCTAGTTCATGCTCCCGTATTAAGAAAGCTTTCCCAACAGAGGCTGCTTATTTTTGAGGCGTTCCCAAAGCATCATTCATGCTTCCACTTCTGAAGCCTTCAAGGTCGAGGGCAATGTACTTGAAACCGATTTTTTTAAGTTCTCTAACGATCTTCTCTCTTTCGCTGAGGGCTTTATTCATATCCTCCTTCAAGACCTCTATTCGAGCTATATCGCCATGAGCCCTGACCCTGAGCTGCACAAAGCCCAAGCTTCTCAGCAGATCCTCTGCATCCTCCACCATCTTCAGCTTTTCAAGAGTAATCTTATCCCCATAAGGCATACGCGACGCCATACAAGCCGATGAAGGCTTACTCCAGAATGGGAGACCCATACTTCTGGAAATCTCACGAATCTCCTCCTTGGATATCTGAGAGTCAACGAAAGGATGCCATATATTTTCCTCGTCACAGGCAATAATTCCCGGCCTGTAATCTTTATAATCTGTCAGGTTGACTCCATCAGCTATAGCAGAGAATCCTCCTTCGGATGCAATCTCTTTCAGGATCATTGCGGCTTCCTTTTTGCAGATGTAGCACCTTGTTGGAGGATTTGCTGTAAATTCAGGATTTGTGAGGGCCGTGTATTTTGCAATTTGATAATTCAATCCCAATGATTCCGCCAACTCGACTGCATGCGTGAGCTCGCTCCTTGCCATCGTTTCAGAGTCGAGTATCACACAAAGCGCGTTATCTCCAAGAACATCCATGGCAACTTTCGCCAGAAGGCTGCTATCGACGCCACCTGAATATGCAACCAGAAGTCTTCCCTTCTCTGCAATTCTCCGCTTTAAATCTTCGAGCTTATTCAGTCGGTCCATCTCCGCCTCCTCTTTTGGATGGCGTCATGTTGATAATCATAACAAAATAATATTCGATCCGCTTTAATTTCGATTTTTCTAACACTGCAATGCAAAACTGAGCAAATTTTGATAATTTTAGATCACTTACACCGACTAGTGCAGCAGGCGGTCTCATCTTCTTGCAGGCTTTTGCATATCTCACAGATGCGGGCAGTCAGGTCATCTACCTTCTTTTCTATCAGGTCATCTGCCAGCCTTCCTATTGCAGCCCTGATATCTTCCCTGAACTCAATATTATAGCCTCTCTTCTTGGAGACATACTGAGATACCGCAGGCGGGGTGATTCCAAGAATTATTGAAACCTCCTTCTGAGACTGTCCTCGTTTAACAAGCTCTTCTGCGATTGCCGCTCTGATGCCTGGCAGCACATCCCATACGATCTCTTCACATGGCGATTTCATCTCATTATGACCTTATCCTTTGATAATAGTGGCAACGGGGCCCGAATTACAATCGTTAACTAAATTCCTGCTCACTAATATTCCTTGCCTGACGTATATGAATAAATAGCTTGCCTATCTTCGAGTGAATTTTGAAGCTATTGGTAATGACCGAAGTACAAAAAATTAAAATGCAAAGGGAACTCTCAGCTTTTCTCCAGCCCTTCGAAGAACACTGGCCAGAACGGGTCCTGCTTTGGTATCTCTAGCTGATCGATATGCCCATCGAGCCTCTTCATTATTCCCGCTTTTGGATCATCAGTAACCTTTCCGATGACTGATGCATTTATCCCTGCGGACTTCAATCTCGAAAGGATCTCTGCCGAGTTGGCGTGATCTGCAGTGATCAACAGAGTTCCCTCTGCTATTGCGGCGACTGGGTCGATATTGAATGCCTCGCAGACCATTCTGACCTCCTCAGGATAAACGAATAACGATTCATCTATCTCCATGCCGACGCCGCTTGCATTAGCGATCTCGAAGAGACCACCTATCACGCCTCCTTCTGTTGCATCGTGCATAGCATGAACTCCGACGATTGAGGCAATCATAGCATCCTTTACAACTGTCATCTGCTTACAAAGTGCCTTGGCTTTCTCTACAAGCGATGACGGATATCTCTCCAGAAGTTCCCTTTCCCTTATCACTGCCAGGATGCCTGTAGTCTCAATCGCCGGTCCCTTGGTCATGATCACATCATCGCCTGGTTTTGCTCCTGCTGGGGTGACATAGCTATCTTTATCTGATACGGCAAAGACTGTAACGCCGCCTATTGTTGGCGCGGCGAATCCCGGGTAATATCCAGTATGTCCGCCGACGATGGCGATATCAAGCTCAAGGGCAGCCTCATGAATGGCATTCACAATGGTCCTGAAGTCGTTGTCCTTTGTATCGGGGGGCATCAGGAGAGAGTAGGTCATATACCGGGGCTTAACGCCCATGACCGCGACATCGCTTGCGCCGATGTGGACAGTATACCAGCCAAACATCTCCCAGGGCTGCTTTGGTATGGCAAGTATCGGATCCTCTGCGATTATCAGTACCTTATCGTTGCCTATATCAATAACAGCTGAATCTACTCCTGTTAGCGGCGGCACAATAACCGTTTCATCCTTCTTGCCGAGACGCCTTAGAAGAAATGAGTCGAATGTATCGAGATCAATCTTGCCTATCTTTGGCTTATCGTTCCCCATTGTAGAGCCTCGCTATCTCGCAGACTTGCTCTGCTACAACGATCGGATCTTCTCCGATGAGGACTGATACTGGCTCCTTGCCAATAGCTCCTGTCTCATAGAAGACCTTTGGCACGTGGCCTCCTGCGGCATCTATTGCAGCCTTTACCTTCCATGGCATTGATGCTCCTTCAGTCTCCTTGATATCCTCAGGCTCATTTCTGCGGTCGATTACGCTGAAGACCCAGCCCTTGGATCTGCAGTAGCCTTCAAGCCATTTCGCAATCTTGGGATCATTTGCGAAGTCCATTCCTGCCCGAATAGATGGATCAACCTTTCTAATCTCTATGATCAATCGAGCCATATGGCTTGATGCCCCGAACCTCGGCTTGCCGGCGGCATGGGGCATGCCGTCTGCGACAGTTATTCGGCCGTCGATTGCTAGGACATCATTTCTGGTCACAGCATCGGGAGAAGCATAAACTAAATTGGTCCTGACTTCTGGGATCATGGCTGAGAACTCCCTACATCTCTCGATTATCTCCAGGGCTACAGCCATCCTCCCGTGCATCTCTACTTTATCATCGAGCTTCATTCATCTGCCTCTTGAAGTCGAAAGGATCGATTTAAGGATAAGTAATGATCGCTGATAGTAATGATGGTAGTTAATGGTAGTATTTGATGGAAGCAATTAATGAACGTGGTTAATTGTAGTAGTTGATGGCAATAGCAATCGCTATGCTTTCTCTTTGTGCAATTTCTGCTGTTCTTCAAAGCGATCCCAGTTCCATGGCTCGTCTAGGACCTTTACCTCAACGCGTTTGATGCCATTTAGCCCCTCTACACGGCGTTTGACCTGCTCTGTAAGGTGATCCACAAGGGGGCAGGCATGTGTTGTCAAAACCATGTCTATTTCAGCGCTATCATCTTTCACGACTATATCCTTGATCAGCCCCAAATCAACGATATCGATCCCGACCTCAGGATCTATTACATCCCGAAGCGCCTCCCTGATCTCATCCTCCATCGCAATCACAGCCTTTATCTTCTCGGCCTCCGGCCAGGGCATTGATTTCTCCATAGACCTAAGTCGCTCTTCGAGCCTGTTCTGCCTATCGAGCAATCGGCTCACGACCCTCAGCATGGGATCAGGAAGGTTGCCATAATCGAGATCCGTCTTAGTTGAGGGGCATTCAGGCTCAGCGATCCTCCCAGGAACGCCTACAACTGTAGCACCAGCGGGAACAGGTCTCACGACAACAGATCCTGCACCGATCTTGGCACCTCTGCCAACAGTTATCGGCCCCAGAATGATCGAACCTGCACCAATGACAACTCCATCCTCTATTGTGGGGTGGCGCTTAATTTTCTCAAGGCTGGTTCCGCCCAAGACTGTGCCCATGTACATCAGCACGTCGTTTCCGATCTCGGCGGTCTCGCCAATAACTACGCCCATGCCGTGATCAATGAAGAACCTCCTTCCGATCATCGCACCTGGGTGGATCTCAACGCCCGTAAGAAAGCGGGAGATATGGGATGTGAGCCTTGCGAGGAGTTTGAGATTATGGACCCAGAGGAAATGAGATAGCCTGTGTATCCAGGGGGCGTGAAGTCCAGGATAGCATGTGATGACTTCCAAGGTTGATCTTGCTGCTGGATCCTTTGCAAATACAGTCTGGATATCCTCTCTGATGCGCATAATTTTGGCATACCTCTCAAAATTCGAACAGCTCTGTGCTTAGATATCTCTCACCTGTATCGGGCAATATTACAACTATCATTTTGCCAATATTTTCGGGGCGACTTGCAACATGAAGTGCAGCCCATGTTGCGGCGCCTGAAGAGATGCCCACGAGGATGCCCTCCTCTTTGGCAAGTCTGCGAGCGGTTGTAAAGGCATCTTCGTTTTTAACTGGGATAACCTCATCTACGAGATCGAGCCTGAGGACCTCCGGTACAAAGCCTGCGCCGATTCCCTGGATCTTGTGCGGTCCTGGCTTTCCTCCCTCAAGAACAGGCGAGGCAGCAGGTTCGACTGCGACGGCCTTAAAATCCGGCTTTCTGGACTTGATAACCTCAGACACGCCAGTAATCGTTCCGCCTGTACCAACGCCTGCAACTAGGATGTCAACCTTGCCGTCAGTATCCCGCCAGATTTCCTCGGCAGTTGTCTTGCGGTGTATATTTGGGTTGGCGGGATTTCTGAACTGCTGGGGAATGTAATAGTAGCGCGGATCCTTGGCAAGCATTTCCTCTGCAGTGCTCACGGCGCCCTTCATTCCCTGAGGCCCAGGGGTCAGCACAAGATCGGCTCCCAGAGCCTTGAGGAGCTTTCGCCTCTCAATCGACATAGTCTCAGGCATTACAAGGGTAAGCTTATAGCCACGGGAAGCGCAGACAAATGCTAACGCTATTCCCGTATTTCCGCTGGTCGGCTCAAGGATTATGGTATCCGGCTTGATATGTCCTGCCCGTTCAGCTGACTCGATCATTGCAACGCCGATTCTATCCTTAACACTTGATAGAGGGTTGAAGGATTCGATCTTTGCTACAACCGTTGCATCAAGCCCTTTTGTGATTCTATTCAGCCTGACAAGTGGCGTGTTGCCTACGGTTTTAGTGAGATCCTCGTAGATTCTCATAGTTTGCCTCTCATCATCTTCGGAAATTCTATTACTACTATCAGGTGATAACTTTGCGATCCATCTTTCGCCATTCACAATTGTTAACCAGATTACGGTATATAAATATTCGCAATTCGGCATCTTTTGCTATCCATGTTCAGCTTGGCTATGACTAATAGGTTTATATTGCCCAGCAGAATACAGATTGGGCAGGAGACATGGGGGCATGTGGTGGCCAGGCTGCTAAAGGAGCTTCCAATGTCTATGCCGGATGATCTAGTAGAAAAGGCCAAAGTTCTTGATAACTTCTATATCCCCACCAGATATCCAAACGGCCATCCGCAAGGCGCGCCCTTCGAGCACTATGGTCGGCTGCAGAGCGAGGAGGCCATAAGGTATGTCGGTTCGATCGTTGAGTTCGTCCGTTCTCAGATGGCCGAGTAGGCAGGCCGTTGATCAGGCTGTGCAAGCCTGGGCTAAAGAGAGGGCTGAAGAAAGAAAGGATATCTTGCGAATAGGCTACTTCGGCTCTTATGCCAGAGGCGATTGGGGAGTGGGAAGCGATCTGGATATAATCATCATTCTTGAGAGGTCTGATCTGCCTTTTACGCGCAGGGCCACAGGGTGGAATGCTAGTGAGCTGCCTGTGCCTGCGGACCTTCTAGTCTATACTGATGACGAATGGAGATCGATGAAGGATCAGGGAAGGTTTTACAGGACTGTGATGAACGAGGCTATGTGGGTTTATGAAAGGGATGGCTCCTGTTAGCGCTCAGAAGAAATAGGCCGGTCTTATTGCTTCAGGCAAAGCTGGCCTCTCTCTTCAATTCTTCTTCCGTCAGATTGAAGGTATCGATATCACATTCAGCCAGCTTTGACAGAAAAACTTTACGTGGAATGCCTGCAAGCTTTGCAGCAGCTCCCGATGGTAGTATACCCATTTCAAATCGCTTGATTGCTTTGGCTTATGCATCTCCAAGCCCAACTCTTAACCTCGCTTCAGTATCCGCAACTCACTAGCCAGCCTCTCCTTTTTTATCACCAGGGAATTCTTGGTACTCAGCGGGCACCTAACCAGATCCACAAAATCCTTTTTGTTAAGGCCAAGCTCCTTTGCCATGGCATTTAGCAGAGACGTACCCACATCCTTATTCCTCCCATGGCTTAGAAAAGTCGCGCCCTCTTTCTTGCCATCAACATAAAGGATAAAATATCTGTGATCTCTGTTGCTCCGCAAAAATCCCTTTCTTCCTAAGCCTGCTTCGATCTCGTCCTGGCTCATCGCTGAGGCCATCAGCCCACCATGAACATTTCCTGGAGCAAATCCCTCAGCATCCTTCCTGTCTCTCCCAGATCTTTTTCAGGGCAAAGAACATATTCGCTCCACAAGAAATCGATATACTCAAACAGCATCTGCTTTGCTTCATGATAATCTCCGGAACGACCGATCGCATCGAGGTGCGGTATGCTGACGGTCCATGAGCCCTCATCGTAATCCACCTGCAAATTGATGGGACTCGTTGGAATAAACTTTCTAATGCCAACGATAAACTCCTGAAGAGGATGTCTTTCGTAGAATTCTATGGTTGATGGTTGGGCTGCCATTATCTCTAATCTCCATGCAGCATATTTTAATCTTACGTAAATTGGCATAAAGTCTATCATCAACTAATAACGGGATCTATTCATTAGCTCCCTCCCAGGAAAAGTATATAGATAATGGATAATCTATAGAGCCGCATATGACGTTTAAGGAAGAGCTTGCAAAGAATGTTAAAGAGGCAGTACACCCAAGAGAGGGCGCCTGCGGGATCTGCCACGCTGTTGCCGAGGAGATCTGCAGAGCAGGAGGCAGGATCGTCGCATATGAGCGGCCCGGAGGGATACTGGCAAAGATCTTTGATGATCAGGGCAATGTGATAGGCGAGGGCTTCGGAGTTGTCTGGTCGCCTGCTGTTCTTGCGGCTGAGATCGATGCCGGACTGATCCCCGAGGACTTGGCGAAGAACCTCATGAGAGAAGGCGTCAACACTCCCGAGGATATCGAGCTTGTCGCTGCACTCCAGGGCTACGGTCGAGTGCTAACTGCAGCAGCTGTGGCGCTGATGACGATTAAAAACATGGGCGGACGGACACTCATCAGGCGCAAGGGTTTGGGAGTTGTTGCAACCTTCCTGGATAAAGAGGGCAAGGTCATTGCTGAATCTCCGCCAGCCTACTGTCCGACCTGTGCTGTAGCGATAGGCGCAGCCAGAACTCCAATGCTTGCTGAGAAGATCAAAGATATTTTGAAGGATGCACCGAACACCGGCCGGAAGAAATACGAGGAGGGCATCGAGAACCGCTATGAAGTTAAGGGTGGCCACGTTAAGGTCTCTTTAGCCAAAGGAGATGAGATCCTGGCAAAGGGAGTTCGCGGCTGCTGCATGGCATATGGAACTGCGAAGGCCGAGATTGTTGCCGGTCTTGTTCCAGAGGCCAGCGCAGAGCTTTTCAGGGCCTACTGTGACCTCTGCCCCTTCAAGCACTGCTGGATGGAGAAGTCCATGGGCGCGACAGGCAACATAATCCTCCACCGCTTGAGCGAGATTGGAACTGAGATCGAGATAACTGCGGATGGCGGGATAGTGGCCCGGATTCCAGGTCCAGATGGCGAGGTGATCCAGGGCAGAGGAACACTTTGCTCCCTTTCTGCTCTTACAAACATGCTTCTTAGGGGTGACGCCCAGAAGATCCTTAAACCATCAGGCACGAAGAAATGGGAGAACGAATGAGAAGATTGGCCAATCGATAGGGCAATCATAGACCGACCATAAAATCCCACGACCACGCACTACCGATTTGAGATTGATTATTATGAGAAAACTTAGCGAAAAGGACATCGATATACTGAAGAAGCTTGCGCCGGAGGTCGAAAAGAAATCCAAGATCGAGTACCGCTCGATACTTCCGCCGGTTTCCATGCACTATGCAGTTGATGAGGAGGACTTTGAAGCCAGGCTTGAGAGGCTGTCTGCTGAGGATCTGAAATATCTGGCTGACAAAATCCTGATTGGGTCAGAGTGTCTGCTTTGTATAACCCCCGAGTATGCCAGGATTTTCGTCGATTTCCTGACTAAACATATGTCGGGAGATGAGGCCGATCGCATAAAGGAGCTTTACGAATCATCTACTGGGTACAAGGTTTGATGGCCGGATAGCCTGCTGAAGCGAGTATTCATAGCACTATTAATGCGAGGGAATACAAACTGATACCTAGGTCCAAGGCCATCTGTTCTTATGCAGATAAGTATCTTCGACTAGTCCAGCTCTTATGTGAGATATAGCTAACCGATATAGAATTATTTAGTCTTATCCTCTTTTGTTTTTGGAGGAACCATTTCTCCTTTGGCAGTACCTTGGATATCCAGGAGGATAGATGTACTTGCCTCATTGGCATCTTTCTTGGCCGCATCCTTTTTTTCGACTGGTCCTTTTAATGCAGCCAACTTATCCGAGAGTTCATCGAAATAATCAAGTTCATCTGCATGCTCGCATGCTATTTTGAACATCTCATTAAAGAATGCCTTTCTATCGGCGTCTTTTTCTTTCTCCATCATCGTTTTATAGACCGAAGCCTGATGGAAATAGCATTGCGGATCTGCGCTACATTCGGCGGATTGTTTCAGGGATTCAATGGCTGAATCTAGCAAGCTCCGAGAGCTTTCTTTGCTGGGTGAGGTTTCATCCGCCAGCTCTAAATTAGAGATGCGTGCATTCAAAATATAAGCCCTCTCGATACCTACAATATTTTTAAGAATATCTTTTAACTTTCCTTTTGTTGTCCAACAGGAATAACCGCTCTTTATAATGCCATTCTCAATTCTATCATACCCAATAGCAGCGTTTTCATCAATTGTGGCATTCTTTAAGGCCATTTTATCAATGAGAATATTATTTATCGTTGTATTCCCTACGTTCATCTCTGCAACTTTTGGATTGCTGATCGCTACATCTTTTAAGATTATTTTATCTCCCATTTGATCAAGTTTAACATAGCTCAAATCATTAGTAGATTCGATGGTTGCATCACTGAATAATATATAAGATATTTTTTCACGAGTCCCTAATTTAAACTTGCCTAGATGTAAATCCATTATTTGACATGGTTTGCGTTCCGAAAGATTTGTCAGGTATTTCTTGTACTCCAGCCACCCCTTGCAATCCCAGTATTGCGCTTTTAATTCGGATTTATCGGATAGTTCTATTTTATTGATTATTTTAAGAGCTTTTTCTATATAATTTGCAGTCTTATCAAGGCAAATCTCTCTTTCTATATAGGAAAATGCGAGGTTCAAATTTGCTTGAGCCGCAATATATCCACATGTAGTCGGTTCACCCAATCGATTTCCTATCTCGTTATTATACGATGTTACGGGAATACACTTTATCAGTTTTTCCGATTCATTATTGCTTATATCATAGTTTAAGATTGCGAGATATGCAGAAGCGAGTGATTGTCTAATTATCAAGCCTTCATCAATGTTAGGCATATTATCCTTCGATATGGATTTCGCAGTTTCCCAATAGCGGATCATATCTCTATAATTTTTCATTAAATAATTTACGTAGCCAAGCCAATAATATGACCTTATTTTATAAATATTATCATTGAACATCTCTGCTGCATTCCGTAGATTTTCCTCTGCGGATCTGAGACACTCCATCCGCTTATCCACTGTGATTTTTGAGAGTGTTTGGTCTTTTTCCGCGCTGCCACGATACTTTGCTCGATCTATAAAGAAAATGCGTTCGGCTTCTTTCTTATAGGTTAAACCGATATTATATATAATCCGTGGATCATTTGGATCGATTAATTTTGCACGATTAAATTGTTCACGAGCCTGGACATAATCATTAATTTTTAAATAATATCGACCCAAATTCTTCCTGTGAATAGCATTGAGAGGCGCCCTTTTGATTAGTTCTTCTATTCTTTCTTTGTTTAATTCTTTCGGGCGAATCGGAAGATTCCACTCATCCAAAAGGCTTTCCTTGAATGCCTCATATTCATCAGGTAATTTCTCTTTGCTTTTTATCATAACCTTATAAACTATCAAATTAAAAATATTATAGACTTCCCCTTTATGATATTTTGCGTCTTTGACTTCCTTTAATGAATAGATCAAATGACCAAATGTTCTTGAAAACTCTTGCATTCTGTTGATCTCTATGGCGATATCATCCAGTTTTCTTATATCATCCTCACCGAGAGCAAGAATGCGCAATAAATAATCTTTTATACTAATACATATACAATCTGGCAATTCATCATAAATTAGTTTAAAGATATTATAAAGTTCTTTTTTTGTATAACCATCACTATATAATTCCTTCATTGAACTAATAAAATCAAGAAGCCTTTTTAACGTTTCCTTATTTATTTGTGATAATTTATAAATCTCACTTATAATATTGTTTAGCTCCTTATCATCATCACAATTATCGAGGCTCGACTTAAGGCAATCTTTTATGGCTGCAAATTTATAATCTGGCAATTCTTCATCTATTAATTTAGAGATAAAATTATTCGGGATGCGATCTGATTTTTCCATATAGCAGAAATGGTGTAGAGATCCAAGGGTGTGAAGGATTGTTGCATATTTTAATTCATTACACATATCTAAATCTGAAAGATTCATGTTTCTTCTAATTGATTCTAATTCCAATATTGATTGAACTACTTCATCATTAACTTTAGATTTAAGAGCTTCTTTTGCTTTTGCCCATTTTTTTAGTTCATCTGACCAGCTATCATTCGCTTTTGACCCTTCAAAACAGCATTTGATTTTATATAAATCATCAAGAGAACTGATCTTAATTAAAGTTTGTTCAGCGGATGCAAGCGAATCCATTAATTTTTTTATTGTATCCGCTGAAGCCGTTGAAAAATTATCGAGGATAGTATATAACGCCAATTTCTCTGAATTGCGATCACAAGGAAGGCATATATCTTTCCCCAATTCGTAAGGAAGATCTACATTTTTCTCCAATTGCGATAAGTTCCTGATTTTCGATGAATTGCTGACCAAACATGTCAGATATCTGGGATCGGACAGGTCTGCACCTTGATTAACATTTTGTTGAGCCTTAACTGGATCTCTCTCCTGGCAAGCTTCAGCCAAAGTTAAATGCAGGCCCTTATTGTTGGGGGATAGCTTCAAAGCCAAATCCGATAGATACTCTGCATTAAGGCAATCTTTCTCCTCCAAGAGATAAAGTGATAGATCTTCAAAGCATTTATCAACAACTCTTGAAGCCATTTCAATATCATCTGGTTCACGCGCATTAGTTGCGCGCCTCAGTCCTCTTAAAGAGCATGTAGCTGCCTTCAGAAGGCTATCCTCAATGCAGTCATGTTCATTATTATATCTCTTGCATGCTAACGCGATTAAATCGAGGATCTGAGCTCTCGCTATATAATTGGGTTTGAGAGACTGAGCCTTTCTGCATAATTGTATGGATTTATCACACTCATTAGTATTATAGCAGATCAATGCCATAGCATAATACGGCTGCCAGTTATCAGAATGAAGATGAATGGCTCTCTCAAACGAAGCCTTCGCAGGCTCTTTCTTACCCGTTTCATAATATGCTACTCCAAGGTTGTAATGAGCCCAAGGGAAATCTTCATCCTTGCCCAAACATTGTTCAAAGCTATTTATCGATCCGAGGAGCTTGGGCCTGCGATCTGTTGTGCCATGGACGCATTCTCTGTAATTCCTGAGACCATCAGTAAAATACTTGACTGCTTCCCATGGAACCTCTTTATTCTCTCCAAAGGCCAAACTCGAGAATATCATGAAGGCCAGATCGGATACCATGTCATCTATGATCGTCTTAACTTGCTGTGGGTTAGAGGTCGATAAATCTGACGGAATTGCTTTATCCACTCGCTCTACTCGCCAGCCCAAATTTCTTTTCTTGCTTGGGTATCTGGCAGTTAGGACAAGATTATCGCCTTCTTTGTAGAGGCTTCCATTGATCTTAGGAGGTCTAACAAGCCAGCCAATAAGCGAATTTATAAAGCTTCCTGATATGGTTAAACCCAAAATGCTCAACGATGAGCTGTCCGTAAATATCTTCGAATCCAAATTGGAAGCATCATCCGTCTTTATTGTAGCAGGTATCGGTTGATTTGTCTCCGCTATTGAGATAATGGGATGGCTATCATCCATCTGCTGGTACAGCCTGCTCAGTCTATTTAGCCTGACCGATAACAGGGCTGCCAATCCATCATAGCCCTCCTTCTTTCCAGGATCAGTGATTTTAGTATCATATGTGAAATTCTCTATCTGTATGCTGCTCTTTGCCTTTCTATACCAAAAAGTCAGTTCTACCAGTATGCATAATGCCAGGATCATCGGCCAATAGAACCACAATAGGGATATGAAGAGAACAGGATAAGGATAATTCAATTTGATTAGTTGATATTGAAGGGCATTATCCGTCTCCAATATGGATGCTGTATACGATCTGCTTTTTGGATCATCATAGATATCCTTTAAAACGCCTGCGCTTGTTTCTCCATCGCTCAAGAAAGCACCAATTACGAGAGATCGGCTAGATGAATTCAAATAAAGATCGCTTATCACTTGTTTATTGATTCTGGGGATAATAGTATTAACTGCTTCAATATAGCATATTGATCTTAAATATATATTCTTGAAGGCCATTTCGAGAGTTTTATTCCTTAGGCTGGTATTATGCAAATTCTGTATGCGGGAAGGATTAGAGCCAAATATTCCCGCATTTTCTATGTTTTTATAAATTGTGTCATTGTTAAAAACTCTATTATAAACATCATCAGCTGAGAACATAGATTCAAAAGTTTGATTATTGGATAACGATGATAATATAGTGGAGTTTAGCAGAGTCTCATTTAGATTGGATGAGTTTGCCAGAGCTTTGTCGAATAACTTTGGTTTAGAAAGAAGCATCCAGAATATTGGACCAGAAGATAATGATCGGCTAAAGGATACATTATCTTGCATTAAGGAATCCACGCTACGATCAATAAGCCATTCGGAGATTATTCCAAATGAAGATGATTTGTTAAACCCTTCCGATTTTTGCTCCAGACTCAGGGGATCGAGTGGATGGAGCAAAATTGCAATAAAGATTATTAAAATTACGATGCCAAATAATTTAAACGCTGATGAGCTCCACCACGGCAGGCTATTACGCCCTTGGGCATACCATTTTGATAATTTTACCAAATTATATTCGATACTAATACTGTATATACCTTTTTTACGTCTATTCATCTCGAATATAACAAGATATATTAGAAAAGCTATAATAAAGATTATAGCTGATATGACATAATCGGATCTATCTGTTTCTTCAACTTGCATCATGGGGCCATCGAAGGTTCGCAGCTCTTCTCCCCAGACAATCCGATAGGCTGCACTGCCGGAACTAAAAGTGAGATGAGTATTATTCCAGTAAAGAGTTTGAGGGATTCCGGGAGGATTGTAGAGCCGTTCTCCGATATAAGTCCAAGGACCTTTCCTTGAAGGTGCGACTTCAAGAGATATATTCGTCTTATTGCTAAAATTTATTTTAATTTCGTAATTGAAGACATTAGGGCTCTTTGCCATGTATGCTTTTTCATTTATTAAATTCGAAAAGGATTTAGGTGGTGTTTGGTTGGGCAAGTTCCCTGATCTCTTTAATAAAGGACCATAACCGTATTTTGATTGATTAAGATAAAAAGCCATTGAGGAATTAAAAGTGACATTCCACCAGGCTCCCTTCCATATATTCTCACTAGCAGATCCCTTCAGCCATTTGGAAAAATCTCCCGTCCCAAAATCTTGCTGGCTAAAATTGAATTCTGCATTTTTAGAGTAGATCGATTCGGGTAATAGGTCCAGATGTCTTTTCTGCGCGATTTTAATATTGGTATTATTTTTGTCTGGCCCTGCAACAAAATATATGTCACAACCGATGCTGTTACCATTAACGCTAAAGTTTTCCAGATTTGCCTGATAATTAATTGGCTCGTTAACATAAAAAGGCTGCCCATGAGAATCCTGGTACTTTGAAACATTTAGATTTTCACCGATAGTTGATTGCACAAGGGAGAGGAAAATTAGTGATGCTATTAGGGTAATTTTAAGTAATGTTAATAGATTTGGCATACTCCCCTCCAAGTCTTTTTGAGGCGCTATGATCTTTGTCTAATTAAATCTTTGTATCAAGTGTCTTTCAATTTAATATATTAATCTCTAATTAACAATTGGAATCGATTTAGATGAATTCAGTCTAAATTTTTAGTTATTTAGGGATTGAAATAAATTTGGGGTATGATTATTCTGCAAACTAAATATTCCGTAGCAAAGGCAATTAGTATAGCTATTATCCATATCGCTTTCCCGACTAAGCATATGTCGGGAGATGAGGCCGATCGCATAAAGGAGCTTTACGAATCATCTACTGGATACAAGGTTTGATGGCCGAGTAAACGAAAAATAGTGCTGCGGCGAGTATCCATAGCACTATTATATTGATTCATCTCTTGAGCATCCTCATGAGATTGCCAGAAGAGGCAAAGCTCATTCACTCAAAGAGCAGACCACATTATTTATCGAAACAAGAAAAATGCCTAGAACTGAACGGAGTGCAAAAAAGAGATCATCAGTCGCATTGCTTCCCTGAGAAATATCGATCCAGCCTTTCAGTTAATGAATCCATGAATTTGATTATATTTCCGCGCTCTTTTCCATAATTTCTCCTTCCGCCTGAAATCTCAAAACGTGTTTCGGCCTCCTCCTCGGTGTCTTCATCCATGTGCATATCGAGCATGTTTTCAAGCATTTCTGCAGCCTTAAGGAGTTCAAGCCGCTCTGCTGCCTTTTCGGGAGGCGTGTCTTTCTCGGATCCCAGCTTGTCAATTAGGAAATTTAGTCTCTCAGCTTCATCCATCTTAATCAGCGCCAAAGCTTTGATGGCAATCGCCATAAACGCTTGTTCTTCGCTCTCCTTAAGATCTTCTTAGGATCTCCGTTCGCTAAAACCTCAGCATCTCGCATGGTCTTGGCTGCCTCGTATGGCTCACGGCTATGCTTCTAACCAGCTCAAACAAATGTCATGGAACTATTCGGAGCTCAAAAAAAGAAGGGCTCACCTATTCTCATCATACCGCCTGAACCTGCAAGCTCTCATGACTTTAATGGCCTTTTCTTCATCGAGTTTGCGCTTACGCTTCATCTTTCTATCTCTGGCTTCGCTCATGATTTCACTTTCTTCTTTTCTTGCTTTGCTTTTTTGGTCATCGCTTTTTTGCTTTTGCCTTGGGGTCGGTTTTTTTCAGCCATATCATCAATTGTGGCTACCTTCCTATAAAGGATTGGCCTGTTTCATCCCAACACACGGCACTATTAATCCGGGGTAAAAAGAGATTATAGGCCACTATTCATCCATTTCTAACAATTTTGCAGCCAATGTGGTGGGAGGATCCATAATAATCTTTTGTCTTCGCCCGCCTTCCAGAATGTGTTTTTCGCCTCTGGATCAAAAGTATCATATTCGGCTGGTATGTTCCATATTTCTACCAATAGCGCCTTTATCCCCTTTCTTGTCTTCTCATTCCCAAAAGTATGCACGCTTTAGCTTTCTTAACACTTAAAAGGTAACTTCATACTTTTATTAAAGATAAACATATCTCCTAAACTAATAATTATATTTACATAAACTGCAATATCCTAGCACCTAATTTTTCTTCGAAATAGTCTAGGCTTGCCATCTATAACCATGTCACCGCCGCGAAATTACTGAAATGCTAGAAAGCAATTCCTTAATTCTACTTTCCCCAAAAAGACAAACTTCAAGGAGGCTCTGCTGCCTCTTAAGTATGTTCAGGCTATATATGAGGCACTGGATCTATCAAAATCCTTTTCCAGCTCGAGCCTTGTATCATCAGCCTTCCAGGCAGCGTCTGGGTA
Source organism: Methanotrichaceae archaeon (assembly GCA_963803145.1). Lineage (GTDB taxonomy): Archaea > Halobacteriota > Methanosarcinia > Methanotrichales > Methanotrichaceae > CAWBKV01. The sequence goes on from CAWDLW010000010.1 coordinate 30,486, forward strand.
AATCAGATCCTTCATGAAGTCATTGGTGTTGGCTGCAATCTTCGTTGCAAGATGTTCCTCTCCGAGAGCATCCTTAGTGATCTCATAAACCTTTGATCTGACTATACTCTCATCCAGGTATCCTAATGAGTGAATGTACTCGTGGAGCAGGATATGAAAGGCATATGGCTTATACAGCTCTGGCCTTGTCTCTGTGATCCTCTCCAGTGGAATCTTGTTCATAACTATGACATTCGATCCCACAGTGAAGAATCCTCCCAGAACGCCTTGGGGGTGGTTGCCCAGGTTAGCCATGCCCAGCATCAATCCGCCTCTGCTCTTGCCCATGCTCTTCAATACTATTGCTTTGACCACTTCGAATATATCGGCCAAGGTCTTCGCATTTTCAAGCTTTGTCTTGAAGTCCGTCAACATTTAAATATCGGTAGTATGTCTAAGTATATAATACTAACCAATGGTTACTGCAAATTATGATATTATATATTACGATATCATATAAAATCTAAGGACTCCTTATGATAACATTGCCATTTATGATAACATCGCCATATACCTCTTAGATGCTGATGGCTCTAAAGAACCAGAGCCAAAAGCTAGCTATCCTCTTCCATGTCCGATTCGGCAGAAGATAGTGATTTTTCAGGAGTCCAGCCATTATTTATCTGTGAATGTATGCCAACCAGCTTTTTCTTTAACTTTGATCCCTTGATTGTGGTCTTGAACATGAGTGTCGGCTTCTTGCCTAATTCAGTTATCATGCCGTTTTTGACTAAGATATCCAAGTAGCGGTTAACTGTTGTATAATTGAGCTTTGCTTCGTGGATAATATTCGTTTTAAGTGCACCATCTCGGCATATATCTAGAATTAAATAGATGATTTTATCGTCAGTGCGTCTCCTTGATACCATAGTATTCACCAGTTGAAAACCAATAAGCTTGGGTGATGTTGAGTAGATACGTTCTTGTTCTCTTTATGTTCTTTATGGGAAATAAGGGTTGGGATTGGCTACCCTGAATCTAGAAAAGGTGTTTATGGGTCTATTGGGCTTGTGTCTAGACAGAAACATTAAGCACGGTAGTGCGGAGTTCATCCATCTCTGTCTGAAGGCGGCTCAGCTTATCTTTTATCTCTGCTCCTTTCACTGTGGTTTTAAACAGGTGGCTTGCTCCGCAGTTGGATTGCTCGATCATGCCGGTTTCTATGAGGCATTCAAGATATCGATTGACTGTGGTGGAATTAAGGTTTGCTTGGTACACTATCCTAGTTTTACGTGCACCGCTTTCGCATATATTCAGTATCTGAGAAATAATAAGATCGTCGCTTCTTTTCTTCATCCTCATGCGGTATTTCCTCCCGCCCACTCAAGTGCCATCCTTGACCTCGTTGTAATTTGAACTGCGTATTTAGCAGTTTTGCTTGAACTCAGCATTATTGTCTTTAGTTCTGAAGTTTTATAAACCATGTGGAAGCAATAATTAGTAGTAGTAATTAGAATTCGGTGGCGATTTTCTAACTAGATTGCGCTGTATGATATGGATAATTCAATAGCTTTTGCAAAGACAAGTTATGTCGATCAGATTAGAAACGATAGCTGTAAATTGGATGCCCTTACAGTTCCATGAAAAAACAAGAGAGTGGGTAAACGACTCTTCATCAGGATTTTGACAGTAGGTATCCCTCTAATGCGCGCCGCAGTGAAATTTTATTGGGATATCACATATCACTTAAAGCTATGCAGCCCGACGGTATTTCCCTCGGTGTCCATGATCATCGCTATCCAACCAACTTCACCTATCTTGAACTTAGGTGCAATAATCTTTCCACCGGCCTTTTCAACTCTCCCGATGACCTCATCAATTACTCCCTCACAGCTTAAATAAACTCTAGTTCCATTAGCGCAAGGCTTGTTACCCATCCCAGGCGGCACCAAATCCCCGCCTACTCCTTCCATTCCATCCATCGGAAAGAAGCCAAGTTTTTGCCCCATATAGGTGTCCACGCGGATTTTCTGGCCAAGGATGTCTGAATAAAATTTTACAGCACGATCGAAATCCTCTGTGGGGATGTCAAACCAAGTTATTGCATTTTTCATAAATGAAGATAGTGCCTATTGTGATAAACCATTTCCCATGAGAATTCCAGTAGTAGCATTGATTTGAGGAACTCTGAGCTAATGTCAAGGACTGGAAGCTGCCGATCTAGACACCGATTTGTGGATATATTGGCGCTTAGAGCGCATGCTGAATGACACCAGATGGGTAGAGTACAATTGTAGATCCATCATTGAACTTATCGATCTTCACGGTACCGATATTTCAGATGAAGAAATTTGGGCACAGTGCAAGAGCGGTTAATATTATCTGGTGAAATGAAGAGCTATCAAAACCAGGATAGATATAACCCGTAAAAAATGACACGTTAAGAGTCAGCTGATCATCATCCGAAAGAAATATTAGTATGCTGTGTCATTCTTGAACGGCATGGTCAGGGCAGTCTTCCTGGAATTGGTCGAAGCGCTACAGAAAGATATTGAAGAATTGGAGCTCTGCAGCCTGAATGCATTTGATCAGCGGTCTGAGCTGCTGACGAGTCTGCTCTGTAATATGTGTGCCAGCCTTGAAAGGCTGCAGATTTTATGGGAGTAAAAGATGCAAAAAACTGACCTTGTTGCCATTGCTATCATTGCTGCGATAATACTTATGGGATCTGGTATATGGTCCCTCTATAAACCCCAGAAAAACTATGTGGGGAATACAGAATCAATCACTATCGGAGTGTTTCCTGATTTCATAGATACACCCATCTATATCGCGGATGAACGGGGTATGTTCAAAGCCAACGGTCTTAATGTCACTATAAAGAACTATGAAACCGGTCTCGCCGCGAGCAATGCGACTCTGAAGGGCGCTGTAGATCTTGCAGTGATGTCTGAGTTCGTCGCCGCTCAAAAGGCCCTTCAAAAGGAAAATATCAGCATTATAGCAAATTATGATAAATCTCAAAGATTTTATCTTGTCTGCCGGAAGAACCGGGGAATTGAGAATGTTTCCAATCTTCGGGGGAAAAAAGTAGGCGTTGCCAAAGGGACGATAGCGGAATTCTATCTGGGCAGATTTCTTGAGCTGCATGGCATGAATATGGGGGATGTAACTCTTGTTGATATCAAACCATCACAAAGTGTGAATGTCTTCGATACCGGGAATGTTGATGCCATTATGGGCCTCCAATCCGATATCGATAAAATAAGGCAAGAGCAAGCGGACGGAAAGGTCATCTGGCCAGCGCAAAGCGGCCAGCTAACCTGCAATTTAGTAGCTGGCAGGAACGATTGGGTTGTCAATCATCCAGAGCTGATAAACAGATTCCTGAAATCGCTCGATCAGGCAAGTGATTATCTTTCCGACCATCCGGCCGAAGCAAAAGCGATCCTACAAAAACGGCTGAATTATGATGACCTGTATATTGCAAACACCTGGCAGGAGCACCAATTTTCTCTGTCTCTTGACCAGTCGCTAATCATTGCAATGGAAGATGAAGCGAGGTGGATGATCAATAACAACCTCACCACTGAACGGATTATTCCAGATTTCCGGAAGTACATTTACACGAAGGGGCTTGAGGAAGTAAAACCTGAATTGGTGAAGATCTGGTGAAATGAGTGGCTGTGCAAAGTAGGACCAGGCGGGGAGCAAAACTTTGAAGGAAATTGTGGCAGCGATAGCTGTCCTCGCTGTGATAACATTTGTGGGATTTGGTACATGGTCACTCCATAATTCCCAGAAAAATTACGTAGGAAGAGTAGAATCAATCACCATCGGCATCCCGCCTCTTGAATCATCCGCACTTATTTATATCGCTGATGATCAGGGCTACTTTGCGAGGAACGGCCTTGATATAACCGTAAAGGATTATGAGCCAGCAATTGCCGGGGTTGATGGAATGTTGAATGGCTCTGTGGACCTGGCAGGCGCGTCCGAGTATGCAGTCGTGTTGAAGGCATTCAAAGGAGAAAATATCAGCATAATTGTAAGCGGCGACGAGGTCCAGTCGAACTATTTCGTTTGTCGTAAGGACCGGGGAATAGAAAATATCTCAGACCTTAAAGGAAAAACGATAGGTCTTCCCCGCGGGACGATATGCGAATTCTTCCTCGGCAGGTTCCTCAATCTGCACGGAATGAGCCTTCAGGATGTGACCCTTGTCGACGTCCCGGCAGCAAAATCAGTAGATGCAATAGCCAATGGCGACGTCGATGCGATCATTTACTTCCAGCCACATGTCTACGAAATTACAAATCGGCTGGGCGACAATTGCGTAATCTGGCCTGCGCAAAGCAATCAGCTATTGTATGGGGTCATGGCTTGCAAGAATGATTGGGCCGCCAATCACCCGGAGCTGATAAACAGATTCCTGAAATCGCTTGCCATGGCTGAGGAGTATGCCGTAAACCATCCGAATGAGGCGAAGGCGATCGTCCAAAAAAGGCTGAACGTCAGCGACGCATATATTATATCGGTATGGCCTGAGCACCAGTTTTCACTATCGCTTGATCAATCGCTCCTCATTGCCATGAATGACGAGGGGCGGTGGGCGGTCAATAACAACCTTACCAGCGGAAGGACGATACCCGATTTCAGAGATTATAGTCATTCTCCCAACTTTTTACCTTATAAACTGCTTTATCCAAGACTTAGAGTATCCATCTTTATTGGAATAAAATATTTGTAAAGCGCAATCTTGGGCATCCTCAATAGCTTCATCAAAATCAGTATATTTTGATATCTCTCTTTTAAAATCCTTCCAACCGAACTCTATAGGATTTAAATCAGGGGAATATGGCACGTTATATATTAAATGGATATCAAGTTCGTGGGCTAATGCCCTAAACTTCTTAGCTAGATGTATTCTAGCATTATCTAGGACAATACATATTGGTCTCATAATATTGTTACTTCTCAATTTTTGGGCGAAGATCATTAAATCTTCTTTCTTGGATGAGTGAGAGACCATAACTTCATCATTTCCATTCAATGCAATGAACCCAAAAACAGTTCTAGACCTAACTTTTCCAGGTTGATAATTTAGCATATGGGTGTTTAAAACCCTGCGTGTATTAGGTCGCTGTTGCAAAGAGCTTTCATCAAGGAATCCAATAATAGGTTCTTTGACTGTTGTTATTACTGAATCTATCCTTTTTTTAGAAAACTTTCTGCATTAACAGGCCTCTTATTATTTCTAATATATGGTTTACCATATTTGACTTTCTTTATTGATCTTAAAATCTTCCAACCACCTTTATACGAATATTCTACGCCTCTTGTGTCTTTTGCATATTTTATTACCTCTTTTATAGTCATTCCTTTGTCCTCAATCTCTTCGATAATTTTATCCCATTCATCAAAAGATATCATTGGTTCTTTGCCGTTTCTATTCTGTGGTATCAATCCATCATATCCTTGTTTGTTCCAATCGCTTAGCCAATTCTTTATTGTCTTTTCACTTCGTTTAAGAATATCAGCTACTATATATACATTCTTTCCTTCGTATAAATGTATTATCGCTAGTAGCCGTTCTTTAATTCTTATGTTTCTCTCATCTTTATACAATTGATCTAATTCTACCTTCGAGATATGTCTTACAATTACAGGTTTCCTGCCCATGAACGGCTATATCGTATATTAATTATTTAAGAGTATCTATGAGGTAAAAATTACGTGGATTAACTATACATATACACGAAAGGTCTTGAGGAAGTAAAGCCTGATGCGGTGAATATTCGGTGATATGAGGAACCATGAAGCTCAGGGTCGAAGTAAAGCAATGAGAAAAAAAGATGCTGCAGTGATCGCAGTCATCGCGGTAATAGTTCTGGCTGGGCTTGGAGGATGGGCTATCCTGGGCTCCCAGAAAAATGCCGAGAAGCCTATGGATTCGATCACCGTTGCGTATTCGCCATATGAGGTGGGTGCTCTCCTCTGGATTGCTGAAGACCAGCGTTTTTTCGAGGAGAACGGCCTCAATCTGACCCTGCGGAGGTACGATTCAGGGGCGGCTTCCCTCGACGGGGTTATAAATGGTGAGGTGGATATTTCCGTGGGAGCATCCGAGATCCCTCTGGTCAGGAAGGCCTTCCAGAACGCAAGAGTCCGGGCAATAGGCAACATCGATAAGGCCGATTTCATCTATATGATAGCGCGGAAGGACCGAGGGATCGGCAATGTCTCAGATCTTAAAGGCAAAAAGGTCGGGACCGCCATTGGTACGGTGGCAGAATTCTACCTCGGCAGGTTTCTCATGCTGCACGGCATGACCATGCAGGACATAACCCTCGTGGATATCAAGACCCCTGAAGGATGGGTAAACGCTGTTGCAGACGGCGATATTGATGCCATATCAACCGCCCAGCCTTACGCCAATGCAGCTCGGGACCGGCTGGGCGATAACGCTGTTTTCTGGCCTGCACAGAGTGGCCAGCCAGTGTTTTCGCTGATCATCTCCAATGATGAGTGGATAGCGCAGCATCCCGAGCTCATAAAGAGGTTCCTTGCGTCCCTCGCAAAGGCTGATGAATACGCCGTCACTCATCCAGCCGAGGCCCAGGCAATCGTGCAAAGAAGGCTGAACCTTGATGCCAGGTATATGGATACGGTCTGGCAGCAGAACCAGTTTTCACTCTCGCTTGACCAATCGCTCATCACTGCCATGGAAGACGAGGCGCGGTGGATGATCAAAAATAATCTCACCACACAAAAAACTGTACCTGATTTCAGGGACTACATCTACAAGGACGGCCTTGAGGCAGTAAGACCCGAGTCAGTGAACATCATCGGATGACTGGACAAACATGGAAGACCTGGAAGAAAAAGCATGAAAAAACCCATTGCTGTCATCGCCGTGATAGCGCTTGCTGGACTTGGCGCATGGTTTTTCCTGGATTCCCAGAAAAGTACAGTGAAACCTGTGGAATCAATCACCGTCGCGTATTCACCGTATGAGTCGAGTGCTCTGTTCTGGTTAGCGGTTGACCAGCGCTTTTTCGAGGAGAACGGCCTCAATCTTACCCTTCGCAGGTACGATTCCGGGGCCGCTTCGCTCGACAGGGTGATAAACGGCGAGGCGAATATTTCCGTAGGGGCATCCGAGTTCCCTTTTATCAGGAAGGCATTCCAGAATGCAAGAGTCCGGGCGGTAGGCAATATCGACAAGGGCGATTTTATCTATATAGTCGCGCGGAAAGACCGGGTCGGTAATGTTTCAGACCTTAAAGGCAAAAGGATTGGGACGGCCATTGGTACTGCGGCAGAATTCCACCTCGGTAGGTTTCTCGCATCTGCACGGTATAACTATGCAGGACATAACCCTCGTCGATATCAAAACGCCGGAAGGATGGGTAAACGCTGTTGCAACGGTAGTATTGATGCTATATCAACCGCCCAGCCATATGCCAATGCAGCCAGGGACCGGTTGGGCGATAATGCGGTTTTCTGGCCTGCACAGAGCAGTCAGCCGGTGTTTTCGCTGGTCATCTCCCCCGATGACTGGATAACAGAGCATCCTGAACTGGTTGACCGGTTCCTCAAGTCTCTGGCAGGGGCCGAGGAGTATATCGTCACTCATCCGGCCGAATCTAAGGTCATCGTGCAAAAAAGACTGAACCTCAGTGCCGGGTATATGGATACGGTCTGGCAGCAAAACCAGTTCACGCTCTCGCTCGACCAGTCGCTTATCCTGGCCATGGAAGACGAGGCGCGGTGGATGATAAAGAACAACCTCACCACTGAAAAAAAGATACCCGATTTCAGGAAGTACATCTATACGAAGGGCCTAGAGGTAGTAAATCCGGACGCAGTGAACATCATCGGATGACTGGACAAAACATGGAAGACCTGGAAGAAAAAGCATGAAAAAACCCATTG
>CAWDLW010000011.1:0-84860 GCA_963803145.1 Methanotrichaceae archaeon
CCCGTAAAGAGCGGGAATCCCGCCAGGGATAGTCCGCCGATGAGCATTGTGTAGGCAGTCCACTTCATGTACTTCGATACGCCGCCCATCTCACGCATATCGTTTGTATTCACTGCGTGGATCACTGAGCCTGCGCAGAGGAAGAGCAGCGCTTTGAAGAACGAGTGGCCGATAAGGTGGAACATTGAAACTCCCACAGCAGCAGCGCCGACTGCAGCTCCGGTACCAAGTCCTGCCATCATGAATCCGAGCTGTGAAACAGTCGAAAATGCCAGAACTCTCTTGATATCGAATGCTGTGAGGCCCATCGTGGCTGCAAACAGCGCTGTGAATGCGCCAACTGCCGCAACTGCCGTAAGCCCGTAGGGCGCGGCATAGAACAGCGGGAACATTCTGGCGACCAGGTAGACACCTGCAGTAACCATCGTTGCTGCGTGGATCATAGCAGAGACGGTTGTAGGTCCTTCCATTGCATCAGGCAGCCAGACGTGCAGCGGGAACTGACCTGACTTGCCTATCGCACCACCCAGAATGCCCAGAGCTATGAACGTCAGCTGAGCCGGCGGGATTTGAGCGATATGGGCATAGATCACTGGGAACTGAAGCAGGAACTCGTCCGGCTTCAAGGGTATGTTCAGGGCTGCAAGGTTGTTGTACAGTAGTACAATTCCTGCCAGGAACAGAACATCGCCCACCCTCGTTGTCAGGAATGCCTTCTTCGCTGCGGCCGCTGCAGATGGTTTCCTGTACCAGAATCCGATGAGCAGATATGAGCACAGGCCTACAAGCTCCCAGAATATAAAGAGCTGCAAAATGTTATCTGAGTAGACTAATCCCAGCATTGCAGCTGTGAAAAGGCCAGCTTCTGCGAAGTATCTGGCTGCTCCCGGATCGCCATTCATGTAACCCAGGGCATAGGTGTGGATCAATGTAACCACGAAGGTTACCATCAGAAGCATCACCAATGCCAATGGATCTATCAGGATTCCTACGTTGAATGTGGCGAACCAGGGTATCGATTGGTGAACGATCTCGTTCTTAGGGAATATTTCAGAGGTTATCCCTAGAGATAGTATAAGCCCTGCAAATGTCGCCAGAACCGTCAGGAATCCTCCGCCCCTGGGCAGGTGCCATCCGACGAATATGCATAGCACGAAGGCGAGAACTGGCAGTGCTACTATCAAATAGGCATAATCGGAGTACAACATCACCACCTCAGTGCATTTATGTTATCCAGGTCAATGGTTCCATACAGCCTGTACAGCGATATTAGTATAGCAAATCCTACGCCTGCTTCAGCTGCAGCCAGTGCTATAGAGAACAGAGCAAAGACTTGGCCGTTCACATTTGGCTGGTAAGCCGAGAAGGCGACCAGGTTTATGTTGGCGCTGTTGAGCAGAAGCTCAATACACATCATCAGCTTGACACCGTTTCTCTGTGTTACAAGCCCATACAAGCCGATGGTGAACATTATGGATGAAAGCAATAGGAAAAGCTCCAGCGGGATCATTGTTTTACTTCCCTCCTTGTCATTGTCCTCATCTCCTCCTCAGGCTACCTCTTTTCTAGCGACATAAACTGCTCCTACCAGGGCTGCTGTCAGCACCAAAGCGAGTATCTCAAATGCAAAGACGTATGTGGTAAATATTTCCATACCGACATCGCCTATTCTGCTTTCAGGCAATCTCTCTCCTGGATTCTGCTCAAATGGGAGCGGCTGCGCCACACCAGTGCTTTTCCAGGGCGTGAGTGAGAGAGACGCAAAGAGCACAGCCAGGAAAGCTAGGGCCAAAATAACAACCTTATATTTCACCATGGGATTCCTCCATGATCGTCTTTCTCGTGAGCATCACTGCGAATAGTATCAGAACTCCGACTGCTCCAATATAGACCAGCACTTGGGCAACTCCCAGGAAGGTAGCGTTCAGGAATATGTAAATAGCTGCCACACATGCAAAAGTTCCCAGAAGATAAAGGGCGCTGTGGACTATGTTCCTGGAGTAGACTGTAAGTATTGATAGCAATACGACCAATGCTGCTATGATTAAGTAGGCGATAAGCTCTACTGCGAATGCTATATCATAGGCCAGAAATCTTTCCAAGACCGTTCTAGACCAGGGCGACAGTGCCACGATCAGTGCAATACCGCCGAATATTATGAAGATCGCTGCGAAGAGCACAATCACTTCAAAGATCGACCGGATGACGTTAGGGTTTTCCTTTCCTTCAGCCATCAGGATGCACCTCCTTCCTTTGTCGCTTCTGTTTTGTTTTCGGCAGCTTTATCAACAGCCTCTTCAGCTTTGGCCGTCTCCTTCTTCTTGGCAGCCACTTTCGTGGCCTTTCCGGCTCCTTCCGCGGGAGCAGCCTTTTTGGCAGCTCCTGCCCCTTCGGTTCCCTCTTTGGCAGCAGCCTTCTTCTTCGCTGCTGCAGCAGCGGCCTTCTCTGATGCGACCCTCTTGGCCTCAGCCTCTAGTTCTGCCACTTCTTTGGGAGAGAATTTCTTTACTGCCAGATCTCCCGGGCCCTTGATGATGTCCTTTCTTTCCCAGCCTGCCATGGTAACTTTCTTGCCCATCTTCAGGCATTCTACAGGACACTCATCCACACACAGGCCGCAGAACATGCACCTTCCATAATCAATCTGAGGCATCTGCAGCTTTTTGTTCTTCATTGGATTCCCGAACTTGTAGGAAACCATTTCAATACAGGAGTTAGGACAAATTCTGGCACAGGATGCACACCCGATACATTTGGTGGCATCCAGCTCGTGAATACCGCGCTCGGCAGCAGGCAGCTCCATCATCACCTCTGGATATAGCCTGGTGACTTCGGTCCCGCGAGTGGCGGTCTTCAAAGGCCAGCTGAAGTTTTTAATCATCTTTCTCTTCAACATCTTAGTGCCACCTCATGCGAAGTAAGATCCGATCAACACCGCCCATCCCAGATTCACAAGAGAGAGCGGAAGCATCCATTTCCATCCAAGGTCAGTTACCTGGTCAATCCTGAGCCTGAACAGAGAGCTTCTGACCCAGATGAAGAACCACATAACTATTACCATCTTCATGAACATCCAAATCAGCGGGGAGATAATATCAAGAACCGGTATTGGTATAATCGGCCCCTGCCAGCCGCCCAAGAACAGCAGTGACAGAAGTATGGACCCCAGGAGAAAGTTATTGTACTCCTGGAAGTACAGTAGGCCAAACCGAATTCCGCTGTATTCGGTATTGTAACCGGATATGATTTCCTCTTCAGCCTCACTCTGATCGAAGGGGATTCTTCCAAGGTCAGTTATCAGGGCGATAAGGAATATCAAAAATCCCAGAGGCTGAGCGAAGGCATACCAGAGGGTTTGTTTCTGTACTATCTCGACCAGGTTCAGGCTATGAGCCATGATGGCTACGGAAATAACGCAGATGCCCATAGGCACCTCGTAGGCGATCATCCTGGCAATGCCCCTAAAGGCCCCCAGCATCGAATACTTGTTGTTTGAGCTGTAGCCTGCCATGAAGACTGCTATAGACATCAGGCTTAGGGCCGCTTCTACATATAAGGCGCTGATGTCCATGTTGGCAACAACCAGAGGATAATCCTTGCCATTGATATGCAGAGCTCCGAAGGGAATGGCGGCCGCTACAAGCATAGTGGCTATCGAGGCCACAATTGGCGCCCAGACGTAGACCGCTTTATCCGCTCCCCCAGGAATAATATCCTCTTTTGTGAAGAACTTGATGGCATCGGCACCGAGCTGAAGTATGCCCCACCTTCCGCCTACCCTGTTCGGCCCATACCTGGCAGCGAAATCTCCAAGAACTTTTCTTTCGCCCCAGATCAATAGCATAGCTCCGACGTTCACTACTGCTGAGATTATCGCAGCACCGATTATGCCTATGATCAGAGCGAAGATTGCTGGCTGCTGGGCCGCAAATTGAGTAATGCTATCTATTATTCCGTCCAAATCCTCTCCCTCCTATCTATCAGCCTCAGACGGACAGCCGTCCATGCTGCCTGCAATGGCAACCACATCTGCTATGTAGACGCCCTCCAATAGCGGAGGCAGAGTCTGGAAGGTAGCGTAAAATGGTCCTCTTACCTTCACTCTGTAGGGCTTGTCGCCGCCATCGCTGACCACGTACATTCCCATCTCGCCTCTGGGGTCCTCGACCCTATAGTAGGCCTCGCCGGCAGGGACCTTCTTTGGAACCTTGGTTTCAGTCCTGATAGGTCCTGCGGGGATACGATCCAGGCACTGCTCGATGATATGGATGCTCTCTAAAATCTCTCTCAGCCTGACATCGATCCTGTCATGGCAATCTCCATTTGTTCCAGTTATCACGTTGAAGTCAAGCTCGGGGTAGACCAGTATTGGATCTTCCTTTCTCATATCGTAAGCAACACCGGTAGCCCTCAGCGGCGGTCCAGAAAGGCCAATCCGTTTAGCATTGTCAGGTCTGATTGTGCCCACGTTATCCATTCTCAGGTGGTATATCGGGTCCTGCTTGAAGAGTGCCAGAAATTCATTTGCCTCTGACTCCATATATTTCAGAGTCTCTCTGCACTTCTCGCTGAAGCCCTCAGGCAGATCGTTTCTGACGCCTCCAAAGCGCACAAAAGTATGGGTAAGCCTGGCGCCGGTAACGCTCTCAATAAGTGAGATGATGCGTTCCCTATCTATGATCATGTACTGCCATGGCGCATAACCGACGCCTGCGATCAGCGTCAGGAACTCGCCCGTGCCTATCAGATGGCTCTGAATCCTGGAAAGCTCTTCCAGAATGACACGGATGTACTGCGCTCTCAGTGGAACTTCGAGTCCAAGGATTTTTTCTACGGCTCCGCAGTAGCATTCGTTATTGGAAAGTGAAGCCACATAGCACATTCTGTCGGTGTAGGTTATGCCCTGTAGCCACGTTCTATTCTCCATGATCTTTTCAATGCCTTTGTGGATGTAGCCCAGATCAAGGTAGGCCTTCCTTACACGCTCGCCCTCCACAAGCACATCTAGCAGGAAAGGACCTGGAACCATCGCGTGCTGTGGTCCCATGTGCATGATCATTTCAGAATCTGATTTGATATCTTTCTCCTCTCGTTCACGGAGGGACGGGTATTTTGGCCGCTCCTTCGGAACAGTTCCTGCCTCAATTTCCGCCGGTGTTGGTGGAAAATAGTATTTTGTGTAGCCGTCGGAAGTAAGCCTTTCAACAGCTCTCTGGCCTGTTGTCAGGTCAGGGTAACCCTTGAAATCCTTTCTCCAGGGCCAGGAGCCTACAAGCTCATCAGGCAGAAGCAAGGGATAAAGCTCCGGATGCCCCTCGAAGTTGATGCCGAACATCTCCCAGGCCTCACGCTCATACCAGTTGGCATTCCAGTAGAGGCCTGTGAGGGATTTTACGGATGGATTTTCACGGGGTGTTCTGACTTTGAGCATAGCCACAACCTGATGAGCGCCATGGCTGGCCATAATCTCAACAACTTCCAGCTCATTTTTGGCAATCCAGTCTAGGCCTGCAGTACCAGAGTAATGGTCGAAATTCAGCTTATCACTCAGATATTTGCATACATCTACAATTTTATTTGGATCGATTGTGGCCCAAAGCCTACGGTCCGACTCCACCCGGGATTCAAGGACTGCTCCAGGGATGGCGGACTCTACCGAGCTTAGAACCTCGTTAGCAGTAGTCAAGAAAAGATTCCTCCTTTAGTAACCTCGCTTGTCCTTCCGCTGCTTGATCTTCTCCTGGAGATTGAGTAAGCCCTCCAGGAACTGCTCGGGCCTGGGGGGGCATCCAGGGATGAAGACATCTATCGGGAAGTAATCGGCCGTATTTTGAATGATATTATAGGAATCATAGAATGGCCCGCCAGATATAGCGCATTCGCCAATGGCTACTACCCACTTGGGCTCAGGCATCTGTTCCCAGAGGCTTTTGAAGACCGGTAGGTATTTCCTGGTAATGTAGCCTGAGATGATCATGACATCGGTCTGGCGCGGTGTGTTTCTGGGTATGCACCCAAATCGGTCACTGTCATAAGGCGCAGCACCGAAAACGAACATCTCCACACCGCAGCATCCCATAGGCTGCATCAAAAAGTATACTGAGTTCTTTCTGCCCCAATTGAATAGATTTTTTATTGGGCCCATCTCTATGATCTGATGGATTTTCTCAGTAGTTGTAAACCAGACATCAGCCACGGGCTGGCCGAAGATCGTCCACTTCTCAAGCTCTTCATCAATTGCCGCAGGCACGGGTATTACATCGCTTATACCCAACGCAAAGCCTCCTTCTTGATAGCATATATTAATCCAATTATCAGCACTATAACAAACAGAATCATCTCGAATACTGCGATGTTAATGGTTCCAATAACAGCCATCTGCTTCATGAAAGCATTAGCGTAAACATAAACCCAGGGATATAAGAAAAGAACCTCAACATCGAATATCACAAAGACGATTGCGAATAGATAATATTGCACGCTGTATTGAACTCGGGCGTCGCGGATGGGGATCAGACCGCCCTCATATGTTGATGCTTTGCGACGGCTCGGCCTCAGCGGCGATATAATCTTAACGACAGCTAAAGCGCCTATTGGCACGATAGCTCCCATTACTATAAACACAATAAGTGGTATATAATAATCCACTGCCATCGGTTCGCCAGCCATTGTTTCTCCTCCGTAAAAGCTAAACATAAGGTCTGGTATAAAAGGTTTATGAGAAAATATTTCGCGTTGCCAGGGTTAAATCACAAATTTTTAAAAAAGATTGGAAACAATTTGTCATCATTAAGGTGATCAGATGGACGTTGTACATCAAATTGAGATAGTGCCTGGGATGAGCGTCGAAACACTCATCGCCGCGATGGAGCATTGCGGCTTTGGGGCAAGGAGGCTTTCCGAAGCCGCTCGCATTTATGAGCAGATGCTCTCAGGAGATTATATGAAGTTCCTAACGCTCTCAGGCGCAATGGTGCCTGCGGGCATGAGGAACATAGTCTCGGATCTGATAAGGCAGGGGCATGTAAATGTTCTCGTGACGACAGGCGCGAATCTTGTTCACGATATAATCGAGTCCTTCGGCATCCATTGCATGGGCACGCCTGAATCCGACGATGCAGCCCTTAGGGAGGCAGGCATAAGCCGAATCTATGATGTCTATCTCCGGGATGATGATTTCATCAAGTTCGAGGAGCTGATGCAGAGGATACTGCCAGACCAAGCAGAAACCCTTTCTGGAACAGAATTTCTTAGAATCCTCGGATCTAAGATAACAGATAGCAAATCCATACTGCGCTCAGCATATGACTGTAACGTGCCTGTATTCTGTCCTGCCTTATCCGATTCCATGATCGGTCTTCAGGCATGGCTACACAGTCAGACAAAGCGGTTAACAGTTGATGCCTTTGCCGATATAAAGCAGATCGTTGACATCTGTTATGAGTCGCCCAACGCGGGGATAGTAATCATAGGTGGTGGCGTGCCCAAGAACTTCGCCCTACAATCGATGCTTGTCACGCCGAATAGCTTCAAGCTTGCAATCCAGCTGACTACTGATACCCCTGAGAACGGCGGGCTTTCTGGAGCTACGCTATCTGAGGCAATCTCCTGGGGTAAGGTGTCTGCAGAGGCGAGATATGTGACAGTTTATGGAGATGCTACAATAACATTTCCGCTAATGGTGGCATCCACTCTAACAAAGCTGGAGGAGAATCCGAGCCGAAAAGCGATCTGAAACTCTGAATGTAGGTTATGATTATGCCCTTCTAGCCCTAGTTACTCCTAGTAACCTACCTTAGAGAGGGCTCTTGAGCCGAAATGCAGGTATTTGATTCTGCCATCCTTACCCGGAATAAACCCTATATACATTGGGTCTGGCTTGCCTGGCGTATAAATAGCGAATAGATCGCTGCCTACCTTCTCCATAGGAATCTCGCGGCCGTTGGCATTTAACAATAGCTCGCCATTCTTTACTATGACACTGCAGTTTGTCTCCGGGTCCAGGTTCTGCATGAAGATGCCCGCATACCTGGCCATCTCAGGTTCGTTCATGCTAATAGGCTTAAGCCTGATTTCGGGCTTCAAGGGCAGCATCATCTCGAAAGCCTTCTTTGTAGAGTTGGGCATTTCTCTGCTTACGCCGTTGTCCAGGATTACAAGGGCGAACTTATGCTCAGGCACCATCTTGAAGATGCAGGTGAAGCTGTCAAGATTTCCTTCATGCTCGACTACATCAACGCCGCGGTAGCTATGCATCATCAGGCCGTAGCCGTAGCTAATATTTCCCTCAGCCATGTCAGCATGGGGAGTACACATCTCTTTTATTACCTCGGGAGAGAGAACCTGCCTGCCATCCAAGGTGCCGTTGTTCATCATGGCCGTTGCATACCTTGCCATATCCAGGACGTTTGAGAAGAGGAAACCAGAAGGCCACTCTGTGGCATATTCCTGGAAGGGCCTCAAGACCGTTAAATTCTCTGATGCTCTGCCAATATATCCCATAGCCATGGGATGGGTCACGGCCATCTCAAGGTAGAAGGTTGTGCTGTTCATGCCTACTGGTTTGAGGACCCTGTCCTCAACAGCATCTGCGTAGGGCATTCCTCCCACAACCTGGGCCAGGTAACCTGCCAGGTTATATCCATCGTTTGAGTAGGAGAAGACCTCTCCCGGCTCAGCAAGGAAGATGCTGTCATTAAGCGTCCTCACTCCCTTCTCCAGGCCGGACTGGAAGTCCCATTTAATATCCTCGGGCCATGGGTCCAAATCTTTCAGGCCCGCTGTGTGGCTGAGAAGCTGGCTAGCTGTTACATTTGATAGCTTTGGGCTCAGCCCTTTTATGTAGCTGCCAATGGGCGTGTTGATCTCCAGCTTTCCCTCCTCTGCCATAGAGAGAACTGTGTAGGCGGTGAACTGCTTGACAGTGGAGCCTATCAAGAACAGGGTATCTGGCGTCACTGGCTGTCCGGTCTCAATGCTGGCTATACCAAAGCCTTTGGCATATACTAACTTATTATCGCTGACTATAGCCACGGCACATCCTGGAGTGTTAGTTGCCTTAAGCTCATCCTGAATGACCTTATCCAGGGCGCTGAAGTCCGTCATGCTAGAAGCAGATGCTGATGATGCTATCATGGCTATCATCAGCGCTGCAAACAAAATCTCTATTCCCTTCATATTTCCTGCTCCTAACTGATCCCTATATCAGCGGATGGCTCAGTTAACTTATCTGTTAAGATCAACTATGAAATTGATTAAGTATTTATATTTATTTTATGTTCTTCAACTAGCAAGGTCAATTAGATGATCATGAGGGGATATTGTGATGAGAATTTTGAAGAATTCTAAGGGATCGTCCCTTAATGCGATATCAGCGGCATTTCTCTTGGCTCTGGTTCTGCATGCAATGCTGGCATCCATGGCAGTTGATGCAAAAGCCACAACCTCAGAAAATGAAGGATCAAAGGTCGCGTGGACTGTCAACGATACCTTCAATGTATCCCAGATCACCACTGTGGGCGTATCCCCTGACTGCAGGAGGATAGTCTATGCAGTAAAGAGTGCCGTCATGGATAAGAGCGAGTATCAGACCCAGATTTATCTGGCAGATGTTCAGGGCAATAGCACCTTACAGCTCACACAAGATGGGTCATCCAACAGCGACCCCAGGTGGTCTCCCGATGGGAAGAGCATAGCCTTCATATCGACCAGGTCAGGCGTGCCTGAGATCTGGCTGATACCAGTGGATGGCGGAGAGGCCATCCAGCTTACGGATGTTGAGACTGGAGTAGGAGCCTTTAAGTGGTCCCCCGATGGGAAGCGATTAGGCTTCCTGGCCCAGGACCCCATGACCGAGGCGGAGAAGAGATTTCAGGCTGAGAAAGATGATGCGATAGTCGTGGACGGTGATCAGAAGCTCACACGCCTCTGGTCGGTCTCTCTTGAGGAGAACTCCACCGGCGGGCATGATGTCAGAAGAATCACTAACGGTAACTTCACAGTCATGGACTGGGACTTGTCTCCCGATGGCAAGTCAGTGGCTCTCTGTATAGCCCCAGGATCCAGGGATGAAGATGGCTACAAGTCCAATATCTCTAGGCTGGACCTTGATACTGGAAAGATCACGCTCCTTGTGGGTAATGCCACCAATCACTCCGCGAGAGCAAATGTTCTCTACTCGCCCGATGGTAAATGGATCGCTTACTCTACCTTTGCCCTATTCAATTTGGTCGATATCTCAATCGTACCTGCCCGGGGCGGCAAGCCAAAAGACCTCGCAAAAAAGCTCGACCAGGGAATGCTTGAGCCGGTAGGGATTCCTGGCTGGTCTGGTGACAGCAAGCTGATCTATATCCCCGAGTCGAGAGGTACCAGGGCCGCAATTACTGTTCTGCCAGTCGATGGAAGCGCTCCAAAGGATGTCCTAAACTTCGGGTATATCGGCTTCGCCAGGGTAAACAGCCGAGGGACGATGCTCGGGTTCACGGCGGAGAACAGCTCAGACCCCCAGGAGGTCTATGTCACAGACCTGGAGAGCTTCAAGCCAGTGAAGATAAGCCATGTGAACTCATACCTTCCCATAGCAGGCATCGGAAAGACTGAGGCTATCCAGTGGAACTCGACCGATGGAAGGAAGATAGAGGGACTTCTGACATACCCTGTGGACTACAAGCCAGGGAAGAAGTACCCCCTCCTGGTGGAGATCCACGGAGGGCCTTCTGCTGGCTACTTCCAGTTCTTCGTGGGGGGTTTAAGCTGGCCTATCTGTCCTGCTGGGGCATTCTCATCCTGGGGCTACGCTCTGCTCAGGCCCAATCCGCGGGGATCCACAGGGTACGGGCCTGAGTTTACAGTCGCCAACTTAAGAGACTGGGGAGGTATGGACTTCCAGGATGTAATCTCAGGGATAGATCACCTGGTAAAGGCCGGAATAGCTGATCCCGACCGCCTGGGAATCTTGGGCCAGAGCTACGGAGGCTATATGACTGCCTGGGCAATCACCCAGACCAACAGGTTCAAGGGCGCGGTAATGATCGACGGGGAATCGGATCTCATAAGCCTCGACGGCACCCACGATATACCGGACGATCTGCCGGATAACTTCGGGGTCAATTTCTGGGATAATTATAGCCTATACCTTGAGCACTCCCCTATCTACCATATCAAGAACGCCACCACACCGACCCTTATTCTCCACGGAGCCGAGGACGTCAGATGTCCAACCGACCAGGGAAGGGAGCTCTACAGCGCCCTCAAGAAGAGAGGCGTGGCAGTCCAGATGGTGCTGTATCCCCGCTCAGGGCACTTCCCAGGAGAGCCCAAGCTGCAGAGGGATATGCACAAGAGAGAGCTGGATTGGTTCAGCAAGTATGTCCCTGTGAATGTTTCATAGATTCCTCAATTAGTTTTTCAGATAAATTGATAATAAAGTGAATCGATATACAGGAAGAGGAGCGAGGTAGTTTCCTTGGAGATCGTTGTGGGCATCAGCGGGGCATCGGGTGTAGTCTATGGCATAAGATTACTGCAGGTCTTGCAGGGCTGCGCAACTCACCTGGTCATGAGCGATTCTGCGCGAAAGATAATAGAAATAGAGACCGACTTCAAGCCTGAGGATGTTGAAGAATTGGCGGACTACGCGTACGCGCCTGATGATTTTACAGCCCCTATAGCCAGCGGCTCTCATATCTTTGATGCCATGGTCGTGATCCCTTGCAGCATGGGAACCCTCTCAGGTATCGCATCGGGCAGCTCCAATACCCTTATTACAAGGGCAGCAGATGTCTGCCTTAAGGAAAAGAGAAGGCTGATACTTGTCCCCAGAGAAACGCCTTTGAGTTTAGTCCAATTAAAAAATATGGTCTCCACAGCCGAGGCTGGCGCGATAGTTCTGCCCGCTAGCCCTGCTTTCTATTCAAGGCCCGATACTATAGCCGATGTAGTAGATGTTCTCGTTGGCCGTGTGCTTGATCTCTTAGGGCTCGAAAACAACCTTTATGAGAGGTGGAGAGGAAACGCTTATAACGGATAGGATCAGACGAAGGCGAGGTGAATTAGATGAAGTGTGCACTGTGCGGTGTAGACAAGGAGACTGTGCCGGTGAAGCTCAACTTGGCGACAATCCACGGCACAAAAGATGAAAACTTCCCTATTTGCAAAGAATGCCTTGACCTCGCCCATCAAGCATATCTCGATAAGGATTTCCTGGCCGTCAAGGCCGGTACCGGCGCGGCTCCACATGGAGCGCATGATGCTCATAGCGAGCATCATTAGAAATTCAATCTTTTCTATTGCCCAAGAGCTTTTCGTGGAAGGAATGGTTGGGCCGGTTGCCTAGCTCGAGCATGAAAGGGCCTTAAGCTGAGCTTTAAAACGTTACAAAGCTTGAAATTATCAGAGATAATATAGCAGCAATCTTATGAGATCGTCTTTAAACAGCGACCAGGTCAAAGCCCTCTTTGCATCTTGCTCGAGCCAATATGATGTTCTGATCGGGCTCTACAGGCTGGCGCTTAAGGATTGGGATAAGATCGAGTACATCCTTGATGGCAGGCCTCATATTGGGAGTACGGGCTGGCGAACGATCTACGACCTGTTCATCAAATTCGATAAGGAACACCATGAGAAAGAGGATATCTTCCCAGGCGTCATGTGGCTCGGCCAAGGATTTATAGAGGATGATAGTTTGGGTGATTGGGAAGTTGACACTTCGAAGATGAAGATCATCTTGAAGACTGAATACTGAGCCAGAGAATTCAGATATTTGCTTAAATCCAATCAAAAGGAGAAAAAAATGAACAGCATATTCGCCGATAGAATGTTTTCAGTTCATAAGTCATTCATCAGAGAAATATTGAAGGTAACTGAGGACCCGAAGATAATCTCCTTTGCAGGCGGGCTCCCAAATCCGAAGTTCTTCCCAATACGCGAGGTGGCAGAGGCAGCCCAAAAGGTCCTCAGCGATTGTGGAGCGGCCGCTCTTCAGTACAGCACTACAGAGGGCCATCCTCCCTTAAGGGAGTACATCGCTCATAGATACGCAAAAAAAGGCCTCAAAGTTAGCCCTGAGGAGATCTTGATCACAACAGGTTCTCAGCAGGGCCTAGATCTGGCAGGAAAGGTCTTCCTGAACAAGGGCGATCAGGTCATCGTAGAGAGACCAACTTACCTGGCGGCGATACAGTCCTTCGGAATGTTCGAGCCTCAGTTCATGTCGGTTCCCTTATACCAGGACGGGATGGATACAGATGCGCTAAAAGAAGCTCTTTCTCAGTCGCGAGTGAAGCTCGTCTACGCTGTTACCAACTTCCAGAACCCAACAGGCATTACCTACTCACACAGGAAGCGGCAGGAGATTGCAGATGTGTTGGAGGATCATAATGTGGCGTTTATCGAGGATAACCCATATGGAGATCTGAGGTTCATGGGCGAGGAGGTGCCGTCCATGAGGGCATTCCTCGGAGATCAAACTCTGCTGTTGGGATCTTTCTCTAAGATCGTCTCGCCTGGTTTCAGACTGGGCTGGATATGCGCTCGGGAAGAGGTTATGGAAAAACTCATAGTAGCCAAGCAAGCCGCGGATCTGCACTCAAGCTGTTTTGCTCAAAGGGTGGTGCACCAATATCTTGTGGATAATGATATTGATAGCCATGTAACAAAGATCCGCGCGGCTTATAGGAGGCAGAGGGATTGCATGGTTGGGGCCATAGAGAAGAGCTTCCCAGAAGGCATAGAGCATACCCGGCCTGAGGGCGGCATGTTCCTCTGGGTCACTCTTCCTGAAGGTATGTCGACTCTTGAACTTTTCCAGCAAGCGTTAAAAGAGAATGTGGCCTTTGTGCCGGGACAGGCATTCTTCGCCAATGGCGGCGGGGAAAACACTATGAGGCTGAACTTCTCTAACTCAGATGAGGAAAGGATCATAGAGGGAATAGGAAGGCTTGGAAGAGCGATCAAGTCAATGATGTGAGCCATTATGCCGCGGATCGCTCGTCACGCAGGCTTTCCGAAGTGGTCACAGCGCAAAGCAAGGCGCAGAGTATATTTCATTTGACTAATTATTTGCAACATCATACCGAGGTGGCTGAAGGATATGGCTGTATCAGTGGTCAAAGTAGTACTGTTATGTTCGTTTTTATTCATTGGGATGGTCTTGGGAGGAGTTCTCATGCAGCCCAAGACTTCTGTCGATGTCTGGAATGTCAAGGAAAGCGATTTTCCAAGCAGTGGGGATAAGCTGAGTTTTCTTCTGAACTATGCAATTTTAGCTCCCTCAAGCCAAAACAGCCAGCCCTGGAAGTTCAACGCCTCAGGAGATGAGATCAGGCTTTTCGCAGATAAGACGAGGTGGCTTGCAGTGTCAGATGCAGATCAGCGGGAGCTTTACATCAGCCAGGGCACTGCTCTAGAGAATCTGCTGGTGGCTGCAGATCATTTCGGCTACGGCTACAACGTCACGTACCCTTCGGGCAATGGATCTCTTGTGGCAGTCATTAAATTAACTCCAGGCAGCGGGCATTCACAAGATCCAAAGCTCTTCAAAGCAATCGTAGACCTTCGCACCAACCAAAATCCGTATGAGGCAAAGGAGATCCCGGAAAGCTCTCTGCAAGCGCTCGAGAACACCAGCCTAAACAAAGATGTTAAGCTGGTCCTTGCCTCCGATGCAAATACCCGAAACGAGTTCCGCAATCTTACATTAAGTGCAGATCAAAAACAGTATACAGATCCAAATTACAAGAGCGAGCTGGGACACTCGATTGGCGAGGGAATGATGGGGCCTACGAGCATCCAGGCTGTACTTGCGCAGCTCAGGGTACTATTCCTGGATATAAGCGCTGATCAGACTAAGAAAGATTCAGATCTGGTGAACAGCACGCCAACCTTGGGTTTCATAATCTCCGATGGGAACGATCGAGTCTCTCAAATCAAGTCTGGGCAGCTTCTAGAGAGAATTTGGCTTGAGGCCACAGCTATGGGCATTAGTCTCCAGCCTATGAGCCAGGCACTGGAGATGCCAGATACGAAGGCGGAGCTAGCTAAGCTATTGTCTCCGGATTCTGGAAATATTCAACAGGTCTTCACGCTCGGATATGCCTCATCTGTGGAGGATTTCATGCCCAGGACATCTGTGCAGGATTCAATTGTTCCAGTGAATTGGTCTCAAAAATAAGTGATCAACTCCAATGCGGAATATGATATGGTCTTTGGACATAAGATATGGCGAATAAGATACGGCGATGAAAATACTGGCAATAATTGGCAGCCCTAGAAGAAAGGGCAATACGTACAAGGTAGTATCACTGATTGAGGAGAGGATGAAGGCATTAGGGGATGCCGAGTTCAGCTACCTCTTCCTAAAGGATGCAAATCTGGAACTATACCAGGGATGCTGGCAGTGCCTCTCCTGGGGCGAGTTCAGGATAAAACACCGGTAATAAATAGCTTTGATTACATGGAGTATTCCGAAGAAGGGAGGCGCCTTTTACTGGTTAGCCATCTTTGAGACTTGAATCCTTACTGCATTTGTATCTATCCTTAATCGCTTCCCAAGAAGTGTTTTTGCACATTTCCACCCTTACATCGCGATGCCATTCGGGCCATGTGGAGAGTCGAGAAGCTTTGTCTAGCTTTCTATGTGGCATAACTCTCAACGATAGGTTACAAAAGGGAATACTTTTAATAGGAGGTACTAAAAGTACTGACTTAAGATATCAAGAGGCGAAGTAAAGGAAAGGTTATAGCCAAAATCTTAGAGGTCTGTTTAACTGGACCTAGTAAGACGGATGTAGCCTATGGGAGCAATCTAAATTTTAGAACCGTAGTGCCTTACCTTGATACGCTAATGAAAAATGGATTTATCCTCGCAATGGATGGAACGTATAAGACCACAGACAAAGGAAAGGAGCTTCTAGACAAGCTCAATGAGGTTCATGAATGGCTGTAATTTCTTGCGCGGATTCCCAGGTGAACAATGAATTGTAAAATCATCTGTAAAGTATCAAATCAAAGTTTTTACAGCGATATCTGGTCGAGAATGCGGCTCCCTATTTGCAATTTTCTTCCGACTCCTATTAGTAGCCTGGAATCCACATACTCGATTTATATCTATACGAAGTACGAATAGCTCTATGTGTTCTCTCATTATTGATCCTTCTATCTAACCGTAGGAGCAAAATTAATGGATATTCATCTAATACGACATCTTTAATTAAAAAGCTTTTGGTATCAAAGTATTAAGATAACATAATCTACATAAACTTAAAGCTTAATAAATCAATATGATGTCCAGGACTACATTGACATTATCTGAACCGGTGGCAAAAGCCCTGAAGGTTTATACCGTACAAACCAAAAGCAGCATGCATGCTCAAAGCCTGGTGGTCGAAGAGGCCCTGAGAGAGTTCTTCGAGAGGCGTGGTATTAAAGTCGAAGGATAACTCCCTTCACAGACCAGTCATACCACAGCCTTTTTGTTATCTGTGAGCATGTGCTATTTCTCATCAGCCAGGGAGATTTTCGATCCTGGGGTATTATAGAAAATAATTTTCTTGGGTTTATGAAAATAGCATTAAGCCTTTTATGATGTAAGGATCAGTTGCTTAAATTAATGATATGATATTTCCATCTATCCTGATCTTGCCTTCTCTTTCCAGGTCCTCTAGGATGGGGGCAATCTCGTACATCATCAACCCAGTTTGCCGCCTCAGCACGCGCTTCTTCATACTTCGGCCATAGTTGCTTAGTATCCGCAGGATTTCATCACGTGGGCTTTGATTTGTCATTTCCAGAACTGCCACCATCGCTTAGTCCTCAGGAGGTTAGGTTTGATCGCAAACAATAATAAGAGAATACCAACCGCTAGCAGGACCACCCCAAGGACGTTGATGTTATGCGTATTTATCATCATAGTTAGCTGTCCTAGCTGTGACCACACTAGCCAAACTCCAACGATTGCCAATATAGCCCTAACGATCAAGTTCATTTTCGTACTCCTTCCTTAACTCACTTATATAATATGAGTGATCTAACGAAAAAGTTTTGGATGCATAGGCTGGTTATTTCCAGAATTGCCACCATCCCTTTTCTTAATAGCTTCTGCGCCTAAATTAATGATACGATGTCTTTTGAGTCTATCCTGATTTTGCCTTCCTTCTCCAGCTCCTCAAGGATAGGATTCATCTCTTGTATCCTTAACCCAGTGCGCCGCCTAAGCTCACTTCGCTTCATCCTTCGGCCATTGTTGTTTAGTGTCCACAGGATTTTATCACGCGGGCTCTGAGAGGCATCTTTCATTTGTAGATCATAGGGTTAACGCTTATAGGATATAATGCCAAGGCGAGCACAGGGCGAAGGTAATAGAATCTGCATTATCAGAGTCAGTAAAACGATTGCAGTCTATGAGAGCAATCTGAACCTTAAAACGGTGAATCCCTACCTCGATTCTCTAATGATGAATGGGCATATCATCAAGACTGATGAGAAAATGCCAAGATATAAGACCACAGACAAGGGAAAGGAGCTTCTAGCTATAATCAAGGAATCTCATGAGTTTTTCTAACCCTAATGTCTTATATGTAATTCCACAAACGCTATGAGGATCAGTACATATAAGACGGTGAGCATATCGCAGGTTAAGCCTGCCAGCCCTCA
Organism: Methanotrichaceae archaeon; assembly: GCA_963803145.1. GTDB lineage: Archaea > Halobacteriota > Methanosarcinia > Methanotrichales > Methanotrichaceae > CAWBKV01. The sequence goes on from CAWDLW010000011.1 coordinate 17,653, forward strand.
TTAGTAGTACCACATCCCCTAAATAATTCTCTGCAATGTGGTACTACTTTTTATGGACTCTTGCAATGGCCTCCCTATCTTACATAGGTTTGAAGATGGCCTATATGCCATTTAAGCCCTTAAGCCAATTTTTTATACTTTGGGAGAGTTGTATTTCCAAGAACAGTGTAATTTGGTGGCATTGCATTTCCCAGCACAGCATAGTTTAAAATCTTCTTGATCGATAAATTACTTGTTGCGTTTATAGGCATGGTTACATTTGGGGTATTGGTCAAATTCTTAGTTGTATTTATCGAGCTAGTAGCATTCATTTTGTCTTTGGATACTTCAGCAATGACCACTCCGAGAGAGAGCACAGATAGGATGGATATAAGGATCAATCCGATAGCTATGGAGTTCTTCATTTTTTCCTTCCTTGTTTTTATGGCAGCATTAGCTGTTTGAACTTAAAGGTTTCTAGGAGCTAATTTCTTCATGGCTCTTGCAATGGCCTCAAATCCAATGCTTATGACCTAAGTGCAACCCATAAAAAGAGGATGGCCAGCCCTAGAATCGCTATAACTATAATAACGATATCTGTTTTCGATTCAATGTCGAACCTATTCCGCAAATTCACGTGTCCCGCTCCCATAGATAGCGCCATTCTGATTTTAAATAGTTATTTATGAAAAATCAATAACATTGCTCTTGCAATGGCCTTTAAGTTGAATCATTGATTGCAATACCAGCTCTCTAAATATTCCTAATACAATGTGCAAGTTTCAAGCGAAGGGGAAACCCCTTTGGATGCTACCCGTTCATATCTTACCCCTTCGCTTACTTGACCAACGCCTATTAAGCGATATATATACAAGAAAAACTATTTACTCTTATAATTATTATAGGTAGATAGCGAAGGGATGTTTGATTCTTTGAATAAGCTGCCCACTCTCCTTTTTCATTGCAGTCATTACTTCCTTTGCTCCCTCTTATTATCGCTTAGCCCTTCATGGCCATAGGCCCCCGTCTAAAATCTGCCCTTCCTAGGTGAAGTTGATAGTAAAAAAAGGGAGACCGGCGATTCTAGGGGCATTATCGAAAATAATTTTCTTGGATTTATGAAATCGGGTAGTCTACCTTAGATAAGTTGTTATATTATCAACTGCAATCATATAATTGGAGGAATACAATGATGAATGAACAATTGGTTCCTCCAAGCACGTTTTGCTGGAACCAAGAGTGTATCGACTATTGCAAAGTAAAAAATGAAAACATCATAAAATTTGGCCGAACCGCCAAAGGAACACAACGCTATCGATGTAAGACCTGTGGGAAGACATTCGTTGAAAACATAGGTACAGTATTCTATGGTCGCCATCATAGCCAGGATACAATTCTAAAATGCTTAGCCTTGCTGGCCGAACGCAATAGTCTGGCATCCATCCATCGGGTTATGGGGATTAAAGAAGAAACAGTTATGGATTGGCTTCACGAAGCAGCTAGCCACGTTGAAGAGCTAGAGGCTCTAATGCTTGCAAACTATAAACTGACTCGTGTTCAACTGGATGCTATGTGGTCATACGTAGGAAATAAAGGCGAAAAGGGGGCTATCCAGAAGAGAACGATCGTGGTAGCTTCTGGCGCGGTACAACGATAGATATGGATACTCGCCTTAGAGTTGGGCGGTCAATCAGGAAGAGTGAAAGCGAAGTCTCTATGGAATTGATGGCCCAGTTGAAGGCTCGTGGTAATCCGGATAAACCTCCTGCTATCGCTACTGATGGCTATGATAGTTATCCGGAGGATATGCTTGAGACTTGGGGGAAAGTACCTGAATACTCTGGTAGAGGAAGACCGCCTACTCGAAAGAAGTCTGAGCCTGATTGGAAATGCATTCAGATAATCAAAACACGATCTGGAGGGCATCTTGTTAGTATCCACTACAAAGTTGTCTTTGGTGATACGAAAGGGGTCTGTGATCTAATGGGCACCCATACTGCCTATATCGAGAGGACTCATCTAACATCCAGACAGATGAATGGGCGATTTGTTAGAAAGACCATTTCTTTCTCTAAAGAGATCGAGATGCATAGGGTTTCTTGTGCCTGGGAAGATTGGGTTTATAATTTGGCCAGGCCTAACAAGTCGTTACGAATCGATTCAGCAGAATCAAAGCGACGCTGGACGCAAAGATCTCCAGCTATGGCTGCAGGTTTGACTGATCATATTTGGACTATAAAAGAAATCCTTATGAATGTCGTGGTTCCAGACGGGAGCAACATGAAATAGGTAGACTACCGGTGATCGTTCTGGAACAAAATGGATGGGCGATAATGATATTCGTTTCCTTGTAGGATTAGGTTTACGATTACTAATAGAAATTTGTTGGCAGAAAAAAGTGCTTCTAATTGGAATAGCAAAGGATAGTAATTCAAGATATTTCTTTAAAAATTTTCTATCCGTAATGCATGCGAGCCAAATTATAAACGTGCCAAGTGCTCCTATAATTACAGGTACCGATCGTAGCATCTTGGAGATGCTGCCGAGAATTGATAGTAATCTCTCCGCACCATGGAGTACGATTGAATTTGATGCTATATTCATGACACTTCGAGCTCTATTGGATGCGGATACAAGGCGCCCAAGAATTCAGGGTGTTCGAGGAGATGTTTTAGCTCCAAGCGATGGCCTCATTATGAGAAGTCTTGTTCAATTATTTTTATTGCATAGACCAAATAAAGATACGCCATTGATGGGGCATGTACTTTTTATGGACAGACTTGCATATCCCTACTTCGATTCTCCACATAGATATCGAGATTATATTGAAACTTGGAGAACCACTGATGAAGATATCATTAAGGGCGGATCTAAAATCAAGCCAATGATATTTTTAAGCAACCAAGAATTAAATATAGCTCAAGAAATTTCTGCAATTTTAACTGAATTCTTAACGAAGAATTTTTTCCCAGAAGCTATTGGTCAACCTGATCCGCTACATCGAGCAGATCAAGGTGCCAAAGCATTAGGAAAGCAGATTCGCAGCCTTATTCTTGCAAGTACAATTTATTTTAATAAAAATCCACTGGCTTTAAGTTTTCGCGATATGAGAGATAGGAGGGCACGATGACTTCGCAATGGAGAGACGAAGCATGGAGCCGAGGAATATTACTCGGATTGAAAGTTGACCCAAACACCGGATATAGGGCGATAGTATGGTTCGAATATACGCGTTATCTTTTTAATGAAATTCGGGAAGGAAGTCTAATAGCGGTTCGTAATTTCTGTGATCAACGGCGAAATCCTGACGGGAGTCCGTGTGGAGGACGGAATGCCAGGGATGTGGGCTACGAAGGATATAGTATTCTCCAAATAGATCAGATTTATCCATGGCACTATGCCATGCAAGGTGATGGCGAACAAGGATATCCTGGATTTACTGTTCCTGCCACAGAAAGTGCAAGAACAGATTGGATAGAAATGGATACAGAAAACCGTGATGATGTATCAAGGATTAAATGTGAAGCGATACCGCTAAGAATGGCGTTTGAAAATAATCCAAGTATCGTTGGCGTTCCAGAGGTTTTTTTCGATTATTCTATGCCCATGCCTGGCTTCGAGGCGAGACTCCTCACATCAGATATGACAAAAGAAATTCTAAATAAAGATATTGATAGGCTAGAAGCTCTAGAGCTTGGAAAACATATCGTTCAATATGATGTACCTATATTTATCCATCGAGGCGATCTATTAAGATTGCATTTCGGAATATTTGGCTACACTGGCGCGGGAAAAAGCAATCTAGTAAGCAACTTAGTTCACAATCTTTTAGCTATTGTCCCAAAACCAAGTGATCAAGGTGCAAAAGTATTTAGAATTGTTTTAATTGATCTAATGGATGAATATACAGGCCTTTTAATTGATAATCTATTAGGGCATAGGGATAGCCGCCTCATTGTCTGTGGCCGTAACGAATTGCCGAGAGCGGTACAAGAGGCATGTATCAGAGCAGCCTTCGATATGGGTGATAGAGCCCAAGTGGAACAACAAGCTAGAGATGCGGCAAATGATTGGAGCCGGAGATTAATTCTGCCCGACGAATTGAAGTCGCTAAGCGAACGATATGCTGAAGCCCTAACAAATCTTATTCTTGAACGACGAGTTTTGTTTTACGAATCAGATCAAGAACAAGGACTCGCATTTAGCATAGATCCTAATATCTTGAATGCGCTTATTGGTCAACAGGCTTACGGATCTGGTGCTCCAGGGACGGCTACACGAAATCAAAGAGTACCGGCATTAATCAATGAATTGACTCAACCGATTCGAAATGCGAGGAGGGTTCAAGGATATGAAAGAGATCAGGTGCTCGAATTTGTAATAAGGCGCTTAGAGACCGAAAAACAATTCATGCCCGCTAAAAATGCCAGAGATGCAATCGATAATTTTATACATACAGTTGAAGCTCATATGCATACTAGAGGCGCACTCCCTCAGAATATCGCTATAACTCCTTCTGATTTATCTGCTCAACTAAATGTCCGTCCTAATAATCAAGACCCCTTGATTCATCCATCCCTGACTATTGTTATTGGCGAAGATGAAAGCCACATAGCTAATTTTATTAGCCAGCTTGTTGATGATTGTTTTGAACAGAGAAGAGACGAAAGCATCCTCTACCCTACAATTAGTTTCATTTTCGATGAAGCGGATGTCTTTATTGGCCAAGGAAATCCCATTCTAGAAGATCAAACGACAATGCTAGCTAGACGAGGACGCAAGTTTGGCTTAGGGATTGGTATAGCAACCCAACGGATTGCTTATTTAAATACATCGATCATGGCTCAACCCCACACGTATTTTATAAGCAAACTCCCAAGAAAATCAGATAGAAGCATAATTGCCGAAGCATTTGCGATTTCAGAAGAGACCCTCAAGCAGACTTTCAGTTTTACAAAAGGTCAGTGGTTGGTCACAAGTCATGATGCAACAGGCTTGAAAAGTATACCGTTCCCTGTACAAGCGCCAAATGCTAATGAAAGGGTTAGGGTTTGGCTTGATCCTACTGTATCTCAGGAGATATTCGATAGATTAGAACCAAATGGACGCCAACAACTGCCATGGTTAAATTATTTGGGATAGATCAGAATGATTCCATTTTTAGTTGTAGATAGACCCGCATCATTACGAATCATTAAGGGATCAAATCCAAATGGCCCGATCGGCCTAATGAGTCATGCAAATGCGAGCCCTCTATTTATAAAACTTTTCAAGAGCTATCCCTGTGGGGAAGGATTTTGCCATGCCCTTGATAAAAACGGGGAAAAAAATTGTCCATATTCAAGTGAATTTATTAGATGTAGACAAGCGAGGATTCCTATTTACTTGTATCCTAAGGGCGGTTTTTTTAAATCGACTCTAGATTTGCCTTACGATGTTCGCTATTCTTGGTCTAACCTGTTTTTTTTCAGTTAATTCTCGATAGCATCCGCTATCCCTAAATGACATTTGCCTTTTTAAGAGTACAAAGCTGATACAAGTTAAAAGCGAAAGCGGTAACTATCATTTTCACATGCACTCTTCTGACTGATGTAACAAGCACTCTTCCAGCCTCGAAAACCCTCTTGATTACAGCATGGGGCCTTTCGCCAGGCGATCTGAGGATACTGATCAACTGATTGCGTTCTTTATCAAGATCAGAAAGAGGTTTATCAGTAGTCCTGCGCTTCATTGTAAAATCAATACCTTTGGCCTTCACACCGAAATATCCTCTATCTCTGAAAACTGGCACGCCAGGGATAGAGAGATCAACCTGACTGTCATGCAGTGATGCAGTCGAGGTCTCTATATCACGTATTAGGCTGTAATCGATATCAGTTATTTGATGTAACTTATATCCGAAGTGAGTTTCATTGCCTTTCTTAGCCCATGTGCCATCCTTGCTGCGACGTGTCTTAGCCTCATCGCCACGTGGTTTCTTTGACTCCGATGATCCTGGATCTGCTTCTATAAAGGTAGCATCCTGAACAATTCCGCGTCTGATCTTCAATCCTTTTGCATCCAACTGTCTTTGAAGTTCAGCCCAAACAAGCCTATCTGTTCCTGTCTCCGCCATTCGTTCTTTGAATGACCATATAGTTCTGGAATCAGGGAACTGATCAGGAAAACCAAGAAATGCCATAAATGATATGCGATCAGCCATTTGCCGTTCAACAGCCAGATCGCTCAGGCCATACCACTGCTGGAGAATCAGGATCCTGAACATTAGAATAACATCACAGTTGGGCCTTCCGCCCTTCTCGGTCTTATTAGTATACATCCCTTCCAGAAGAGGACGAAAGGGAACCCAATTGATCAATCCAGATACTTGAGCTAATTTAGACTCCTCTTGCTTTGCATTTAGACCTTTCAATACCCAAGTAGTAAAAGAATCCATAACAATAAATACTATTTGCTGTATTTAACACTTTCGATGCTAAAGCAGGGGGTAGGTTTATAGGAATCCTCAAGCAGAGCATATAATAAAAAACACCATAAAAATATGCGATTGTGGTATGTTCACAAAGGAAGGCGCTAGGTTTTCCTATGAAGATCTATTTAGCATATACGAAAAAATGGGCGCAGATTATGGTATCATGATAGATGTCTTTAAAGATAGAGAAGCAACTTTGAAAAGTGCGAGAAATGCAATTGATATTTATAACAAGCATAATTATAAATTTAAATTGGTTTTAGTTGCCCAGGGGACTAGTGTAGAAGAATATGTTAAATCGTATGAGGATCTATTAAACCTAGGAAGCGATTTTATTGCCGTAGGTGGTCTTCTTAAGAGACGCAAGAATACTGCGAGATATGTATATGTAGAAAGCTTGGGATTTATGAGCGATGTTCTTAAGTCGTTACGCAATGAATTTGATCCCAGTTGGCTATTTGCGTTAGGATGCTATCACCCTAAAAGGCATAAGATGTTCGAAGAATATGGGGTATGGGGTAGCGATTATAAAGGATGGATTTTTCAATATAAAAAGCGTGAGCGCTTGATACAAATTCATTGGGAAAATATAATTAAACAGCTTAACGAAGTAGTTGGGGAAAATAGTGAGGCTACATTATCTTCATTTGCAGTTGAGATAAAAAAAAGGCGTGCAAAATTAATTAAGTACGAAAAGAAAGATTATAATAAATCGCGAAGGAATTTACCTGTTAAAGACAGAAATCCATTGTTCATAAAATTAGATTCTAAATTAATCCATGTGTTAAGTGATATTCAATCAGTATTATATTTGGATGGGTCTAGTTCTGTCATTGAAAATGAATTGAATTCTATAATATTACTAGCATCAACATCCGAACAACAAATTAGGTTTAATCAATTGAGAAATTTAATCCGAAATCTCTCTTCAGTTAGGTCTAACATATAATCCAAAGCAAAGACCCTTATAAGAACTAGGATTTATTAAACAGGTACGAAGAACATCCTAATTTTAAAAAAATAATATTTTATCCCATATTTCGCAGTATTGATTTTCAAAATCTATAATTTTCATGAAACTTAGGTCAAATTAATATTTACAATTTGCTGGTCAAATCGCTATTTCACACAAAAAAGAGGTGCCAAGATAACTGGCTCAAATAGTTTCTATTTTTCAAGTTGTTTACTTAAATTCGTTATTAGGATTCAATGTGCAAATTTAAATTAGCTTGAAAATTATTTTTGCTTGAAATGAAAGTGCGGAATGTGGGTTTTATCGATTTAAGAGGGCACAAAAACGTGCGAGGGTTCACTTTATCCCCGAACTTTAGGTCGTGGTATTCGTTACCCTCGGCGTTCCAGAAGTAATAAATATATCATATGGAGTTAATACATATAAATCTATTTAATCTTCATTGATATAGAATCCCCCCTATACCGATCAACATTGTCCACAATATGAGGAGATCCCCAAAGCCTCAGCCTTCAGCTTTCTTGCCTTCTTCAGTGCCTCAGACTGACTCATCTTTCCACAACTCCCTAAATATCTAGTGATAATCCTATTGCCTCCTGCCAGGAGCAAACCCACTTGAGATAATTTCGATCGCCTTTCTTACCCTCTATCCAGCAATCTTCTCATCAATCGCTGATATCTCAAAGATTCGAATTTTGTAGCCGTTACACTATTCGCGATAACCACACGATCGATCATATCATTTACCGCACTTTCAGGCTTGAAATCATTGGCGGTAACTATGCCGCAGCTCCTATTCACGCCTATGGTAAAATAAAGTGCATAATAAATAGGAACATAGATCTTTAAACCAGTAAAGCCAGTAATTAAGGGGATATTATTGAAGATAGAATCAATATTGTGTATAGTGCTAGTATCGCTAATGTTCCCTACTGCTATGGCGGCAATAGGTTCTACAAGTGATACCACGCCGCCGAGCGTTATTAGTTTCAATTTTGGACCGAGGTTGGTAGATATATATAGCGGATCTCAGAATATCACATTCACAGTAAGATTGAAAGATGACTTAAGTGGTATTTCTGACGGAGAACTAGATGGAAATCCAGTAATCCCATCACAGGCACGTTTCTATAGTGAATCGGGCGATAATTATCTTACTGTTGATTTTCGGTCACCGTCTAATGATCCCAAGTTTAACAATTCCAACCTTGTTTCGGGGAATAAGTTAGACGGTACTTATATTAGTAACATGGTTGTGCCAAGAGATGCTGAGCCTGGCAATTGGACACTCGAATACCTCTCGGTAGTTGATGAGGCGAACAACAAGAGGGAATACGACACATACAAAATGTTTACGATGGGATTTCCAATCGAATTTTGGGTTGTATAAGGAAATCGCATATAGCGGTTTCCTTTGTTTTGGATAATATTGTAAACTCGATATGCTTTGACTACGAACTATGAACCTTTTGAAGTTGTATGTAGTAATCCTGTATGTTATGTATAGCAAATTGTACAACTTGCAGACCTCTGCAAAATCGGCCTAACGTCTATTCTACCTAGCCAATCATTCACATGCTTTATGGAATAAATTTTCGACAATTGCCCGAATACGATTTTTCGGCAGCGACTAAAACAAAAATGCGCTGTATAATCCGGAGCGCACACTCATGCCTTCACAGGTCGGATAGATGTTTATAAAAATGTGATACGGCTTCGAAGATGCCAAAAATTGAAGGGACGGGCTTACAGGTTACGCGTACCCATGGGAGGTAGGGTCAGCCTGTATACCCCAAATCCTTGGCCTTGGCATAGGCTTCATTAGCTTCTTCGGTGCGGCCTAATGTATTGAGGATCATGGCTTTGCCGCTCCAGGCGTATGTATATTGGGGATCAATCTTCATGGCCTGATCAAAAGCTTGGTCATCAAAGAACAGAAAAGCGGTAGTTCCTCTTGATGTCTGCCAGCCTGTTGGATATTCAACTGTAAAGAATGGTCCATCCTAAATGGAATATTCGATCGCTTTCGCAATGGAAATAGGCGTTATATATAAAGCCAAAATCGAACATATACATAACGCCAAAGCTAAAATCCTCTTTCTGCGTTCCACGAATTATCCCTCTGGGTTTTAGGTATCACCCTGGCAATTCACTTTCCAAAGATAAATACTTTCAAGCCTTTTGCAGTTACCAGTAATCAGATATGAACAAGAATGGATAGAAAATTAGAGAATGAAACAATAGTACTGTGAGGTTTTAGGCGAGCCAAACGCAGATTCACAGCGCCCTCCTCAGAGGGATCAACCACGGTAGTGGCGATCTTGAGACTCGCCTCGCACCTTCACACAGGCAATGCGAGACAGCACTGGTATCTGGCACAGCGCCCTTATTACAGGGACTCATTCATCAAGGATGAGGAGCCTGCACCCGCCTCGCCTGCACACATTCGATTCTCGCCGCGTTTATATACGAACTGAACGATGTATGCCTTAACTCGCTTTCGCCGAAAACTTCGCTGTTAAGCAAGGCGCTCCATTGAGGGTGGACATACGGCCCTCGGAACTTAATCGGCTACAGCCCTGTATCGCGGCAAACTAACTATATTATCGTTATAGATATTTATACTTTTTGGTAGAGTTTTAAATTTCCGCTTATAATGGAAATCAGAAATTAAGCAGCCACCCATGTGAAAGATTTCTCCATAATAGTACCGAAGAAGTCAGTTGAAGGATCTGAAGTCTAGAGCGAAGGTTCCGCAGGTTTGCAAAGGCTCAAGCCAGAAAAGCGAAGTTGGACAAGTGGATCTGGATAAGCTTGAGCGTGATATCGAGGAAGAAGGCAATCGGGTTGCGCGAGAGAAGTACAAGATTTTTGCTGGACACTAATGTCTTTAGACTATAATCGCTTAAATTTTCAGATAACACATTTATAGCAAATGCCATCATTTTCTAAAAGTACGAAGTGATAATAAATGAGTATAAAGAAAAATACAGAAAAGAGCATATTCAGCCTTGTCGCAGTGACGATCGCAGCCTCTCTATTTTTTTGCACCATCGCCGCCTCAGGCCAGGCTGTACCTAACGGCAATGCATCGGCTGCAAATAATTCTGCCGCCGATATGACCTTCAAGCTCCTTCAGATCCAGGCGGATGTGCAGGGGAGCCTGAACGATTTGGATGCAGATGTGGCAAATGCATCTCAGAATCTCTCGGCAACGGGCCTTGAGGGCGACGCAGCTCGTGGAGTTCTGAGCAAGCTGATGGAAACTAACACAAACCTGGTCGAAGCAGTGACGGTCAGCAAGAATGGAACGATCGCTGTGGCTGAATGCAAAGACTGCGAGGGCGGCGAAGGCGCTAACATAAGCAACCAGGAGCATATAGCCCATATTCTGAAGGATAAAACACCAGCGTTCAGCGACGAGTTCCTGCTTGTGGAAGGATATAATGGCACTGCTCTCGCATATCCAGTCTTCTCTCCGCAAGGTGAGCTATTGGGCGGCATCAGCACAATCATCAAGCCTGATAGTCTGGTAAATGCCAACGTGGCTCCAAAGCTGAACGGCACAAACTACAGCTTCTGGGTGATGCAGCTGGATGGCCTGATTGCCTACGACAGAGATTCAAGCCAGATTGGGAAATATCTATTCGAAGATCCGCTTTATAAATCATTCACAAGCCTTCTGGCCTTGGGACATACTATGGTGGCTGAGAGGTCGGGGCATGGCAACTACAGCTTCCAGGTCACTGAGGGCAATAAGACTGTAGTAACCAAGGATGTCTACTGGACTACTGTTGGGCTTCATGGGAAGGAATGGCGGCTTGCCATCACCAGGATAATGAGCTGAGGCTTCTCTACTATTTTTTACTAAAAGCCTTCAGCATCCTTGAATTCTTTTTCTCAGAATACACAACATCATCAGAATACACTGCGGCATCTGAAGCTTCCTCTTTGATCTCTTGTTAGCCGCTGTGTCTCTTGCACTGTCTTCTCTGCCCCAATAGGCAAAGGGCTTCCTAGAATTTGGGCATGAAGAAGCAAGGATTACTAGCCTTGCAAAAGGGCAGATTCAAATATGTTTTATATAGATCCAGTGCATCCTCATCCTACGGGTACATATCGTGAGTTTACATAGCGGTGGCGTTTTATTATATAGGTTTAGAGGCGATGAACTTCAGATCTTGCTCGTTCACCCCGGAGGCCCATTTTGGAAGAAAAAGGATGAGGGAGCTTGGTCGATACCCAAAGGGCAGTTTGAAGAGAACGAAAGCCCGCTTGATGCTGCCAAAAGAGAATTCAAGGAAGAAACCGGCTTTGACGCTGATGGGAACTTTGTTGATCTTGGATCGATAAAGCAATCCAGCAAAAAGATAATACATGCCTGGGCGCTGGAAAGCGATTTAGATGAAACAAAGATCGTCAGCAATAACTTTGAGCTTGAATGGCCCAAAAATTCAGGACGTATGAAAGAATTCCCTGAAATAGATAAAGCAGGCTGGTTCAATATAGAACAGGCTAAGAAAAAGATGCAGAAAGGCCAGCTTGGCTTTATTAATAGACTTATGTCGAAATTATAACTTGCCTGTCTATCTTATACAACTTCCTAATTGCTACATCTATCTATTTTCCCTTGATCTCCCCACCAATTGAGAATGCTCTGCCCAAAGATTTCCCTATGCCGTTGTATTTGCGGCCCTCTGGAGAGAATATAATGGGCATTACCTTTTCTATATCCGGAACTCCATCTGTGCCCAAAACGGTTTCATCGGCCTTGACATCCATGACTTCGCCTATGAACTCTGTATGCAGCCCAATCTCAATATGGCGGAGCAATTTGCACTCAAGGATCAGAGGGAACTCTTTGACATAAGGAGCATCCACAAGATCGCTCTTGACAGGGTTAAGACCCGTCGCCTTGAACTTATCCATATCACGTCCAGATACTATGCCGAAGTAATCTGCCTCCTTTACATGCCTCTCTGAAGGTATGCTCACTGTGAATGCTTTGCGTTCCAGAATATTTCCGTAGGTGTAAGTCGCCTTCCTAAGGGAAACATAGATGCAGGGAGGGACAGAGCAGCATATTCCAGCCCAGGCTGCGGTCATAACGTTGGGCTTTCCATTTTTGTCGTATGTCCCCACAACGAAGACGGGCGTAGGGTATACTATTGTTTTTGCTCCCAGGGATTTCTTCATGAAGGTCATCTCATTATTATGAAGGCGTCATATCCATAAATTTGTGGCGATACCTTCCTTTCCTCAGGATTTTTGGAAATTTTGTACAAAATCCACAACCTTTTTCGTCAAGGATAACATATAGAGTCATAGATATTTGGTTCTCGGAGCATGATCGTAGGAGAAGTACATCCATGGGAGAAATACAACCAGGTGAAGACACTGCTAGCCACTGGTTCAAGCTTGGCAATGCACTGGCCAGTGGAGGTCAGTATGAAGAAGCAGTTAAGGCGTTGGATAAGGCAATCGAGCTTAATCCTAAGGATTCAGAAGTCTGGAACAACAGGGGAATCGTTCTTTTTTTCCTGAAAAAGAGTAAAGAGGCCATCTGGTCTTTTGAGAGGTCTACAACGATTGACCCAAGGAATGCAGAAGCCTGGTACAATCGAGGCATTGTGCTTTGCAGCCTGGAAAGGTACGAGGATGCTGTAGTCTCCCTGGAAAAGGCTCTGGAGATTGATCCACAGAGTGCAATCGTCTGGCACAACAAAGGAGTTGCTCTCAAGCACCTTGGCAGGGATAATGAGGCCAGGTTTGCTTTTATGTGTGCTGGCAGGCTTGGGATGAGCTAAGGATGGAGTTTGCGTGATGCTTCTAAAGTTGTAGTGAAGTCTTGTAGTGAAGCCGCAATAGGGGTTCATGAGTTCGATCCTCACCAAAAGCATATAGCGAGTATAAAGTGAACCACGATATGCAAGCGCAGTCTCTGTCATGTTCCACCATATTTTCTTTTCAGCAGAAGTCAGCGACCTTTAACGAAAATCAGCGATTATCAGGCTAAGCTCATCGGCATGAGCGGCATTTTCCAGAACATCTCTTATCTCATCGCTGTTCTGGGGATCATGGATATAGCTTACATGCTCCTCGTAGCCCTTGATTATATGCTCCAGTGATCCATCCGGAATCCTCTGGCCGCCTGTAGTCTCCGATCTTCCGTTATAAAGCACGAGAACCTTGATAGGTATATTTCTTTGTACGGCCTCCAGCAGCCCTATATGGCCGGCAGCGATGAAGGCAAAGTCGCCCGTGACCGCCCAGGCAGGACTGCATCCGGCCAGATATGCGCCTATCGCCAGAGGAACGCTTCCACCCATGTACGTTGTCACATCGATGCAGTTGTAAGGAGGCAAAGCGAAAAGCGTAGACATTCCTGTGTCGCCAGTCACAATCGGGCCTCTCATGGATTTGAGTGCATCGAAAAGCTTGGCGTACTTCTCGGCAATCGGTCTCCATTTCTCAGGCAGCGATTCTGGAATCGGCGAGATAGAAGGCTTCGGGATGCTTGTCCAGTCGCCTCGCTGGTTTTTGCAGCGCAGAACTTGGCTCTGGTAATTGCAAAATGGTGGACAAAGAACATGCTGGGTTATGTCTCTGCTGTAAATGCGCTGACAAACGCTTGCCCTCCTCTGTTCTGGAACTTGTGAAGACCTACTCACATCACTTGCATCTATGACTATTGCGTAGGGAAGATGGTATCTTTCAGAGATCTCAAAGCCTTCCAGAACATCTTCATATACGTTTTCCAAATCCGCAGATTTATGAGGGATGCCTATTCCCTTTACAAAGGCCAGAGTATCGAGAATACAGTCAGATTGTATCCCTTTGATATCATCTACTACAATTGCAACGAATCCTGCGTTCGTCCCAGAGTAAAGAGAATCGCTTACGCTGTTTCCTGCCTTGATGAATCCATGGGCCTTGAGGGCTGTGAATGCCCTTTTGCCCGCCAGGGCAGCGCCATGAGCAATTGTGTATGCTACCTCCTCATGGAATGATATAACCGGCCTCTGGCCTGAAGTGATGCAATAATCATAGTATACTTCTGTAGCTCCGAGGCCCGGCACATAGGTCGCGATATCAACGCCCATATCCTGCATCGCCAGACCGATTGCCTCTGAGACCTTCGCTCTCATATTGCAAGCAGTTTCACGATCATTTTATAAACTTTTGCATTTTATCTTCGGAGATTTCAGAACTTGCGCAGATGTACAATCGTTCTGTAGCCCGCAAGCACAAGCCCATAGACTGCAGGACCAACGATAACACCTGATGGCCCTATTATGAATATGGGTGCGGTAAAGGCCAGTATCGTAAGCAACGGATGAACTGATGCTCCAATCATCACCAGCCGCGGGCGAAGCAGATATTCTGGAAAGGCGACTAGGAAAATCTCGCCAAAAAAGAGCAGTTCAAATGCTCTTGTGTAGTCATGGATGATTAAATAGTAGATGGCCATTGGCACAAAGAGCGTTGCTGGCCCAAGCTCTGGAAGCAGAGCAAAGAAGCCAAGCACTATGCCCCATGTTATAGGAAAGGGTATCCCTATAAGAAAGAAGCCTATTATAGCTATGATTGCGCTTACTACTGCTATAAGAAAATGGACACGAAAAAAAATGTTATAGATAATGTTTAACTCCTCGAGAAAATTATGAACGATTGTTTTTTGAGGTATAATTTCAAAAATTCTGTTAACTAGGCCTCTACCCTCGGTAAAAAGATAGTACGTGAAGATTACTAGCAGCACAAGTTGAGCAAGATATACAGGAATATTGGGAACGAACCCAGAGATATTCTCCTTCAAAATTTCGGTGACTGAAGAGGCAATCGATGAAGGGGCGACGCCTAGAAGAGAGACCCATGGTGCTGGAAGGACTCTTTCCATAAACATCTCAATTGCCTGGGAAAGGCTCGATTCCCGGATATAGGTTGCACCTCCAGAGCTTATCTGGCCTGATACCTCGGCAAGCAAGCGGCTTACAACAAAGAGAACAAGATACAAAATTAGGGATGATGCCGAAAATATAGTGATCAACGATGAGATTTGCTTATTCCCGGTAAGGCGTAGAAGATAAGCATAGATTGGATAAAGAAGATACGTCATAAAAATGCTAAAAAGAAATGTGGTCAGGAACACCTTCGTCAGGTATACGGCTGCAATTAGCGATATGATAAAAAGGGCTACGGCAATCGTATAGAATCTAGCGCGAAGGTTCATAGATATTAATTGGCGCCAGTTCTGATATACTTTTTGTTTTAATTAATAAAGTATCCAAGTGGTATAATGAGAAGAAGTGATAGGGAGATCGTCGATCGGGCGGATATGGAATCGATAATCTTGAAGTCTCCGATCTGCAGATTGGCTATGTGCGAAGGCGGCATCCCTTATGTGGTTCCCCTTTGCTTCGGCTATGAAGAGGGAACTCTGTATTTCCATTCTGCATCTGTTGGCAGGAAGCTGGAGATGCTCAGGAGAAATAATAAAGTCTGCTTTGAGATGGATATAGACCAGGAGCTTATTAGGCCTCGTGATAGCAGCAGCAGTTGCAGTATGAGATATAGGAGCGTTATAGGATATGGAGAGGCCTCTTTTATCGATGATCCTGCCGAGAAGCGGAAGGCTCTGGATGTAATCATGCGCCATTATTCCCAGGCGCCGCTTGCATATCCTGAGGATATACTTGTTCGCACCACTATTTTCAAGGTTAGGGTTGAAAGCATGACCGGAAAGAAATCTGGGTATTAATTTATGTAAATTTGAACTGACTTCTATAGATCCATTATAACCTTTGGCAACGACGAAAAGCGGCTTCCTGCGCAGTCTTCTAGTAGGCATCATGCCAGGCTTTATGGCCATTATCGCTCTGCCAGATCACAATCTACCTAGCCTCAATTTTTTAATCCCCTGAGGATTCTGGCAACACTCCCTAATGCAAAAGTATAGCCATTTCTTACTGAGCAGCATCAGAAACAACCTATATATTACCAAGACCTATAGGAAAGATCAGGAATGAAGAAATTGGCCTTAGCTGGGTTAAATCTTGCCTGCATAATCCTGATTGTCTCTTGCGTCGGCCTCAGTGGGGCAAAGAGTGTCTCCTCGCCGTATGCATCTCTATATAATAACTCAAATATCAATGACTCAGGTATAGATTGGTTTCCACGAATAAACACAACAACCCTTGAGATCTCGAAAAATGTCGATTTCATCTCCGGCTTGAAGGGCTATCAGCAGACAACCGATTATACCTGCGGTCCGGCAGCCCTGCTCTCTCTGGCCAAGTTCTATGGAATGCCGGGCATCGAGGAGAATGCAGCGACAGAAATGCGGATCGCTAAAGAGGTGGGCAGTAGGGATCTGAACTCCTCCCAGCCTGGCACCAAGCCCCAGGAGATGGTGGCCTGGCTCGAGAAGAACGGCTTCAATGCGCGATTTGAGTTTGAGAATAAGGGCGATGGATCTGCACTACAGCGGTTGAGAGATAATATTCATCGCGGCATCCCAACCATTATCGAGTGGATCGATCTTGGCGGACATTGGGCAATAGCAGTCGGATATGATTATCGCAACGTAAGCGATCCTTGGGATGACGTTCTTATTCTGGCAGATCCTTACGATAGGTATGACGATTACCAGGACGGGTACTCTTTCGTGAATGCTAATCGCTTTTACTGGATGTGGTTCGATGCTCTGTACTTCGGTAACGTTACTTGGAGAACCATGATTACTGCCACGCCGAAGGTGCCTTTCAGGCGATAACTAGTGATGTCGATTATGTGTACTGTTGCATTGGAGGTGGTGACAGTTAAAACCCTTATCCTTTAACCACTACCTTTGCTGCGAAGCACCCTAGTGCAACAGTACAGCCTCTATCTCTGCATAAAAGCTATAGATGCATACTGGATATTATCGCGACGTTAAAATCAGGGTTGCGAGCCTTATCTACCCATCCTAGAAATGTTCGCTAAGGAAGCAGTTAAAGAATGCAACAGATGAGAATTATAACTATAAATAAGGCCCGATCCTCGATTTCGGAAAACTTTTTCGCCGATCCTGTAACAATCGTTATCGGCTGTTCAAATAGTTTCTTGGATAAACTTAAGTATCATCATTCTAAGGAGGTATATCGCATGAAATTCGAGTTACACTTAGTCCATGGAGCTTGATAGTTTGGCACCTTTTATAGAGATTAGGGATCTAAAAGTTCGATTTGGTGATGTTGAAGTCCTGCGCAACATCAATTTAGTCATCGAGGAGGGAGAATCTGTAGGCATTTTAGGCAGAAGCGGCTCAGGCAAAAGCGTTTTGATGCACGTTCTGCGTGGAGTTGAGTCCTTCCCTGGCATCAGCGGGAGCGTGATATATCATGTGGCCAGATGCAAGAAGTGCAGACAGGTCGAGCCTCCCAGCCAGGCTGGCCAAAAGTGCAGGTGCGGAGGAATACTTGAGCCTGTTGATGTCGATATTGTAGCCCTTGATGTAAATGATCCATTGCGGCGAGATGTCGCCCGAAGGATCGCAATAATGCTGCAGAGAACATTTGCTCTCTATGGCGATGAGCGTGTGATAATCAACGTTATGAGGGCTGTCGAGGAGTCGGGCGGCACTATAAGCGTTAATCGTGCGGCCGATCTATTGGATGAAGTGAACATGTCCCATAGAATGATGCACGTTGCACGTGAGCTTTCAGGCGGCGAGAAACAGCGCGTCGTTCTGGCAAGACAGCTCGCAAAATCGCCCATGATCCTCCTTGCAGACGAGCCCACAGGAACTCTTGATCCATCGACTGCAAAGGTGGTTCACGATTCCATCAGGCACGCAGTCAAGGATTTCAATATGACGCTGATCATCACCAGCCACTGGGAGGATGTGATGATCGATCTTGCTGACAGAGCAATCTTTCTAGATCAGGGAGAAATCAAGGCTGTCGGAGCGCCGAAGGATGTAGCAGCTCAATTCCTTTCAATGGCGGGCGAGCTTGGACTGCGCAAGGCTGTTGAGGTAGGAGAGCCCATAATCACGGTCAAAAATGTCTCCAAACGTTACATCAGCATAGATCGTGGCGTCGTCAAGGCTGTGGATAACGTAAGCTTCGATGTTTATGAAGGCGAGATATTTGGCCTTGTGGGCGTCAGCGGCGGCGGCAAAACCACACTATCTAGGCTCATAAGCGGGCTAGTCGCACCGACCACCGGAAACATATCCGTTAGAGTCGGAGATGATTGGGTAGATATGACGGTTCTCGGTTCTGGTGGCAGAGGAAGGGCCACAAAATATATCGGAGTGCTTCACCAGGAGTATACGCTTTATCCCTCCAGATCTGTTATCGAAAATCTGACAGAGTCAATAGGCTTATCGCTTCCATTCGAGCTTGCGGAAAGAAAGGCAATTCATACACTCACTACAGTTGGCTTTACAGAAGAACAGGCTGAGGTAGTGCTGGCCAAAATGCCTGATGAGCTGAGTGAAGGCGAGCGTCACAGGGTTGCCATGGCTCAGGTGCTGATAAAAGAGCCCAGCATAATTATTCTGGATGAGCCGACTGGAACCATGGATGCCATAACCAAGGTCGAGGTAACGAAATCTATCCTCAGCGCTCGCGAAGAGCTGGGTGAGACATTTGTCATAGTCAGCCATGATATGGACTTCGTGAAAAACGTATGCGATAGGGCTATGCTCATACGGAATGGGAAGACCGTATTCACTGGCAATCCTGATGAAGTCCTGGCCAAGATTACTGAAGAGGAAGAGAAGGAGCTGCTGGGGAGTTGAATTGAAGGTTTTTGTTGACGGAAAGGAGATCGATCTTGCCCGGGATGCTAGCCTAGGCGATGCACTGAGTAAGGCCGGCGCCCGGACTGCCGAAGGCTCAATAGTTGGGATCATTCGGGGCCGAGGTGAAAAGGCGCGTCAGACCAACTCTTACTGGCTAAATACCACAAAGGGCAAGCTTAGGATAGAGCTCTTGGATACTGAGCTCACGAAGATCTGGCATGATAATCTGGACAAGATACAGGGCCTGGAGGTAAGATGGGCATCTCAGGATGGCATGTCCTTCGGCCCATTTGCGACAAAGCTTGCCTGGACTAGAGAGGCTTATGAGTATAACCGCTGGGAAATCGTTCTTGGAGCAGCTGGATTCGAGGCAGAAAGAACACAGCTTATATTCGTTAGAAGAAGGCATACAGCGGCTTATGGAGCCCCCGTCAAAGGCGGAGTCTTTGCTCACGTAGTCGGCGGCAAGAACACCCTTGATAGACTGGGGTCAGGAGACAAGATACTTGGCATAGAGCCGATAGTCGAGTGGGAGGATCTAACGGAAAAGCTTGCCACACAGGATTTGAACGTTTCTCTGACAGACGGCATGGAGATAATTACGCATCTCGATATTGAGCTTATAGAGGATGCCCCATTAGGCTCAGAATTCTTCCTTGCCCTGACCAGAGATGGTACCTTCAAAGTCGATTCTGTTTCAAGCTCCTATATCTCCTCAGATGATCTTTTGGGCGAACCCATAAGCTATGAGCACAGGGAGCCGCGGCTTGAAGGTATTGTAACTATACGCACCAGCGGCCGGGGCCACGGCAGAATCTTTCTGTATAAAGCAGATAGGACCTCAAACCCAGGCCATTCTGTTGTAGCACGCGTTACTGCGGGCATGGATATGGTAAAGCTCGCACGCGCTGGGGATCTTCTTACTGCACATGTTAAGCCTGAAAGAATCATGCTGATGGGGGAGAGGCTAAACCAAGCTTTAGAGCCCCTAAAGAAGCAAGGCATCGAGGCAGAAATAAACGGATATTCGGGCGAAGATGCAGTCATTATAAAACAAAATCCCGGTACAACGATGGAGGTAATCAGGGATAAACGGGTCGAATTAACGACAATGCCTGCTAACCGCTTAGTTGCTATAGAGCTTTATTATGATAAAGCCCCGAAGACCCTGGATTACTTCAGGCATATCACAGGTTTGAAAGAGCGACCTGTGGGACCATTACCCGTCTACTTTGTCTATGAAAACACTTTGCTCTTCAAGCCGGAGATTGATGCAGTCAGCTATAAGGAGTTGCTTCCTGAAAATAAGCCTACAGGTCCGGTTCCGGCCGGCTCAATAGCGGTATCCAATCAGGTAGCTAAAAAAATAGGGCTGGTGGGAACTCGGCTTGTAGAAGATAAGCGTTATGGGCCTTCTGGAGAAAAGTTTGAGGCAACGAATATCATAGGCAGAGTCCTCGAGCCTGATAAATTGAAAGATGTTAAGGAGGGAGAGACAGTTTATGTCCTGGAGGTGCGAAAATTAAGGTAACGAAGTATGTAATAACCTCCCCCGAATCTGATGTCCTCCCGGCAGATATCGCTATGAAAATCTACGGCTCAAAGCATGATGTGAATGTTAAAGAAACCTGCTTTGGAGTCATCATCAATGGCGAAGAAGATGTGATTGGCGAGGTTATCAAGGAGCTCAGGGCTTTGGACCCTGTTGGAATATTTATTAAGGACAGAGGATTCCCCCCCGGAGACCGCAGGCGCTGCCGCGGCATTCGTGGCGGAGGACCCAGGCCCGGGTTTTACATGCTTGAATCTGAGTCCAAGATGCTTCCTATGATATCCAAGGCTCTGGCTTCTGAGGGGAAGGTACCTATGACGGGAGAGGCTCAGAGGAAGAAACCTCTTCCACCTAAGAGGCTTGAAGAGATTGTAAAAGAGGAGTTATAATTATTTTGAATTTATTCAGAGGTATTTCATGGCTAAAGTCATAGTATATCCTCCAACCAGCATGATACTTGCAGATCTCGTGGAGAGGATGGGCCATAAGGCGCTTGTTGTGCCAGAAAAGGTCAGGGAATTGGTGACTGCCGGGAAGGTCGAGTCGCCACCCCTGAACATCACTCCTGAAGAGCCCAAGAAAGGGCTACGCTATGCTGCTGTAGATGTTCCATCCGGTGTACGTGGGCGAATGGCTCTCATCGGGCCTATGATCGAGGAGGCTCAGGCTGCGATAATCGTCGAAGACCCCGGCTGGCTTACAGGCTGCGCAGGATGCTCCCGTACAAATGAGCTTGTACGGCTGCTGATAAAAACTAAGGGCATACCAATTCTTGAGCTGAGCTATCCAAAGGATGATGCGGAGGCCAGGGTGTTTGTGCATAAGATCAAGGAGTTTCTGGAGGGGTTGAAGTGATCCGCATCGCGGAGCTTGCCTGCGGCCCCGAATATAGCGGCATACAAAAGGAGATAGAGCGTGCGGCCGTTACTGTCGGAGCTAAAATAATCTATCCCGAGGTCTCTTTAGAGGATATCCTTGATGTCGAGAAGAAGTTCGGAGTAAAGGTCGCCTCAGGAGATCTAAACCTCGCTATAGCTAGAGCTGTTCGGATCGTAGAGAATCCTGATTTGGCTGACGCCGTAATAGTCATGACCTGCTTCCGTTGTGCCGAAGCAGCCATCATCAGATCCGAGATACGGAAGTTCATACATGAGCGGTCGAAGATTCCCGTTCTGAGCTATTCCTTCACCGAGAGGACTACCGCTGAGACGCTTCTCACAAGGATGGAGGCTCTTGTCACAACTGTGAAATACCGAAGCCTTCTCGCACGAGAGAGCCAGAAGGGCTTAACTGCTGGAATCGATTCTGGATCTACAACCACCAAATCCGTTGTAATGAGGGATAACCAGGTTATAGGCACAGGCTGGGTTCCCACGACAGAGGTGCTAAAGAGCGCTGAGGATGCCTATAACGCTGCCCTCAATGAGGCAGGCATCAAGAGAGAGGATGTGCAGGCCATTGGAGTAACGGGCTATGGACGTTTCCTCGTCGGCAAACACTTCAATGCGAGGCTAATTCAGGAGGAGATCACAGTCAACTCGAAGGGTGCCGTTTTCCTGGCTGATACCCAGAAAGGTCCATCAACTGTCATAGATATCGGCGGAATGGATAACAAGGCAATCTCTGTTCAGGATGGAATACCTGGGGGATTCACTATGGGCGGAATCTGCGCCGGGGCCTCAGGAAGATTCCTTGAGCTGACGGCCCGCAGATTAGGCGTAGATATAACAGAGCTTGGAAAGCTTGCCTTAAAGGGCAATTATGAGAACGTTGTCATGAACAGCTACTGTATAGTCTTCGGCACTCAAAGCCTTGTTAACAGCCTATCCATGGGCTGCAAGCCTGAGGATGTGGCCATGGCTGCCTGCCATAGCGTGGCAGAGCAGGTTTATGAGCAGCAGCTCCAAGAAGTCGAGGTCAAAGAGCCAGTAATAATGGTGGGCGGAACTTCCTTAATAGAGGGACTGCCAAAGGCCATGGAGCAGCTTCTCGGCATCAAGGTAATAGTGCCAAAGTATGCCCAGTATATTGGAGCTGTAGGCGCCGCACTCCTCGTCTCAGGGCTGCTGGAGGGCTGAGATGGCTGAGATGGAGCCGATGGAGGTCTTCAAAGTCGAAGTAAATGGCGATGAGGAGTTCGGGAAGAGGAAGTACAGAGAGCTGATCATGGATATCCTCCAGGATCTGGGAATCATCAGGTCGATCGGCCGACTTTATGTTTACATTGATATAAAACGTCCTGCGTTTGCTGTTTACGGCATCCTTCGAGGCGGTATACCACCTCTCCGCATCATAGACGTGGGAGATGTTGTGAAGTATGGGGCAGGTTATCAAATAAAAGTCAATGATGAGGAGCATATGGCAGATTTACTCAAGGCCCTCTGGGCGAACTATGGCAGAGAGCGCGTTGATCAACCTGCCAGGGATACGGTGATCATAGCCTCGGATACTTCGCCCTCCGATCTTGTTGTTGCAGATGTTGAGTCCGAGTTTCGTCAGGATCTGACTGATGCGCTCATCAGGGTGGCTCCTGAAGGCTTCCGCAACAGAAGGAATGAGATGGGTGATAGGAACTTCTTCTTTATAGCTGCCGAGGAAACTCTGACGCCTGAGCTGATTTCTGATATAAAAGAGAAGATCAGGAGCATGGAGAATGCTTGAGCCTGTAATGTTCACCGGGGGGGTGTACAAACACGACCTGGTCATGGAACTGGTCGATGATTTAGGGGGCTACATTCTTCAGAAAAATGTAGCACAAAGCGAGGTGATACTGCTATTACTGGTTCCCTCTGAGGACATGCAGACTCTGGAGGCTTTATCAAAGGAGCTAAGAGGAGAGCTTGTTAGGGCACCTCTTGCGGGAACTGAAGTGGCAGTCGTTACGCCAACGCTTGCCATTCATCATTTGCCTCATACTGCATGCGATATTGCCGAATACCTGCGCAGGAATGGCGCCAAATCGAATATGATCGGCCTAGCCCGCGGAGTCGGCCGCGAGATCGCCCAGATAAACGAGTACGAGGCGGCTCTAATAAATGAGCACGATGCGGCAGTCTTCATATTCGGAAACTTCGCCGAATGCATCCGAAAAAAGGAAAATCTCTACAGAAATATCAGCGTGCCTGTCGTTGTCACAGGCGGTCCAGAGATCCCTAAGGAGGATATGCCATATGCCTTCGAGTACGTGCCATCTGTTGGAAGGATAGCCCATAGGGCCAGGAAGGCGACGGAAATAGGCACACTTGACCTGATCATAGATGCAGCCGGACACGCTTTGGATAAGACAAGAGCTGATATCGCCAAGGATCCTTTGACCACATCGCCTCCACGTGTCATGAATGCCGTACGGGAGCAGGTTCCTGAGGTGGAGTACTCATTCTCGCCACTGCCTATTGCGCTCAATCTTACGGGCGTAAGGGTAAAGCTGCCATTTGGAGAATACGTGGATCGCGTAAAGGCTGTCAGGTTCGATGAAGGCTTGACATTGGGCGAGATCGCTACGATAAAACCCTCCCGGATGAAAAGCTATATACTCGTGAGAATATTGCCTGCATCCGAGACTGGCTTTGTGTTTTAAAAGGCCACAATAGGTGAGACAATGAGCTTTGAGGATGACCTAGATCGCATTCTAGAGAAAGGGGTTGAAAAATCAGCAGATGACATGATCAATGCCGTGGAGAGCGCCTACGGAGAGGTCCCTTATGTTTTCCACTTCATGAAGGATCACCCTGAGCTTCTGATAACCAAAATCCTTCACAATAATGCCATCCTTAGGAGCTCAACCCTTGATGCGAAGACGGTGGAGCTGATATCTGTAGCAGTAAGTGCAGCTTTGCGATGCACTCACTGCCTGAGGCTTCATATCCATGTTGCTTCAAACCTGGGGATTCCTGATGACCAGATCGCTGCAGTGATATTCCTAGCAGGGAATCTTGTGAACGCAAGTGTCCTCGCGACTGCCACACGTCACTTAGATGAGGAACGTGAGATCTGCAGGGACTGTGAGATGGGGACTTGCGGGGTTCATTTGGATAAGTAGAATTTACTAGGTAATTACTATTTTTATAGTTCTGCTATCATGGGCTCAGATAACCAAAATTTTCCTAATGCCAAATGGTGGGAGTCAGCTGAAGACCATAGATTCGCACTTGAGGTTTTGCAGCTCAGGATGAGACGCCAAATACTGAAGTTCATTGGTTCAAGCATTAGGACAAAAGAGGAGATAGCAAAAGAATTTGGCCTAAGTGCTGAGCAGGCCGAGTATCATTTGGCTTTGTTGGAAAAGGCATTAGCGATCGAGCATATTGAATGCTGTTACAGGGCCACGCCTACTGGCATTCTTTATCTGGAAAATGTAGAATCAAAGCGTTAATCTAGTGTATCCCCGTCTCTTTATTACTATTCCTATTATCGTTCATGGCCAAAAGAAATTTATATTTGGCAGTAGTAAAAATTGATTAAATTCAAATTTCTAGGCAAGTGAGGGATCATGGGATTCATAAGCGAATTCAAAGAGTTCGCCATGAAGGGCAATGTCCTGGATATGGCTATTGGCATCATCATTGGAATAGCCTTTGGAAGCATCATCAGCTCTCTGGTGAAAGATATTATTATGCCTCCGTTAGGATTGATTTTAGGCAATGTTGACTTCACTGATTTGTTCATCTCCCTAAATGGGCAAAGCTACCCATCATTGGCAGCGGCACAGGCGGCAGGCGCACCAACAATAAACTACGGAGTCTTCATCAATACGATCATCAACTTTCTGATAATTGCCCTTGCCATATTCCTGGTCATAAGACAGATCAACGCCATGAAGAAAAAGCCTGAGGAAAAGGCTCCAGATACAAAAAAATGTCCATATTGCAAGGAAAGCATATCCAAGGATGCAGTTCGCTGCCCTCACTGCACATCTGATTTGAAGGCGTGAATCTTAAATTCTATATTTCTAGCATCTATATTTTCAATATTACTCTTTGAGATTTATTCTTAGTTCTAGCTTTTATAATAACCCTCTTTTCATGGGTTCGCCATAATATAAAATCAAATTCGTTTCTTGATAAAAGCAAGCAGATAAATTATATATCTGTATCTTTTTCGGCATGAGTCGATTGTTCTTTTGTTAATTTATCGCCAAATCTTCTTATAGTTTTAAACATATAAAAAGATATTTAGTTGTTTATACAACCAAAAGCTCTAAGTGTGATCATGTTTTACCCATCTGTTGTACATGGCGACAGAGATTATTGCAGATACCTCTCTTCACAGCGGCAAAAATAGCCTTAAAGATGGAGAGATCTTGGACCTACTTGATGAGATCATCCGAGAATGGTGGATGAGATCTTTTTCGAGGTACGATGAGCTTTTCACCCCGCCTCAGCGCTTAGCAGTTCCTCTCATCCATGAGGGGAAAAATGTTCTCATCTGCTCACCCACAGGCTCAGGAAAAACCCTTTCAGCTTTCATCTCCATATTAAACCAGCTCTTTCTGCTTGCGAAGGACGAGGAGCTGGAGAATAGCGTTTACTGTCTTTATATATCTCCACTCAAATCCCTGGCCAACGACATTCATAAGAATCTGGAGCGTCCCCTTGCCGAGATTCGGGCATTGGCACGCGAGAAAGGAATCGAACCTCAGGAGATAAGGCACGCCATCAGGCATGGCGATATCTCCGCTCAGGATAAAGGCAAAATGTTGAGAAAGACGCCGCATATCCTGAACACGACACCTGAGAGCCTAGGAATCCTCCTAAGTGCTCCCCAGTTCAGAAAGAAGCTGAAGACCGTTCGCTGGGTCATAGTTGACGAGATTCATTCTCTGGCAGGCTCAAAAAGGGGTGTTCATCTATCTGTAAGCCTTGAGCGGCTAGAGGAACTTAAATCTGAGCTTGTTCCAGAGATGGATCCTGGTGCAGGGAGCTTCGTTCGCATAGGCTGCTCTGCAACGATAGAACCGCTTGACGAAATAGCAGCATTCCTGGCTGGGAGCGGTAGGCCGGTTGAGATCGTCGATACCCGTTTCTCCCGGCAGTTCGATCTAAAGCTGCTCTGCCCTGTTCCAGATCTTATTTTCACGACTGCACGAGAGCTGAGCGATGGGCTCTACAGGATAGTTCATGAGCATATCCAGGAGCATAAGAATACTCTTATTTTTACTAACACCAGAAATGGCGCAGAGCGCGTTCTTTACAATTTGCGCTCCCGATACCCTGGATTCTACAACGAGCAAAACACAGGCTGTCATCACGGCTCAATGGGAAAGGAGGGCAGGCTTGAGACCGAGGACAGACTGAAGGCAGGCTCTCTTAAGGTCGTTTGCTCCTCAACATCCCTGGAGCTTGGCATAGATATGCCTCATATCGATCTTGTGCTGCAGATCGGCTCGCCTAAATCTGTGGCAGCTCTACTTCAGCGAATAGGAAGGGCCGGTCACAGCTTGGATCAGGTTGTCAAGGGCAGGATAATTGTGCTAGACAGAGATGAGCTAATCGAGTGCGCTGTGATGCTCGAGAAGGGAAGATCGGGCTTCGTAGATAAAATCCATATTCCAACAAACTGTCTCGACGCGCTCTGCCAGCATCTTCTGGGCATGGTGCTGGAGAAGCCCTGGGATCTGGATGATGTCAGGCGGGTTGTAAGAAGATCCTATTGCTACCGCTACCTGAAGGAGGAGGATTTCAAAAGCGTTATCGATTACCTCTCAGGCAAGCACACAGGCCTTGCTGAGCGGCATATCTACGCCAAGATCTGGCATGATGACGCCTCAAATAAAATAGGCAAACGGGGCCGTAATGCCCGGATGATCTATTACACCAATACAGGAATGATCCCGGACCAGTTCTCCTGTGATGTCTTGACACGCGAGGGCCAATGGGTTGGAAGCCTTGACGAGAAGTATATGGAGAAGCTGGATAAGGGAGATGTGTTTGTAATCGGCGGAAGATCCTACCGCTTCTGCTATCGACGGGGAGGAAATGTTTACGTTGATTTAACTGCAGATCGGCCCAACATTCCTTCTTGGGTTTCAGAGAAGCTTCCGCTTTCATTCGATCTTGGGAATAACGTCCTCCGCTTCAAGAACGATATGGTCTGGATGATGAGAGCAAATGACAGCAATCACGTGATCCGCTGGCTTCTTGGGCAGTATCCTATAGATGATAACAGCGCCCGGTCGATCTATGAGATCTTTCTTCACCAG
The DNA here is from genome assembly GCA_963803145.1 of Methanotrichaceae archaeon. Classification (GTDB taxonomy): domain Archaea; phylum Halobacteriota; class Methanosarcinia; order Methanotrichales; family Methanotrichaceae; genus CAWBKV01. Next base: position 45,615 of record CAWDLW010000011.1, read on the forward strand.
ATTGGCTATCTGGGAGAGGACTCCGTCTCCACTGATTGGCGATTGGTAATCGAGGAAGGTCGAGATCCCGAGAACGATCGAAGGGTATTTTATTTCATGACCAATTACGGGGTGCGGTTCAATGACGGCTTCTCACGAATGGTTGCCTATTTGATCTCCAGGGAGAAGACGAGCAACGTCTATGTCTCAATCGTTGATTCGGGCTTTATGGTCTCTGTTCCGAAGACCAAAAAGGTGGACATCCGGGAGATACTGACGTCCATAGATGATGATAACTGTGAGGCTCTGCTGCATATGGCAATAGAGAACACGCATCTTCTGAAAAGCCTATTCAGAGTCAACGCATGCAGATGCTTCATGATTCTGCGAAACTACATGGGAAGGAGGAAGAGCGCCCGGAGGCAGCAGGTCAGTGCTGATATGCTTATTTACTTCGCTCGCAAGCTCGATAGGTTTGCAGTCCTAGAGGAGAGCTACCGGGAAATAATAGAGGATAGGTTCGAAGTTGAGAATATCAAGGAGATCCTTCGCGGCATACAGTCGGGCGATATTCAGGTTGTGCTGAAAAAGGCTGATTCGCCAAGCCCAATGGCCTTCGGAATAGCGACAGTTGGCGCGAGCGATGTCATCCTCGCAGAGGACAGGCTCTCACTTCTAAAGGAGTTCCATAAACGGGTCATGGAGAAGATCGGCAATGGTGATGCAATAGAGGGCATGAGCTAGAGGGCTTGAGCTAATGGATTTTGAGAAGCGCTTCGGCTTCCTAAACGGCTGCCTTTTTATTCGTGAGGCAGGGATCTGTGTTGCTTCCGACCTTCATATCGGCCTTGAGGATGAGCTTCGTCGCCAAGGACTCGCATTTCCTTTGAAGGAGAAGCAAATGCTTTTGGGCCGGCTTGAGGAGGCACTGATTGCGTTCAAGCCCTCCGTGTTCGTTCTGGCAGGAGATATCTTCCATTCTTTTGATAGATTGGATAACCATGTGAAGGATAAGTTCGATTCGATAATGAGCATGCTTGAAGGGCAATGCAAGGTTATACTGCTGCGAGGATCTCACGACACGATGCTCTCCTCATTGAGCCTGGAATCCTTAGAGCGGTATGATGCGGACGGCTTCACATTCATTCATGGGCATGATATTATTAGTAATCATAGTAATATCGTCCTTGGCCATGAGCATCCTGTGATCCAGATCGAAATGGAGCGTCTGCCCTGCTTCCTTTTCGGAGAGAAGGTGATCAATGGCAAAGATCTCTTTGTTCTGCCTGCCTTCAATCCTCTCTGCCAGGGTGTGATGATAAACCATGTGGAAGGCAGGGATATGCTTTCGCCTCTGCTCAAAAAAGTGAATGTTGAGGAGCTTTGTCCAATTGTCGAGGTGCAGGGGGAGGTGCTGGCATTTCCGAAGCTGCGAGGGCTGAGAAGACATATTGGATAATAATTTGTTAGAGCATTTACAAATCTTTTTATGCTATAATACGTAACAAACAAAAATAGCTCTGTTAAGAGACTGAGTTAGGAACGATATGTAATGGTTGCTGATGCGCAATCTGCCGATGAATCAAATCAGGAAGAAATTGAGCGAGGCAAGCAATTAATTAAAGAGTTGGCGAAAATACTTAGAATGCTTCCTGATCAAGATATAGGTAAATTACTGGGTATAGGGGAGATAGAAGATCTTTTGGTGGCAATCCTAGATCCATCAACCGTGGAGAATTATCCTACCTATGCAGAATTCTTTTTCAAAAATAAGAGAAGATCTGTTATTTTCGCCCATATGTCGTATATTATTAATCAGAGGTTTTGCTTTAGGGGCAAAAAAGACGGAAATGTGCGTTATATTTCACCAGATATCCACCAATGGTTCGATGACGGAATTATGCTTTTAATAGGCAAAGAGCCTTTTACTAGATTTATTACTCTATATCGCAATAAGGAACTGCGTGTCGCTATTGCAAGCCGCGATATCGAAAAAGGCGAGGATATTAGGCCTGAAGATCTTAAATTTATAAAAATCAACGAATTAAAAGAGTATGTTAAGACTATACCCCCTAAGCAAATTAACGATTTAGAGAGGCCAATCAGGGAGTTAATGAAGCTGATCGATAGAAATGAGAGTGATGAATCAAGATATCAAAGATTACTCGAAGAATATCCTTGGGTATTTGGCGCTGAATACTCAGCAATACAGAGACATGAGTACCTCGATGATGAAAACATACCTGATTTTACCGGAATTAAGGTAAGCGATAGTTCTAGAGATATCTTTGAACTCAAGCCTCCAACGATGAAAATCTTTACCAAGAGCGGAGATTTTGCGTTAGATTTCTATAATGCGTGGAACCAGGCGGAAAGGTATTTGGATTTTACTCATCGAAATGATGATTATCTTCGAAAAGAAAAAGGAAGAATCTTTGATAATCCCAAATGCTATTTGATTCTCGGTTGGAATCTTTCTAAAGTAGAGCTCGAAAAGATACGTATTAAAGAAAGAGGGAATCCCTCAATACGCCTGCTTACCTATAACGATCTTATTGCCTTTATGGAATCAACAGTAACTCTCATAAAAGGATTAATCAGCAATACTCAAACCCCATAAAGCTAAGCGTAGCATAACGATAGTATAGCTTCGTTATTAGAGTATCGTGTCAGCTCCAGGGATGACTTGACCAAAAACCTATGGACTCACACTACTACTCTCAGCGCCTTTATCCTCTATCGATTTCACCAGTGCATAAAGCGTTTCATTCGCTGGGACGCTTATCGCATGCTTCTTTGCAAGCCTGATCACGTAGCCGTTTATGGAGTCTATCTCGGTCCTCCTTCCTTTGAGCACATCCTGAAGCATGCTCGATGTGTTCGTCGAAGTCTTTGAGGCAACAGAGTAAACAAACTTCCGAATCTTGCTTCTATCGAAATTTAGTCCTTCCTTTTCGGAAACGGCAACACATTCGTCTATAATCCTTTCCACAGTTCCTTCAAGGTGCTTTGAGAGCATAATGCCATTCTTTTCCCTTGTTATTGCAGTTATGGGATTTATTACAGCATTTGCGAAGAGCTTGTTCCATTGCTGGCTTCTGAAATCTTGGGCGAACTCAATTTCAAAGCCCTTCTCCTCAAATCGTGCCTTCATAAACTGCTTTATTTCTTCAGGGATCCTGTCCTCAAAAATAGTCAATCCTTTGCCCTTAAGCTCTATCAGACCGTCCTCCGAAAACACGACGCCGTTTGAAGTTACGCCCTCGAAGATCCTAACTGGAAGATTGAAGGTTTCTGCATTGCCCATGCCGTTCATTAGCAGGATGAAGATGGAGTCTTTCAGCTTACTGCCAAGCATTCCAGATTCAATTACTTCCTGGCGAACTTTGGGAAGCGAATGGGTCTTAACGCATACAACGACTACATCAGGGGAGAAGTCTGATTTCTCAAGTTCGTCGAGGCTGGAGAAGCAATGCTTAAATCTGAATGCTCTTCGCTCCTCAAAGAAGTTTATTTTAAGGCCCATCTCTTTTATCTTTTGGGTATGGCCTTTTCTTCCAAAGAGGCCTACATTCTCGATGGCTTTATCTTCAAGCTCATCGATCTCTGAGAGCAAATATCCAACAAGGGAGCCTATTGCGCCGGAGCCGTAAACCAGAACATTTGCCATGTAATCTCTTTTCACTAGTCATTTACTTTTCTTTATATAAATCTCATTAATGGCTCTGATGACACATTATATCGATAATAATAGTACTATTAAGTTTCTCCCCTTAAGCTCAATCAATTTGCGATAGATAGATAAATGATCCGTTACATTCCAAGGAGCAAAGGCGGCAAATTAGGCTGCAATTAGACCGCAGCAGCGGCATATTTCTGGAGAGTGTGGTTATGGCAAAGGTCAGGATGGCTATGTTCCTTGTAGCTATTGGATTATCGTTTTCTTTTCCCGGCTCAGGATTGAACTCTTCATCATCAGATGGTAGCGACCAGGGATATAGCTTGTATATGTCAGAGGCTCCAAAGGATGTTAGCCAGCTAACGGATGAAGAACAGCTATCTGCGCAGAATTTAGGAAACGGCTTACTAATTGTCGATTCAAATGGAAATGGCAGCAAGACATCACTGGATGTTCCACCTGGGGCGTTTGTCAGGCTAAGGCTGCAGCCAGCAGCCAGTGGCGATCTGAAGCTCTACTGCCGCTTCCCCACAGGATCGACGGATCTGCTGCTTACTGGCAGAGCGGAGAAGGGCCACAGCTATCGGGCATGGTACCAGACGGAGCTGGAGGGTAATTATGAAGTCTGGTATACGGTTGACGAGTCCAAGAGCAATTCCGTTCTCTTCAACACCAGCAGCGTTTTGCCTGCTGAGTTTGTAACGGGAATCAGCGCATCCGGAGGTGCCATCTCGTCTGCGCCACCAACAATGGCCAGAAGCGGCGGCATATTGGCGGGATATGCACCCGCGGCTGCTCCCAGCATTGGCTTTTCCGCCGGTGGTGCCAAGGATATCAACAACTTCAGAGAGAATATAAAGCAGAATTACCTGCCTTTACCTACGGACATAACCTATGAGGGGCTCTTTTATGATTACTACTTCGATACAGGCCAAGCAAAGGAATGCAACAAGCTCTTCTGCCCTTCGTATAGCTATGCTATCTCTCGTGATCCGTTCTCCAATGAGCCGCAGTATTATCTCTCTGTCGGCCTCAACTCAGGTATAACCGACTTCAAGCGGAAGAAGTTGAACCTAGTTGTGGTATTGGATTACTCAGGCTCGATGGGCAGCCCATTCGATAGCTACTACTACGATCGATTCGGAAACCAGGGTCAGCTAATTAGTGAGGACTCCGGAAAGACAAAGATGGAGATCGCAGATAAGGCGGTTGTATCAATGCTGGATCATCTGAATGCAGATGATCGATTTGGCATGGTCATCTTCAGCGATGATGCTTTTGTAGTGGATCCGCTGACACCTGTTGGGGATAAAAATCTAGGGATGCTGAAGATGCAGATCCTCAAGATCAAGGAGGATGGCTCGACAAATATGGAGGCTGGAATGAAGCGGGCCAACAAGCTCATTGCCAGATATCTGGATGCAGATCCTTCCGAGTACGAGAACAGGATAATTTTCCTGACGGATGCAATGCCTAATATCGGAGATACTGGCGAGGGAGATTTATCTCAAATTCTGGAGGATAATGCGGCCCATAGGATCTATACCACATTCATAGGCATAGGCGTGGACTTCAACACAGAGCTTGTAAATCAGATAACCAAGATACGTGGAGCGAACTATTACTCAGTCCACTCGGCCATTGAGTTCAAACAGCGTATGGACGATGAGTTTGACTTCATGGTCACACCTCTCGTCTTTGATCTGCAGTTGAACTTAAATGCTCCAGGCTACAGTATCGAGAAGGTCTACGGTTCCCCTGAGGCAGATGAGGCCACAGGTGAGCTGATGAAGGTCAACACGCTATTCCCATCCAAGACGGAAGAGGGCGCGGTCAAGGGTGGTGTAGTACTAGTGAAGCTCAAAAAGCTTTCACAGGAAAGCAATCCCTCACAAGATAGCAGTATGAGATTAAAGGTGAGCTACACCGATCGCAATGGAGTGCCGGATAGCGATGAGGCGGTTGTAGATCTGCAGAGTAAAGATCCAGATTATTACCAGAATAGCGGGATTCGCAAGGCTATACTGCTCTCAAGGTATGCAGATCTTCTCAAAGACTGGACCCTGGATGAGCGGAAGGCTTTGGATACGGGCGTGCGGGTTGTGCCAGCTGTGAACTCCGAGCGCGGGATCGTTGTGCCTGTGATATTGGGCGAGTGGGAACGCCAGTCTCAGCCTCTACAGGTATCTGAGCCTTATCGCAAGCTCTTCTCAGTATTCGGTTCGTACTTCACGGAGGAGAAAGCAGCAATAGGTGACGATACACTGCAGCAGGAGCAGGATATTCTCGATAAGCTCAAGACATATGAGGGCTCAGGCCAGATTCAAAATAGTGCATAAATCTCTGCTGGCATAGGGGGTGGCTTTAACAATACAATGCCATCTCCATATATTTTATGGATATAACCAAAGAAGGCTGGTGTTATTTGGATGGATTACTTCGATGCCGTTCTGGATAAAGTCCAAGCTCTTATAAACAATGATAACCAGTCCGTTGCACATAGGATGGATCATGTTCAAAGGGTCCTCTTAAATGCCTGCGACATAGCTGGCCATTATCCTGAGGCTGATCTTGAAGTCCTCAAGCTCTCAGTGTTGCTGCATGACGTCTGCCAGCCCTTCGACCGCAAGGAAGAACATGTGAAGCTGAGCGTGGATATGGCAAGAGAGATTCTTCGGGAGGTCGGATATCCTATTGAGAGAGCAGAGAAGGTTTTACGCATAATATCTGAGCACTCGACTGAATGCTTAAGTGTAAGCAGGCCGACGTCTATCGAGGCCAGGATACTCTTTGATGCCGACAAGCTTGATGGCCTAGGTGCAAGTGGAATTGCCAGAGTCTTCGCCCTCTTCGGCCAGCGCGGAATGACTCCACTTGAGGCAGTGCCCTGGTATCTTCATAAGATGATGGTGGCAGGAGAGAACATCCAGACAGAGCAGGGAAGGTGTATGGCGATGGAGCGGTCGAAATACGTTCTGGACTTCATAGAAAGAATAAAAGCCGAAAATAAGCTTGGGGATCAATGATGCAGCAAGTTCAACAAAGATCTCTTTCCGAATTCATAAAAGCCCTCCAGATCCAGGCGGATTTTAAGTGCCTGCAGTGCGGAAGATGCTGTTGTTTGTCTGATCCGATATCGATAACTGCCAGAGATGCAGAGAGGATATCTCAGTACCTGGATATTACGATGGAACAGTTTCTGGAGAAGTTTGCGAAGAGGACAAATGCATCAGATAGCGGCCTTTCCTTATCGTCGCAGCCTTGCATATTTTTCAAGGAAGGCACGGGATGTATAGTTTATCAGGCCAGGCCAATGATCTGCAGGATGTATCCGCCGATAGCGCTGTTCGTCCATGGACGGCTTAAGGACAGCAAATGCCCCGGAATGGAAGCATCCAATAGACTCTGCAAAGAGTATCCATTAGAAGACGACGATTGCTCTTACACATCTCTTCTTGGGATAGTCGAGGCCGTCCAGGCGCAGGGTATACCTGTTAATATCGAGAGAAATGAAGATGGATCGATTGAGCTGAAGCTTGTCCGATACTTTATGTAATCTACAGTTTTATGGCAGGTGCAGGGTGGCCGGTGAGATATGCTTGGCCCATTTATGGGCGTGAGCCAAAAGGGTAGATTCCAGACCAAACAGGTAAGAGAAGTGCCTGAACAGGTCAACTCTAATTCCTATTCACGTCGTCCCTCCCGTAGGGTAGCCCGTCGCGGCGATTGAGCGACAGCCCCGTTTTAGCTCTTGTTATCACCCCAAAAGAGGCGTTAGATGAATTGTAAATTGGTTCCAACAATAGCTATCCCTTGGCGGATTCATGCGGATTTCAAGGAATAGTCGTAGGGAGAAGGCAGAGTGGCAGATCAATAGTCTTGCTTACGGAAATGGGTCATGGCCCGATATCAGCAGATGTGAATTTTGGGATGCTTTCAAGTTTATTTCAAAGGGTTAATCTATAGTGAGTCATCGAATCCTATCTTGGCATGTGATCCATCGCAGAAAGGCTTCTTCTTCGATCCTCCGCACCTGCACAGGGCAAAGGGGCCGCAGCTTGCAATCTCCTTATCATCGCGATCAATGAGTGCGCAATTGCCTTTAACCAGTAGCGGTCCGTTCTTCATCACCTTAATCTCAGCCGAAGGATTTTGGATCGATTCTGATTTTTTATATGATAAGGCCCCCGAAGGGCATTTATCGATCGCCTTCATGATCTCTTCGGAGCTCGCACCTTTCATGTTTATCCATGGCCTTTTATTGCGGTCGAAGACCTGAGGCAAGCCGTTCACGCAACTCCTTGAATGAATGCATTTTTCCGGGTCCCAGTAAACCGTTATCTCCTCGTTTGTATACTCTTTCATCGCATATGGAGTAATTGTAGTACTACTAAGCTTTTCTGCTGATAATTGCTTTGAAGCAGTATTAGAGTGGTAAATATCTCGTCCCTTCGGCCATTGTATTGTATCCCATGTAGTGATCTAAATTTTCATCATAAAAGAACTCTGATAATAATCATAAGAATACTATCGATTGTTCAATATCACGGATATTACTATGATGACTATTCCCGGCGATTAATTAGGCCGCAGCACAATTAATTAAATTTAAATACTTTAAAATCCTGTTAGCTTATAGAGGGCCTCGATGTATTCTTCCCCCTGACTCGAAGGCTCTACTCCCTTTCAATCATTGCTGTATTTCGCCTTATATCCTTCTTAAGGCAGCAGACTGACACCCGACCACCGTGAAACTCATAAAAAATAGTTGAGACTTCGCATGACAAGATTAGTTGAATCTGAAAGGATGAACGAAATAGACTAATTGTCCTATCTAGGCTGCAGATATAGCCTCATTTTTGCAGTTTTGTTCTGCCAATGCCAGATCTTGGCTGGCGCTAGGCATCTCAGGCCAGGGAAGACTATAATTTGGGTCCAACGATATCGATTTCCTAAAGGCGAAAATGGCTCCAGTGCAATTTCCCTGCTTCTGATAAATCGATCCCTTTATATGCCAGTAGTGGGCCGAATCTGGCTCCAGAGAGAGGGCCTGTTCTATGGCAGATTCTGCTTCATTTATCTGACCTAATGATAGGCAAGATAGAGCTTTGATACCATATGCAGTGGCATACGATGGATCCATGGTTGTAGCCTTTTCTGCGTCCATTAATGCAGCAGTTGCATTGTCCCTAGCCAGGTAAGCATATCCTCTGCTGGCAAATCTTACTGGATTTGGCTCTATGGCTATGGCTTTATTGAGGAGCGCTATAGCATCGATGGGTTTGCTTATCTTCCGCAGCGAATAAGCCTTCATGCATAGAAGTCTTGGATCGTCTGGATATTTTGCCAGGCCCTCATCGGTAGTCTTGATGGACATATCCCAGTTTCCTTCAGCGATATACTCCTGGCCTTGGGCTATACATTGATTTATGTTGGACTCTCCGCTGGTTAGGCAAGAATCATTAGTTGCACAAGCAATCCCGACAATAGCTACAAAAACTAAAATAGATGCCGACTTATTCCATGAAACCAAAAACCCCAACATATACAATCCCACTGATGCTATCATTAAATATAGATTATATAAAACTTCCAGATCTTCTTTGCCGATATTAGCATCTAGCACCACTCCTCGCCTTTCCTCAGCCACGCGTCCATATCCTTTGCCGCTATCTTTCCTGCACCCATTGCACTGATGACTGTGGCTCCGCCCGTGGTGATATCACCGCCAGCCCAGACTCCTTTCATCGTAGTCCTTCCGCGCTCATCAACTGCCAGAGTTCCCCATTTCGTTGTCTTCAGCTCAGGCGTGCTGGATGGTATAAGTGGATTCGGTATTGTCCCGACTGCGATGATGACAGTATCGACCTCAATGGAATGCTCTGAGCCTTTTTTGACTCTTGGGCTCCTCCTGCCGCTCTCATCCGGCTCCCCAAGCTCCATATCCACTAGCTCCATAGCCCTGACTCCACCACGTTCATTGCCCAGGAACCTTGTCGGATTGGTTAGGAAATCGAAGACGACGCCCTCCTCTAAAGCGTTCTCCACCTCTTCCAGCCGGGCGGGCATCTCTTCGCGAGAGCGACGATAAATAATATGCACATCTTCCGCTCCCAGACGAAGCGCACAACGAGCTGAATCCATTGCTACATTTCCTCCGCCGATCACAGCCACCTTTTTGCCCAATCTCACCGGCGTGTCATACTCGGGGAACCTGTAAGCCTTCATCAAGTTGATTCTTGTGAGATATTCATTGGCAGAATAAATGCCGCTCAGGTTTTCTCCCGGGATATTCATGAACCTCGGAGCACCTGCACCGATCCCCAGAAATACAGCATCAAATCCGTCATCGATTAACTCTTTCACCTGCGTTTGTCTGCCTACGACAGAATCGAGTTCAAGATCTGCGCCCAGAGATTGAACGTAGTCGACCTCAGATTTGACGATGCTTTTGGGAAGCCTGAACTCGGGTATTCCGTAGACTAAGACCCCACCGGCTTCATGCAGTGCCTCGAAGATTACTACGCTATGGCCCATCCTTACAAGCTCAGCTGCACAGGTCAGACCTGCAGGGCCTGAGCCGACGATTGCAATCCTTTTCCCAGTAGATGAATGAATTTCGGGGCGACACCGCTCATTGCTCAGCTCCCAGTCAGCAACGTAGCGCTCCAGCCGGCCTATGGCAATAGGTGATTTCTTCTTTGCAAGGACACATTTGCACTCGCACTGGTCCTCCTGCGGGCAGACCCTTCCGCATACTCCGGGCAAGCTATTCTTTCTTTTTAATATCCTGGCGGCCTCGGCCATATCGCCATCCCTTAGCGCCTTGATAAATTGCGGAATCTCTATGCCCACAGGACAGCCTTCGATACATTTAGGCTTCTTACACTGGAGGCATCTGTTTGCCTCTTCAAGCGCCTGCTTCTCGGAATAGCCCAATGCGACCTCTTCGAAGTTCCATCTCCTCTCCTCTGGAGATTGCTTGGGCATCTCGACCCTGCTCAAGTTCATCTTAGACATAACACTCATTATTACGGCTTTAGGGATTGAGTGCCTTTCTCAATCACCTTTTGCTAAATACATTCGTTTCCAGCTGCTTGCGATAGTTCTTCGATTCGACCTCTTCTATGCGACTGTCACCGTTGATAATAAATAACTTATTGCCCGATCGCATAAGATGCAGGGTAGCCTTTGAGAATGATAAGAATTATGGAGATCAATCCACAACTTGTATTGGGCCTGGAATAGCAAAGATGCTGCTTTAGGTCAGCAGGGCAAATACGGGTCATGGGTGTGTGCCACTGAAAAGATTATTATGAATCGAAAGCAATAGTCAATTTATCGGAATATCGTCAAGAGAAGAGAAGTGAAAAGAGCTTTAATTGCTTTAGGACACCATATGCTCAGGGATATTTATCGAGTGTTGAGCACAGGCGAACCTTATCATGACGTTGGAGCTGAAGCGGTTATCAGCTTCTCCTCAAAAAAGAAAGAGCAAAGGATGATAAGGTTGCTTGAGCGTGCAGGTTATACGGTAACAAGGGCAGCTGCTGCATAGACCATGCATGATGTATTTTCATATCAAGGCACAAAGATAATATAACGGTACCTTTAGCTCATATTGATGTCCCTAAAGCCTATTATAATAGGATCGATAACAATAATTCTGGTGCTTTTTATCACCTCTGCTGCAGAGGTGGCCAAGATGAATGTTACTGAATCGAATACATCAACTTCAGGAAACTCCGCCATTGCAAAGGATGAGATCATCATCGCCAAGGAGAACGGAATCCAGGTGGAGTGGCGGCACATCGTCCTGAAAGGGAACAACACCCAGATAGGCATGGCTCTTGGCCAGATAGCTCAGAGAGATTATGGTATCAAATCTCTGTCGAGATACGCCGATCCTATATACGGCAAGGCTAGACAGGTGTATATGGAGAGGAACTATCCCATCATGAGCGAAAGGATGAAGGGCATAGCTATGGCCTATGGCCTCTCTCCAGATAATGCCACCTTCGATACTAATACCCTGCCCTATGATACAGGATCTTTAACCTGCTCCATGATCTACTTCCCCCCTGATACGATGGCCAATGGCCACGCCATAACCTCCAGGAATATGGAATGGTATCTGGTTCCTCTGGATGTCTACCTTAACAAGACTGAGAAGAGTGTCGGCAATGCGGTATTCTCTCGAGACTTCATAATGGAGATATATCCTGATAAGGGTTACTCGACTTTAGCAATTGGTACCAGTGACCTCAGCACAGTTACCGATGGTCTGAACTCCGCAGGTTTGGGTATATCATTGCTAGAGGATTCTTGGATGGAACCGGTCCTGAATGTGCCCTTTGCAGGCAGTAGAGACAGCGGCATTGCTAGCGTGCAGATAACGCGGCTCATCCTGGAGACCTGCAAGACTGTGGGAGAAGCAAAGATAGCTTTCCTGGCCAACAAAGAGTTCCTTCCTGCGATGGGGGTTCACTACATGGTCTATGATAGCCAGGGAAATTCCACAATAATCGAGTGGAACAAGACGGATGGAAACCTGTACTTCACAGACGGCAACAATAGCAAGCCTAATATCATGACAAATCACCCCATGTACCTTTTCTCCAAATACGCCATAAAAGATCTGCCGAGGGAGAAGAATCTGATCCCATACAACGACCCATATGATACCTTCAACCGCTATATAACTCTGTATAACATCACCAGCAGCCATAAGGGCAAGTTCTCTGAGATGGACGCTGCCAATGCATTGAGTGCAGTCTCAGCCAACAAAGTGATCGCAGCCGAAGGCGCTATGAAACCGCTTCCCATCAATACGATCTATCATGTCCTTATGGATCTTACTAATAGAAGCATGAATGTGAAATTCTACCTCAAGAACGGGCCTATTGATCCAAAGACAAAGGAGAACACTTCGATCTACTCGCCGTACTTTGCCTTCAGTATGGGCAATTCAACTCTGAGGTAATAGTGTAATGGTGCCAGGGAATCCCCATCATAAAGGATGGGGATAATTTGGCCCTTTGCAACAACCCTATATGTAACCAACATCTTCTGCCTTAATCTGGGTCATTTCGCCTACATGCAGGCCAGCTCCCGCCAGCAGTAATAGTATGCATCTTTCTCTGTCTTCCTCGGCAGCCTTCAGCAAGGCATTGAACTGCGGCTGGAGTCGGCGCATATGTCCAGACAAATCGAGGAGACAGGTAATCAATCAGCCGTTTGTTACCTCCTCGTGTGAACCGTCCCGGAGGGCGTTAGCCTGTCGCGGCTGCTTTCGCGACAGCCCCGTAAACAGCCAGCGCGGGAGCGGAGCGACTCGCGGGCACTCCAGAATGTGAGGTTGAAAATGAATAGAACGTCTTCAAGTGAATAGCTAATTAATAATACTAGTATTGACAATCACCCAATAAAGTATGATACCAGAGCCATTCGTCGATACTGAAACAGATAGGACAAAGTCCAGGTGGGTGGCCAAAGCATACCAGGAATTCATTAGAGAGACCGGCAGACAGAGGACCACACTTAGGGGACTTTTCTATTATGCGCTTAAGAGAAAAGAGCAAGATTATCCCATTTGTGGCAAATTTGTTGGTGAGATCAGGATTACCAGACCCTACCACGAGAGCGATGGAGAGCGCCTTCCGAAATGGGTCAACAGGGCTAGGAAGCTCGGCTTCATACATGCAGATGCTATCTTAGACGAAGTTCCGGGAGAGCACTTCTTCCTGCCTGAATCTGAGGGGAATATGCCTTATCGAGTCGAAGTATGGCTGAACAAATCAGCCTTTAATCCGATCCTGCAGCCGGTATGCGATAAGCATAGTGCAACACTCGTTTCAGTTGATGGCAAGCCATCGAAGACGGCTATTGATGATCTTTACCAGCGCTCTGTTGGACATGCTACTATTATCATATGCCTTTCCGATCTAAGCGCTTCCAGCCTTTCCTTCTGCAGAGATCTCGCAGTAGAAATCGCAAAAGGAAAGCCAGCAGGCGAATGGGATATCCGCCTGAAGAGAATCGGCCTTACTCCCAAGCAGGTTCTGAATTTGGATATCCCTCAAGTTACTGGTGAGCGGAGCGGAAATGTTGATGAGGCCGAATATAGAAAATATGTGGAGCCCTTTAGGCTGAACCCAAGAAAAATGTCAGAGCTTGATGCACTGGAGGCGCATTATCCGGGAGGCATTGCAGGTTTCATCGATGATGCTTTATCGAAAACTAATGGGTCCGATAATGAGCAGCTAATGCTTGATCTTAAGGGGGGACATTAGCTCCCGGAAAGATAGAGATGGATATAGATTTAGATTCTGCATTAAAATAAGGCAAGCTATCCTACTCTTTCAACATGTCTTATAAGATCCCATCCTATTACAAAGCTCTCATCTACAGCTGAGAGGAGCTCGTCATGGATGGAGCTTGGGGAGTAGTATAGTACGGCAAGCACTCCCGCATCCTTTGCGGATTCGATTGCTGGCACAAAGTCGCTATCGCCCGTCACAATGACTGCTTTTGAGATCGACCGCTCACAGCTTAGCTTCACAAGATCCACAGCGAGTGCGATATCCACTCGCTTCTGAACAAATTCGCCGCCTACACAGCCAAGTCTACCAAGTTTTACCTCGAATCTGGGAAGCTTTTTAAGTGTGTAGACAAATTTATCCATGGCTGCAAATCTCTTGCGCTCGTCGTCTGTCGGAGGACAGCTCTGGTAAGGCATGCAGTTATAGTAGTATGTTCTCAATCGCTCATAATCACCGCAAAGCACGTCTGAAAACTTGGCAAGATCTATCTTTGGCTTGCCGAAATCGATATCCAGAACCTTCGTTAAGTAGGCACCATCTATGAATACAGCAGCACGGTTATACAAAACAGTCCCTCTTAGAACCTATTATTTACTGCCATCCACGTGAACGGCAGTGTTTATTATAATCCTAACTTTCCCGGCTTCGGTATATTTAACTTACGCTAGCCTGAATCAGTACTAATTCTTCTTAGCTTTGATCATTAGATCTTCAAATAATTTATTTACCTGTACTCTACGCCACTTTCAATTATAAATTTTTTGAGATCCGTCATAAGAAGCTTCAACTGCTGTCATTGCTAATCTTATTGCCTTTCTTGGGCTCTTTGCTAAAGCTCTTATAGATGGTTTCAAGCAATTCATCGCCGCGTGACTCAGGTAGATCTCTCTTCTCGACTTCAGCATAGCAAATCCAGACTCCGATAGCATCCTTGATCTCCTTAAGTGCTTCCTCCTCCGTCTCACCGAAGGCCGAACATCCTCGCAGCTCAGGTGCAACAGCAATATATCCATTGGCCTTTTCGCTATAAACTATCTCGATTGCATATTTATTCATTGGATCAATCCGAGCCTATTTAATCGCTTCCTTCACAATCTCCAAAAGCTGAATGTCGAATGTCAGGGTTTGCTCTGAAAGAGGATGGTTTGCATCAAGGGTGACAGTATTCTCATCCATGTCGGTTATCATTACTGGAACCACCTGGTCGTTAGACGCACAGACCTCTAGGGTCATTCCCAATTCGGGCTTTACGTCCTCTGGAAGGTCCTTTTTATCTATGGTTATAACTCTGTCTTCTCTATATTTTCCATATGCTTTCTCTGGAGGTAACTTTACTGTCTTCGATTCTCCTGGGCTCATACCTATTACCGCCTCCTCGAAGCCGGGTATGAACTTGCCTGAGCCGATTTCGAACTCCAATGGCTCTTCCCCTTTTGACGTGTCGAAAGGTACGCCGGTGTCAAGCTTGCCTGTGTAATGCACCTTTACAGTATCTCCTTTCTTTGCAGTTGCCATTTTTACGCCTCTTAAATCGCTGAAATTACTTGAAATAAAAAATGCTGCTTCAACTATATAGCTGATATGCCAGTAGGAGCCATCCACATAGCACCCGAGAAAGATCTCGCTTCAGCTGCTCATGGTTATCGAGGAGAACGCCAACATAAAGGTTATCCGTGCCTCTGATGCAGAAGGGGCACTCGAAAAGATTAAGGAACTGATACATAAAGGCGCCGAAGCCATGAACGGCTCATCAACTACGTTTAAAGAAATAGGCCGTCAGAATCTATTGAATCGTGGCTGTTTGGGTTGGAAGAACCTATAAAAAATTATTACATCAATGTCTGATGGCAAATCAAAATTACAAAGCCTTTTGACCAACAGGTATATCATCCAGAGAGACCATTTAGTGGTGCTGCATATGCGTCGATTCAAAGAGATTTGTTGAGATGTTTTTTGTGGCAGGTTCGATTCTTTGAATCGATACAAAAGGTAAGTGAATTAAATGTTCGAGAGAAAGTATGGAAGCAGCAGTGGCGGCAGCAGAGGCGGCTACAGCAGCGGTCCGAGAGAGATGACAGACGTAACATGTTCAGAATGCGGGAAGCAGACACAAGTCCCCTTCAAGCCAGACGGAACAAGGCCCGTTTACTGCAGCGAGTGCTATCAGAAGCATAAGCCTGCAAGGCCATCCAGAAGATACTAAACCGATTTGATTATTACTTAATCGATCTGTTAATCAGACTGTAACCGCAACAGCGGAAAAGACTATGCAGGGCAATTTTATGCCCCGCCAAATTTTTAGGCCCTCGCCATCTTGTGCGACTCTTCAAATGCTGTTCTGACGCGAGTGGCTGGCAGACTATGCCAAAATGCGCATACGATGCCAGAATAGATCAAAAAAGCAACTTGAAGCCGAGATTTCCATGGTCACAATGGATAAAAATAGAATGAGTGAGCACAAGCAGGTGATGATTTTTAATTCAGTATTAAACGAAATGATTGAGGTTGATGAGGGAATAGCTCCCTTGCTCAAGGCGATATGGAATTTAGGAATTGCAACATGTAATTCCTGCCAGGAAAACAAGCCTGGAATTATATGGATAGAATTCTCTAGGGCCGAAGACGCAGAAATATTTTTGACCCGCATAGCATCATGCCTCGATCCTGTTAATAGCCCTGCAGCGGATAACTGGCTATATTCCAGAATAATAGGCCAAAACGAGGGCTGGCGATATAGCGCACACCCCCATGATTCCAGAGAATATATCGATGAGGAAAACGGCACATTAGAATTGAACGCCTCTGAACGATGTAGAATTGCACTATCGATATCGATTCGCTTTCCAGTCAAAGACTACGAAAGACTGCTCGATCTGGTGGGAAGATAGCTAATGATGAGTAGCTACAATAATTGCACAGAATAATGAAATTATGAATAATAAAAAATTATTATAATAGTATAAACGATAATGGGAAAATTATCTCTGAGATAAGGTGAATTCGCTTCGTGGAGGAATCTAAAATTGACCAATCTATAGCTACAGAGACGAAAAAATTCGATAATATAGTCTCGGAGCTGAGGCGGAGGGGGATTGTAGTACTGATGCATCGCTCTACAAGGTGGGGCTATGTTGTAGATGCTGTTATCCCCTCGGCAAAGGTGGTTATTCTGAAGACGCCAGATCTGAGCAGACAATTTAAAATGGCACTGAGCATGTTCCATGATATGGTAAATAGACTTGAAGGCGATGGATATCGAGTCCTTGTAGTGCCAAAAAGCAGCATGAATGAGGCACAGATAAACGCCTTCTGTGACCAGGTTACCGCTGAACAACCCCTTGCTGCTGCATGATTCATTTCATGCCCCTCCATGATATAACCGTGCTTGTCAAGAGAAAAAACAGGAAGACGGCAAGGCAATAGGCGGTAAGGTAGCAGCACATGATATGAGGCTGAGGGGATTTCTTGCCCTTAATGAGTTCATCTAATGTAGAACTCTTATATCGCAAGGAGTCGGTCCAGCTTTCTTACATTCTGGTATAGTAATCCCAAAGATAGCTTTCCAGAGGCCAAGATAAGATAGGCATTAGCGTTTGAAGCCTCTGAGGAATATAGCAAATCAAAGCGAGGAGCCGATAATGACTTGTGATCGTTGCACTAGAGCACCTGTTGGTGCATGCGTAGGCGAGGCGTTCTGTGCCGCCATCCATCTGACTGATGAGGATGCCTGCGTGCTGGCAGCTGATGACTGCCTTTCCTGGTGGCAGAAAAGAGACATTGAGATAAAAATAGATGATACACTCTGGATGATGTCCGAGCAGAGAATAAACGAGTTGTCAAACGACCCAAAGATAGCCAGAGCGTATCTTGCAGATAGGATTATTGACTGAATGGTTTCCGGGTGTTTCTCAATTTTCTCGGAACTATTCTAGTAGAAGACTTCATTAAATACTCTTTTATACAATTTGGAGTTTCTAACACTATGAATTCTGCATCTATATCCCGCTAACTACGCCTGGTTCTCCTAATTCTTTTAGGCGATTAGTAGTGGGGACCATGTAAATTACTATCTGCGGATTTCCCTTTCAGCCTTGCTATGAGCGTTTCATCTGCCATTAGTTCTCACCTTATCATCAAATACGCACCAAACTTTAATTTGCAGCAATACCTGAGGCAGATAGCTGAGTATATCGAATCATAGTGGAATCATCACTGTGGTTAACGTGGAGAAGATACTCAAACAAACTCGTGATATACAAGATATACAAAAATAGATAACGGCTATTCGATTACTGAATAGCCTCTCAAGCGTTTACAGCCCTCAATAGATTACCAATGCCTGACAGTATGTGGCTTACGAAGGCCTGGTTTGCTCATGCTCTCCTGCCTGAAACTTCTAGATAAGGTCCTCGATCTATTCGGAGCCGGCTCTGCTGCTGCACCCACAGCGTTCTTTGCCCGTTCTGAATGATACTGGTGCTCCATGAGCTCTATTCTCGTCTGTGTGAGCCTCTCGATGCTGCGAAGGATGTTGCGTTCATCTGCCGCGCAGAAAGAATACGCTGTGCCTTTTGCGCCAGCGCGTCCCGTACGACCGATACGATGAACATAGCTCTTAGGCTCGTTAGGCAGATCGTAATTTATAACATGGGATATGCCGTCGACATCAATGCCACGTGCAGCAATATCTGTTGCGATGAGCACCTGTAAGCGGCCTGATTTGAAATCATGCAGGGCCTTTGTGCGCTGGTTCTGCGATTTGTTGCCATGAATTGTATTGGCTCTGATATGGTCCTTGATTAGCATCAGCTCAATCTCATTCGCACGATGCTTCGTGCGTGTAAACACTAAAACGCGCTTCAGATCTCCCTGCTTCAGAAGCCCCAGCAACAGAGGATACTTCTTGTTCTGATCCACAAAAAAGACATGTTGTCCGATACACTCTAGCGTACTAGCCTGCGGAGCTACCTCGACATGTATTGGATCAGTGAGGAGTTTCTTCGCAAACTCGTTTGTCTCCGGCGATATTGTGGCAGAGAAGAAAAGCGATTGACGCTTCCGTGGCAATGCAGCGACGATCTTGCGAACATCTTTGATAAAGCCCATATCGAGCATCCTGTCTATTTCGTCGAGAACGAAGAACTCGACGCCCTTCAGCTTAATGTAGCCCTGGTTCATCAGATCGAGCAGCCGACCGGGGGTGGCGACGAGGATATCGACGCCCCGGGAGAGCATCTTGACTTGAGGCACTTGACTGACACCACCGAATATGACCATATGTCTGAATCGAAGAAACTGGCCATATGTGGCAAAGCTCTGATCTATCTGTGCTGCAAGTTCTCTTGTTGGTGCGAGCACAAGTACGCGCGGAACTCCAGGAGTAGGAGCCTTAAGCTCCTCGGACATCCTCTGGAGTATGGGCAACACAAACGCTGCTGTTTTGCCGGTGCCTGTCTGAGCGATGCCCATAAGGTCCTTGCCCTCTAGAAGATGTGGTATGGCTTGCATCTGTATTGGCGTTGGTGTTGTGTATCCTTCTTTGACTAGTGCCCGCTGTAGCGGATCTATAATATTTAGATTTTCAAATGACATTTTTTCCATCTCTGTTATTGATGATGCTCTCTGTTTTGGTTGAAGCGTTATGGAGCGGATCCGAAAAGACATCAAAGATACCGTTTTTATTAACGATACCTCTCGGATATGTCTCGCCTCTGAGAACGAGTTGAATCTTATCTGCTGCTATGCATTCCCGAGGATGCTTCAACCGGATGCAGAGGCACTTCATGGAGATTGTAATTATGCTAGAACAAAGTGATACTATAATACTCAAATTATAATAACCAATTCGTTTTTATATCGCCTTGGCATTCCTGGCGATATACAGGCCCGGGTCCGTCTATTTTGAAGAACCTGGGTATGACATCTACAATCTGAACAGGTCACGATTATCTTTTTTGGACCTTTATTGAAGCCGTCTCTGCTTTTTCCAAATCTCATTTATTCTTAGTACCTTTCGTTTCGATTTCAAAGAATCGATCGCGCCACAAAAACATCTCAACAATTTTTCTGAATCAATGCAATGCAGCCACCTCTAGACATGTTTTATTGACTATATAGCTGTCGGTCGAAAATAATAGAATATAAGGCCATGCTTCTGAGTGGGAGTTACCTGATATCCTGGAAGATTGTAGAAAAACAATTTGGAACTGTAGCCATCTTAGCGTAATCACTGGCATGGCGATAGAGATTATCACAAAGATAATGTCCCGCACATTTTAACCAACAGGTATATCATCCAGAGAGATCATCTAAGCATGCTGCATTTGCGTCGATTCAAAGAAATTTGTTGAGATGTTTTTGTGGCGCGATCGATTCTTTGAATCGATACAAAAGGTAAGTGAATTAAATGTTCGAGAGAAAGTATGGAAGCAGCAGTGGCGGCAGCAGAGGCGGCTACAGCAGCGGTCCGAGAGAGATGCATGATGCAACCTGTGCAGAGTGTGGAAAGCAGACTCAGGTCCCCTTCAAGCCAGATGGAACAAGGCCCGTTTACTGCAGTGAGTGCTATCAGAAGCATAAGCCTGCAAGGCCACCCAGAAGATACTAAACCGATTTGATTATTGCTTAATCGATCTGTTTTAGCCAGACTACATCCGCAACAGCGGAATAGGTGATGCGGGGCGGTCTTATGCCCTGCACATTTTTGCTCCTCGCGGTCTTTGCGGCTCTACGAAAAGCTATTATGATGCATATGGTTTGCAGACTGGGCTGAAGACGAAAATATAATAAACGGAATATTTAATCCAGGCGGAAGACGGCTTCATCATTGCATTCATAGTTGAGAGACGTCTTGTGCTGGGTGGTTTTGCATCTAATATGGGTGTCAGTCCAAGATAATGGAGGAATCTAAATTAAGCAATCCCTTATTCCAGAAATGAAGAAGCTTGATGAAATAGTCTCAGAGTTGAGGCTAAGAGGAAATGTAGTGCTGCTGAACCGCCCGACGCGATGGGGCTATGTCGTGGACGCTGTAATCCCCTCGTCAAAGGTAGTCATTTTGAAGATGCCAGACCTGGTAAGGCAAGGCAAAGTGGCACTGAGCATGCTCAGGGATTTTACCCAAAGGCTTGAAGGCGACGGATATAGAGTCCTCATAGTACCTAAAAGAAACATGGACACAGAGCAGATAAACGCCTTCTGTGATCAAGTCCCAGTTGAACCAGCTCTTGCTGCTGCATAAATAAGCTAGAAATTAATGTAGAGAAAGTGCGGGCATAGCCTGCCGAGTAGAGAGTTGTCTGAAATCCGTCTCCTGTGTTTTTCTGGTTTCTTGGAACGGAACAATTCTGATTATAGCTGTCTCCATCAGGCGCTCTATGTAAGATCGAACGGGCCTGATTATCATTTGTATTCATGGGATATCATCCTTTTCATCAAGTGAACTACCCTACCCTGAATGGTAGGGCTTCCCACTTCATCGCCAAAACTTGCATCACAGAAATGTGATGTAGAGGTTTTGGTTCTATGGGCACTGTGGGCTGTTCCATCCCTGCTACGAGTATGTTTCTGGAAGCATTGTAGTCTCTATCACATGTGAACCCGCAATAAGGGCACTCATGCGCTCTGTCAGAGAGATCTTTTCTCACAATGCTTCCACAATTGGAGCACTTCTGAGTGGTATTCCTGGGATCTACTTTGATCAGCCTTCGACCAGCACTTTCAGCCTTGTACGAAAGCATGAATATGAATTTGGACCAGGCAGCATCATGGATGTTCCGGTGCATGCCTTTGTTATGTCCTTTTTCCTTCAGGCCCTTGACATCCAGATCTTCAACGCAGACGTTATCATATTTATTGATATATGATCTTGATAGCTTATGCAGGAAGTCATCTCTCTGATGACCAACTCTGGCATGGATATTCCCTATTTGTTCCTTGATCTCCTTCCGGTTGTTAGATCCTTTCTCACATCTGGCAAGCTTCTTCTGATATCTGGCTAACTTCTTAGCTGATTTCTCAGAATATCTTGGATTCTCGATAGAATTGCCATTAGAATCTACAACGAAAGATGTCAGACCAATATCTAAGCCTATAGATCTCCCAGCTTCAGGCAAGGGTTCAGGTTCCTGGTCTGCCTGGACGATGGCAAACCAGAGCCTTCCTTCTCTCTTGATGATGACAGCTTTGATACAGCCTTTGATCTTTCGATAGAGCTTGACCTTGATACCGTTCTCTCTGGCTTCGTTCATCTTCTCAAGAAGTTTATTATATAGCCATCTACAAGCATCCAGGGCTTCGGCTAACTTTTGCTGAGTTGCCTTATCAGGAACTATGGGATACTTGTAGCTGATAATCATTGAATCCTACTTACTGTAATTTATCTTTCATATTGATTACCCATGCGGCGTGAAAGTAAAAGGGAGGACTCCGCTTTCATCCCCGGCCTGAAGACCGGGGACTTCCCGCTCGTCCTCTCCACTCCTACGAGTTAAAGATACACTAATAATCATAACCATTTGCCAAGCCTACGAATGAACTCTTGGTCTCCACGATTTGGGTATATGGTAAGAATCGCATAGTATACCAGCATAATTGTCGGTTGATGATCTGAGGAGCATTTTATGAGATAAGGATAGATGCGTCGATGCTACTTTACCGTTGGCCGAGGCCTCAATCTAAAGGTACATCATCTGCGAGGATCTGATCGATCAGATCCATCATTGGCTGAATCTGCTTTTGCAGAATATCCCAAAGTATCTCCTCATCCAAGCCGAAGTATCTGTGGACGGAGATGTCTCTTTAGCCCGCTATCTTGCGCCATGGAACTTTGGGATAACGTTCTCTTACTACCAGAGGGATGTGCTTGGCGGCTTCGCCTAAGATTACAAGATTAAAAATTACAGCATCATAAGTTCTTTCGTCTGAAGCTAACTGATCAAAATCGATACCTTCAGTATAACGCAATAGCTTCTCGCAGGAAGTCCGCATATCCTCAAGATACAGCAGATAATCCCTAAACATAGAGGGCCTCTCTCTCTATCTGTGTCTTGAGCCTGGGCCTGATGGACTTGCGGGTGACTAAATCTACAGGACGCCCCAGCAGATCCTCGAGGAAGAACTTAAGATCCATGTACCCGTTGAATGTGGCGGAGTCCCGGAACTCAACCAGGATGTCTACATCGCTATCCCGCCGGGCTTCATCCCTGGCAACTGACCCGAAGACTGCTAGAGTCTTCACCCCCATCCGGGTCAGATCATCTCGATGAACGGCTAGCATCTGTAGGATCTCTGATCTCGTCATGGTCCTCTCAAAGATTACTATAGAGATCTTTGATATAAATGGCTTTTGAAGTTCATATTCAAGGCTGCATGATGTCCGGCTTCATAGAGGAGATGCTTGGAGCGGTAATGATAGACTACAAGAAGCTCGACAATCGCCACTGTCAGATGGAGAAGATCCTAGCCGACAAGACCATCAGAATCACCAGCGAGCTTGGAACCGATGTCTCATTCAGCTTCGAGGGCAGGTAGTTCGTGATAGATAACTGGGCCCTATCTCTGCCAAGGGCTGCACGGTAATGTGCCCGCCTTGAAGAACTGATACGATAGCTTCCACCGGGACTCCATCATGAGGTAGAGAACTTTATTAACCTCCTGATCGAGAAGCGGGCTAGAGAGCCCAAAGGGGATCTGAAGTTTGATTGGATTGGAGCATTGCAGGATATGAGTGATCATTATTCATCCGTGGAACTCTAACATAAGATTCTTGACAATTGGGACGACGAGGAAGATGTACCTTCTTGATACTCGAACAAGCTCTTTAAGATAAAATATAGAATGAACCCTCGGCACAGAGTCGGAATATCGAATGAATTGGATGGATATCTATAAAAAGTTCATTTCGTATTTATCCTTTATGCAATCGATTAAGCTAGAGTTTCCTGAACCGTATAAACATGAACACCCTCCTGTCTGCGATGCCATCGAGCTTTTTGAAAAACAACTCACCTTTAGCCAGAGGGCAGCAGACTGGGTTGCTGAGACAGTTGGATCATGGAAATTCATTTTTTTGCAGACTATCGTATTTGGTGTTTGGATTTTGATGAATATTACAGTTTGGTTTTACCATTGGGACCCTTACCCTTTTATTTTGATGAACCTGGTTCTATCTCTGCTGGCATCCTATGCAGCTTCGATCATCTTGATCAGTCAGAATCTTCAAGAAAAGCGTGATAGGATCGAATCACGCCAACACTGTTTGGTCAATGAAAAAGCTGAAGAAGAGGCCCGTGTAATCTTGGACCATTTGACCGCTCAGAATAGAGCCTTAGCTGCTATTTATGAGACGTTGAAAGAGCTTCAGATAAATGCCGATAAAGCAAATTTAAGGCCCTAGTTGATTGCCCACATTGAGTGATGAATATGCCTAGCGCCGGAAATTCTATTCATATCTCCTTACGCCTTGTCCTTATATGTAGGTTCCACCCCTTTTCCAGACCATGAGACCGTTGTTGTTCCTAATCAGGCTGTAGCCTAGCTTTCTAAGTTCGGTACGTACACGATCAGTTTTAAATCCTAAATTATCGGCGATAGTCCGAATCTCTCTGCGGTCATATACGAAAAATTTGAATCTGTCATTCCTTGAAAGATATGTATTGAGATCTACTGACTGCTGCTTGTTTCGTTGAGCCATTGCTTTCGCCCCTCTCTGATTTGCTTACTTGGTCGCTACTCGATCTTCACACTGCGCCTCTCGAAAAACTCTTTTAAGGCTTCCTCTACAACCTCGCTTTGAGCACGCATGCTGTTCTTGGTTTGTGCTGTATATACCTTCAGGGCTCTGGCTATCGGTTCTGATAGGGTCAATGTAGTTTTAGGCATTTATTCACAAGTTTATTGGACTCTGTATATATATATAGCTTTTGGTACTAAAGAATTTAGGTACCAAAAGCTTTTTATTTAAAGATATCGTACTAGAAGTTAGTGGATGGCGGCACAGAATCAGTCAAGGAATCAAAGACTTTTGCCAGCGGTTTTGTCCTGACTGGCCATCCCATTAATGTTTTGAATATGTACTCCGGGCGAGGAGGGTATCAGATGAAGATTGTTGATTCATGGCCTCAAGTAGATGGAGCGGTGCGGTACCTGCTGAGAGATGGACATGGAAAAATCACCGTAGATGTAAAAGACAAAGAGATGACAGGGTTCACACGTCATGGGTATGAAGGAGATGAGGATAAGGCACTGAAGAAGGCATTTAAGTTCCTGGATTCAAAGAGAGCCATCCATGCAGCCTGTAAAGCGCGCTCCTCCGGAGTTATAGGATAACCTAATCTTAGCTTTATTCACTCTTGCAAATCACTATCGTAAATGAGATGAAATTGTTGGAGGAAAAAATGGTAGAAAGCGAATGCATATTATGCGGTAGCCTAATTGCCGCTGGGCGGTTTGTTGTCCCTGGCGCTTGGATATGTAGCCTGTGTGTAACTCATCTTGAAAAGCCTTTAGATTGGAACCCAGTGGGTTGCCACGCTTAGGTCATGGCACTGAAAAAATCAAAAACTCCTCCTGTTGGGGAGTTCGTTATAATCCTCACCTTCTAATAAATGCTATCAACTTTATCATCCCATATTCCGCAGTATTGATTTTCAAAATCTATAATTTTCATGAAACTTAGGTCAAATTAATATTTACAATTTGCTGGTCAAATCGTTATTTCACACAAAAAAGAGGTGCCGAGATAACTGGCTGAAATAGTTTCTATTTTTCAAGTTGTTTACTTAAATTCGTTATTAGGATTCAATGTGCAAATTTAAATTAGTTTGAAAATTATTTTTGCTTGAAATGAAAGTGCGGAATGTGGGATCATTATGTAAATGCAATATTCGAAAGTTTGCATCAGATTACAAGATTGCAGTTCCCGAGGCATTAAGCCTGAAATATCCTGAAAATCCAGGTATCGGAGGACGCGTGGGGAAGGCTGCTCTACAATCGTCGGAGCTGGTCTTGCAGGCCACCATAGTTCGTAAGGCTCCAAGGGCGATAAGCAGTTAGGCAGAAAAGAAATTCAGCCTATTTTGGGCAGTTTTGACAGTTGAATAATTTGGTATGTGCTAATAACAGAAAGGTCTGAATAACAGAGATGCTGAAAAGTTCCTGGATTTCGGTGAGAAACATCCCTGGTTCTATCTGAGGTTTGAAAAGGTCGCTTTGCAGCTAATCGCCCAAGGCCGAAATCATTACTCTGCCTATGCTATTCGCGATTATCTACGCATGGAAGCTGAGCTTAGATGACTCGTTAGATTTCCCGCCGTTCAAGTTGAGCAACAAATTCAGAAAAGGACTTGCGCTAAAGTCTGTCAAGAAACACCCTCAGTATAAGAACTTCTTTTGTTTCTGCGATATCTGATAATGGTCTACAATTAAGAAGAACCGGATAATCTTTCTGACGACCCAAAACCACAGCGACGCGGGTACTATTGAGGAACCTGAAAGACCGGATGTCTGCCCAACTTGCAAAAAAGAAAAGCTAAAATGGGGGGGAGGACCTACTCGAAGTCCCCTCCGCCCATGCCACCCATGCCGCCGGGCATTCCGCCAGGCATGCCACCGGGCGGCATGCCTCCCGGTCCAGATTTGGATGCGATGACATCATCTATCCTGAGGATCATGACCGCGGCCTCGGCTGCGGAGTTGATGGCCTGAGTCTTAACTCTAAGTGGCTCGACGACTCCTTGCTTCAGCATATCCACTGGCTTGCCGGTATCCATGTCCAGGCCTGCGCTCTTCATGCCTTTCTCATGGGCGCTTCTAAGCGCGACAAGTGTGTCGATTTGATCAAGGCCTGCGTTCTCCGCCAGAGTCTTGGGTATAATCTCCATAGCATCTGCGAAGGATTCTATGGCCAGCTGCTCACGTCCGCCCACTGTGGAAGCGTAGGCTCGAAGCCTGAGAGCCAGCTCTACCTCGGGAGCGCCGCCTCCGGCAACCAGCATCTTGTCCTCAACAGCGACGCCAACGACTCTCAGTGCGTCCTCCATTGCCCTTGCCAGCTCATCCACCACGTGTTCTGTTCCGCCGCGAAGGATTATGGAGACTGCCTTGGGGTTCAAGCATTCTTCGACGAAGGTCATCTTCTCATCGCTGACCTTCCTCTCCTCGACTATGCAGGACTTGCCGAGATCATCCTTTGTCAGCTCATGGATGCTGGTGACGATCCTGCCGCCCGTTGCACGAGCCAGCTTCTCCATATCGCTCTTCTTAACACGGCGCACTGTATAGATTCCGGCCTTTGCCAGGAAGTGCTGTGCCAGATCATCTATGCCCTTCTGGGCGAAGACCACATTGGCTCCTGAAGCCACGATCCTATCGACCATGTCCTTGAGCATGGTCTCCTCCTGGTCCAGGAAAGCCTGAAGCTGGTCAGGGGAGGTGATCTGAATCTTGGCATCGATCTCGGTCTTCTCTATCTCTATAGGTGCATTGAGCAGAGCGATCTTGGCGTCGGTGACCTTCTTTGGCATGTTGGGGTGGAGCCTATCCTTATCGATAACCACTCCGCTCACAAGCATGGAGTCGGTTATGCCGCCCCCGACCTTCTTCTCCACAGTGATATTATCGGTATCGACAGTCCCGTCTTCGTCTACTACGGACTTGACTGCGTTAACGGCCATCACAGACAGCTCATTTCGGGCGGATTGAGAGCCCTTGCCGGTCATGGCAGTGGTTGCGATCTTCTGGAGAAGATCTTCGTCTTTTGTGGAGACGCTTACTGCTAAGGCCTTGAGAATCTCCATGGACTTGTCAGCTGCTGCTCTGTAGCCTGCAGCTATGACTGTTGGATGGATCTCTTGATCCAGAAGATTCTCGGCCTGCTTGAGAAGCTCTCCTGCCAGGACCACGGCTGTGGTCGTCCCATCCCCTACCTCCTGGTCCTGGGTCTTGGCGATCTCAACCATCATCTTGGCCGCAGGATGCTCAATATCCATCTCTTTGAGTATAGTGACGCCGTCGTTGGTGATCACAACGTCGCCCATGGTATCTACAAGCATCTTATCCATGCCCTTGGGGCCAAGAGTTGTCCTGACTGCGCCTGCAACTGCCTTCGCAGCCATGATATTCGATCTCTGTGCATCTCGTCCAGCAGTCCTCTGACTGCCTTCTCTGAGTATGTATATAGGTGTTCCACTAAATTGTCCAGCCATTTATTACCTCAATAATGACATCTATCAAACATTTACTCGTTGTTTGAGGTTCTATATATAATGCATGCCTATGGGTTCTGTTGCATATGGTGGTGTTGAGTAATGCTGTTGCATGAAGGGGTGTTTACTGGTAAGTACTCCTAAAGGCGTGTTACTGGGGAGTTAGACACTTTGGAATAATAATGTGTGAGTTCTCCTCCAGGATTCTACATGCAAAAGAAATATGTGCTCAAGACCCAATTGCGTGGTCGATAATTGATGGACCGAAAAAAGATTGCCTTTGTAATGGTTGTAATGATGATGCCTTTTATTGCATCATATCTTCTTTTCACAAAAGGGGTCCTCTCCATGTCTGAGCTTGGCCTAGCGATCGTGGGTGGCCTTTTTACATTAGCAGGCGTTATTCTATATTTATTATTATGGGATGATATACATCGGTGGTGGGAGGGACGGAAATCGCGAGAACCTGTCCAGGATGTGGCGCGCATAGATTCACCAAAATCTGAAAAACTTGAGCAGGAATTAACATTGTTGATCAACCCATTATATGCCAAGCTTAACAGGGATCGGGAAATTATTGACCTCATGACTACATTCATAACCGCAAGACCTTGGAGATATCGGCATGATGATCCAAAAACATCTGAACTTGAGAAGCTAGAAGCCGATATTAAAGAACTGATGCGACAATATGGGTATTTGTCTGAGCCAATATATGGCGAAATTCAAACCTTCTTTAGATTATAGTCATTCTCCCAACTTTTTACCTTATAAACTGCTTTATCCAAGACTTAGAGTATCCATCTTTATTGGAATAAAATATTTGTAAAGCGCAATCTTGGGCATCCTCAATAGCTTCATCAAAATCAGTATATTTTGATATCTCTCTTTTAAAATCCTTCCAACCGAACTCTATAGGATTTAAATCAGGGGAATATGGCACGTTATATATTAAATGGATATCAAGTTCGTGGGCTAATGCCCTAAACTTCTTAGCTAGATGTATTCTAGCATTATCTAGGACAATACATATTGGTCTCATAATATTGTTACTTCTCAATTTTTGGGCGAAGATCATTAAATCTTCTTTCTTGGATGAGTGAGAGACCATAACTTCATCATTTCCATTCAATGCAATGAACCCAAAAACAGTTCTAGACCTAACTTTTCCAGGTTGATAATTTAGCATATGGGTGTTTAAAACCCTGCGTGTATTAGGTCGCTGTTGCAAAGAGCTTTCATCAAGGAATCCAATAATAGGTTCTTTGACTGTTGTTATTACTGAATCTATCCTTTTTTTAGAAAACTTTCTGCATTAACAGGCCTCTTATTATTTCTAATATATGGTTTACCATATTTGACTTTCTTTATTGATCTTAAAATCTTCCAACCACCTTTATACGAATATTCTACGCCTCTTGTGTCTTTTGCATATTTTATTACCTCTTTTATAGTCATTCCTTTGTCCTCAATCTCTTCGATAATTTTATCCCATTCATCAAAAGATATCATTGGTTCTTTGCCGTTTCTATTCTGTGGTATCAATCCATCATATCCTTGTTTGTTCCAATCGCTTAGCCAATTCTTTATTGTCTTTTCACTTCGTTTAAGAATATCAGCTACTATATATACATTCTTTCCTTCGTATAAATGTATTATCGCTAGTAGCCGTTCTTTAATTCTTATGTTTCTCTCATCTTTATACAATTGATCTAATTCTACCTTCGAGATATGTCTTACAATTACAGGTTTCCTGCCCATGAACGGCTATATCGTATATTAATTATTTAAGGGTATCTATGAGGTAAAAATTACGTGGATTAACTATAAATCCAGAATATAAGCAAGAGAATGGTTGGGAGGCCAAAAAGATCCTTTGGAAAATTAATAGGCTATTGAAGAATCGACAAGACGATCTTATAAATGAATTGAAAAAGTCGAAGAATAAACCGAGTTAGGGTCTTCCCCTCATTGTGCTTTTCTGAAGCAACCCTAACCACTTATTCTCTCCTTCCAATTCCAACGTTCGCCATTTCCGCGGGCGTCTTGCCATTCAATGCCTGATGTGGCCGAACGAAGTTATAATAGATCTGGTTCATAGATATTACTGGAGTCTCATCGACCTTTAGCCCTCTGGTAACCTTCTCCCTTTCCCTAATAGCGTCATGCATTCTCTCTAAAACGTTGTTTAGGCTCGCCTGCAAAGCCGCATCAGCTATATTCTTGCACGACTGGTGACGATCATAGAACTCCTTGTTAAACGCACTCTAATAGGAAGCGGCAATGAAGGCGTGGATCTATTTTAAATCATAAATATAAACAGGAACTTCCGGAGACCATAAGTTTAATACCCTTTAACTTTATATTAACCGAGTTAAGGAGTTGTTACTATAGCGAAGAAAACGGTAGATATAAAGCAATCAGCTTATCAGAGTGCTAAAGCTAAAAAGAAAGCCAGTCATGACAAAGACAAACCGGTGAAAGCGCCAGAAACTGAGACCAAAACTGAGACCAAAAAATAGTTCATTTACCTAATTTTTTTATCAATTATCTAAATTTTACGGAGCACAGTGTGCCTGTACTCAAACCGTCAGGCTGGATGTATGTTTCCCAATCGTATAATCCACATTTTCAGTAGTTCTTCATCTAGTAGGCCACTAAGCAAAAGTATTAGTAGCCAGAGGACATTATATCAGCGCGCAAAACTTATTTTTGTTTTTCGCTAAGGACGTGAAGAAATGTTTAGAAGTGAGGAAAGTTATTCCTCTATGCAGAGTTCTGCACCCCCCGTTCCCGTGACGGTTGGCGCCGAATATGATGCCACAATTGAAGATACCGCTCGTGAAGGGGATGGAATAGCTAGAGTTGAGGGCTTTGTAATCTTTGTACCGGAAACCCAAGTAGGGGATCAGGTCAGGATTCAGATCGACCGTATTATGCGCCGCTTCGCTATAGGCCACAAGGTCTAAGTAAGCGAACTCAATGATGCAAACGTAACAGCAAGGCTGTTTAAACGAGAGACTGGTTCATAGAACCAGATCTTTCCTGTTTGGATAAATCATTTTAGACATCTTCTATATCGAAGAGTTGTCATGAGCCAATATTTACCGTAGCCGAAATGCTAACTCTCAATATCTCTGATTTAGAGAAATCTCTAAACATGTCCATCAAGACAATATCCAGCCAGCAGCTGTTTTTCAGATAGGTATTAATGGTATAAAGAAAAATAAGTAATGAAATTCAAAAAGATTTTGGTGATAAATACGTCTACATCTGGAGAGAGCGTTCAGATTCTTGAGGAGAGGATCAAGGAGCTGATAGAGCGGCTCAGGACATCGGATGAGAAGCTGAAAGCATCCCAAGAACAAAAGCTCAGGATATCTGAGGAGAAGGTCAAGGTCTT
Organism: Methanotrichaceae archaeon; assembly: GCA_963803145.1. Taxonomy (GTDB): domain Archaea; phylum Halobacteriota; class Methanosarcinia; order Methanotrichales; family Methanotrichaceae; genus CAWBKV01. Next base: position 77,202 of record CAWDLW010000011.1, read on the forward strand.
GCAAAATAAGATCAAGCAATTGAATAAGCATATCGATGAACTGGAGGGCGAGCTGGATACCTGCCTCCACACATCAGGGCAGATGCCTGTTGAGTGATCTGAGATGTATGCTTTGGATTTGTTGGCTGATAGCCTCAAAAATGGTTGCTGTAATGGGTTTTGGTTAGAGCACAAAAGCCATCTATGCTCATATGAAAGCGAGCTGGCCGGGCATAGCTCACATGGCAGGAGGACAATGTGAGCCAAAAGAAGGGTGCTAAGGGTATGCCCAGCCACGGGCCAGGCAAGCACGATCCCTCGAAGCCGGTGAAGAGCAATCAAAGGGATCATAGTTTTGACAAAAAGTCAAGCAACAGGAAATACGAGGGACCCCGGAAGACTAGGCCTTGAAAAGGTATAGCAGGGGATCAATAAGGGTAATGAGGTCTATAGCGGATTGTTCCTAATTTCCTCATTTCCCTACCATCGATTGTAATCCTGCAATTGTTTTATAGGTACAGGCAAGCTGAAGCCAAAAGTGCATTAATCCCCCAGTTCCTGGCCAGTTTTCTCCTGACATTAAGTCTATCCTTCAATATCTCGAAACATCATACGCATCTCATAGACCCCCTCATCGCTTCTCTTTTCTGTATCAAATCCCATATTTTTAAAAAGGTTGAGCATCGCCTCATTCTCAACTAAAACTTCAGCAGTAAATCCGAGCAACCCTCGCCTCATGGCCAGATGAGTAAGATAAGAAAGCAGTTCGTAGCCTACGCCTATTTTTTGATGCTCATCTTTTACCACAAGCGCAACCTCTGCTGTATGCGTACCCTTGTTCATATCATACTGCCCAATCCCGACGATGGTTTCTTTGTTATCTCCCTTTAAAACAGCCAGGATCATCATGCGGCTAGAGTAATCCACCACTCCGAACTCCTGCAGCCTTTCATGTGGCATATCCATTCTTGAAGACATGAACCTCCTGTACATGCTGTCATTAGAAAGATCATAGAAGAAGTCCTTCATCAATGGCTCATCTCCGATCTTCACTGGTCTCAGGAGAATATTGAGTCCGCCTTTGGTTGTCCTGAATGTCTCCAGAGCCACAGGATATACTCCTTTCATTCCGGGTACGAACGCCTGGTCTTTGTAGATGAGCAAACGCTTCTTGGCCTCTTCAATTAGCCATGGCCTGAATTTTGGATGGGCTATGGCAATCAGATCCATAGCGCGTTCCCTGATATTTTTGCCATGGAGGTATGCTATACCATACTCAGTTACTACATAGTGGACATCCCCTCTGGTCAGTGTCACTCCAGTACCCTCCTGAAGAGATGGCACTATCCTTGAAATGGTGTCATTGACGGCAGTAGAAGGAAGGGCCAGTATACTCTTGCCGCCAGGTGCAAGCACGGCTCCTCTCATGAAATCTGCCTGGCCGCCGATACCGAAATAGAATGTCCCGCTCAGTGACTCTGCAGTAGACTGGCCCGTCAAATCTATCTCTATGGCGCTGTTGATTGCCGTCATCAACTTATTCTTGGCAATAATCAATGGGTTGTTTACATAATCGATGGTCTTGAACTCGATAGTTGGATTCTCATCCAGTAACTCGTAAGTCTCCTTTTTGCCCATGCAATAAGAAGCTACAGTCTTGCCCATGTCGATGGATTTATTGGTGTTATCCACCACGCCCCTCTTCACGAGGTCTATGATGCCATCGCTTAAGAGCTCAGTATGAATCCCAAGATGCTTTTTCTCGCCCAAGTAGGAGACCGCAGCATTAGGTACGATGCCGTATCCAACCTGTATAGTAGATCCATCCTCAATGATTTGGGCGACATACATGCCTATCGCCTTGATGATTTCCCCCGGGTCTTCTACAGTATACTCTAGCAAAGGTTCGTCGTGAGGAATAATAAAATCTACATCTTTTATATTTATGAACCCGTCACCCTGGGTGCGAGGCATATCGGAGTTTATCTGGGCTACGATCAATGATGCCTTCTGGGTCGCAGCCTTTACGATATCTACGCTTATCCCCAGACTCATATAGCCGTGTTTATCCGGAGGCGAAGTCTGGATCAGTGCCACGTCTATTGGTATTATCTCCCTTCTGAAAAGGCCGGGAACGGCAGAAAGGGATATGGGTGTGTAGTCTGCAGCGCCTCTATTGATCGCATTTCTTTCGCCTTCGCCAATGAAGAATGAGTCGATCCGGAAGTTATCACGGAATTTTTCATCTATATATGGAGCGGCACCAAGAGTCCATACATGTATTAGCTCGACACCGAAAAAGGCTTTGGGATTGCTGCTGACGAAGTTTACGAGGGCCTGAACTAAGTACTGGGGTTCGCCGCAGCCAGTGCCTATGAAAATCTTATCGCCAGGATGTATATGGCTGAATATCTCTTCATTCGATGCAAATTTTTCTGGCCATGTCTTCTTCAGATCCCCTAAGAGATTGCTTCTTTCCATTGTTTCCCCTTGACATTCACTTAGCAGATAACAGGGCTAAATACCTTGAGGCCATAATCTCAGAAGAAAAAATATCTTCAGTATTCAAATTACCTGCCCAAGACGGTGTGCTTCGTTAAATTCAATATGCAAACTTTCGATATCCCCCAGGCTATAGTATGCGGGATGAGTTACTCTGTCCGTTAAGAGAAGAAAAAGGTGTGCTGCTTCGGAGTAGTCGAGATAATAGCTATGTAAAGCCCCAATGATATGCTCTGATCTATTTGTTAACTTTACAGATATTGGTTTATCTTGGTTTTGAATGCAAAACTGGCGGATAGTATCTAAGCTGCCGTTTTTGTACCAACATTTAACCTTCATTTTATTCCATATGTGATAGGATCTATATACCCATGTTGCTTGGGCCGCCCGGGAAAAAGCAATAAAGAATTTAATTCATGATGCCCGCCAGATCATTGATAAGATGTAGGCGCTAGCGGACTTGAGCTAACGCATTTTCTTCGCTCTGAAGAAGATCGGCCTCTAGAGCTTGACTATACAAAATCGGTAAACAACGGTCTATTGCCGCTATTTCATCGGCCGCAGCTGCAATAAGCTCCAAAAGCTCTTTGCGCCGTGATATGGCCATATCTAAATTGTTTTCCATGCTTGCCTGTAACAATGTCGCTTAAAATCGACACCGAAATATTAACCCAATCAAGGAAGCAGGGAGGATATGAACCTATCGCCCTTAAGTCCATCGAGAAGATACTTGATTTAATGATACCTCGCATAGATATGGGCATTCTCATATTGGCCATATCATCGGTTTTATAAATTTCACGAGGTTGCTTGATGCCTTCCATCTCCTAACATTTGCGAGATGCCCACAGATCAATCTATATAGCCGAATGCTATCTTTCTCAAAGACAAAGGATGATATAGTTGGGATAACATCAGGTGGATATGTGTAAACGCTTTTATGGGCGTGATGGTTGTATCACTACAGAAAGAACTAATGCAGGGATTAATGAGAGCGTATCTTTTTCAATCGATTCTTGGGTGATTTTTAACTATAGTTCTGATGTCTGGCGAGGCACCGCGAAGGCGAGACATATAACCTCTTTGGGGAATGGAGAAGGGACCTTCCGGCGGCCTGGCGGAGAATACAATGGCAAAATAGTAATTGAAAGTGTATATTCAGATGGAGTGCATGATGCGGCTGAGATACATTTTAGCGGAAAAGGCAAACTGGGACATATCTCCCTCGTTTGATCTTTTTCTTCTGGACTTCGCGAATTTTCCTAGAGTTGCGTTATCTAATTAGCAGCTTGAAATTAAGGCCAAATGATTAGATTCATTGCAGCATCTCGTTTTTTCATTTTCTTTGTTGGGATCTTTCAAGTAAAGGTTCCAAATTTGCGAGGCTCTGATCATAAACTATTTGTATCCATAACAGACAAACATAGTATTTGCCGCGTTTTGCGCTGTTCGACGAGGGTTAATCCACCGGCAGGGCTCTCAAGGCTTGGAATTCGATAGGCGGATCTTTCGCTGATCTGCTGAGGAATGGCGAAAAGCCTGAGAGGTGCAACGCTCATGAGGGCGTTAGCATCCGGTGAATATTGGGGAGAAGCTGAGACCTACCGGTCAGAGATGTGCACGCCTTAACTGGCGTAGCATGCCTTCATTCAGCTATACCTGGAGTCCTCGTTTTGTGCGGGACGCGGCACTAGCCGAGGCAAAGGCGGGCGCAGGCTCTGCATCTTAAAGGTGTCGAGCTCCTGTAAAACGGACGCTGTGCTAAATACCAGCTAGATACCGGTGCTGTGCTGCCTTGGAGCCAAGGTTGAACATCGAGGCTCTGGGCGGGAAAACCGGCCTACACTACGGTGATAGGCTCCTGTTAAGGACGCTGTGGATCGGCGTTGGTCCGCCCTTGGCTCGATTACCCATCCTCTAATTATCTCAAGCATAAGGGCAAGCCAGGAGATTTCATTAGGCCCCTTTACGATAACTCTATGGTATTAAGCAATCTTTAAAAAAGTCATAGTGCCATGCTGAAGGGCGCAACCATAGCCCCTCAGTTATGACAGCATAAGCATAGACCTTATACTTTTTCTACTTTCTCTGCCTTGGGGCCCCTCTCGCCCTCTACTACCTCGAAGCTGACCTTGTCACCCTCATCGATAGAAACCCCAGGCTTCAAACCTGAAGCGTGAACAAAATAATCTTTTCCGTCATCGCCAGCGATGAATCCAAAACTCTTAACTCTGTTGAAAAACTTTACTGTTCCATTTACCATTTTAGTTCCTCAGTTAGACGTAGGTATAGCTTTTCTCTATATAACTCTATTTGTAACCTTTATTTCAACATTTCGGCAATTCGTATTTGAGCGCGAAAAAATGCTGAAAAACGAAGATCGACTATACCTCCAGACCATCACGCTTGACCTGTCAGCTTTCCAGGATGTCTAGGTATAATGCTGAGGTAGAATATCCAGATTCCTTTGCTAGCTGCTCAAAAAGTTCCCTTTGCGCAGGGAGCGGGTATATATGTGAAGATACCTACTATTATCTGGCGTGCCTTTAACCGGGCCGGAACGTCGGCCCAAAAAGTATTAAGGCTTATTAAAAGCAAGGCACAAGGTGAGAATATTATATGGTAAAATGGAAGTCTGATATGGGTCTTGAGGCCAGGATGTTCCTGACAATGTTTCTCCTGGCGGTGGTTTACCTTGCCTTTGTGGCGTTCCTATTTTACGTGGGCGTGAACCAGGTATTCATAGTTCTATTCATGGGAGCCTTCATCTTTCTTCAGTATTTCTATTCAGATAGGCTCATACTGACATCAATGGGCGCTAAAATCGTCTCTGAGAGCGAAGCTCCTGAGCTTCACGAGATAGTCACAAGGCTCTGCGCAATCGCAAACCTGCCAAAGCCCAAGATAGCGATAGTGAATACAAGCATGCCAAATGCTCTGGCCACTGGTCGCAATCAGAAGAATGCAGTCGTGGCTGTGACGACAGGCATAATGAACCAGCTCAACAGAAGCGAGCTTGAGGCCGTGCTCGCACATGAGCTGACACATGTCAAGAACAGAGACGCAATGGTCATGACTATTGCCACGTTCATTTCATCTATAGCCATGCTGATGATCCGCTGGCTGCCGATGTTCGGCGGAGGGGACCGGCGCAGCAGAGATGGTGGCAGCATAATAGCGGTTCTCTTGGTCTCAATCGCGGTCTGGATCACAAGCTTCCTGCTGATAAGGGCTCTGTCCAGGTACAGGGAGTTTGCAGCAGATAGAGGATCTGCAATAATTACCGGCAGGCCATCGAATCTGGCATCGGCATTGATGAAGATAAGTGGATTTCATGTCCCAACCCAGGATCTGAGAAAGGTTGAGGGGTCAGCTAGTGCCCTGTTCATAGTGCCTGCGATCACAGGCAGGTCTATAACGAACCTAATCTCGACACATCCCTCTACAGAGGCCAGGATAGCTGCGCTTCAGAAGATGGAGCAGGAGATGGAGGCCGTCTAGATGGGCTTCCTAGACTCCCTTTTAGGAAAGACTAAGCTTCCTGAATCAAAAACGGACAAGCTCTTTGCAATTTCAACTGCAGCTATCACACTTGAGGCGAACCTTGGCCTGAAGCCGGATGGCTCGGCTGCGCTATGCTTCAAGTCAATGGAATCCTCAAGATATGATGCAGCACGATCTGAGATCGAAGATCTTCTGAAGATCAGCTCAAAGGAGACTGGCACCAAGTACACGATACAGAAGGATGAATACGGCTACCTATGGGTTGTTCTTAAGGATCAAGACTTCGAGGATCTTGTTACTACTATTCAGATGGTCAGCCAGTCAATGATAGAGAATGGCTTCGGCACTCAGCTTTTATGTGCAGTCTACAGCTTCAGGGGAGAATCGAAGGTTTACTGGATCTACAACTTTAAGCAGGGGGCTTACTATCCATTTGTGCCCAAAGGCGATCATCAGCGTGATACAGCTCTCGAGTTCAGGCTGAAGTCAATCATGGAAAAGGAGTTGCCGATAGAAAAGAATGTGGAGATGTGGTATCCATTGTGGGGGATGCCGATATAAGTACGGAATAACTTTTTTTAATTGAATCGCCTATATTCTGGGCTATGCATGGGCAGTAGTTTGGAAGCTGTTATCTGTTTTGATTGCAATTTTTGTCGTATACTACGGAGCCAATCTGACTTTGCATTTGAGATTGCTGCTAATTCAAAAACTATGCGTTCTTCTGGGGCTAGCACTAACGGTTACGATAGTGCGCTCAATCGCCGAGCAGGCTTTAAACGATTTTAAGTTCAATGCCGCGTGTTTCAGAACGCTTTGATTTTACACTGAGGCAGGCTAATGCAATCCAAAAGCTACACTTTTCTTCTGGCGCTAGCACTAACGGTTCAACTGGCGTGCTCAGTCGCCGCACGGGCTACCCCTAACCCCTCTTCGGGGGAAGGCTCTAGAAAACGATATGCCATAAGGCTGATTGGAATAAGATGAATTGCAGCCAAAGGATGAAAGTGACCGCAAGCTATTGATGGTTTAATGTTTTCATATCAAGGAATTTTCGTATCATTTAATAGGGTTTTGGGGCCAACCTTACTTGAATGAGCACATATTACATAATGAACTTACTAGCTGGTTCCTAGGGCTCATATCCATACTTGGATGTCTGGTCTTGCCGGACCCTTTATTTAGAGCTGTTTTAAAATTATTAATACCCCTTTAAAGATTATTAGTTTGGTCTGAACTTATACCTCAAAAAGGAGTAATCATATGAAAATACAAAGATTGTAAAGACATCTCAATAGATAAAAGTTTCTAGTTACCCCCAGGTAATTCAACGAAATATCAGAGAATTTAATGGGTAGCAATCGTGGTGATTAGAAAGCGATGGCTTTTGCGATTGCTACCTGGCTTAGAGAGTATTTTCAACTAATAGCTATCCTGTACTCTCCAAGTTTCTCACCAATTTATAATCTCCATTCTATATCAAGTCATATCTTATATCCCTGTTCTTTGATTAGATAGAGTAAACCACTATCAGGAACTGGCAAATTAAAGTATTGTAATACATATATAAAGGCATCAATGAATGCTTGAGCCTTTATACTATCTATCATATCTCCAATCGTTCTATTTTGTTGATTTCTTTCCACTGGTGGGTTTTTGAGTTCATATAAAACG
>CAWDLW010000012.1:0-235434 GCA_963803145.1 Methanotrichaceae archaeon
CGGCCCGATACTGGAGCACATGCTTCTTGCAGCTGGCAGGACGTTTTAGAGGAGGCAAATAATGCACGTTAACACATCTAACCTCTGGCAGTCCGACCTGATGAAACAGGCGATCAAGGATTCAATCCCCAAGCTTGATCCCCGCACTTTGTGGCGCAACCCCGTGATGTTCGCAGTAGAGATGGGCGCAGCCCTGACTACTATAATAACGGTACGCGACATAATCGCTAGCGGGAATTTCGGATTTGATGTCCAGATCAGCATCTGGCTCTGGTTCACCATACTGTTTGCCAACTTCGCCGAGGCCCTGGCGGAAGGGCGCGGCCGAGCCCAGGCAGAGAATTTGCGTCAGGCCCGGAGCGAGGCTATAGCCAACAGGCTGCTGAATGACGGCAGAACAGAGCAGGTATCAGCGCTGGAGCTACGCAAGGGCGATCTCGCCCTGGTCAAGGATGGCGAGATAATACCCAGTGACGGAGAAATCGCAAACGGAGTCGCTCTGGTGGATGAATCAGCCATAACAGGCGAGTCAGCTCCAGTAGTCCGTGAAGCCGGAGGCGATCGATGCGGCGTTACCGGCGGGGCCCGGGTCTTATCCGGGCAGATCAAGGTTAACATCACGGCAGATCCGGGCGAAACCTTCCTGGATAAGATGATAGGGATGGTCGAAAGTGCAAAGCGCCAGAAGACTCCAAATGAGAAGGCCCTGGAGATAATGCTCATCGGATTGACCGGCCTCTTCATCGTTGTTGTCATCAGCTTAGAGGCCTTTGCGGGATACATGGGTCTGCTTGTTTCAGTGCCGGTGCTCATGGCGCTGCTGGTATGTCTTATGCCCACGACCATTGGCGGCCTGCTGCCGGCCATAGGCATCGCCGGAATGGACAGGCTGCTTTCACATAACGTCATAGCAATGAGCGGAAGAGCAGTAGAGGCATCAGGCGATGTGGATGTCGTTCTGATGGACAAGACCGGCACCATCACACTTGGCAACAGAATGGCAACGGAGTTCATTCCGGCCGCGGGCGTGGCCAGGGAGGAGCTGGCAGTCAACGCAATGCTCTCTTCCCTGGCGGATGAGACCCCCGAGGGCCGAAGTATAGTTGATCTCTCCAAGTCGCTGCTGAGCATCCGGGGAAGGGATATCCGACCCGCTGAAGGTTCGACCTTCATCCCCTTTACCGCAGAGACCCGCATGAGCGGAATAGACATGGACGGACGAGAGATCAGAAAAGGAGCCCACGATTCCATCGAAGAACATGTGAAATCCAAAGGCGGCAAGATGCCAGAAGATATCAGGGTTGCTGTGGACAGCATAGCAAAGGATGGAGGCACGCCTCTGGTAGTCTCTGACGGCATCAGAGTCCTGGGTGCCATCAGGTTGAAGGATGTGCTCAAGGAGAACATCAAGGAGCGCATCTCTCGCCTTCGCACGGTAGGCATACGCTCGGTCATGATCACAGGTGACAACCCGACAACGGCCGCAGCCATTGCCGCCGAGGCTGGCATTGATGACTTCATCGGCCAGGCTCGCCCGGAGGCCAAGCTGGAGGCCATTCGAAAATATCAGCAGGAAGGGCATCTGGTGGCCATGATTGGTGATGGAACCAACGATGCACCAGCCCTCGCCCAGGCCGACGTAGCAGTGGCCATGAATGCGGGCACTCAAGCGGCCAGGGAGGCGGCCAACATGGTGGATCTCGACTCCAACCCGGCCAAGCTTCTCGATATTGTGGAGATCGGCAAACAGATCCTGATCACCAGAGGAGCGCTGACCACCTTTTCCGTGGCCAATGATGTCTCCAAGTACTTCGCCATCCTGCCTGCGATATTTGCAACCGCGTATCCATCGCTGAACGTTCTGAACATCATGCAGCTGGCTACGCCCACCAGTGCAGTTCTGTCGGCGATAATATTCAACGCTATCATAATACCGATGCTCATCCCTCTGGCTTTGAGGGGCGTCAGATATCAACCAACATCAGTGACAGCCCTACTTACACGTAACCTATTGATCTACGGGCTAGGCGGTCTGATTGTGCCCTTCGTAGGAATCAAGATGATCGATATGCTAGTAGTATTGTTACACCTGGAGTGAGGAAGATGCAAGAGATTATCAGAGAGCTAAAACCGGCAGTGCTGCTGTTCATAACTTTATCGGTGCTTACCGGGCTGGCCTATCCATTGTTCGTAACAGGAATAGTCCAGGTCGCAATGCCAGACAAAGCCAGCGGAAGTCTGCTGTACGTGAACGGCACTGTTGTGGGCTCAGAACTCATCGGACAGAACTTCACAAGTCCAGGCTATTTCCACGGCCGGCCCTCGGCTGTAGGCTACGCCGGCAACAACTCGGGTGCCAGCAACTATGGGCCAACTAGTACCAAGCTAATGGAGCAAGTGCGCCAAAGGGTCGAACAGGTCAGACGCGAGAACGGGCTATTACCCAATGCATCTGTACCGGCTGATCTGGTTCTGGCCTCGGGAAGCGGCCTGGACCCGCACATCAGTTTGGAAGGAGCAATGATCCAGGTTCAGCGCGTGGCCAGGGTGCGAGGGTTGCCGGAGTCAGAGGTAAAGGCTCTGGTCGATCAGCACACAGAGTATCCTCAGTTCGGATTCCTGGGGCAGACAAGGATCAACGTGCTCAAGCTCAACATAGCCCTGGATGAATCAGCGAGGAAGAGGCAACGATAGGGGAGCGCTGCTCCGTCTCCTCCGTTAACTTTTCTCGGATTTAGATTGTTTGAACCGATGGATGTGGAAGTTGATGGCTAAAATAAATCAGAAAGATTTCAAATGCCCGATTTGTGGCAAGACTTTCTTCACGAGGATATTTCTTGATGAACACAACAAGATTATGCATAAAAATCAGGATCTCGAACGGAAGCCAAGTGGACAGCACTGAAATTCGGGTAATAAGGATTCTGGAACAATCCATAATTAAAAGGATCCAAAGTGGTTTCATAAAATCTCATAAAGACCTTTATATATCAGTTCCGTGTTTAGTGTTGTCCTCGTGGAGAATGGCAGGAGGGAAAAACTTCCATTCGCGATATCTCCAAGAAGGCTTGAAAGATGAGAATAAGTTCAGGCTCGATCAAAGGTGATCTGGCTGTGATCTCTAACTTGCTGGCGTCAGTAGTTGCAGTAGCTACTACTAGTTGTATCAGCATAAGAGATACCTTTGTATCGACCTGCAGATGTCTTTTAATTCCAAGCACTTTTGTCTCGGGCCAACGTACCCGATAAACTCTAAAATTATTTATTATAGTCAAGTCCATTGACTATAATGGAGAATTAACAAAAATTATCTCTTTAAGATTAAATTATCTACGAGGCAATAAAAATGCTGATCGAATTGGCGCATGTTTCAATAATAGTAGCCTGTCTGGCAATATCAGTATTCTACGGCAGGTATATGGCGAAGGTATTCAAGGGAAAAGAATATCCTTTCGCCAATAATTCGTCCAATAGAACGTGGAATCTATTGGATTTGCGGCATAGACGAAAAGAGAGAGATGTCCTGGAAGACCTATCTTTCACTGTATTTTGTCTTCGAGGCTGTAAGCATCGTATTCGGATATACGGTTCTGGTGCTGCAAGATAAGCTGCCGCTTAATCCTCAGGGCTATGGTCCTTTCAGGTGGGATACGGCCCTGAATATGATCGTTTCCTTTTCAACCAACACCGAATGGCAGGCTTACTCAGGCGAGCACGAAATGAGCTACATGTCGCAGATCCTTGCATTGACCGTTCAGGATTTCTGGGGTCCAGCGATAGGACTCGTCTGCGCCATCGTCTTATTCCGGGGCTTTGCCAGAAAGAACTTCGGGACGATAGGCAACCTCTGGGTCGATTTAACCAGATGCGTCTTTTATATCATTCTGCCTCTGGTCCTTGTGTTTGCTTTCTTCATGGCGTCTCAGGGAACGATACAGAACCTGACACCCTATGTCACAGCTCACACCCTTGAAGGGGCTGTTCAGCTCATACCCGGTGGACCGGCAGCATCAGTGACCTCTCTGCAGATAATATGCGAGGACGGCGGCGGCTTCTTCAACGTTAACGACGTGCATCCATTCACCACTCCCACCGGCCTAGACTACTGGCTTCAGTTGGGCATCATACTTCTGATCCCATCAACGCTGATCTTTTGCTTTGGAGAGTTCATAAATAACCGCAAGATCGCCTGGGCGATATTTGCAGCAGCGGTTGCGCTTTATCTAGTAAGCACGCCCTTCTACCTCTATCCTGAGTTCCAGGGCAACCCGATACTCGAGAAGCTGGGCGTGGCCGGAGGCCTGAACATGGAGGGCAAGGAGGTACGCTTCACATTATTCGAGGACATGATCTGGACACTCACATCCATGTGTCCTGCAAACGGCTCAACCCTGACTCAACATGACAGCTTATTGCCTTTAACCATTATGGGAATAATCTGGAACATAGTTGTTGGAGCGCCGATCTTCGGGTGCTGGGGAACCGGCATCATAACCCTGATCTACTACTTCATCTTGGCCATGTTCCTTGGCGGCCTCATGACCGGAAGGTCACCGGAGATGGCTGGAAAGAAGCTTGATCCATGGGAGACTATTCTGGCGTCAGCCTCCTTGCTGTCATCATCATTGCCTACATTGATATTAACAGGAATTGCCATTGTTTTGCCGATGGGTCTAGCTGGCCTGAACAACTATGGTCCGCACGGTTTCATGGAGATTTTCTACACCTATGCAGCCGAAGCCGTTAATAACGGCTCGCCCATGGCTGGCCTTACCGCTAATACACCATTCTACAACCTGACCCTCATAATCGCAATGGCCATTGGGAGGTACTCCACCGATATCACTGCTATAGCCATTGCAGGATTCCTGGCGAGGAAGAAGATAGTGCCTACGACCATTGCAACTCTGCCGGTAGCCAGCCCCTTCTTCATACTAATGGTGGTTGGCACTGTCATAGTAGTAAACGCCCTGCAGTTCTTCCCGTTCATGATGCTTGGGCCGATTCTTGAGCACCTGTATATGATCATGGGGAAGACGTTCTAGAGGAGGATCAAAAAATGCCCACTAAGACGACATTGAATATCTGGCAACCAGATATAATGCGACGGGCGCTGAAGGACTCTTTCCTGAAGCTCGATCCTCGCACTCTATACCGAAACCCTGTGATGCTCATGGTGGAAGCGATTTCAATCCTGACCACCGTGATTGCAATAAACGATCTGTCCACCGGCGGAGACTTCAAGCTTCACATACAGATCGTTATCTGGCTCTGGTTCACCGTGCTGTTCTCAACCTTCTCCGAGTCTCTGGCAGAAGGTCGAGGCCGCGCCCAGGCTGAGAGCCTTCGCCAGGCACGAAGCGAGGCTGTGGCAAGCAAGCTTCTTGCTGATGGCAGTATAGAACACATATCTGCTCTGAGTCTCCGAAAGGGCGACATAGTCATTGTGAAGGACGGCGAGACCATACCGAGCGATGGAGAGGTCATCCACGGAGTCGCCCTTGTGAACGAGTCGGCCATAACCGGCGAGTCTGCTCCTGTGGTTCGTGAGCCGGGCGGCAGCCTGTCCGGCATTACGGGCGGAACCCGAGTAATATCAGGGGAAATTAATGCCCGCATCACAGCAGACCCTGGCGAGACTTTCCTGGATCAGATGATCGGGATGGTAGAGAGCGCCAAGCGTCAGATGACACCTAACGAGAAAGCCCTACAGATACTGCTTGTAGGTATGTCTGTGATGTTCATAGTGGTGGTAATAACTCTGGTGCCCGTCGCCAGCTACACAGGCGTAACCCTCGCAGTACCTGTGCTAGTTGCACTGCTGGTCTGCCTCATGCCGACGACCATCGGCGGCCTACTGCCAGCCATAGGCATAGCAGGCATGGAGAGGCTTCTTGCCCACAACGTCGTTGCTCTGAGCGGCAAAGCCGTGGAGGCTTCGGGAAACGTGGACGTTGTCCTGATGGACAAGACCGGCACAATAACCCTGGGCAACAGAATGGCCACCGAGTTTATTCCAGCCGAGGGGGTTACCAGAGAAGAGCTGGCGGTGTCGGCCATGCTTTCATCCCTGGCGGACGAAACCCCTGAGGGCAGAAGCATAGTTGATCTCTCCAAACAGGTTCTGGGCATCAGGGGAAGAGACATTCGACCCTCTGAAGGCTCGACCTTCATACCATTCAGCGCCGATACCCGTATGAGCGGGATAGACATGGAGGGCAAGGAGATCAGAAAGGGAGCCAACGATGCTATTGAAGAATTTGTTATATCGAGATCGGGCAGCGTCCCAGCCAGCATCAGAACTGCTGTGGACGACATAGCCAAGCAAGGCGGCACTCCTCTTCTCGTTGTGGAGGGCTCAAGGGTGCTTGGAGCTGTTCGGCTAAAGGACGTGCTGAAAGAGGGCATAAAAGAAAAGTTATCCAACTTACGAAAGGAAGGCATACGTTCAGTCATGATCACTGGCGACAACCCTATGACTGCTGCAGCCATCGCTGCAGAGGCCGGCATTGACGACTTCATCGGCCAGGCCAAGCCCGAGGCCAAGCTTGAGGCTATTAGAAAGTACCAGAAGGAAGGTCACATGGTTGCCATGATCGGGGACGGCACAAACGATGCGCCAGCGCTAGCACAGGCTGATGTGGCAGTGGCCATGAACGCAGGCACCGAGGCTGCCAGGGAAGCGGCCAACATGGTAGATCTGGACTCCAACCCGGCCAAGCTCTTGGATATAGTGGAGATCGGCAAGCAGATCCTGATCACCCGCGGAGCCCTCACCACCTTTTCCGTGGCAAATGACGTAGCCAAGTACTTCACCATCCTGCCGGCCATGTTTATGGCCCAGTTGCCAATGCTTGGCGTATTGAACATTATGCAGTTGCATTCGCCCAACAGCGCCATCCTGGCTGCGATAATGTTCAACGCCATCGTCATACCCCTGCTCATTCCATTGTCGTTGAGGGGCGTTAAGTACACGGCAAGCTCAGGGGAAGACCTGCTGCGTAGAAATCTGCTGATTTATGGAGTTGGCGGGCTGCTTGTGCCTTTCATCGGCATCAAGCTGATCGATATACTAGTAGTCCTACTGCACCTGGAGTGAGAAAATGGACAAGAAGCAGTTTGTAAAAGATCTAAGGTCGTGTATAACGCTGTTTGCAGTAGTCGTCGTCCTTAGTTTGGTCTATACATTATTCATAACCTGGGGGACGCAAACCCTAATGCCATACCAGGCCAACGGAAGCCTGCTTTATGTGAATGGCACTATTGTAGGCTCAGAGCTGATAGGACAGAACTTCAGTAGCCCTGGCTACTTCCACAGTCGCCCATCGGCCGTTGACTATAATGCCAGCAACTCTGGCGGCAGCAACTACGGTGCTACGAGTGCAGCTCTGATGGATCAGGTGACGCAGAGGATCGCAAAGGTAAGAAGCGAGAATAACCTGTCGCCGAATGCATCTGTGCCGGCTGATATGGTGCTGGCCTCAGGCAGCGGCCTGGACCCACATATCAGCCCAGAGAACGCTATGCTTCAGGTGCAGCGCGTGGCCAAAGCGAGAGGGCTGTCGGAATCTGATGTACGGGCATTGGTTGATCAGTATATCGAGGGCCCGCAGTTCGGCTTCCTAGGATCTGATAGAGTGAATGCGCTCAAGCTCAACATTGCGCTGGATGATCTGGCAAGGAGAAGCAAGCATTGACTGAAAAGTGCCGACCGGATCCAGATGCGCTGCTGCGAAGAGTCCAGCATATAGAGCAGGAAGAGCAGGAGGCCAGCAGCAGCCGTGGCCACCTCAAAATATTTCTGGGCGCAGCAGCAGGCGTCGGCAAAACTTATCAGATGCTTGAAGAGGCTCAATCGCTGAAAGAAGCCTGCATCGATGTTGTTGTAGCCATAGTTGAGACTCATGGACGGCCTGAGACCGAGGCTCTGCTGAAGGATTTCGAGGTAATTCCTCGCCACAATATCGATCTCGGCGGAGTGATCATCGGCGAGATGGACCTGGATGCAGTTCTCGCACGCCATCCTACGATAGCGTTGGTAGACGAGCTGGCACACACAAATACTGCCGGACTGCGGCATACCAAAAGATATCAGGATGTTGAGGAGCTTCTCGATGCAGGCATCAGCGTCTACACATCTCTGAACATCCAGCATATTGAGAGCCTGAATGATATCGTCTATCAGATTACGGGTGTTCGTGTCAGTGAGACCCTGCCTGACAAAGTACTGGAGCTCGCAGATGAGATCGAAGTTGTAGATCTGCCGCCTGAAGAGCTGATTCAAAGATTTAAGGAAGGCAAGGTGTATGTTCCAGCCCAGGCAGAGCTTGCCATGCGCCGCTTTTTCAGGAAAGGCAATCTTCTCGGCTTGAGGGAGTTGGCGCTGAGATATGCTGCCCGTAAGGTTGACGAGGATATGCGCTCCTATATGGAGATGCAAGGTATCCTGGGACCCTGGCCAGCAGGATCTACATTGATGGTGTGCATCAGCACCAGCCCATTATCTGAGAGATTGGTGAGAATAGGCCAGCGAATGGCTGCAGACCTGGATGCCGAATGGTTCGCAGTCTATGTCGAGTCTCCTCAGGAAAGACCTCCATCTGAGGCTGCCCGTGACCAGCTGGCTCGAAACATTATGCTTGCAGAGGAGCTGGGTGCCAAAATTGAGATCCTGAGTGGTCGTAAAATCTGGGACGAGATAATATCCTTTGCAAGAGAGCACAACGTGACTCTCATGATCGTCGGCCTGCCGCGCCAAAGCTTCTGGAACCGATGGTTCAGAGGGTCTGTCGTAAATGAAGTCATCAGCAGAAGCGGCCAAGTTCACGTTCTTGTTATAGGTGGCACTGAGACTGAAGCAATGGAGCAAATGACTCCAGTACCTGAGGGCGCTATGAACTGGAGGCCATTTTATGGCAGCATTATCAGCCTGGCTGTTACAGTCGGCGTTTGCTGGCTTCTCTATGACTGGCTAGGCTTAATCAACGTTGCCATGATAATGCTTCTGCCTGTAGTATACAGCGCCATGACTTGGGGGATGCGCGCAGGGGTATCTGTGTCCATATTAGCAGTTGGAGCAATGTATTTTCTATTCCTGGCGCCTCAGTTTTCCCTGACAGTCGAGCATCTTCGCTATCTGCCTCTATTATTTGTTTTCATCGTTGTGGGGGCGGTAACAAGCTTTCTGGCTGATCTAGTCAGATGGCGGGGAGAAAGTGCCAGCAGAAGGGAGCGGTTTGTTTCTTCCCTCTATGCATTCAGCCGGGACCTTATGGATACCAACGATTTGGATATCCTACTTCGCTTTGGCGCCAAAGAAATAGCTGAGGCATTTGAATGCAAAGTGCTGATACTGCTGCCTGATGGATCCGGCAATCTTCAGCTGCGAGAGAAAATTGGCGAAGATGTGTCCTTTGATGAGCGAAAACTCGGCGTGGCTACATGGGTTTTCCAACACGGAAAGGAGGCGGGAAGGGGCACTGATACTCTATCCTCCGCATCATTTTTCTATCTGCCTCTTAAAACTGGTGAAACTACTATTGGAGTGTTAGGCATAGGAAACGGCAAATCGGATAACTTTCTGTTGCCGGAGCAGAGAAGGCTGCTGGAGGCATTCGCCAACATACTGGCTTTAGCTTTATCACGGCTTGGGGCCGGTCTTGGAAAAGGTATTAGCCAAAAGCAGTGAGCTGTAGCTATAATTCTCGTTATCCAGAGCTTAAAGGAGCTCTGAGAGGACGCTTCTTCTTGGGCCCTCTTTTTCCTTCAGCATGAACCTATGCCGAAGCTTGCCATTGATCTTAGCGCGCGTGTAGATCAGAGATCTGTCCCTTTCCCTTTCCTCAGCCATTTTCTTAATCAGGTTCTCAAGATCCTCACGCTCGTCTTCAGAAAGCTCAACAATCGCCTCCTGTCCGGAACTCCAGTCGAATAAATGTGCTAAGTTCACTGTCTTGATGTGCTTCCACACGCCTTTGGACTGATCCTCTTCAGTCAAAAGGTCGCAAGCGTATTCTACTGGGCCTTTGAAGTTACTGCAATGTTCATCAGGTCTACAATAGCCTAGATTTGCGAGTCCCAGTTTCGGATAACCCTTGCTGTCGCTTTTCATGGTATCGCACCTTGGACAGTGCAATCTTCCAAACCATTCCTCGAAGATTTTTTCAGGAACGCCGTTTTTCAACGCTGCCTTTTCCCAGAGCAACTTTGCATCGTCCTTGCTCCATCCGGCCTGTCCAAGGAAGCTCGCGAGGATAGCTGATGCCCTGTGCCTCCCTGATCCATTCGTTACATATTTGAGGATATTTTTTATGCATGGAGGAAACTCGTCCTGTGGAACAGGATCTGTTGCTACCCAGAGCGTTATATCTTTTTGTTCGATCCTCAATACTGAAAGTGGAATCTCTTCGCCCTCTGAGGGCATATGGTTTAATTTTGAGCTCATATCCTTAATTATGGCCTCCTCTAAAGTATGCCATTGTTTCTTTCTCGGGCCTGGACGCCTGGGGAATAGGCGCCATGCCCTTCTTTGCTTCATATTCTATCCTCTGCTTTAAGATACACTTGCCCAGTCGCGTGCCGCCTAGAGGATTTCTCGGCGTGCCCATTGAGTTCATACATCTTGCCATTACAGCGGCACCACGCGCTAAGCCATCGTCAACAAATACAATATTCTTCTGAGGGTCATCGTATAATCCAAGCTTGGCAATCTCTTCGAGGATCAGACTTGGCTTATTGCCGCTGATCCCTGCACGGCCTGTAACTCCAATGGCTGTATTCTTGGTGACTATGCCTTCCTCGATTCCGACTTCTACTAGCCTGCGTGCGATATGGGCTGATACTATATCGAGAGTTCCAAATAGCACCTTCAGGTTTTTCGATTTGAACATATCTTCGCCTATCTTAGATAGCTTACACAAATCGGACCCATTTATCCCAACATCACAGCCTATCAAAACCACATTATTCATTTCCGCAGCCCGCGGACTTACGGGTACAAGTCCATATTTGGTACGGCTCATTGGAACCTTCTCTATTACTACAATCCCATCGATCTGCCTCGCATATTCCTCGGCAACCTTTCCATAGTCAGGCTTTATCTTAGGATCAAAGATATCCAATGTAGCGCCCATCTGTTTATCCACCAGCCCCGTTCCCTGGACGACAGCATCTGGTAAAGCGCCTGCCAGGCCGAGAAAGTTTCCTATGGTGTGGGCGTAGGGAAGTTCCTCGCTCGTCACCCTGCCGTCAAGAGTGGTTCCAAAATCCATTGAAAGGCAGGGATTGCGGAAATCCACATCTGTCCATCTGCTGCCCTCTTTTATGCCAGCAGTCGCAAGCTCGCCTTCCATCTCATTAGCAACGACCTCTATGCCCGTAGAACCCTGTGGCGGGAAGCAGGATGCAACAGCGCCCATGAAGATGACCCTCTCAATCATTGTATAGCGCTTGAACCTGTCGATGATGTTGTGGATGGACATTGCCGGAGTCATAAGCCTCGGCGGAACGCCTGCCATCAGGCAGCCCTGAGCCAGGGCCTGTATAAATGCGCCCACCTGATCAGGCGAGTCAAGCTCTGCCACGACGCCCGTAGATCTTACGACGAAATGCAAATCTGTCTTGATATCTAGACGTGCCCTATCGTGACTTTCGATAAGTGTGTCTCTTACCAGTTCTGCCACTGATTCTTTTGTCAGAGCTGTGCCGTTGATTGTGCGAGCGAATACCTCCTCACCGGGCCTAGGGGACCGCACATCTCGGGTCATCTTCACAGTCTTATTTACAATATAGGTTTTGCCGGAATCCATATCTGTTGCAGTGAGGATGCTCTTTGTAGTAGTATTGCCGACTTCCACCGATGCCACGATATAGTAGGGCTTGCTCTTGAGTTCGAGGTAGTTCACAGGAGGGCTTTCCGCAACCCTGGGCTTAGGCTTGGACTTAAGGATGCTGCCAAAGTTCATATGGGCAAAAAAGGGGCTAGGAGACATTAAACCTTTGGGTCGATTGCAATGATACCGGCCAGCAACTTTTGGATTTGAATGTGAAATTTGTGCTTATTTCTAATGATAGGTAAAGTCTATATATAGAATTAACTTACTATTAGAATAATGCGTTTTATTGAGAGGGAGATTGAGTTCCTGGATTACATTGCAGGCTCTGAAGCGCCTCTCCGCCCCAGTAACTTCAGCCACGTGTTCAGCCTGCACCCTAAGACAGTATCCACAGTATTAACTCGGCTTCAAAATAAAGGATTAGTGGAGCGGGAGAACGGTCATATTGTTCCTGGCGAGGTCACAGCCAGCGGAAAGTTTCAAAAAGCTCTATTATGCCCATAGAGCTTCTCCATTTCGAGCTATCCTGGCGTACGGTAGAGCAGATCTTATAAGTAAATTGGATCAAAGTGCAAAAGGCGTTGAAGAGCTGTCACTGGAAACAGGCATCCCTCAGAAAACCATATACTATTACTTGAAATATCTCCAACGCCTTGGAATAGTGAGAAAAAGCAAGAGCGGTAAAAGAGGTCTGTACTCCTTTAACTTCCTCTTCTGGGGGGAGCTTAAGGATTTTGTGATCTCCTTACAGGAATACCAAGAAAAGCGGCTCATTCCTAGGGAGGCGCTATTGATCAAAAGCTATAGAGATGGCATCCTTTTCAAAAGCATAAGCGATCTGGATGCTACAACAACATCTTTCAGCGCTTATGGACAGTACGGTATTGAGCTGGCTCTCAGGGATAACTATTACATCCTGCCTAAGAGAGATCTATCCATAGCTGATGTCTTCCTCCACTCTCTTGACTGTGCAGAAGACCTTGCTCATAGATTATTTTGTATATTGTTCTATTTAAAAAACAAGGATAAATTGGAGAGCATCAAACATCCTATGATGAAGGAGATCGAGGCAGTTTTGCAGGGAGGGATGGTAAAGGGTTATCCGACTCTTGATGACATCAAGGACAGGGCTGAGCTGTATGATATCGAGATCTGATAGAATCTCTTGCAGGGAGGAAGTTGATGAGCTTTTCGAGCAGCTAGGAAATATTCTTGGGAGGTCAATTCCTCTTCTGGTCATAGGTGGGGCGGCCATGATGGAATATGGGCTGAAGGACTCCACAAAGGATATCGACATCGTCTGTAGATCGGAGGAGGATAAAGCGGAGATACTCAGATGTGCAGGGGATTTGGGCTACGAGCGTGTATGGCCCAGGGTTAGGCATGCCAGGTTGGGGCTTAATAGAATCGCTGTAAAAGGAGGACATACTCTGGATGTTTTTCCTGCCAAGATCTCCTACGACTTTGGGCTTTCTGATGCCATGTGGGAGCGTGCTCGAAAGCAGAAAGCTATTGGAATGGCTGACATAAGATACGCCTCTCCAGAGGATATATTCATAATGAAACTCATAGCCAACAGGCCGGGGGATGCGCCTGATTGTGCGGCGTTGGTATCTGTAGGCCTGGATTTTGATGTAGTCTATGAAGAGATTGAGTCGCAGTACCATAGTGTAGGGCAGAGAAATCAGAAGGTCTGGGTCATATTTATTGAAGAAGGGATAGCACGGCTGCTGGATTTTGGGATGACGATTCCTATTGCCGATAAGATATCGCTGTTGGTATATGAGCATAATGAAGTATCTTTCTAGGTACTGAAGCAATTGAAAAATTTACTTCTACAAATGTTGCGGGCAAAATCATTCGTTCTTTAAATTTTACCTTTCTTGTGTAAGCTGTAACTTGGTCAAATCAAACTTTTGTATGATCTGCTTGCAACTATCCTGCATACTCCTTATGGATTGAGGGAGTATCAGGCCCAAATCCATCGTTAAAGAAAGTGAGCTATTTAATTTTCGAGACAAATTATTTATGCTATAAGTGAACATATTATCAATGGGGTAGTAGCAATGAGAGTATCGGCCGTAAGGACGAGGGTATCCGTTGTAAGGACGCTTGATGATCGATATATGGAGTTTATAAATGATCTCCAAAGCTTAGGGGAGCTTCAGAATGTAATCAGGCTTATCGCTTCGCGATCGAGCATAAATCTATCGAGTGTAGATGTGAAATCAGATGATACAAGCCTTGATCTTGAGAAGCTTGAATCAAACACGACGATGAGAGCATTATGGGAAAACGGCTCGATAGAGCTACACG
Organism: Methanotrichaceae archaeon; assembly: GCA_963803145.1. GTDB lineage: Archaea > Halobacteriota > Methanosarcinia > Methanotrichales > Methanotrichaceae > CAWBKV01. The sequence goes on from CAWDLW010000012.1 coordinate 14,151, forward strand.
AGGCAAAAAGAATAAGGAAGGGAACTTTAAGAAGGGCCTTCAAACTCAGCATAGATCTGGACAAAATATCTCACCACTTTGAGCAGGAGAGGACTCAGAGGTCTATTCTATCAAAGGAATGTGTATCTCACGAGGCAAAATCGCTTTCTTAATTTTTCGTTTTATACCACTGGGCATCATTTAAACAAATCTATAAAGGCATCACCAAAAGACGATGCCTTGTTAATTTACCTAAATAATTTTGATCAGGCGGTCATCTCGCAGCGGCCTCTTTCTTAACCTCTTTCTGCCAGCCGCGCATGAATGCTTCCCAGTCCTGATAGTGGTCCCTGAGGACGGTACAAATGTTTTCCATCAATCCGAAGGGTATTCCCACAACAACGCTCTCATCATCAAGCTGGGCATTTCTGGCTGATCCATCGCAGCCCAAAGAAACGTTTACTTCGCCATCCAGGTAGGGTGATGATGTTGCATCGGCACAGAAGGATTGGATGCCTGCAGTGTTGAAGGTCGAGCGGCCTCCCTCTTTATACATAACCGCCTGAGTGATTCTCCTCGCCTGAAGAGGATTCCCGACAAATATAACGACATCGGGATTAACGACCATCTCCTGCAAAGGCGCAACATATGTCGCAACAGTTTGGCCTGCAGGTATACGGGGCATGTTCTCAGAGATGCTGATGCCTAAATCTTTAGTCTCGCATTTATGAAGCTTATCGAAATACAGTGATCCTGAAGCTATATTCTCAGGGCACTCCATCAAGCCTATGGCAGATGCGCCACCCTTGCACTCATGATAATCTGCGTGTGCCAGGAAGCTGTCTCCCTTGAGCCTGGCAGTCTGGATCATCTGACAATACCTAAAAGGCCTCTCCAGGGACTCAAGCTCCTTCGGTATATCCTCTTCGCTTTTGAAAAGCTTTACACCTACAATGTTATCCCTTATGCCTAGGGATTCTTTCATTATGTCAGACATCTCTTCAGGATTCATCAAATTACCTCTACCATGAACTAACGCTTGGATGGCATTTCTCCTTTACGCTTCTTTAATCTTGCGTAATGAAGCTTGCAAAAATGATTGTAAGCCTTATAAAAAAGTGGGGATCAGGCCCCTTTGGACCCTTTAGGATAGCTTGCCACTACGTTTCCAGAGGCATCCTTTAAGGTAGCTAGGTCTCCGTCATTGTTCCAAACAGGACTGTTTCTACCCCAATATAAATCGGTTAAAGTATCATCTCCTTTTCCGGTATGAACTTTGACTAACGAACCTGCCTTTAGGGTGTAGTTTTTGAAGGCATATGTATGATTATCCTTGTCTTCAAGGGTCCACTTAACGAGGCTTTGATCAGATGATCCCTCATTGGCTATCTCGACCCATTCTCCGTTCAAGTTTTCCTTCTCAGGACTTGGGGCAATGAAGCTTACATCCTTTATTATTATCTTATCGTTGCCAGACTCGCCTTCAGCTAAGGACAATCCTACAAGAAAGGTCAACAAAACCGAGACCAGGATGCCCCCAAATATTTGGCTCTTCATCATCGTATCTCCTCCGACCTACTTTTGGTACTGATCTGAGATAGGTCAAAAACCGATATAAATCTTTCTACTGAAACGATATTAAAATGCAATAAATTGATAATGAAGGGCTAGGATAGTTCTGATATCCCGCCCCTTTAATTTTGAGAAAGGCGTATCGGCTTATCCCAAGGCTACTGCTGAACACCTGCAGCCGGGTAAGCTGAGCAGACCCCATTAATACAGACCGCATTAGCTGGGCATACATTCCCGCATTTGCCACAGTTTTGTGAGTCGGAGCTTGTATCAACACAGTTTCCATTGCAGCTGGTTTGGCCCGGCAGACAAGGCGATGAGCAGACTCCATCAATACAGTTTGAATCTGCGGGACATATGTTGCCACATTTGCCGCAGTTTTGAGAATCGACGCTTGTATCAGTGCATGTTCCGTTACATAAGTTCTGGCCTAGAGGGCATGTTTGGTTTACAGTGGCATTGGCTTGAAGCGGATTAGTTATAAGAACTGGCGCATTAGATGGATTCTGGGCAGTGTTTGGGGCCCCAGGAGTGATCAGAACCGGTTGAGTTCCTGGACTTTTCACTGATGCCTGGGTTGTAGCATTGACCAAGAGGGGTGCAGCTGCAGGACCGACAGGAGTAACTGTCGGGGCAGGAGCACTTCCCGTTGTAGTATTATATTCTGCTGCAATCTCGCCTTGAGCATCAAGCAACGTTATCATGTCGCCGCTATTGCTAAAGAGAGGCGCTGTGCTATTAGTGTACAGATCCGTCGTGCTGCTTCTTCCAGACCCCTGATGAACCCTTACGATCGATCCAGGGTCCAGATTGATGTTGGGGAACACATAAGCGGAGTTCGCATTGTTCTTCAATCTCCAGCCTGTCAGGTTGGTGGCAGTAATTCCTTGGTTCCCTATCCCAATCCACATGCCTCCCACGCTGTTCACCTGCACGATGCTGACAGCTTCAGCCTTATTAGGACCAAATATTGAAGTTACATTCGCGAGCTGTGCCACATTAGTGGTTTTAGCCCCTGGATTAACTTGCACAGATGCGTTATTGGCGGTTCCAGCTGTATTGCTATTGCTTGTTGTTGTCGCATTAGCTGCAATCGTGTTATTGCCTGCAGCACTGCTCGACGCAGTGTATCCTGCTTGATTTTGTGCGACGGTTGTAGATAATAATGCCGCCGAAAAAGCCAGCAGCATAATCACGCATACTGTCATATTTTTCATAATTTCATATTCTCCTATAAGTAACTGAACTCTTGAATAATATAAACATTGCCGGTAGTTAAGTACGTTTTATCAGTACTTTTAACATTTTGGAAATCTTTTCTCCATTGTATAGATAAATGAAGATCATCAAATCGCCGTTATAAACGAATATTGAGTTATGTGATCAACAAATATAGAAAGGTGTAATTTATGTCGAAATAGAATTCCGGACCTCTGTTTAACAAAAAAGACTAGAAGTACTGTTTAAATGAAGGATGGCTGCTTGGGATTATGTGCTTTATAAAATTATCTGTCCGATAGAGCATGCATAAGTGACATTACTTGGAAAGGTTTCAGGTTAGGGTAGAGATTACCATATCTTGCTGTGTTATGCAGGACTATGAGCCTATATGCCTTTTTGATCTCTGTGCGGCTTAAATGCTTAGATCTATCACTATTTTAAGCCACATCTAGAAGCTCACAGCCCTGCAAACAGCATTTTGAAACGCTGATGCTATTAAATTAACGTTTTTCCGTTTCCCTTTTCTTTTATTTTCTCAAAAGGATTGGTTACAAAAACGTTGCTCTTAGTTATTTTTTAGTTGTGGTTGTGGTTGTGGTTATGTTCATGGTTGTGTTTGTGGTCATGTTCGTAGTCATGTTCTTGGTGACGTTCTTGGTCATGTTCTCAGTGACGTTCTTGGTCATGTTCTCAGTGGCGTTCTTGGTGACGTTATTATCGCTGGTCATCTTCTCTGCTGCAAAGGCAACTCCCAGTGTGAGAGCCATCAGTAGAGAGAAGAGAACCAGTCCAGATCCAATTTTGCTTACCATGTTTTACACTCCGTTGATAATGTTTTGTGCGACCTTTTGCAGATCTAAAATTTAAGCTTTTCTCTAAAAAAGAGAGATATATATTTTGAATTAGGAAAAATATTTGTCAATCATTAACAAATTTCTGGAAATACAGGAAAAATAATCAAGGAAATCCCTGAAAAATTATTTAGCTCTCGCTAAATAAGCTAGCCCTAATTAATATAAGTAGAGAACTGTGTTGAATCCATTTCTATATCCAACTATGGATGAATCTTTAAGATCAAGACAGTCATCGGTCTCTTCAATACGCGGAGATGTGCAAACTCTATCTTGATTGGCATACTATCTCTTTCGCCTTTGCTTGAGGTCCGATATCAGCTTCAGTGCCCTGCCCTATCTTTTTCTGTATTCTTTGCAGCTCTCGATGAAATGATCTACAGGGTATGTGTAGAAATGGGTATGTAAATATCCGCCGAGCGTGCTATGCTCAACAAGGCCATCAAAGCCGTTATTGGTTCCCTTGCCCCTTTGAAGTTTATACGCGAACCTGGCATCGCCTTCACATTCAATCCTAGAATAATGGAACTCATGGCCTCTGATAGCCTTGCCCAGGTGGACAATTGGGTTGGATCTTATACAGCTTGCTTCGACGTAGCCCAGCGCCTGAAGCTTCTTTGTCATAATAGTAGTGGCGGGAAGCGCTCCTACCATGCGGTACTTCGTTTCCTCAGCGACCAATCTTTCTGAGAGATACATCAACCCGCCGCATTCTCCATAAATGGGCATGCCGTCCTCGGATGCTGCTTTGATCTGTTCGCGAGCCCTCCCCTCTTCAAGCTCTTTGGCATGCAGCTCAGGGTAGCCTCCTCCGATGTAGATGCCATCAACATCCGGCAGCTCATCGCTGATAGGGCTGAAGAATACTATCTCTGCGCCCCTCCTTTGAAGCTCGCTTAGGTTTTCCTGGTAATAGAAGCAAAACGCCTCATCGAGCGCTACACCTATCCTGACGATGCTCTCGCGCTCAGGCTCCCTTTTGAAGTCAGGACATGGATTGCAGGATAACTTAAGGATTTTATCCAGATCTGCATGTTCCTCCACTAAATCAGCCAATGCGTCCAGATCATGCTCTCTCTCAAAGCCCATTTCGAGGCCAAGGTGCCTGCTCTTCAGCTCTATCTCCTTTTTTCTGGGAATAGCTCCAATGATTGGGAGTTTAAGAGAGGAACGAAGCATTGATAGGTGCCGCTCGCTTCCTACTCGGTTAAGGATGGTGCCGGCTACTACTACATCGGGATCAAAGCTTGTGAAGCCCAGCTCCATCGCTCGCGCGCTACGGGACATACCGTGTACGTTTATTACTAAAAGGACTGGGATGCCGAGAATCTTGGCAACCTGAGCAGTGCTGCCAGTCTCAGTTGCATCCATTCCATCGTAAAGTCCCATCACACCTTCTATTATAGCCACATCTGCGCCAGCGATACCGCTACAGAAGGAGCGCTTTATCCCATCGATGTCCATCATAAAAGGATCCAGATTTCTCGATGAGCGGCCGCAGATAGCAGTGTGGTGAGATGGATCTATAAAATCTGGGCCGACTTTAAAGGGTTGGACGTTGTAGCCGCGACGTTTCAATGCCGCCATCAATCCAAGGGTAACTGTGGTCTTGCCAACGCCGCTATGAGTGCCTGCGATGAGCACTGCCGGGATCATGGTGAAAGAGTGTTTCTCAGGTTCTTAAATATACTTCCTTGTGATGAGCGACATTTGGGCAGCTTAGCTAGTGAAAGGCGTTATAGAATAGCGGGCTGAAAACTCCGGCCATCAGGCCGGAAATGAAAACCGTACGCTTTCCATTTTACTTTCGCGCTGTACTCATTAGCTATATCTCCTCAGCAGCATGTCAGTAGATAGGTATGAAGATAGCCTACAAGTTCAGAATGTATCCTAACAGGCAACAAGAAAACATGTTAGACTTAACTCTTGAGACTTGCAGGCATCTCTATAACTTAGCTTTGGCAGATAGGAAGAACGCCTATGGAGTTGAAGGTATCTGTCGTTGCTACGAAGACCAGGCTGCAATGTTGACGGCCTCGAAGAAAGAAGGCAATTTCAAGGGCGTCTTTTCTCAAGTGCTTCAAGATGTTCTGAGAAGGCTAGACAAATCTTTCAAAGCCTTCTTCCGAAGGGTCAAGGCTGGAGAAGAACCAGGCTATCCTCGATTCAAAGGACATGGATGGTACAAGTCGTTCACATATCCACAGGTAGGATTCAAGCTTGAAGGCTCAAAACTGACTCTATCCAAGATAGGTTCTATCAGAATCTTCAAGCATAGGGAAATTGAGGGCAAGATTAAGACTTGCACTATTAAGAAAGATAATCTAGGGCATTGGTATGCTATCCTGGTATCTGAGATAGAGGACATTCCTCAGGTAGAACCAAAGACTGCTGTTGGTGTAGATGTTGGCCTAAAGAACCAGGTGGCAACTTCAACAGGGGAGACTATTCAATATCCTCGATACTATATCAGAGATGAACAAAAGCTTGCTGTAGCCCAAAGAAACCTCTCCAGGAAGAAGAAAGGATCAAGCAACCGCCAAAAAGCCAAAATCAAAGTCGCGAAGCTTCATCAGAAGATCCAAAACCATAGGGACGAGTTCCTGCATCAGGTATCCAGAAAGCTCGTAGACTGCGCAGACCTAATAGTATTCGAGAACCTGAATATCAATGGAATGCTGAAGAACCATCATCTGGCAAAGCATATTCAAGATCATGCTTGGGGCAAGTTGATCCAGTTCACACAAAGCAAAGCTGCAAAGGCTGGCAAGATCGTTGAACTGGTAGAGGCTAGATACACGTCTCAAAAGTGCTCCCAGTGTGGTATAATGGTTCCTAAGACACTGGCAGATAGAACCCATCTTTGCCCTAACTGTGGATTACAGATGGATAGAGATATCAATGCCAGTGTGAACATTCGCACCCTCGGACTGAGGGGAAGAGCCTATCGAGATACTGCAATAGCAGATCGTTGAAGTAGGAAGCTCCGCTCTTTAGGGCGGAGAGGAAGTCACCAAGTGCGATTAGATGCTATAAAACAAGTGAGGCATAGGTTACTATATCTGGATTTTACTCTAGATCTCTTTTCACGGAGGTCTATCAAATTAATGATAGACTACTTCACCTACGCCTCAATCATATATTACATTCAATAGTATTAATAATTTCTGGATGATAGTAGCTTCAGTGATTACCTGATAATAGTTTAGATAGTAAGCAATGAATGAAGCAATGATATGTTATGAATAGGACTCCTTTAAAAATCGGAGTTAATAAAATGGATAAACTTTATGTAGAATCCTTAGAAATCTAATGAGGCATAAGGAAAGGTTGCATTAGATACAATCCCTCTTTAGGGGAATCCCGCTTACACGGGTAATGGATAATCCTTTCCTTACGCCTCAGATAACAATTTAGATCTCATGATATTTATTTTTGATGCTTGCCTAAGATGCTATCGATAAATTTACTGGCGCTTATCTTGCCTACTGTTTTTCTTCAGATAATAACTATTGCTATTGAACTATCTTTAAACGACTTCCATTAATGGTTTTTCTCTACAGCTCTGGTTTTATTTTGGCTAATTAGATAGCTAAAAGAATCTTGAGAAGACGGCATAAAAGCATAGGAGTCCGAGGTGTGGACAAATGCCCAATCCCCTCGTTCCTCATGATCCTGCGGCTTATGCCTGCTTTGATATATCAAAAGCTGTATTTTAGCTGAAGATAATGCTTTTAGTTCTATCTATCCATTTATGATTTGATAAGTTCTTTCTTATAACACGCAAAAATCGCGTCCTGAGAACTCATGCCCTGACTTGAGTTGCCTTCTGAGATCTCCTTATCTTCCGGACCCTCGCGCCAGCGGATGTGTACTTCTGCATAGGGCCGGGCTTCTTATATGGTACCTCAGCCTTTGGTACCTGTCTTACTTGACCTTTCCTGCTCTTTATTTTAACCCATTCAATACTTCCGGTCTTTCCCATGGATTTAAGCTTGAATAACCTGTATTAAATAGCTTTCGAGATGTGAGAAGGGCGCAAAACTTTTAATCGCGGGGAGAACTTCTAATCCCTCGTGAGCAGTGAGTTGAATCTTCCTACCCTTCGCCCTGGCAAATCGATAGCTTTGATAGTTTTGGGCATGGGTGTTTATTTTGTCTATCTTTATCACTTAGGTTTCCAGGAGATAATAAGGGCACTTAGCAATGTCAATCTTGCTATCTTCTCACTGGGAATCGTGCTGGCCCTGGCAGGCGTCCTAGGCGATTCACTTGCCTGGCAGGAGATCGCCAAGAGGTTCGATTATAATGTGCCGATTTGGGATATTTTTCTCATCTACATGTCGTGTATCTTCATGAACAACCTGATTCCCTCGGGCAGTTTTTCGGGCGAGACGACGCGCATCTATTTTCTGGATAAGATTGCCGGAAACTCGCGGATAGATAAGTCATCTGCAACTGTAGCTGCAACCAGGATAATCACTGCGATACCCTTCATCGTAGGCACAATCGTGGGCATCGCATATTTGGCCCTAGCTACGGATACGCCTGCTTGGACGCTTGCAACCTGTTCAGGCATAACGATAATTCTCTTCTGTCTGAATATAGGCTTCTTTGGGGTATGCTATGCGGATGGCTGGCTGGAGCGGATAATCTTCCCCGCCGTAGATCATATCGAACGGATTTTCCGCGTCCACATAGACCGGGGAATGTGCAGCGGAGTCATGAGCCAGTTTCACCAATCCATGAATATACTAGCTTCTCATAAGCGTACCCTTTTTATCAGCACCTTCTGGGCTGTTGTAGGCTGGATTTGCATGACTCTAGTTGCCACAATCACTTTTCGATCCATGGGTGTTTCTGTCCCGCTAAGGGCGGTCTTCGCAGTCTATACGGTTATTATCTTTCTCCAGATGCTCCCGCTCTTCCTTCCTGGAGGTATAGGGCTTGTTGATATTGTCATGATAACGCTTTTCACTGCTATCGGTGTGCCCACACATAGCGCAGTGGCAGCCTCAATATTGATCAGGCTTATACAGCTTTGGTTCCTGACTGCGTTCGGCGCGATCTCAACTGCCTACCTTGTGAAAAAGATCAATCGCGATAGCCTGAGCTCAGCTATCAAGATTGGTGCAGCAAAAAGCTTTTAAGTGCCTCTGATAACTAAGAAATACTGCCTTTGGGACAGTGGGGTAGCCTGGTCTATCCTCGAGGGTTTGGGACTCTTGGACCGCGGTTCGAATCCGCGCTGTCCCATTCTTTTAATTTATAGCTTTTAAAATGACTTCGAAGTCATCCCAAACTAAGGATAGATTGTTATATTTCATCTTAGTATCATTATTGCTCATATTATTACTGTCTCCTTACAACGCCGACATGCCGCCTGAAGCTCAGTAATCCCAGACCCGGGGAAATGGTCAATTAAGCATAAATCCGCAGGCTCGGCCCTGGAAAACAGTCTGAGCAGATCCCCGTGATATACTTCGATCTCACATGCTCCTGAGGCCCTGCATGCTAGCACTGGCTCAAGGCCTAATGCATCAGATGGAATCTCTGGATACTTTATTTCATCGATCCCCAGAATCTTCTTGTTCATTTCCAGGTTGAGCATAGTGTTCTTGATTGCAGGAAGCCAGATATCATTCAGCACAACGCGCCTAGCTCCAGCAAGGGCGCACATCAATCCAAGTGTGCCTGGACCGCAAAGGCCGTCAATGATATCTTTTCCGGCGATAGGGAGCCCTTCGATGATCTTCATCTTTGGCGCGCTTTGTCTTGGAAACTCGATATGCACCTTAGACTGGCTCTTGTAGATTACAAGCTCGCCGAACATGCTCTGGATTACGTCTGAGCGCATATCGCATCCTGCCAGGAGCTCGTTCTCGATTGGCTTTTTTTTAGAATCAGAGACGCCAGCTACACCTTTGTTCAGGATTACCCCTTTGATCTCAGGCACATTGCGAAGTATCTTCTCTGCAGCATCTTTGTTTAGCCTCTCGCCGGCTATCATCAAAGTACTGGGGCCAAGGCGCGGAGGGTAGGCAAGAGGATAGCCAACGCTTATCAGCGGAGAGCCCACACTCCGAAGTGTATCTCTTTCATCGCGCAGCCCAACATGTTTCAGCGTGCGGAGCGCATCAAGCATAACCGCATCGAGTGGAGCCTTGCCGCAGGATCTGCACCTTGCAACCTTGGGTGGCAGAGCCTTCAAGGGGCTGCCCTTATCCAAATTCGGCTCAGGCCCACAGTTAGGGCATGCCATATACATGCCGTCCATGTTTGCCAGTATCTCTTCTGCAGGCTTCGGGCAATCTTTTCCGCAGCAGGGGCACTCCATAATCTGTTTCCAAGCGCTATGGAATATTTCAGCCTTTCTTTCCCTAGAAAGGTTTGTAAACAAGGAGCGCGTTAAGGCGGCGAAGGTGGTTTTGGACATGGCACAGAGAGGCATAAGGGAATATGATGGAAAGCGTATGCTGGCCAAGTACCTTCCTGAATACCTAAGCGATTTCTCTTATAAAGGGCACCTTATTCTAGTAGGTCCGGAGACCGATATAGACAATCTCCCTGCTGATAACCCCTGGCTGAAGACTGAGAAACTCGTTGTCAAACCAGATCAGCTTTTTGGAAAAAGGGGCAAGCATGGCCTTGTACTTCTGGACGCATCTTGGGAGGATGCTAAGAACTACCTCAGGAAGAATATGGGTGCTCCAGTCACTGTGGGCGGAGTCGAAGGCAAGCTGACCCACTTCCTAATAGAGCCTTTCATACATCATACGATCGAGTTCTATGTCGCGATAAGCTCAGATTATGATGGCGATAATATCTATTTCTCACCAGCAGGCGGCATAAGCGTCGAGGAGAACTGGGACAAGGTTGTGCAGATCCATGTTGATATCCTTGATGGAATCGACGGGGTGGATGTAAAATCCAAGTTGCCCGCAGGCCTGAGAGATAAGAGCGATGCAATTGATAAATTCATTAAAGCCCTTTACAGGTTTTATTCCGAATCGGGCTTTGCATACATAGAGATCAACCCCTTCGCATTTTCTGATGGAAGCATAGTTCCTCTGGACCTTGTGGCCAAGCTGGATGATGCAGAGGAGTATTGGCAGAGGAAGAGATGGGAAGGACTCGTATTCCCTGAGCCTTTTGGCAGGACGCTTACCAAGGAAGAGCTGTACATCAAAGATCTGGATTCAAAGACTGGTGCCTCATTAAAGCTTACAATCCTGAATCCCAAGGGACGCATCTGGACGATGGTTGCAGGTGGAGGCGCGAGCGTAATCTACGCGGATACAATCTGCGATCTTGGATTTGCGAGAGAGCTTGCAAACTATGGCGAATACAGCGGCGATCCCAATACAGAGGAGACATACCATTACACCAGGACTGTTCTTGACCTTATGACACGCGACAAAGATCCCAGAGGAAAGGTTCTGCTAATAGGTGGTGCAATAGCCAACTTCACCGATGTTGCGAACACATTCAAGGGCGTGGTTATGGCTCTCGAAGAGTACCAGGAGAGGCTGCGCCAGACAGGAGTTAAGATCTATGTGCGCCGAGGCGGGCCGAATTATGAGGTCGGATTAAAACTCATGCGTGATCTGGGCGGAAGATTGGGCGTGCCAATTGACGTTTACGGACCTGAGACGCATATGACTAGAATTGTTCCTATGGCTTTGGGAGGTGTATAACAATGATGGCTTTAGCCGCAAAGCCTTCAGCTATGGAGTCTTCTACTGCTAAGAAGGATTATGCTCTATTCAATAGGAATACCACAGCCTTTGTCTATGGCTACCAGACGAACGCCATCCAGAGGATGCTGGATTTTGATTATATCTGCAAGCGCGAGATGCCGAGCATTGCTGCAATAATAAACCCGAGCCGTGGAGGGATACATAAGGCATTCTGGGGAACAAGGGAGATCATTTTGCCTATGTATAAGACCGTACAGGAGGCTGTCAAGGCTTTTCCTGATGCGGATGTTATGGTGAACTTTGCCTCACATCGCTCAGCCTTCGAGACAACAATGGAGGCACTTGAGCAGCCTACAATTCGAACAATCGCTGTTATAGCCGAGGGTGTGCCTGAGAGACAGGCAAGGATAATGTCCGCCACTGCCCGAAGGCTTAAAAAGTTTATAATCGGGCCTGCAACTGTAGGCGGGATGCTCGCTGGAGCCTTCAGAATAGGGAATACTGCAGGAACCATTGAGAATATTATTGCCTCAAAGCTTTACCGTCCAGGATGTGTAGGATTTGTCTCAAAGTCGGGAGGAATGCTTAACGAGGCTTTCAACATAATTTCCCGCAATTCGAATGGAATCTACGAGGGAGTTGCCATCGGCGGGGATCGCTATCCGGGCTCGACGATGCTTGATCATATCTTACGCTACGAAGCAAATCCTGAGATCAAGATGATCGCATGTCTTGGCGAACTTGGCGGCGAGGATGAGTACAGAATTATAAAGGCCTTGAAGGCCGGAAAGATCACAAAGCCGCTTGTCGCATGGGTTACCGGAACCTGCGGGCCCGTTCTGCCGTCAAGCGTACAGTTTGGACATGCAGGCGCAAAGGCAGATACTCAGAAGGAGACGGCGCAGGCGAAGAATGATGCATTTCACAGCGCTGGTGCATATGTACCTAAATCATTCGATGACTACGGCGATACAGTAAAGCAGGTTTATGAGATGCTCAAGTCTCAGGGCATAACGGCTGATATCGCCGAGCCTGAGGTGCCACGATTGCCTGCAGACTACAGCAAAGCCCTGTCATCAGGCATGATTCGCAAGCCCACCACGTTCATCTGTACGATCTCCGATGATAGCGGTGAGGAGCTCCTATACGCAGGCAAGCCCATATCAGATGTTATGGAGCAGAAGATGGGAATAGGAGGCGTGATTGGACTTCTCTGGTTCAAGAAAGATCTCCCAGATTATGCGAAAAGGTTCATTGAGCTTGTAATCCAAATCACCGCAGATCACGGCCCTGCTGTTTCAGGAGCCCATAATGCAATTGTTGCATCCTGTGCAGGCAAGGATCTTATCTCGTCTCTATGTAGCGGCCTTCTGACAATAGGCCCACGGTTTGGCGGAGCAATTGACGATGCTGCCAGAGAGTTCAAGCGTGCAAAGGAGGCTGGTCTCACTCCTGAGCAGTTCGTGACAGAGATGAAGAGAAAGGGCATAAATATTCCAGGAATAGGCCACAGAATCAAGAGCGTCAAGAACCCCGATAAGCGCGTCACGCTCCTGATAGACTTTGCAAGGAAGAACTTTGCCAGAACTGAGCTGCTAGATTACGCTTTAGCGGTGGAGAAGCTCACGACGGCAAAGAAGGGCAACCTAATTCTGAATGTAGATGGCTGCATAGGCATCCTCTTCCTGGATCTTATGAACTCTTGCGGAGCATTCTCATCAGAGGAAATCAACGAGGTTGTCAGGTTCGGCTATCTGAATGGGATGTTCGCTTTAGGCAGGAGCATCGGCCTGATTGGGCACATTCTCGATCAGAAGCGCCTTGGGGCAAGGCTTTATAGGCATCCAACGGAGGATATTGCTTACATGCTGCCATCTGAAGATGATATCAGGTGCGGCTAGGTAGGCAAAAGAGGTAAAATTTGCCCACAATCAGCCAGAAGATACTTACGCGTGCATCAGGCTCGAAAAAAATGGTTGAGCCGGGGGAGATCATTGAGGCCGGCGTAGATTATGCCATGTCCCACGATGGCACCTCCGTGCTCGCCATCAAAGCTTTCAAGGAAATGGGATCGAGAAAGGTATGGGACCCGAAGAGGATCATCATGCCCTTCGATCACATTGTGCCTGCGAACAATGAAACTGCAGCTACACTTCAAAAGGAAGTACGCACATGGGCACGCGAGCAATGTATAACCAACTTTTTTGATTGCGGCTCGGGCGTATGCCATCAGGTATTGCCGGAGCAGGGATTCGCGCTTCCTGGGCTATTGGTAATAGGAGCCGATTCTCATTCTTGTACATACGGAGCCTTCGGTGCCTTTGCAACTGGCGTCGGTGCAACTGACATGGCAGAGATATACTCTCGCGGAAGACTATGGCTGAAGGTGCCGGAAACAGTGGCAATCAGATTAAAGGGCAAACTCAAGCCATCTGTCTCTGCCAAGGATATTGCTCTGATGGTTATTGGAGAGCTGGGCGCAGATGGCGCAACCTACAAGGCTGTTGAATATATCGGCAGTACGATTGAGGATCTGAGCATCTCAGGAAGGATGACGCTCTGCAATTTGGGCGTGGAGATGGGAGCTAAAGCTGCTATAGTTCCTCCCGATGAAAAGACTGATGACTTTTTGCGAGGGCGTGCAAGAAGCGAGTACAGCCACGTGTATTCTGATCCGGGCTCATATGATGAAGAGATCGAGTACGATGTGAGCGGGCTTGAGCCTCAGGTGGCAGTGCCATTCCGAGTGGATAACGTCCGTCCTGTAACTGAACTTGAGGGCAAAGAGATCGATCAGGTGTTCATAGGAACCTGCACCAATGGACGGCTTGAGGATCTCGAAGTCGCAGCGAGGATAATTGGAGATCAGAAGGTAAAGGCCCGAACTTTGATTATACCCGCATCGCGCGAGGTGATGCTCGATGCACTTAGTGCAGGCATAATCGAGACCTTTGTTCAAGCCGGAGCCATTATTGCGCCGCCTGGCTGCGGCCCTTGCCTTGGGGCGCATATGGGCGTTCTGGGTGAGGGAGAGGTATGCCTATCAACATCCAACCGCAACTTCCCAGGCAGGATGGGCAAAGGCGGACTGGTCTATTTGGCATCGCCTGCGACTGCTGCGGCGTCGGCGGTGAGCGGGTGCATAACGTCGCCTGAGAAAGTTTAAGGGTGAGTGCTGAAATCTCGTATATTCCTTGCTTTTCTGAAGGTTATCATCCTTCATAATTCGCGATAACTACATGATTGATCACAGAGTTTAGTTCATTTGATGTTTAGATTCATTAGTGGCGACAGTGCCGCAGCCTATCTTGCGATTAATTCTATCACATTTTCTAGGCAACCGGAAAAAGCTATAGAACCATTCTCCTGTTGCACGTATCTAGTCTGTCGGTTGACCACACAAAAATATATAAGTTGCATGGATCTTCAAAATCGGCTTAACTACTCTTCTAGATAATCCCTCATTCCATAAACTGTAAGCACAAATATGCCAGCTCGCGGCATATAGATCAATTATGCCAATGCATAGCGAATACTGCAAAATAGAATCTGGAGCGCAAAGGCATACTTAACGTGCTAAGATCGTTATTGATAAAAATGCTATTTTTAAAATCGAAATGGCTTTGTTTTAAGCCTTCTCTCCTTCGAGAGCATTCGATAGCCTTGACCGCATATACGCCTCTCGTCTCTGGTTCGGGCTGGCCTTGATGTATATTCTTGTAATGGCAAAGAGGCAAAATTTATTCGTATTTTATATTGTCTTCCAAGAAATTAAACTTCTTCCAGCAAGGTTTTCTTGCAATCCATTTTCATTGAAATGGATAAGCATTGCTGGGGTAATGCAAAAAAATTCCCCGATCGGCGAGAAAATTAATTTTTTTGCTTTATCAATCCTATTTTAGAGATTTTGCTTTTTTTACATTATCATTGCACCACATATCTAATACTTGGCGATTTGTAAGAACCGTGATATTTGCCTGATGGAGATACGCCATCTGCTCCCTAAAACAATCTTTACTTACGCTCCATGCGGAGTTAGGTTCGTTATATATATTATGATAAACCAGCACCGCCCACACATTTGGATTTTTTGCCCGATTAACGGTATTTTCAAATTCGTACATTGGTATTTCATCGGTCACATCAAACGCTCTGATATTATACCTATCAAAGCTATTTCTCATATTGAAAATAAATTCCTGGCAGTCTCCGCGCTGCGATTTGTAATATTTTTTTATTTGCTTCATGGATTCGCCTGTGACGCAACCGAACGGACTAGCATACGAAGTCACTGTTGGCCAAGATGCGTTGAGCAAGTCGCGCGATAAGTTATACTGAATCATAAATTCGTCGAGGGTCAGATCAGCTGGCCTTTTGTGATTGTATCCGTGAGATTCTATATCCCAGCCGTCTTTGTATAGCAATGTGATCTCGCTAGCATTCATGCGGCCCTCGGCTCCACCGCTGCATTTGGGGTTAGCAATAATGAAAGCTGTTGCCTTAAGGCCATATTGATCCATGATATTCTTTGCTATCAAGTCGCTTCTGCATCCATCATCAAAATTTATGCTAATGACGGAAATCGCCAAAGGCACGAAAAATATTGCTGCAATGAGACATGGCAGAATAACTTGTGAAAATTTTTTCATGATTTTCACCCTCTTTGGCCTTTTGTTTTAAACTTTTTTTTCTTTTTGACGTTAAAATATCGCTATAACTTATTTGTTGATAAATGTTTTTCCGTCCAGATTGTGGGCATGCAAAAACCTGAAGAAAAATGCTATTTTAAAATCAAAATGGCTCAGTTTTCAAGCCTTCTCTCTTGCAAGGACATTCGATAGCCTTGAACGCATATATGCCTCCCGCCTATGGTTCGGGCTGGCCTTGAGGTATATGCCCGTAGTGGCTAGAGATGCGTGCCCCAGCTGGTCCTGAAGGTCTCCAACTGGCACTCCGCTATCTAGGCTCCAAATGGCAAAGCTATGCCTGAGCAGATGGGGATGTATCCGATGCCTGTCTTTTCCTGCCTTATCCTTTCGCTTGACTTCTTGCAGGCCAGCTATAGTAGCAATGTCATCAAGAATATTCTGGACCTGCCTTGATGAGATATGCCCTTCATTGTAGCTCGAAAACAGCCAGCCTTTAGAACGCCCATTAAGCTGCTTTGCTATGACCTCCGTAACTTGGGGCAGCAGGACCACAGTACGAGGCTTCTTGAACTTGGCATTGACAGCTTCAACGTGCAAATATCCCTTATTGAGATCAATATCTTCTGCCTTGATCTGGGTCATCTTGCCTACACGCAGGCCAGCTCCGGCCAGGAGTAATAGGATACATCTCTCTCTGTCATCCTTGGCGGCCTTTAATAGAGCGTTGAACTCTGCAAGGGTGAGAAATTTTTCTGGCTCCCTGCTTGCCAGGATAGCCCACGTCCTACATCAAATTTCTGATTATGGTACAAATCAGAAATTATGATCGATAGCAACAAGCCATTGATCCTTATTGTTGGTTATACAAAAGATCTAAGTATATAAAGCGTAGCACAAAAAGTAAATTTGACTAAATTATAGTTTCATCGCTATTAGTATGGTAAGAGCTGGGATCAGCCTGTATATCCCAGCTCCTTGGCCTTGGCGAAGGCTGCATCTGCTTCAATAATACGGTCAAGTTTAATAAGAGCATTGCCTTTGATACTCCACACGCTTGCGTCTTGTGGATCTATCTCGATAGCCTTATCCAACACCTTGATGGCATCAATATACTTACCTTGTGAAAAGAGGGCTTCTCCTTTATTGCTAAGGGCTATTGCAAACATAGGATCTATCTCGATAGCTTTGTCATAGGCTTTGATAGCCTCATCGTACTTGCCTAGTTTATCAAGAGAAACGCCTTTGTTGTTCCAAGCAGATGCATTCTTAGGATCTACCTCAATGGCTTTGTCATAAGCCTTGATAGCCTCATCAATCTTGCCATGTTGGCCGAGGGCAGCGCCTTTGGTGTACCAGACATATGTGTCTCTTGGAGCTAGCTCAATGGCCTTATCAAGTGCCAGCATGGCATCATCATATTTACCCTGATTCGCCAAGACCATGCCTTTATTATTCCAAGCCAAGGCAAACTTTGGTCTTATCTTTATGGCTTCATTGTAAGCTTCAATAGCTTCTTCATACCTTTCCATATTAGCTAAAACTGCACCCTTGCCATTCCAGGCATCGGCATACTTCGGCTTTAGCTCAATAGCCTTGTCAAAAGTTGCTATGGCGCTTCCAAATTTGTCTAATTCATTAAGGGCAAAACCTTTATTGCACCAAATTTCTGCTGATTGGGGATTTATTTCGATGGCCTTATCATAGATCTTTAGGGCTTCCTCATATTTAGTGAGAATCGATAGGGCATATGCTTTGTTAATCCATCCCCATTTATTCTTAGGATTTATCTCAATTAACGTTCTCATAACAAGCTATAGCTTCGTCATAATTCCCTTGGTCAAAGAGTTCATTTCCCTTTTTTAGCCACTTGTAGGCTTCTCTGGACTTTGTTTTCCTTACTCCTAATTGGGGTGCACCTTTAATACTCTCTTTTTGGTTTGGTTCAAGGGATCTTTGTGGTTTCCTTGAAGACGCAATAGCGAATCCTAGATCATCGACATTTATATGGCTGATTCTATCAGTTATTCTTAACGCTGACTCGAATTTAGTATCATAGCCTCTACTTATTACAATTCCAATAACTGGAACGTCTCCTGCAATTCTATTTTGAACCCATCCCATGTAGTTAGATATCTGTCCAAATGTGTTTTGGCCAGCTCGGACAATTTTCAATTCAATTACTACATATCTTTTCTTTGTTCTATCGTAGCAAAGCAAGTCAATGCGGCCACCGTTGCCTTTGCAAATGAGCTGTCTGCCAGATTGTTTTGATGCTGGATCGATGTATATTTCTAAATTGTGACCAAAATCTTTTAAATTTTTTAAATTAGTAGCCAATAACTCTTCAAGCTGTTCCTCTATTAATATATCTCTTGAAAATGGTTCCTTCTGGATTTGCTCGATAAAATCTTGGTATCCTGGGTTTTTATCTGCTGCTAGTTTATTCAGCTTATCCCAATAATTTTTAGATATTTCAAAGCTACTGCGCTGAAAACTACATCTAAGTGGGCCCCACTCATCAAAATATGGATCGTTGCGTAGGTCCTTTACATTGAGAGGATGCCCAAATTTATACAACATCTGGTGATCACAGCCGTATTCCCATCCATGCTCGTTGTCATCAGCGATAGAATACGCATCACTTTCTGCTTGAATCAAATAGCCAATATCTTTTTTGGGCGTAGTACGCCATAAGAGTACTAAGTCACCCTTCTTAGTATCTTTGTGACAGGTCCACCAGCCATCTGAATCTACACCGCTATCTGGATCAAGGTCTTCTCTGTCATTACCATCTTCATCTAAATAAACATCAGGGCGTGTTACCCATAACCAGTAATGGCGCTCACCAGGTTCTATCATATCTTACACCCGATTTTGCAATTGAAGCAATATCATTTCCTACATTTTAACGCTTCTGTCTTTAGCCCCCAAGACTATACCTGTAGGTCAAAAGGCGGAAGTCTTGATTATACTCTTCTGTAATTACCAGTAATAGAACATAAGATCTAATACGCAAAAGACAAAGTAAGGTCAAGGAAAACTATCTAATAATGTAACCCATTGATTCTTCACCATATGAATTGGAGACAAGAGATTCGAGAATGGGTGGGAAATCCAGCAATATTATTTTGCATATGTCTAATAATCGGTCCTTTATATGTCCTCGCATCAGTTTATAGTGTCGATCCTTATGCAGAGTTTAATATTAGTCTCCTTAGGATTATTGCAGGCGCAGGTGGGGGGTGGACTTCTAACGATTACAGTAATCAATGCCGGATCAAGAAGACGGTCCAGACGCGCCTATAGGGCAATTATCGGCCGCTTATGTAATTTATCGATAAATATTTATGCTAATTTTAAGTATGGGAAGATTACATTTAGCGGTGACGATAAAACTATATTTAATTTAGCAAGGGGCGGTTCTGGAAATATTGACGTCAGTAATGATATTGAAAATGTAGCATCTCAATTACATAGTCAGGCAAGCCGTATGAGTGACGAAGAATATCATAACGTACCATATAAACAAAAAATCAAGAACCCCACCCTAAAGGGTGGGGTATGCTGCGGGCCGCACGCCGATCGGTTTTCGGGAATCTAGAAATCGTCTAATTTTCGTTGTCTGGATCTCTTGATCCGAATAATCAGATCTTTACTTTCGGTTTCCAAGGATTCCTTGGTGATCAATCTGAAAAAACATGAAAACCGGGCGAGGGTTCACTTCATCCCCAACCTAAAGGTCGGGGTATTCGTGACCCTCTGCACTCCCAATGTAATAATTTCGGGACACTACACTCGCACCAGTGAACTAATATATAACAAGCATCAATAGTCTCTGTCTAAAATAGTGCGGCCAAAAGTTACCAGTAAAGCTACTGGACTTGTCGTTATTGAGGAAGCATAAATGAAGATAGTGCTAATAGTAAGTATTGTCCTGTTAAACATTGTACTACTGAATCCAGCAGTAATTGGCATGCCTAACCCCTCTTCTGTCTATTGTAGTGAATGTGGAGGTGTAGACAAGTTGGTAACGGACCCAAGTGGCGGAGAGGTGGGTATATGCGTGTTTCCTAATGGCTCATTTTGCGAAGAATGGGGTTTATACTCCCATAATTGTAGTGCAGGCATGACACCTGCGCCTATTAATTATTCGGCCACGCTGAACCATTTTTCTAAGTTCTATGACCTGGATTTTATTACCGATAATCAAACAGTAAATAAATCCATTAAAGCTCTCGAAGATACTGATGAAGGGGTTCGATGGAGAGCAGCTTATATCCTTGGGTTCCTGGAAGATAAAAGAGCAATTGAACCGCTTATTAGAGCCCTCAAGGATGATAAATGGAGTGTCCGAGAAAGAGCTGCCTGGGGACTTGGAGAGATTAACGATAGCCGTTCGGTTGAACCTTTAATTCAAGCATTGAATGATAGCGAGCTTCGCGTAAGATATTACGCAATATGGGCTTTAGGAAGATCAAAAAATACATCAGCAATATATCCACTTATAAATGCAATGGGTGATGATTATTCCATAAAGGATATGGCTGTTAATGCTTTAGCAAGCTTTGGTACTTCCGCAGTTGAACCCTTGTTGGGAGCCTTAAATAATAGCAATGCCGATATACGGGCAAGTGCTGCGCACGCCTTAGAAGAGATAAAAAGCTCCAAGGTTAGTCGAACAGCGGATTCGAACTCTCAGTACTGAGGATAATTCATATGCATGGAATATTCAGATGGAAGCTACCATGTCTTTAGGGGAACTTGGAGATTCAAGAGCAATCGAGCCGAAAGATGCTTGAGTTCCGGCTTGGTCCCGTACTGTTGTGTATACTTTTTGGCAAATTTTCTGGTTCTTTAAGATAGATGGTACGCTCCGAGAAGGTCAGATTCACATAGTCCTTAGAATAATCAGCCTAACAAACGATGTAAGTGTCTCGTCCCTGCACATAAACCAATAAAGCTTGAAATTTCTGATTATAATGGAAATCAGAAATTGTACACCCAGTATTGAAACTCGGAGGTAGTACGCACTTCGATATCCAAAAAGGGGATAGCATTTAGCCCGACTTAACACCTACTTCAGAATCATGGCATTTTTGGCAAATAATTATCGTTTGTTTATAATTACGGATGAATGTCCTTTTATGAGACGACGGTTCATCTTATTCCCTTCAAACTTACAGCCCGCGCTTCCAGAACCTTCCCCCAGCGAGGGGTAAGGGGCAGCCCGCGCGGCGACTGAGCGCGCTAGGAAAACCATTAGTTTTAGCCCCAGAAGGAAGTGTAGGCTCTTGAAGTAGAAGCAGTCTCAAATCAAATATTGTTTATAAAGCCGTTTCGATATTCAGAAATCGTTCTTCTTTATGCCTTCAGTTCAGCATTATCTCGGATTCAGACCAGCCGTTAGCCAGAAGGACAAGTGTAAACTTAACTTTGCTACTGATAGACCTAATTGCTCAGAATCCGTTTCCTCTGAAGGGTCCATGAACTGTTTAAGCAGAAAACCACTCCTCACGAGAGATGCCAGCAACTTTGAGAATCTCTTTGATAAGCTTCACATCTACATCCTCGCCTTGATGAGGATTCGGCAGGACGATAACGATGTCTCCTTTAGCCATGTAAGGATGTTTGCGGCCCTGATGCGGGCCCTCAAGTCCCAAACTCTTTAGCTTCTTGATTAAGACTCGATATGGAACGGGGACTATTCTAGACAACGGCCATCGGCTCCTGAGAGACGCCTATCGTGTAACCATCTATAGCTGGTATATTCAGGCCTCTCTGAAGTCTTATGGTGATCCACTCTTCAATAACCTCAATGAGATCCTCCCGGCACTCTTCGATGGTTTTGCCTGTGGCTATCACGCCCGAAAGGCCTTCTACGGTTGCCATAAAAGAGCTGTTCTCAAGAGCGTCATACTTGGCCCGCCTTAAAGCTGCAGCAATATATTCGGCGAACATGAGGGATATTATTCGCAGGCTGTATTTACAAAGCTTTGCTTTCTGAGCAGTTCGTGACAGATATGAAGAGCCCGAGTACGACGTGAGCGAGCTTGAGCCTCTGGCGACATCGCCCTACCGAGTGGATAACGTACATCCTGTTTCTGATTTCGGAGGGCACAGAGATCGACCAGGTTTTCATGGGAGAGAGGGTTAGGGGCAGCCCGCGCGGGCGTTGGAGTGCGCTAGTATAACCATTAGTATTAGCCCCAGAAGGAAGTGTAGGCTTTAAATTATATTAGCTGGTCCAAATGTGAAGTTGGCGGCTTTGGCAGACTCTTGAACTTCGCCTTTTGGCAGTGGGATCGAGTATAACGGCGGGATCGGTATAAATATGAACATATCGTTTGCCGTCTGGAATCCACTCATGAATGCACGATTGATCTTTGGAGGAACCGAGGATTACTGCTTTGCAGGTTATACGCATTATTGGAGATAGGATGTGTCAAATTAAAGGTTTTTCAGCCAAGGCTGAACAAGAGGTAATTGCGTTGCTCTCAATTTTCTCTGAACATTCATTATTCGCTCTGAACTTACGCGCTTTAGCCGCGTTTAAAGAGAGAGTGAATAATTCTATTTTATCTATTCTCCTCATAATCGCTTCCATATACTTAATAGATATTTATGATTAATTCGTGTTAATATATGTGCACTATGTATACATAAGGTTCCAAGATTCGGTGCCTGAAATTCGAATTAGTTCTCTGCAGATCTGAAAAGGGTGTCTTATCAAAAAAATTCAAAAATAGTTTTCGATTCTCTAACCCTCATTTCAGCCCTTTGAAATGAATCTCACATTTAGTTCCATTGATTGTATCGAGTCTCATCTTGCCATCAATTTGCTTGACAAGGGTATCTATCAATCTGAACCCTAAAGTCTTCGAATCTTTGATATTCAGATCTTCCTTGATCCCTGCCCCATTATCACTTACAACGAGCGTAAAGTTATCATCCTCAGAACTAAGATCTATGCAGACCTCACCGTTCCTGCCATCCGGAAAGGCATGCTTAAATGAGTTGGAGACCAGCTCATTTATTATCATGCCACAGGGAATAGCTATGTTTATATTCAAATAAACATTTTCTGAATTTACTTTAAAGTTGATCTTGCCTGCAAGGTTACCATAAGATTGAGATAAATGGGAGGCCAGCTGCCCTAGATATTCATTGAAGTCAACCTTGCCGAAATCTTTTGATCTATACAAGTTCTCGTGGACTAAAGCCATGGATTTGATACGGTTCTGGCTATCCCTGAAGATTTTTATGAGGTCCTCATCATCGAGGCATGATGATTGCAAGGAAAGAAGGGCGGAGATAATCTGCAGGTTATTCTTGACACGATGGTGAACCTCTCTGAGGAGGACTTCCTTCTCTTTTAGAGATGCTATGATCTTGTCTTCAGCTTGCTTTCTATCTGTTATGTCCCTAGTTATGCCTACCAAGAACTGATTCCCTGCATGATCGGTATAAGGTGTCTTCTTGACGAGGACTGTTAGGGTCTTATCTGCGTAGGTGTTTGTCTCCTCGTTTGTAACCTCAATGCCCTTATTGAAAACCACCTCGTCCGTCTTCCAAGAGATCTCGACCATCTCTCTCGAGGGAAAGAGATCGCTAGCGGTCTTGCCCAGGAGATCCCCTCGAGGGCGACCAAAAAGCCTGCATGCAGCATCATTTACCAGGGTCATTCTATGCTGTCTATCCTCGACAAATAACGGGTCGCCAATGGAGTTGATTATTTTGTTCAAATAGTCCTTCGATTCTTGCAGATCTTTCTCCATCCTCTTTTGTTCAGTGATGTCCTTGATGGACTCGATAGCCCCAACTATCTTTCCCTGGATGTCATATATTGGGGAAGCTACACCCCAAAGATAGGCACCAACCCCTTTCAATTTGGGCGTGAATATATGTCCAACAATGGTGCCATCAGACCGCTTCAAGTCAAAATACCTTTTTTCGATCTCGGACTCGGGTTCGAGCACCAGGTCTACAAGTATAGGCCTTCTCTCGCCATAGAATGGCAGAGCATACTCATAGTCCTCTTTGCCGAGGATGTCCTGGGCCTTGATCCCAGTCAGCTCTTCCATGACACGATTCCAAGCAATTACCGTCTTATTGTTATCTATGACTAATGTTGCATCTGGGAGAAACTCAATAATGGCAGCCAGTTTGCTCTCTGAATCTCGTAGCGCATCCTCAGCTTTCTTGCGTTCAGTGATGTCTTCTCCGGAACTGAGGGTGCCAATAATGCAGCCTTCTTCGTCTTTGATAATCGTTGTATGCCACGCTATAGAACGCTCTTCGCCATTTTTGTTGAGAATGTAACCTTCATAGTACTCAAATTGCTCGATTTCGCCGGCGATGATTTTCCTGTTAACCTCGTGAACTGCCTCATGGTCTTGGGGTCGCAGGCAAGTCTTGATCCAGTCCCTGCCTGTAAGCTCGCCCTCTTCGTACCCAAGAACCAGATAGCCTTTCCGGTTGAGCAGCGTTATTCGTGCCTCGGCGTCAAGTGCGACAAGGATGACTTCGACGGTATTCAGGTATTGCTCTGCCCTGTCCTTCTCTGCCTCGAGAGCTTCCTCAGCTCGCTTGCGTTCGGTGAAATCTGTGAAAGTACCTTCTATTTCCAACACTCTCCCCATCTCGTCTTTTACTAGATGGGAATTTGCAAGAACGACTATCTTTTCATTGCTGAATGTCTTCGCATTTATCAGGTAGTTGCTGATGAATCCCTTGGACATCAACTCGTTCAGATATTTAATTCTCTCATCAGGATTCTGCCAGAAGTCCGGTAACTTTGCTCCTTTCATATCCTTGGAGATATCAATGCTTAAGATCTGGTTGAATGCCGGATTGTGGTCAAGTAACAGCCCATCTGGGGTGACTCTGTAATATCCTTCATCCAGGTGTGCTACAGTTTCACGGAACTTGCTCTCGCTTTCCTGTAATGCCACTTTTGCACGCCTGCTCTCGGTGATATCTCGCCCATAGATGTTAACGTAATCCAACTCTGGGATTGGAACTATGTCTAACGAAAAGAGTCTGCCGCCAGATACAACTTCGATTTTGTTGAGCTTTCCAGAACCGAGTGACTCCAGGACGAGATTTTTAAAATCTTCCGGCAATCTTTGACCCACTTGACAGCCCCATAACTCCAGCAGCGGAGCACTGCAGCAATTTGAATAGGCGATGGTGCCGTCTGCTGTTATTCTCAAAACTGGATTGGGGTTTTCGTCTGGAAATCTTGCCAGGCTTTCTATCTCTTTCATGGCCTGCTTGCGTTCGGAAATGTCTCGCCATATGGCCAGGATAGCCTTTTTGCCTTCATACTCGATCAGATGAGCGTGAACCTCTGCGGGCAGGAGCCTTCCATCCTTCGTCTTGTTAACAGATTCAAAAATGCCAAACCCTTTATGTAAAATTTCATCAATTCTACATTTTACCTTAAGAGCGCTCTCCGGACAATCGATGTCTTCAGGAGTCAATCCGAGCAGTTCATCCTTTGAATATCCGAGGCGCATGACAGTTTGATCATTGACTTCCAGAAAATGACCTTCAAAATCATGTATCACAATGGCATCTGCTGCGCTGTTGAACAGTGTTCGGTACCTCTCTTCGCTCTTCTGCAACGCCTCCTTTGCCTTCTTGCGCTCAGTGATATCGATAACCGCCATCTTAAAGCCCCGGCAGATATCCCCTCGCATTGGCTGAGCCTCTAATAACACCCAACGATGGACTTCCCTGTTCTTTATGGTGTAATTCAGCTCGAACTCGGCTGCATGCCTTTTGCCCGACTCCAAAACACGGCTGCAAAAGGAATTGAACTCCAGGATACAGTTCTTGTCTAAGTATGCCTGGAATCGGTTGTTCACCAGGTGCACTCTTTCCGTTCCCAGGAGAGATTCGCTGGTAAGATTTGCCTCTAGGATCTTACCGGAACCATCCAGGGTCAAATAGCCGATAGGTGCAAACTCATAGAGATCCTGATACTTACTCTTGGATACCGAAAGTTCTGCCTGCACCCGCCGAAGCTCCTCATTCTGCATCTCCAGCTCTATCTGGTGGACCTGCAGCGAATGCATCATGGTCAGGGCATCAGTGCTCCCCTCCGCAGACTCAATGTATTCTTCGTTTTTGCGCTTGAGCATCTTCTCTGCAACCAATAGATTCTCAAGGCTGTAGTGCAGACTCTCCAGGGCATCCGATAGAATTTCGGGCGCTTTTGCTGGCTCACTTATAAATTCTGCCTGGATGCTCTCTAAACGATGAGAGAGCACGGAAATCCTTTGGGAAAGGTCATCAGCAGTCATTTTAACCCCGACCCCAACAGCTATAGATATTCACATTCCGTTTTGCTCAAATAGCTTTTTTCGGTCTATCGGGAAATATAAATCAAGCATATTCTCCAGACCTGTTGCAACATCTCCAAACGTAATCCTCATCCATCGATCCTTCTGAGGTATTTAGATCATCCATTATGAACGCCTCTAAAATATTTTACTGACTTATAATTCGAATATAAGAAGATTCTCCTCTGCATTCTAAGCTCGATTAGCTGGAAGTGCGATATTTGTCGTTATATTTAACTGTGTAAATATGATTATTATCAATTTATCCTTTCGGCTGATAATTCTTTCATATTCGAGGTAAGGGAATCGTCTATCTCGCGAGGGAACCTTATAGTCTGCGCTTCCAAAACCTTCCCCCGATGAGGGTTAGGGGCAGCCTGCGCGGGCGTTGGAGCGCGCCAGGAAAGCCATCTTGGAAAAATTGACGCCTCTAGCCAACTATCGAACTTCATTTTTGGCGGCAGGATCAGGTATAACGGCGGGATCGAGTATAAATATGAATATATCGTTTCCCGTCTGGAAATCCACTCATGAAGGCACGATAGACTTTGGAGGTATCGAAGATTACTGCTAAGCGCCCAGGTAGATTTGACCTTCACGTCCATTCGAACTGCTCTGACGGCCATGATGATGTCAAGACAATACTAAAACAAGCCGTCAAATGCGGATTGAATGGAATTGCAATAACAGATCACGACACTATGCAGGGCTCGATCGCTGCCCGTAAGATTATCAAAGATCTGAAGCTTGATATTGTCCTGATTCCAGGCGCTGAGGTCACAACGGCTGAAGGCCACCTGCTAGTCCTGGGTGTTAGCGATCTGCCTCGAAAGGGGATGAGCCCCGAGGAGACCGTCGATATAGCTCACGATTTTGGCGGAATAGCAGTAGTTCCGCATCCATATCACCCCTTCAGACATGCCATTGGCCGTATACCGAAGTGCGATGCAGTAGAGGTTTACAACTCCAAGCATCTCTTCGGAATAGCCAATGCTCGGGCATCTATCGGTGCAAGAAAACAAGGGTTACCGATGGTTGCAGGGAGCGATTCGCACTTTGCAAAGACCGTGGGCCTTGGGGTCACGGAAATCGATGCGGAAGACGCAGATGATGCGATCCGGGCGATTCGCAGAGGTTACACGCGGATAATTGGCAGGAGGACACCGCCAAGATATTTTATAGGAAATACATTCAGATCCATATACTTGGAGATTCGAAAAGGCATAAGAAGCATCTAGATTCAGTCTTCGGCCAAAAGCCTTCCATGCCGATCAATCTTACCCTCGGAAATTCGAGTCGAGCTTATTCTCTCGTTGTCCTGAGCAAGCTTATATTCTATCATCGATATTTTTAGGGGCTTCATGCCTCTCTTCTCCCTGAATCGGTTGATCTTCAGCGCCATAGGAAGCGTTTCAGGAGAGACGATGATGTAATCAAAGTCTTCATAGATCGATGATCCGCATTTATCATCTATCTTCACGATTCTGACATCATCAATCCCAAATGCCTTTCTCACAGTTTCCTTCAGGTTCTTCAGCCTTGTCTCGTAATCCTGGACTGGCCTAGTTCTGGTGCTATGGGCCATTTCATCTGAGGTAAGTCCGATGACCACTTCGTCATCTTTGCCAAGCTCAAAGGCTCTGCTGAGAAGGACGATATGCCCATCATGAATAGGATCGAAGGTGCCGCCAACTGCAACTTTGGCCATACAGGCCAGGGAATTGAGAGATCTATATAAGTATCTGGCGGCAATTCATCTACAGATCTTTACTGCGTTCAAGAATTTCGTTGATGATCCTGTTCGATTTACAGAGAGCACAAGGATCATGGACTTCGATCCTTATAATATCGGGGCTGAGTCCGCGTCCGTCTAGCTGCGCTCGAAGAACTTCTGGGTTGAAATGCTGGTCATACCCGAGAGTTATAATATCAGGCTTAAGCTGCTCAACGGGTATCATAAAATCTGATTCGTGCCCAAGAACCGCAAGATCCACGATTTTGAGTGCATTGACCATCATCAGCCTCTGGTCCTCTGGAATAATTGGTTTGGGCTTATGCTTCACGTTTACATCCCTTGCCACTACTACTACAAGCTCATCGCCAAACGCCCTTGACTCCTCCAGATAAAGCAGGTGGCCCGGATGAAGGATATCAAATGTGCCTGTTGCCATTACGCGAGTCAATGATTTCCCTCATAAAGGTCGTCATCTATATCTTCGTCATCAAAGCCATCATCTTCAAACTCGACATCCAGCACAGGCAGGCTTCGGCGTTCACCTAAAACGTTGTAACATGCCCAGCTGCGCTCATTAAATGGCGGGCCGACGATGATATGATAGTCGCCAGTCCGTGAGAAGAAAATAAGATCCTGTTGCGAGGGCATTATGTTTGCCGAGGGGTGGCTGTGAACAGAGCCGACTACCATGATGTTCGGAAGCATATAGAGTCTGATAAGAGCGCTCATCCTTGAGGACTCAGTTCCCGGAATGACGAGAACCTCTGTAATTATCTCCTTATCAGCCTGAAGAAGGCCTGCGAACTCATGGGGCATTGAGGATTTTGATGCCTCAAGGATAAAATCCAATGTGTCTTTTGCTATCCCTTGAACCTTTTTCTTGCTCAAGCTGTCTCACTTCCGCGCAGATTTCTGAGGTGGATGCAGTCGCCTGCAACTACACGTAACAGATTTCCTGAAGCTTTAATTAGCAGAGCGCCATCCTCTGATAAGGATACTGCCTCGCCATCGAAATCGCCTGCAGCTGAATTAATTCTCACACGCCTCCCGAGAGTCGCTGATCTGTCGCACCACTCATGGTAGATCTCCTGTGAGTCAATCTTGTAGTATGCATCCTCAATCTCCGCAAGGACTCTTTGTATCAGATCAGCCCTCGATATCTCCGAGCCAAGCTCCATCGAAATCGATGTTGCATTCCACTCGTTGGGAAAAGCCTTGACATCAACGTTTGCATTGATGCCTATTCCGACGATGGCATGCTCAAGCATATCAATCTCGGCGCTGATCTCCATCAGTATACCGCAAACTTTGCGGTCGTTTATGAGCAGGTCATTAGGCCATTTTATGCTCGTCTTTAGGCCATAAAGGCCGGCAATTGCCTTTGAAAGTGCAACACTGACGGCCATATTGACTTTATAGGCATGGGCAAGTGCAATCTTCGGTTTAAGAATAAGGCTCATCCATATGCCACCGGGCGGCGAAGCCCAAGCTCTGGCCATGCGGCCTCGGCCTTCAGTTTGCATTTCTGCCAGAACTACTGTTCCATCATCGCAGCTTCTGGCTATGGACCTTGCGACCTCGTTTGTAGATTTAACTTCTTGATAGCAGTGAACGCTATGGCCTATGAACTTGGTATTAAGTCCTGAACATATCCGGCTAGCATCGAGAATATCGGGGCTATAAGCCAGCCTGTAGCCTTTATTGGTCGAGGATTCAATCCTATACCCTCTTGATCTGAGATTCTTTATCTGTTTCCAGATTGCGGCTCTGGAGATGCCCAGTCGTTGGGCCATCTCTTCTCCCGATACCCATGATCCCGATCGTAGATAATCGAGCGTTTCCTCATTTCCCAAGCTAGCTCTTCTCCTTTGATTTATTCATCGACATATAAGATCCGACGGCTGCAGAGATCGCTGCTACCTTGCGGTTATCTGCACCGAGCGCGGATGCGAGCGATTTGCCTTTCTCATAGTCTTCTGATGCTACTTTCTTGACCGCCTCGATGATGTTCTCATCTTTGATGAAATGAGTGTTGATATCTCCGCGCCTGAACCTATCATTTCTGAGAACTGCCTTATGGAATATTATATTCGTCTGGACGCCCACGATTATGTACTCGTAGAGGGCGCGCTCCATCCTGGCTATGGCCTCTTTTCGATCTCTGCCATGGGCTACAAGCTTGGATATAAGTGAATCGTAATATGGAGGTATGACGTATCCGGTATAAACGCCGCTGTCAACCCTGATTCCCGGTCCTCCAGGGCTTCTGTACCTCTTGATCTTTCCAGGTGAGGGCATGAAGTCATTCAATGGGTCCTCGGCGTTGATCCTGCACTCGATGGCCCAGCCGTGTATTTGCATTTCGTCCTGAGAGAAACCGAGATCTTCGCCAGATGCGATGAGAATCTGCTCTTTTGCCAGATCCACGCCGGTGACCATCTCAGTTATAGGATGCTCGACCTGAAGTCGCGTATTCATCTCCAGGAAGTAAAAATCGCCACGGGAATACATGAACTCTACAGTGCCTGCGCTTACATAGCCTATAGCTTTTGCAGCCTTAACCGCTATGGAGCCCATCCTTTCACGAAGTTCTGGAGTCATGACAGGCGAAGGAGATTCTTCGATGAGCTTCTGGTGCCGGCGCTGGATAGAGCATTCCCTATCGGAGACGTATATTGTACTGCCCTTCTTGTCTGCCAGCACCTGGAACTCAATATGCCTCGGCTCTGTCAGGTACTTTTCGATATAAATTGTGTCATCTCCGAAGGCGCTTTTAGCCACTGTCTGAGAATAGCTCAGCGCTGAGCCGAGATCGTCGCGGTTATCGACAATCTTCATTCCTATTCCGCCGCCTCCTGCAGCAGGCTTCAGTATGACGGGATAGCCTATGCTATCTGCGATATCTGCGGCCTCCTCGGGGTCAGAGATGCCTTCCTCAATGCCAGGGACAATAGGAACGCCTGCCTCCTTCATTGTTTTGCGGGCTGAGATCTTAGAACCCATAGCATCTATGGCGCTGCTCGGCGGGCCTATGAATACTATGCCGTTCTGCTCACAAGCAGAGGCAAAGCGGGTGTTCTCGGAAAGGAAGCCGTATCCTGGATGAATGGCCTCGGCGCCCGTCTCCTGTGCGGCATTGATGATATTATCTATTTTCAGATAGCTTTGGGACGAAGGCGCGGGCCCAATGTAAACAGCCTCATCTGCATACTTGGCGAACAGGGCATTCTTATCTGCTTCGGAGTAGACTGCCACTGTCGAGATGCCAAGCTCCCTGCAGGCTCTCATGATCCTTATGGCGATCTCCCCGCGGTTGGCGATCAGGATCTTGTTGAACATCCCCAACTGAAATGTTTTGCCAAGGTAAAACCTTTTTGGAGAGGACTATACCCGATGGCTCAAATGGTGTTAAGCTGGAACTGAAATAGCATTTGTTCATCTTTGCGACAAAACGAACAAACAAAAACCTCAAAGACACAAAGAAAATCTTGGATCAATATGTATGGTATGACCTTATAGATAGATAAAACAAGAGATTGGTCGCTAGGAAAAATCTATGAATAGATGATGCAACTTAGATTATGCCTTTGACCTTTAGGGCGCCTTTTATCTCGGCCATCTCGCCCTCAACCTTTTCGAACCTTTTATCCAGATAGCCTTTGAAATCGCACCTCGCGCCTTTGATCTCATCCAGCAGCTCGCCCTGCTTCCCAAGCATCAAGTCCATCTTTCCGCTCAGATCGCCAAAGCCCCTATCCATTTTTCCGCCGATATCCTGGAAGCCATCCTTTACTACTACTATGAGATCTTTCACGATTGCAGCGCCTTGATCCAGGCGCTCATCGATTTCGCCTCGGTTGACAAGCTTATAGAATGCCTCATAATCGCCGGTTGCATCCGAGAACTCTTGAGTTATAGAGTAGACATGGATAAGGGAATCTTTTATGTCAATGGCATCAACAAAGGCCCTCAGGTTTGCTACGCTTCCTTCAGCGATTATCTTCACCCTGCCGTCATCAAGGTTCTGGACAGATCCTTTGATGCCGAGAATCCTGGCGATCTCGACAACTCTGGAACGATAGCCCGTCCTCTGGACTCTGCCTGAGACATATGCAGTCAGCCTTCTCATTATGTAGACGTTTGCTGCCTTTTATTATAAGGTTAACTATTACATCGATTACAGCGACCTTCGTGGAATAAACCATAAATTATCTGAGATTGATAATTATACTTCGATAATAGTAGTAGGCAAAAGATTATACGCCTGACGGCATTCTACTTCATAGGGAGGTCTGAGTGAATGGGGAACACTATTGCCATACTGGCGGGCATCCTCATCGTTATTGCGGGCATTGCGCTGTTGGGTGTGCAGATGATGGAGAACAACGGCAAAGATATCCAGGAACATAATTTTACACTCATAAGCGCTGAAGTCGGGTCCTCCAGGTTGCATATAGAGACCGGCTTTCTCGGAGTGCCATTGATAGTCCTGGGAATGTTCCTCCTGATTATAGGCGCGATTGTATCGCGAGGCAGTCAATAAATCAACGAGTGAATCGACGAAACGATGAGCCGATAAACCGATGGCAGACCTGGCCAAAAGATATAGCCAGAGAAAATGGATATAGATTTAATCCAATAGAGCCAAAGTCTGAGGCATGAAGCCTAGGGAGCTATCATCTGAGGAGTGCGCTGTTCTGCTGTCCGCAGGCAGATACGGTAGGCTGGGCTTATCTCTGAATGATATGCCCTACATCGTTCCTATGTCATATGTTTATTCAAACGGCAGGATTTACCTTCATTCAAGGGGAGGAGGAAAGAAGGTTGAGATTGTAACGAAAAATCCGTTTGTCTGCTTTGAGGTAGATCACTTGGATAAAAACCGATGGTCAAGCGTCGTTGTCTATGGAAATGTCAGCCTTTCATCAGATATCGAAGCCAAGGCCAGGATGTTCAGTGCCTTTACCAACAAGGATTTGGGAGGGCATGCTGGAAAGCAATTCAAGAAGGAAGATCTCGAGAAGATGGAGATGACAATCTGGGAGATCGAGATCAAAGAGATGACCGGAAGAGAGGGCGTCTGGTGAGTTGGTAAATGCCTGATGCGACAGAGCGGAAAGCGATAAAATGGACTGAGAAATATAGGCCTGAATCGCTCAAGGGGATACTGGGAAACAATAAAGCCGTATCTGAGCTGCGCGGATGGGCCGAATCCTGGGAAGCTGGATCTCCAATCACCGGGGCGGTCATCCTCTATGGTTCTGCAGGCGTTGGAAAGACCTCAGCTGCTCTCGCATTGGCTCGCGAGATGGATTGGGACTATGTCGAGATGAATGCGAGCGACATACGAACCGCGGGAGCAATAGATAGTATCGCAGGCCCGGCATCTAAGAGCAGCACTTTTTCGGGCCACAGAAGGCTGGTGGTGTTGGATGAGGCAGACAACCTCCACGGGAATGCCGATCGGGGCGGTGCTGCTGCAATGCTCCGATTGGTGCGAAGCACAGGCCAGCCCGTTATCCTGATAGCAAATGAATACTATGAAATTGAGAAGCCTTTGCGTGATGCCACAAAGGGCATCCAGTTCAGGTCCATCCACACTAGCACCGTAGCTGCTGCGCTTCGTGAGATCTGCAAGAATGAGGACATCTCCTGCGATCCTGATGCACTGCAGCTCATCGCTGAGCGGGCTGGAGGAGACCTTAGGAGCGCGATCAACGACCTTCAGGCAGCAGCAGAGGGCCAGTCGGAGCTGAAGCTTGAGGATGTCGCAACTGCAGAGCGAGATGTCAAATCATCAATCTTCAAAGTTTTGGAGATCATATTCAAAGGAAGCAATGCAGTTGAGGCCATGAAAGGGTCATACAGTTTGGATGAGAGCCCTGAGGATCTTATTCAATGGATAGACGAGAACATGCCGCTTGTCTACGAAGGCGGAGATCTTTTCAGGGGATACGATCGCCTTTCAAGAGCCGACGTCTTTCTCGGCAGGGTGCGCCGGAGACAGAACTATGGCCTCTGGCGCTATGCGAGCTTCCTCATGACTGGAGGAGTTCAGGCTGCCAGGGAGAATCGCAGGCACGGCTATATTGCATTCAGGCCGCCCGGGCTGTGGCGCAGGATGGGCCAGAGCCGCAAGGCCCGCAGCGTTCGCGATTCTGCTGCAAAGAAGATTGCCCAGAAATGCCACATTTCCATCGCCTATGCCAGGGTTGAGCTGATGGGCTTTATCGGACTATTGCTGAAGGACAAGAGGCTTGCGCCGAAGGTTGCAGCCGAGCTTGGCCTGGATGCTGAAGAGATCGCTCTATTAATGGGAAGCACCTCGACGACCAAGAAGGTGCAGACAATCTTCGAGGAGGCACAAAGGCTACGCGAAGAGGAGCGCATCGAGGACATAGAGTTTTCATGGCGTGGGTCTGAGGAGAGATCGCTGGAGAAGACATCGGAAGGGACATTGGAGGAGACAGGAGCGGAGGTAAAGCCTGCTATAACTTCTGTACCCAAGGCCGAGGAATTGCCTCAAAAGCCCAGAAGGGGAAGGCCCTCGAAGTCTGGGAAACCAAAGGATGATCCGGAGCCTGAGAAGGACCCTAACGTTAGGACGGTGGCAGATAAAGCTAGCAAAAGACAGAAGTCGCTGTTTGAGTTTTGATGATCTATCATTGAAAAACCGTCAAATGCTTCTCATAGATATGTTCCCCGCTTGCGGGGTCAGGGGCAGCCCGCGCGGCGCCTGAGCGCGCCCCGTCACCGCCTTCGCGCGAGATCCCCAGACGCGCGGGTCTCCCAAAAAGTATGCCATTAGCCTTTCGAGCCTAAAAATATGGACGATGCCTTTTAACTTAGTATACCAATATTAGATCTCCAGGTGAGTTGAATAAAGAAGACGATCCAACCTGCCTCGGTATCGATAGGAGCTAAGATCGCAGCGGCTGGGGCTGCACAGATCCGGGAATTGATTGAAGCTGGAGTTTATCTAAATGAGTCCAATTTTGTGAGAGATGCTATTAGGCATCGATTATCGGAGATCAAAGTAATAAAATGCGGGGATGTCGATTATGAGACCGCTAAGAAAGAGGTCTTGGGCTATTTTAAGAGCCGAGGTGAAGCCTATCCTGATGACGCCTTCGAGGATCTCGTGCTTGATTTCGACCGTTGTTCCCCAGCATACACTCTTATCCTATAAGGTATCTGCGAAGGAAAACTGAAAAAATAGAATTGAGTGTACCCTTCTGGGAACCACTGTTATTAGAACCTTAACTCTCACATGGAAGGGAATACCAAAGATAAGCATATATATTGGACTTGGGTATAACAGCTAAAATAAGGAGGGGCAGTTGTATGTCCCATCAGGAAGTTTCATTAAATAAGGAAAAACTCGTCTTGACTCCTGGTGGTGTCAGGCCAAAGTCCAATGTACACCTGATTGAACCAGGCTATAGTTTGCACTTAAATGAAGGAAAGCTGCAAAAGATCGGTCCGTCTGGGCGTGTCAAGGAGGATTTTGATCTAGCTATGCATCCCCCCGAGGATGCGTCTGTGAGGCTTGACGAAGCCATCCCCGAGTCAAGTGATGAACTTGGTCCAGGGTGGATCGCTTGGGCTGAATGGGACAACGATACAGGAAACCCCATAACTTATTTCAGCACCACCTGGGTCGTTCCACCTCCGCCGGAGGCAAAATCGGATCAGCTAATCTATCTCTTTAACGGTCTCCAGAACCCGGATCGCACCTGGATACTTCAACCTGTTTTGCAATGGGGAGTCTCTGATATCGGTGGTGGCGACTTCTGGGGGATTGGGAGTTGGTTCGTTGAACGAGGAGGACATGCTTGCTCTAGTCAACTTATCCCAGTCAATCCTGGTGATGTCTTATATGGGATTATTTCAGTTGGATATCAATCGGAAGATTTAATTCAATATAAATGCGAATTTCGGGGATTTGCCCAAACGTGCCTCTGGACAACCTTTAATGAACTCACATCATGTTGCCAAGCTCTGGAAGTTTATTCACCGGGCAAACGTTGCAGAAGTCCTGATTACCCGAATACGCCTTTCACATCATTTCAAGCGATAGACATCAAGACTGGAACAATAAACCCGAAAGTAAGCTGGTCGCCTAAAGTTATCGAGACTAACTCTAGACAACGTGCCGAGGTGGCAAATAAAGCGAATCCCGGCGGCGAGGTTATTATATATTATAGATAGGCACAGGCCAATCTTTTTAAAATTCTTTTCAAATATATGGGAGCTTATGTATCTATTGAGGGATATACCATCAGATGACCAAACTAACCGCAACTTAAGGGTTAATGCATTGAGATTCTTTAGCTGGATCGTAGAATAACAACACATTTGTCCTAAAAGGGCGATAATACAATCCATGTCTCGTCTCACTCCCGCACACGCAACTCTTGATGATTGGATTGCACGTGAGGCAATTCCTTTCTCCATCGATTCCCCCAAAACCTTCAACGCCACTGTCGATAAGGTGATCGCCTCCCTTGGTGTCTCAGTTGAGCTGCTTGGCCTCGGAGAGGCGCTCCATGGCGGAGAGGATATTCTCATACTCCGCAACCGGCTCTTCCAGCGCCTGGTTGAGGCACATGGCTACAGCGCTATTGCCGTTGAGAGTAGTTTCCCTCGGGCGCATGTAGTGAATGAATACGTGGCCGGTAGAGGTCCGGCATCGTATGAAGCTGTGCAGGAGATTGGATTTAGCCATGGCTTCGGCAAGCTTGAGGCGAATCGAGAGCTTGTTGAGTGGATGAGGGCATACAATGCTCATCCTTCACATAGCATCAAACTACAGTTCTACGGCTTCGATAGTCCGACAGAAATGATGAGCACCGATAGCCCAAGACAGCTTCTGCATTTTGTTCTCGATTATCTTGCCTCGATTGATAGTGCCAGCTCTGAGAAGCATAGAGGACGCATAGATCCGCTTCTTGGCCAGGATGCCTATTGGGAGAATCCTGCTGCAATGATGGACCCGACGAAGTCGATAGGCCTGTCACCAGCTGCTACGGCGCTCCGGATTGAAACGGAGAATCTCATTATGGAACTGCGCTTACGCCGTCCCGAATTGGTGGCTAAAGGCGATGAGAGCCGTTATTTGGAGGCAGTGCATTATGCAACGGCTGCACGGCAGCTGCTGAACTACCATGCCGTACTAGCCCGAACATCCAGCAAACCAGGCGAAAGGCTTGTCGAGGGTCTAGGCCTTCGTGATGTGATGATGGCAGATAATCTTGAGTACATTGTGTCCCGTGAGCTTGATCGGGGAAAGGTGCTGGCATTCGCTCACAACAGCCATCTACAGCGTGGAAAGGCACAATGGCAACTGGGCGCTGATCTACTTATTTGGTGGCCAGCTGGAGCGCAGTTGAGTGAGATGCTCGGCTCACGCTATGCCGTCATAGGAACGGCAATGGGCACTTCTGATGCCAATGGCATCGGCGAGCCCGAAGCTGGCACTCTTGAGGCGAGACTGACCTCAGTACCAGGGCCAGTGATGTTCATTCCAACTCATAAAGGAGAAGGGCTTCCCGCCTCGGAAACAGCAGCTCTTCCGATTCGATCTGGCAGTATGAAGAACCAGACCTACTTTCCGCTAACTCCTCAAAGCTTCACCGATTTCGACTGGCTGGGTGTACTAGATAAAACGGCATACGTACGCGGTGGACCCCCGCTGCAACAGTAGGGCGCGCTAACCTCAAGCAGTAAATTTCTTCGATGCTCTGGTAGCCGTCAGTACGGCACTAATTATAATAATTGCGGTTTTTGCAATAGATGTAATCACAGCAGTTGTGCTGGGTTCTTATGGAGTATCATCCGCAGCCATCAATGCTTTCATAGTCGGAATGGACGTAGGGTCAACATTAATATATTATATAATTAGATATACAGTAGTAAGGAAGCTTAAAAGGGAGATGAATAACGACTCACTCGAATATATCTTATTCGGGGAGTAACGAACTCGCCCCAAAACTATAAATCTTAACATTATATGTATATTGCGCTCCGTGGAATTCATATTGAGCAATTGCTCAAGTTCGGTCTGGCGGCGATCATCGGGATTCCGCTCTGCTTTGCAGTCGCTTATCTTGTTCGGAAGATCCCGTTTATGGCCAAGATCTTCTGATACTTTTGTTCTATTTTTTGGCCCTCTCCACTATGCTTTTAATGAAATCTGTCTTGGCATTCGCATAGACGACCATATTGTGACCGTATCTCTCAGCCAGATCCAGCTTCAGCTCATAATATTTTCTGGCATCCTCCGGATGAACTCTGAGCCAGTCTCTGAAGATGATGTGCTTTAGATGAAAATCGCTATTATACCTGACCAGATGTAAGTGAAAGCGGACTCCTCCGGCGATACGGCAAACACAGTAGAACCAGTCAGGGTCCTCTCCCCGGCTTTTGTGGATATATCCCTGGGGCATAATAGCCTCAAGGATCTCATCTGCGGTCTTTTTGTCCGCCACTCCAACTATTATATCTATTATCGCCTTAGCTCCCAGGCCGGGGACCGATGTGCTGCCTATGTGATCTATGGTGAGAATCTTTTCGCCGACAACTTCAAGGATGAAGCATCTCTCAGCCTCATATTGCTGTGGCCAGAGGGGATCATATGGGATTAGTTTTACTGACATCGATAGCACCAATATTTCAGATCTTCATGGTTTTGATGGACCAGCTAACGTTCTGTATACTTGGCTGACTGCTTATTTCCCCCAACCTGACGAGGTGATCATCATGCTGCTCGTCATCTCCCTGGCATCGATACTCTCCGTGGAGATCAATCCTCCTCTTGTCACGATCCAACGATGTCCGTGCAGCACTGCTACTTTCCATCGAGACAATCAACTGTAATAACTCCTAAAAGGGCAAGCTACCGAACGGAAAAATTTTCTACATATAGATAGTTTTCACCCTAAAACCTATTGTACCTTTATAGATGAAACATGGGATGGATAAATTTGGATAAAGCTGTTAAACCTGGATGTATCGTCGGCAGTATCCCATTATGTTGGAAAAATTTATTAACGAAGTTGTATGATTACATTTGGAATTAAATAAGGGTCACTCTTAAAGGTAATCCCTTCATACTTTTGCCCTACATCCAAATTAGACTCTTATGTATTTGCAAAAGGAGAATCGATAGGTCAGGAGATACGATTAAATGGATAAGCGTAAAGATACAAAAAATGTTGATGAGGAGAACAAGGACCAACAGCTCGATTATTTCAGAGAAGACCCTAAGGATACAATTCTTTCCACCAATATGGGAGTAAAGGTCAGCCACACGGATGATTCCCTCAAAGCCGGTCCCAGAGGTCCTACTCTGATGGAGGATTTTCATTTTAGGGAAAAGATAACCCATTTCGACCATGAGAGAATCCCCGAGAGGGTGGTACATGCCAGAGGAACGGGCGCTCACGGCTACTTCGAATGCCTAAAACCTATGGGCGAGTTCACAGCAGCGAAGTTCCTCCAGGAGGCGGGCAAGAGAACTCCTGTCTTCGTCAGGTTCTCAACAGTGGCAGGCTTCAGAGGATCATCGGACACAGTCAGGGATGTGAGAGGCTTCGCAACCAAGTTCTACACCGAGGACGGCAACTACGACTTGGTAGGGAATAATATACCTGTATTCTTCATCCAGGATGGCATAAAGTTCCCAGACCTCATCCATGCCGTCAAGCCCGAACCAGACAACGAGATCCCACAGGCGGCCAGCGCACACGACACATTCTGGGACTTCGTGGCGAGCGCTCCCGAGAACGCCCACATGGTAATGTGGCACCTGTCTGATCGGGCTATACCCAGGAGCTACAGGATGATGCAGGGGTTCAGCGTCAACACCTTCAGATTCGTCAATGCGGAAGGGAAAGGGCGCTTTATAAAACTTATCTGGAAACCTCTGCTCGGCGTTCACTCTCTGGTCTGGGACGAGGCTCAGAAGCTTGCAGGAAAGGATCCTGACTTTCACCGGCGGGACCTTTATGATGCCATAGATGCCGGCGACTTTCCTGAGTATGAGCTCTACGTCCAGATGATCGATGAGAAGGACGAGGACAAGTTCGATTTCGATATTCTGGACGCAACCAAGGTCTGGCCAGAGGAGCTTATACCTCCTGTAAAGATCGGAAGGATGGTTCTGAACAGAAGGCCCGATAACTTCTTTGCTGAAGTTGAGCAGGCGGCATTCTGCCCAGGAAACGTCGTAAGGGGCATCGACTTCTCCAACGATCCATTGCTGCAGGCCAGGCTCTTCTCCTACATAGATACCCAGATCAGCCGCCTGGGGGGGCCCAATTTCCATGAGATACCCATCAATAGGCCCCTCGCTCCTATCCACGATAACCAGAGGGATGGGATGCACAGGATGATGATCAACACCAGCAAGACGAGCTACTTCCCCAATACTCTTGGCGATAATTATCCAACACCTGCACCCTGGGATGAGGGTGGCTATGTCCACTACATGGAGAAGGTGGAGGGAAGGAAGGTTCGAGAGAGGGGTGAGAAGTTCAAGGACTTCTTCAGCCATGCCATGCTCTTTTGGAATAGTATGTCGGAACCTGAGAAGGATCATATCATCAAGGCTTTCCGTTTCGAGGTTGGCAAGGTAGAGAGCAAAGAAATACGCCAGATGATTGTTGATATGTTTGCCAACGTTGATAAGGGGCTGGCCATAGAGATAGCTAATGGTGTTGGCGCTAAACCTCCGTCGAAGGGAGCTGATGCTAGCAAAGCCGGGAAATCCCCGGCGGTGAGCATGGAGAACACCGCAAAGGACTCCATCAAGAGCAGGATGATCGCAATCCTGGCCGAAGATGGTTTTTCAGGCTCTGAGCTGACGGAGGTCAGGAAATCCATTGAGAATGCCGGAGGGCATGTCAAGATCGTCTCCTCGTCATTGGGAACAATCGTTGGAGAAGATGGCAAGGTGATTATGGTCGATAAGAGCTTCCTCACCTCTGCTTCAGTCATGTTTGATGCAATCCTTGTCGCAGGAGGAAAAAGAGCATCGGTAGCATTAAGGCCAACGGGGATGCGATTCACTTCATCAACGAGGCATTCAAGCACTGCAAAGCTATTGGAGCTATAAGTGACGGCATTGGATTACTCGGAGCTTCAAGCATAAATGGCGTCGCCTTTGCAGATCCCAAAGGACAGGTAAGATCCGAGATGGGGGTTGTGACTACAGGCACGGGTTCGGATATGGACGCCTTTTCTAAGGAGTTTATAAATGCGATAGCTAAGCATAGGCATTGGGAGAGGGAGATGCTCAAGAGCGTCCCAGCCTAATCTTTTGTTTAGCAAACAGCTATTTTTTAGTCTATTATCACTTTTTTGTTTGTTAGCATTTTTAATCTATTGGCTTTTTAGTCTATTAGCGTTTTCTGATCAATCATAACAAACTCATGAAAGGCCAATCTACTAGACATTGGTGCATTTACACGTCTCCAATAAATTCAAATAGTTTAATGACTAATAATGATGTGGATATAACGCCTCCGAAGAACGACTAAAAGCGCCTATTGCCTATGGCCGGGTATCCAGTGCGTGGTGGCTGGATATCCCTCTATAGGCCAGAAAAAATGGTCCTAAAGATTTAGCAATAAATACCGCTATGGTCTAAAATATTGCAATCCAAAAAGAGCTTGTACAAATCATAACTTACATCTCCCAAAATTCGCCCTGAGGAGGTATCGAGTTTACGGGGGACTGGATGCCTCCTAGGCCCATAGAGTGTTTTGTAAGAAGACCGCGATAACTTTGCTTTTGTGCAGTTTTCAGCTAAGCTTTCTCAATTTCCATCATCCTCTTGAGTCTCCTATAGCAGTTCAGAGGATGCATGACAGTTTCACATCTTATAGGCTAATGCAAACGATCACAGATCTCAAAACTTATTACCCAAAGGATACCCAGTATTAGATATGATTTTCCCAATGAATAAGCGGCAATATATTCAACTGAAAGGAGGAGCTTTAGTGGGACTGATGTTTGTTCTGCTTTCGCTCATGGCTCTGCCAACAGGCATGGCCCAGGATATCATTACCCATAGAGATCTGGTCATTGATCTTGGAGATGGTCTTAAGACAGATGCACAGCTTACATTACCGGTGGTCGGAGAAGGCCCATTTCCGGGCGTCCTTTTGATTCAGGGAAGCGGGACGATAGATATGAATGAATACCTTCCTCCGATAGTTACTGGATCGAATGAACCTTCAAGGCCGTTTCTCCAGATAGCCGAGTATCTATCATCTAGAGGCTTTGCAGTCCTGAGGTTTAACAAAAGAGGTGTGGGCCTGAATGATACAATTCTGAATATCAGTGCCATCAACAATTCTACCTTCGAGAGCTATAAAGCAGATGCTGAAATGGCACTAAAGACCTTGGAAGCCCAACCGGAAGTCAACAAGAGCGATATAACGATTCTCGGTCACAGTGAAGGGGCTATAGTTGCTCCGAGAATCGCCATCGATAACAAGGTTGTGAAGAAAGTGGTTCTCATGGCGGCCCCGGCTGGGAACTTGAAGGACCTAATATATTTCCAGCTTGTGAATAGGTCTCTGCTCTTTGCAGAACAGGTTATGGATACAGACCATGATGGCCAGCTGTCAATAAAGGAAGTTGTGGCGACTATGAGTATGCCAAATGACTCAATAGCCCCCTTGCCGGCAATCGGACTCATAAAGAAGAACAACACTACCGGCGAGTACCAGTGGCATCCGCAGGTCAGCGCAAACCCCACCGGAAATATAAGCATTCAGAATGATCTAAAGCCCTTGCTAATCAAGCAGTTTGAATCCTTTACCGCCAATCCCAAAGCTCAGGGATACAAGTGGCTGCAATCCTACTTCGCCCTGAACAATACCATTGACATAATCGGCAATGTCTCTGCGAGCATTCTGCTGCTTAATGGAGAGAACGATACACAGGTTCCTGTTGAGAATCCTATGCTGCTTGAGCAGAAGCTGATGGAGGTCAACCATCCGGATCATACTCTGATAACCTATCCAGGACTCGGGCATTCTTTCTATCCATCTATGAATTATATTCAGCCTTTGGGGCCGATAAGGGAGAATGTGCTGGCGGATTTACATGCGTGGCTGACCAATCCTGCGAGAAAAGTAAGATACTTAGTTGGCTAATGCCCGGGCACATAAAAAGATCCTTATTTGCCCCAGCCTCAATTTTTAAAGATAGCAGTTCGGTAGCTGAGCA
Organism: Methanotrichaceae archaeon; assembly: GCA_963803145.1. Lineage (GTDB taxonomy): Archaea > Halobacteriota > Methanosarcinia > Methanotrichales > Methanotrichaceae > CAWBKV01. The sequence continues at coordinate 57,444 of CAWDLW010000012.1, forward strand.
ATGTTCAGTGAACCAGACTTTAGAGGAAGTAATTTAGAATGCATATGGAAAATTTGTCCCTTATCTTCTAAATTTTATTGGGCGGGGGTAATATTGCGCAATAGCATCCCCAGATCATCTACCTTCACCGGTTTTGCGATGTAGCCATCCATGCCAGCTTCCAAACACTTCTCTTGGTCGCCATCCATTGCAAAGGCAGTGATAGCTACGACCTTCGGCCCATCATCGGGCCAAAGCTCTCGTATCTCCCTGGTGGCGGTGAGTCCATCCATCTCAGGCATTCTGATATCCATGAAGACTAAGTCATAAGGCCGGATCTGGAGAGCCTGCAGAACCTCGACACCATCTGCAACAGCATCAGCCCTGTAGCCAAACTGTTTCAGCATTTCAACGAGAACCCTCTGGTTTGATGGGTTATCCTCGGCTACAAGAATGCTAAGAGGCTTCTGGTCTGAGAGGTTTTCATACTTAGCTCTACCCTTCTCACCTAAATCCAATTGCTTGCCTGTGATAATCTCTACGGGAATAGTGAATCTGAAGGTAGAACCTTTGCCCTCTTCACTTTCCGCCCAGATCTCTCCGCCCATGAGTTCCACAAGCTTCTTGCTTATGGCGAGTCCGAGTCCTGCGCCATCACGCTTACGGCTTATTACGTATTCAAGCTGTGTGAAGGGCTGGAAGAGTCTGTCCATCTTATCCTGGGGCATGCCAATGCCTGTATCTTTGACTGCAAGGTTATCTGGCGCTTATTGCCTTCAATGATTTTGGAGGAGACAGATACGGATATATCTCCTTTATCTGTGAACTTAACAGCATTGCTCAGCAAATTGACTAAAATATGCCTGAGCCTGCCATAATCACCGATGATCGCATCGGGTGTTCCGTAAGCGACAGTATAAGCTAGGTTCAATCCCCTTTTATCCGCTTGAACTGCCACCATATCCAGCGACTCCTCAATGCAGCGCCTAAGGCTTAATGGTTGGAGCTCCAGCGTTATCTTCTCCTTTTCTGCCCTCGAAAACTCAAGGATATCAGCGATGATAGACAGTAGAGCTTCGCCACCCATCCTAATTCTCTCGATGTACTCCTTTTGCTCTTGTGTGAGATTATCCGCCAGGAGAAGACTTGAAAAACCAATCACCGCATTAAGGGGTGTTCTGAGCTCATGGCTCATATTTGAAAGGAAGGCAGCCTTGGCCTCAGCTGCAGCTTCGGCAGCCTCCTTAGCACGAGAAAGCTCAGCAGTTCTTTCCATAACCCGTTGCTCAAGCTCATCCCTGGCTTTACGAAGCTCTCTCTCGTTCTCTTTCAGGGCCTGTCGTGCCTTCACTCTTACTATGGCTATGCCAAGCTGCATGGCTATTGTTTCCACGGTTTCCACCATGTTTAGAGGGACCATGTTCTCTTTGGGGTCGGAAAGCTGGATCATGCCCAGTATGCCGTTCTCAAATCGAATGGGAATCAAGGCGACTGATTCGTATCCGACCTGATTACACACATTTCTAGTCTGCCCTTTATCTTCTTCCGATACCGTGGCCAGGAATTTGGTTGTGCCGTTCATGTAAAATGAGCCGCCAATGGTATAGAAAGGAAGATTCGGATCTGTGTCTCCTTTTATGACATTTATGCACATGCATTTGTCTGATTTGATCGATAGCGGACTCTCCGACTCGTAGAAGCTCTGGGTGAAGCCGTCGTAAGCCTGGTATGGAATATTGCCTTCTTCATCCAGCAGCCTTATACCTACCGCACTACAATGGCTAAAGACTTTTAGATAATCGACAGCCCTTTTTAGCAATGGTATCAAATCAACGCCGGTGTTTGCGATTTTTAAGATTTCATTGATAGCTTGAATCTCTTTCTCGGCCCGTCTGCGCTGTGTTAATTGTTCGGCCTCCTGCAGAGCCCTGTGAATCACAGGTCCGAGACGGCTTAAATGCTGCTTCAAGACATAATCGGTCGCCCCAGCCTTCAGCGTTTCAATGGCGACCTCCTCGCCAATAGCCCCGGATACAATAATCGCTGGTATATCGGGAAATTTTTTCCGTGAAACAGCCAGTGCGCTCAGGCCGTCAAACCCAGGCAAAGAGTAGTCCAGAAGAATCAGGTTGGGAGTAAATTCTTCCAAGGCCTGAAGGAAGGTTTCTTTGTTATGAGCCCACTGCACCGTGTAGTCGGGGCAGACATTGCGCAGCTCACGCTTTACTAATTCATAATCCGAAGCATTATCTTCGAGAATCAAGATGCGTATCTGGCTGTTCATAGTAAACATTCTCCTGGATCGTTATCTGGCGAGCGATTTATTCAACAGCATCCAGTACATTCCGAGATCTGCCACGACTTTGGCAAACTCATCAAATTTGATCGGCTTTGTCACATAGCTATTTACGCCCAGCTCGTAAGCATCCTTGAGATCGCGGTCCTCTCTGGAGGATGTCAAAATGACTACGGGAATTTTCTTTGTTCTGTCATCCGACTTGAGTTTACGCAAGACTTCTATGCCGTTGACCTTGGGAAGCTTCAGATCCAGCAGTATGACCTTCGGACTGCCGTCGTCCTGTCTATTGATAAAGCTGCCTTTCCCAAACAAAAAGTCCAGCGCCTCTGCGCCGTCCTTCAAAAGGATGATCTTGTTGGCCAGATTGTGTTTTTTGAGGGCTCTTGTGATGAGTTCTGCATCGTTTGGGTCATCCTCAACGATTACAATCTCAAATTCTGCTTGACCATTCATGTTATCTATCCTCTGGTAACGTAAAATAAAAAGTTGCTCCTTGATCTAAAGCGCCCTCTGCCCATACTCGTCCCCCATGGCGTGTAACGATCCTGTACACAAGGGCAAGCCCCACGCCGGTACCTTCAAACTCCGCTGCCGAGTGCAGCCTCTGAAAGACACCAAAAAGCTTGCCCACGTACTGCATATCAAAACCTACTCCGTTGTCCTTGATAAAGTAAGCGCACTCATCCAATTTTGGCAAATAGCCGAATTCAATGAACGCTTCCTCTTTGGTTCTCGTGAACTTTATGGCATTTGAGAGCAGGTTTACCAGGATCTGACGTATCATGGAGTTATCACCGTAGACAGGCGGAGAGGGGTGAACTGTGAATTTGATTTTACGGCCATGCTCTTGGGCGAAAAGCTCCTCAAACACCGACTTGGCCAAAGTCTCAATATCGATCTTTGATTTTGTCATCTGCTGGCGGCCCAGACGTGAAAAAGTCAGCAAATCGTCGATGAGGCGTCCCATTCTGTGGGCGTTTTCCTGAATGAGCCCAAGATATCGCTTGCCTTCGTCATCAAGCTTTGGTGCGTAGTCCTCGATAACCGCTTGCGAGAATCCGCTGATGGCGCGCAAAGGTGCCCGGAGGTCGTGGGAGACCGAGTAGGAGAAGGCCTCAAGTTCTTTATTGACTGATTCAAGGAGTGCTTTTGCCTGTTCGGCCTTGATTCGTTCGGACTCAACATCCTCAAGCATGTTCAGGAGGGCTCGCTGGGTATCGCCTAATTTGTTCCTCTCCTCATTCATATCTTCCATAATGTTCAGGGTCCCCTTTTGAATCAGTTGAGAGTTCCTGCGATACTCATCGAAATCCTCCAATATATTCATCGTGGCCTGCTGAAGCATTCGAAGCCTTTCCTTTTCTAGATCGAAATCCTCCAAGATGTTCAAAGTGGCTCGATGAGTCTCTTCGAGCATCCTTAGGCGTTCACGTATGTTCCCTGTTTCGGTGGATGTTTGTTCTTGCTCAGCCATTGCTTTGCTTCCTAGGCCGACCCTCTTTTAAGATCTTCAATCTCTCTCTTGAGATCCTCAATCTCCTTTTTCAATTCTACCATCTTGAGCTCGCGTCCCACAGTTAGTCGCTGGAATTTTTCAAGTTCAGCAAGCCTGTCCAGATCTTTCCGGCGCTGCTCGGCCAGCTCCTCCTCGGCTCTTTTTCGTGCTGTAACGTCACGGGCAGCAGCAAATACTCCCAGGACATTGCCTCGGGTATCTTTGTAGACGCTTGCATTGTAGAGGACATCCGTGAGCCTTCCATCCCTGTGTCTTATAGTCAGAGGATAATCTGTGACAAATCCTTTTGCGAAGACCTGCAGGTAGCCTTTCCTGGCCTTCTCAGATTCTGTGAAATAATTGGAAAAATCTGTGCCGATAAGCCGCTCTCTTGGAACGCCTGTGACCTTGACCGTGGCCTCGTTGACATCAGTAATCTTTCCATCACCACTGATTGTGACCAACGGATCAAGGGATGATTCGATAAGGCTGCGAGCGTATTGAGATGCCTGCTTCTGCGCAGTTACATCGCGAGCAGCAGCAAATACTCCCAGGACATTGCCTCGGGTATCTTTGTAGACGCTGGCGTTATAGAGAACATCCGTAAGCCTGCGGTTTTTATGTCGAATAGTCAGGGGATAATCAGTAACGAAACCTTTTGCGAAGACCTGCTGATAGCCTTCCCTGGCCTTTTTCGGCTCTGTGAAATAGTTGGAGAAATCTGTGCCGATAAGCCGCTCTCTTGGAGCGCCTGTGACCTTGATCGTGGCCTCGTTGACATCAGTAATTTTTCCATCGGCGCTGATTGTAACCAACGGGTCCAGAGAGGATTCGATAAGATTGCGGGCATATTGAGATGCAGCACTCAATTTTTCTTCAACCTGCTTTCGGGCACTAACCTCCGTCGTAATATCTCGTGCGATGGTGGCAGCTCCGACGATCTGGCCCTGCTTATCCTTGATAGGCGAGATGCTCAAAGACACATGGACGATCTGACCGTCTTTTCTCCTGTGTACTGTCTCATAATGAATGCCCTCTCCCCGATTGACACGTTCCAGGATGTCAGGCACCTTATCGTCATAGCCTTGTGGAATTAAAATGGAGATAGGCTTGCCCACGGCCTCCTCGGCAGAAAACCCGTAAATCTTCTCAGCACCGCTGTTCCAAAAGGTGATGATGCCTTTGGAGGTTTCTGTGATAATAGCATCATCCGAAGACTCCACAATAGAGGCCAAAAGAAACGTTTTGTCTTCAAAAAGGCCTTCAGAAGATTCTGAACCCTTTCCGGTTTCAGTCATTGACGCGCTTTTACTCTTTTGGACCCATTTGTTATCAGCCATTGATGAACTCCTTTTCAATTAATTATTTATCCAATTTGAAACAATTTCCATTCCACAATCGACAGCGGCGATATCCTGCTGAAAAAGATATATTTTGGTCTAGGATATCACCAGCAATTCCGCTCTTGATCCGCTCGGCCCTTGCGTTCCGGCTGGTCACGTGTCCTTCAGCGTCGAGCATCAAAACGGTATAATCTCTCACGCTGCTCGCAGAAACAACTTCATGACTGATAAATTTTTCTACATATGGCAAGTCATGTAGAGTCCCGAATGTTTTGACTTTATATACTCGGTCTCTACTTTTAGGTTCTATCTCTAACATTTAATTCAGTCTCCATACGATCGAGAAACATTTTCAGCTTGCACCCTTCTGGTAGCCTGGACCAGAAAGCACTATCTGGCGTCTGAAGATACCATTTTGTATCGAGCGATTCATGGAACCTAACAGTGTTATACCAATCCATGAAATTGTCAAAATTATCGAACCTAGACCTGTTCTTTTGGTATGTATCATTCCATTTTTCGAATTTGCCATTTGTCTGAGGGTGTTTGACTCTCGCTTTAATATGGACTATTTTATTATCCTTAAGGAAGTTCTCAAATCTGCTATCGGCCTCTCCCTTTTTATCTCGTTTATTGGCATAGAACTGAGTTCCATGATCAGTCATTACCTGACTGATTCCCGTCAGCCATCCAAAGTTATCCAGCGCCTCCTGAAGGAGCATGATACTATTCTCAGTAGTTTCTGCATCGAACTCTCCGCCTGCGAGAATTCGCCGCGAACTATCATCAAGAACTGCACATACCTTTTTTCCATTGAGCTTACTGGTATGCCAGTCCAGATGTACCAGTGTCAGGCTGTGCTTGCGTTCCCACCTGACCCAAGGTTTTCTACGCTTCGCTTTATTACGGTTTACTTTAGCTTGGCCATGATTCAGCAGAACCTTGTGAATTGTGTTGTGAGGGATATGTTTTCCGTACTTGAATTCTATGATCTTTTCAAGACGCCTTGCCCCCAAATTTTGCTCTTTGTTGGTTTCTAATATCAATCTCTCTGATTCCTCATCAACATCTTTTTTCTTACGTCCAAATTTGTTAATGTTTAGGGGCATCTTGGTTTTCATCCAATGCATCCAGACTCGCTTAACGGTTGACTCGCTGACTTTCATCTCAGCAGCGATTCTTTTGGTGCTGATGTTACTGGTTTTAGCTCGGATTATGTACCGGATCTTCCTTTGTGTTAGCTTTACAACCTTATTCTTCTTTCCCATGCCCCTTTGGTGGGTATATAAAGTCAAAGATTTCGGGACTACACAACATATGGCAAGTCAGGACAGCAGTGCCATTTGTTCTGTAAGTACAATTAATTCTGTAAATTGATAAGTAGCTCTGTATCCAACCAAGTATTGGGGAACATTGGGGATACAGAGCAATGACACCAACGGAATTGCTATAGGACTTTGTTGTGAAATGTGGTTGGCCTGGATATTAAACAAACGATGTACTAATATCAACCAAACCGCGGGATTTAGTAGATATATTAGCAAGGTTACAGAAGGCCGCTAGAAAACCATCTTCCGGGAGCCAAAAAATGGACCGCAAAGATATCGTCAGAAAACAATTCGATCTGCAAGTGCAGAAGTTCAGCGACTGGTCGGTGACCAGGAACGAAGAGTACATGAAGGCGTACTTCGAGTTCATCGGCTTTCAAAAGGAAGATGAACTTTTAGATGTCGCCTGCGGAACTGGAGATTTCGCCATCTTCTGTGCGAGAAGGATCAAGCGTGTTCACGGCATCGACATCTCGCAGGGGGTAATTGAGCTGGCCAAAAAGAAGGCTCAAGCTGACGGTTTGACCAATATTTCCTTCGAGTGCCATGATGTTGAACACATCCCATTCGCCGACAGCTCGTTTTCGGTCGTGCAGTGCAGATCGGCATTTCACCACATGGATAATTACCCTCAGGTGTTCGAGGAGATGCTGAGATGCTGCAGGCCTAATGGGCGGCTGGCTGTGCAGGACATAATGGCGTATGAGGATCCGGAGGTCAATTCATTCTTTGAGGCTTTGGAGAAGGAGATCGATGTCAGCCATAATGCAACGCTGCATAAGCGGGAGTTCATCGATCTGTTTGATCGGAATCAGGTTGAGGTGATTCGATCGTGGGTTGTGGAGATAGAGCTGAACTTCCGGGAGTATCTTGGGCATGCGGTTCAGTCTGAGCGGAGCGTTGAGAGGATCGGAGAGATGTTGGAGGAGGGGTTGCAGGATAAGGATGTGTCACGGTTTCTTTATTTGAATGGAGATAAGGAGCTGGTTTTCAAGAGAGGAGTGTTCTTGATACTTGGGCAGAAAAGGATAGATTTGGTTTATAATCATCGAATGTGACTATACCCGAGGGCTTATTCTAAGAGATTGCTTGACACAGATCAGCGATATATTGGATATATGCAACTACTTGACCTACATGCTACTGACCAATTTATAATATTAATCATATCATATTAAGGTTTGAATTAATAGTTAAAGTTACCATATTTGAATCATCAAAATAAGCAAAGTTTAAAAAGATTTAAGTATTTCTAAAAGAATTGTTCATTGAGTTTATTTAAATCCGATACAAGTTATATAAGAGGTGGAAAAATAACCAAACCGAGTCATTCAGCCCCTGGTCCAGCTTATGGCTATTTTTTCCAACTCGATCGTGCATTATATTGGTTAGCTGAGAGTGGAGATTACGAAGCCAAAGTGGGCATTGAAACAGATGATGATATAACAAGAAGCGAAAAAGGTAAAACAATTAATGAACAAGATAAATGCTCAATAAAGAGAAATCCATTTTCAGATAAGAGCGAGGGCCTTTGGAAAACACTGAATATATGGGTTGAAGCAATAATTGAAAAAAGGATTGATATTAATAAGACTCAATTTTATCTAGTTACAAATAAACAGATACCTAAAGGCTTAGCTACTAAAATTGGCAAAACACAAAAAGATGATAAAGAAATTAGCCAATGTATATATGAATTGAAGGAAATTGGAAAAACCCTCTCGGAGAGCGTAGCTCCTTTCGCAACAGCAGTGACATCATGCGAAGAAGATATATTGAGAGAACTAATCGATAGAATAAATTATACAAATACTGAAACAAATGAAGGAAATGATTTCAAATCAACTATTGCAGCATGTCTAAATATTTCTTCAGAATTACCCGCGGAAGATATTATTAATGATCTATTGGGGTGGATGCATACAAAAGTAAAAAATCTTTGGGAAAAAGATGAACCTGCTTGGATATCCAAAAGGGAATTTGCGAATAGTTATTCTAGAATTATATCAAAATATAACAAAGGGATATTTAATGAGATTCCGCAGAAAGATTTAACGCCGATATTAAATATTAATAAATCAGAACATTTAAGAAAAAATTTTGTAAATCAACTGAGAATAATTTCTATAGAAGATAATAACGAGATCTTCGATGCGATAACTGACTTCTTATGTTCGAAGCATGAGCTTACTAGATTTGCTGATGAAGGATCAATTACTGACAAGGATATTGAAGCCTTCGAAGGCAGACTAGAAACTAGGTGGAAGAATATTTCTAGAAAATTCAAACATATGATCAGGAAAAGCGAAAGAGATGATGAAAAATCAATAGGCAGAGATATTTATTATGAAACAATCACTCATAGAGAGGTTATAGTAAACCAACAGACAGTCGAATATTACTTGACAAGAGGGACTTACCATAAACTCGCAGATGATTTGACGATCGGATGGCATCCAAATTACAAAAATGAGCTATTTCTAAGGAGAAATAAATGAGAAGTATAAAAGAATACTCTATAGTGCAAAATTATGCCCTTGGTGCCTTGGCATTATGGAATTTTAGCTATGAATTTTATAAAAACAGCGAGAATAAACAAGGTCCAACCTTGCCTTTATTAATGCTTGTATTACCTATGGTTCTGCATAAAGAAACTGTATTATCAATATATACCAGACAAAAGGAGGGTGGATTTTATCGGGCAATTACTGAGAATAAAATTATCCAGGTAGGTCTTCAGCAGCGTATGGAAGCAATGTCTGAGAAGACATTGCGATCATTAAATCTTGCATTCGCTTCAGATATTCTGGGGTATAATAAATCGAATACTCAAATTATTCCAAAACAAAAGCCGCCATCTGCTAGTATGTATAATGATGAGACAAATAAGATTATTCGTGCCTCCCAAAGGTTAGGTTATTGGTTCGCTGAATTAAGCCTTGAGCAGATTTGCCTCTATTTGAAAATCAGGTAGTAATTAATGGAATTGAAAATTGAAAAGATTATTTTATGGCCAAAAGATATTTCAAAAGATAAGCGCGAAATTGAATTTAAAAAGGATAAAGTCAATGTCATTACTGGTCAAAGTCAAACAGGAAAATCTGCACTTATACCCATAGTAGATTATTGCTTGGGCAGCAACAAATGCGCAATACCGGTAAGGATCATAAGGAATAAAGTAGAATGGTTCGAGATACTAATAGATTTAGGTTTTACGCAAATGCTTCTGGCAAGAAGAGAGCCTGGAGGTCAAGATCAAACGTCTGACATGTACATGTTCGAATCTGCATCGATAGAAGAAATTCATCGACCATATAAGACTTGTAATACTGACGCTGTCAAAAATAGACTTAATGAGTTATCTGGCTTATCTAACTTAGATTTCGCGGATACGGATATACAGGTCTCCTTCAAAAATCCTCCAAGCATCCGTGACATGAGCGCATTTGAATTTCAGCCTCAGCATATTATCGCTAATCCCTACACGCTATTTTTCAAGGCAGATACATCTGAGCATCAAGAAAAGTTGAAAACGATATTTCCTTTGGCGCTTGGCATTATTGATAACAAAACTTTGAAACTAAAGAGCGAATTAAAAGATTTAGAAAAAATCCTTAAAATCAAACAGAAAGAATTGGATGATAAAAAAGTTGCATCTGAAACTTGGATGGCAAATATTAAGGCTTTTTATGCTTATAGTAAGGAGTTAGGTCTACTGCCTAATGCGCCTGATTCTATTAGAATGGAAGGATCTACCTCACAAGAATATATTAGCTATTTAGAATCAATACCAAGGTATATTTCAGAATCAAATCTACCGGAAGCCGAAGAAGGTAACACAGAGCGAGCAGTAACTTGGTTAACAGAATTGAAACAAGAGGAGGAAGAAATTGCCCATAAAATTGAAATTCGCCGAATTGAGTTATCTAAGATGGAACAACTTTCGATGGCAGAAAGTTATTACGAATCTGCGCTAACAATCCAACAACAACGACTAGAAGGAACCAATTGGTTTTCAAATAGATTAAGCGAAAATCCGGTATGCCCTTTCTGTGAATCGAAAAATGAATTAGCATTAGAAAACCTCAAAGAACTTATTAGCCTAATTGATGAGGTTCTTATTTCTTCCAGAGAAGTAAAAAAAATAACTCCCATATTGGATAAAGAGATGGGTAACCTAAAGAGAGAATTAAGGAGTTTAGAGAATACTTTAAAAAGTAAAAGAATACAAATAAATTTACTTGAAAAGAATGAAAAAAGACAATCATCAAATGAAATATATCGATTTGTTGGTCGCCTAGAGCAGTCGCTCAACACTATTTCAGATGTGCAATCTGGTAGTGATTTGACAAAAGAAGTAAATAACTTACGGAATGAAATTGAAAATATTAAATCACAACTTAATCCAATGGGGGAAAGAAGACGCTTAGAATTAGCGATCTCCGAAATATCAAAAAATATTGCATGGAGGATTCCTATTTACTTGTATCCTAAGGGCGGTTTTTTTAAATCGACTCTAGATTTGCCTTACGATGTTCGCTATTCTTGGTCTAACCTGTTTTTTTTCAGTTAATTCTCGATAGCATCCGCTATCCCTAAATGACATTTGCCTTTTTAAGAGTACAAAGCTGATACAAGTTAAAAGCGAAAGCGGTAACTATCATTTTCACATGCACTCTTCTGACTGATGTAACAAGCACTCTTCCAGCCTCGAAAACCCTCTTGATTACAGCATGGGGCCTTTCGCCAGGCGATCTGAGGATACTGATCAACTGATTGCGTTCTTTATCAAGATCAGAAAGAGGTTTATCAGTAGTCCTGCGCTTCATTGTAAAATCAATACCTTTGGCCTTCACACCGAAATATCCTCTATCTCTGAAAACTGGCACGCCAGGGATAGAGAGATCAACCTGACTGTCATGCAGTGATGCAGTCGAGGTCTCTATATCACGTATTAGGCTGTAATCGATATCAGTTATTTGATGTAACTTATATCCGAAGTGAGTTTCATTGCCTTTCTTAGCCCATGTGCCATCCTTGCTGCGACGTGTCTTAGCCTCATCGCCACGTGGTTTCTTTGACTCCGATGATCCTGGATCTGCTTCTATAAAGGTAGCATCCTGAACAATTCCGCGTCTGATCTTCAATCCTTTTGCATCCAACTGTCTTTGAAGTTCAGCCCAAACAAGCCTATCTGTTCCTGTCTCCGCCATTCGTTCTTTGAATGACCATATAGTTCTGGAATCAGGGAACTGATCAGGAAAACCAAGAAATGCCATAAATGATATGCGATCAGCCATTTGCCGTTCAACAGCCAGATCGCTCAGGCCATACCACTGCTGGAGAATCAGGATCCTGAACATTAGAATAACATCACAGTTGGGCCTTCCTCCCTTCTCGGTCTTATTAGTATACATCCCTTCCAGAAGAGGACGAAAGGGAACCCAATTGATCAATCCAGATACTTGAGCTAATTTAGACTCCTCTTGCTTTGCATTTAGACCTTTCAATACCCAAGTAGTAAAAGAATCCATAACAATAAATACTATTTGCTGTATTTAACACTTTCGATGCTAAAGCAGGGGGTAGGTTTATAGGAATCCTCTCTGAGTTGTGAGATTATTCCAATTTACAATTTATTTAAAACCGACTTCAACGCGAGCATAACCAAACTTCATGCGATACTATTTTCACATACTCTACAGTGAAAGATGAAACTAAAAGGTAAAGGTAAGAACTTTTGTCTTACCTTAAGGTCCATAAAGTTTCTGCAGTCCTGCAATATCCTGTGTAGTCAATGTTCTTTTTACACTGCCGTCGTTGTAGCCGTACATAACCTTATCCGAGTTCGATTTGGCATAAAGATCGCTTAAGCCAAGAGTATGTCCAAGCTCATGCAATGATATAGTCTGGACGTCATATGCTCCTTTGCTAGTATCGCCATCTGGGGCTATCCGCCAATTGAAATTCGCATTATACCAGCAGTCGGACTCTAGGACTTTACTGCGAGAAACGCCGTCATACGATACGACTTTATCTGATTTACTGTTACTGTACCAGGTTATTGTCAAAGCTAGGATGCTTGAACCTTTGCCAAAGCCGGTTGTCCAAGCCTCTGTGTTCTTGCCATCCTGGGCTGGCCTATTACTATATTTAGGAGTATAAGTTGTTATTGCAACGGCTGCATTACCTGTACTTGGATCATTATTGTTATCAATCCCTAAGAACAGATCCTCATTTGTCTGACTATCCCATGTATTGGCAGCTTTGCAGATCGCTTTTGCTGCGGCTGTCTTAGCATCATCTTGGCCATTGGCTAAGTTGCCAGGGACGGATGAACCGGAAAGCTGCATTTGTTTCTGAGCATTATCAGGCCATCTCCAGCCTGCAAACAGGTATCCATTGCTTTCACTAGTGGCCGAAGCCGCAGGTTTTACCGCATATTTTCCAGAGTGCACTATATTTGCGGCAGTCAGCCCAAATTCCCCCATGCCGCCATTGGAGGCCTGGTTGATACCCTGCACAGTTAAAGCCGAATCACCGGATGAAAGGAATTGAGCTACATCATCATTATAACACTCCGCGCCGAGAACTGTTGCTGTTCCTGCTATTGATGCTTTATCCATGTCGGCGGACGATGTCAGATCTGACTGAAGATTCCCGTCCTGCGAATACCCACCTGCTATCAAAACAGTATTCGCTTCTGAGACAGAAGCGCTCTCGATGAATCCGTTCTCACCAGAGATACTTGTGCTTATATCCGTAAATCCAGCATCATTCAATGCTGCACTTTTTGAAGTGCCGCTTATTTTGCCTAAGCTGGATATTGTGTTCTCTAAAGTATATTGTCCGCCTGACATAGTTTCCGTTAAGTTGTTCTGGCCTGACCCTTCAACCTGACGTTCCTGATATGCTGTTCCCTGTCCTAGGATTTCATTAAGGCCAAGTTCAGTGGATGTATCAAGATTATAGCTGCCTGACATTGAAACTGAGCCAGATGATCCTCCTGCACAGACAGAGAAGTCCAATCCATATGCACATGTGGCGAAGATTACGACCAACGATAAAAGTATCATAGAGATTTTTGACACTTTATTTCCTTTAGGAATTTCTATCCCTCCAGATTATAGGTTCTATACTATTGTTACTATTGTCGAATTATTACGATTGCACTTTCAGAGATTTTAGCTCCAAGGGCAAATCCAAATACATTAAATAAAAGAGCGTCTCATATAATTAAATATTACGTAGTTGATCTTATACAAGATGATGATTTATCAGTATCAAAGCACCGTACTATTGCAATAACTAAAGCGAAGAAAGCTAGACTGCTCAATACGCACTTCCCTAACTTCTGGTTATAGGCATATTCCATGGATTAATTACACTTTTAACAGACTAACTAAGGAATATACAGGATACTTACGCTCCACTCGAATAAGCTTTAGATACTTGGTCTTCACTAGACTTCATCCGAGTATGAGCGCAGATCCTGTTGCCAAGTGGGAAGAGTTTCTAAGATCGCGTTACTGGGACGAGCTTCTTGAGCTTGCGGACTCCTACCCTGATGAGCGAAGCCTGATAATTAGCTTCTCTGATCTGGACAGATACGATCCGGATTTCGCCGAGGAGCTTCTGGATAATCCTGATCAGATCCTGGAGGCAGCTGGGCTTACGCTATTAGAGATCGACCTTCCGATGGATGTATACCTTGATCGCGCTCATGTCAGGATCATTGAGCTGCCCAGGCATTATAAGACCCGTGAGCTGCGCTCCGATCATATCGGAAAGCTGATCGCAATTGAAGGTCTTGTGCGAACTGCCACGGAGGTCAGACCGAAGATCATATCTGCGGCATTCCAGTGCCAGAGATGCGGCTACACATTTCAAAAGGAGCAGACAGGCACGAAGTTCGATGACCAGAATCTTAAGTGCCAGAACCAGGGATGCGACCGCGGCGGGCCCTTCAAACTAGTCCTCTCCAAGAGCAAATTTGTGGATGCCCAGAAGATTCGCGTGCAGGAGTCTCCGGAAGATCTGCGTGGAGGCGAGCAGCCTCAGACATTGGATGTTGAGCTTGAGGATGACCTTGCAGGCAAGATCTTTCCGGGCGACCGTGTAATCATAAATGGCATACTCAAGTCCTACCAGCGCTCAACACCTCAGGCTGGCAAGAGCACATACTTCGATCTTTTCCATAAAGGCATCTCAGTTGAGATGAAGGAGCAGGAGTTCGAGGAGATTGAGATCTCGCCTGAGGAGGAAAAGGCAATCCATGAGATGTCAAGAGACCCCGAGATCTATGAGAAGATAAAGAAATCCATTGCGCCATCAATCTTCGGCTATGATGATGTAAAGGAGGCACTTGCGCTTCAGCTTGTATCAGGATTCGAGAAGAAGCTTCCCGATGGGGCGAGGATCAGGGGAGATATCCACATCCTTCTCGTTGGAGACCCGGGAATTGCCAAGAGCCAGCTGCTCAGATATATGACGAAGATTTCGCCCCGTGGGATTTACACATCGGGCAAAAGCACAACCTCTGCAGGCCTAACTGCCACAGCAGTGAAGGATGAGCTGGGCGATGGAAGATGGACCATTGAGGCAGGAGCGCTCGTGCTGGCTGATAAGGGCATCGCAGCCGTGGACGAGCTGGATAAGATGGACAATGAGGATAAAAGCTCACTGCATGAAGCGATGGAGCAGCAGAGCTATCATCCCTCAACTGAGATCCAGCTTTCAGACGGCCGCAAAATGTTGATCGGCGAACTTGTGGATAATCTGATGGCGAGCTGCAAAGACGAAGTTATCAAAGGAAACGACTGCGAAATCTTGTCGCTAAACAAGGAAGTAAAAATACAAAGCTCTGATATGAGCTGTATCTTTGAGCTTCCTGTAAGCAGGGTAAGCAGGCACCATGCTCCCGACCACTTCATCCGAATCAAATATTCTAACGGCCGTGGAATACTTGTCACTCCAGAGCATCCTATTTACATAGCAAATGAGGGAATCGCATGTGTCCCTGCGTGCGAAGTCGAGATAGGAGATCTTGCACCTGCGCCAAGACATATTACCTGCAGCGATGATGGCCAGAATCTCGTTCAATTGGAAAAGAACCATCCAGGCGAGAAGCCGCTGAAGTTCCCTGAAAGATTGAACCCTGATCTATCGAGGATATTGGGATATCTTACAGCAGAAGGTCATTTCTATAAAGGGTCCCGCCACGAGATTGGTTTTACAAATAAGGACGAGAGGCTTCTTGGAGATATGTCGCATCTTATGAAAGGAGTCTTCAATATCGAGTCATCCAAGAACGAGAGACACGATGGCGTTACAACCTTGAGTTTCATCTCGACACGCATTTACAGATGGTTTGAAACCAATTTTTCTGAGATTATGCATACTGATAGAGATAAAAGAACGCCAGTTGCTCTCTTCAGAGGCACCGAGGATGATATTCGTGAATATTTAAGTGCCGCATTCCTCGGCGATGGCTGCGTGCACTCAACATCAGTTGCATATTCAACAATATCCAGAGGGCTCGCTGAGGATTATCAGGATCTTCTGATCAGGCTGGGCGTATCGTCTCGGATAACCATAGACCGGAAAGCAAACGCCTTCAAGGTCTGTATAATGGGAGATTCCCACAGCAGGTTCGAACAGCTTTTCTTCTGCTCTGGCCACGATAAACTTGAGCAGATGAAGAGGATTACCTCGGCATCTAATAGGTCTATACGCCATCATGATGTCCTTCCTTCCGAAACTGCCTATTCGATACTTGAAATGAAAAAAGCTCTGGGCCTTACGAACGATGGGCGATTCAACGAGCATTTAGACCGCAGTTATGGATTGACCGCCGATACCATTTCAGGATGCGTATCAGAGCTAAGAAGCAGGTATGCTGAAGTATCGGCTTCGGTGAACGATGAGATAGCATTGCCCAAGATAAGATCACTGCTTGGATGGTCGCAAAGTTATATGGCGTCAATTATAGGCGTAACGCGCGGCAATATAGATTACTACGAGGATGGCGGATATGATGACATAAGTAGGGCAGATATATCCAGGCAGGCATCCAAAGAAGTCCAATCGTATCTGGAGAAGACTAATGAGGGCATCGAAGCCCTCGAAAAGATGCTATCTTCAGATATCCGATATTTGAGAGTCGTTGAAGTCAGCATAGTGCCGAATAGCGGAGAATACTTCGCAAATTACGTTTATGATGTAACAGTTGAGCCCACTCATACTTTTATATCGCAAGGCCTTATACTCCACAATACAATCAGCGTAGCCAAGGCCGGCGTCATGGCAACATTGAAATCCCGCTGCTCCCTTCTGGCCGCAGCCAACCCGAAGCTTGGGCGATTCGATAGGTATGAATCCATTGCCCCGCAGATCAACCTAACTCCAGCGCTCATGTCCAGGTTTGACTTGATATTCATTTTGACCGATGACCCTGATACAAATCGTGACTCACAGATAGCCGAGCATATCCTGAAGAGCAATTATGCCGGAGAGCTCTCCACCCAAATCGCGTGGAATCCTAATATCACTCAGGATGAGATCGATGCTGCGATGGTTGTTATAAAGCCTGAGATTGATCCCGATAGGCTCAGGAAGTACGTGGCCTATGCTCGGAAGAAAATCTTCCCTACTCTCACTGATGAGGTCCGGGAGCGCCTCAAGGGCTATTATGTGAGCCTGCGAAGCCAGGGCCAGGATAGCAATAAACCTGTTCCCGTGACTGCCCGTCAGCTAGAGGCCCTTGTGCGCCTGGGCGAGGCCAGTGCTAGGCTGCGGCTCAGCAACAATGTCGTGATGGAGGATGCAGAGAGGGCCATAAGGATATTCATAGCCTGTATGAGGAAGGTTGGGATAGATCCAGATACGGGGCTGCTGGACGTTGATGTGATCAGCACAGGCATATCTAAAAGCACCAGGGATAAAACTAAATTGATGAAAGACATAATCGGAGACATCAGCAAAGAGAACCAGGGTCTTGCCCCGAAAGATGCAGTTCTTGACAGGGCAAAAGAGATAGGGTTAGATCGAAGCCGAGCTGAGGAGATTATCGAAAGATTCAAAAGAGATGGCGATATCTTCGAGCCTAGAATTGGAATGCTAAAATTGACTCATATATGAATTAATTCGTATACAATTACAACTATTAATACTACTGATATGTGCGATGAATCAAAAGAGAAGATGTATCTTAAAACATATAAAAATGGCAGAGAGATTCTCATCGCCGTCTGTGATTGCGATATCTTAGGGAAAAGGTTTGAAGAGGGACCATTGCATATCGATGTCTGCGTTGATTTCTTCGGAAACGAGAAGGCCACACCCGAAGAGGTTGAGAGATCACTATCAAATGCCACTATAGCCAACTTTGTCGGTCAGCGAGCTGTAGATTTTGCTGTCAAGCTCGGCTATGTTGACAGGGAGAATGTTCTTGTGATCGATGGCATCCCATGTGCCCAGATGGTGTTGATGTAAGTGACATTTGAATGTCCTAAGTGCGGTATGCCATCGGAGACGGAAGGGCTTTGCAGGACATGCACAATCCAATCTGCAAAACTGCTCAGCTGTCCGGATCTAGTGGAGGTTACTATATGCTCAATCTGCGGCTCGAGGCTTGAGCGAGGGAAATGGAAGATCACCGATAGCGATACTGAACAGCAAGCATCAGAAGTTGTATGTAATTCATTATGCATCCATAAGGAGATCGTTGATCCAAGGATCGATATCAAGCTTGGCAATCGAGGTTCCACGAGATATCTCGCAAAGGTCATGCTTAATGGCATGTTTCTCGGCGAGCAAGTGGAAGAGAGCTGCGAGATACCTGTTCGAATAAAACGCATTGCCTGCGAGCGCTGTAGCCGGATTGCAGGCAAATATTTTGAAGCCACAGTCCAGGTACGCGGCACCAGCTCAAGGTTGCTCTCTAAGAAGGAGGCCGAGGAATGCAAGAGCATTGCAAGCTCCCTTGCAGATTCAGGCTACAAGAATGGAGACCAACTCTCTTTCATCCAGGATATCAAAGAGGTCAAAGGTGGAATAGACATAATCCTTGGCTCGACCCAGCTTGGAAGGCATATTGCCAGGGCGATCACAGATCGCTTTGGCGGCCGCATCCAGGAGTCATGCAAGCTCACTGGGAAAAAGGACGGCAATGATATCTACAGGACTACGGTCCTCGTGAGATTCCCGAGGCTAAAGAGAGGCGATATAATATCCTTCCAGGGAACTCTCTTCGAGGTTACCGGCTTTGATGGGAAGAGAACTTTGGCAAAATCTCTGGAAAATCTCCGCAGATCAAGCCTGACCGAAGAGAATATCGAGGGGGTCGAGGCTTTGGGAAATAAAGCCGATGCCATAAAAGCTGTAGTAGTTACAAAAGATAAGGATGTTCTGGAGATTATGGACCCTGAGAACTATAAGATTGCCCTCGCGCCAAGGCCTAGGGACTTTGATGTGGAGCCTGGGGAGGAGGTCAAGGTAATTCGGACCCCGAATGGATTCGTAGTAGTAGGATAAATTTTATATATCTTAAACTATCCGCTGGGCAAAGGGCGCTACCACAAAGTTCTTAAACTAGTTTCATGCAATTTCTATTGGTAGAAGCACGCATTTGAGCAACAGATCACATGATGATTAAGCCCAAAGGGGGAACCGAGGGCGATGAGATGCCAGCATGGAAAGTAAAAGCTTGGATTAGAATGCTCATCTGTGGGCAGTTCTATCATAATATCCATCAAGCTGATAGCTGGACACTAAAATAGTTAGATGAACGCATATTCACGATCATTAGCAGCTCACTGAAATACCTGCGAGTTCAGCAGGAATGCCATGTGTCGCGTATTGGTGGCCGTGTAGCCCTGTCTCAGTTAGCTATGCCAATCAAGTAATTGGTGCGACTTTTATCTAACTATTTTAAAATTAGAGGTGTCTTATATGCAAAATGTTGATACAACTAAATACGTAATTTATGCAGATATAACTGCCGAGGGGATAGTGGAACGGCCGGATGTGGTTGGCGCTATCTTCGGCCAGACAGAAGGCCTTTTGGGAAGTGACCTTGATCTTAGAGATCTTCAAAAGACGGGAAGGCTCGGTCGAATAGACGTTCAGATCACATCTAGTGGCGGCAAATCCAGTGGAACTATCTCGATACCATCAAGCTTCGATAAGGTTGAGACTGCAATTCTGGCGGCTGCTCTTGAGACGATAGATCGTGTAGGACCGTGCATAGCCCACATCGGAGTTAGCAAGATTGAAGATGTCAGGGCCTCGAAAAGAAAGTATGTAATAGAAAGAGCCAAAAGAATTCTTGTCGAGATGTTCGATGAGAACATCCTTGAGACAGAGGAGATAACCGAGGAGATAAAGCAGTCGGTTAGAGTGGAGGAGATCACCCACCTCGGTAAGGATAACCTTCCCGCGGGTCCAAATGTCCTGGATTCGGATGCGATCCTCATAGTTGAGGGCAGAGCAGATGTTTTGAATCTGCTAAAATACGGAATAAAGAACGCTGTAGCCGTCGGTGGAACAAATATACCGCCAACAATTGGCGATCTTTGTGCGAAAAAAGTGGTTACAGCCTTCACAGACGGTGACAGAGGAGGAGAGCTGATAATCAAGGAGCTTCTCCAGATGGCGGATATTGATTATGTAGCCCGTGCTCCCGAAGGCAAGAGTGTCGAGGACATGACACAGAAGGAGATTGTACGGGCGCTGCGGCAGAAGATACCTGTAGAGCAGGTTTTAGACCAGTACAAGATCAAAAGCCAGCCAAAAAAAAGGCATGAAATCACAACAAAAAGGAAAAGCCTGATCAGAGAGAAGCCCCTACTAGTTCGCAGTGTTGCAGAGAGGGCCGAGGCAATAGCGCCCAGAAAGGTAGTTCCCCATGAAATCGTTCGCCATGAGACCGTTCAGCGAGAGCCTGAACATGTAGAAGAGATAACAATAGAGGCTCCTGTGGAGGTAACTAAGCCTGAGCCTCCAAAGGAATGGTTCAGGCAGCACGTCGATGAGCTCGATGGCACCCTTTCCGCAAGATTACTCGACAAAAATCATAACATCCTCAGGGAGGTTGCAGTCCGCGATCTGGCAAGGGAGCTTAAGGAGCCAAACGGGGATGTGAATGGTGTGATCTTCGACGGCGTCGTAACACAGCGTATCCTAGACATAGCCGCAGAGAAGGGTCTCGAATACCTGATCGGGGCAAAGATGGGAAATATTGCAAAAAGCCCAGTTTGCGTCAAGGTGATAACAAAAGAGGCATAGGCCTCTTTTCATATCCTTTTATACAATAGCTTTTTAGCTCTGGTATTACCTTCTTGTATATTCTATTTATATTGCTGATTAAGTGAGGTCACTTCTGATGGAGTTTAAGCAATGCATTGTTATAAGGGACGACCTGAAGCTATCGCCTGGAAAGCTGGCGGTACAGGTAGCCCATGCTGCTGTCCTGGCTCTTGAGAATGCTTCTAAATCCGACAAGTCCGCGGTATCTGCCTGGAAGGCTGAAGGCCAGAAGAAGGTGGTCCTCAGGGTCGCGAGTGTCCAGGATCTTTTCAAGCTCAAGATGGATGCTGAAAGATCGGGCATGCCAAGTGCCATTGTTATAGATGCAGGCCTGACTGAGATCCCTCCAGGAACTGTAACCGCTCTTGGAATTGGACCTGCCCCTAATAAGCAAATGGATAAGGTCACAGGAAAGCTGCGCCTTCTGTGAGGATAATTGTTACCAGCATCTGAGCAAGACCGCGCACTGGGGATGGAATACTATGTTACGGATACTCCTGGGTGCGAGGGCATTCTTAGGAGTGATCCCACTGACTTTCAGGTAAAGGAAGTGTATGGGGATCTGAGATATGAGGGCGGACGGTACCTCGTACTTGAGGTCGAGAAGAAAGATTGGGATACACATCATCTGATACGCGAGCTTTCCAGGCAGCTAAGAATCAGTCAGAAGAGATTTGGGTGGGCAGGGACAAAGGATAAGCGTGCTGTGACCAGCCAGCGCATAAGCATAATGAATCTGGATGAATCTGAGCTGAAGAGGATAACGCTTCCTGATATCAATATCAAAGTTCTGGGCAAGACAAATAGGGCTGTAGGTCTCGGAGATCTCTTGGGAAATAAATTCAAAATCCGCATCCGAAGGCTTGCCTGTGCTGACGCAAAAGACCGTATGGGAAAAATAACAGATGAGATCAAGACGGAGGGGGTCCCCAATTACTTCGGCGTTCAAAGGTTTGGGGATGTAAGGCCAGTGACTCACAAGGTGGGTGAGGCTTTGGCAAGAGGCGATATTGAAAGGGCAGTCTTTACCTACATCGCTTTTCCGTTTTCTGGAGAGCCGGAGAAGACGCGCCAAGCTAGACAGCAGCTCTGGGAAAGCAGAGATATCCGTAGCGCACTCAAGACATTCCCTGATTACCTCAGGTATGAAGTCGCAATGCTCAACTACCTTGTCGAGCATCCCGGAGATTATGCAGGCTCGTTCGATGTTTTGGCACCCAACTTGAGGCTGCTATTCATACATGCTTATCAATCATATCTATTCAATCGCATACTTAGCCGCAGGCTGGACTTGGGCCTGCCTTTAGAAAGGGCAATAGAAGGGGATATCGTCTGTTTTGCCAAAGGAGATATGCCTGATCCGAACAGGATTCAGGCTGCCACTGGAGATAATATTGATGCCATAAATAGGCTGACTGGGCGTGGAAGAGCCTACGTAACGCTTCCGCTCGTGGGCTATGAGTCAACCTTGGCAGAAGGATTAGAAGGCAATATCGAGAAGGCTGTGCTGAAGGAAGAGAACGCGGACCCGGAAGGATTCCGAGTTCCCGCGAATACGGATTTGGGATCAAAAGGCACAAGGCGTGCTGCGTTACTGCGTGTCTTGCCGGCTATCGAAGTAGAAGGCGAATGTGCAGAAGTAGAATTCTTTCTGCCTGCTGGAAGCTATGCAACAGTTGTCTTACGGGAGTACATGAAGAGCGGTAGCCTTAAAACAGAATAGCCTTGAGATTACTGCCGTGTGCAATTTAGACTTAGAGTTGGAAGATCCATATGTTGTTGTCTACAGGCAGATCCATGCTATTGCAAACGAAGGCAGAGATCTAGTTGAGATCCTGGAGCATTCCAACTGCTATGGCGGATCAGCCTGGGCCAGGTATCACTACTCAAAAGGCCCTCTGATAATCAGTTCTAGAGCTCTAGGCGATTGGTTCCGTTATATTGTACGTCCCGGCACAATTGATCTTGATCTCATCTCCTCTAAAAAGTCCGCTGGAATAGAGTCTGTTCTGATCGATCAGAATGAGATACAGATAACCTACTCCGGCCTTGGAGGAGGGGGCGTTGGTGCAACTCTCTCCAGGGCAAAGGCAGGAGATATCTTGCGTTATGATATCACAGAGTGCGGCGGAGGCAGGATCGCTACTGGTACAATCGTAGTGCCTAGACGCGAGAGACTTATAATCGGCGTCGATAATACCGATTCCAAAACAGTTGGAGCAACGTGGTCTCTCATACACAACATCGCATCCAAGGTAGACCGCCAAGAAGCCAGATATCTTTCCCATGCTCTGATTCAGCTGTTTCCCGTTCCGACAAAGACGCAAAATTGCGTTTCTACAGCTGTTGAATTTGCATGCTTGCCTGGCAAAGCTGAGGGCATGATTGACGACTTCAAGATGCTGCTTGAAAAGTATTCGGTCTCCGATGAGACTGGAATGGCAATCTTTAGAGGCTTTGATCCATCTGCGCTTCTTGCTTATGGCCTGCGGTGTAAGAATGAGCGCTTGAATTATGACGACGCTTTGGTGGAAGCGCATGATGCTGGCGTCGAGATAGTTCTCGATGGTCAGGGGCTGATTGGAGCCGTGGCCGCACTGCCATTTTATGCAAGGCCTGATGAATCAATAATTCCAGGGATGGGATGAACGGCGTAGATTCAGATAGGAAGAAAAGCATAGATTCTGATAAGATGAAGGGCATTGACTCCATCAAGCTTGCAGTCAGCAATGCGGGCGTAGAGACCCTTACCCACGTCCCCGGATATCCAATAACCGAGCTGGCAGAGGCATTAGGCGCAGAGATTTCAGTAAACGAGAAGGTAGCTTTAGAGATTTGTCTCGGCGCCTCAGCTACAGGCATGCGTTCCATGGCTGTAGTTAAGCAAGTCGGCATGAACGTTTTGGCAGATCCTTTAGTTATTTCGGCTACTCATACCATCGGCGCCGGGATAGTAGTATTAGTTGGAGATGACCTCGGGCCGAAAGGATCACAGGTCGAGATGGACAGCAGGTATTTTGGCCCACTGGCAGAGCTGCCAGTGCTCGATCCATGGGATGCCGGAACCCTTTACTGCTCGATACTTGAAGCATATGCACTCTCTGAGCGGCTCAGGGTTCCAATCATAATCCGCGTTACTCGGAGAGTTTTAACAACCGATACTCATGTTCAAGCTTCAGCATTGAGAGCATCCGGCCAGATATTTGATAGGAGCATTTGGGATATCACCGCCAGAGGAAGGCATCAGAAGCACCACGGCGAGATTTTGCATCTTGCAGATGCTGCATCTGAATCGAGCCCTCTTAACTGCGTGCGGATTTCAAACGATAAGGGAATCATTGCCAGCGGTTATCCCGCAACGCTCTCGGCGGATCTTGATATATCCCTTTTGGCAGTCGGCTATGCATATCCCCTGCCATGGAAGCTTATCAGGGATTTCATCGATGCCCATCGCCTTGTTCTTGTGGCTGAAGAGCCGGAGCCGTTCATTGAATCGCAGCTCAGGATGAGTCCTAAGGTTCGAGGAAGGCTTACACATCATTTGCCATTCGGCCCCTTGGAAAGAAGTGATATTCAAAAGGCGCTTGAAACTGCTGGCCAGGAGATCACTCCCAGTTCATGCGATTACGAAAGCGCAATCAAACGGGGCTATACAGGAATTTGCAATGATTGCCCATTTGCTTTTCTGTTCAAAGCCCTGGGAAGATTAGGCGTTCCAGTGGCTGGCGATGCAGGCTGCGCTATCAGAGCCACACGTGAGCCGTATAAATCTGTGGATGTCGTCTACGGACTAGGATCTTCAGTTGGTGTGGCATCAGGCTTTAAGAAAAAGGGCGTGGCGGTCATCGGTGATTTTGCCTTTGCCCACACTGGAATTCAGGGGCTTGTAAATGCAGTATGGCGCAGGCGTGAATTGCTCATGGTGCTTCTTAAAAATGATATCGCTGCAACAACAGGCGGCCAAGAGGCACCAGATATGATGAAACTGCTGGAAGCAATTGTGCCGACGATCAGGCTTGAGCTTCCATGCCCTGATGATAAGATCGAAAGGATTCTCAAGGAAGAACTAGAAAGATCGGGAACCTCCGCGGTGGTTGCCTCAGGTGCTTGTCCAAAGCAAAGACAGAATTAAGCAATATAAAAATAAGACGTTGTTACAAATTAAGTCGCGACGCTTCACCAAGGACAATAAACGATTTTAATATTTTCTATATCTGATTGCCAAACCTAATTATTAGACCTAATTGTACATTAGTGCGAGTTTATATTAAGTATCATCCATTATGGATTTCAATTACTAGGGTAAAAGGTACGACCCGTGATGAGATCCGAGGTAGAGCTGTTCGTTTTGCGAATAGATGTAAATCGAGTTTATACACCCAAGGCGACGCCAGATTATATGAATTCCAGGCGAATAACGAGAGTTCGAAAAGGCCTTTTTAATCAGGATTTAACTTTAAAGCTATTCGTCTGAAATATTGGTGATAGTATTAATGACATTAATGATTCTGGCATCCCGTCATGCATGAGCTTGGCGGTGACGTAAAATAGCCAGCATCATTGAATGCATACTCGCCCGTCATATTACAGTACGCCACCCACCAGTCGAAGACCTTTATCTTTACCGGCATCCCCAAAAAGCAGCCTGTAAACCAGAAATAGCCAGGTACCCCACCAAGGTTTATTCCCTCTCCATTCCCTGTCGTATCGACGAAATGGTATTTGGTATCGCCTGGAAGAAGGACAAGACCATACCCGTGTCCAGGATGCTCCCCCAACAGAGGCAGCTGGTAGCTGCCGGTCGCTGCTGTGAGTGCCTCAGTTTTTGAATATCCCGCTTTCCTAAGAAGCGTGGTCACTGCAGCTGAGTAATCCTCGCAAACGCCCGTATGAAGCACATTTACTGTCGCATGAGTCGGAAGGAGACCGATTGAACCACTGTTTGCACTCATGTTCTTATCCGACTTCCAGGCATCAAGCCCAGTTAAATTGGGATTACAGGATAGATTTTTCACATTTCCGTTGAGGCCATCCTCGAAGGCACATGTGCCTGTAAGGGTTAGGCCGCAGGTCCTTGTACACTCGGGATAGCCTGAACAGCAGGATTTGAAGAGTGCATAGCCGCTCATGTATTTGGCCTCCGGTCCAAACGCCTTTATGATGTAAAGGCCACGACATTTCTTTTTATCGCCTCCAGAATTGGCGCAGGCATATGAGCAGGCCTGGCCTGGGATGGGTGAGCCGTCGCAGCAATTCACTGCATCTTCAACGATGTAGTCAAGCTCAGGGTGGCATACCTCGAAGCTCGCACAGTTGCCTGTTGCATTAGGCCAGATATCTGTACATGGCGTATCTATCGGGTAATACTTAGGCCGCGGGTTGACGTTTCCACAGACAGATGGTTCTGCAATCCCAATTTCTATGCTAGTTTTTGCGATCGTTGAATTGCTGTCCGTAATAGTAAGAGTAATATTATGCATCCCAAGCGATAGATCGTTCTTTTCAAATCTCTCTGTATTTCCGATGATACCATCGATACTCGACTCCCAAATGTATTTGAATGGAGGCTTACCATTTAGTGCCGAGCCGGTGAAGTTTATTCTCTCTCCGTGTGGGAAAGCCTGAACATCTCCTGGAGAGATTATCGATGCCTCAAGTTTGTTGACGGGAGGTGAATTTCGATAACTTCGGATGTTTTCAGAGCGATTCGTTATTCCTGCCTCGCAATCGCAACTGCTTGATGATACGGAGCCGTTTGAGCCTTGTCCAAAGAAAGGCACACCTGCACTCCGATTAAGTTCCATGGCCCTGTCATAGCTGTCCTGTGCCTCTGCTGCCTTGCCCAAGGCCATGAGCGCACGACCATTTCCCTTCCAGGCTGCAGCGTTGGATTGGTTAATCTCAATAAGCCTATCGTAGATCTCGGATGCCGCATTGTACATGCCCAGGTCCTCCTCAAGTTTCGCCTCTGAGAAGTAGATTGCCGATGCGGCACGCTCATCAGGATAACTGATAAGCAAAAAGATCAGCACTGCTAGAGCTATCAGGCCCAGGACAGCTATGACAGGGCCATTTCGTCCAGCATGATTATTCTCACCTCTCAGAAGAGGCAGTTTATTCCAGCAGCCTGGAAACCTATTAAGTACCATAGCGAAGACAAAAAGCACTCCCTGGATTGCCCAGGTCTTCCAGCCACTGATCAGAAAAACCATCGCTTCTTGGCCAACGAAAAATCCGAAGATACCAACAAAAAGCAGCAGAATCTCTCCTCTTTGGGAGTATGCGGCAAAACACAGTACTATTATGAGTATTAAGATGATGACACTGGCAGTCCATTCCCTGAAAAAGATAAGGAGGGCCATTCCAGCAAGGCTTACGATGCTGCTGATGATTGTCAGCATCCTCACAGTTCTCCCGGCTTTAGCTTGCAGAGCGACTCCTGTGAATCCAATCAGACCCATCAGAATATACAGCAGACCGCCCGCTGCCGGGGACGGGGCAATAACTCCATGCCTGCCAAGCGAGGCAAAGGAGAACAGGAATATAATGGATCCTATGAGAACAGCGAATATGCCGCCCAAAATTCCGGGCAGCGCCAGTAGATCTTTTCGAGCGGTCATTTGTACCAGATTCAATATCAGGATGCAAATCTAGCGGATAAGGATTTTGGGCTGATGTAATTCCGGGGATTATGGTTGTCAATATTGAGATTACTCCAAAGTGCATATTGAAATTTTCATTTCAATCAAATCGTAAATGATAAAAGTTCAGGGAATATCATATCCTTCATCGCTTCCCGATGTGGATATGCAGGGGCAGCTTGCCTGCGAAGGCGAGATTTCTTCCTCTTCCGCACCCGTACAGTTATAGCAAGGAAGCCATTCATCTCCAGAGTCCTGTAGAATGCTGTTGAGGCCGAAAAATCCCGGAGGCTGCCAGCTTGAACTGATGGTAGGATGATCTCCTTTGATCTCCTCCTGACATGATACATCTGCGGACGCAAAATCAGTCCCGTCAAAGGAGTGAGTCTCTACATGAGCCTGGTTTTCAAATATTCCGCTGTGCAATGCCCTGGCCAGATATTCAATAGTCCTGACTTCACCGGGCTTTATGTCAATGATATTCCATGTTACCTGATCTGAAAGATTATCTGCAGGCGTAAGCGTTGAGTTGACGAACTCCATCCCTTCAGGCAACGTATCAGTTATAGATGCCACCATTGTATATCCTTCACGGTTTTTCAGAGTGATGTTATAATGAACCAACATGGGGCCCTTAGCATCCACATAGCCGGTTTCTCTCGCCAGTATCTGAGGCGGGCAGCAGCTCAACCAGTTAAGCTCTATCGCAGAACTGTTTTCTGCGCCGATCCACTGATTATCATAACCACCTTTAGCCTGCACACGGTTTACCAGATTATCCATATCATGAGTCATGTTGAGTCTCAGCTCGATCTTGGAACTCACTCCGGTGCCAAGGCTTGTAAGAGTCCACTGAGCAGAGTTTGGTGTAAGCTGCGATGGCCTCAATGAAGAGTATACATATGCAGTGCCCGGCGGGAAGTAGTCCCAAACGTAAACCGGTCCTAGGGCGCGGTTGCCGTTGTTGGTCACAGTGATGATGTAATGAACATTGGTGCCGCCTGCCGGATCCATATTGCCTGTCTTGGAGATGTCGAGATGGGGTTCATCAAATTGTACAACTCCGCCTATAACTGTTTTTCGTGAGATCCTGTACTTTCCGATATATTCATCGTAAAGGGCCACTTCATCTTTGCTGCGGTTTGAGCCAGAGATCTTTATGACGTTGAATTGAGCTATGCCGGAGAAATTGGCCTCAGTGTCCATTTCGCTCAAGCCTTTAGCAGCTGTGCTCATGTTTAGGTAATCTGCATGAGAAATCTCCTCGCTTATTAGGCTGGCAGAGTATGAGCTATTCGAGCCCTTTGCGGCCAATGAGCCTGACTTAGACCACATTCCCTCGCTCCATCTCTTAGAGAGAGTGACATTAACATCAGGCACATAAGCGTATTTTACAGGCGCGTAGGTGACATTTATGTCCTTTGCCATATAGTTGGTTTGTGTTTCCAGACTATCTTCAATTTGATAGGCACCTGTTCCTGATTCGTAGCTCTGCTGGCTCTTGCCGATGCGGCTTTCTGCAGCCACCGATCCTATGCCGGATGCGGAGCTTTCTAGGACCGCATTCTTGCCGTATTCATCGAACTTGGTGTAAACTCTGAAGCTTCCCAGATAGTCGCCATGTGACTCGTAAGTAGGAGCATCCTTTGGTCTGGACGTCTCACCACCGCCGGCCTTCTTGAGTAGATCTATGTGGGCTGCTCCTTCGAAGGATGTATCGGAGACCAATGTTGAGCCGTTTTTATCCAGATCAAGAGAGCTGTTGCGGTCTAATAGGCTAGCATACATATACCGCTCGCTGAGGATAGCCCCAGTTATGCGATTATTGGCGTTCTGGGCTTCAGACCACTTGGAGTTGTAACTAATGGATCGTCCCTGAGGCAGACTGAATGATGAAGGGTTATATCTCTCAGATAAGCTGTTTCCGATTTGAATGCTCTTGTTCTTTGCGATCATCTGCATTTTTTCATCTCTTCTGTATGCTCCGCTGCCATGGCCTGTGATGGAGGCTTCAGTTCCCAAACCTTCAGCAAGCTGTATGGTCGCAGAGCTGGATTTGGTTTCGGCATCCCATTGATTGGGATTAGTCAAGTTATAGTAATAACCAGTTATGTTGACGCAATTTGTCAAATGATCGGGTTTCTGAGCAGTGTCCAGCTTCTGATGGACATTTACAAATCCTTGGCCGTGGACAGATCCGCTGCAGTCGAATGTAATCTGGGAAATATTTTCCTTTATCTCGGCATAAAGATAAATTGTGCGGCTATCTCCATCACGAATTGTTCCAATGTTCCATAATAGGATATTGCCATTTACATTAGTAGGCGAAGGATCGGCACCTAAGTATTCCATATCGTCCGGAAGAACATCGGTGATAGCGGCATTGTAGGCATTGCCACGAACGTCATGCTCGCTTCCATAGAATATGGTATAATTAACAATATCTCCATCTGAGTATACCTGTTTCTCCGCTTTTTTCTTTACCCACAGCGAATGAACTACAAAGGTCTCAAGAGAATTGAAGCTGCCTTTGATTTCATTTGAATCAATCCTGTAAAAATTGTACACACTATCCAAATCCAAAGATGTCGGCCCAGAGGGCAATGTTACTTTAAGCTCTATTATCCCCTTGCTGCCATGCGTAAAATTTTTTGTGTTAAGATCCACTGCACTCCACCAGAGATGTTTTCCATCAACCTCAGTCCAGTTCTTGCTAGGCTTGGGAGTAGAATCTATGAAGTTGAGGTTCTTATCAATAATATCCGTTACTGTAACATTGCTTGCATTGCTTGCCCCCTTGTTGTAGTAGTTGATGGTATAGTTTAGATGGTTCCATGGAGTTATTATTGGAGCCGAGGCAAACTTTTCAATCGAAAGTATTGGTGGTTTGCTCGAAACTGTGGTGGTAGCAGTAGCATTTGCGGGTAATCCGTCATCACTGGATATCGCTGCCGAGCTTGAAAGCGTAGAGCCATCAAGCGCATCAGCCTTGACAGTCGTATTTATCTTGATCAAGCCAGATTTATTCTTGCCCAGATCTCCTAGTGTCCAGCGATTATTTGTGTCTGCATCCGGTGCGAGTGTGGCGGAAATAAACGAGATGTTCTTATCGTAATTTGCCTCGACAACTGCGTTGAAGGCATAGCCGCCTCTATTCAGATAGCTCATTGTATAGTTCAGATAACCCCCAGGGCTCACTGGATCAGGGCTACCTGCCAGCGAGATCCTTAGATCGGGAGGCTTGGAAATAATGGATATGCTGCATTCGGCAGACTTAGAATATGTTCTCTTCCCCGGGTTATCTCTCGAGGTGCTATACCAGCCAAGATTGGCAAGGCTGGTGAGTTGGCTACCAGATCGCACATTCTCATCGATGGTTGCTTTATACCTTAACTGAACTTGATGTGTACTTCCCCAGGATGTGTCTATGCGGTCGAAGTGCCAGCTCAGCGATCGAAGATTGGATTCGTCCTCTATACCGCTCGGGCCGCTGACGATTTGCATCGATCCTGGAGAGTAAGTCAATCCCTTTGGCACACTTACTTGGACATCAGCATCAAGGGCATCTGAACTGCTGTCTGCACTGTGGTAGATCGAGATGGTATGGACAACTTCCGTGCCTGGCTCGGCTATTTTTGAGGAAGCAAATAATTTAACATCAAGGTCCGGCTCTATCACTCTTATCAAATCTGATCTATCGGTGTTGGAGTACGTAATGCCGAGGAGATCCTTCCAGGTGGCTCTAGCCTGGACGGCTCCAAGGGCTACCCCTTCGTAATTACCTTCAACATTTGCGACTATCAGGTTGAAGCTAATTGTGATATCCTTACTCAAGGAGTTATCCACATCGCCAAAGGCCCATTCAACCTGCACATTTTGAGTGCCATCGTTGGGATAGCTTACCCACTGTAAGGGAGAAGTTGAAGCACCAGTCACTTTTAAGTCACTGCCGTCATAAATCAGTCCTTTGGGCATAACAAGGGTAACCCTCAGATCATAGATAGTTGTTTGAGGCAGATCTAAAGTTACAGTATATTGGCGCCGAAGATCAGGAATAACTTGGGGGCCGGCATGTGCCGGGGGAAGCGAGAGAAGGGGCAGGATAAGAGCTAAGAGAAGCAGAATGAAGATGGTTTTTCGCCCTCTTTGTACTGTAACTACCATACATGGTATCGTATAGTTGACCCCTTGGCTGGATATTGGTTATTCTCTCGCCTATATTTCGGAAATAGATGAAGACTAAGGCACTATGATGAATAATCGCCCTTCAGTAGATCCCTCCTTTTCATCACCCTCCTTATATAATGGCCAAATGCAATAGGCTTAAAAGGAATAATGACCTCAGTGCTAAGCTATAAGGCTTGCCCTTATAGAGATAGCCAATTTCACATTATGCTTATTTTACATAACATGGGCTTCAATCCCTTAAAGATCAGTACTATAAATTCGAATTATTTGCTTTTATATCTTTTTTTGTATTACTTCTATTCAATAGATCTTTGATAGACCCTCATTTAAGTATTCACATTAATCAAAATATGGTATATAGAATTTAGCCGAAAAGGTGATGGAATAATCAAAAGTTCACGAAAAAGTTGCAAATTAGCCTGCTGTCAATTTGTACAACTTATGGCTTCGGTGAGCCCACAAAGGCAACGACCTTGCGATAGATGGCACCGTCCGGCAGGGGCAGATCCTCGGAGGTAACCTCCTGAATAAAGGTCACCTGTATATCGATTCCGTTGTTGCCTGTCCTATTGCCCAAAGTGATCGGCTGATCGTTGGGAAGGACGGTTTCCTTATCAGCAATTATCTTCATGGGCTTGGAAAGCCTCTTTGCACCATATCCATCTTTAGTCCATTCCATCATGTAGCCTTTAGAATAAGAATCTTCATCCTTAACTGTGAGCTGCCAGTCTGTGTTGGCCTTGATGTTAAGTTTCTCTGTTTTGGTATAGATGCCCGGAGATTTCGGGCTGATATTCCAAGAGAGTGCATCATCGGACGCAGAAACTGCGACCCTGGGTTTAATCTGGGCATAAATAGTTGTAGTGCAGTCTGATTTCATAGCGGCAGTGTCACCCAATAAACACACCACTAATAATAGCCCCAATGCCAGGTTATAGGGTCTGCCTTTACTTAACGAACCAGCCGTTCTTCGATACGTAGCCTTATTCACTCCTAGCGAAGTTGACCCCTATCCAAAGTCAGGACGGTCAAAGTCGGATTCGTAATAAGAATTGATAGTACAATCTATACTTATAATTTTCTAAGAGCTTAGTATATCTAGTAGGCTGAAATGCAGATCTGAAACTGATATCACAAATTATTGAGGAATCTTCTCTGTTTTAAGTAAATTATTTTAGGATCATCGAATCTATATTGAGCGGAAAAATAATTATAGACTTAATTCAGCCTCCTTCTTCGGCTAACTATACGAGCCGGTGAAGGTGACTATAATACGATAAACATGGCCAGCCGGAAGGGCAGGATCTATGAAGGATCCCTCCTGGGTGAAGACAACATCTATATCTTGGCCATTGCCTTTTGTCTTATCACCAGTCTGAATTACCCCCTCGCTTGGGAGGGGGACCTCATTGGCCGCTTTTACCTTCATGGGGTTGGTCAACCTATAAGAGCTGTAAGCAGATCCTGTCCATTCGGTCATATGGCCGGAGGTAACTGTATCACTATCCATAGCCGTGACCTGCCATCCATCTTTGTTGGCCTTAATATTGAGGGTGCCCGTTTCCTGGTTGGTCTCATCAGGGACGATCTGCCATTCTGAAATATCGAGTGGAGGAGTGATGGAGATTTGTGCTCCCTGTGGGGCGCTAACTAAAAGGTCTAACTGGCCTTCAAGGGATTGACCAGGAACAGCTGCTATATCGCCAGTTACCGGCAGGAAGGCAATGAAGCAGATCAACGAACACGGCAAGAGCAATGCTAGGCGGTTTTTGAGCGGCCTCATGATCAGGATAAGCAAGGAGGTGCGATTTATGCTCATACTATTACTCCTTCACAGAAGCTTTTGCATTATTTATGCCCTTGATAGTTCAAGGCTATAGAAAGCTATAGATTTCACAATTTAAAGCCGATCTCCTTTGTAGCCAGCATCGATCCATCTTTAAGCCTTACAGTCGAGTTTATTTTGTAGCTGCCAGGCCGGAGCTCTTGCTTCGGGATCAGTTCCATCTTAAACAGCCTGGCTGTCCTCGGGATTATCGAAGAGGCAGTAAGAGGAGTTGATGAATTGGCGAGGATATTGCCCTTTGCATCCATAAGATCAGCCTCAGCAAATGCATAGTAATGATAGTTGCCAGTGTTGTTGAAGAGCAGTGAGACATTTTGCATTTTCCTTGAAATAGGCTTATCAATGCTAAGGTTTGTGATCTCGCCCGTTTTGATAAGCCTAGTATTCGCAATTGTGAGTCGAACAGGAACATCTATTGCAACTGCCATGCCGACGTTTCCATTGCCTGTTGGAAGACTTCGGATGTTGACCAGGGCGTATCTGCCACCTTCTCCAACACCCGATGGGATATTTCCTTCAAGCACAACTTCTTTGGAGCCGCCTGGTTCGAGATGAAAGCTCGCTGGCGAGACCTTCAAGAATGGCCTGGCAGTATAAGGACTGTTATCCAGCTCCGGCCTGATTTCAGCGTTTGCCCCATCTAGAGATCGCCCAAATCCGATTACTCCGGCTACAAAGTCCATCGGCTGATCTTTGGGGTCGATATTTACGAGCATTTCGTGACTGATATGCTGCCCCGGCGTAACATTGGCCTCGAAGATTGCGCCGGAGACTCCAAGACCTGCGGAGGCGGTTCCGATGGCTAAGAGAATGGAAAGAAGGATTCCTATAAGGCCGAGAGGTTTGGTCTTTATCATCTTTATTTGCGCCCCATTTTATATTTCACTTTGTCCTATTCGAAATCCATTGAAGGCAATTTTTCATAGATCGATCATCGATAAAGAATGTTATGTTCGCGAAACTGTAAATGAAGATTTATATTTGGATAAAAATTTTATATTTAATATCATTTTAGATATATACAACTTTGAGTCTATTTGTAGCACAATAATTTTCATATATGTCGAAATTTAAGGTCACTCATTAATATGCATGTAAAAAGACGTATCTTATAAATTCGTATTCGAGATATGAATTTGCAATTTTTATATTTGATTCTAATAGTGATTTCTTGCAACTATTAATACGGATCTTAATATGATAATAAACTATCTCAAGTAAGAAAATGAGATCTGTGAAACCTCCTAAAATCACGTAAAAGTTAGTGAACACGAGGGGAGACACAAAAAAGAACTTGAGGAGGATTAAAATAATGAATAGAATGAAAATTTGGTTGGGAGTCCTTGTAGCCTTTATAGCTCTTGGCGGTATGGCAATGGCATCAGATCACGGCACGACCCAAGTAGATGCAAGCATTGGCGCTTATCTTGAAGTATCGGCTCCTAGTGAGGTAACATCTTGGGATCTTCTCCCAGGCACTGCAACTGAGCATCCGGCGGAAAATCAAAAAACGATAACTCCTACTGTTACTAGCAACGAGAATTGGCAGCTGTCCGTCAAATCAGCCACAAATATCCCAAATCCTACGGGTGGCAATTATGATTGGAAAGGCAAGTTCTGGAGCCCCACAGTGCAATTTATGACAAATCCATTGACAATCACATCTCCAGTAGACCCAAGCGGGCAACCTCTTAGCGACGATAATCCATTGACTGTTGACAGCAATGGTATCCCGGGACCTAATGCTCAAGTCTCTGTAGGTCTAGCGCAAGATGTTGCTTATACCGATCCTATCGCAGGCGACTACCTGATTGTCCTCGAATTCGATGCTGCCTCCCGTTAAGAATGTATGCCCTTGATCGCGCCCGAGCATGCGCATAGGGCTTAACTCAATTTTTTATATAACAGAGGATTTCAAATAAGCTCTTCCCAAAGATTATCTTCTGATTAGATTCGCAATCATCCGGTGAGCCACTTATCGCTCATCAGTTGATTGGTCAAGTTAGTAAAATATATGTAAAGGAGCAGTTGATTGACAACCACCAATGCAATAAGGAGAAACCAAACATGATAAGATCCGAGACAGCGATAATTTCAGTGACCCTGGTTCTTCTTCTCCTAACTGCTGGCGTTGCTTCAGCCGGCCTAGGAGTAATTGGAGCTATGCTTGATAAAAATATCACTCCAGGGGATCAATTCACTCATGTAATGCAAGTAAGATTAGGTCCTTCAGATAGTCCCGTTAACGTCTCAGCAGATATCTTTGGATTTGGACAGGGCGATGATGGCTCGATGAGGGAGATAAATGCATCACAGGATTCAAGTCCCTATACAGCTACGCCCTTCCTTAAGATATCTCCTAAGAGTTTCCATCTTGACTCAGGAGGCTCTCAGCAGGTCATATTAGATGTTGAAATCCCAAAGGATCTTTCGGGATCCGGAGGAAGATACGCTCTAGTAAAGATTCACACCCTTCCAACTGGAAAGGGAATGATTGGATTTAGCAGCGGAATCTATGTTCCAATAAGGCTCACAATCAATGGATCAGAGATTCTCAACAAAGGTGAGATCGAGAGCATCAATCTAGAAAAATCACTGGATCAAAAGAAGCAGGTCCTGTCTCTCTTGATAAAGAACACAGGAAATCACCATTATTATCCTGTACTGAATGCAGTAGTGAAGGACAAAGAAGGCCATATAGTCGCTAACACTTCAGTTCCTCGTAGTATTGCCCTTCTTCCCACCTACTCTAGGCTCTTTAAGTCTCTCTTAAATCCAGATACGTCTTTGAAGCCTGGAACATACAACGTGACTGCAACAGTTAGCATGGACGATGGCACAGTTCTAGCCAATAAGGAAACCTCTATTGAAGTTAAGTCCTAGTAACTGAGACCAAATTGGAAGGAGCAATCTCTTTTCCTTCCTATTACTTCTGAATCGTAGAGAGTCACGAGTACTCCGACCTTCAGGTCGGGGATGACGTGAACCCTCGCACGTTTTTTCTGCTCTTATAAATCGATAAAACATTACATCTTTTGTATGTGTTTAGCTGTCCCAGAATCGATTGATAGATGCTGGTTTCAGTTCCTAACGGAACAATATATATTAACCTGTATTTAACTAAGATCGATATCAGCGGCGTCTTTGCCCTCGAAACGACCTCTAGCAATTAGCAGCATGAGAAGTCGTAAAAATGGGCCATGGATACTGATTATGGTGAGCTAAAACATTACATCTTTTAATGAGGATGTTCTTGGCACTTAAACCACAGGTGGTGCCACCCACCTATGGCCAGGATGTGATAAGCGTTGGAATAGCGCAGTTTTAGCCATGGCCATGGGCGAGATCCCTAACTAGCCTGAGTATCGAGGGATGATCCGCGGGTCGGATGGAACCACCAGATACAAGCGCCGCAGCCGCTCTTCCCTGGACCGGCACTCGTTGAGGGCACAAAAGGCCATCCCAAAAAGATACCACGGCTTCACTGCATCCCCAACTGCGCCTTTATGGCCTGAACATCCTGCTGCAATTGCTTTAGTTGCAGAGCAAAGCTTGGCTGATCCTCTCTGATCCCCCTGACCTCTTCCAGGATCTGTTCGGTGTTCTTAGCCATCGATGGGATCATGTCGGTGTTATCTTTTATCTTATCGGTGTTATCTTTGATCGCCTGGAGAATAGGAACAGCTTTATTCATCTGGCCATATGCATTCATGGCAGCAGTCTGCCAAAGAGGCATAACATCGCCCGCATAGTCTTCAGATGTTATATTACTAACTTCGGCAAGCTGAGGCTTATTTTTCTTAACAGTGTTAAGGAAGCTCTTGATTCTCTGATCATCGGCCTCAATCAGGGCTATAACGGTCTGTTGACCCATTTCCTCGTCGTTATAGACATCCAAGCCCCTAAGGGACTTACTTATGGCAAGCTCAACTAACCAGGGTCTATAGCCTACATCATGGACTTTAGGGCCAGTTATCCTGATCTTCAGCTTCATCTTATCTCTTTTATCATGCAGTACCTGTATTTATTACATTGGGAGCGCAGAAGGTCACGAATACTCCGACATTTAGGTCTGGGATGAAGTGAACCCTCGCAGGTTTTTTCTGTTCTTATGAATCGATGAAACATACATCGTTAAATTGGTTTGTTATTAGCACCTAAACTACATGCTGTGCCACTCACCTATAGCCAGGATGTGATAAGCGCTGGAACCAGTGCAGTTTTAGCCATGGTTATGGTCGAGATCTCTGACCAGCCTGAGTATCGGGAGATGATCCGCGGGTCGGATCGAATCATCGGATACAAACGCCGCAGCCGCTCATTCCTAAGCTCGACCCGGCACTCGAGGATGGCTCGAAAGGCCGTCACGAGGAATGACTACTCGCTTCAGATATTGCCAGAGCAGAATTCGCTTAGATTCTCATCGATGATGCCGAGAGCCCCACCTCATGATCATCCGCATACTTCATCTTCGCAATCTCACGCTCAAATGTCATCGCTGCCGCAATATGAGTCCAGCGAGGATGCAGATGTGTCTTTTTCGCAACCTTTATAGCTTAACAGCGATGATTTCATACTATGGCCGGAGCAAAAGGTCAGGCAACAACTCAGGACGCCAATGAGACGGCATTGAACGAGTTCGAAGCTGGTCTAGCCAGAAGCATTAGGCAGTACAAGGCAGGTTTAGTCAAGACTTTCAAGACCAAAGAAGAGTTTTTGGACCACCTGAAGGACCTTGAGAAAGATGCATGAATTATGATTCTACACCGGAGTTTGATGAGCAATTTTTGAAACTTACCCAGAAGAATAAAGCCCTGGAGAAGAGACTTCTTAAGAAAATCGGCCAGATTCTTGATAATCCTTCAATCGGCACTCCAAAGCGTCATCAGCTCAGGCATACTCGCGGCTCCCATGTAGATCCTTATGTAATAATCTACGTGGTCAAAGGCGATGTAATCACATTTCTATATGTAGATCATCACGATTTTGTCTACGAAAAAGCTTCGAAGGTCATGGAGAGATGGGAAAGGGAGATTGAGGATTAAATCTCCAAAAATTGATTTTGACACCTTAGCCACAGGTAGTGCCAGCCACTTATGGCCAGGATGCGATAAGCGTTGGAACTAGAGCAGTTTTGGCCATGGCTATATCGATCGCCTGTCACATCGTGCTGGTGCCTGAGTATCGAGAGACGATCTACGAGTCTGATGGAGCCATCCGGACACAAGCGCCGCAGCCGCTCTTTCAAGCAGGCTCGTTGAGAGCCGAAAGGCCATCACGAGGGATGACCACTCGCTTAATCATTGAGCCATCTTTGAACAACCGGAGAATAGGGATGAGCCAACCAAGTTATTTATAGCGAAAAACTATAAGTCCTAGCCATGTCAAATGTAACAACCGTGATAAAAGCTGCCCAACAGGACACAGAATCTACTTACGATTCCGATGCCGATCTAACAGAAGAGGATATAGTTAAAGGTCTATCAAAACTGGCAGCAGATGCTTTCGCCGACCTGGCAGCGCAAGAGTCCGATATATACAAGTAGGCATGTTTGAATTTCTGAAAAAGGGCGATGTTGTTACGATGCCCGTCAGTTTTTCCGACCTTGTTGGATCTAAGATACGGCCTATGCTGGTATTATACCATGATCAGGATTATCAAGAGCTAACCGTCGTTTATATATCGTCAATTATCCCACGTAACCTAGGACCCTATGATATACTGATTCCCCTGGGTTCCCCTTCGAGTATCAAGGCCGGATTAAGAGAGGATTCAGTGCTTATGGCCCGCTGGATAACGGTTGTTAAAAGAATCCACGTTGTGCGAATAATCGGAGAGGCAGACAGCGATCTAAGGACTCGGGTAAATAAAGCTGTGCCCACTTGCCTTGCTATCTAAATCCGCTGTCGTGACTTGCAAAACTTCATGCCAAGCAAAAAGCGTTGTCGAGACGATCCACAAGGATAGAAATGCCGGACGATCGAGATCCCCTAACCAGCCTGAGCATCGAGAGATGATCCGCGAGTCTGATGGAGCCATCCGGATACAAACGCCGCTGCGGCTCTTCCCTAAGCTCGACCCGGCACTCGAAGATGGCTCGAAAGGCCGCCAATCTTAGATTATTCCCTTAGCCTTCAAAGAATGCACATCATCTGATACACCTCTACGTAGAACCATGCCTGCAACAAAGTTAAATCCCTTCAAGGTGCATAGGATCTTGATATGTTTGCAGAATATATTCAGGCAGCTCTAGAGCGGGCTGAATACGAAATAATCGATGACCCTGAGCCATATTATGCTCATGTTCCTGGGCTTCCCGGCGTGTGGGCAACAGGTAAGACCTTTGAGGATTGTCGCAAGGAGCTTATCTCCGTTATCGAAGGCTGGATAGTTCTAGGACTGAGAATGGGTCATCCTATACCATCGATAGATGGCCATACCATAGACGTGTCCACGGAGCCAGTTGCCGTTGTCGAATAAGCTTGTTCCAGTCTCGCGGAAAGAACTGATCCGGAGATTGAGTAAACTTGGTTTCAATGGACCGTTTATCGGCTCTGGTCATGAATATATGATCCGGGGATTTACACGCGTGAAATTGCCAAACCCTCATCATAGTCAAGATATAAGCGTTGATCTTCTGGCCAGAATTTTAAGGGATACAGGAATTTCCCGTGATGAGTGTTTTTCAACGGCTTAAGGAATTCATGGATAATAAAAGCGCTGGAATTTCTCCGTCGTATGGAACCATCCAGATACAAGCGCCACAGCCGTTTGACTAAATATTGGGTGTCAGTCTATGCCTCGCTTGTCACAATATTCGTCGAGAGAGAATGTACTGATCCTTCTCACGCTGCAGCTTCAGGTACTTCTCTCTGACATAAGCCGCCTCGTCTTCCACGATGGGCTCCTCACTACATATTGCCATCAGTATCGCCTATATGCCATATCTGGGCCGCTATTGCTTTTGCTCTTTGTTGCAAAAGGCACCCGTTAGCTCGAAATTGTGCAAGGTCGCATCCATTAAAAGATATGGGACATGACCATCGAAGGACTCATACTCGATCTTTGTGATCTGAACCCTATCCCTTTTCTTCATCTCAAATCCCCAATATTTGAGCTGCTCCTCGTCGGTGTTGTAGTCCTTGCCCTCCAAAGCGTCTGTGAAATACTTTATTTGATCTCTATCATCCTCGACCCGGAGGGTTAGTATTTGCTGTCCATCTACCGTATCTTTTTGGCTGATCGGCTCAATAAAGAACTTATCGAGCATTGCATCAAAGGCCAGCCTTACCAAGAATCCTTTAAACAAGAGGTCATGAACATTACTGCCCACGATCTTAATCTTCTGTTTCATCATTTATCCCGGCGATATGCATCTCTATAGACTCTTCCATTAGAGCTATAGTCTCCTCTTCAGTTTCGGCAGCCGCAACCACGCCAGGAAGATCAGGGCAGTATGAAGAGTAGTTGCCTTTGCCCTTTTCGAGTAATATCGTGTATTTAGTCATTTACGACATTCCCCTATGCCTGCTGTTCGTCATCGTTTGCCGACCAAAAGTCCGGCGAATCCCCTCGTCGAAATCGTTGGGCTATCTTCTCCAGGTTCAGATACATTCTTCGCTTGCTTTTTGTCCAATTTTAGAAAATCATTTAGCTCCTCATCGCCAGAATTGAAAAGCTCAAGATAAAACTGGCGTTAAGCAGCTCGACGCTAAGATCCTTGTCAGGGATATGTTTCATCAGAACTTATTACGATTGACTCTGTAAATGCGTTTCGCTCGCCTGAAGAACTCTATCCGGCCTGGATATCGAGAGATGATCCGCGGGTCGGATGGAAGTCACCAGATACAAGCGCCGCAGCCGCTCATTCCTAAGCTCGACCCGGCACTCGAACCCTGTGCTCGAAGAGGGCCCGAAAGGCGGCCAATCTTATATTATTCCCTTGGCCTTCAAAGCGGCTTTGACCTCCGCCATATCACTCTTCAATTCAATAATATCTTTATCCAGGACCCTATCCGTCTTCTGGTTGAGTGGAAATTATCGATTATCGAAGGGATCGAACTAATAGACTTGACTGGTTGCTATGCTACTGAAAACCATTCCTCTCGACTGATCCCAGCTTCATCTAAAATAGTATCCAGCAGAGAGGGATCTATCTCCTCACCATGATGAGGGTTTGGTATGCGTGCGGTTACCATACCCCGTTTCATGTAGGCGTGTTTCCCGCCAGGATATGGGCCATCAAATCCCAGCGTTCTTAATCGCCTAATTAGCTCACGTGGTGATACTGGAGTTAATCTAGCCACTTGTGATAGGCTCCGCTGATGCTTCTATGGTTTGGTTGTCTATTGATGGAATTGGCAACCCTAATCTCAGGCGTAAGGCAATCCAACCTTCAATAACCTCGACAAGCTCAGTACGTGCTCCTTCGATGGTCTTGCCTGTAGCCCAAACACCTTGCAGACCCGGAACGGTAGCAACATACTCGCCATTATCCAAGATCTTGTACCTGGCTTTGGATAATGCCGCCGTAATGTACTCTGCAAACATATCAAGATCCTATGTACCCTAAAGAGATTTAACTTTGTTGCAGAAATATAGTGTTTTACTCAAAAGTCTAAATTTTTATTACATCGGGAGCGCGGAGGGTCACGAATACTCCGGCCTTCAGGTCTGGGATGAAGTGAACCCTCGCATGTTTTTCTCGTTTAAATCGATAAAACCTTACATCTTTTAAATTGGTTTGTTATTGGCACCTAAACCACAGGCGGTACCAGCCACCTATGGCCAGGATGTGATATACGTTGGAACTAGCGCAGTTCTGGCCATGGCCATATTGATCACCTGCAACATCGTGCTGGTGTCTGTGTATCGAGGGATGATCCACAAGTCGGATGAAATCATCCCGGATACAAGTGCCGCAGCCGCTCTTCCTGTCGCTCGAACCCTGCGCTCGAAGAGGGCCCGAAAGGCCGCCAATCTTATATTATTCCCTTCGCCTTCAAAGCGGCTTTGACCTCAGCCATATCACTCTTCAATTCAATGATATCTTTATCCAGGACCCTATCCGCCTTCTGGTTGATGTCTTTTACTTCTACTAAGAGATCATCTTGTTTTTCAAGCATTCGATCCTGCCTCTCGAGCATCTTATCCTGCTTCTCAAGCATGGACGAGGTATCTCCTTTAACTTCTTTCAATATGCTGATGGTCGTATCCTGCTTCTCAAGCATCTGATTAAATCCATTTTCGGTGATGGCAGTTAAATTATTTAGGCCGACAACCAGTTCCTTCAATATCTCTATTCCATCATCAAGACGCTCTCCAACCTCATCAGGACCTGTGATCTTCTTGAAGCTTGAGTACTGTCCGGGCCCCTGAGAGTACTGCGCATCGACGTTTTCAACATTTATTATGGCGTTCCTGATCTGAAGAGCTGATGCGAATTTCTCCAGATCATTCCTCTCACCCTCTGCTATCACCAGCACCCGGCCATCAGGGCGGTTCTGAACCAACCCCACCAAATTCATCGCATGGGCCAGAGATACTACTTTAGCTCTATACCCTACCCTCTGAACCCTGCCTGAGAAATACGCAGTCAGCCTGATCATTATCGAAAGTAACTGGTGTGATCTGTGTATAAATCATCTTCGTTTCGTCTCCTTTGCGGCTAAACTACCGCGTTCCGAATACTTCTTTGCAGTCCACAGTCTCTGGCAGTCTACCCGTATTGAGTTGTTGGGTATAGAAACCATAACTGGACAAAACACTGCGCAGTTTTAGCCATGGCTATAGTCAGATAACCTACCGCATTGTGCTGGTGCCTAAGTATCGATACAAGATATTTTATGCCAGGCGAGTTAAAAGGGATTGCGTCATGTCTACAGGAGTAGCGTTCAAATACAAAAACACGCCAATCCCACTATAAATGAAACTTAGGATCACTATAACCGGCCCAAAGGTTCATGATGTCGGTTATAGATATCTTCTATTAGGCGGCGCTATGGGTTTGCGCCTGCCAGGATTTGGTGCCGATAACTTCACGGACGGCAAAACCCAAATTGTCGATGTTGTAGTTGACGGCAAAGAATCCCAAATTGCCACCTTCAAGGCATTTATTGAAAAAAATAAACCAGCCGAGGCCATTGTTTCAGATATAACAACATCCGACTATGACGGCGATGTTATGCGAATAGCCGAATATTCGCAAGCAATCACTGCCATACAACTGCTCAAGGCAATCCCTACCATGCTGGAAATTCAAAAAAACACGAAGTTTATTGAAAATGTAGCCCAAACTACCGAGAGGACAGCTAGAACCTCCGAGCAGATCCTAGAAGAGGTCAGGGGAATCAGGGAGGAGATTCAACCTGGGCTCGGAGAACAGCTCAGACAGATGCAGGCGGATATCAGGCCTTTAAAAGAGCGCGCAGGAATGCTTTAGGATTGAAGATCTTTGACTTTTGGCCTCAGAAACGGCCCAGAATTACTCGATCGATAAGCCAACAGGCGGCTTGCGAGGGAACTCTAGAGGCGACAGTTGTACGCGCTGATGGAGCGATCCTCGACAACAAGAAGATAAATTTCACAGTAGAGTAATGGCTTGTACTCTTTTATTTTTATTCTACTACCCTTGATCTCAGCTATGGTTTGATCCTGTTTGATGATCATTGTATCCATTTTGCCTAAAGCTTGATCCTGTTTGTCGATCATAGTATCCATCTTGCCCAGAGCTTGATCTGTAACAAATGCAGGTATCGATCTATATTCATTACATGGCCAGTATGCTCCTCTGCGCTTACCTTTGCGACCTTGGCCGCTGGCGGGCAAACATTTTCTACCAAGTCCTGGAATTCTTTGAGCTGATCCTCATGTCCATCCACTCGGACTTCAACTATCTGCTGTCCTTCTTTAATTTTATTTTCAGCATAGAATCCACCCAGATTGAGGTCTAGCGCCGTTTCTAATAAAAACGGCCTATAGCCTACATTGGTGAATGTGAATCAATTATGATGGCAACTAATCTGATGAGATCAGATGGATAGCGGAGAGAACCTTGAAGCTCCTCACTTTGGGAGACATCAAGTTTTAAAGAAGAGGCATGCCTATTTATCCCTGCATCTATGAATTCAAATTGGCGGCCCTGGCGATAAAATGAGGCATCATCTCAAGGCCAAGCCAATCTTTATCGATCTACTCCAGAGAGTACTTTTCTATACTATCATAAACATCTTTAATATTCTTGATCATATCTTTGCCCTTTGCCGTGGCACGGTATATCTCTCTAGGCCCAGGAGCAAGTACTTCCATAAGATCTTCCTTTATCAGCATATCAAGGTACATGTCTGCGACCTTGAAGTTTATATTGGAACCGTAGACTATTTTGGTCTTGTTGGCTCCATCGCCGTCGCAGATCTCCAGTATGCCTACCAATATTTTGAGCTTATCCCGCCTCATAGTCACCGACTTCTTGGAGAGAGTATCGATATGCTAACCTGTTATTGTGTCCTAAACCTCTTTCTTTTTATCGAAATCCTCGACCTTTA
The DNA here is from genome assembly GCA_963803145.1 of Methanotrichaceae archaeon. Classification (GTDB taxonomy): domain Archaea; phylum Halobacteriota; class Methanosarcinia; order Methanotrichales; family Methanotrichaceae; genus CAWBKV01. The sequence continues at coordinate 102,414 of CAWDLW010000012.1, forward strand.
ACTGGTAAAGCGCTATCAAAGATATATATAAAGAATATGGAAGACTGCACTGTTGAAGCTCTTCGACCAGTTTGCCCATCTTATCGATGGAATCTTTTGCTTCCGCTAAGCATTTAGCTACTTCATCATCTTTATAGGCAATATTCTTTGAAAGAAGGTCATAAAGCCTCAACATCAAATCATAGCACAGCCTGGAATTCCTGGATAAATCCTCTGCGAGATCATCAGTTTTAGTATCAGTCCTTTGGAGCTTGGCTATATATTTCTTAAGCTCCTCCTGGGCTCTTTTCAGATTAGTGATATCGACGAATGAGTATGCTATGTAGACTGGTCTTCCCAGCCGATCGCAGATATTATTAGCCGATAGCCTCGCGAAGAAATTTGTGCCGTCCTTTTTTATCGCGGCCGTCTCTCCGATCCATTTTCCTTTGTCACTTAAAGATGTCTCGATTTCAGGGAGCTTTACATCCATTTGATACATCTCTGATGCTGGTCTGCCGATGACCTCCTCTGCTTTATAGCCCCAAAGCTCATAAAAAGGAGCATTAGCATACTTGATCGTTCCATTTAGATCGGTTATGCATAGAGCATTGATAGAACAGGCCATTGCCGTCTCTCTGATCTTCGACTCAATCTCAGCCTCTCTTTGTGATGTCAAATCTTTGAGGATCAGCACCACACCCATCACGATTCCTTGAACATCGACTATCGGAGATGCGATATAGTCTACGGGCACATCCATTCCCTCTGCTATGCTGAGGAGGTTACTTCCTGTTGAGGCTACAACAGAATTCTTGGCTAATGCCGTACTGACAAGGTTGTTCACTGGAGTCCAGGTTTCTTCATCGATGATCCTTATTACATCATCCAGTCTCTTTCCTACGGCATCTTCATGCTTCAAGCCTGTAAGCCTCTCTGCAGAGGGGTTTACGAAGGTAATACGTCCGTCATTATCTGTAGCTATCACTGCATCGCCCATGCTTCTGAGCACAGTCTCCAACCAGTGATGGCGCTCCCTCAGTTTATCCATCGCTTGCCTGTATAGGGCCATTTCAATGGCTATCTGCAGCTCTTTATCATTATAGGGCTTGACAAGATATCCAAAGGGCTCTGTTATCTTTGCCCTCTTCACTGTTTCATCGTCAGCGTAAGCAGTCAGATAAATGATTGGAACCTTTAAGTTGCTGCGAATTTTGTTAGCGGTTTCTATGCCATCCATATCTCCCTTCAGCACTATATCCATTAAAATAAGATCAGGCCTATGTTTGGTTGCGAACTCAACAGCCTCCGCGCCCGTTGAGGCTGTTGCAGGCACACTATAACCCAATTTCTCAAGCTTATCCTTGAGTTCCATTGCCAATATGCCTTCATCCTCTACTATCAAGATGTTTGCATCTGTCATTTCTCTCCCTCACTTTAACCCTTTAAAATGAATCTCACATCTAGTTCCATTGATTGTATCTAGGCTCATCTTACCATCGATCTGCTTAACAAGGGTATCTATCAGTCGGAACCCCAAGGTCTTCGAATCCTTGATATTCAGGCCCTCCTTGATCCCTATCCCATTATCACTAATAACCATATTGAAGCCATCGTCCTCAGAACTGAGATCTATACTGATCTCGCCCTCCCTGCCATCTGGAAAAGCGTACTTAAGAGAGTTGGAGACCAGTTCATTTATGATCATACCGCAGGGAATAGCTGTGTTTATATTCAAATAAACCTTTTCTGAATTTACTTTAAAGCTGATCTTGCCCGCAAGATCACCATAAGACTGAGATAAATGTGAGACCAGTTGTTTTATGTACTCGTTGAAGTCAACCTTTCCCAAATCTTTAGACCTATACAAGTTCTCATGAATCAGAGCCATGGATTTGATACGGTTCTGACTATCTTTGAAGATTTTTATAATATTATCGTCAGTGAGGTTCGATGACTGCAGGGAAAGAAGAGCAGATATGATCTGCAGGTTATTCTTGACACGATGGTGAACCTCTTTGAGGAGGATTTCCTTCTCTTGGAGAGAGGCTATGATCTTGTCCTCTGCCAGCTTTCTATCTGTGATGTCCCTGGTTATGCCTACCAGGAACTGGTTTCCTGCATTATCTGTATAAGGAGTCTTCTTGACTAGAACGGTAAGGGTCTTATCTGCATATTTGTTTGTCTCCTCGTTTGTGATCTCGGCTCCTGTCTTGAAAACCTCCTCATCCTTCATCCAAGAGACCTCAGCCATCTCTTTGGATGAAAAGAGTTCATAAGCTGTCTTGCCCACTATCTCCTCACAGGGGAGACCCCAGAGCTTGCACGCAGCATCATTTACCAGGGTCATCCTATGTTGTCTATCCTTGACAAATAATGGGTCACCAATGGAATTGATTATTTTGTTCAAATAGTCCTTCGACTCCTGCAGGGCTTTCTCCATCTTTTTTTGTTCAGTGATGTCCTTGATGGACTCGATAGCTCCAACGATCTTTCCCTGTATGTCATATATTGGGGAAGCTACACCCCAAAGATAGGCACCAACCCCTTTCACTTTGGGCGTGAATGCATATCCTACAAGTGTGCCATCAACCCACTTCAAGTCAGAGTACTTTTTCTCAATCCTGGACTCGGGTTCAAGCACTAGATCTACCAGCAAAGGCCTCCTCTCGCCGTAAAAGGGCAGAGAATACTCGTAGTCCCCTTTTTCTAGCATGTCCTCTGCTTTAATGCCAGTCAAGGCTTCCATAGAGCGATTCCAGGCTATGACTTTGCGATCTTCATTTATGACCAATGTGGCATCAGGCAGAAAGTTGATGATGTCCGTTAACCGCCTCTCGGACTCCTTTAGAGCAGTTTCCATATGCTTCCTGTCAGTTATATCCAAAATAACGCCCACAAGACCTGCTAGTCGACCTTCAGTGTCAAAGTACGTGGCTTTGCTGAACATGACATCATGTCTGCTTCCGTCAGTATGTGCCATTGAGGACTCGTACATCTGCACCCCAGGGTCCTGGAAGAGTTTGTTATCCGCCTCATAATATATAGCGGCTAATTCTTTGGGATATAGCTCGTAGACGGTATATCCTACTATATTATCTTTTAAATAGCCTGTAATGGCTTCAAAGGCAGTGTTGCAGCCAAGGTAGACTCCCTTTGTATCCTTATAAAAGATGGGGTTAGGTATTGAATCTATCAGCTGCTGTAGAAAATTCAATTGTTCTCGTAAAGTTCTCTCTGCTTTTTTAAATTCTGTAATGTCACGGATGGATTCTATGGCTCCTATGCGGTTGCCTTTATTATCAAATAGAGGTGCTCCGGTTGCCATTACATAGGCCCCTTTGCCTCCGTACAGCGCAGGTGTATATGTTTCAGCATAGAGTATTTTTCCTTTTCTTTCTACATACCGATATTTGGAAGCAAGATCATTATCGTCTAAATCTAAAAGATCCAGCAAATGCATTCTTCGTTCGCCATAGAATGGGATTGTGTAAGCATAGTCCCCCTTTCCGATCATATCGTCTTTATTGACCCCAGTCATCTCCTCTATGGCACGATTCCAGGCGATTATCTTCTTTTCGCTATCTATGACCAATGTGGCATCAGGCAGGAAGTCAATGATGGAAGCCAACTTGCTTTCCGAATCTCGTAGCGCTTCCTCAGCGTGCTTGCGCTCTGTGATATCGCGGGATATGCCAAGAATAGCATATATTTCATTATCATCCGTTTTGAGGGGGATCAGATGCGTATCCTGCCAAAGTCCCATTCCACCAACAATCATCACATCCTCAGAATGGACTGGCAAGCCTGTCTCAAAGACCTTATCCAGTCGAAGCTTCTGACGATAGGCTACATCAGGAGGAAAGAGGCTGGACCTGAGACTACCGATAATCTCCTCATGTTGGGGACCAAGTCCCCTTGCAGCGGAGCCGTTTACATACACAATCTTATCATCACGGCTGATAACATAAATCATATCCTGTGAGGCCTCTGCAAGAATCTTATACTGCTCCTTACTCTCACGCAGGGATTTTTCCATTTGATTGCGCTCGGTTATATCCAGCATAGATGCGACGCTCTTCCTTGTCCTGGGGATAGCATCGACATGCAATAGTATATCCCTAATATGGCCATTTTTATCAATGGCCTGAAACTCATAGCTTCTCAGGGCTGCTCCAGGATCTATTCTTCTCAATTTATGCTGCTCAAGCATCCTTTCGAGATCTTCTTTTACGACGAACTCAGTCCAGCTAATCTTACCCTCAATCTCCTCTCTGCTATAGCCAATAAGCCTTGCGAACTCCGAATTGGCCAGCGTTATGAGAGTATCATCTTCGTCAATTACCATCGCAGTACCGGTATTCTCGAAAATGGCCCTGTACATGTTCTCCGATTCCTGCAGCGCCTTCTCAGTAAGCTTCAGCTCAGTTATATCCATCAGAGATGCAACGCTTTTCTTTGTCCCGGGTATGGTATCAACACGCAATAGTATATTCTTGACATTGCCATATCTATCGATGGCACGAAACTCATAGTTATTCAGGGCCGCATTTGAACCAGTCCTTCTCAATTTATGCTGCACCGTCATCCTTTCGAGATCATCTTTTACGACGAACTCAGTCCAGCTTTTCTTGCCTTCTATCTCCTCTTTGCTATAGCCAGAAAGTTTTTCCACTTCCGAATTTGCCAGCGATATGATGGTATTATCCTCAATGATTATTGTTGCAGTGCCAGTGTTCTCGAAAATGGTCCTGTACCTATTCTCGGATTCTTGCAGGGCCTCCTCTGCCATTTTGCGCTCGGTTATATTTACTGCAACATGCACCACCCCTACCAGATCTCCATTTGTGTTCTTGATGACATTGCTGTGAGATATCCAGACCTTGCCGTCAGGAGTAGTTAGCTCGCCTTCCTGAGGTCGGGCAGTTTGAAGAGCCTTCAAGGCTGTGCAGCCTGGGCAGGATGATTCAATGCCTTGAATCACCTCAAAGCAGCACTTTCCCTTTATTTCGTCCTCGGAAAGGCCGAGGTGCTTTTGAACAGCATTGTTCAGCCAGATGATGTGCATCTGGGGATCGAGGTATTCGACAGATACATTCTTCAGGCCGTCCAGAACCGCAGTCTTTTCCTGCTCCGATTTGCGTAAGGCATCTTCTGCTCGTTTTCGATCTGTGATATCCCGGGCTATTGAGCAGAGAATGCTCTCGTTTTCAAAGAAGAGGAGATTGACATACACTTCTACATCTAATAGGGAGCCATCTTTCTTGCGGTAGTTTCTTTGACCTATATAGCAACGTTTCTTTTCCTTGATCTTTTCGATGTTGCTGTCGATGCTATCTCTATCATGGGCTACAATATCATAGATGCTCAATCCGGCGATATCCTCAATGGAATATCCTAGAAGTCTATGAAACGCTAGATTTCCTTCCAGAATACACTTCGTCTCTAAATCATAAAGAAAAATGATATCCGAAGCCTGATCCACAACAGAGTGATAGCGATCTTCGCTCTCCTGAAGTGCTTCATCAGCCAGATTAAGCTCTTGCATCTGGGATAGGGTTGTTGCAAGCAGCTGATTGCTCTCATCAATCGTCACCTTCTGGCGCATGAACGCGAGCCCAATCACTGCTGCGATGAATCCTGTCATGACGGAATAACTGATTAAGCGTGTGTTTTCGTAACTCCAGACGAGGAGAAAGGATGTGGCTCCGATCGCCAGATAGGGTAAATATTGAGTCCATGAGGCACTCTTGTTATAAGTGGCGCTCAAATCTGTTGGTTGGCTGAGCGGTTTAGAGTTTGCCTGCATCACGCCAGCAAGCAAGAATAGCATATCACTTATCAGCCAGAGGGTATCTAGGAGGCTACTTGAGACATAAGTTCCCGCTTGCGTCTGTATAGAGAAGATCACATCTGCAATCAACCATATAACTAAGCCAAAAGCCAGCAAGAAAAGCGGCTTGCTTCCGGCAAAACTTAGCTTTCTAAATATCAGCTCCATGAATGCAGCCAAAACAACCAGATCCATGACCGGATAGGCCACGGAAACCACTAAACTGAGGTCAACTGATTCGTTGGATGCAATAATAGGGGCGATCATGAAGACCCAGAATAAAAAAATAGATGCTATTACTACGATTCCGGCATCTAAGAGAAACTTGATTCTCTCACGAGAAGAGAGTGGAACTGTAGGCAGAAGAAAGATGCCCAGAGCAAATATAGGATAGAACGCGAGATAAAAAACATCTGCGACTGACGGGAATGGGTTCTCTCGGAGTCCAGCCTCGATCACAGCCCAGCTCACATCTCCTAAGGCATAGACGATCTGGGCTATAGCCAGGACCATCCAGGCTTTTCTAGTTCGCCCAATTGAGTTTGATGCTCCATACAGCAGGCCGATGGCAGCAAGTCCGCTGCCTATAGCGAAAATTACATCGTCAATGGGGATAAAGATCTCTCTATCTTTGATAGCAGCTAATATGGCCATGCGGATAAGCACAATTGAGATCGCTAGAATGGATGCTCTATGGAAGGATATTGCCTTGCTGCCATCTAACAAGTTCCGCCACCTTAGCATTATCCCTCCCTATTATTCAATATCTTAAGATCTGATAAAAGCTTTTTGGTAATGTATTATCTATACCGGGATAATAATTATAACATGATGATTTTGTTTCTACGAAGGTAGTGTGACGATATTTCTGTAATTTGTCCAAGCCCTGTATCCTTCATTAGTCACTCCTCATCCCAAGATAAATACTTTCTACCTGTGACCCATTCCTCGTTGATATCGATTAAGATAGAGACACCTAATCTCATGAATGATTGATCATTGGGGAAAGCCCCAACGACTCGAGATCTTCGTTTAAGTTCTTTATTTATTCTTTCCATACAGTTAGTAGTTCTTATCCGTCTCCAGTGGCTCTTTGGAAAAGCTCTATAATTCCATAAATCGAATCTAAACCTTTCAACGGTATCAAGAGCCTTTGAATATCCTCTATCCGCTAGTTCATCAGACAGAGTTTGAATAGCTTGCTCACTATCCAGAGCTTCTTTGACTTTTTGGGCTATCTCATCTTTATACTTGTTAGGTATATTTTTCAATACGGCACGCATGAAATGAACATGGCACATCTGCCATGATGCACCTAGAAATGATTCTTGAACCGCTTTTTGAATTCCTTTATGGCCATCTGATACAACTAACTCCACTCCAGATAATCCTCTAAGCTTCAAATCGTCAAATAGTCCAGACCAAAATAGTTCATCCTCTCCATCTGCAATTCTTGCACCAAGTATTTCGCGATAACCGTCCTCACGAACTCCTGTAATAATCAGAAAGGCTCTGTTGACATATCTTGATTCAACCCTAACCTTGAAGTAGCTAGCATCGACAAATAGATATTTTATCTTCTTTTCGATAGATCTATTGAGGAATTCATTAACCTTATCGTCTAATTCTTTTGAAATCCTCGATATACTTGAAGGTGATAGCTGATCAAGCCCAAGATGAGAAACTATATCCTGGATTTTTCTAGTTGAGACTCCTTGAATATAGGATTCTGCAACAGCATTTATCAATGCCTTCTCTATTCGAGAATATCTATCGAATACTTTTGTCTCGAAGGACGTTTCCCTTAGCTGGGGCTTGTCTAAGGTTATTTCGCCTACTCTTGTCTTTAGAGACCTTTTCTTATATCCATTTCGATGAGCTTTCCTGCCATCTATCCTTTGGTAAGGCTCGGCTCCTGTCTGTTGCAGTGCCTCTAGCTGCATTACTAGATTCAGGAACCAGGTGAAAAGCTCTTTTAATCCTATCTCTTGATCGATAAGATAATCTTGTAGTAATTCTGTTGGTACCATTGCTCTGTATCCCCTTTGTATCTCAATACTTGGTTGGATACAGGGCTACTTATCAATTTACAGAATTAATGGCACACTGCCTCTACGAATCGATCTGAATGTGTACTGCAGCAAGCTGGCTGCTGGCTTTGCTGATGTCATTTGCTGAGTTGAGGTGTACGATTCATAAACGACTTATGGATATAGCTTCAAAACTGAAGCAATAGATATGCTTAGCTTATGTCTTAATATATAGAGAGTGAATACCACAGATGTCAAATCCTCTCGGAACTTTTAGCCGATACAATCATGCTTAGATGATACGGATTTTCAGTCAGCTACTTTTGAGCTGCTTATAATATATAAATCTCCGAGAAAAGAGGCTAAACGCTAGTTAGTAGCGCTCAGGGTTTTGATGGTATGTCGTATTTATCTATCTCTTTGCTTTTAGTATGTCCATTGGGTCTTGTAATGAAATATGTATAGCCCTTTAGGGTCTTATTGAGTTGAGATTCTACTTGCTCGAGTTCCTTCTTATCGATACAATGCTTCTTTTCCACGCAGCGATCCATAATCTCCCAGATATAGTCCTTAGTCTCATAGTTGAAGAAATCGAGAAGCTTCCTGCATGTATCTCCCTCGACCTTCTGGCAGATCCACCAATCATTCTCATCGATCATTACATGAACTTCATTGGCAGAGCCGAGAAGGTTGTGGAAGTCTCCAAGGGTGTCCTGATATGCGCCCAAAAGAAAGATCCCTATATAGTAATCTTCATTCTCTATTAGAGTATGCATATCCAGATACTCGCGCCCCTCGCTGTCGCCTGCATATCGCTTGACCTCTCCGTCAGAATCGCATGTTAAATCAACTATTGTTCCGTGCTCGCAGGGAATTTCATTCAAGCGATGGAGCGGTATTGTTGGAAAGATCTGCTCTACACCCCACATATCCGGTACCGATTGGAAGAGCGAGAAGTTGCCGATATACTTCTGGCTTACCAACCTTTTCAGCTCATGAAACTCCTCAGACTCATCCTCGGCTTGCTTCGCATAAAGCATGGCCTTCTTGCAGACCATCCAGAACAGCGTCTCGCCTTTGGCTCTCTCCTCAAGGCCGATGTTGCCCAGATTGAAGGCGTTGTAAAGGTCGTCCCTATACTGCAGAGCATCGTGGTAGTGCTCTTTGTAGTTATCCAGATTTATTTCCTTGAAAGCACTGCAAAGATCATCTATCTGTATTGGATCATCAGGATCTGGAGGCCTGAGAAATGTATCCTTGGAGTTCTTCTTGCCTACGATCTTAAAAATTAACATGCTATGGTATGCTGCGATTGCCCTGCCGCTCTCTGAGAGTATCGTTGGGCATGGAACATTCTCCTCTTCGCATATCTTCTGGATTGTGTAGATGGCATCGTTCGCATACTCTTGAAGTTTATAGTTCGAGCTGGAAGGCGTGGCTGTGTTTGAGCCGTTATAATCCACTGAAAGTCCGCCGCCAATGTTGAGGTACTGGATGTCTGCCACCTTCCTAACCTTGGCATAGATCCTCGCGGCCTCATTCATGGCGTTCTTGATCATGCGGATATCTGTAATCTGCGAGCCAATATGGAAGTGAATCATCTTCAGGCTATCCATAAGGCCGTTTTCCTTTAAAATCCGCATCAACTCAAGCATTTCGCTTGTTGAAAGGCCAAACTTTGCGGATTCGCCGCCGGATTCGACCCACCTGCCAGCACCCCGCGAAAAGAGCTTTACACGCATTCCGATCCTGGGGGTTATGCCCATCTCTTTGGCGTACCTCAGGATATCAAATATCTCCTCAAAAAGATCAACTACTATTATTATATTGTTAACATTGTGAATACTTAGCGCGAGGCGCAGGTAATCAGCATCCTTGTATCCATTGCATACTATGAGAGCATCCTTAGACGGCCCAAGGGAGAGAGCAGCCAGAAGCTCTGCCTTTGTGCCAACCTCAAGGCCGATATTATATTTTGCACCGTACTTCAGTATATATTCGATGACTTCTTTCCTCTGGTTTACCTTCATAGGGAATATCGGCTGATAGTTGCAACAGTATTTGAACTCTTTTATGGCGTTGGCGAAAGAACCTGTGATCTCATCTATTCTATCTTCAAGCATCTGTGGAAAGCGCAAAAGCACGGGAAACTCGAGATCTTTTGCCTCCTCTATCTCCTCTATTAGATCTGTAACATCTACGCTCTGGGATATATTCCTGTTAGGAATAATAATAATATTGCCTTTATCATTAACTGAAAAATAGCCATTGCCCCAGTTCTCAATTCCATAAAGATCGATAGAATTCTCAGCTGTCCACATGGGGTCTGACCTCAATATATATCCCATAGCAACTGCCATCGACCATACCCAACTCATCCAAGATTAGTTCGGCAAACATACAGTAAATCAGCTCCCCACGAAATTCGGCCAATTGTATCGAATTTGCATAAGAGGGCCTTTTGGTATTAAAACTTCACGCGTCCAAAGTTCTCCATTCTCGTGAGATTCCGAAAGATGATCCAGGTCTCATCAATGGACTGGTGTGTGTAAAGATTAATGATTCAATTAAAGCTTTAGCACTGACAGATTAAGATTATCTTTTTGTGTTTTAGTTGATGAAATGGTTAGCAAGAGATTTTTATCGGAGATGAATGCTTAGAAATTGCTAGGGTCCTATAGCTTATCTATATTTTATTAAATTCATTAACCGATATAATTCCAATCTAATTATTACCAGTAAGTCGACAAGGCTAATTATTATTAATGCTAATCTAGCAATGGCCATACAAAATATTTAAAAATAATTAGTAATCACTTAATAGATAAGAGGGTGCTAGATGTGAATGATGTTGATAGTACACCTAGCTTGCGTATTCTGGTTGTTGATGATAGCGCAGTAAATCGAAAGATATTACTCTTGATGTTAAGCCGTTTGGGATATATGGCAGACACAGCAACCAATGGCAAGGAGGCTATACAGGCTCTGGAAAGAAAACCTTTTGATTTGGTACTCATGGATCTTCAAATGCCCATATTGGATGGCCTCAGAGCCGCAAAAATCATACGCGAAAACTCGGCTGACAGGGAACATCCATATATAATCGCAGTCACTGCCTTTGCGACCATTTATGATAGGGAGACCTGCATCAATGCTGGCATGAATGATTATCTTACTAAACCTGTGGATATTAATGAACTTGAGGCTGCCATCCAATCGGCAAGACTAGAGGAAAGGGATTATATAAAACCCAGGGCCTCTCATCAGGCAAAATCCTGGGTTTAGAAGAGTCACAGTTCAGCAAGCTGCATTGAATAAAGGGCTGTTGCTGCAAAGATGCTTATTAAAGGGTACTTGCTAAAAGATGATGGCTTTCTATTATCGCTACAACTAAATTCTGTTTTACTAGAGCTAGGGCGCTAGATTATGCTGGATGGTCCTGGGTCTGGACATTTGTGAAGCATCGATAGCTGGCAATATAATCACAAACGGATCAGAATATCCCCAGGCAGTTGCTTATTGCTGAACCAGGCTCTCAGGATACCAGCAAATCTTTCTGGTTCGGCGAAAAGGTAGGCGTGATCGGCGCTAGCGATCAGATACCCTTGAGCATTTGGTAGCGCAGCTGTAAGTTCACGCATTGAATCACGCATAAGTCTTGGCTCCTTCTGCCCGGCTAATACTAGGGTGGGCACAGTCACTTTCTGAAAGCCCTCTGGCAGCCGAAAAGAACTGTTCTCGTCCAGGATGCGGCTCAATGCATCAGTCGAGAGCTTTAATGTGTCCTGGTAGTAGATTTCGAAGTCTTCATTGGGGATGTGAAATGATCGAGCTTGAAGCTTTTGGAAGACACGATGTCGTGCTAGCGGCAAAACAGCACGTGATATTGCAGATAGTAAGTTGGCCATGGGCAGCGGATGTAGCAGAGCACTTGAAACTACTGCTCGATTTATCATTTGTGGGGCCATGGCCAGGAGAGCGACCAATACCTGACCGCCTAGCGAGTGTCCTACAACATACGCTCGGCCATCAGGAACTCGATCCTGAACCAAGTCTGCTATTCTCTGAGCGCTGTCTTTGATAGTGAAAGGCTTGATACTGCTGCTGCAGCCATGCTCAGGCAGATCCGGAATCAGGCAGTGAAAATCATACAACTGGGAAGCACACCGGTACCACATCCAGCCACTGATACCTCCTCCATGTAACAGTATGACCGTCGGAGCATAGCTGGGGCCGCATTCTCGCACAAAGATATCATCAGTGTTCATCACATGAATAGCCATATAATGTATTGGTTCTGTTGCATAATAGGGTTGCTATAGTAAAGTCTACAAAGATGGAAGTCCTTTCTAATACTCTCGACTGTCTAACTAAAATAGTTATATAAGAGAAAGGTCTAATGGGTGTAGTAAGCATAGTGGATGGTGGCTTAATCATGGTCTTTTGCTTTCAATGTAGGATCCAGCTGACTACAAAATGTTTAGGTACATGGTATCCTGGCCGCGGGTTCTTATGCCGTGAGTGCTCAAAGAGAAAACACCTATACATTAGATAGGCCGATAAGTGGGATTTCACAATCTCTCATTCCTAGGAGCCAGCTTCAATCGATATCTTTACAACCTATAATATTTTTTAGTAATGTTTATTAACTTTAAATGAAATTATATGCCTATGGCTAAAGAAGAGTATAAGCAGCTATCCTGCGCAGATATAGGCATGCAGTGTGGATTCCAAATACGGGCAAAGACTGAAAGAGAGGTCATAGAGCTCACGAAGAAGCATGCGACAGAAGCACATGGCATGAAAGAAATTTGGCCGGAAACAGAAAGGAAAATCAAGGAGAACATCAAACCAGTATCGGTAGATGTGCCTGATAGCATCCCTCGGGAGAGTATCCACACAACTAGGCAGGATTTTGGATTTAGATAAGGCCATATTTGTAACCCTTTTTATAAATATTATGATTCAACAGATCGCGAATTAGTGCACATCAGCCGCTAGCATATCGAAAAATCGTCTTAATGTCAAAGCGGTTTTGAAGGAAAAATCCATGGATACACTTGATAGTAGTCGGCAATTTGTCTCAGTTCAAAAACATATAAAAAGTAGTAATTGCTAATGATATTAGAAACTCTTGTGGATTGAACAGGCAAATGAGTGTGATAACATTAGAATAATATACATAATATTGTTATTGCTGGCTTTTGGATTTATTGACAGCTTGGCCGCCTCCGTGAATAATGCAACATGTCCGGGGAGCACAATCCTCTGCAACGGAAATTGTACAGATACCAATGTCGATGAACTGAACTGCGGCGCATGCGGAAACGTATGTCCTCTGGGAAAAGCCTGTATTAATGGAAGCTGTTCGTGTTTCGCAGATCTGACTCTCTGCAATGGAACATGTGCCGATACAGGCTTTGATTTACAGAATTGTGGCAAGTGCGGAAATGTCTGCCCAGTAGGAATGGAGTGCATCAAGGGAAAGTGTTCATGCCCTGCAGGTCTAACATCTTGCAATGGATTCTGTACCGATATCAGCAGTGATGAACGAAACTGCGGATCGTGTGGAAATGTCTGTCCTTCTGGCAGGGTCTGCTTTGAGGGAAGATGTTTAACTCAAGTTGAGGTCTGTACCAATGGATATTGCAGGTTTATTTACCGATGAGGTATGATCTTCCAGATGCCTGAAACTAGGTAATAGCCATCCGTATTAGCCCGGAGTCTGCAGGAGTTAGAACTCCTTAAGACTGCCTCATCCTTCTTCGGGAAACCTTACAGCGTCAGCTTTAACGGATCATTGAAAGCTGACTATCCTGTTATCCTGAAGCAGATTCCCTTCTATTTCCTATCGTTTTCTGAACTGAACAATAAGAACAGGATTCGCTAAAGCAAAATATACCCTGAGTAGGACCGGGGCAAGGAAGATGGAAGCAGATATGCTATTGAGTCTATATGCTATAACTATAGTTAATCTCCTAGCTTTTTGCACTAAGAAATCGCTCCACCCAGGACTTTGAATATCCATCCTTTTTGGAATAAAATATTTCTAAAGCGCAATCTTGGCTAGCTATAATAGCTTCATCGAAATCAGTGTATTTGGCGATCTCTCTTTTGAAATCCTTCCAACCGAATTCTATAGGATTCAAATCTGGTGAATAGGGGATATTATAAATTAAGTGAATATCGATTTCCTCAGCTAGTTTTCTAAATTTCTTGGCCAAATGAATTCTAGCATTATCTAAAAGTATACAAATTGGCCTCATAATATTATTATTTCTTATATTTTGAGCAAATGCCATCAACGCTTCCTTCTTAGAGGAGTTGGAAACCATAACCTCATCATTGCCATTTAATGCTATAAATCCAAAAATAGTTCTTGATCTAACCTTTCCAGGTTTATAATTTATTAAATGAGTGTTTAAGACTCTACGTGTATTAGGGCGCTGTTGTAAAGAGCTTTCATCAAGAAATCCTATAACAGGATCAGTAACAGTGGTCAGCACTGATTTTATCCTTTTTTAAAAAACTTTCTGCATCTGCAGGCCTCTTTTCATTTCTGATGTATGGTTTCCCATACTTAACTTTTTTCACTACTCTTAAAATTCGCCAGCCATATTTATATGAAAAATCTATACCTCTTGTATCCCTTACATATTTTAATACGTCTTTTATCGTCATTCCTTTGTCTTCAATTTCTTTAATAACTCTATCCCATTCATCAAGAGACATCTTTGGCTTTTTGCCATTTCTATTCTTTGGTGTCAATCCATTATAGCCTTGATTATTCCATCTGCTTAACCAATATTTTATTGTCCTCTCGCCCCTTTTTAAAATATCAGCTACCTCATATACGTTTTTCCCTTCATATAAATGTATTATTGCCAATAACCGTTCCTTAATCCTTAGATCAGTCTCTTTTTTATATAATTTATCAAGGTCTATCTTTGATATATGCCTAATTATTATAGGTTTTCTACCCATGCCTATGTATTTTCACGCATTAATTATTAAATGTATCTATAGGGCAATAAGCTCAATGATTAACTATAATTTAATATTACTTATCGTGATCGAAATCTCATTTTAATGTTGGAAGTACGTCGTTTCGAAGTTTTCTCGTGGCTATCGTGTTTAATAACGTCCTTATGTTCATCGTCCTTATGAGCATCCCCATAGGCATCCTTATGAGCAGCATAATTGATCCGGCTGACCTCACTCCAAATATGGTCCAATTTTTCAGTTGGGAGATTATCGACTAGAACTGGGCAGGCTGTTCTAGTCCCATTTTTCCAGCTACAAAATCTTGCTCGTCTTAACAGTGTCATTGTATAGCGAAATGGCACGACTATATTTAAACTCTGGCAGCGCAGAGCGAAACTAATCGTATTCGGCTTCTTCTCCAATGATCTATCTCTGGCTAGATCGCCGAGCTTGGCAAGAAGAAAAACGCAAATCCCAAAATACCATAAACCACAAGCAGCATTGCCCCCTCCAGCCAGTTGGACTCGCCGTCCAGCGATACTAGGGCTGATATGAATGCGGCTGCAGTCAGCGCTATTAACTCTAAGTTGTTAAACTCCAGAGTCAAAGGATTGCCCATTAATACAGAGATGAATACAATCAAAGGTGTAACAAAAAGGGCGATCTGCAGGCTAGAGCCAAGTGCTACAGACAGGCTCAAATCCATTTGGTTCCGTCTGGCCGCTTGCACAGAGACCAGATGCTCAGAAACATTGCCGATGATAGGAACGATGATGATTCCTATAAAGAACTTAGTCAAGCCTAGTGTTTCCGTAGCCACTTCAACCGATCCTATCAGAAGCTCGCTCATTACGGCAATGCCGATTGTAGTGAGCGCCATCAGGGTAATTGCCTGCCGCAGGTTCAATGGCGATCCGATAAGCTCTGCATCATTGGCGCTGGTGCCTATTTCAGATTCTTTATCTCCATGAGACCTCAGAGTATAGATGATTGAAAGAAGATAAAGGACCAGAATTGCTCCTGCAGTTGTCAGGCTAAGTTCTTCGACTCCGAGACGGTTGGGTTCGATATAATGGCTGAAAAGCGATGGCACGCTGATAGCGATTACTACCAGAATTGTCATAGTAGAATCGATGCTTGCAGTGCGACGCTCAAATCTTTGTATGCCGTTTTTTATGCCCCCTAAAAACATGCTGAAACCAAGGACAAACAGCAGGTTTCCTAGGATTGAGCCGACAATAGATGCTCTGGCCAGCTCAATCTCAGTCGCACTGATGGCAACGAGCGTTATGATCAACTCAGTTGCGTTTCCCAAGCTTGCATTCAATAGCCCTCCCATACGTGGGCCAGTCTTTTTGGCCAGATCATTGGTCGCCTCACCAAGGATGCCAGCCATCGGAATGATCGCCAAGGCAGATGTTGTAAAGATTATGAGGTCACTCCATTGCGCAAGCTTAGCAAATAGTGCAATTGGGAAAAAAATCAACAGTACTCGAATCCCGAGCATCTCTTTATCCTTTATCATTCTCTTATCAGTCTTATGTGCTCTTTACCAGTTTTATTATCGTTTGTTGTACAAGTAACTAATCGTTGAATGAAGCATTATAATTAGAATCAATAAATTAATAAATCACATGGAACTTACTGAATATGGAACCCAGGGAAATCGTACTTCGCACTTATTATCCCTTTTCGCACCAATATCGTTCAGATCTTTAGTGCTCCATATTCTTGTTATGGCTATTTTACCTATTTGTCCATCAGCAGTTCAACTTGCCATTAATGATTCACTCATCCCAATGATCTCAGTGGCTATATGAGGCTACATATTCTAAAATTATGGTAAAATTGGAATATATTGAAGAACTGGTCTAAGCTGCATTATCAAATGAGAAGTTATGCCACGTAAGGATCGCTCTATGCTTTGCGTTTTTAGGAATATTTATCGAGTGAAAAGATTTATTTCAATAGTTAAAAAACCCTAATTGTATAAAAGCAAAAGGATATATATATCACCGAGATAGTAATCAAAACTATTGGTTTAGGAGGATAATATTAGCAGGCAGTCTTTGTTTGATTCTGCTTGATGAGTTATGGCAATGTATTGCATCGAGATCTTCCCGCTGGCTAGGACATCCACCTAGCCTCCTTTGGTGAGCATTATGAAGCGCATTATAATATCTTTCGTTGCATTTGTATTCCTAATGAGCCTAATACCGGCACACGGAGATACGAATATCCTTGAAGAGTACAAAGATCAGAATTGGCAGCCTTTTATGTCCCATATGTCGGGAGTCTCGGGACCCGGCCTCGTCGTATCAGACTTACCGATTTGCGAGAATCAAACGTTCCTGAAATCTGTACAGAATGTCTTGAATGAGTATATGTATGAAAAGAAGTACAAAATGGGCGATTTTGATTGCACTAACAGCTCTCAGATCACCTGGTATATACTAAGGCAGAACGGCTTTGATGCTAGGCTGATATACAGCAACGAGATCGCTATAGGCCGCAAGGATAAAAATGCCAAGGATTTCTCAGGCCATGTCTGGGTTATTGTCCCTGAGAAAAAATATAACGGCGAGAGTTATGAACAATATGTATACCACGATAGCGGTGGATGGATACCCGTAGAATCACTCGATAACTACTCCAAGCATCTGGGCCAAGCATACGAGTCAGCACAATCGATCGGATGGTATACACCAAATGATGGCTGGCTCTTCAATAACTCTTCGGAGTACAGTTTGCTGACTGGGGACTATAATGAGCTTGGCAATAAGGATTTGCCGATAACAAAGAAGGCAACGTAAGGTCGATGGTCAGGTAATCTATGCCTGCTATTAAAGCAGGTTCCTATTGACCTTTTCGTCTACGAGATAAAATCTAGGGTCTTTGCCTAAAGAGTTATTTTCGATAATGATTACTTTGAGCTACCTGCAATAAGCTGCTTGATGCTCGAGGATCTGGGATCTGCCGTCTCGCTCTCAATGCTTTTGTAGCTAATGAAGAGTCCCTTGATACTCTATCTTGATATCCAATACCTATACTTTCGCCAGAGTTTATATACCTATATGCAATCAAGCCATTAGCGAAAGCAACCCTCTAAAACGGGGCATAATAGCATAATATTTATCTCAAAGAGACCCTTAAAGGGGGCTATCGCAAAGCTGATCCCGATGAAAAGGGAACTGAAAGTCTGGCTTAGCCCCCTCAATAGTTACTATGATGCGTTTAATCGCAAAGCTGATCCCGATGAAAAGGGAACTGAAAGGAAAGTATATGAATATCCCGGTAGATCCATGCTTGCTTGTGAGAGATCGCAAAGCTGATCCCGATGAAAAGGGAACTGAAAGTCTATCTGTTCAGGATCATAGATCTCTGATGATTGTTATCGCAAAGCTGATCCCGATGAAAAGGGAACTGAAAGCAAAATTAGACATGGTCATACAGAGAATCAGAGACGCAGATCGCAAAGCTGATCCCGATGAAAAGGGAACTGAAAGCAGTTCCGGAACTGCTTATACATATCGAATCTTTAGAGAATCGCAAAGCTGATCCCGATGAAAAGGGAACTGAAAGCTATTAGTCGCCCTATCTCAGCGTCCCTGGCCTCTGCAATCGCAAAGCTGATCCCGATGAAAAGGGAACTGAAAGATATCGCAGCTATCAGAGTCGTCCTGGAGAGTTAATCATGGATCGCAAAGCTGATCCCGATGAAAAGGGAACTGAAAGCTCCCTATCCGAGAACTTAGCCTGGCAGGGAGGGCTATATCGCAAAGCTGATCCCGATGAAAAGGGAACTGAAAGTGTTGATGATCTGCCTTTGTATGACGGGCTTAGAGTCTTTGAATCGCAAAGCTGATCCCGATGAAAAGGGAACTGAAAGTTAAGAACTCCTCCGCATTCGAATGGACTGAAGGAAATATCGCAAAGCTGATCCCGATGAAAAGGGAACTGAAAGCCCTTTGTGATATCTCTTACCAGGACTTGGAAAAAGCATCGCAAAGCTGATCCCGATGAAAAGGGAACTGAAAGATGGGTCCAGAGACATTTACCAACTCCCGCAGGAGTAAGATCGCAAAGCTGATCCCGATGAAAAGGGAACTGAAAGTGCTATCTTTCTCTTCTCTAGCGAAAATATTCAAGCCCATGATCGCAAAGCTGATCCCGATGAAAAGGGAACTGAAAGAGGAAGCCTCGGCAAGCGGAAAGGCCATAGGAGACGGCATCGCAAAGCTGATCCCGATGAAAAGGGAACTGAAAGCATGGCTTGGTATGCTTCCTCAATAGTTTCCATCTTATCGCAAAGCTGATCCCGATGAAAAGGGAACTGAAAGTGTTTGACGTTGCGCCGTTCGGAGCTGATACTTCGACTATCGCAAAGCTGATCCCGATGAAAAGGGAACTGAAAGATGAACATGTTAGGCAGGGACAATTCGAATAGATGGTATATCGCAAAGCTGATCCCGATGAAAAGGGAACTGAAAGAGCCGATGAATGTCGCCGTCAGCGCCGTGCCCACGACAATCGCAAGACCGATCCCGTTGAAAAGGGAATTTATAATAATTCAACGGCAGTGCTCCCTATATCTACAGTTCCCTGGAGTCTGGCAAATGCCAGGGTCCTTCTCATAGAATATCATGTCCTGTTTCTCATCTCGTTCCTCAATAAACCATTGGCGAACCTCATCGCTGATTATGAAGAAATCCCTCTCGATGTGTGGCGTTGGATGGTTCTTGGGGAAGCTTAGGTAAACAGTACAGCCAATATTTATCGGCACCTCGTACAGGCTTTCGTAAACCAGAGCGTATCCTGTGGCCGAAAGCCTATGGAAATCCCTTTTAGGGCCAGTCTTGAGGTCGCAGATGAGCATGCCACCCATATTTATGGCATCGGCGCTCAAATTGCTGCTCAGGCCGAGGTACTGGCCATCAAGCTTGTGCTCAACTACGAAAGGCAGAGCATGATTAATCAGAGAGTCCTCGCTAAGGTACCTGTATTTTCCCAGATAAGCGTAAATTGCAGAAACTATCCTGCTTACCTCGAATGTCCAGAGCTTCTTTAGGTTCACTCCGACCTCTTTAGCGTCATCGCCGGAACCTCTGGCAGAAGCTATTTGCTCTTCGGCTTCAAGAATTGCTTCAGGTAATCGCTCCATCAGTATCTGAGCCAGATCAGTACAGACGTCCATGCCCTGTGTATAGATCAGCCTCTTGGCGGTAGGGTAAAGCTCAGCCATGGCTTCATGGTATATCCGACCTGCAACCATCTCTTCACTGGCAGGCTGGCTGATCTTCTGCACATGTCTCAGGAATGTATCGCGGCCAGTTTCGCAGTATCTATCTGAGATCTCCCAGACGGGCAGCAGGATATCGTGAGGCGGCGAAAGCTCAGTCGAATTCCAGTTCCATCCCCGAAGTTCCTCAGCTATTCCTTTCTCCCGCGCTTTAGGTATGAGCTTCTTCAGAAGGTATTTGCGCTCTTCCTCGGAAAAGAAATACATGGGCATCCCTCTAGCGGGAGAACGCCGTTAAAATAGATAAATTGAGATGGTACGATTTTGCCTGGATAAGGCCCTGTAAACCCAAGTTTCTTCAATCGCCTGATAAGCTCCCGTCTTGATATGGGAAGGAGTTTAGTCTGCAATAGCTATTGGCTCCTTTGAGGATTCTATGGTATGGCCACCTATGGGCGGAATCGGATATCCCCATTGAAGCCGAGCTACTATCCATTCCTCGATAACCTCAATGAGATCTCTCCTGCATTCTTCAAGGGTATCACCAACAGCAATAACACCCTGTAGCCCTGGCACTATAGCCACATAAGAATCATCCTCAAGCGTGTCATATTTAGCACGCTCCAAGGCTGCTTGGATGTACTCGGAGAACATATCGTGATCAATTAAAGCCTTAAAAGGATTTAATACTTGCTGAAGTGAAGAACTATCTCGCTCAAACAAGGGCGCATTCACAATATCGTCTGTATTCACAATCCGTACATCTTCCTGGGTTTCTAGTTCCTAATGGTTCTGTCTCTTCCTGCACAATTCCACCTATTTCATGGATCATCTTCAGCGTGCGTCTACGTATTTCATCTGTGAAATCGATTCTGGCATTGATCTTGTCGCGACTGTAATGGACGTAGCCCCTCCGAACAATGGTCCTGAAACAATCCTCCACCAATAGCGCATAAGCAGCAAGCTGGTACTTATGGTTCAAATGGACATTTCCAGCATTTGATAGGCCAAACTTGTAATCCACAGGGACGTATTCTCGTTCAGTTTTTATCAGGTAGTCAAGGATGCCTTTAAGGCCCAGGGCGTTACTTTCAAGAGCAACGCGAAAAAGCTTCTCTGCTTGGTCGAGTTCAGAATCATAGAATATCGCTCCCTTTCTGCGGCGTTCCTTGGCTGTGATATCATCATGCTTCTCCTTGCCTGTCTCAAGCTTTTGGTCGGGTGGCTTGGGAACATGGAGCACATGGTCGAAGTAGATTATCTTGGGGCAGTAGAGATATTGCTTAACATCGCTGACTGTGATCATGCCCTTCAATACACCACCACATCCTCATCCTTAATTTCATAAATCTCGCCGATGCTGTCTTTCATGGAGAAGCATTTGGTGCATAAGGGATAGAACTGGATGTTTCCCTCTTTGTTATGCATCATTTTCTCAAGCCTGAGCTTCAATTTCTCTCGCATATTATGATTCATGAAGCCGTAGAAGGCGCTCTTCTGGATTCTTATGCAGCCATAGCCAAGTAAGGTTTTGGCTATTCTGGTTCTCAGGCCGTTATCGGTTATATCGTAGATGATAATTGTATCCACAGATTCACCTATCCGCAGATTTACTTATCCGCAAATTCACCTTTTGGAGATCACCATCTCGGCGTGAATGGCTCGTAAGCTGTTCTCTCACCCCTCAGGAATGTAGCCACTGCCGATGCCTGGGAACGAATGATATTTCTGATAAGCTGGCTCTTCTCTCTGTAAGTTATGCGTTCGTCCAGGCGGCCGTAGAATGCAGATGATGCTATTTTCATTCCCTCCTTGGTCATACGGCAGTCCTCCTGGAAGTGGCCAGGCTTCATCTCACGGGCCAGTGACACGACCACTCTATCCACCACGATGGGCCTGAACTCCTCCATCATATCATAGACCAGCTTCTCCTGGCCGGGTCGATCGGCGTGGAGAAATCCGGCATAAGGATCAAGCCCAGCATAAAGCGTGGCTGCCCAGACCTCCTGCTCCAGGACATAGTAGCCGAAATTGAGGAGCGAGTTGATTGGGTCCTTTGCAGCCGGATAGTCGCGGCCTGGAAAGGTCCATTCATCCGGTATTAGCTTATGCCAGGTGCGCCAATAGGTTTCGGCGCCCATGCCCTCCACGCCCATTATCCTCTCGCGGCAGGACTCAAGATCTCCTTTGATCTTGTCAAGCTCAGGGATCATAGACTCAATTGATTCTGCAGCAGTCCTGAACTCCTGCCATAGCTCTGTGCGCTCGCCCTTCCACTTCTTGGCAAAGCTTTTCAGGAGCGATGCCTGGTTCCTGAGCTTGCCATGGATGAACGACTTCGCAAGGTCGGGGCCGCGGTGATCATCATAGGCATGATACTGCTCACGCCTGGTCTTGACTGTGCCGCCAAGGCTGGCGGGAATAAGACGGGCTAGGGGTTTACCATGGTAGTTGGCAAAGACGATCTCAACGCCAAGCTCATCTGCCATCTCTATGGCGTCCGAGGAGACGGAGATGCCGCTGCCGAGGACGAGGATCTGCTCCACCTTGCGGGCAGGGACGAGGGATTCAGGCCCCTCTTTCCGAGAGATGCGGAACTGCTCGCCTGACTTACCGAGGAAGCTGCCACGGTCGGTGAGGATAATGCGGGACATAAGCGAGGCCTCAGGTCTAAAGTTACTATGCCAGTATTTTTTTATCGATGATATTTCTTTCGTACCCTTGGAAAAACTGATCTTGACGGTCTGAAGGATCAACTACTAATATAATTTCACGAAATCGATCTATGAGGAGAAATGAACGACCGATTTGCTCGGGAATCTTTACAAAAGATCGAAACGAGTTTCTTTCAGACCCCCACATTTCAGGCACTGACTATCGGTATCCCTTTTTGCATCTTCAAGCTCCTTTTTGGAGCTTTAAGCATCAGGGCAGGCACAGATCCACAATCTCCTTTGGTTATTTTCGGCTTATTGATCATCCTCTGGGCATCTGCTGATCTAATAATGAACCTGGTTGTAGTAGCCTTCAATACTGCAGGCCGCAAATCGCCAATCGAGTTCTGCACAATCGCCCAAGTAGGACGCCTTTTCGGGAAATCAAAGCTGTTCCTGGCCATTGATACACTGATCGCCTTTTGCATCATCTGCTTCGTCCTCTGGTCAGGATGGATAAAGCTTCTCAATATCAATGAATCGTACATCTGGTATGCGGCCACCACACTTAATCTCATAAGCATCTCCATTGTAAACATATGGTTGGAACTGAGGAGACGACCCTAGATCATACATCATTCAAGAAAGAGATAATTGGATACTTCCCCCACACGGGTGAGGCATACCCTGATAGAGGTTTCCAAGAACCTTGAGTGTGACTTCGATTTAGCGCGGCAAATAAGAACAATATTCGCATTTGGAGCTGCTATTATAATTCAAGGGCTTTATACTTCCTTTTGGGACTGCTACTAGCGGTTATACTAGCGCACTCAATCGCCGTGCGGGCTACCCCTAACCCCTCTTCGGGGGAAGGTTTCCTGAGATATGGGCGACAAGGTTGATTGGGACATGATGAATGATTCCCTCCAGCTATGTTCCTTTACCCCAGCTAAAATCGTTCGTCTTTGTGCGTTCTTCGTGAACTTCGTGTTTTGGTGGTTGGTAGTTCGTCGTTTGTTTAATATCTGGACCAATTACTTTTCGCCACTAAGGCAGCCATTATGTTTCATTCCTGTATTGCGCGTCCTCAATCTCCTTCAGCTCTGCCATCTCGCTTCTTCTTATGTTATCTAAGATCGTAGTGATCTCATCGATGCTCTCGATTCTACGTACGACTTCCTCTTTTGTGGTCATTTCAAGCCTCCCAATAATGGCGGTCGAGCCAACTGATCGATCTTGATCCCGACTTGATGCTCACCAGCGCACAGGTGTGTCTGCCTGGCGGGATTGTGGGATGTTGGGGAATTGCTGCTATCATTTTAATTCGCCTTAATACCGATGCGGGTCGATAGTATATATATTTTTGGTTATATTGGTAATATAGGTTATGATGGTGCTATGTATTTATATAATAAGCGAAATTGTTTATACTATGCTTACGACATGTGTTGATATGAAGCTGGGAGAAATCGAGAACGTCGCGGAAAGGGAGACACTCATTGAACCGCTTTATAAGAGAATCGATAAGCATGGACGCATTTATATAGATGTGGGCCTCGCGAACCAAGAAGCACTTATCTTGGTAGTGAAGCCAATCCCGAAAGACAAAATAGACTTCATCCGCGTGGGAAGGAGATCTTAAATCTCCTTGGATAATAGTATTAATAAAAATAGTGTCTATAGTAATCTACCTAATTTATGTTGATGGAATAAGAGCTATAACATTCCTTGGCAGATCCTCTATTGTTTAGAGATAATTGGTCAAATCAACCGCCATGGCTGGAGATCTCTTTTGCCATTTCCGTTTGCCACTCAGTTTGCAGTGAAGCTATTGATCTCTTCCTCTATCTCATCTCTGTCGCTGATATTAATAAAGCAATTCGAATTAGGGTCCGAAAAAGATTATAAATATCAAGATTAAGAGTGGTTATGTACAGGCTTAGGTGAATATCCCGCGCGAAGGGAACTGAAAGGTATTGTAATACAGCTTGGCAATGAGCATCGCAGAAGACATCCCGATGAAAAGGGAACTTGAATATTAAAGTAGCAAAAACTTTTTATTTTTAATCATTAATTACACGGGTTAAAATGGTTGAGTAGAAAGCCTTAAATTCTAACCCTGTATTATAAGTTATCTATGCAATATACAGCGAAGAAGGATACAGGCCCGATAATGGGGTGGGATGATTGGGTTAACCCAAGACCCAACTGGATTTACCAAGCGAATATCATTCCCGTAAATGATGTAATCTTCTACGATTATGCCATACATCGAAATGGGAGGTAATGGCCTAGAATCATCAATATCTATACTTAGATATTTCTTTCATCTTATGGGAAAGATTTAACATATAATAGGGTTACTGGAGAGCTAAAGTATGGATGTGGGATCAGGGGTTAAGGACATTAGTGTAAATGAATATAAAAATTTTTTCCAAAAAGCTACAAAGTATGAACCATATCCGTATCAAGAAAGTGTTTTTTCTAAAATTTCTAAAGGGGAATCTGTAGTTCTCCGTGCCCCAACAGGGTCAGGGAAAACCCTTGCAGTTTTGATGCCTTTCCTATATTATAGCAGCCTAAACGAGCGATTAATCGATAGAGTTATCTATGTGCTACCTATGAGAGCCCTGGCATTCGATCTCTGTAACTCAACAATAAAGACCGCCGAAAGCGCAGGGTTCAAGGTAATAAAAAATCCTGAAAAAAGGAGTAATCAAGAGAAAGAGATCTGCATCACAATACAAACAGGAGAACGTCAGAACGACCACTTTTTTGAGGGCGATATAATCTTCACAACAATAGATCAGCTATTATCAAGTTATCTAACTATACCTGTATCTCTGCCTAACAGACTTGGCAATATCAACATCGGTGCAATTATAGGTTCTCTGATTGTATTCGATGAAGTTCACTTAATGGAGTTTCAGCGGTCATTTCTGACCGCTACAGAAATGATGAATAGATTCAAGGGCCTAGCTCAGTTTTTCGTAATGACCGCTACTCTGACTGAGCCAACACAAAGATGGCTGACAAAGCAGATTGGCGCTGAATCAGTAACTTGCAGCATAGATGAGCTTAAAAATGTCCGTGGTTATAAGGAGCGGAGCAGGATTTATTCATTTGAAAAAGAGCCTCTTTCATCAGATGCAGTAATTAAGAATCACAAGCAAAAGACATTGGTTTTATGCAACAGAGTAGACCGATCCCAAAAGATTTATCCGAACTGAAGGAGGCGCTTAAAGATAGAGATATAAAAGTAGCGCTTCTCCATAGCCGCTTTTTCAAGACAGATAGAAGTGTGATAGAGAAGAATCTGCAAGGATGGTTCGGCAAGGAATCAAAGAATCTAAATGCGATACTGGTATCAACCCAGGTAGTTGAAGCAGGCATTGATATATCCTGCGATGTCATGCATACCGAATTGGCTCCCGCAAATTCTCTTATCCAACGTGCAGGACGATGTGCGAGATATTCAGGAACTGGTAAAGTATTCATTTATGAGCTTGAGGACCCCGCTAACTTCCTCCCTTATGCAAAGAATGAGGTCGATGCCACTCGAAAAGAAGTAAATGATTTTAAAGAAGAGAGCTTGATCCAGATTTAGAAAAGGATCTAGCTGAAAGGGTTCATGCCCCTCTTGAAGATTCAAGGCTAATCGATTCCATACAGAATCGCCGTGGAGAAGTAAACGAGGCGATGGATTACGGCCATTCCTCCAATATTCAAAAGCTAATAAGAGAGGTAGACAGCGTCAATATTCTACTTACGCCAAATCCAGACGACGAAAACTTAGAAAATTCATGGCCAGAGATGCTATCTGTTCCTCGATCAACACTTTATAGGCTGAAAAAAGAGGGCAATGGTGATTGGATCTTCAAAATCCCTATATTTAGCGATGATGAAGATTTTAAAGGCTCAAGATGGCAAGAGGTAGAATCAGTTAATGATATCTCTTGGTTGGCGGCATTGAACCCGAGATTTGCGAAGTATTCGCAAGAGATTGGGTTGGTATTCGGTGAAGAAGGACAGAGATGTGTATCTTCTACCGAAAAAACCCCTCATGAAAGCTATAATTATTCATGCGAATCATATCTGGAACATACCAATCTTGTCATCGATGAAGCAAGATCATTGATCCCACTTTACGATAATGGAATAAAAAATCTAGCTGCTAAATTTCTGTCAGACAGCGGTTCCATTGAAAGAATGCTTCTCCTGGCCTGTGCTCTCCATGATGCTGGAAAATTAAGCACGCAATGGCAAAGCGCTATGCACACGTGGCAGAGCATCTCAGATCCGAATGCTAAACAATTTGTCAATGGATTACCCTTGGCACATACAACATACGATTCAAGAAGAGATTGGAGGAGAATGCAGGAACTAAAGATAAATAAAGGTCCACATGCCGCGGAAGGTGCCTATGCCGTTCTGCCAATGATAATCAAAGGATGCCAAACTCAGTTTGATGAAAATATAGATTTAGATAATATAGCGATTGCCATTATGGCAGCTATCGCAAGGCACCACGGCCCTAGGACTTCCAACCTTCAACCATCCAAGCTAATTCCCGAAGCGAAAAAGGTGCTATCTGATGCAATTGGGTCATTAGGGATGGACCTAGGAGAACTGGATATAAGCGATACGCCCGATCAAGATGAAATCGATACATTCAAGGATTATCTAAAAATAGATCAAATAGAGAAAGGGCTATTTTTATATTGGCTATTTGTAAGGGTCCTTCGGTTGGCTGATCAGAGAGCAACATCTAAGATAGGGAGCCCATAATGAGTAAAAAACTGTGTTTTGTGGTCCCAAAAGAGACCAATACATATGCAGATGTCCTCATGACCGTGGGTACATCAGACCTTTTAAATGAGATTTATGGAGATGAGGCTCGGATCTCGATCAAAGATAAAGGCGATAGGTTTAACATCGATGTATCTTCCCAGGAAGGGTTAGAGCTGTTGGATAGATATACACGGCTCGATATTGGCTATCGTTTTGTAAAGCAGAAGGATAATGAGAAGATACCTCTCGGCATAGAGAACTACTACGATTATCCTGAAGAGAAGAAGAAAGATGACGCCTATTCTAAATTTGAGAAAACTACCGGGAAAAAGAAAACTAAAATTGCCAATAATATAGTTGATGCAGGATTGGATAAGCCTCCTGCTCCTGATCCCGCTCTTAAGCTTCATAAAATCCTAGCATCTATGCGCAAAGGCTGGAAGAGCGATAAGGAGTTCTACGAATATTTTATCAATAATCGCGAAACGGTTACAAAACTAGCCATAAATAACCTAAAGTATTTGGCCGGTTCATGCTCAGAAAAATTAGCGAAGAAAAACTTAATAAGATCGTATCAGGATCTCAGGTTCTCCTGCCAATTGGCGGAAAGGGCATCAATAGGCCAAAACCGGATTCTACGGGGAAATCTGGCCTGCCTTCAGATTTCATTGATTGGTTTTCAGAATGGATGAAGTATCGTGGCATGTTTAAGTTCTTGCTTCCCTATAGAAGTGGAGATGATTTCAAATTTTACGTCATAATTCCCAAGGAAATATCATTTAATGCCCTAATGGCAATACACAAAGATCTCTTCAATAAGAATTTATGGGGCGGGATAAAGCTAGATATTCAGGCAACTTTGGATCTAGCAAGAATCTTAATTATGCACTCAGAGGAATATGATAAAGAAAAAGGCTCTTTCAAGATGCTAAAGAGACGCCCCAACCAGATAATCGAAGGGTTATCCCAAGCCTATTTTAAGAGCCTAGGAACCGCCGCTGCTTTAATGAATTATTCTTTCTTAGGTCTACCTGGCTGGTTCACAATCGAGAATAACGAAACTGCACACGAGTTTATAGAAATCATAAATGAGCACGAAAAATGCATTAGCGCTCTTCAGGACGATATATCTAGCGATATCCCTCTTCTTCAAGAATATAGGAGCCCCCTTTCCTCAGGGGATTATAGGTATTTCCTGGAATTTTTGTCTCTTTATGGAACCTATGTCATACAACGTAGAGAGAGAAATAAGTGGGCAATGCAATTCACAATCCAAAACTTGAGGAGGATATTCATGGTGAAAAAAGATTACTCTGAGAGAATATCAAACGAGGGTTTTTTGATTTAGCGACTGCAATAAGGAAAGCTACCGTAAGCGCTCAATATCGCAAAGCTCAAGGAAATCGAGAGTGGGATATCAAATATGGTTTAGCTCAGGATTGGAAGCGAGTAGTGGAACAACCTGATAAGTTGGTCGTAGCTATCTCAGATTTCGTTCAGCAGTACAATGCCGAGAACGCAAGACATGAAGAGCAATCGAAAGAAAGGCGAAGCAATGTAACTACTAAAGACCTCAGTGAGGTTCTGGATTTAATAAAAAATTACGACTCGTACCTGGTAGGATGTTGCT
Source organism: Methanotrichaceae archaeon (assembly GCA_963803145.1). Lineage (GTDB taxonomy): Archaea > Halobacteriota > Methanosarcinia > Methanotrichales > Methanotrichaceae > CAWBKV01. Next base: position 131,554 of record CAWDLW010000012.1, read on the forward strand.
TTTAGCCTATGGATATGCCAGAGAGGTTAGAGAAAAAGATGAACCAGCTGAGATAAAAGAAGGTGGAACCCAATGAAAATAAATTCTTTAAGTATATCTGGGCTTTTGACCCTCAATATGCATGCCCTTAATAATGAGGGCTCCGAGGGAAACTATCTCCAGACGAGGATGGTTGAAATAGTGGATGTAGATGGAGCAGCACATTCAGTAAATGCAATCTCTGGAGATATGTTTAAGCATATCCAAGCTGATCATTTGTATTCTATTGCTGGAGAAGAAGGTGTCTCTCTGCAATGGGTGCTCAGGCTTTAATCCTAATCGTATTAATATCGATAATAGATTATTAGATGAGTATAAACAACGCAAGGAAGTAACTAACTCCGAGATCATCGATTGGGTTATTCGTAATTGTATTGGTGATGATGTCGAAGGAACGATGATAACTCAAAATATAGGACTTACTGCTGCAGATAAACCACAATCCCGCTCAATAGGCAGAAAATCTGTAGTTGAGTTTGGCTGGGCAGTTGGGGAGCCAGAAAAGACAAAAACCCGAATCTTATTTCCACGTCAAGTTCGATCAAACTGAAAGAGCTGGCGGTAGAGGCGATGATACTGGCGCAAATATAGGTCAGAACATTTTTCATAGGCCCGCATCAAGCGGCAGGTATGCTATCGTTCTTAATACAGATCTATGTCGTATAGGATTCAATGATATTACACGTGAGTACTCAATAAATCTAGAAGAACGAAAGAAAAGGGCGATAGTCGTTTTAAAAAGTATATTAGCAACATTTCTGAAGCCAGAAGGGGCTCATAGAAACACACAGAATCCACACATAGTGAATTTCCAGGGCTGCATTACCGCAAGTTCTACAATGCTTCCAGCTCCAACAGTAAGTGCTCTTAATGATAAGTATTTGGTAGAAATAGGAAATATTTGCAATACTTTAAATGAACTTAGCCCAAATTCAATCACAAAACGGGAGTTCAATAGCCTGCAAGAATTTGTATCTACGATTAAGGAAATAATAGATTCATTAGAGATATGAGTATGACTGAGTTTGCTCAAGAATGGCTGGTCCTAGAATACTTGCCCACTAGCTTATTCTCTCTCAAAATTTCAACAGCTACGAATAAGGGTGGCAAAACGCTTTTTGTCCCCACGCCTTATTCGATCAAGCTGGCTTTCGTAGATGCGGCGTTCCGTATTGGTGGAGAAAAATTAGCTAAGGAGATCTTCAGCTCTATCAAAGGAAGCGATATTCGTTTATCTCCACCAGATAGATTATATGTTCTCAATACTTTTATAAAAATCCTTGACGAAAGCAGAGATAAGACTTCAGATCCTTACCAATCAACAATTGCTTATAGAGAATTTTGTTATTTCCAAGGCATGCTTGAGATAGCTTTCTCTTTGGAAAATTGCCCTAATGAAGTTCAAGAAAAAATAAGGGAAATAGCTGCTCACGTAAACTATTTCGGAAAAAGAGGTAGCTTTTTCCAGTATATTAAAAGTAGAACGATTTCAGAATTGCCGCTTGGTTTTACAGTAAAAGCAACTGATCTGAAAGGAAATATTGGTGGATATGAAGTTATTCAGCCTCTGGATGACATTGGAGAATTAAATTCAAAGGATTTATTCGACCGCATTAATACGTTTTCTGATAAAAAGATTGAAAGGGGTAAACATAGAGTATTTGTGCTTACATATTTACCTTATAAAATGGAGAAAAGCTCAACCAGCTATACAGCGTATGTAAATCCATATCGGTGCGAAACATGCCCCTCCCCCGCCCCAACCTAAACTCCTTTTTGCTAACTCTCGCCAAGCATTACACCATCACCGCAAAGGAAGCCTTATGACACAGCTCATCTCCACAGCCCTCTACAGCTCAGTAGCCCGCAGCCTAACAGGCCCATCCTCCGACATCGACCTCTTCATCGTGCTTCAGGAGACACCCTCGGGCATACTGGCCTACTGTCCGTTTGCTCCTGACCAAATGAATGGATACCTGCATTCCAAAAAGTTTATCACGTCTGCTTCCCCACTAATGGGACAGTGAATTAAATGCCAGTCACAAAGGTCGATGAAAAGGGCAGAGTAGTCCTGCCGGGTGAGCTCAGGCGCAAGCTGAGGATTAACACCGGCGACGAGTTCATCGTAGAGGAGCTGGGGCCGGATTCACTCGTCCTGAAGAAGGTAAACCTGCGGGCTCTGATGCAGGATATCATAGAAAAGGCCAAGAACGTCGATATGGATAAGCTAGAGGCTGAGATTGAGGAAGAGGCTAATCGGCTTGCCAGACGAAAATACAAGATTCTTGATTGATACCAATCTGTTCATGGCCGCCGCAAAGAGTGGTTGGACTAAGAGCACAGATCTGCTCTCGCTATCCCCATGCGGTTGTGTACAATAAGCTCGCCGGGCATCCAGGCAGTCTGCCATCGGATGCCTGCAAAGAATAGGGCAGATTCGCAGGAATTCTTCCAAAGAACATTTAAGTTAGCTAGGTTGATATTATAAATCATTGCCCACACTCACAGCAGTTATCCACAGAGAAGAAGACATGTACATTGCTGAGTGCTCGGAGGTAGGTACGGCAAGTCAAGGTAAGACCATCGAGGAGGCAGTGAAAAATCTCAAGGAAGCTACAGAGCTATATCTGGAGGAGTTTCCCTGAAGGATAGGGAGCGTTAATCACCATAAAGGATGTGTAGTGTGTCACTATCAAAGGCTGAGCTAAACGCCATTTTTCGAACGCTTGCAGAGCGTTATGCAACAGCAGCCAAAATGGTCCTCGGAGATCAACTAGTTTCAATAGCCCTCTACGGCTCAGTAGCCCGCAGCCAGGCAGGCCCATCCTCCGACATCGACCTCTTCGTCGTGCTTCAGGATGCTCCCTCAGGCATGCTGGCCAGACGTCGTCTTCTCCAGCCTGTGCGTGACTCCCTCACAGCGGAGCTGGAAGGTCTATGGGAACAAGGCATCTACACTGATTTCATCGAGGTGATCCGCTCTAGGACAGAAGTTCTGCAGTTCCATCCCCTCTATCTGGATATGTCGCAGGATGCCATCCTGCTCTATGATCGTGACCAATTTTTGCATACTCTGCTTGAAAAGGTCAGAGAGCGCCTGCAAAGGGCGGGCGCTGAGCGCTATGCTATGGGAAAACATTGGTACTGGGATATGAAACAGGCCTTTGTGTCTGGGGAGGTTGTGTGATCATGAATCCCAATGCTCCTGCCAGGCGCATGGTATCAAGAGCTCTAATCATCATTGAGGAGGCAGAGTACCTACAGAGAAAACTTGCCTGGAACATGGTTGTGCGGCGCTCTCAGGAGGTTGTAGAGCTGGCGTTAAAAGCTGCTCTCCTCTGGGCGCAAATAGAAGTGCCTCGTATCCATGATGTTGGACCCATACTAAAGCAATACTCTGACCGCTATCCAGAACCATTTCGAGGGCGTATATCCCATCTAGCATCCATCTCTCGAATGCTGAGAGCAGAGCGTGAGATCAGCTTTTACGGGGATGAACAGAGCGGTATACCTCCCGAGAGCCTCTATACTCCAGAAGATGCAAAGGAAGCCCTATCAAAGGCGCACGAAGTGCTGAGTGCCTGCCATGAGCTTATAGGTAAGGATGCCCTGGATGACTGATCTTACTTTCATATGTCTAAATCGATATCTCATAACTCCCATTTCCAAACGTAGCCATCTTGCCTATATGGATCAGCTTACCTAACTCAAGCAAGGCCATGATCTCTCTTGAGAACTCCCCGGAATAGACGATCTCCCCTCTGAAAAATGGTGCCAGGGGTTTCTTCTCAGATCCCTGATCGTGGAATCTGCGTTCCATCCATATCTCTTCTGTCTTGGCGCTTGCAATATTCACTCCCCGGCATAGGCTCAGGATAGATAGAACCTCCTCATGGTCATAGAGCATTCCAGGGCCGTAAAACTCAGCCAGGGCATTTGCCCTGGAGATCAGCCTTCCCATGAGGCCTCTGAAGCTTGGAGCAGCAGTGAACCTGCCGTTCTCCTTGATCTGTGTAGGAGTAATGAAATGCATTGATAATTTTCCGGAGTGCTCCTGTGATGCCTCAACCATTTCCCTATAGCTGAGGCAAATTGATCTGTTATAAACGGTCTCTCCCTGGAAGATATTTGATCTGGCTCCATACCCTATGGAGTCCACCGCCTCTAAACAGAACTTCCCCTTGCCCTCTCTGAAGCCCAGACTCATTCCCTTTTCCCCCAGGTTTCTCAGAGCCAAAAGGAAGTAAGGCAGATAAGACATAGCCTTTCCAACGAGGGTGAACCCGAGGACCAGCCCGTCTCCTGGGCTGTATCTTCCGGGCTTCGGCGGCTCGAAGGCAAAGGGTCTCGGAATCTCCTGGTTCCTCAGCACCTTCGCCCCATCAAATGGACGAGAGTTATAAAAGAAATCGTAAGCACATGATGCCCTTTGAAGGCATCCTGAGCAATCATTCCCATGGCCTCCATAGCTCAGGCAGACCATCTCTTTCAATCTGGCCCCAAAGCCGCTTCTAAGTACATTGCCTGACCAGGGAGGAAGATCTGCAGCTGTGCTGAATCTGATACTGGCCTCATATCTGGCCAGCTCTAGGTTTTTCAGTTCCCTTTTCATCGGGATTCCCCATTATTTATTCAAAGTAAAGTCGAAGGCGCCAATGACACATCAGACAGCCATTGGATATTAGAATATAAGCTTTCGACATCACCTCTATGACTATATTAGCGAGTATTATCTATCAATAGTTAATCTTATCCCCTTCAACCTTATAGCATGAATTTTCCAAAACCTTCCCCCGAAGAGGGGTTAGGGGCAGCCCGCGCGGCGATTGAGCGCGCTAAGATAGCCGTTAGTTTTAGCCCCTGAAGAAAGTGTAGTCTCTTGAATTAGTTGCAGCCTCAAACGCAAAATCAATTATGCCTTCCTACGAAAAATCCATAGAGCGTATCGGTTTTTCATACTTAGAGCACGACGCATAGAATCACGAGGATTTTGTGGTTGATCGTTACTGAACTCTCATCACCAAGGCACGAAAAATTTACTTTGAGGATTGAAGTTATTAGGCGATTAGTCGAAAGAAGAACTGGAGTAGGATTGCATAACTCGTTCAAGGCTCGCTTGACTGAGGATAATTGCCTGCAAACGTTTAAGCCTGAGCGCAGCGGAAATATATCAGGATGTCATCTAAAGATATTCTCTCGATTGTTCAATCCCACCTCTCCAGGTGTGCCTGCGACATGGGCCTGGATAAAAATGTCTTCGAGATTCTTCGCTCTCCGGCACGTGAGCTTCAAGTCTCTCTGCCGGTTCGCATGGATGACGGCAGCATCAAGGTTTTTCTGGGCTTCAGGGTTCAATATAACGATGCTCTGGGACCGACTAAAGGCGGAGTAAGATTTCATCCAGATCAGAGCATGGAAAGTGTCAGGGCTCTAGCAGCTCTCATGACCTGGAAGTGTGCCCTTCACGGCCTTCCCTTGGGCGGCTCCAAGGGCGGAGTCATATGCAACCCCAAAGAGCTTTCCAAAGGGGAGTTTGAGCGTCTGAGCCGCTCCTACATCCGTGAGATCTATAGCTTCATTGGGCCTCGCAAAGATATCCCTGCGCCTGATGTCAACACGAACGCTCAGGTCATGGCCTGGATGATGGATGAATACTCGAAGATTGCAGGCGAGAATGTCTTCGGCAGCGTGACTGGAAAGCCCGTTGTCCTCGGTGGGTCTGTGGGCAGAGAGGAGGCCACTGCACTCGGCGGCTGGTACACTATCCGTGAGGCTGCGAAGGCTTTGGGCCTGGAGCTCAAGGGTGCGAGTGTTGCTGTCCAGGGATATGGAAACGTCGGCTACCATGCAGCCAGGCTTGCTCAAAGATTTGGATGCAAAGTCGTTGCAGTCAGCGACAGCAAGGGCGGCATACTCTCAGAAAATGGGCTTGAACCTGAAAAGGTCTACAGGCATAAGGCGGAAAGAGGATCTGTTATAGGGTATCCTGGCACAAAGAACATTTCCGGCGAGGAGTTGTTAGAGCTTGATATGGATATCCTGATACCGGCTGCCCTGGAAGGTGCAATTACTGCGGATAATGCTCCGAATATCAAGGCTAAGATTATCGCAGAGATGGCCAACAGCCCGACAACGCCGGAGGCCGACGAGATTCTTTTCAATAAAGGCAAACACATCATACCGGATATACTATGCAACGGCGGAGGTGTAATTGTCTCATACTTCGAGATGGTGCAGAACTTCGATATGTGGTCGTGGGATGAGTCTGAGGTCAATCGCCTGCTGGATAAGAAGATGGTGCAGGCTTATGATACGGTGCTGAAGGCTTCGAGGGAATACGACGTAGATATGAGGCAGGCGGCGTATGCTGTTGCTATTAAACGTTTAGTGGAGGCGATGAAGGCTAGAGGGTGGGTATAAATATAGTGCTTCTCTCGACCTTTTGGCTTATACCATTCATTGTTCTCTATAAGGGCATCAATTTAATTCCCTTTATTTTCCTTCGATTAGATAATAAATAATATTTAATAAGGAAATTGGCCGAGGTGGTCGGTAGGCCAATCTTTTGCCAAGCTTACTCATAACCGCGTTAGAGATGTCGTATAATGGACGCAATGTATCTATTCGTGTTTTGGAGGGAATGATTTCTCTATTGTTGGCCTACCAATTTTTGGAATTAAGTTTACATATGTTTAACTCTTTTGGTAGTAATGGTAAAATCACCATAAGGGTAAAATAGGTAAACACCTATTAAGGTATAGCAAGGAAAGGTAACGAATGATGTCAGATTGGATTTGGAGAAAGCGCATGGATAATCTTTGGAAGGTAGGTCAATTCCCATTGCATATCATCCATACAAGGCTTCTCTCTTCTTGCGCTTCCATCAAAGAGCATTCGCATCTGATTTCGTTATCTTTCCTATCAATAATTGAAAAATTAAATAATTCAGGTGATCTAAATGGAAGGAATAACTGATTCAATGCGACAATATGGGAAAACTGTTGACGAGGTTATTAAGAAGAATCCAAAGCATGGTAAGGAATATGGAGTTAAACGTCCTGAGAGCGCAAACATAGTAGCAGTGTTGGCCGGTCTATTTGTACTCTCAGCAATTATCGTTGAATTAACGCGATAAATGCTCCAAAAGGATACGGTTTGGGCCTAAAGGTTTAATGCAATTGAGATAAATGGCATTAATTTTTTGGCGATATGAGAATGAAATATATCAATGAGGGGTAAAGATGCAGATGAGACAAAATATGTTTCCCGTATGGATTGGGATTTTATTAATAGTCTTAATTATACTAATTGCTTGGGGAATTACACATTGAGATCTTTAGAATTAGCTTCCGATATTCAATTGAACCAAAGTGGCTATTGCTATCATGTGGTGGTGGTTCATGATACGATAAGTATGAGCATCCAATAGGATAAATTGAACTAGACCTTTTCTCTGCAGATCTCATGCTGCCCTTAACCCGTATCCTTCACACCGAAGCACCCCAACACGCCTGCCTAGCAGCTCCCTCAGTTTTGAAGCCATCTTACAGGGAGAAGTACTGAAATCCTGCCGATTTGTGAAATAATCCATCTACCGCGCTCTTCAATACTTTGTAGATCTCCGAATATGTAAAAGTCAGATAATGATCGAATTGTTAAATAAATTGAAAAGAATATCGATCTCATTCCGTCGCACAGGACTCGCCCTCCATCCCGCCCTCGGGCTTTGCCTCCTCCGGCTTAATCTTTCCGATTTTGACCCAGTAATCCTTGATTGCAGCATGCAGCGCATCGGCGCCTAGGTTGGAGCAGTGCATCTTCTGCGGCGGCAAACCCTCCAGCTCAGTCGCCACATCTTTCCGTGTAATCTTCATCGCCTCATCAAGCGTTTTGCCCTTGGCCATTTCTGTAACCATGCTACTGACGGCTATCGCTGACCCGCAGCCAAAGGTTCTGAACTTTATGTCATCGATCTTGTCATCCTTGACCTTGATGAAGATCTCCATCAGATCACCGCAGACAGGATTTCCAACCTTGCCGTAGCCGTCAGGGTTTTCTATTACCCCCACATTCCTGGGGTTCATGAAGTGCTCCATCACCTTTTTACTGTAACCTATCTGTGCCATCACAATCACCTAATAAATCATATCAAATTCTATCAAATCAGCTTGGTCAACTTCAAAGCGGAGAGAAGGCCCTCAGCCTCTCAACAGTCTTTTTAACGGCATCTGCTACTGCAGGCACTTGATCTACTGTGTTAAATTTGCCAAGCGTCATAAGCATCGAGCCATGGGCTTCAACGTGCTTTAAGCCTATGGCCAGAAGCACATGTGAAGGCTCAAGGGTCTTTGAGGAGCAGGCTGATCCCGTTGAGACCTGGATATTGAACATGGCATCCAGCGTTAGAAGTATGCTTTCGCCCTCAATTCGGCTGAACCTGAAGCTGGCATTGTTCGGAAGCCTTTTTGTCGGGTGGCCTGCGAGGTAGGACTCTCCGATCTTTAGTATCTCGCCTATCAGCACATCCCTTATATGCCGGAGCCTTTCGCTCTCAGCCTCCATTTCAATTTTTGCAATCCTTGCAGCCTCGCCGAACCCTGCAAGAGCGAAGAGATCCTCAGTGCCTGGTTGGAGGCCACGCTCCTGGCCGCCTCCGAAGATAACAGGCTGTGTCCTTATGCCAGGCTTGATGTATAGCGCTCCTGCTCCCTGAGGGCCATAAAGATCATTGGATGATATAGTCAGCAGATCTATGCCATCCTTTTGAACATCAACAGGAATTTTGCCCGCTGCTTGAGTCGCATCGACATGCAGATATTTCCCTTTGGCATGAACGATTCTGCTCACCTCATCGATTGGCTCAATGGTCCCGATCTCAGGGCTTGCATACATCACAGATGTTAAAATGGTATCCGGAGATAGCATATTTTCAAGGGCAGCCAGATCGATTATGCCTGCCGAGTCCACAGGCACCAGCGAGAGCTGGAAGCCAACCTTCTGAAGGTATTTCATCGGGTTTAGAACTGAGATATGCTCTATTGCGCTTGCAAGAACCTTTTTTCCCTGATTCGCGTTCCTGGCGGCAGTTCCATGGATTGCCAGATTGTTGGCCTCAGTTGCAGAGCCGGTGAAGATTATTGTGCTCGGGTCCTCAGCGTTTATCAGCTCTGCAACCTTTGTTCTTGCATCCTCAACTGCCGTTCTGGCAGCAATGCCTACTGAATGAAGCGCAGAAGGATTGCCGAACTCCTCCGTAAGATAGCGGCCCGCAAACTCACCGACACGCGGATCTACTGGGTAGGCCGACTGGTAGTCAAGATATATCCCGCGCATAAATCCTCCTGGTCTAGAAGCTTATGACCGCATCTGCATCCAAGGCAAGATCATTCAATGTCCCTGCACCTGCGATCGTGGCCGCCGGCATAAAATCACCTCTTGGAATTCCCAGCAGCTGAGTGCTCTGCTCACAGACATACATCTTCACGCCAGCGTTTATTGCCTGATCAATAACATCCTTAAGGTTCGGGAAACTGCCTATCTTCACCTTCTCGGCCTCACCTTTTTTCATAGCCATTATGCCCTTGATCATGAAGAAGATCGATGCATCCACATCCATCGCCTTTGCTGTCATGCCGAGAATGAAGGGCGCATAAAGCCGCTCAGGTGTGTCGAGACCGCTCGTCTGCACATAAAGTATGCTGCTCATATCTACCATCTCTCTTTCATTTTCTTTCATCTATTGTTTCAGCTTATCTTTATTCAATTTATTTTACTCACTTCATCCTCTTTATCCAGAAGGTCGATATATTGCCTGACCTCTCGAACTTAAGCAACTCGTGCCCTGTGCGTTTTGCCCAGCGCTTAATATCCTCCTCTGCCGCAGGATCATCGGCCTCCACCTTCAATACTTGTCCTACCTCAATTTTCTCTATCTCCTCTTTTGTTCGGGCAATTGGCATTGGACAAAAGAGGCCGACACAATCCAGCTCTGCATCAGGAGTTATATTTGAAACCACGTCTGATCACCTTTTAATGGGCATGCAACATAAACGCTAGGAGACTCAAAGTTGCATTCGGCTTTATCCATTCTCAACATCGCTTAGAATTTGTACGTTATTGTATATGTATCTTCTCAAATTATAGGTATCTTATTTTAATATCATTTGCAGCCCTGCTACAATATTAGCGGACATAAAGATTAACGCTATTCTGCCTAGCCATTTATGAGCTACTCGCATCCTCTTATCTTTAAGTTTGAACTGCATAAATCCTATTATTGGTGTGAGGATGACAAATGACACTGCTCCTATGCCGAGGTAAGAGTGGATCTCTCTAACGAAATAAACCTCAAAATACGTTGAGAGTAAAAATGCTGCTGTGAAAATTCCGATCATTGATAGGGATGCGCCAAGTAGTCCCATCGTCTTATGTGCCTTAAGCCACCATCTCTTGCCCTTTTTATGCCTTGCGGTGAGCATACCTGCTGTCATGAGCATCAGCCCTGTAGATACAAGGAATGCGTGATATGGCCAGTGAGGCGGCGGATTATCGCTATCGTTGCCCATTCCATGAGCATACGCACTTCCAGAGAGTGCCATGAAGGATAAAGCGAGGATGCTTACAAGGATTATTGACTCTAGGATTTTTGATGGAATAAAATTATTTTGGATTTTGTAGCGATGCTCTGAATTTAGATTTCCCATTGTATTTACTTTAGGTATTTAATACTACTTAAAATTTTCTTAAATATAGATAAAAAAGATAAATTTGAAGATATCGTTATTTCTATCAACTAATGTAAAAATTCTCGCTACAAACTCCGGATGTCTAGTAATCATAATAATATAAATTTCAATGTATTATGTACTGATCATTTCGAAGACCATCAGGAAATATGGGAAAATTTCATCTAGATAGAGGCTAAAGAGATTTAAGGTGAGATAATGGATAAATACGTCTGTAAAGTCTGCGGGTACATCTACGATCCCGACAAGGGAGACTCGACACAGAACATCGCTCCTGGAACATCCTTCGAGGACCTGCCCGACGATTGGCTCTGCCCCGAATGTGGCGTAGGGAAGGATCAGTTCGAGAAAATAGTTGAGTAATCTAGATTAGGGATAATTCCCACATAAACAATATCAGCAATAACAATGGCGTGAAGGGATTGCATATGCTTAGCCAAAAGATGACAGACGCGCTCAATGGACAGGCGAACAGAGAGTTTTACTCGGCCTATCTTTATCTCTCAATGTCTGCTTACTTTGAGTCCTCAGGCATGAGGGGAATGGCAAACTGGATGAGAGTCCAGGCTAGCGAGGAACTCGTGCATGCCATGAAGATGTATGATTATGTAATCGCCGCAGGTGGCAGGGCGAAGATGCTGGCGGTCGAGGAGCCCCAGTTCTCCTGGGCATCGCCTGTGGATGCATTCCAGCATGTGTGGAATCATGAACGTGCTGTTACCGGACTCATAAAAGCCCTCGTTGGTGTCTCGCTCTCAGAGAAGGATGATGCTACAAACAAATTCCTGCTATGGTACATAGATGAGCAAGTCGAGGAGGAGGAATCATCTGATACAGTGCTGAATAAGGTCAAGGCAGCAGGCAATGATACCAGCAAGCTTCAAGCTGTGGATAAGGAGCTCGGCCAGAGACGTTTCAAGTTCCCTAGGGGATATAACATATTTCCATACGGGGCTGAAGGTATGAGCATAGGGTCATTGAAAAAGTGAGAGCTGATGCAAACCGAGAGTCGTGCTCTCGATGATTTTTATTGTTTGCCATGCCTAATTAGTTTAAATTATTTAGCAGTAATCTATACTTCCTTCTTAAGGATACCTATATTTACCTTCGAAACATTGCTATTTTGCAACCGAGGTAATACCCATGAAATGGACTGCGCTTCTGATAGCATCTCTGATGCTTCTGTCCCTTTGTGCTATGGGACAACCAAATCAATACAGCACAAGAACAACAGGTGGCGCGCCTACGCCGATAACACCAACAAGCCCAGAATCTCTGGGCCTCCAGATGCCATCGCCAACAGAATCCTCTCAGGCTCCAACACCGGAGGAGAATTCGCAGGGGCTGATGAGTACAAGTCAGGATATGGCCTATTCTGCCTCACCCCAGGGCCAGAGTTTGATGGCTACAGGTTCTACGATCGCCAAAATGGTAGTTCCATCTGGCGGCTATGCGCCAAACATTCTCTATGTCTTATATGCGCCCCAGACTGTGGCAGCCTGCAATCTCTATGCATATCTGCCTCTGTGGTTGCAGACATCAAGCTACGGCAGCGCCTGGTTCTATGAGTGGTACCCGAGTGGACAGTTGGATATCAACTATGCGGGCTTCATAAACTATCCAGGATGGTATAAGAGATGGTTCTTTGCCGATGTGCCGGGCTGGCATATCCTGCAGTACTATTGCAACGGCTGGAGCAACTACGCCTATGTCTATGTTTATGGCCAGGGACCAGGCTATTGGGTCAACCCCGGACCTTATTACCAGCCTAATCCGTTGCCCTATATGCCACAGGAATCAAATCCTCCGATTTATCCCTTCTCGGTCCCGGCAACTGGCCATACTTTCTTCAAATCCAAGATGACCCTGAATTGAAATTGAATTCGTGACCTGGAATTATTGAATGCTGAGATTAGGGCTGGGATAAAGCTGAGATAAAACTGAGGCAAAACGTGAGCGAGACAAGTTCATTGAATACTGCTCGCTCAGTTCCTATTTTATCTATTAAGCTAATTGGTTCCAATGCTGAGATAATAACCATAGCGCTGAATTCAAGATAAATCAATCCGGATTATGTGCTTTTCTTCTGCCACCTTCCGGATCTTTCATCCTTCTCGTAAACCTGCTTTACAGCCGACCAGGCAACTTTATGGGCAGTCTCTTCTCGGGAGGCATCCTCTTTGCGCTCCTTCGGATTTGCGTACTCCTCCCATGCATTGTTGAATGCTTTAAGATAAATCTCCTGGGCATGCTCCGGCAGGTTTTCCCTTACACTGGCAGGAAGATCACTTATACTTTTATAGGGCAACTCTAAACCTCCAATAAGAAATTTAGTTCAATTGTTAATTAATTTTTCGTTTTAGAAGATATACTACAATGATAAACCTCTTAAGGATATACGCCATTCAAGGACCCTAGCCCATGCCGATCAAACTCCGCATAACCACCTTCAATCTGCTAAACCTGGATGATAAAAGCGAGCGTCCTCCGACCCTAGAGGAACGGATCCCTGTCATGCGGCCTCAGCTCATCCGTCTGAACGCCGACATTCTCTGCCTCCAGGAGGTATGCGGCCAGGAAGATCGTGGTCATTTGCGCCTTAGCGCCCTCAATAAGCTTCTTGAATGTACGCCTTATGAGGGCTTCCATAGGGTCTCGACAGTGGCAGACGATAGGGGGAATGCCTACGAGAACCATAACAACCTGGTTATACTCAGCCGTTACGAGATCGTTGAGCACCATCAATATCTTCATGACTACGCTCCATCGCCGAGGTATCAGAAAGTTACTGCCCAGCCTGAGGAGCACGAGGCAAAAGAAGTATCCTGGGATAGGCCGATACTTCATGCGAAGATTAGGCTTCCCAACAACATGACATTGGATGTTATTAATCTTCACCTGAAGTCGAGGCGACCGACGAATATTCAGGGACATAAGATAGATGAAAGAACCTGGAGGACTGCATCGGGTTGGGCGGAGGGCGTCTTTATATCATCGATGAAGAGAATCGGTCAGGCGCTGGAGACACGCATTTTGATCGACAGGCTTTTCGACGAGGACCCATCAGCCATCATAGCAGTATGTGGCGACTTTAACGAGGAGCTCGATGAGGTTGCACTTGAGGCCATCAGAGGGGATTTGGAGAATACAGGCAATCTCGACCTGGCAATGAGGGTCATGGTCCCATGCGAGCGCAATATTCCTGAGCCAGCAAGATACTCGTTCCTGCATAACGGCAAGGGCAAGATGCTGGATCACATCCTTGTATCTAGGACATTACTAGCCTACTTCACGGGCTCTGAAGTACATAACGAACTGCTCCATGATGAATCCATAGTCTTCACTCCAAGGGTGTTTTATCCCGAGTCGGATCACGCTCCTGTTATAGCGCGATTCGAGCTGCCTGAAGCAAGAATTAAATGGGCGACGGTCCCTCCAAAGGATGAAAGATGCGATAGAAAGGATCGGTGGGCGAACTATCAGCGTTGAAAACGATTCTTACGGAATTTCATCAACTCCAATTCTGTTCTGAGAAACACATTTGATATAGTTATGTCCAATAAACGAAAATATTTCTAGATTTTAGCCCAAACTTTTGAATATTTTGTAAAGCTTATAGCTATGCCACTATCTCCCTAAGCATCTCCAATTAGTAACATCCTAACCGATAGCTTAATATCCATTGAGGTCTTATTCGACTTTTGTCGAATACGAACTCGTCATGATACGTAGGAGGGAGATGAATCACCTGATATATGGCTTACTGCGAACGCTTTCATGATTGTAATGCCTTTGTTATAATATATCTATGGCAAACATCGAAGATGAAAGTGTTCACTAGGGCATTGAGTGCATTACTATGAATGGTATTGTATAAGTAGTAACATATGGTATATTCTATTATGATTACTACCACTGTTCATATTATCTAGTAAAGTCCTTGAATAATACTTGGCCAATGGTCAGGAGGCGAATATTAGATGAGGCTTCTGATAGTATCAAACCGCTTGCCAATTACAGTACTCGATGAGGGCGAGCTTAAATTTAAAGAGAGCGTGGGAGGGCTAGTCACTGGACTCAAGGCATACCTGGATACCAAGGGCGCCCAGTCATCCATAGATTACACCTGGATCGGGTGGCCTGGAGCAACTATAAAAGATCAAAATAAAGAAAAACTAAAATCCAAAGTCTATTCAGACCTGCATGCTTATCCTGTTTTTCTATCCGAGGCCGCTATGGACAAATTTTATCACGGATTTTGCAACAGAACAATATGGCCACTATTTCATTACTTTACATCCAATGTTGTCTATGATGAAGAAGGATGGGATTATTATAAATCGGTTAATGAGGCATTTTGTGAAGCAGTCGTGCAGATCGTCCGACCTGACGACGTAGTTTGGATACACGATTACCATTTGATGCTGCTTCCAAAGCTTATAAGGGAAAAGGTTCCTGGAATACCGATAGGATTTTTCTTGCATATTCCATTTCCCTCATATGAGGTGTTCCGCCTTCTTCCAAGCATCTGGCGTACTGAGCTTCTTGAGGGACTTCTTGGATCGGATCTCATAGGATTTCATACCCATGACTATACTCAGTATTTCATGCGATGTGTCCTCCGCATTCTGGGCTACGAGAATAACATGGGGCAAATTGCTAGAGACGATCATCTTGTGAGTGTGGGTACATTTCCTATGGGGATTGATTTCCAGAAGTTTTATGATGCGGCGCTCAGCACTGAAGTGCAGGCTGAGAGAGATGATCTGAAGAAAGTACTAGGCGGCCATAAGATCATACTTTCGATAGACCGATTGGATTACACGAAAGGGGTCATCAGCAGACTTCTCGGATATGAGCGCTTCCTGGAAAAGAACCAGCAATGGTGCGAAAAAGCTGTCTTAGTGCTCATGGTAGTTCCTTCTAGAACAAAGGTGGAGCATTATCAGCAGATGAAGAGGCAGATAGATGAGCTCGTCGGCCGCATAAATGGCAAGTTCGGAAGCATAGACTGGACACCCATATTATACCATTATAAGTTCATTGAATTTAATAAATTAATCGCACTTTATAATGTTGCCGATGCCGCTTTGGTCACACCTCTGAGAGACGGCATGAATCTAATTGCAAAAGAGTATCTAGCGACGAAGACCGATGGAAAGGGCGTCCTGATATTGAGCGAGATGGCTGGCGCATCAAAAGAGGTAAGAGAAGCCATCATTATAAATCCGAATGATATTGGAGAGATAGCTTCCGCACTTAAGGAAGCACTCGAGATGCCTGAGGAAGAGCAGATAAGGCGCAATGGGATAATGCAATCGCGTCTCAGGCGTCATGATGTAACTCAATGGGCGGATAGCTTCATCCAGGCATTGCTCTCAATGAAGGAAGATGAAAGGAGCCTTGATTACAAACTACTCGGACCATCTGTAAAAGGACAGATGATAGACGATTTCCTCAAAGCACAGAAGAGGCTTATACTGCTGGACTACGATGGAACTCTTGTCAAGTTCGCAAGCCATCCACAGGCTGCAAGGCCCACGGAGGAAGTACTGAAAGTGCTCAGACAGCTCTCTGAGAATCCTAAAAACGAGGTTGTGCTTTTAAGTGGGCGTGACAGGATCACTCTTCAGAGCTGGTTCGGCGTTCTAGGCATCGGTCTGGTTGCAGAACACGGCGCATGGATAAAAAGAAAGAATGAGGAGTGGAGGATGTCAAAACCGCTGACGAACGATTGGAAACCCAAGATTCTTCCTATCCTTGAGATGTATTCTGATAGACTGCCCGGTTCATTTATCGAGGACAAAGACTTCTCGTTGGCATGGCATTACCGTATGGCAGATCATGAGATGGCGTCGATTGTATCAAAGGAGCTGCTTGATGATCTAGTGAGATTCACTGCGAATATAGGCGTTCAAATTCTTCAGGGTAACAGAGTAATAGAGATAAGAAATCCCGGAATGAATAAAGGAGATGCAGCTACAATCTGGACTGCAGAAAACGGATTTGATTTTATCTTGGCGATAGGCGATGACTGGACAGATGAAGATATGTTCAAGATTTTGCCTGAGACCGCATATTCCATAAAAGTTGGCAGGGCGCAATCTCAAGCAAAGTATAACTTAACAGACCAAGACGACGTGATAGATTTGCTGCAGGAGCTTGCGAAATGATTAATAAATACGGCAAATCTTTAAGGTTTAATTGTATCGTACAGTAAGTATGACCGATTATGCTCGATTGATTTATAAGGCCAGAGAAGCTGGAATTGCAGTAATCTACGTTGATCCTACTTATACCTCACAGACATGTCCCAGATGCAATCATATAAGCAGAAATAATCGATATGGCCTGGAGTTCCGCTGTGAGATATGCGGTTATGAATCTCATGCCGATCGAGTGGGTGCTATGAATATAGAGCACAGAACACGAGACTTGAGGTATATCTTTGAGTCTCAGGGCGGTACTGTCAGCCCGCCAGACGCAACACGATTTTTTGCGTAGTTGCAAGCCACGGCCTTCAGGCCGTGGTAGTTGACTATCTGTATCTTCTATAGGCTCATCCTTCCAGCCACTTCTCGAACTGCCTTTGACCGCAGATCTTCTTGATAATGATAGTGCCATCTCTAAGATAGTCAAGATCAAGCTCACAATCTCCATTCAGCTTGAGTTTATCTCTGATTTCAGCAGGCAGCTCTATTCTCCCGTTGGCATCGAGCTTGATGATCGGCATGTCTCTCACTATAAAGAACGTTCGAGGTCTATTTTATTAAGCTTTGTTTTAAGATGAGGTTCATATCAGGATGATCTGATGGCACTATAGGCTGTTATTATGCATACAATATGTTAGAATCCGCAGAAAGACCAAACGCTCTGATTTAGGAAAAAAGCAAAGCAAATATTAAACTTATTTTGGATATCTAGAAAAACGAATTAAACCTAGTAAATGATCGTTAAACGATCATAAATTAATGGGGGATCAGCTTTTGCTGATCATAGTGCCCACGCCTTCGTTTGTCAAAAGCTCAAGAAGAATTGCATGAGATTTCCTGCCATCGATAATATGTGCCTTATCAACGCCGCCCTGGACAACACGCACGCAGGCTTCTACCTTTGGAATCATTCCACCTTTAATAACTCCGCTTTGAACCAGCCTCTCAAAATCAGATATAGGAAACTCCGAGATTACTGAATTCGGATCATCAGGATTCATGCGGACGCCCTCAACATCGGTTATAGAAAAGAACTTCTTGGCGCGGAGGGAGATAGCGATCGCGCCAGCTGCAGTATCCGCGTTCACATTCAGATTGTTGCCTTCATTATCGGCGGCTATCGGAGAAACCACAGGAATGTAGCCTTTGCCTGCCATGATCATTAGTATCTCAGGGTCCACATCCTCCACCTCTCCTACCCATCCAAGATCCACAGGCTCTTTCCCTTGAATTTTGACAGGCGCCTTTTTCCTGGCCTTTAGAAACATCCCATCCTGGCCGGATAATCCAATGCCCTTTCCGCCATACTTTCCTATCATTGATACCAGTTCGGCGTTAATATTGCCTAGAAGAACCATGCGGGCGATCTCCAGCGTCTCTTTATCCGTGACCCTCAGTCCGCTCACAAACTCCGCCTTCTTTCCGAACTTCTCCATGGCCTCTGAGATCTCAGGCCCTCCACCGTGGACTATTATCGGCTGAATGCCGATGTAACGCAAGAGAACGATGTCTTCAATAAAATCCTCCAAGACGTCCTTGTTTGACATTATGGAGCCGCCGATCTTGAAGACCATGATTGAGTCGTAGAACTCACGGATATAGGGCAAAGCTTCGATCAGGACCTGTTCTTTCTTAGCCGACACTTTCCATCTCCTACTATTCTGCTTTCACTATCCTTCCTTACCATATCTTTAATCTATGGACATCAGCACATCGCCGGGGGAAACGGTTATGCCCTCTTCAACGTAGATCTCCTTGATCATGCCGTCTTTGTTGGCAAATACGTTATTTTCCATCTTCATTGCCTCAAGTATTGCCACTATATCCCCTTTAGCGACCTTATCGCCTTTCTTCACCTTATATTTGATGATGACACCCTGCATAGGAACAGTGACACCATTTGTCGGTGCCTTGGGCTGGACCTCCTGAATTGTCATGCCTGCAGGCGCGACCTTGACAAGATATGCCTCCCCATCGACTTCGATATTGAACGCCATGGGTTCGGCCTTGATATTTGATGTTGATGAAGCAGGTGCCGTGGGCTGCTTCTTAACAAGAGGCTCTTCTACTGCTGTGCCCTGCAGAAACTTCACTGCAACCTGTGGATAGAGTGCATATGTGAGGTAATCCTCCTCCTTCTTGGCAATGCCGAGCGCATCCAGCTCCTTCTTGGCCTTCTCGTACTCAGGCTTAAGAAGATCAGCTGGCCTGACTGTTATTGGCTCCTCATCGCAGAGCACCTTTAGCCTGACCTTTGGATCGATCATGCCAGGAGACTTTCCATAAAGCCCCTTTACATAGTCCTTGACCTCTTTGGGAACCATCTTGTACCTATCGCCTGTGATAACATTGAGCACTGCTTGAGTTCCGACAATCTGGCTGGTCGGCGTCACAAGCGGCGGATAGCCCAGGTCCTTCCTGACCTTGGGAATCTCGGCCAACACGTCTTCATATTTATCAAGGGCCTTCTGCTCTATTAGCTGAGAGACAAGGTTTGATAGCATGCCTCCGGGAACCTGATAAGCAAGCACATTAGTATCAACACGGGCAGAAATGGGGTTAAATACTGAAGAATATATCTCCATTACCTTCTCGAAGTATCTCTTGATCTCTGTAAGGGCGCCTAGATCCAGTCCAGTATCATAGAATGTACCTTGGAGTGCAGCCACTACGCTTTCAGTCGAAGGCTGAGATGTGCCTCCTGATAGAGGCGATATCGCTGTATCTAATATATCGACACCCGCTTGACATGCACGGAAATAGCTCATCTGGGCCATGCCGCTTGTGCAATGGGTGTGGAGGTCTACGGGCAGGTTGACCTCCTTCTTAATGGCCGTGATAAGGTTGTAAGCATTCTCAGGCGTGATAAGCCCAGCCATATCCTTGATGCAAATAGAATCAGAGCCGAGCCCAGCCAGCTTGGAAGCAAAATCAGTAAACTGCTCGATTGTATGAACTGGGCTTATGGTATAGCTTATTGATCCCTGGACATGGGCACCCATACGCTTGGCGACTTCGATCGATTTCTCCATATTTCTGATATCGTTAACAGCATCAAAGATCCTGAATATATCGACGCCATTCACTGAAGCTTTCTCAACGAATTTCTCAACTACATCGTCAGAATAATGCCTATATCCGACAAGGTTCTGCCCACGAAGAAGCATCTGCATCGGAGTTTTAGGCATAGCCTTCTTTAGTGCACGCAAGCGCTCCCAAGGATCTTCATTCAGGTACCTAATGCAGGTATCGAAGGTAGCGCCGCCCCACATCTCCAGAGAGAAAAATCCGATCTCATCCATAGCCTCTGCTATTGGGAGCATATCCCTTGTTCTCATCCTAGTAGCCAGAAGCGATTGGTGAGCATCTCTGAAAGCCGTATCAGTAAGTTTTACCCTGCCCATGAAGGTCTTCTCCTACAACCTTGTACTTAAACCTCTTCAATCTTGCAGACGAATATGGCTCGTTTAATTGGTCTCTCGCCGCTGTTCATAGCATTTTGACCGGCGATGAAACTATAGGATCTCTGAAGAGATCGCCGTTAGATCTTAATTCTCCAGCAGTGGCCACGATGTGTTATATAAATCTGGTGGATTCGATCGTGATCGTAATTGATTGTAATTCATAGGGCCGAATTTATATAAGGCCCGATAATTCTATGTTTGCTTCATCTGCCCAATCAGACTCTGCAGATTTACCTCTGATTAAAGATCTGCTGCATATCAAAGCAAATGTGACCAAATAAACTCTGATTATAGCTAATTTTAGAACGCCTCACAACCATACCAAGATTCGCATCGCGAAGGTTATATATTCAAATTCTAATCAGCCATCTACAAGGCTTCCCGGGTTTTGGGCATGGGCTACAAACTATTTCTCATTTCATAGCGCTCAGCCTTACTGTGATACTCTTACTGTAATACTCTTACAGTAATACTCTTGCCGTAATACTCTTGCCGTAATACTATTAGTGTTCAATAGTGTCCAAAGAGCACTTTAGGATGCTTTTATAGACCAAATGGAGATCTTGAATTTATATCTAGAACATAAATCCGGAACCCTTTGGTAAAACAAGCTTTAGCCCTAAATGATCAATTTTGCTAGTGTTTCCTCTGTATGATCAGAAAAAGTTATAAATTATCGAGTAATACACTTATGATATAGTAAAAGATGGAATTCGAAGAGTAATGGTGAAGTTCGCGAAGTACAATCACCTCGCCGGATCTCATCTGGGCCGGACACGCTGGAAAGATCTAAACCACGGCCGTCTAAGCACAACTGAAGTAATCTTGTTTAGCTGGTTTATTACTAAGATAATAAATCTGAGTCCATGTTCTGACTCTATCAGAAGCGATTTATACAGATGTGTACAGTTTTGGAATACAAGTGTCTATTAATAATATGAGAGCCTTGTATTTGTTTGGAGATAAAGCATGAGACTTAGAGTAGTAAGTTCAAGAACTGAGATTCCGGGCCTAAGCCCAAATGAGAAGATGATTCACCTAGCATTCAGGGCATCAAACGTTGATTTCCTTAACTTGATGCAGAAATGTCCAAGGCTCAGAATGATCCAGGTACCTCCCTCCTACAAAAAGACCATGTCCAACGCAATCCAGGTATTTTTGGATATGCAGGGCATTGAACTCCTTGAGGGCGATGTTTGGGGCCACAGAAAGGACCTCGACGAGTACTTCACAGTTGAAGATACAACTATGGAGGAGATCCGCGCCCTTGCAGCCAGCGGTGTAAGCACTGATGAGGTTGCAGCCCAGATCCAGAAGAAGGCAAGGCTCGGACCGGACCTGATCAAGTACATAGCCAAGACAAAGCTGACAGCATAAGCCAGACTTAGAGCTGGCTTCATAATTTCCCTCCCTCATACCCAACTATTTTTTCAGATTCTTGTTACCCTATTCGGCATAATTCCTGAACACATTTGTTCATTTGATCAGGTGATTATGAGCCTTTGTGATCCTGTATGAATTCCTTCTGGCATTATTGCCTAAAAAGCAGTATACAACATCTTCCTAAACCGGCACACTTCGGGTAATGTATGCAGGAATAAGCATATACAAGCATATAAGCGTGCACATAAAAAAGCATAATGAAATGAATAAGCATCATGATATAAGGGGTCCACCGCTCTATGCATAAGCGATATATCTCTGCCTATCTTTTATTATTCTATGAATATTGTCAGTTTTAGTATCATTCAATCTGACATAAACCTATTTATTCCTATGTTTATCGTCGGCAAATACCGATCTATTCAGAAGTGTACATTACAAGTGTCTATTAATAATATGATAAACTCTTTCATTAATTGGAGATTAAAATGAGACTTAGAGTAGTCAGCTCAAAGAATGAGATATCAAGTTTGAACCCCAACGAGAAGATGATTCACCTAGCATTCAGGGCATCAAATGTTGATTTCCTTAACCTTTTGCAGAGTTGTCCAAGACTCAGAATGATCCAGGTACCTCCTTCTTACAGAAAGACCATGTCCAACGCAATCCTGGTGTTCTTGGATATGCAGGGCATTGAGCTCCTTGAGGGCGATGTTTGGGGCCACAGAAAGGACCTCGACGAGTACTTCACAGTTGAAGATACAACTATGGAGGAGATCCGCGCCCTTGCGGCCAGCGGTGTAAGCACTGATGAGGTTGCAGCCCAGATCCAGAAGAAGGCTAAGCTCGGACCCGATCTGATCAAGTACATAGCTAAGGACAAGGTTACTGTATAAATCAATAAATCAGATTTAGGTCGGCACTCAAGCGGGCTTCTTTTTCCTCTTATAATCTTTTAGGGAATCTACTCATATTGAGTTGTAGAGTATAGAAACCATAACTAGACAAAACAACTCATCACAGAGACACAGAGAAAAATACAAAAAGGCTCTGGATAATAATATTAAAATCTCTCTGTGCCTCTGCGTCTCTGTGGTGAATACGTATAGGCTCACTACAAAGCACGATTTTATGGATGGCCAAATCAGGGGCGGCCACTTTAAGCGCTTAGGTTATAGATCGTAAAAGATTAGATCAACTAAATTGTGGTAGACTACCGGCTTTTAACAATGTTGTAAAGAGTTCTCTTTTCGACATGGGACCATATGTTTGACTCTTTTCAATTCGGTTTAATCGCTTTTGTTCAACTCGGTTTAACCGCAATTTCTAATCGCAATTTCTAACCGCAATTCCTAACCGTTATTTCTTATTTGCTCCCAGCTCCAATAGCAGTTGTGAGAATCGTTCTGGCATGGAAGCCATTGGCACGTGGGATGTCGTGAGCTCAATATAGTTCCATCCTTTTCCATCAGCTGCAATTTTTTGACGGGCACCTTTAGTAACGATAGCAAACTCGCTTTCCGTACAGAGGATATAGGTTTTAGGCAGCATCTGTATCTTCTGTGTATCATAATGCAGTTTTTCCACATAGGCTGATGCTTTCTCCAGTCCAGCAAACGACATAGGATCACACCCGCTGGAGGCAAAAAGGTCAAATAGCGATTGTCCCGGACTGGGCAGTGCCGCATCAACATACACCAGACGGCTGATTCTCTCCGGCATCCTGGCCGCGACACCTGTTATAACCATGCCGCCGTAGCTGTGCCCGACAAGTATTGCATCCTCCAAATTATTATCGATAATTATGGTGCATATTTGGTCAATGTGCCCTGTCAGATTGCTCGTGTGTTCATCCATAAGCGTTGGCGCAAAAACACGACAGTTCTGTGCCTCGAGAACAGGAATAATGCTATTCCATATTCTGCCGCCCAGCGTGCCGCCAGATGGATAAACCTCCTTCTTGGCAAGTTTATTCCAGGTATCTGTAGACATATTACCGCCATGGACAAGAACATAAGTGCTCATCGGCTCATCCCTCATGAAGGCAAATTGCCTATGAAAAGAAAAAGGTTTCCCGCCAAATGAGGAATTTGGCTTCAATTCTAAGTGGATTATCTTTCCCAATTGTTATATTATGCCCGTTCCCGATGTTTTCAGGGTATCTATGGGAGGAACAGGCGGCTCAGGCTGCGGATTGAGCGAAACACGTTCGAGGCCGCTCGTTGGTTTTCCCAGATTTGATGACATAAAAAGATCCGGGAAATTGGGATGAAGATCTATACTTGATGCATTCAATTCATTCATGTCAACCTTCTTCCCGGTCGTTTTGAGGTCAGACATCGCATAGGTCTCTGTCCTCGTCCATTTTGTGCCGCTGAAGCCACCGGTCTCCTGAACCAAAGTTATCTTATCGTTTGATTCAATGCCCAAAGTCAAGGAGCCGCTGCCTAAGCTACTGCCTTTTGGAACATCCATCCAATTAATCTCGATTGTGCTGCCAGTAATCTTGCCGTAAGCAACATTTGTTCTGGATTGATCTGAAGGCTCTCCAAGCCATGCGAGCGTATTTCCTATCTGTCTGATATAGTACTTGCTTCCATCATCGCAGTTCCAGGTGCCTGTCAAATCGATAGATGCGGCATCTGTATTGAAGTCAGAATCCTGCTTCACTTGGCTGGTATCGGGCATGGCCTGAATGTGTGTACTTCCGGCATCAAAGGTGTTGTTACTGTCTGTATCTGAGCCCAAACAGACCGGTAAAAGAATAATTGCGCCTAAAAATAGCGCCATCAGCTTTCCGATAATCGATCTTATTGGTGCCATAAATCAACCCCCGTTCACGTGCTGGTTTTATTACTACTAATATCTTCCTCCAATAAGAAAAGTTCATCTCACCTCAGGCTCATGTCCAACACATGAAATGTGACGTGCTGGTGGTTGGCGCATCGCCAGCAGGCATTATGGCTTCGATCTCTGCAGCACGAGCGGGATCAAACGTTATTATGATAGATAGAGATCTCGATAGCCTGAATCATCCTGCAAATACCATTTTCGAAGGGATGGCCTCGCGTGCCGGGCTTGAGATCAACGATAGCTATGTGCTGAAGACGCTTAAGGGCATGCACATACTCTCTCCATCAGGCTATGCTGTAACAATACCGGCAAAGGGCTACTTCCTGGATAGAAAAATGTTTGATGATCATTATATCAGTATAGCTGAAGACGCCGGAGTAACTTTGCATCAATGTACAGCCACGCGCATTAAGCTGACCGATGGCATAAGATTTGTTTCAACCAGCATTGGCGACATCGAGGCGAAAATTGTAGTGGATGCAACAGGTGTTAAGCCGGCTCTTGCGGCCGAGGCTGGACTATCCCCCATGCGCCATCCGAATGATATCGCCTGGGCAATGGAGGCAACGGTTCAGCATCCGTGTCTGGGAGAGGAGGATTTTTTCCAGTACTGGATAGGCAGCATGGCCCCAGGCTGGAAGGCAACATTCTCGCCTGCCGGAGGCGATATCGCAACGCTGGGCGTATTTGTCAGGGGCCATGGATCAGATGTTAAACCGTTCTTTCGCAGATTCCTGAGCCACTTCAAGCAGTACAAATTGAAGGCCTATAGAGATATCGAGAATATGAGGATACTATCTGCACACATAGGCGGCGATCCAATTGCTGTCTTACCTCACGAGATTGTTTCAGACGGCTTCATGGTTGTAGGCGGAGCTGCAGGTCAGAGCGGTCTCGCATATTCAATGCGGGCAGGTGCGATCTGCGGCGAAGTAGCGTCAAATGCTATCTTGGATGGCGATGTATCGCACAGGGCACTGACAAGATATGAGCGTCTCTGGCGGTCTGAATTCTACTGGGAGTACCGCCTGGGGAGAGCAGCTCTTGAGACACTGCGATATTTAAAGGATGATGAGATCGATCGGCTTGTTCAGGGAATGTCAGGCAAAGGCCTGATAACAGATGGGCCGCTTTACAAAAAAGCTGTTAATGGAGCAATGTTGGCTGCATCTATCAGGCCTAGAATTACGTTCGATCTCATCCTGAACTTGGCAAGGAGTTGAAAGACTTAGAAAAGCCCTTTATCTATCGAGATAAATGGTCCTTCTATGATTGAGCTGTCGAGCGATCCTTACGTTTTAAAGCCCAGAATAGCGCCGATAAGTGAGGCCGACTTCAGGCTACACCTGAATATAAGTTGGTGTCGCGGTGTTCTCTTCAATGTTGTGGCCCTCAAGAACTCCTTAGCCATAGTGGAATATGATGCACTGCTCTGGTCCGATGACGCGATAATGTTTATTGAGTACAAGGACTCTGTCACGGCCTATAAGGGCTTATCCTCTCGTCGCGTCCAGCAGATGAATAGCTTCGCCAAGAATATCGCTCGTGGTCTTGGCTATAAAAATTATGTGTTTGTGGTAGTTGTAAAAGGGCTAGACGAGGGAACAAATAAGGGTGGTGTAGAAGTGCTTCCTCTTTATTCTCTCGGAAATTACCAGCCTAAGTTTTCCTCAACCATCGCAGAGCTTGAGTACCTGGATAAGGTGATAGGAAAATACTCTCGCGATGGCAAAGAGGATGTTGTCAAGGAGCTTGAAAAGCTGAAAAAGATCTTTGAGATGGAACAGCCCTGAGGGAGATCTGGAGATCTTGAGGGGATACGCAACTGTCAATGGCGCTGCAACCATACTAAACGCTGTCGCCATCTGGAAGGGCTCAGCCTTTGGAATCGATCTCAAGACCTCAGCTGAGGTTGAGCTGAACTCCACGGCTCGCATCAAGGGTGATGTGCCAGGTGTAGACACGCGGCTTATTGAACGCTCTGTTGAGTTGGTTCTCAAACGATTCGGCAACAGCTATGGAGGGGTTGTTCGCACATGGAGCGAGATTCCAGTTGCAAGCGGCCTTAAGAGCAGCAGTGCAGCCGCAAATGCAACAGTGCTCGCTACCCTCGATGCGCTGGACGAAGAGATGGACCTGATCGAGGCTGCGAAGATTGGTGTCCAGGCTGCACGCGATACAGGTGTTACCATAACCGGTGCCCTCGATGACGCGCTTGCATCTATTCTTGGCGGAGTAGTAGTAACTGATAACAGAGAGATGGAACTCTTAAAGCGTGAAGAACTTGAGTCGGATGTGTTGCTGCTTGTTCCCAATAGAAAGCTGCTCTCGAAAGACACAGATGTCAAAAGATCTAGACTGATTGCGCCCCTTGCCGAGCTGTCTTTTGAATTGGCTATGAAAGGCGACTTTAGCAGAGCCATGACGCTAAATGGGTTCATCTATTGTGGTGCCCTTGGCCTTTCTGTCGAGCCAATGCTGCTCGCTCTAGAGGCAGGGGCATGGGGTGCGAGCCTTTCAGGCACAGGTCCATCCTACGCAAGCTTGATCGATGATGACAAGATCGATATGCTTGAGGCCGTTTGGATGGGTCTGGGCGGAAAAGTGATAAGGACAAAGGTTAATAATCGCAATGGAATTATGGGCAAGGGGTACGATTGAGTCTGCTTGAGCATCGTCAAGAGGTCGCAAAGATCGATGAAAGGATAATAAGGCTGATCCAGCAGCGTGTTGAAATCTCAAAAGAAATTTTCCTGGCCAAGAAATTAGAGGGCAGAGGGATATATGATCCTGAGCAGGAAAAGCTGGTTTTGACGAGGGCAAATGATATGGCAATAGAGCTTGACCTCGATTCGGTCGCAGTAAGGGATATATTCCAGATACTGATTAGGATGAGCCTCCAGAAACAGCATGAGCTACAGGGAGATGAGCAGGAGTAACAATGCCGGATATAGCTGTTATCTCAGGATCCAAATCAGATCAGGAGATTGTAGATAAAATACTGCGTAGGCTTGAGGAAAAGGGCGCGAGCTACGAGCATAAAATACTATCAGCTCACAGGAATCCTAAGGAGCTGGAGCAGTATATAACCGAGTGCAATGCTAGAGTCTTCATCGGCGTGGCCGGCCTATCTGCAGCACTTCCTGGCTATATCGCCTCAAGAACAACGCGTCCTGTCATCGGCGTGCCGGTGAGCGCCAAGTTGGGAGGGCTCGATGCACTTCTATCAATAGTCCAGATGCCGCCGGGTGTGCCTGTTGCCTGCGTGGGGATCGATTCGGGAGAAAATGCGGCTCTTTTCGCGCTACGAATACTGGAGGCCGGTAGATAGCTATTGATAGGAAGATAGCTATTTATACAATGTCTGTGTGATAGAGCGTCCAAAGGTGGGATAGGATGTACAAGCGGATTTTGATCGCCACTGATGGCTCAGATAAGTCAAAGAAGGCTGCTCAGGATGCTTTTGAAATGGCTAAGTCCTTGGGCGCATCCGTAATAGCGCTTTACGTAGTAAATGAAGTTGTAATTGCAAGCGCAGTCAGACAGCTTGGGGCAGATAGAAAAGAGGTTGAGAGCAAGCTCTCTGCCACTGGCGAGAAGGCAGTCGAATCCCTAAAGAAGATGGGCGACGATGCGGGTGTTGCAGTGGATACCATTGTGAGGATCGGCGTTCCTGCCAATGATATCATAGATGTATCCGGAGCGGAGAAGGCTGATCTGATCGTCATGGGAAGCCATGGCGAGTCAGGGGCATCCAAGCTGTTAATAGGCAGCGTCGTGCAAAAAGTTCTTTACTGGGCAACGATACCAGTACTTGTAGTGAGATGATTCTATGAGTGAGGCATTCCTAATAGCAGATACGCTGGTTTACACTGGGTTTGCAATTGTATTCATAGTGGGCGTACTTCTGGCATACTTCGTGATCAGCCTAATCGGCGCAAGCTGAGACGGCTTTAAAAGAGAGCAGCCAGATTGGTTGCAGCTCTTTTATATTTATAGATTCTCTTAGTACTGGTTATATATCTTTTTTAATATTATTTGTATATCCATGATTACATTTATGGGGTCTTGATTCGGAAGATGAATTGAATAGGTACCAATGCTGATAGTTTAGGGCAGTGTTAAGAGAAATTTTCCTTCCTTCATAATAACCTCCTCCTCAACAGTAATTGTAGGATTCCTTACAAGCAAATCGGTATGATATCTGCTACTCGTCTTCCCCAAACCATACGAGTCTCCAAACGCAAAATGGACAGTGCCTTCTGCCTTTTCATCCATAAGCATATCTCCGATAATTCGGGCGCTAGGATTGAGGCCTATCCCGAACTCCCCCAAGGTTCTTGTCGCAGGAGCATCGTATTCACATACCTTAGAGAATTGCTGGAAGATTTCATCTTCAACTTCGACGGGCTCCATTCCAGTGATATAGCCATCCTTCACGTGAATGATGAAGGGATTTGCTACCAGTCCAATTCCGCCTATGCTGCCATCGATTACGATCTTCCCTTCAACTGTTTCTTCAATTGGCGCTGTGAAGATCTCGCCTGCCGGAATGTTGCCGAATGATCCTGGCTTAGATAGGTCTCCGTCGTCTATCATTATCTTCCGGCTTCCTATGCTGAAGGATATGTCAGTTCCCAAAAGACTGGTTATTCGGATATGGCGTCCTGAGATAGCTCGCAACAACTTCTCTTCTCTTTGCCTTAGCTTATCGTAATCGATAGATACCGCTTCTTTCATGTCATCCGTGAAGCCGGGCATAATACATACTCGGCCTTTTATACTGCAATGGAATGGAGAGAAGAAAGTGCCTGAAAGCCACTTCATGAGAAAGATCCTTTGTTCTGCTCTCTGTAGCTATAACGTAGATGACAATATCTGAGGAGACCAGAGCCAAAGCCTGAATATCTGTGATCTTTGTTATCGGCCTAATGCTCTCTGGAATAACAAAAACAGTGACGTCAGCTCCCGACCGCGCAAGGCACCCTGCCAGCTCGTCTGCAATAGCCAACCGAGATATATCCGTGAATATAGTTGCCTCTTCTCCTGACTTGGTTTTTAAGCTATATTCGACAATAGCTCTAGCGTAGTTAATTGGCGGGTTCGTTCCTAAAACCTTCATTATTGTGTTTTGAAGTATTTCGGCGCCGTCTCCAGAGCCCTTGCCATAAGCTCAGCAGATTTATCGATATCGCTCAGGCTCAAAACTTCGACCGGCGAATGGATGTACCTTGTCGCCACGCTCAGGACACCTGTGGGAATTCCCTCTTTGGTCAGGTAAATGGCAGTTGCATCTGTTGTCCCTCCGTCCGATGCCTCAAGCTGGACTTGGATATTGAACTCTTTTGCAGTATCCACAAGCCAATCCACAATGCTTGGGGTGGCCAGTAATCCTCTTCCAGATGCATCAGCTATTACTATTACAGGGCCCTTTCCCATCTCTATTGGAGCATCCTTCTTATCGATTCCAGGATGATCGCCGGGTATGGTCACATCAGTCGCAATGGCCAAATCGGGATTCAGACAATATGTGCAAACTTTTGCTCCCTTAAGGCCGACCTCCTCCTGGACTGTGGCAACCGCATATATCGTTGATTTGCTCTTAGTTCTCTTTACGGCCTCAATCATTGCCACGATGCCGGCACGATTATCGAATGCCTTTCCTGTGACTCTATCGCCTTGCAGAGACGTGAAAGTTCTATCGATTGATATGGGTGTGCCGGGTGCAATTCCCAGGTCTTCAGCCTCCTTCTGGCTCTGGCATCCGATATCGATGAACATATCCTTGGCCTCAATGAGCTTCTTCCTTTCATCCTCCTTCATAACATGTGGCGGCTTTGAGCCTACGACGCCGAAAATGGGGCCAGATCTGGTGTGGACAATTACCCTCTGGTTGAGAAGAGTTGGATCATACCATCCGCCAATGTGGATAAAGCGCAGAAAACCTTTCTCATCAACCTGTTTGACCATTAGGCCGATTTCATCCGCATGTGCAGCAATCATTATTGAGGGTTTTTCACCCTTCTTCGTTGCTATGACATTCCCCAAAGCATCTACTCTGACATCATCTACATAAGGTCTGATTTCATCCATCACTATCTTCTGGACATTTCCTTCTCGCCCAGATATGCCGTGGGCGTTGCTAAGTTTCTCAAGCAAAGATCGTATATCGCTCATAAAATCACCTCTAAAGTATAAACAAGAGACATCATGCAATTCTAACCCGTGCGCCCTCGTTCCTGGATCTAGTGGTCAGAACCTCTCCACCTACATCACTCATAGCATCTCGTGCCGCTGCCTCTATATCTCTAACTCGAGAATCGGCAACTGCATATACCGTCGGCCCAAAGGAGCTAAGGCCTGAGCAGGCTGCACCGGCATTTCTCATATCAGCCATAAGCCCGCGAACGATAGGGTGCTGCAGCATTACCTCAACCTTCTTGAACCCAAGCTCTTGAACTCTGTTTACGGCTTTGCCGAACTCATCAAGATCCTTTTCAACCAGGGAGGGCGCCATCCTCACGAGGATCTGATAGCAGAGCTCGTGGACATCGGACAGCGGAACAGGGCAGTAATCCCTGAATATGTCTATCTCCCTCTGGCCATGAGCGCCCTTGGGCAGGTTCGGTATGGCTAGCATTACCTGCCAATCCTCAGGAAACTCGTGGCGCACTATCACTGGAGGCGGGCTCACGCCAATGGAGGCAGATGATGGCCTGAAATCAGTCTTGTCCTTTCCCGGTCCGAATGTATGGCCTCCATCGATTATGAATCCGCCCACATCAAAGGCTGCAGTGCCTATGCCGCTTGTCCCGCCGCGATGGATTATCCTTGCAATCTCGCGTGCGTTCGCATGGCAGTCATAAAGCTCGCAAACAGCCTTTGCTGCTGCGATGCCAAGCTGTGTCCCTCCGCCAAGGCCCACGTGCAGCTTGTATCCGTTCCTGATTGAGATATGTGCGCCTCCAAGGCCGAAATGCTTCATGACGGCTTGTGCAGCAATTTTAGCGCGCTCTGCACTCTCATTTTCGCCAACGACCGTCAGCTCCCTGGTTCTCCTGGCCTCTAATACTATGTTCGGCTCGTTCAGAGTGATGCCGATTCCACCATCAACGCGGCCGCAGCTGCCTGTCAGATCCGTCAGAGTCAGGTGGATCCTCGAAGGCGTCTCTATCACTACCTTTCGCTCATCCAGGAAGCTGTTATAAGGAAACATTTCCTTTATCACAATCAACGGCTCTCCATGTCTGAAGATCTTGTAGCTCCTTGAAAGCATCGGCTCTTTGGGAAATATATTAAATATTCGGCTCATTTCCCTGTCAGCCTGCAACACTTCCGCGCCTGTTATGTCGCGTCTGGACTCTATCTGGTGCTTCTTCAGTATGATGCCGATTGGTATGTCTGCTTTTGTGAGGTCGTCCCTGAAGTCATGCTCGAGCCTCTTCATGGGAGTATGCGAAATTGCATAGATTAGAGCTTCTCCCGTATCCTCCCTATTCAGCTTCACAATCCTGTAATTGATCTCCTCTCCAGGGCTAATCTTCAGCTCAGCCGCAACAGCATTATCTGCGGGCACAACCTGCTGAACCAATGTTTCAATTCCGATTTTGCTTCCGGTTATGATCTCTAATAGACTGGTAACTGAGCCGTCCGTTCCCAAAAGCATCTTCTGAACAGGACTAAGCCTGCCTACAAGGCTCTCAAGCTCTGAGATCCTACTTGAAATGGGAAGAGGCATAAAAAATAAAGATATTGCCTGGAATAAAGTTTTTCCCTTACCAGAACTTTTGTAGTCCTAAGTATGTCAGTAAATATTACGAGGTATGAGATAGGTGACATCCAGAATTTCAGGATTATATAAGCTTCCTCCGGCTGAAAGGCTCAAATCTGTGGCAGAGCAGGCGGGTCTGAGTCAGGAAGACGTATCCCAGATAGAAAATGGACTGAAACTTGATCAAGCCAACATGATGGTAGAAAATGTCATAGGCATGTTCCAGGTTCCGCTCGGCATAGCTACTAACTTCCTTATAGACGGCAGGGATGTTTTGGTGCCAATGGCGACCGAAGAGCCTTCAGTTATCGCCGCAGCAAGCAATGGCGCAAGGATGGCACGTGGCGGCGGAGGATTCATGACCAGCAGCACAGGTCCTATAATGCGTGCCCAGATCCAGGCCACTCACATCGCCGATCCTAGTGGCGCAAAGCAGGAGATCCTTCTTCATAAGGATGAGCTCATTAAGCTCGCAAATGACAAGGACCCAATGCTTGTAAAGTTCGGTGGTGGTGTCAAGGATATCGAGGTCCACATAATCGAATCCAGAGTTGGGCTAATGGTCGTAACTCATCTTATTGTTGATTGTAGGGACGCAATGGGCGCAAATGCCGTTAACACTATGGCAGAGGCAATAGCACCTAAAATTGAAGAGATAACCGGCGGACGGGTTTATCTGAGAATAATCTCAAACCTTGCTGATAAGAGGCTCGCAAGGGCAAAGGCTGTTTTCAAGGCCGAAGGAATTGGCGGGGCAGAGATCGTTGATGCGATTATCCAGGCGGCAGCTCTCGCTGAGGTCGATCCATACAGGGCAGCAACCCATAATAAAGGTATAATGAATGGAGTTACAGCAGTTGTTATGGCTACCGGTAACGATACCAGAGCAGTTGAATCCGGAGCCCATGCTTACGCTTCAGCCAACGGGCGTTATAAATCTCTTACCAGATTTGAGAAAAATAAGGATGGCGATCTCGTGGGCACGATTGAGCTTCCCATGGCTGTCGGACTTGTCGGCGGTGCTACACGCACTCATCCTGTAGCTAAATCTGCGGTGAAAATCTTAGGTGTTAAGTCTGCAGATGATCTCTCAAGGATAATAGCATCTGTCGGCCTTGCCCAGAACTTTGCAGCTCTTCGGGCGCTCGCATCTGAAGGCATCCAGAGAGGCCATATGACACTTCATGCAAAGAACATTGCTATCCAAGCAGGTGCCGCTTGCGACCTTATCGAGGTCATAGCAGCAAGGATGGCAGCTGAGCGCCGGGTAAGCGTCGATCGGGCGCTCGAGCTGATCAAAGAGCTGGAGAAGAAATGAAGATAGGAGTTCTGGGTCCTGAGGGGTCCTACTCAGATAAGGCAGCGCGTCTTTGGCTGCCTGAGGCCGATCTTGCCTACTACAGCGACTTCGAGGATGTTCTCAAAGCCGTAGAGGCAGGAGATGTAGACGTGGGAATCGTTCCGCTAGAGAACAGCCTTGAAGGAGCGATCGGACTGACCATGGATCTTCTTCTTCGAATGCCTTTGAGCATCAGGGGAGAGGTTAACCTGCCAATAAGGCACTGCCTTGTAGGCAGAGGGGAGGGCGAGGTGAAGGTAATAATCTCGCACCCTCAGCCCCTGGCGCAATGCCGACAGTATATCAAACTGCATTATCCTAAGGCTGAGGTCAGGAGCACAGGCTCCACAAGCCATGCAGCACGTCTCGCCCAGGAGTTCCCAGAAATGGCAGCCATAGCAGGTGCTGGCGCCGCTGAGAGATATAATCTTAAGATCTTGGCAAAGGATATCCAGGATGGGAGCGAGAACGTTACCCGATTCGCCGTAGTTGGCAAAGAGATGGAGCCTGCGACAGGAAGGGATAAAACTTCCCTTGCAATTTATCTTGATCGCGATAGACCCGGTGCGCTTTATTCCATTCTCCAGGAGTTTGCCATAAGGGATATTAACCTAACAAGAATAGAATCACGGCCAAGCAGGCGCGGCCTTGGAGACTATTACTTTTACATAGATCTAGAGGGGCATATAAGCGACCCTATAATCGAAGAGGCTCTGGCTATAATAAAAGATAAGGCTGCGATGATCAGGGTCCTGGGGTCCTACCCCAGGGCATAAGTATCATGAATTGGCTTTTCTTCGCCCTGTTGAGCACAGCATCTCTTGCTGTAACTGTCATAATAGACAAGCTTCTGCTCAATCGCTATGTTCGGAACTCTATAGCCTACCTTATCACATTGATAATAATACAGCAGTTCTTCGCTGCACTGATCCTTATCTTCCACGGTGCAAGCTACGATTATCCCACATCCATATACGGAATGCTTGCGGGCACTGCCCAGGCTGCTATGTACGTGGCTTATATCCGTGCGCTGAAAATAGAAGAGGCATCCAGGGTTACATCTCTCATATTCGTTTATCCTTTGTTCGTCTTCTTGGCAGCGGCAGCACTGCTCGGCGAAACATTGACTGCAAAGGATTATGTGGGCGGTCTGATACTAGTTTTAAGCGCTCTGCTGATATCGTATAGGCCATCAGCCACTAGATCCATTGTTTTATCTCCAGCGCTAAAACATATTGTATTTTTCTGGTTGTTTTCCACCTTATACGCAATCGGTGTAAAGTATCTTCTTACATTCATGGATGGATGGCATCTTTTCATATGGTCATCCCTGGGGACTCTGCTGGCGGTCATACCATTAATTGCAGAGCGCGAAATAAGAACAGAGGTCATGGGGTTCTTGAAGATAGGTCGTCTTTTTATCGGCGCTGCAGTTCTTGAGGAGGTGTTTGATTTTATAGGGAGGATCTCATCGATATTTGCACTTGCCCTCGGTCCTGTCGCCCTCGTATCGGCAGTCGGCGCCCTTCAGCCTGCTATAACTTTGATCTTTGTGCTGGCTTTGGGCCTTTTCATGCCTGGGCTGCTTGAAGAGGAGATCGATAGGAGGACTCTGGCCTTAAAGCTCATTGCTGGGATATTTGTAGTAATAGGGGTTTACCTTGTGTCATGATCCCTCGAATCGTGATCTCTGTCTCTTCAACAGGGAATCTTTCTTATACTAAGCTGGCTTGAAAAAGGGTTGCCTGGCTATTGGATTTATCTATGATCTATCTATACAGGCTGGAGGGTGCAAACGCTATGGATCCTTTTGAAGGCAAGTTTCCTTATATACCTGAGAGGATATCGCGCCTCAGCGAGCTGGCATGCAACCTCTGGTGGAGCTGGCATCCGGAAGCGAAGGCTCTGTTCCAGATGCTGAGCGGAAACGGTACCGAATTCAAGGCCCAGAACCCTGTGAGGCTGCTTCATGATATCGATAGATCTATTCTGGACGATGCCGCTAAAGACTCGCGGTTTTTGAGGCATTATGATGCCGTCATTACCAGGTTCGATTCTGAGATGAACGCATATGGAAGCTGGTTCTACTCAAAGATTGCCGACCCCGAAATGAGCCCCATTGCCTACTTTTCGGCTGAATTTGGACTCCATCATTCGTTACCCTTCTATGCCGGAGGCCTCGGCTTTCTGGCAGGCGATTTTCTTAAGGAATGCAGTGATCTAGGCGTTCCTGCAGTCGGCGTCGGCTTCATGTATCCTGAAGGCTACCTGCATCAGAGGATCTCATCCGATGGTTGGCAGATGAACGAGAGTGAGACCCTCGACAGGATATATGCCCCTATCAGCCATGTGCTGGATAGAGATGGGAGTCCGCTGACCATCAAAGTGCCAACTACTGATCTTTCCGTCTACTTCGAGGTCTGGAAGGCTCAAATAGGCAGGGTGCCTCTTTACTTGATAGATACCGATATAGAGGGAAATGATCCCTGGAACAGAGGAATATCAGCCAGGCTCTATATAGGGGACCAGGACCAGCGTCTGGTTCAGGAGATAATCCTGGGAATCGGCGGTACTCAGCTTCTACATGCTCTAGGAATAAAACACTCTATTCTTCACCTCAATGAGGGTCACTCTGCCTTTGCCATCTTTGAAAGGATCCGGGAGCTGGTGGAGAAGGGCAAGAGCTATAGGGATGCTGCTGAGCAAGTCAGATCCACAACAGTATTCACAACGCATACGCCTGTGCCTGCAGGACACGATGTCTTTCCTTTCCTTTTAATGGATAAATATTTCAGTTCTTATATACCCATGCTTGAGCTTGATAGAGATTCATTCTTCAAGCTCGGAGTCGATCCAAAGGACCCGCTTGCAGGATTTAATATGACGGCCTTTGCTCTCAGGATGTCGGCCTACTGTAATGCCGTCAGCAAAAAACACAATGAGGTTACAAGAGCGATGTGGCAGCATCTCTGGCCAAACTTGCCTGAGGAGAAGCTCCCCATTGGCTATATAACCAACGGGGTCCACGTTCCAACCTGGGTCGATTCGAGGATCTCAGCCATTTTCAACAAATACCTCGGCCCAACATGGATCGCTGATCACGATAATCCATCTATCTGGCAGCTTGTGGATGATATTCCTGATTTAGAGCTATGGCAAACCCATAGATTGCTGAAGATGGTGATGATAACAGTCCTACAGGAAAGAGCTAGGCTCAGGTGGATGGAAGACCGAGCAGACCCTAATATAATCCTGGCATCGGGTATGCTGTTCGATCCAGGAACCCTGACTATCGGCTTTGCCCGCAGATTTGCAAGCTACAAGAGGGCTACTCTTATTATGCATGATCTGGAGAGGCTCAAGAGAATACTGAATAATCACAAAAAGCCGGTGCAAATCGTATTTGCTGGAAAAGCACATCCTGCGGATAATTATGGCAAACAGCTGATCCAAAGCATCTTCAATATCGCCAAAGAGCCGTCCTTCGGAGGTCGAATAGCCTTTATTGAGGATTACGAAGAGGAGCTTTCCCAGTACCTGGTTCATGGCGTGGATGTCTGGCTCAATAATCCTCTGCCTCCATTCGAGGCATCAGGCACAAGCGGAATGAAGGCGGCTATCAACGGCGTGCCTCACCTGAGCATACTCGATGGCTGGTGGCTCGAGGGATATAACGGCAGAAACGGCTGGGCATTTGGCGGCACAAATGGAAACAACTCCGATGCAACAGATGCAGAAGAACTTTATTCCATCCTAGAGAAGGATATAATACCTCTTTATTACGATAAAGATGAGCTGGGCATACCACATCCTTGGGTAAAGGTCATGAAAGAATCGATAAAGAGTGCAGCCCCTTACTTCAGCTCCAGAAGGATGGTAAAGGATTATGCGCTGAAGTTTTATCGAGATGCGCTTAAGTCCGCAGACCGAATAAAGGCATAAGAAAGTCCACGCTAGATACGCGCGTCCCGTCGTGTTTTTGGTGAAGGCGGGAGAGGCCCTGTCTCCCTATCAATATAGCTAGCCCACCAAGCTTAAGTGCCTATTCCTTCAGATATCGGTCAAACCAGCGCAACATATGGCTCCATAC
Organism: Methanotrichaceae archaeon; assembly: GCA_963803145.1. Classification (GTDB taxonomy): domain Archaea; phylum Halobacteriota; class Methanosarcinia; order Methanotrichales; family Methanotrichaceae; genus CAWBKV01. The sequence goes on from CAWDLW010000012.1 coordinate 169,450, forward strand.
GGCGACCTGGCGGTCAACCCGCCGCGGAAAGTGTGACTCTTCAGGCAGGAGCAGCATTTCAGTATCAACTCTCTGCCTTCTCAGCGCCGTGAAGACCTGCTCCGCCTGTTCCGGACAACAGCGATAATCACCTTCACTGTGGATGATCAACGTGGGTGTTCTGGCATTGCCGATGTACTTCATAGGGGAGTATCGCCAGTAATCATCAAAATCATTCCAGGGTGTTCTACACCAACCAACACCTTGCTCCGCTATAAACCAAAGGTCCAATGTGCCGTACCAACTAACCCAGTTGCTGAGACTCGATATGGGAACGGCGGCTTTGAAGCGGTTAGTGTGGCCGATTATCCAATTGCTCATATAGCCACCGTAGCTGATTCCGCTGACCCCCATTCTTTCCCTGTCTACGTAGGGCTTCTTCTCAAAAGCATCAACCCATGCCATCAGGTCATCGTAGCAGGCCCAAGGCCCGACGTTTTCGACAGCGTTCCGGCATTCTTTGCCGTATCCCATACTCCCCCTAGGATTGCAGTAAGTGACCACATACCCATTAGCCGCCAAGAATTGGCTATGAAACGTAAACAGGTAGCCCCATTGTGTTGGAGCGCCGTGGATCAACAGCACCAGGGGGTATTTCTTTGTCTCGTCAAAGTCTGGAGGCTTGAGAACCCAGCCCTGCAGCTCGTTACCTGATGGCCCTAGCATCCGGACCTCCTCAATCTCTCCGAGCTTGCGAGCAGAGAGCAAGTCGGCATTTATGCCGGTAAGCTGGCATGACTTGCCAGTGGTCATATCCCTGACCCAGACGTCCGCGGGGTTCTTCTCATCTCCCCAGATATAGGCCAGCCTTTCTCCCTTCTTGTCCAGAGTGAAACCCACCACAGCCCCTTTGTCACCGACGATAGTTTCCAGCTTGCTCCCATTGCGGCCTACGGCAATCGACACGAGGCTCTGTTTGCCGTGGTCATCCACCTCAAAGTAGAGGAGACCGCTGTCCTGAGACCAAGTAGGTGGCGTGGTGGGGGCTATAAGAATCCCGGCGACATCGCTTAAAATCCAATTGCCCACCTCAACATCAAACGGCTCCGTAACCTTCTGCGCCTTACCAGTGCCGTCTGCTGGCACGATCCATACGGCAGGTTGTCTCTTCTCTTTGTGGTACTGAATATCTACGAGATCCATATCACAGTAATATGCTAGCCATCTGCCATCAGGTGAGTACGATAGACCATCTTTCTGCCCTTGAGGCGTTTCCAGCTTGCGGAGGTCTCCATCTGAGACCTTCATCATGTAGATATCATTATCGTATGGAGTCAGGTCCGGCTCTGGGCTGCGATTTGATATGAAGGCTATCTCCCTGCCATCCGGTGACCAGCACGGCGATAGGTTCTGATGGTCGTCACCCTCGGTCAGCTGTCTGGCTCCTCCGGTAGCAGCATCAACGAGCCAGATATGGTAGCGCTCTGTCGGCAGGAAGCCCTCTACCATATCTTTGTAGACGAGTCGCGTGATCAAGCGCACCACGGGCACTTTAGGGCCCTCGCCTTCCTTACGGAACGCGAGAACGATTTGCCGACCTTCAGGAGACCACTGGAAGCTACCTATTGAGCCATTCATATCAGTCAGTGGCCTGGCGTCACCTCCGGACATAGGAATGGTGCATAGCTGCATGTTGCCAGGGCCTCTCAAAGACAGGAATGCAATTTCTTTGCCACTGGGAGACCACCGCGGCATCGTGTTAAAACCACCACTTGTCAATCGCCGGGCCAGCCCTCCTGCGGTTGGCACGAGCCAGATGTCAGCAAGCCTCCCCAGCGCTTCTTTGCTCACATTTAGGACACAGTACGCAACTTGGCTTCCGTCCGGCGATATCTCGGGGTTGGAGACTACCTTGAGTTGGTACAGATCTTCTGGACTGATATTCGTGCTAACATTATCTGCCAAGTTTTTCCCTCCTCATTTTTTCAAAATTGTTTAGTATTTCCTATATGTTAGATAGAGTGTTGGTTAGGTAAATAGCAATTCCAATAACAATTTACCTTATGCTTTCGATTGATCATCGACCATAGTTCAGGCCAGATAACTATTTGATATACTGATAGAGCCTAAGGGCTGAAAAGGTGGTATGATGAGATCTCATTTGATCATAGTTCTTGTAATATTGATGCTGGCAGAGATAGGTACATCTTTAGCAACCCATGAGTCTGGGAAGCTCGGACCCTATGTGGTTTCCTTCGATATGAACACGACCTCGCAGTACAAAGTCATCGTTGATCCGCCAACGAGCGGTGCTACCTCTGACGGCGCGAAGTTCACCAGATACTATCTATCTGTCGATGGCGATGACGGCTATGCTTCTATTATTTTAACGGGATATCAGAAAAATATGTCGGATGGCATTGATGCAAACAAGGATATCGTTACATCAGCTCTCACAGCGCTAGGTGGTACGGACTCTAAGATCTATCCATCAACGGTGGGAGTTGACGGCCAGCAGGCGGTCCTTGGAAGCTGCAAATATCCTACAGGCGAGACTATATTCATCGCGAGCTATTCCCCTGATGCAGCTCCGATGAATGGAACTTACATCGGAAAAACTGATTGCAGATTTGTATCCACCTATTCATGGGATGTGACCAGAAATCTGCTGGGCACACTCCATGTAGAAGTGCCTAAATAATCGAATAATGGTATAATAACATCTTCATGCAGTCTCGCGTGAGATCGATGACTCGCGTAATGCCCGGATAAACGAATACAATGCATATCCTCATTCATACCACCTAAAGAGACTGAGGAGAAAAATGACCCGCAGTCATATCTATATTATACTTATCATAAAACTAGGCGCTATCTGAATATCTTGTGCATTTAGAACCAGCTTTTCCATACCTGCAACCTCGTGGAGGATTCATGTAGGTATTAGATGATACCTACATAAAAACCAGCTTTTAATATTACGGCCACGATAGGTAGTATTTGGAGGAATTGAAATTAGCAAAGTCAAGTTGATATTATCCATAATGGCGCTAGGAATGCTGATGGCAATTGGCGCTGCGAATGGAGAGGACCATCCATACGATGGGCCTGGAGCAGATTACCAGAATAACGCACCGATGTATGATCAATATGCACAAAACCAGTATGGGCCGGACCAATATGGGCAAGGACAATATGGGCAGGGCCAATACGGCCAGTCTGGATATAATTCCCAATACGGCTCAAGCTCTTCGAGCCAGGTGCTCACGCCGCCGACCAGCACATACAATAACTACAACTACTACGATTGGCTCTCCCCAGGAACTGCGTACTGGCCGTATTCGTATCCTGCATATTACAACTATAACTATGATAACTACTGGTGGTATAGCCATAATCCAAAGTACTATTACACAACACCGATCAAGCACTACTACACCTGGTATCCGGCAACGTATAACTGGGATCCATGGTATGCCGCTAATGTCTACGGCTTCGGCTCTACGACCTATTACTACTCGAACAGATGGTCCTATCACAGCGGAGGATTCTTCTTCGACCCATAGGCCAGAGGATGATAAAAAGTTATTAAGCAAGATCAAGATCCAAGAACAACCGAGATCCATAGGCTTTAATATAGCGCCTGAAGGACTGCAGCCATCAGCTTTATGGATACATAAGAGCTGGGCATAGGCTCCAGGGGGTAACCTGTGTCCGGCAAAAGGCAGTGCCCTTTAACTATTTTATTGGCATAGCAATCTTAGAGAATTGCCTATTGATCAGCCTGAAGGCAGGATCGGTTTTTCATCATTTATTCTGCTTTGAAGAAACGCCAATCGTCAGTCTCCAAAGCTTCTCTAAGCTTCTGTTTTATCTCGTGAGGAAGCGGATAATTTCCGCTCTTGTCGCAGATCGCACTTATCAGATCTTCATGACTTACGCCCAAGAGATCATGATCTAGGGCGAATGAGGCCGTAACTTCATCGCGCTCTGCAGTTATGACCGTGATCATCAGTCTGGCTCTATCCTCCAGGCAGTTGATAAAAAAATAGGACATTCCACGAAGATCGGCTAGGTTACTACATAGTGATCTGTAGTCCTCAACGGATCTGACCTGAGTTAACCTAAATGCCTCAAGAAGTGGCAAATCGAACCTGATCTTTTTTGGATCGAAGATGACCTTTTCTCTAGGGGGCATAAGATAAATATCGTTCTCTAGCCGTATAAAAGTGCTAGTAAGCCTATGAGGATTATAATTTTGGCGTAGAGATAGACTATCTCGAAAAATTTATCTATATTCAATGCTAAAGGAACTATTATATTTCCGATCGAATTGCTTTCGTGTCATGAATTGAATATCGTTAAAGTTCAAACTCAGGGAGATGAATTATGCTGCATGCCAGAGACCTGAATGATGAGGGGGTTTCCCATTATAAACAGGGTGAATATGAGACGGCTATAGAATTCTTCGATAAGGCTCTGAAACTGGACCCAATGCTCGCGCCTGCTTGGAGCAATCGGGGATTGGCTTTATCAGAGCTCGGCAGGTATGAGGATGGGATAGAATCATTCGAAAAGGCCCTTAAAATCAAACCCGACTATATTCTGGCATTACAGGCAAAGGGAGTTGCACTCTGCAGAGCGGGCATGGATGTAGAAGCTATAAAGGCTTATGAAAGAGCATTGGAGATCGATCCTCAGTTCACAGCCGCCTGGATAGGCAAGGGTGTTGCACTTTATCATCTGCGTAAGGACAATGAGGCTATCGAGTGTCTTGACAAGGCTACACAGCTTGACCCCCTTGATACAATTGCCTGGGTAAATCGGGGAAGGGTCCAACATGACCTGCATAGGTTTAATGAGGCCCTCAAATCCTATGAGAGAGCAATCGCGCTTGATCCCGATTATGCGAAGGCATGGGAGAGCAAAGGTCTTTTGCTATACGACCAGGGGGACTACGATGGAGCACTTGAAGCATACGACAAGGCACTGGAGCTCGATCCATTATTCAAAACAGCCTGGGAAGGAAAAGGGGTTGCGCTCTATGAGCTCGGAAGGTATGAAGAGGCATTAAAATGCTATGAGAGGGCTGGCGAGCTCAATCCAACAGATCCTGCCATCTGGATAAAGAAGAGCCTTACGCTGCAAGCACTGGGTAGGAATGCAGAGGCTAATGATGCAATGGAGATGGCTAGGGGGATGGGAGCCGGATAACCTTCCTGCGAGGCTATCCAAATATATTCTTTAGAACTATCTTTTTGCTTTTGTATCTCCGTGGCTTGGTTTATCATTTTTAGTCAGGCAAACCAAGAGCGTTTCACAAAGGCATAAATAGCATAAAATTGAGATTGGCAAAAAATATTAGTATCAAAAAATTATAACTCCTCTCTCTATCTCAGTTCTATCGTGCCAATCTCTTGCCTATCAGTCGTCAAGTTGGCGATCACTACTGAACTGTTTGTATTTCCGGCAGCATCCTTCGCCATTACCTTAACATTATCACCATCTGCAATCCATGGAGCTGTGCTGTTCGCCAGGTAATCAGCGAAATCGCAATCTATGCTGAACCAGCCAGAGGAGCTTGGATCCGCGGTCTTCACAACGCCTGTTCTCTCGTTCGTTGCAGTGATAGTAACATTAGCAGGATCTGTAGCATTGACATTTCCGATTATCGGATGTAGCTTGTTTGTTGTGTATTCAGAGAAGCCCATTCGGTCAAAGCTGTAGCTTACGCCGTTCCTGGGCTTTAGAGATCCGTTGAACTGGGATACCTGCTCGAAGACAATATAGCTCGGCATAGGCGCTGGAAAATTCACTGGCAGAGGCACATTCTTGAGCACATTTATCATCAGCTCGAGCTTGTATTCGCCATTGTCGGCCTCGACTTTGTAGGCAGTGGGATACATCCTCGACGTGATCTGATCTAGCGAGAAGTCTGCGTAGTTCAGCTTAACCTGAGAGCTTGAGAACTTGATTGTCTCTCCAGCGTGCTGTATTCCCAGAATGGTGTTTCTATCCTCGCCTAACACATCCCCTAGCGTCAGGCTGAAGCCATCTTTAGGATTCGATACCTGTGCCCAGTTCCACTTAGCATCATTGAATGCCCACCTGCCCCAATTGTGATCATGATAGCCGACGGCGTCTATGCTTCTCGTCTGGTTGCCCAGGATTATGGTTCCTTTGACGGTTGCAGATGGCATATAGACCAGCCATTTCATCCAGTCGCCCTTGAGGTGGCCTACATGCATCTGAACTGGTGTAGGGAACCAGGAGCTGACTGCGATAGTATATGTAAGATCCCATGCAATAGGCGTATCTGACAGAGTATCTCTTGCAGAGCCGAATATCCTGTAGGCTGATGTATTCAGAGCACTGAAGCCGTTTTGATCGATATCGATTGTTGGATTGCTGCGATCTCCTCCGAAGCCACGGCTGCTATGTATGCCCAAAAGAGGCGGCATGCCGTCTACAAGCACAAGTGCAATCGCCTGTATCCTCCGCTGACCGGTTAAATTATCAGGATCGCTCAGGAAGTAGTTAAAGAAGAACTGCGTATCGTTTGAAACTCCATTGAAGTACCACCATTCGTTATAGAGCTTATCATCAATGTTGTTGGCCATGTAATGATAGGCATCATCCTTTAAGGTTGGTTCTGCAGCCAAGCCACTGCAGCACGAAAAGATGAATACTGTTAATGCTGCTAATAGATAATTTTTATAAGTTCTCATTTAAGCGCCCTCCTTCCCTGAACCCGCGCCTGAGGACTAATGGCTTTTGTATTATTTAACAATATTTCTAGGTTCTATGCTCCTTATTATTATCAATCCAAAAGTTCAACTGCTTCCTCTGCGGTCGCAGCCTTCAGCGTTCCAGGAATATCCCAGCTACCAAGGCTTATCACGCGTTTTCCCATCTTCAGGGCGAGGGCAATTTCCGAGAGAGTTCCATACTCTCCAGGCAAAGCGATAATTGCATCAGCGCTTTTTACTATTATCACATTTCTAGCATGGCCCATGCCTGTGGATATGGCTATCCCGACGCATTTATTTGCATCCCATTTTTCGCCCGGAAGTATGCCAACGGCTATGCCTCCTGCATCCTTAGCACCGCAGCAGACCGCCTCCATCACACCAGTCAGGCCGCCGCAGATCGGCGTATGGCCGTTTTCTGCAAGCAGCCGACCTAGGGTATATGCGGTCCTTTTAACCTCAGAGCTGCACTCAGCCCCACCAATTACAGCTATCTGCATTCAGCGTTCAGCCTCCTCAATTATACGGCCATTACCGTAAATATCTATCGTCTTGCACCGTCTTTTAGCGCAAAGTATTCATATACCTCCCAAGAGTTATTTTTTGTGAACACATTCAGTCGGCTCTATCCCTCAATTGGAAAGATGCTAGCGGAGCAATCGATCACAGAGCCGACGCTGCCGCAAAAGCTGGCGATTCCTGAGATCTTGGATGGCAGAAACATTCTTCTGATAGCTCCTACGGGCACCGGCAAGACTGAAGCTGCAGCTCTTCCAGTTCTCCATAAAATCCTAGCGGAGGAGCGTTCTGGAACACAGGCTATCTATATCACGCCTCTGCGCGCCCTGAACAGGGATATGCTCAGACGTTTCGAAGAGTGGGGTGAGCGGCTGAACATATCAATCGCAGTTCGCCATGGAGATACAAGCAAAAGCGATAGAAGAAGACAGTCATTGAGTCCGCCTGATCTTTTGATCACTACCCCAGAAACTCTGCAGGTGATGCTCACTGGAAAGCGGCTGCGCAAAAATCTATCGAGCGTGAAGACAGTAATAGTCGATGAGATCCATGAGCTTGCATCATCAAAGAGAGGATCGCAGCTCTTTGTCCTTCTCGAGCGGCTGGTCGAGATCGCCGGCGAGTTCCAAAGGATCGGCCTGTCTGCTACTGTCGGATCGCCTGAGCAGGTTGCAAGGCTTCTTGCAGGCTCGCAAAGGCCATATAAAATCATCAGGGCAGATATCCAGAGGGCTAGCGATTTTAAGATTGTCAGCCCTAACCCTACGCGAGCAGATTATGCTCTCGCAAGCCAGCTGGAATGCGATCCTAGGTTAGCTGCACAGATTGGTTGGATCAGGGAGCAGGTCAAACTAAAGAAGTGTCTTATTTTCGTCAACACAAGACAGGCGGCTGAAGTTCTGGGCTCCAGGTTCAGGCTGCTTGGAGAGCCGATAGGAGTTCATCACGGGAGCCTCTCAGCCGAGACCAGGGTCGAGGCGGAGGAGGCGTTCAAAGGAGGCGCTCTTCGCGGCCTTATCTGCACATCATCAATGGAGCTTGGAATCGACATCGGTGATGTCGATCATGTCATCCAGTACAGCTCTCCTCGTGAGGTCTCAAGGCTGCTACAGCGAGTAGGTCGTTCAGGCCATAAGATAGGCCGAACGGCAGAAGGCACAATAATTGCCACATGCCCGGATGATATCGCCGAAGCATGTGCAATTGCAAGACGAGCTGGAGAGGCAATGCTCGAAGAGATTCAGATTCACGAGAAGCCGATGGATGCTCTCGCAAATCAGATTGTAGGATTAGAGCTGGACTTCGGCGACATAAGCCTCCAGCAAGCTCATAGAATCATAACCAGGGCTTATCCCTTCCGTGACCTAACGCTTGATGAGCTGAGGAAAGTAGCAGAGCAGATAGCCGAAAGCAGACTTACACGAATTCAGGGTGATATCCTCCAGAGGACACGTAAGGCCCGCGAGTACTACTACGAGAACCTCTCGATGATTCCCGATGAGAAGAGATACAATGTCTACGACATCATCGGCCGCAAATCGATAGGAACATTGGATGAGGCATTTGTAGTCAGCTATGCCCAGCCTGGTGCAACTTTTGTAACAAAGGGCGAGATCTGGGAGATCTCGGAGATCGACGAGGACGAGATCAAGGTCATGCCTATTCAGCGCAGCGGCGAAATTCCATCCTGGAGCGGTGAAGAAATACCTGTTCCATTCGATGTGGCACAGGAGGTAGGCAGGATAAGGGAAAGTGTCCGACTATATCTGGAATCCGATGGCAAGGATGCTGCTGTAAACTGGCTGACCGAAAGCTATCCTGTTGATCGTGAGGCTGCAGCAGAGTTTATCGATCTGATAGAGATGCAGATAAGGAAAAATCTGCCGGTCCCCGATGACAAACATATCGTTATTGAGGGAGGCGGCACCGAAGTTATCATAAACTCATGCTTCGGCCACAAGACAAACGATACCCTGGGAAGGGCAATAACGGCTATGCTCTCTGCAAAGTTCGGATCAAGCGTTGCTTCAGAGATAGATCCTTACAGGATAGAGCTGACATTGCCGCGTTCCGTGATCGCTGAGGAGATCGCAAAAACGATCATGGAGCTGAAACCCGAGCATCTGGAGCCGATCCTTGAGATGACCCTCAAGAATACCACTCTGCTCAAGTGGAAGATGGTTCATATCGCCAGGAAGTTCGGAGCTCTATCTAGGGATGTGGACTTCCAGAGAATTAGCATAAACAGGCTGCTCTCAGTATTCGAGGGAACGCCAATGTACCGTGAAGCAATACGGGAAATATACCAGGATCGGTTAGATCTCCCCCGTGCCAGGCAAATACTCGAAGAGATTCACAAAGGCAACATCGTTATTACCACCAGCAGCCCGAGTCCAATAGGTGCCAGCGGCAGGGGAGGCGGCAGAGATGTGACGTCGCCGGAGCATGCAGATGGCGCAGTAATAGAGCTTCTGAAATCAAGGATCATGAACGATTCCGTGATATTATTCTGCGTCAACTGCAAGAAGTGGAAGTCGCTCCGTGCAGTGGGCCGCGTTCCGGAGCAGCCTGAATGTCCCATCTGCGGCTCCAAGATGGTCGCAGCCCTCAAGCCCTGGGAAGAAGAGGAGATAAAGGTAGTCAAGAAGCCCGAAAAGAAGAAGACGCCAGAAGATCGTCGAAGGACAAAGCGGGTCTTCAGGAATGCCAATCTTGTCTTGAGCTATGGCAAAACTGCGGCAATTGCGCTTGCGAGCCGCGGACTTGGGCCCGAGACCGCGGCAAGAGTAATCGGCAAGCTTCGAACAGATGAGCTTGAGTTCTATCGGGATATCCTGAAGGCGGAGAGGGAGTATGCGAGGACGAAGAGGTTCTGGAGTTAAGATCGATTGCTCCTCTGATCTTGAAATCTTCAGATCCGCAGGAGAGCATATCGCTATGATCACTTTAGATTATCTCAATCGTCTATATGTTCCAATAATTCTTCACCATTAGTTTTGTGGCCCAGAGGTATGTTTTAAATCTCCCTCCTTTACTTACCGCTGGGTCATCTCTTCTCTGATCATCTAACATAGCAAGATCAATGAAGTTTGTGACTCAAGGCCGATGAAACTGATGCGCTCATATCCACGATAAAGCCCTAGGGCCATAGGCTACAGCTATATGGATATGCTTGCCTTCCAATAAGCCATTAAACCATCAAGATAATCAGCACCCACAAGGTGCAAAACATGGTCGAAGTTGGAGATGCCGCTCCAGAGTTCTGTCTGCCGGCAGGCGACGAGCAAGAGGATGCCTTAGCTCATACCGTGGCAGATGGGTTGCGCTTTATTTTTAAACGTAATACCCCACAGCTTGTTGTGGATGGGATAAAGGGCATCCGTATACAACTTAGGGATGGATCAGCTAGCCAATTGTGATTTAATGCGGCGACGCCTCGCATGCCTCACTGTTTGCAGCGTGAGATAAAATACCGGTAAGAACCTTTTTCATCGAACTTGGAAGGATCACCTATAATTATATTATCCTTGCCATTCTGTTAGCTGTCGCTTTACATTTTCAAAGGTTGGGTCTTTGATCCTTTCGAAAATTTTAAGCGCAGACTGAGCATAGTCAACAGCCTTAGATTGTTCCCCTATCTTATATAATACGAGGCTTATATTCCATAAGGCATTGCCCTCTCCAGCAGGGACTCCAATCTTACGGAAGATTTCTAATGATTGCTCATAGGATTCGATGGCCTGGCGAGATTCGCCTAGTCTCTCATAGGCCACACCAAGGTTGCCTAAAACGTTTGCCTTTCCTTTAAGATCTCCAATATTATTAGCAATTTCTAATCTCTTTTCATAATATTCAATTGCCTGGATAGGTTCGCCTAACGCACAGTATGCAATGCCTAAATTATTTAAATCTGCACATTCTCCTTTCAGATCTCTTAATTCTCTGTCAATTATCAGAGCTTTCTTATAAAATTCAATAGCATATTGAAGCTTACCGAGGATTCCTATTTACTTGTATCCTAAGGGCGGTTTTTTTAAATCGACTCTAGATTTGCCTTACGATGTTCGCTATTCTTGGTCTAACCTGTTTTTTTTCAGTTAATTCTCGATAGCATCCGCTATCCCTAAATGACATTTGCCTTTTTAAGAGTACAAAGCTGATACAAGTTAAAAGCGAAAGCGGTAACTATCATTTTCACATGCACTCTTCTGACTGATGTAACAAGCACTCTTCCAGCCTCGAAAACCCTCTTGATTACAGCATGGGGCCTTTCGCCAGGCGATCTGAGGATACTGATCAACTGATTGCGTTCTTTATCAAGATCAGAAAGAGGTTTATCAGTAGTCCTGCGCTTCATTGTAAAATCAATACCTTTGGCCTTCACACCGAAATATCCTCTATCTCTGAAAACTGGCACGCCAGGGATAGAGAGATCAACCTGACTGTCATGCAGTGATGCAGTCGAGGTCTCTATATCACGTATTAGGCTGTAATCGATATCAGTTATTTGATGTAACTTATATCCGAAGTGAGTTTCATTGCCTTTCTTAGCCCATGTGCCATCCTTGCTGCGACGTGTCTTAGCCTCATCGCCACGTGGTTTCTTTGACTCCGATGATCCTGGATCTGCTTCTATAAAGGTAGCATCCTGAACAATTCCGCGTCTGATCTTCAATCCTTTTGCATCCAACTGTCTTTGAAGTTCAGCCCAAACAAGCCTATCTGTTCCTGTCTCCGCCATTCGTTCTTTGAATGACCATATAGTTCTGGAATCAGGGAACTGATCAGGAAAACCAAGAAATGCCATAAATGATATGCGATCAGCCATTTGCCGTTCAACAGCCAGATCGCTCAGGCCATACCACTGCTGGAGAATCAGGATCCTGAACATTAGAATAACATCACAGTTGGGCCTTCCTCCCTTCTCGGTCTTATTAGTATACATCCCTTCCAGAAGAGGACGAAAGGGAACCCAATTGATCAATCCAGATACTTGAGCTAATTTAGACTCCTCTTGCTTTGCATTTAGACCTTTCAATACCCAAGTAGTAAAAGAATCCATAACAATAAATACTATTTGCTGTATTTAACACTTTCGATGCTAAAGCAGGGGGTAGGTTTATAGGAATCCTCTACCTATTGATAGATAAATAGTCCCTATATTCCCTAGAACTGTTTCTTCTCCGACAAGATCTTTAATTTCTTGGGAGATCTTAAGGCTTTTATTATAGAAATCTAATGCAATATGAGGCTTACCTAGTTTTAAATATATATTACCTAGATCACATAATGCTGTATATTCTCCCTTGATATCCCTTAAATAACATGAAATTTCCAATCGCTTTTCATGCATCTGAATACCCTGTTGAAATTTCCCAGTTTGCGAATAGATTCTGCCTAAAGAACTCAAAGCTTTGCTTGCCCCTCTTAAATCCCCTCTCCCTAAATGGATTTCTAAAGCCTTCCGATACGATTCATCAGCTTTTTTTAACTTCCCCAGATGCTGATAAACCCTACCGAGATTGCCACAGGCGTTGCCTTCGCCATACTTATCTCCAATTTTATGGGCTATATGAAGAAATCTCTTAAAAAGTTTAAGGGCATTATGGTAATCTCCAAAATGAATATTGGCGTTACCCATATTGCCTAGTACATAACACTCTAATTGGCGATTTCTAATCTTATGGGCGACAGCAAGTGCCTGATTATAATAATCAATAGCAAGATGCATATCTCCTAGATCAGCACAAGCTAAGCCTAACAGATTAAGGAAAGCTCCCTCGTTGTTGTAATCTCCAATAGCAAGCGCAGCCTGTAAGCCTGCTTTGGCTACCTTAACTCTTTCTGTTGAATAGCCTTGTAAATCTAAGTAATTATCGAACATTAAGGTTATTTTACAGACAGCATCCCATTCACTAGCATCAAGGCAAGCAGATTGTAGCGCTAAAATATGAGCGCGATTAGTATCAATGATGATCTTACCTGGTAGACCCGGACCCCCTTGCTCCTTTAATAAGTTACAGTAATATTGAGCAAGGCGTAATAACATATCATGCTCCGTTACTAGATCTTTTCGTGCGTATGTATATGCTAATGTATGCGCTACGTGATAGAACGTATCAGGTCTTATTATCAAACCGTAATCTACTAGCTCCCCCAAATGGCGATCAGCTTCATGTCTAGGTATATTTAAGGCTGTAGCGATGAGTTCTGGACCAAAAGGGCTCATTGCTAATATGCCAGCCACCCTAAATGAGGCGCGTGATAACTCACTTAGCTGATCTAAGCTACGCTTCATTAATACAGGTATACTTTGATGCTGCCGCTCTCCTAGGTCTAGGGCTGCCAGAGGTGTGGCCTCAAGCCATGCAAGATAATCCTCGGCTTGTTGATGGCATTGAGACATATATTTTCCTGCTAGAACGATCGCAAGGGGTAAGCCCCCCAGGAATTCACAAATCCTATTAGCTGATACTTCATCGGCTGCATAATTATGCCCCCATGCACGTAATAGCTGGATAGCTTGGTCTTGTGGTAAAGGTGATAAATCACTCCAATCGGCAGGAGCATCTCTATGACGTCGACTAGTAATGATAATACCACAACTCACAGCAACCTCTAAGATTACATCCAAATTATCGGCAGATTCAGCACCATCTAATATAAGAAGGGCTTTGCGACCTGCCAATGCACGGCGAGCAGTATCGATTGGGCTGGGTCGTGGATCTTCTCCAAATGCACGGGCTAATGCCTCTAAGGCAAGACTGGCCTGGGGTTGATGGTAAAATGTATGAAAAATCACTCCATCTGGAAATTGACTGGGGGGACTATTATCAGGGGCAAGGCGCCAAAGTATCTCAGATACAAGAGCAGTCTTGCCGATACCTCCTGGACCACATAATGTAACTGCATAACCAGGCTTTAATGAATCTAATAAGGTTGCAAGTTCCTTTTCACGGCCAACAAAATGGTGGGTTCGGGGCGGCTTCTGCAGAGGGATATGTAGTGAAAGAGACGGCGCGTTAATAATGACTGGCCCATGAAACTTTCCAGAAAGCACTGGGCCATCTGCATTTCCCCTTATGTTAGTCTGGGAACCATCTCCAGCTTTATCCTGTTGGCTCATGGTGGATTCCCTTTATTATCCGATATTTTCATTTGGATTCTCTTGCGTTAACTGAACCGTGGAAATTGCCTGAAAGCACAGGGCCATTTACATTACCAGCGATGTTTGTCTGTGAGCCATGGATTATTTGTCCACGCTGATCGAAAACACTGCTGGCTGTACCTTTCTCTTCAATTGCTTCAATTAACTTGCCTACTTCTTCAGCGAACTTCGTGTCCTTTTCCATTTTTTCAGCTAAGACATCCTTAAGTGCTGCCTGCCTATCTTCTGACTCAGGTTTCTCTTTTGCGCGAGCTAGCGTTTGCTCGGCGAATGTGTCTCCTTTGAATTTATTCTCGACTGCCTGGCATAATTCCACAAACTTTTTGCCGAGTCCCTCGCCAGCAGTTTTGATAAATGAATCTCCTCCCTTGGCAAGATAGGGGGCTGCTGCAGCTGCGATTAATCCAACATCGACAGGTAACATATTGCCCGAACCTCGGATGCTTTCTTAGGGGTATGGAGTGATAAATTTTATCCTATCGCTTATTGTAAAACCTACTGAACATAATGGGCTGTTAATATGATTAATATGGCGGTATCTTAAGCCTGAATGCCTTTAACAATTCACTAAAGGAGACTATTTATCACGCTTTTGTTTTTCAATAGGGCTGTCGAGCGTAACTTCATGAATGAAAGTTCCTGAAAGTACGTGTCCATGCACATCGCCGTAAATATTCGTTATGGCTTTTGCTCCTATGAACAAAGAGGTTAATAAGACCAGCTTTAAAGTTTCAAATCTCTGTTCTAATGTTGCTGTATCTTGAGATTCTAATAGAGCAAGGGTTTCAAGATACTCTTGTGCCTCCTTGGGAAATTTTTTGCAGTGAAGCTTCAGAAGTGGAACAATCTCCAGCAAATAACGATCTGCAGCTATTGGTGAGCTGATATCTTTCAACCCCTTAGTTGCATCGTAAGTAAGCTTTCCGAAATCTTCAAGAGCAGTTCCCTTAGAGCTTTTACAGAGCTTCCGTGCTGCATCCTCTACATCCTTAAATATAGTCTTGATTTTATCATCGATGATCGGGATTCCCCTTTCAACCATAGCAGCATCTACTACCTTGGAAGCAAAAGGTGCTCTGCCCCTTACCCTCTCCAAGCAATCCACTGCCTGGAAGCAATATCTAGTGTAGGCTTTGAGATCCTGTTTCCGAGATATCATATCTTCCACGGTATATGTCTTGACCTCCCAGAGAGCCTTAGATAGGTTATCCACAGCTTCAAGGAGGATCTCCTCCATACTCTCAGAGACTTTTACTGCCTCCTTAGCCTCTTAGCCTCAGCTAGATATCTCTGGATCTCCTCTGCCTTAGATACATCTCTAAACAAAAGACTGTGTAGTGATTTATAAAAGGGCAGACAAAAAACAGCATGGTTCTCATTTCTCCAATTCCCCGGGCTATCCGAGGATTTTTGGAAGAATTCGATCGCTTCTTCTAGGTGAGCTTTGAGATCCCTATCATCGGCCTCAGTTGCCTTGAAGATGCATGCCCGACCTAAGGAATGATAGGAGATAGACCTGATGGCTTCATCCTTCTCCTTAGAGAGCCTATCTAATTCTCTCCAAACTAGAGACTTGTAAGGCAAGCTAGGGAATAACGATCCAAGCACGCAGCCTACTTCCCATCGTACATAGCGATTCCGGTCATTAGCTAATCTGTGAAGATCCTGCCATACAAGATGATCGCTAGGCAAGTTAGGGAACGCCAACTCAATCGCGGCAACTGCATATTTTCGCACAAGAAAATGGTGATCCTGGGTTAGCCTATGTAGGTCTTGCCAGGCAGCTTCTTTGTCATCCAGATGGTCAAACTCGTTTCCGAGCAGTGTTGCAGCATGTTGCCTATGTTCTGTACTCTCAGAAATTGACATCTCATGGATCTCTGCGTAGGATACCAAGGACTAGCACCAGCGAGTACATACTTAAAAGAGCTTATAAGTTTATGCCTTTCCATGGCCGCCGCTAATCTACATCTTTTAGATACTAACGAGATATAACTATCATGGATCAAAACCACTAATATTCCTCTTAGCCTTTATTCTCCTTTCTCATCACCTCCACCCGCACCGAAAACACTGCCGACTCTAATGGCTCATCCAGCGTATAGAATGCCTCTCTTGAATGCTTCTTGGCCATTTCGGCGATCATCTGACCGTAAATCTGGTCTTCCTTCTTCAGCGCCTTCGAAGCCTTCAGCCACCTTGTCGAGACTTCCTTCACGGCCATTCTCACGATCTCAATACTTCGGCCCACGCTATCTACCTATAGGAGAGGGATAACTTTAGCGATTAAAGGACAACTCGTAACATAGGGTCCTTATAATTATATTTGGCATCCCTCTTATACCGGCGGCCTGCTAATTTTTGTAAGGGTATCCTTGGCGATTGGGACTTGGCTTGGGGCGATCTTTGCTCTTGCTGCAAACTTGATAGCTTACCGTTACCGCATTCGAGTTGAAGAAGAGGCGTTGCAAGAGGCTTTTGGCTCCGATTACGAAGTGTATAGAAGAAGAACTTGGAAATTATTTCCAGGCTTTTAAAAGAAGGCACGAAGAAAGCATGGCCAAAGTTAGAATCCCTTGTGGCTGCGAGTATCAACCTTAAGGAGAAAACAGCATGCTGCAGCTCAAAAATCGATATTTGCGAGTATCAGCGAGTATCAAAATGACCCCAATATGGGTAATCACTGATATACTCATTGCCTGCAAAAGCAAGAGCCAATAATCATTCGCGGCGACAGCTATGATTAGGTGCAAGGAGTTAGAAGAAAAAGATATGGTGTATAAAGTAGAGTATAGAAAAAACATGGATGGCATGGATGGTAACGCATTATCACTCAGACCATGCTGGGTTGGCCCAGGAGGTTAAACTGAAGGGCGTCCGGCTTGTCGTCCTAGAAAATCGGATGCCATTTATCCCAAAGCTGCGAACATAGATGAAGCCAAGCAGTCCTTACATTGAGATTGCTCTTGATGATAACCTCAGTCTCAGCTTCAAAGACAGCCGAGCTTTCTTGCAGCGTTTTGCATAATGGGCCTGTCAGGCGTCTGAAGAGCCCGACGATTAATAGGACGAATGATAGTAGCTATTAGGATAATCTTTAATAATTTCCCATTAAATTATGGCTAAGATACATGATAAACTTAGAATTGTTATGCGTAACTATCTCAAGGTGGAGGTTAATAGAATGAGGCTGACAAGCGTCTTGTTATTGGCCATATTGCTTTTATGTTTATCTGTTCATGCTGCTGATGATGATTATTACCTAGGCGCTGCCGCAGTGCCAAGCATTCCAGCGCCGAATATGGATGTGCCAAGTCCTGTCGTCTCAGCCCCGAATATGGGCATGACGGATACAAAACCTGCGCCTTTAGTTAAGCCAAACAACATTAATCCGAGCAATAATCTTAATCCAACCTCCAATCAAACCTCGAATAAAGTCGGCAATGTGAGCGCCGATCAGACTCAAGTGGCACAAATACAACAAACAGCCAAGACAATGGATGTAAGCGGCAAATGGTTGATAATGTTCGACGATGGATCTGACAGGTCGCTTGATCTGACACTATGGCAATCTGCCGGAGCTGCAGGAATCATGGGTTTCGGCACTTTGACTGAAGAGGGCACAAAGAATTCTGTGACTGCCAGCGGATCTGTAACAGCTGAGGAGCTCAAATTAACCGCTAAGCTAGCCACGCCCGAACAGGCCAATCTGAAGTACGACGAGTGTGATCTCGACCTGCATAATGTGAATGATACCCTATCAGGAACTTATGTCCTGAGATCCGCCGGTCAGTTTTTAGTGAAGGGGAATGCAACAGCAGAGACGGCTCCCGCTTCATAGACATTTAAGAATTCAAAATCTAGAGGGATCTGCCTCCTTCATAGGCATTAGCTTTTTGAATTTTTTTATAAAGGCTTATGCTAATGCACTGTCATTATTGGCTATCTTAGCTGTTATTTGGTTAATGGAGTAATCCCCAGTTTGCCAACGGAAACATTAATTAGCATTAACTTCCATTAATAAAAACTAAATAAAGGATAATGATCCTTGCCTATTAGACATAGTTCACAGCGAAATTAAGGCGCAACGGCGGAGTTACTTCATGGATGACAGCATAATAATGAAAAAGTTGCTACATGAAGCTTTTAACAATAAAAAACAGTTAATCTCTTTCCGAAGCGCCCTAATACTTGGGGCCTGCATTATTCTTGGTAACATAGTGATAGTTGTCTCGCTAAGAGATAACCTAGCGCTTATCAGGACAGTTGGCGATTTTGTAGCTCCTCTAATAGAGCTTTTTTCGGTATTCTGTATGGCCTATGCAGCTAGCAATTTCAAAAAATCAGGAGAGCAGGTATGGCTCGCCTGGGTTATTCTCGCTGCTGCCCAGTTCTCTTATGCGATTGGAGATGTTGTATGGTCCATAATCGAATTAGGACAACATCGATTACCCTTCCCATCGCGAGCGGATGGATTTTATCTGATGTTTTACCCTCTATTTGCTGCAGGTATTCTTCTTTTGCCCAAAAGACCCATGGCCTCAGGTGACAGGATTAAGGTACTATTGGACACTGGCATCGTGATGATTGCCTCCATTTTGCTGTTTTGGGCATTCTTGATCGCTCCGGCCGTTAAGTCCTTTTCGGGGACAGATGCCTTTACTGTGATTCTTGCTGTGGGCTATCCCATAATGGATCTGCTGCTAATCTTTACGCTGATAGAGCTATTGCTCAGAAGGCTAAGTTACACAGAAATCAGCCCGTTGGCTCTATTAACAGCTAGCATAGTGATAATGATCATCACTGATATAATTTTCATGAACCAATCATTACAGAGGAAGTACATCTCAGGTGGCTTGTTGGACACGGGGTGGTATGCAAGCTTTTTATTGATGGGGCTTGCCGGCATACTTCAGGCAAATTCACAGCGATTCAATCTACCATCCCTATCTTTAGTACCTGAACCCAAGCCTAGATACGTCCAGTTTACGTGGCCTCTTTATTTTCCTTATATATTGGCGGGAGTTGCCTACATTCTTCTTATCTACAATTACAATCACCCGTTTCCCATAGCATTTTCCACTATGGCTCTAAGTGTGGGCTGCATCGTTGGCCTTGTAATCATCCGTCAGATTGTTGCCTTAAAAGAAAACTCCAGGCTGTATGGGATGACCCTAAAGGAGATTGCTGAACGCAATAAAAAAGAAGAAGAGATCAAGAGGCTCAACGAAGAGCTGGAAGTTCGGGTTATCGAGCGCACTGCAGAGCTCGACGATACAAACAAAAGGCTGCGAAATGAGATCCTTGAACGTGAAAAGACTGAAGAGGATCTGCATAAGGCCAAAGAAGCAGCGGAAGCTGCAATGACAGCTAAATCTGAGTTCCTCGCCATTATGAGCCATGAGATAAGGACCCCAATGAATGCAGTCATTGGAATGACCGGTTTCCTCCTGGATTCTAATCTCGATAAAGAGCAGCGTGAACACGTTGAGATTATAAGAAATAGCGGCAATGCTCTTCTCTCTGTAATAAATGATATTCTTGACTTCTCTAAAATCGAGAACGGTAAGATGGTGCTGGAGAGCCAAGCATTTGATCTTAGAAGTTTTATTAAAGCCAGCATGGATTTGGTAGCTAACAATGCCGCCGAGAAAGGCCTGAAGCTGGTATGTATAATAGAAGATTCTGTGCCTAGTGCAATCATAAGCGATCCGACTAGGCTACGTCAGATCTTGGTCAATCTGCTCAGCAACGCCGTCAAGTTTACTGATAAAGGCGAGGTCGAGATATCCGTCACCTCCCAGACGATTAAGGATGGCAGATGCGAGCTTCACTTTGCTATCAGGGATACTGGGATTGGGATACCAAAGGATAGAATGGACAGGCTCTTCCAATCATTCAGCCAGATCGATATGACCACCACTCGGAAGTATGGTGGAACAGGTTTAGGACTGGCCATAAGCAAGCGCCTTGTCGAAATCATGGGCGGCAAGATCTGGGCGGAAAGCGAGTCGGGGATAGGATCTACATTTCACTTTATGCTTTCGGTTGATACGTCATTGGATCATTTCCCCAAGCCTGAAGAGGCTCCTTATCGATCAAAGGGCAATGTTCATGCTAACGCTAATGCTAATTTGCGCATCCTCCTTGTAGAGGATAATGTGATCAATCGGAAGGTCATGTTGCATATGCTCAAGAAGCTGGGCTATAGAGCAGAGGTAGCTGCAGATGGCATGGAGGCTCTCAGGATTCTAAATCTCGAGCATTATGACATTGTGCTTATGGATATACAGATGCCGGGGATGGATGGCATTGAGGCCACAAAGGAGATACGCAAACGTTGGCCCAATGGGCCGGTGGTCGTTGCTCTCACTGCCTATGCATTGGATGGTGACCGAGAGCGATGCATGGAGGCAGGCATGGATGGATACATTAGCAAGCCTGTGAAGATAGAGGAGCTGGAAGCTGTGCTGCTGAATTGCGAGGATAAAATAGCAGAACGATCGGGTTCCTACAAAAAGGAGAGCGAGATAACTGGGCTTGTCAATAACACCTAGGCTGAGATATGAGCACTAGCTCCGTTTTACAGTGGTCTCTCCTCCTAGAAAACGCCATCGATGTTCGGCGAATCTGTTGGCACGGGCTGGTTATAGTCCCACATTTCCACAATCCTGTTGCTTGTTTATGATGTTGGGTGCTGTCTTCCATGATGATTCTCCCTTGTGACTCCGGATCGACTGAATCTCCTCGGCCGACCAATCTGGAATATGCAGATTCAATTGTTTCACTTTAACGACTAGCGTGGGCCAATCTCCAGGGTTTGGAGCTATCTGGGTGTATTCCTCCTGCCAAGGTGTCCCTGCCAGGTTTTCAGGCTTTAAATTCTCCATTCCTGCAACGAGCCCTGGTTGGAATCCGCTATTGTTGTAGGTAACTGAGGCGACCACAAGCTTGCGCACCAGATCAGGCTGATGGATGGCAATCTGAAGGGCTATGCCAGCACCCATGCTGTAGCCGAAGACATCAGCTTCCTTTATCCCGATGTGCCTCAGCAGGGCGGCCGTATCCTCCGCCATCCGATTGATAGTCAGCGGGCGATCGATGTCAGCCGTGTGTCCATGTGCCTGCTGCTCGATTGCGATGACCTGACGGGTCCTGGCAAGGGACGGCAGGAGCTTTCCGAAAGATGTGCCGATTGCCGATAATGCACCGTGAAGCAGGACCAGCGGCCTGCCAGTGCCGTGGATCTCGTAATACATATTGAGACCATTCACAGATGCATAGCCCCTCTCAGAGACAGTTGTTATCTTGTTCTTTGTCATCATGATTTTCCTTTCATCTTTTATAGTGAAGCAAAACGTTTCCGGACTTGAAGGTCTTTGTTTCTAAAAGCTCAAGGTCAAGCTTTTTAACTCCGGCAAACAGCGTTTTTCCTGCTCCCAAAATAACAGGAGTTACCGCAATCAAGTACTCATCAAGTAATCCAGCCGCTGTAAGTTGCTGCACAATTGTGCCGCTGCCAAATATTAGGATATCAGATCCTTTTTCCTGTTTCAACTTGTCTACCTCTTCTGCTACATCGCCCTTAACCAGTTTGGTATTCTCCCAAGAAACTTCTTTCAAGGTCTTTGAGAAAACTACTTTGGTCATCTGATTTAGCTCGTTTGCAGTAGTCCGTGCATCTTTGGGAGCTTTTGGATCAGCAGCGATCTTTGGCCAGACACTTTCAAATAGCTGAAAAGTCACTCGCCCGAGCAAAACAGTACCGGGCGAAACCATGCCTGGTCGGCTCATTTCGTGTAGCGCTTTATCAAGTTCGGGGTCCCTTATAAACCAATCAATTTCTCCGTTTGGCCCAGCAAAAAAGCCGTCAACGGAAACTCTATTAAACATTATAACTTTTCTCATGATACTCACTCCATTCTTTTTAATAGCTCTCTTAGGTTTCAACCAGCTGATGATCTATTTAATCCGGGTCCCGACAAAGTCGTAGGCCACTGTACTCTGATGCTATTTATTGCTTTTTTGATTGATGAATGAAACCGACGCTTAAGCCTTAAAGAACGTTATGAGTATCGGGGCCAGTATTTTTGGCGAGATTTCGTGCGCCTGGCCCTCAAGGGTTTTCCGCTCTGCGTGCGGCATAGCTTTGGCCAGAGCGTCGGCGGCTTCATGCATGAAGGCTGGACGTTCACCGCCGCCAAGAACCAAGGTCGGCATAGTTGCAGCTTTGGCGGCCTCGACCGGCAGTGAGCCGTCACCCATAATTGCGTTGTCATATGCCAAGGTAGGTGCCAAAGCCTCCATGATCTGCCATTCAGGCGATTGCCGTATACCCTCTACCATCTCCGCCGGCAAGCCAAGAGTGGTCATGAACAAAGCAACTGCATCCCCGCGTTTGTCATCCGCAAGCAGTTCAGTCAAATGCCTGGTATATAGGGCTGAAGCTTTCTTGGCCTCATCACCAAAGGTGAGCGGTGCTTCGTAGAGTGCCAGCTTTGCAACCTTGGCGCTAAGCTTACTGGCAGCCTTCAGCGCCAAAACAGCGCCAGAAGAAATTCCGTACAAATATACCGAGCCACCCGCCTCCTCGATAAGTGCCTCGATATCCTCAATCTCCCTTTCAACGGAATAGGGCTTTATATCGGTACTCTCACCGCGGCCACGGCGGTCATATGTATAGACGGTGAAGTGCTTTGAAAGCTCAGTGGAGAGTGACCGCATTGGACCGAAGGCACGGTAGCCCATGGCGCCATCTACCAGGAGGACAGCGGGCCCTTTGCCAATCGTATCATAGACGATTGAGGTGCCGTCTTTTGATACTGCTTGTGACATTGTTCTCCCACTTCACATCCTTTTCAATATCTCATCGAGACGATCATACGAATCATTGACCCCCACCTCCATGCCGGACTGGAGCATGCCGTCACGATCAGCAACCGATTGGAAGACGGATTGAGATGTCATCTTTGTCCTGTTGCCCGGCAACGCAACAAATCTCGCCGTTTGGAGAATGACATGCCCTTTTTCGGGAAGCCCTTCAAACTCAAATGTGCCGATAATTCTCTCAGGGGCTGTGACCTCATGATTCACGCCATGAAATGCGAACTCGTTGCCGTTTTGATCTTTTTGGACATATCGCCATGATCCGCCGCTTCTCGGTTCAAATGTCTCAAGAGTCGTTGTGATTCCTCGTGGTCCAAGCCATTGTGAATAAAGCTTCGGATCTGTGAATGCCCTGAATACGAGCTCACGGGATGCATCAAACTCCCGGGTGATTACAATCTCCTGTTTTCCAGGTTCTGCAACAATATTAGTTTTTGTCATTTATGTTCATATCCCCTGTACACCGTTCTTATTTGTGCATTCTGTTATGCTTTGACGGCAATCATCTGCCATCGGCAATTATTTGGACGGCTGGCGATAAGCATGGAAAAATTTACGCATGTCCTCAGCCAACAGCTCAGGCTCTTCCATTGCAGCGAAATGGCCACCTCGGGGCATATCAGTCCACTGCTGTAAGTTCAGCCTGCGTTCGACCCATTCACGTGGCGGTGGATTCAGATCTTTTGGAAATGCCGCAAACGCAGCGGGAACTGCAGGGAGCGGCTCCAGTTTTTGAGGTGGGTTATCACGGTAGCTTCGAATTGAAGAGCCAATGGTCCCAGTTACCCAGTATATCATGATATTAGTCAGCAGTTCATCCTCGGTTATCCGCCGTTCTGTGGCAGAGCCGGGATCCTTCCAGGAATGGAACTTCTCTGAAATCCAGGCCGCCAGACCTGCTGGTGAGTCATTCAGACCATATGAGAGAGTTTGCGGTTTAGTGCCCTGGATCATGTAATAACCGCCTTCACTCATGCTCCATTGCTGGAGAGCGCCGAGATAGCGCTTTTCGGCTTCGGACAGCTCGGATGGATCGGGGATTGATGCATAATGGCCTATGTACGTCAAGTGGATGCCAATGAGCAGCTCTGGATGGTCAGCTGCCAGATACTGTGTGACGATTGAGCCAAAGTCTCCGCCGGCAGCTGCAAAGCGCTTGTAGCCAAGCACATCGGTCATCAGCTTCACCCATAACTCGGCTGCCCAGCGGCTTGACATCATGCCCCGTTCCCGCGGACGATCGGAAAAGCCGTAGCCCGGTAACGATGGCACGATCACGTCAAAAGAGTCAGACTGGTCACCGCCGTATCTGGCGGGATCGGTCAGCAGAGGAATGAGCTTGCATATTTCGAAAAATGAGCCTGGCCAGCCGTGAGTGATAATTATCGGCGTTGGATTCGGTCCTTTGCCGTTTGAGTGAATGAAGTGGATGTTCAAGCCATCGATCTCGGCTTTGAATTGCGCAAACTTATTCAGTTCTGCTTCTTGTTTCCGCCAGTCGTACTTGTGTTGCCAGTAATCAACCAGCTCCTTCATATAGCCCAAGTTGGTGCCATAATCCCAGCCTGCGCCTTCTACCTCATCGGTCCAGCGTGTATTTGCCAACCGCTCCTGTAGGTCATCCAATATTGGCTGTGGAATATTGATCTGAAAAGGTTGAACCCTCATTTCATCCTCATGCGAAATGCGAATAAGTTGCTTGAATCGGCCAATAATATTTCATACAGTAATAATTGTCTGGAATGCATTTAAAATCTTCTGCTTGTTATTGTGATGTAGAGTTCCAAAAGCTTATATAAAGTTCTTTTTACGCTGAACTGCATGAAGGAGCATTCAAATATCGAGTACCTATAATAAAAGGAGGTTAGTCTCCGGCCTTGTTCACCCTTGCCGACACAATATCAACTCCTTTGCTAATCACGCGCCCAGCATTTGGGCCAGTGAAATAGAGCCGTTTTAGCTCGTCGGCATCCACATTGTGAACATCGCTGAAGCCCCGCTGGATCAGGAACGGCTCAATCTGATCTTCATCAATCCCGAAAATAATCTCCTCGCCAATCACTCGCATTAGCCGCCGTATCTTCTTCACCTCAGGACCATGCAGGGCCTCGTTTGTGAAATAGTCAAAGATCACAGCGCTGCCCTGCCTGGAATGATGGGCAATAAACGCCAGCGTGCTGTCAACCGCTTCCGGAGTAATATACCCGGTCACGCCCTGCCAGATAAACAGCGTTTTGCCATGCTTGTCATAGCCACTGGCAGGCAGGCGCTCATCAAGCGTCTGGGTATTGAAATCTATCGAAACGAAGGTGACATAATCAGGCAGGGGATCGATGACCTTCTTCAACCGTTTTTGCTTAGCTTCCTGCGTGGCCGGATAATCGACCTCGAATACCCTCGTCTCCTCGATTCCCTCGATGCGGTAGGCACGCGTATCGAATCCGGCGCCCAGGATGACTACCTGATCGAGCCCTTCCCTCAGGCACGCCTTGAGGAAATCATCGATGTAGCGTTCACGAGCGGTGATGAACTCGATTGCCCCCGGGAAGAATCGTCCGTATAGGCCGGAATCAATCGTCAGCTTGCTGAGGGTAAACTTGTAACCGGGCACCATTGAGCGTGCGATAGGGTCGTAGCAAATCCGTTTGCCTTCGGGTCTTGACGCCTCGATGGCTCGCACCAGGGCCATGCCCTCGGCGGTAGTACTAGATTGTTTTTGTTTCATGCCCGATCATTACGGAATGATTTTAGCTGATACGGCTATTTAAGCATCTATCCTATTTCTATAAATCTGCAGTATATGGGGTGAGGATACTGGTATCGGCTGTTGTAATTCGTGAAGCCGATAAGTCACGCTCACTTGGCTTCGGGAATGGGCACGTTGAGAAATCTCGTAACAAGGTCGCCCAGCTCTAGGAAGGTTAGGACATCATAGTGTGTCATGCCCGGAAGGATGGCAAGCTGTGCCGCTGGCCTCAAAGAGCCGTCTAAGCCAGCGTCCCTCTGGCCGCCGCCAAGCAGCGCAAAGAACTCCATTATATGTGCTGTTTGGATGGCATCCGCATCAGCAAAGACTATCATCACAGGCGACTTGATAGAAGCTGCGTCCTTCGACCAGTCGTAGTCCTGTCTCAGCAGGTCGCCAAGTTTTGTGAAGAGCACTGCCCAATTAACGTCGGGATAGAGCTGGTAGAGCGGAGACTGCTTCATGAATTTTGCAGCCTCTGGACCCATCTGCGCCATGCTCTCCAAGACCTCAGGGTACCATCCATTCCGCTCGACAGGAGTCGAGATTAGCACGAGCTTACGGACAATGTCTGGATGACGGATGGCTGTCTGCAAAGCAACGCCGCCACCGAGCGAGTAGCCCATGAAATCAGCCTTCTCGATGCTTAGATGCTCCATCAGCGCCGCAATGTCTTCCGCCATCAATTCGAACCTAAGCGGCCTATCGATGTCGGCTGTCCGGCCGTGGGCCTGCAAATGGACTGCAACAACCTGCCTATCTTCGGCGAGCGTTGGCAGGACGTTGCCGAACATTTCGCTCGCATCGACGCCGCCGTGAAGCAGAATCAGCGGCCTGCCAGTGCCGTGGATCTCGTAATACATATTGAGGCCGTTCACTAATGCATAGTTACTTTTGGCGTCCCTGTTTTTTTCATCGGTATTACCTTGGATCATGATGAAGTCTCCAATTGGTGTAAATTGTTATATGTTTTTGGTTCTTTGAAAATTAATTGTTGACATTATAAAAAAAACTTGCGGACCACCTCATAGTACACTTGAGATCATTTAAACCTTGATGTATTGGATAGGACAGTATAGTTTTTATCCTCTGGCAAGAAAAAAATTTTCTAAATCATCTTATTCTATGGTTCAAGCGGCTTTCTGAACAAGGCGCTAATATTTGCGAAAATATCTAAAATTATTACATATTCAGCAATTAGGGTCAAGAAGATATAATGCTGAAGTGGATAGACCTCTTTTATTGTCTTAACATCATCTTCGATGAGGACCGAAAGCGAATCATATTAGCATCTGAGTACTGTACATCCAGGGTTTTTCTGTCAAGGTTAATATACATGCTCCTACCGGCATATTAGGGATTAAGGTTCTCTTTCCTAGGCTTCTGTTGAAAGCGTTAAAACAGATCGATATAGGGATCAAGGTTAGCCAATAGATCCATTTTTTTCGCTTTTTCAAAAGCGGCGTTTGCTTCATTGACGCGATTAAGTGCACTTAGAACATTGCCTTTGTTGCGTCTGACTGTTGCATTAAATGGGTCCAGCTTGATAGCTTCATCATAAGCCTCATTAGCTTTATCATTTTCATTTAGTTTAAAATATGCATTTCCTTTATTAACCCAAGCTTCGAAGAAATTAGGGGTTACTCTAATAGCCTTGTTATATGCTTCTATAGCATCCTGATATCTTTTCAGGTTATAGAGTGCATCGCCTTTTTTAAATGAGATTGTAGCGTTTTCTGGGTCTAGCCTGAAAGCTTTATCATAAGCCTTAGCGGCCTTATCATACATATATATATTATTAAAGGCATCGCCAGTATTTAACCAAGCTAAAGCATCCCGTGGGTCAATATCGATAGCCATATTGTAGGACTTGATTGCTTGATTGTAATAGCCTTGTTGAAATAGGACTCTGCCTTTCATATACCAGGCATTGAAAAAAAGTGGATCAAATTCAACGGCTTTATCATAAGCATGAACTGCTTCATCATACTTTTCTTGAGCCTTGAGTACATTGCCTTTATTATACCAGAAAGATGCATTATTTGGTTGTATCTCGATAGCTTTATCATATGCATCAATTGCCTCATCGAATTCGCTTTTATCGTTGAGTAAATTGCCAATCGTAGACCAAGCCCCAGCACATTTTGGATCAAGCCTAACTGCTCTTTCTAACGCCTCCATAGACTTGTCGAAATCGAAATTTCTGCGGTGAACCTCACCTTTATTAGCTAAAATACTGGCAAGTTTCCAATCTTTTGCAAACCCCTTATCTAAGAGTTCAATTGATCGAATAGCCTTATCAAAGGCTTTAATTGCCTCATCGAGTTTGCCTTTATCCCTTAGGATTATGCCCTTAGTATTCAAAGAGTTAGCATTTTTTGAATCTAGATCAATAGCCGTTTCTATAGCATTAAGTGCATCTTTGTGCTTACATTGTTCAGATAAAGCAGTAGCTATATTAATCCAAATTTTACTAGACCGTTTATTTATTTTGATAGCCTTTTCATAGCCCTGAATGGCCTCGTTGTAATTCTTTTGCTTCCTGAAATCAATGCTTCTTGTATTCCAATAATCTACTTGAATATCTTTTAATTGATTTGTAGTGCCTTCTAAGCCAAAAATTGCAACGATTATGCTAAAGAATCCGATGATCAATCCTACGAAGGAATCCTTTGAACTCATAGTATAGTATAAATAGCGTGAAATAATCAAGAATAGCAAAGAACTAGAAAGAGTAATACGATAATCTATAAGAGGGTTAATTATGGCGATTTTTACTCTTTTCCAACTATTCTCGTGCCGCATCATCAGCTATTGTTCACAATTATAGTTAATCTCCTAGCTTTTTGCACTAAGAAATCGCTCCACCCAGGACTTTGAATATCCATCCTTTTTGGAATAAAATATTTCTAAAGCGCAATCTTGGCTAGCTATAATAGCTTCATCGAAATCAGTGTATTTGGCGATCTCTCTTTTGAAATCCTTCCAACCGAATTCTATAGGATTCAAATCTGGTGAATAGGGGATATTATAAATTAAGTGAATATCGATTTCCTCAGCTAGTTTTCTAAATTTCTTGGCCAAATGAATTCTAGCATTATCTAAAAGTATACAAATTGGCCTCATAATATTATTATTTCTTATATTTTGAGCAAATGCCATCAACGCTTCCTTCTTAGAGGAGTTGGAAACCATAACCTCATCATTGCCATTTAATGCTATAAATCCAAAAATAGTTCTTGATCTAACCTTTCCAGGTTTATAATTTATTAAATGAGTGTTTAAGACTCTACGTGTATTAGGGCGCTGTTGTAAAGAGCTTTCATCAAGAAATCCTATAACAGGATCAGTAACAGTGGTCAGCACTGATTTTATCCTTTTTTAAAAAACTTTCTGCATCTGCAGGCCTCTTTTCATTTCTGATGTATGGTTTCCCATACTTAACTTTTTTCACTACTCTTAAAATTCGCCAGCCATATTTATATGAAAAATCTATACCTCTTGTATCCCTTACATATTTTAATACGTCTTTTATCGTCATTCCTTTGTCTTCAATTTCTTTAATAACTCTATCCCATTCATCAAGAGACATCTTTGGCTTTTTGCCATTTCTATTCTTTGGTGTCAATCCATTATAGCCTTGATTATTCCATCTGCTTAACCAATATTTTATTGTCCTCTCGCCCCTTTTTAAAATATCAGCTACCTCATATACGTTTTTCCCTTCATATAAATGTATTATTGCCAATAACCGTTCCTTAATCCTTAGATCAGTCTCTTTTTTATATAATTTATCAAGGTCTATCTTTGATATATGCCTAATTATTATAGGTTTTCTACCCATGCCTATGTATTTTCACGCATTAATTATTAAATGTATCTATAGGGCAATAAGCTCAATGATTAACTATAGTTTATGGATTTGTCGGGACAACAAGTTTTATAATCGAACTTATATGAAATTCTGTCTTCAAATCCCCTCACTTAGATATCACGTTATAAGTGAATGACTGCTTTCGTTACTGCCAATTGGCCAAAAAGCCTCTTCATTTCTTCTCCAATTAGAAAGTGGCTAATAAACCGCCTACAAATGTCATAGACAAATTGCAGAGTATCACTACATTTCATTTGATATTGTTGCAGAAGTCTAGCAATTGATAGACATGCGCACTATTAGGACAATCCTTGATTCTAAACTATCTCATGGCAGCTAGGCTATGATAATCTTGCTTCAAGCCTTTTGGACTAAGGCCGGTAGTCCAGAAAGTAGAGTAGTCACTCAAGATTCTATCTCTACAAACCTTCTGAACTAGCTTCCTGACATTATCCAGGTTTAAAGCTATTAGTTCTGATTCCTTAAAGAACACATGCCCCCAGTTAGAACCCACCTCAAACGATAGGCTTCTTTTCTCAACTCGCGGCTGCCATCTACCGCCTCCGTTATACCCGCTGAGCAGATCCGTCCATACCCCCAATCACAGGGAAAGGAATAACCACCTGCTGATTGGTGTTGGAAAAGTTGAGAACGACAATGAAGTTATGCATCTTCCCACCAGCGCCAAAATCGGCGATTGCCAGTTCTGGCATGGAGGGCAGCATTCTGCTGCCCCGTTGACCACATGGCTGCTATTGCCTTACATCTTTTCCATCATTTTTAGCGAATCTTCCAATGGCAAAGCGGGATTTATATGAGGGACTCCCAATTCCCTGAATGGGTAGGTTATCTTCAGGATTGCCTCTTCGCTCGGCGCATCAAATATTGCCATAGAGATATGCCTGCCTATCAGCAGATATCTCCCTATCACTTTGACTTCTTTGGGGAATTTAAAGTCTTTCCAAAGATTTTCAACTTTTTTTGTATTCTCTGGCTCCCACTTAAACCATAGTACAAATAGCATATATTCACCTCCGTTTACACTTATATAATGAATATATAGGTTAGATTGATATTTAAGGACTTTGACTAATGATTGCACTCGCTGGGCTAGATATCTTGATTTACAGCTTTCCTATCGCTCGCTAAATTATAGCAAGCATATTTATAAAAAATTTTAAATACCATAACGTACAATGCCCCTATTTGGAAGAACTTGCCATGGCTTCAGGTCCTCCCACCTCCTATTATCCAAAAGCCAGCGAAGGGATAAAGCCACGTAACACTCTTCTATCCCTTTGCACCTTATTTTATGCTATTCTTATATAGGTCTCAAGTTTGCCTGCCGTGAAGAATGGCATCTGGTAGTTTGGATAATTTTAATCTTATCTCTTAGACCGTTCCAGCTTTATTGTTACCTGGTTCTGGGGATCTGGGCAGCGCAGCTGTATGGTGTCACCCTGCCACCATGGCATGCTGCCGCCAAATTGAAAGGTCTCAAGATTGGGAAAGATGTTGTGATAGAAAAATCCACAGAGCCCTGCTGAATTGTGGCAGCTTATCTCAAAGCTTTCACCTACTGTATGGCCTGCACTGCATCTTCCCTTAACCTCTGTTACTGTTGCCACTAATCTGTATCCTACTCCGGGATCATTTGCTATTCTCTTGCCTCCTAAATTCGCCTCTTCTTTATTGAAGTCGTTCCTTACAACAATCTTTCTTCATTCAATAGGTTTGTCTCGTATTTCCCTTCAATACTTTGCTCAAACCTCATGCTCGAACTTATGCCGATTGAAATAGCATGCTCCGGCTGAAGAATACCTTTGGCTCTGAGATGGGCTTAAAGCCAACCGTTTGGGCGGTCTCTAATGTCCCTTTAAAGGCAGATGCCGAAACATGGAATTTGGGCTCGACAATTAGCAGCTTGCCTTTAGGTTTTAGTATAGAGGCTATTTCCTTCAGCAGTGCTTCGGCATTGGGTACTTCATGTACCATATAGAATGCTAAAGCAAAATCTACCTTTTCTGTGATGCCGATCCTATTTGGATCACTCTTGTGTGTGATTATTCTTGATTGCAGTCCTTTCTTAGCAGCTTTTTCTCTTAGGATCTGGAGCATCTCCTCTTGAACATCTACTGCTATGACTTTTCCCATCTCGCCAACCATTTCAGCCATAGCGATGGAGAAGAAACCAGGGCCGCACCCTATATCAAGAACCGTTTGCCCTTTTTCTACAATTCCGTCAAGGATCTTTTTGGGGTTATGTATAACCCTTCGAATTGGATTGTCCAGGGCAGGCGCACGCCTCCACGAACAGATACGTGATGATTCGGTCATTATCATGATCTCCTGATCTAACTCAGATTATATAATGGTCTATCCTTCTTGCTCCGATATAACAATCTGTCCTTGCCGATTTGATGTGGACTTTGAATATTGATACCAATAAGGCCCATAAAGCTCTCCGCCAGGCTTGGCACAATGGCACGATGGCTTGCCGCATTTCACCTTTTGGAGAATATATGCGCCTACTTTTCTTTCTCTTGCAGGTTCTCAGTATTCATAGAGTCTTATATGTATTATCCATATATCGATTTGGCTATGGCATATAAGGCGCTATATCCATCTTTTTTTTGATGGTAAATAGACTACCATGAACTTAGCGCTTAATATGCCGTGCTTCCAAAACTATTTGTAGTATAATAGGATATACATTCGGAATACAGAATTTCGGGGGTGTAGCAATGATGGAAAACGGCGTAAGGGTATTTGGAGAAAGGGATAAGCTACTTATAGATATCTTATGTGGCTTAGGTGTCCGAAGACAGGAAGCCACTCTGATCGTCTGGATGAACGGTGCAGGAGAAGTATCTTCTAAGGATATTGAGAATGGAACAGGTATTCGACAGTCAGAGGTAAGCAAGGTTTTGAAGGCAATGCGGGAACTTGGCTGGGTAGATAATCTGGGGACTAATAATTCAGCGAAAGGCAGGCCCAGGAAAGTCTACTCACTTGGTGCCTCATTGAATGATATCGTGACGTATTATGAGCTGCAAAAGCTTAGGGAAACTACACTGGCCAAGGATTCTATACAGAAGCTGAAAGAGCTGGCACCAGCATAAGTCAGAAGGATACAGCGTAACCCCTGTTCATTTTTGGGGGATTTTTAATCTTTAGCTTTCGGTGTTCATTGTATCTTATATGCAATTTTGGGATATTGAATTCTGAAATATTGAATTGTTATTTGCGGAGGCTGAACGCGTATGTCCCTACAATAACCATGACAACATCGAAGGTCAGCAGGAATAGCACATCGATATAGAACGGAATGGGCGAGATATATGCGCTGCCGAGTATGATAGTTCTCAGCGCGTCCACACCATATGTAAGTGGGTTGATGTAGACGACCCAATGTAGCCATGACGGTAGGCTATTCACAGGGAAAAGAGCGCCGCTGAGAAGGAACATTGGCAGGTTCACAAACGTCATTATAGTGCCATAGCTCTCTAGACTAGTCATGAAGCTAGCCAGCGTCAGTCCAATACATACAGTGCCAAGTGTGATAAGCAGCATCAACGGTAGGATCTCGATGACAATAGCCAGTGTAATTTTAACCCCTATTAAAAACCCGAGCATTAGAACGATCGTGCCCTGGATCATGGAGTCAGTGCTTACCCCCAGCATCTTGCCGGTAAAGATAGAGACCCGGGAGACGGGCGCCACCAATATCTCTTTTAGAAAACCGAATTGGCGGTCCCATATCACCGATATGCCCATGAACATAGACGTGAATAACAGCGTTTGACCAATAATGCCTGGAAATATGAACTCCTGGTAGCTGAATCCGGATCCAATGCTGCCCCTTATAGATGACCCGAGGCCTGCGCCGAAGATGATCAGCCACAGCATCGGCTGGACGAAAGAGCTGATAAAACGAGTTCTCTCACGAACAAACCGCTTAACCTCCCTTTTCCAGAGAGTCTTAATTCCCCGCAGCTCGCTCATTTTATCTGCCTCCTCTTAATGGCACCCATGCCGCTCAGCTCCTTGCCGCCGCCTTCACGTAAGTCTCTGCCAGTATAGTACAGGAACACATCATCTAACTGAGGCTCTTGGAGGGAGATAGATCCAATAATTACTCCATTTCTGGAAGCAACATCCACAATATGAGATAGCACCGTATGGGCATTATCAACGGTTATCTTAACCTCATCACCAGCGATAACTACGCTTTTTGCAATGCCCGCTTCTTTAATCTTCTCCAGATACAGGGGATTATTCTGGGTCTTGACAGTGATAGTCTCGCCCCCGAGCTTTTCCTTCAAGCTCTCGGGCGTATCCAGTGCAACGACATTGCCGTGATCGACTATAGCTATCCGATCACACAGCTTATCCGCCTCTTCCATGTAATGCGTGGTCAGGATAATGGTGAGATCTTCCGTCTGTAGTAGCTCCTGAATATATGACCATATATGATTACGGCTTTGGGGATCAAGGCCGATGGTCGGCTCATCCAAAAATAGCATCTTTGGAGTATGTACCAGGCTTCGAGCTATCTCCAACCTCCGGCGCATACCGCTAGAGTAGTTTCGCACAAAATCGTTGCCGCGGTCTGATAGCTCTACCAGCTCAAGCACCTTATCGATCTGTTGCTTCATTTCTGGTTCGGGAACACCATAGAGATCGGCATGCATCTCCAGGTTTTCCCTTCCTGTAAGACGGTCATCTACGCTTGGGTCCTGGAATACAATTCCAATGGACTTTCTAACCTGAGAAGGCTGTTTAACGATATCATAACCATTGACCAGAGCTGTGCCTGATGTTGGCTTCAGGATCGTACACAGCATGGAGATTATAGTGCTTTTCCCGGCTCCGTTGGGGCCCAATAGTCCGAAGGTCTCGCCCTGCTCCACATTTATGTTCACTTTATCAACGGCCGTCAAGCCATCGAACTTTTTAGTCAGATCCTTTGTCTCTATTGCGCTCATTGTGCGCCTCTTTCACAGTAGATCATTTCTCAAACATCCCTGCATTGGCAAAGGCAGCATCTGCCTCTATGCCTTTGCCCAAAGCCATGAGAGCAAGCCCTTTGCTATTCCATGTTTACTGCATGTTTATCTGGCTTTTGATCTAATTCCGGTTCTATTTTATTGGCCTTCACCAGCATAAGCCCTTAGAGCCGATTCATCTCTTCTAAAAGTGCCTCGCGAACTATTTTGAATGGATTCTGCATTTAGCTCGGTCTTTGTTATGGTAGAAACCATATATTGTTCTTTCATTTGCATATTAGGCCTTTCAAATTTATGCCAATGGAAAATAAGAATTTGCTTTGGAAAATATCATAGAGCTGCTTTAAGAGAATTATAAATCTGTATTATCAATACGTATTTATAATACTAACTTAGATTTAGATCGTTACCAGGCGGAACGCTTTTAATAGAGATATTTCAAGTACTTAACTGAGATTATGAGAAGAACTAAGGAGGAGATTATAATCAGGGTCCTGGAGACCTGTCTAACTGATGCCAACAAGACGGTTATTGTTTATAAAAGCAATCTGAACTTTGCAACAGTAGTTCCCTACCTTGATTCCTTAATAAAGAACGGATTCATATCATTGACAGAAGGACCTACCAGGAAGTATAAAACCACAGATAAAGGAAAGGAGCTTTTGAGCGGGCTCAAGGAGATCCATAAATTGCTATAGCCTTCGTATAGTGATCACAGCTTTCGTATTTGGGCATTCGGCCTGGCCACCTCAGTATTCACAATCATTCAACCGAATGAAAGGGCATTTTGCCAGTTATTTCTCTTCGTTATAATATTGTTAAGTTATGAAAATAACTAGAAAAAAGGTGCAGGGTATATGAAATGATTATTAGGAAGATCCCTGCTGGTTTGAAGATCCTAGAGTACATGCAGTCCACGCCCAGTTATCTGCACCATCTGGTATCCTAGCATAGCATAGGCCGTTATGAGATCCGGCTCCTGTATACATTACAAAATCCCTTCGATTGTCTCCGGAATCAAAGAGAGTGACATCTTGGTAATCTCCTGTAAGCCCGGTCACATCAACTACTAAGAACCCAAATGGGGCAATCACTTGATCATTTATCGTTCCTATAACATCTCCACTTATGTTTCTCAAGTACCATAGATTTACATTTACTGGGGTATTCCCAGGGTTATACAGCTCCACCATCCCATTTCCACTCTTTGCAGATGCCCCTATGCCGGGATGGATCTCATTTATTACTACTGGTCCAGTTGAATTGCCAGATGCCTGCCCTGGCGCTACAACGTCAGATCCGCCTGATACTACGCTAGATCCTCCGCCGGAATTGCTCTGAGGAACCTCCCCAGAACCGCCACTGCTGCCTCCGTTGTTGCTGCCCCCAGAACCTCCATTTCCGTCAGAGCCGCCATTTCCACCTGAACCACCATTTGATCCGCCTCCGTTTCCTTCATCAGAGCCGCCTCCGGAATTGCCCCCAGAACCACCGTTATCTCCACCGCCGTTATTATTGCCACCTGACCCCCCTCCAGAGTTATCTCCGGAAGTTGGTGTTCCAGATTCAATTACAGATACTTGAGTGATATCGCCGCCAACAATGCAATTATCCTCTGCGACAAGCTGTGAGCTTGCGACATAAACATTGTTATCTTGGCTTTCAGCTGTTTGACTAATGTAAAATAAAACCGGGAAAACAAACAGCATAAAGGCTACCATTGCAGAAATTATCGCTTTTAACATATCCCACACTCCACCCGTATTTATTCTACGTACGGTCCTTCCACTCTATTAACTAGTCTTTAAATTTATAAGAGTATACGAACTTTGATTAATTATTCTATGGTTCTAAATCGTATCCATGTCCAACAATCTTTTCTTAATTTTGTTGATTCATACAAAAGTTTGACATTTATCTACCGATGTGTATATTCTTTTTAGATGCCATGATATTTCGCAACTACATCAAATGTACTTGTTAGAGTAATTAAATATATCATTTAGTGATGATTGCATTTTTCCTTTTAGAATACTCCTAAAATATCATCCTATACTAATATACTATCCCGACGATGTTACGGTAATTTTTATCTAGCGGACATATTTAACAGCTAGCTTTGTTAAAGAGAATGCAAGCAGAAAGCCTATAACAGCGATTATAACCGATAGTGAATGCATCTCCTAAAAAAAGGCTGTGGTGTATGGTGGCTATACTCATGACGGAAGCATCTAATATATTGGAAAATAGCGGTAAAACCATATGCGAAAGAATATGATTTTCAGAGGGAATAGGAAAATTTATATACTGTATTAGTACTACTATTATTATCATCTATGAAGGGCCGCAGTCTCATGCCATCCCTCCCTAGAAACTTTTGCCAAAGAGGCATTTTAGACTGCGGTCCAGTAAACTATCATTTCTCAATCGGATCGCTCGAAACAATCGAGATTCGCTCAATCACTTCCTTGTGATTATCGATTAAAGCAGTAGCAATTATACTTAGGCAGTATCATCCACTAAAAAAAAGGACTTACCAGGATATAATATCCCGGTAGAATCATAATTTCTTGTGGCAGAACCACCAATCGTAGCAGATTATCTCTCCGCCGGTAACACGTGTCTTAGCAGTCTTTTCGTCTGCAGGCGGCGGTATGATCACATCCTCGCCGATAAGCTCATTTTTCGGCCAGTTGGCAGGCGCAGACACCTTATACTTATCTGTGGTTTGAAGTGCATTAACGGCCCTCAGGATTTCATCCATGTTTCTGCCGACCTCCTGGGGATAGAAGAGTATCAGTCTAACAGTTCCCTCTGGATCGACGATAAATACTGCCCTGACTGTATTCGTCCCTTTTCCCGGATGGATCATCCCCATCTTTGCGGCAATCTTTCCTTGATCGTCTGCGATGATTGGGAACTTGATCTCTACGCCCAAATTCTCCTTGATCCACTGCGTCCACTTCATATGGGAGAATACCTGATCGATGGAGAGGCCAATAAGCCCGCAGTTCAGCTTTTCAAACTCAGGCCTTCTTTTCTCGAACCCCACGAACTCCGTGGTACATACTGGCGTGAAGTCCGCCGGATGGCTGAAGAGCACAAACCATTTGCCTGCAAAGTGATCAGGTAGCTTAAGAGTTCCTTGGGTAGTCTTTACCTCCATCTGTGGGAACTTATCTCCGATCAAGGGAAAAGCGGATGCCTCTCCGCCCATCATATGATGCATCATGCCCATATGTTCCATATGTCCCATTCCTTCTTTCATGCCCATAGGCCCATCAGTTCTGCACATATCATATGCCTCTTTTTTCTAGATTATTTTACGATTACTAATTAAAGGTTACTATTGCTATGTGAGTAATAATGCTTGAGGGTTTACTCCTTGGCTAGCTTTGAGGCTATGGTTGCCATATGCTTGCCCTGGAATATCTGGAACATCGCAGTATCTCTATTTTCAATCAGAAAGTTAGTATGCCTGAGTAATGTATAAGGGACTTTCAGAACCTCCATAATGCCTCTACTTATTTTAGGACTTTTAGGAGAGTGAACGCTCCCCGCCCTAAAGGGCGGAGCTTCTATCGCTTTTGCGAAGAGATTGCATCCCCAATCTCAGAATGTTGATCGCTGCATTCAGATCTCTATCCATGGACAAGCCACATTCCGAGCAGCTATGGATTCTTTCAGAGAGATCTTTTTTGACTATTAGACCACACCTGGAACACATCTGAGATGTTAGTCCTGGATCTACCAGTACAACCTTTGAACCAGCGTATACTGCTTTGCTCTCAGTTGCCTTCACCAGCATATTCCAAGCCACATCCGAGATAGATTTAGCTAGGCAATGGTTTTTGAGCATATTTCGGATATCAAGGTCTTCAAAGACTATTACGCCAAATCGATCCACCAACTCACGGCTAACCTGGTTGGCAAAATCGTTTCGCCTGTTAGCGATCCTCTCATGGACTCGTTCGACGACCTTTAAGGCAGCTCTCCTCTCAGGTGAACCTTTCGGAGCTTTTGAGAGCTTCCTTTGAACCTTAGCAAGCTCTTTTTCCTCATCCCTGAAGAATCTAGGATTAGCAATCGTCTCACCATTGGAGAGAGTCGCGAAACTCTCCAAGCCTACATCAATCCCTACGACTGAACCATCTTTCCAGGGAGGCAGGGGTATGTCTTCCAACTCAACTGAGAGGCAAGCAAACCATTTGCCAGTGGGCATTTTCCTAACTACGCAGGTCTTGATCTTGCCATTAATAGGTCTATGGAGCTTGACCTTGATATCACCGATCTTGGAGAGATGGAGTTTGCCAGAATCCAATCCGAACCCGGATTGAGGATATGTAATACTGTCATACCGGCCTTTTCCTTTGAATCTAGGATATCCGGGATTCTCGCCAGCTTTAACTCTTCGAAAGAATGCTTTGAAGGCAAGTTCTACCCTCAGAACAACGTTTTGAAGCGTGAGAGAATGGACTTCTTTGAACTCAGGATGATTTACTTTCAATTGAGGTAATCTATCCTGAGTCTCAAAACGCTTGACTTGTCGTTGCTCTTTCTCCCACGCGTTCTTTCGATATGCCAAGGTATCATTATAGACTTGCCTGCAAAGCTCAAGCTGCCTTTCTAGGATACGGACTTGAGATTTTGTCGGGAATAGTCTAGAGCAATACGATTTAAGCATTGATGATAAGTTGCTTAATAAGGTTAAATAGTTATTGATTACGCGAGAAGACGGGAGGACTCCACTCTCATCCCACGGCCTGAAGGCCGGGGACTTCTCGTTCCGTCCTCTCCGCCCCTGCGAATTAAACTTGCTGCTCAGCGGTTCTATTCAGCATCAGAGCCGTTATGATAATTTATCTATGCTGGTGCAATAACGGATGAGCTTTGGCAAGGTTTAAGACGAGAGCCGAATGTGATAGTGCTGGATGCCGAAATACGATAATATCAGAAGCCTAAGATGGTGAAGTAAGCATATGGATATCTTCTCCCATGCATTGCTTCCTTACCTCGTAGGTAGCCTTGTGAAGCTGAACAAGAGAGATCTTACAGCTTTAGTCGTGGGTGGGATTATCCCTGATCTGGATTTCCTTATCCTGTGGATTAACTACCTCTATCCGAGCGATCTTTTGCTTACTCACAGAGGAATTACTCATACGCTGATATTCGGTCTTCTATTATCGCTTATAATGCTATACATACTATCACGCGGCAAAGTTAAAAGTGCGATCAATAGGTTAGCGGACTTCGATATTTCCCTAACAGGAAGGGCCCTTATATTTGTCTATGTAGGCGTATTGAGCCATCTTCTCCTGGATTATCTGACCACATGGGGAGTTCCTCTGTTTTATCCGCTTGATGCATCAAGGGTGTCTGCCGATATATTCTCCCCTATTGAGATCGTGCTTGCAATAACAAGCCTGGCAATCATCGCCGTGCTGCTGAGAAACGGCCTGAGAAACAGCCAAAGCAGATCGACAAAGGTGAGGCTATTAGCTGTCTTTTTAATAGTAATAATAGCAGTGGGGCTTATCAGGATAGATGGAAAGGAGATGTCAGAGAGTTTTCTAGGAGATGCAAATGCTAAGAGCTATCCTGACACAGATCTGTTTAA
Organism: Methanotrichaceae archaeon; assembly: GCA_963803145.1. Taxonomy (GTDB): domain Archaea; phylum Halobacteriota; class Methanosarcinia; order Methanotrichales; family Methanotrichaceae; genus CAWBKV01. Next base: position 209,997 of record CAWDLW010000012.1, read on the forward strand.
ATGGAGTGTTCTTGAGGACAACGGAAGCTGGTTTGATGTATATGAGTATGACCTTCTTTCTGGGGATATGCAGCATATGGCGGCCTTTCCATATCTGGAAATATCGTCGGATAGAAACAATTCAAATGAGGATATCGGAGCTGCATTGGCGGCAGCAAACAGGCTGCCACAGGTAGTGCTCTTTCGCTGGAGGGCATATGCTGTTGCAATCAATGCTTCGTTTAAAGACGACATATGGCATCTCGAATATTATGATCCTGTAGCCAGAGCCAGGCAGATGAAATCGCCACCTATGCTCAAAATGGCAACAGGCGGCTACTCGTCGATTAGGGTAAAAGTCGATGACGGCAAGGCTTTCGTTGTATGAAAATTTGTTTTGAATACTAATTGAGTATTTGCCTGCGAGAGATATAATACATTAAGTTGATTAAGGAATTATAAATCTATGAACCTTCAAGCGGAAAAATGTATATACGTCGGAACAATAGTTATTTAAGGAGATATAAATGGCCACTAATTATGCTGTAAAGGCTGCAATAGACGAACTTTATGAATCTTTGTCGGTAGATAGCATAATTGGCGAGCCTATAGCGATAGGGGACAAGATAATTCTGCCTGTTACCAAGATGGGCATTGTTTTCGGCACTGGACTTCATTGCGGAGCTCAGGATAGTTGTGCTGACGGCAACGCAGGTGGAGGCGGCGGCATATTCCCTGTAGCCGTGGTTGTCATTTCCAAAAGCATCCAAGGGCCTGAGGGGATCAGGGTTATTCCCCTGACCAAGCCATCCACTCAAGTTGAGCTTGCAGAATCCCTGAATCACATAGCCTCAGCAGTGGTCTCAAGACTGAAGGCTAGTAGTACGGCCAGTGAAAATAAGCCATCGCATATTCCTAATACAGCCAGGGTGGAGATAAAGTAGGTATCAGAAGATGAATACATTAGCAATTGCAATAATTCTAATCTTAATAGTCCTTTTGATGGTCTTTCTGCTAGGTCCCTTCCGTCTTTACTTTAGCCTCGGAAAGGAAGATATATCTTTGCAGAGTTTTTATAAACTCAGCTTTTTAGGCTTTACGCTAAAGAAAGGTGAGATTCCTTCGATACAAGCTAGTCCTACTGAGGGGATCGTGGAAAATCAAGAGCATCAGGAAGCTATCGCCTCGAAGACGGTCGATGCCTCTGAAAAGGAGTATGATGAGAAAACTTATGAGGATGCAAATATAGGCGCTGATCAAAAGCCAATCAAGATACCGCCTCAGACGCAAGTAAGGCTCATTATCGATGCCTTTCCCCAGATCGCCCAGATACTCATCGATCTCATAAAATCCATAAATATAAAGAGATTTTTTTGCGAAATATCCTTTGGACTAGATGATCCTGTAGATACAGCCGTGGTGAACGGCTATCTCTGGTCAATAGCCTCTGCAACTGGCCTTTATAGAACGGATATTTCTATAGAGCCTCGATTTGATGGAGCCCAACTTGAGGGATCTATATTAGCTGTGATTGAGGCAAGAATGCTATGGTTTGTAGTAGCTGCCGCAAAAGCATTAGAAGAGGAGAAGACGAGGAAGCTGATATTTGAACTTGTGAAGGGTGGTGTCTCTTGAAGATCGACACCGGAAAAATCCCCAGAATTGAGACCGATATAAAGATAGGTGAGGCTCTGAGAATAGACAATAGGACACTCTATTTTTTAGCCAGAGTCACTATCATGAAGACCGATGACGGAAAAATCCTTGGAGGATGGGCTAATCCACTGGCTATAGTAGTCAGTGAGCAAAATGAAGAGTATGTGCTCTCTTTTACAGACAAGGATTACACCATCGATCAGCTTATTGAAATGGCACCTTCTCTGGGGGATGTTTTGAATAAAGATAAGGGGATACATAAGGTCAAGATAGAATGAAGGAATATCGATCGGTAAGGTCAGTAAGATCGGTATGTTCGGCATGTCATCGATACTGTTGAAATAAAAGTATAAAATAGTTTAGAGGTCTCAGGCTTTGATTACGACAGTCTTCGCTGCCCTATCCCCGAGCCTCTGCTTTTTGTGTGATGTCCAGATAAGTATTGCTCCAATTAGATAAAAGATGAGGCCATCGATTACTCTGAGTATGTTTCTTACGAATGCTGTGCCCATATCTATGGGGCTTCCATCTTCCTTAACCACTTTTATTTTCATGGCCATCTTACCTATCGTTTGTCCCCTGGTTCCCTCAAGGTAAGTATAATAGGCGATGTATATTACGAACGTAACTATACCCCACCCGGATAACGCTCCCTGGGGGTTCATATAGAAGCCTGTAGTATAGACGCCAAACAGAATGCCTAAAAACCAGCCTACTATTCCCAAAATTATGCTATCTATCAGCAATGCCACAAATCTTGTTCCTACGCCCTGATACGCCATTGGCTCATGATGCGCAGCCGGTACCGTCTCAACTGTGTCTGCCATAAACCCATCCCCAAAGCTATCAATACATTGTAAACTAAATTATATATAAATCATCTAATATTGAATATATCATCCTCTTTATCTCTATCGATGTGCTTGGGTCCTGCTCTAACTATGGAAGTTAATTTTAACTATTAGGATAATTACTATTTAAATATCCCGAATCCTTCGGCTTTGCATATAAAGTCACTTTGACAGAAGCTCAGTTCAAATTAGACCCACGATATTGTGGGGGATATAGTATCATCAGTTTTATATTTTTGCAAATCCAACAGTTATAATAGCGACCGAATATGTGACGGTGGCAGGGTTAATGCGTAAAATAGAGGTTAAAACACGAATAAGCTATACGGTACAATAATAGGTGGAGCAGTAGGCTTAATTATAGGCATAATTGGTTTATTACTCTTAAGGATAGAGTATGGTCCGACACATGCAGCCCATACGCCGTTAATGATAATAATAACTATAGTCCTGCTCATTATTGGCGCTATTATCGGATACTTCAGCTCTGGAAAAAAGGAGACCATAAAAACGCCCACAAACGCAGTGCCACCCAAAATGACCAAAATGAAAATCATCGCTGTGATAGCGCTGGGAATTATCGTGGGGGCGGTGCTGGCATTCCTCACAGGAGGCATTCTCATTTACTATGAGGCACACACCATGGAAACGAATGTCAATGGCTGGAGCACCACCTTGAATTACGGTGAATGGGGCAACAACATTCTCTTACGGGCAGCATTCGCCCAGGTCCTTACCGCCGCTAACGTGCCAGCGGAGGCAGTGTACTGGACGACAACCGTGGACAGCACGGGTAGCAAGCTGAACGGAACACATGACTATATAATGCACTTCCCCGCCGGAGGGCTCCCTCCAAACAATGCCTTCTGGTCGTTGACAATGGAAGACTCAAATTATTACATGGTGAACAATTCGATAAATCGTTATAACGTCGGTTCATTGTCGAACCTTACGCCGAACGCGGATGGGTCCGTTGATATTTACATACAGAACGCACCTCCATCCGGCAATGATTCCAACTGGCTGCCGGCGCCCTCCGGCGACTTCATGCTGTGGCTGCGTGCCTACCTGCCTGGCCCGGCGATCCTGAACGGTTCGTACCAGGTGCCGCCCGTCGTGGAGGTGAGCTGATGCCGAATATCAAACACAAGCAACTGCTCTTGTTCGCCTTAGTAGTGCTCGTAGTGTGGGGGGTAGGCACCGTCGCCTACGTCTACTATTATCCGCATCTAATTTACAACGCGTGGGATAATGCGATAATCAATAACGGCGACGGAGCAACGCCAAATTCCACGGGCATTCCCGCCAATACGCTCTACACGCTGCCCACCCTCGCTTCCCCGTCCACACACAACAATGTGGCAGGCGGAAACCACGACACGCTCTACACGATAGGCGTGCTTGACCTGAGCAAAGGGCCGCAGGTTTTGCACGTGCCGAACATGGATAATACGATACTACTGTATCGAGTTCGTCGACCCCTGGGGTGACACCTCCTATGTCGGCCAGCGCACCACCGGTACTCAGGCGGGTGACTATCTAATGAGTGGACCAGGCTGGAAGGGGAATCTACCATCGGGAATGACGCAGATAGCCTTTTCGGACAATTCCGTGCTGGTCATCGGAAGGGTGCTCGTGTATAACGATACCGACCTGACGACCGCCTATAACCTATCGAAACAGATACAGCTCACGCCACTGACGTAAAGGTTACCGGGTGCTTATCAAGGCGTATACAATCCTTCGTAGAATGGGCCGAACCTTTCAACATCCGACATTATTGCAACTACTTTACAGGGCGATGAGAAAGGGAAAGCCCAGATATTTTCAATGAGAAAAGAAAGCGTGGTTCGGCTTTACACCTAAAGTCAATTCTGCACCTAAAGTACTTATTTTTCAAGACTTTAGGTGCAAAGCCGAATCCTTGGCTAAAGATAAATAAGATCCTTTGAGCATTCAAAAATAAGATTAGGAGATTATTCTTAGCCTGAATATGTTGATGGCTAAGCAGCTTTAGCTCTTGCTTTTGCAAAATAAGCCAAAAAATCTCAGAAATCTATCCTGGCTTTGTTGCACTAACTTTTATGCTTGATATAGAATCTGATACATCTCTAAGCTGCTCCTGCGATAGCTTTGGCATATCTTGGATGGGAGATCCTGCAGATTCAGAGACCAGAGACTCAATTGGGAAGGCAGTCTCATCCATAACCATGATGTTCGTAAAGCCCTCGGATTTGATGATATTCAGGTAATCTTCCTTCATGATTGCACCTGCCAGGCAGCCGATGTATGCATCAGTAGATCTTTTTACAAACTCGGGCAGATCTCTCAGAAGGACTATATCAGAAACTGCGAGCCTTCCTCCAGGCTTCAAAACCCGAAATGCCTCCTTGAATGCCATATCTTTGCTCGGAACTAAATTTATGACGCAATTGGATATTACTACATCTACGTAATTATCGGCGACCGGCATATTCTCAAGGTCGCCCTGCCGGAAGTCTATATTGGTGTAGCCTCCCTTCCTTGCGTTTGCCCTGGCTTTCTCCACCATCTCTGAAGTCATATCAACTCCTATGACCTTGCCGCTCTGGCCCACCTGGTTGGATGCGAGGAAACAGTCGAAGCCTGCTCCAGAACCCATATCTAGGACGATTTCGCCTTCTTTTATCGATGCCAAAGCCACTGGATTGCCGCAGCCAAGCCCAAGGTTGGACCCTGGAGGAGCCGCCTGAATCTCCTCATCTGTATAGCCTAATCTTTTGCTGATCTCCTCAGGAAGATCTGTGCATCCGCAACAGCTTTTAGATGCATAATTGGATGTAGCTCTCTTTGCTATACGGGCATATCCCTCTCTCACCGCTCTCTTGATCTCACGTTCTTTCATCATAATAATACCTTTATTTATTGTGACTTATTTTTTGAACTTTAATTATCCTCGAGTCGTATCTTTTAATGTTGGTTCTAGGCTTTAATTAATTTTTCTTCGCAATAGAAGATTGCAGCCTTAAAGGTAGTTCATCAATCAGTGACTGAAGCTAAAAGATATCATGAAGTAGTTTACCGATGCCGTTAATTTTTGGGAGTCGGATTAGACCTGCCTGAGGAGAGGCTCATATTCGCCAATCTTCTTTATCAGATCCTGATGCCTAATCCAGAGTCCAATAATGGCTGCCAAAGAGAATGTAAGCCACGCGGCGAACCCCAGCTTCAAATATCCTATAAGTGCAGGCTGCTGTGTGTGAACGAACATCGCTGCTGCCAGGGTTACTATTATGGAGAAGAAGATGTTGGCCGAAGGTGCGATGCTATCCCGGTATTCTGTACAAAAATGCTCCCACTCTCGCTCAGCCGTTCCTGCGCGAGATGCAGGGTGTTTGCCGAGGAAGATGCCGATCCTTTTGATCCTGGAATCTGCAGACATAATATATAGATCATAGCTGATAGCAACTAATGGTATAAAATAAAGAAGCCAATATATATCTGCAATCTTGATCCCGAGGTTTACCGAGCTTATGCCGAAAAGCACTGTGACAAAGGCTAGCTTTCTTGTGACATAATCTGCTCGCTCATTCTGCGTCCTAATTTTCTCCTCATGGAGCGCCCGGAGAAACTCGCGATCGCTCTCTTCCATTGCTACCCCAATACAGGAAAGGATCTAATGTATTAATAACTTTTGCATGTGATGTATTACGATGCGAACGAAAAGAGAAAGGCTTAAAGATACTCAGAAAAATGATATGGCGAGCGTATCCAGATAGCTGGACCCTCAGGATATCTCGCAGCTTGCTACAGCATGAATCGCTGATTTAATCTCCTTAATCTCTTGCCTTCCTGCCGACCCTTTCGACCCTTTGATACTATGACCCTTCATTTCAGACAGGGCCAAGAGAAGCAGTAGATAATCTTTGATATGCCTGGTTATAAGGAAATTATTCCTGACATGCTCTTTGCCGTTTATTCCGAGAATCTTCGCATACTCCGGCTCCATCAGGAGTTTCTTCAGATAGAATACTGTTTCATCAGATGAACTTGTGAGGATGCCTGAGGTGCCATGATTTATCTGCAGTGGAATTCCTCCTACTGCAGATGCTATTACAGGCTTTGCCTTCCACAGCGCCTCTGTAACCGTCAGCCCGAATCCCTCTCGGAGCGAGTTTTGAAGCACCACGGTGGATGCCCTCTGTAGCGCATTGATCTCCAGATGGCTCGTTGGCGGAAGATCAAGGACATGAATATCCGTATCCTCCTTTGCAGCGCATAGAACCTTCTCAAGAACTGCAGGCCCCTCCGGATCGTCAGTGGCACTACCGCCTGCAAGGACAAGCTGGCAATCGATATCTTCTTTGACCTTCTTATACGCCTCAATGACCCCTATCGGGTTCTTCAGTTTATCAAAGCGAGAGACCTGTGTTACTATTGGGCGCTCCTGGTCGATTCCAAAGCGGTTAAGGGTTGAGGAGATGAAACCATCGGATAGCTCCTTATTTTTATCGCTCAATGGATCAATTGACGGCGGGATGATTATCTGCTCAGCGCCCAGACTTCTCTGTGCATATTTCTGTGCTGAGATTATCGCATAATCATATCTCTTAATATAATTGTTCAAGAAATTCAATGGTCCCATCTGGGGCTCCGATAGATCGATATGGCATCTCCAGAGCCATGTCCGTCCATCGTCTTCTCTTTTATCGATCAGAGTAATAGGCTGGGGGTCATGAACGAGTACAATATCTCCATAGATATCAGTCGCCTCGGCATTCATCCTGCCGATCTCCATGAAATATGCAAGATCATCATTTGTTATATCGGTATTAAATCCCTGCAATGAATTGTGGAACTTCTTGGTGATGCCGAAGAATCTATCATCGCCTTTTATGACATCCCATCTGATATCGACTCCAAGCTGCTTGAATAAAGGCAGCATCCTTGAGAGTATCTCGGCTACGCCTCCTCCGACATAGGTCGAGTTTATATTTTGTAGTATTTTTCCCTGGGACCCTTCAGCTAGCGAATATAGTTCATTTATGGTGTCCTGTCCAACAATGGCTGCGTAATCGTCAATCTTAGGCATATCCCAACCTCACAGCTTACGTTCCAGCCAATTTTATAAAAGCATTTTTTATAGATGGAACTCATGTAGAGGCCAGCTAGCTCATCTTTCGGATAACAAGGGTCTTTTCTCTGGAAAATCGTTTTAGCAAATGCAACATGCACAAGGTTAGGTCAAATGACTTACATGAGAGTAAGTTGGTGCAATTTGGCATGTTCTAGCTCTATAACCTCTATAAATACACTCAGTCACTTGGTGGATTTGATAGCCGGATGTGGGCACTCATTGGGCTTTCATCGAGACTCATTCTTTTCCCAAAATATCATGAAAGGCAATTACTATTCTATTCGGTATTCACGAGGCCGTCAGTGATTCATAAACAAAACATTATGATTCTTTCTTAGGTAGGGATTGAATTGCGCCCAAAGAACGAAAATAGTCATTAGCTTTACACTTATTCTGGGGCTAGAGCTAACGGCTACAACTAGCGCCCTCAATCGCCGGGCGGGCTTCCCCTAACCCCTCTCTGGGGGAAGGCTTTAGAAAACGATAGGCTATATGGTTGATTAGAATAAGATGAACGAGCCCTTATTGTGTTTAAGATGAATACTATGGTTCTTTCAGTATTCCAGATCCCTTATTAGATCCTTCACTGTTCCTCGTCTAACTTCTCCACGTTCGAATGCGTCTTGGGCTTCCTTTACTTCGATTACAAGCTTTGCTCGGCGCTTCTCAATGATACGCTTATTGATGATCTCGATCAACATAGACTGATCATCGAGGAGCAGAGACTCGACTGCATCGATCAAATCTTGAAAGCTTAAAGACTCTGCTGCACCATTCATCTAAACCTACCTTCATGGCTTTATATCTACAGGGGATTAAATGGATAATAAATTGTTGTTTATCACATGTTAATGAAATCATCCTGTGCAAGAGGATCGCTTACCATCTACAATATCCTACCAAGGATAATTCATCATTTTGCTGGCGGCTAAATGGACTCAGGCTCTACGATCTTTGGCACTGCTTTTCTGATCCTCTTTACATCCAGCTCAACTGAATGCTTTCTCTTTGGAGGAATATGAACTATAATATCATGCGTAGGCTCTGAATCTAAGCGCTGATCAAGACTCAATAATCTATCCCCTTTAGCTGTTTAGCCTATCGTTATCATAAGCCTTCCCCCGTAGAGGGGCCAGGGGTAGCCCGCGCGGCGACTGAGCGCGCTAGGACAGCCATTAGTTTTAGCCCCAAAGTAAGTGTAGGCTAATGAAAACTCATACAGTCCCAAATGCGAATATTGTTATTAGAGCCTTTTTCGATATCTGTGGCTTGCCAGACGTGCGGCAGAAATAGCCATAGAATATAGTCTCAGGGGCGCTGATGCTATCTATGTAGCTGTTGCCGAGGAATTTGATTCTGCTCCGATATCCTGGAATGCTGAAATGCTACAGAGATGCCCTGAGTTCGCGCTTACTATGAGCCCAGAAGGGTGACTGGAAGGATCTGCGGGTACTAAAGTGTAGTATATATCCATATTTTAGCAGTATGGAATGGTACGTGAAGGATATTAGTAGTAACACCATTTATTCTTGAAGCCAGGGTATCTGAATAGGTATCTTCAGACTTTTTATATTATGCTACAAATCAACTTAATAGCATTGCATATTTAGCTAGCGTTTAATTATGCATTCAATAACGTTTTTAGATTCAAATAAACATCAGGAACTGCATTCTCCATAAACCAAGCTGGCAATAATCTCAATGCAGTTTCTTTTTTAAATTTTTGACTTTGCCCGAATAAGCCTTCGAGGTTAGGAGATTGATATAATACATTTCCATCGCCTATTAGGGACCTTATTTCGGTTATCCTTAGTAGAGTGCTTGGCTCTCCTGGATCTTCATCTACAAGAGCAAAGATATTTATATTAAATTTCTTGAGTATCTCTGCCACTGGTTTAATACCAGTGTTTCCGCCGCAATCTACAATTGATATATTGTGCTTATTTATCTCAACATTTAATCGCTCTAACGCAATTGTACACGCAATCTTATCGTCTGGCCCCTCGACTAAAACCACTTTCTCTGCAAAGAAAACTTCATTTAACTCTTCATCAAATTTAGAAGCTGCCTTTATTATATTTATATCTGAGATATTACCCCTACCAAAATAGACTTTGGTCTCTTTGTTTTCCTTTTTAACTACGTACACTGATTCAAAGTCAGCAATATTTATAAAACATCGCTCATGCGTTGTGTACATTATCTGAACGCCATGAGTAGATAGATCCTTTAAAATGTTATAAAAATGTCTACAACCATGGGGGTGAAGATATAATTCGGGCTCTTCTATAGTTAATATTAAGGGTTGGCTCACTATTTCGGCATACGTTCTAGCAATAGCTATGGCTACAGCACTTTGAACTCCTGCCCCTTCATCACCCACATCAACATTAACGTCTGAATATGCACTTGATATAAAAGGTCGAAGATCCCTTAAGATCATAGTAGGATCAATAATAGACAGACTTAATTCGAGTTCCAATCCAATCTGTTCTTTAACAAATTCATTCAACTTAATTTCAGCATCTCTTATATAGGGGGTATAAATTAACTCCATATGATCTATCTAAATCTGTTTTAAATTCCTCTTTGTCATCATTCCCAATCTGATCTGATACATATTTGATCAATTTACCATAAACAGTCCATCGAGATGGTTTAATTTGCTGATACGCCTGGCGATCCAGAGGTAAATACATCATATTAATGTTATCTTTCATTTGACTGTTTACTCTTATATCTTTTCCACTTGTAAAGTAAGTTAAATTTTGTCCATCGTTATCTATAGCCACATAATCAGTATCACGACCGTTGCATGTCAACCGGAATCCATAAACATCATTTGAGAAATATTTTATTGGATTTGAAAATCTTATCTCGATAACGATGTCATTCGATTTATTATAGCAGTAGAAGTCTGTCTCATCGAACGATCTGATAGTTGGCCAAGTATTTCCAATAATTAAATTTAGAGCTTTAAGTATATTCGATTTACCTGCACTATTGGGACCAATAAAAGCATTTAGGTTCTCAAGTTCGATATCTAAATTTTTTATAGACCTAAAATTTTTTATTATTAATCTATTTATCATTAAATATCCATCCAAATCAAGTTTTGATCCCAATAAGATATAACTTAAAATTAGTATACAGCTCCCGAAGCGCGGCGTTTGTCCCCGCCGCGCTTCTGGAACCGCTCCTCCCTCCTTGTGATGTAGTTTTGTTTGTTGAGTTATAATTGTTTATCACTGGCCATATTATAGCATGGCCTATATCGAGCGCCTTATTTGGCACTCGTCAAGACCATGCTACAACGTCCCATGATATATACTTTACTTCTATCTCTGTAGCCACGGCATCATTGAGCGCAGCTCGGCGCCGACCTTCTCTATCGGGTGCTCCGATTCCTCCTTCTCCAGAGATTTCTTTACCGGCAGCCCTGCCTGCGACTCTAAAATCCATTCGCGTGCAAACTCTCCAGACTGGATCTCGGCCAGGATCTCCTCCATTTCAGCCCGTGATTCCTCGTTGATGATTCTGGCTCCGCGGGTCATGCCGCCGTACTCTGCTGTGTTTGAGACGTTGTTCCACATCCTCATGAACCCGCCCTCGTAGATCAGATCAACGATCAGCTTCAGCTCATGGCACGCCTCGAAGTAGGCGATCTCAGGCTGGTAGCCCGCATCCACAAGCGTCTCGAAGGCCGCCTTTATCATCTCTGTAACCCCGCCGCAGAGGTCGACCTGCTCGCCAAATAGGTCGGTCTCTGTCTCTTCCTGGAATGTAGTCTCGATAACGCCGGCGCGTGTTCCTCCAATGCCCTTTGCATACGCAAGCGCCCTTTGTAGCGCCTTTCCGGATGCATCCTGCTCGATTGCAACGAGGCATGGAACGCCTTTTCCCTCCTGGAACTGGCGCCTCACCAGATCTCCAGGACCCTTGGGAGCGATCATAACGACATCAACGTTCTTCGGCGGCACTATCTGGAAGTAGCGTATATTGAAGCCGTGCGAGAACCCGAGCACCTTGCCCTCTGTCATATGTGGTGCTATCTGCTCCCTGTAGATCCTGGCCTGCAGCTCATCAGGCAGAAGCATTTGGATATAATCTGCTGCCTTGGAAGCCTCTGAGACGCTCATGACCTTGACGCCGTCCTGCTCTGCGCGCCTCCATGCCGGGGTTCCTTGAAGGTCAGCTGCAATCACATTAATGCCTGAATCCTTGAGGTTTGCACCCTGGGCATGCCCCTGATTGCCGTATCCTATTATGGCGACGGTCTTGCCCTTCAATGCATGAAGATCTGCGTCTCCATCACGGTATATTGTTGCCAAATTTATGCCTCCTTTATTTGCTTTTACTCATGTTACTTAATCTATCATAGTCTAGTGGCAATAAAAATATTGATGCTTTTGGCGATTATCAAGCCCTGTTTTTGTGGATGAGTACCTATTTGCTCAAACTAAGCCTTAGTCATCTTAAGCCTTAGTCATCTTAAGCCTTAATCACCTTCGTGCCCCTCACCATTGAGACCTTGCCAGTTCTTGCAAGCTCCTTGATGCCGTATTGCCTGAGCATATGCACTATGGCATCTACCTTTTCCGAATCCCCTGTTACCTCGATTATCATAGACCTTGCAGATACATCGATTATATTTGCCCTGAAGATATCGACCATCTGCATTATCTCACTGCGGCTATCTTTGTCGGCGCTCACCTTTATCACAGCCAGCTCGCGCTCGACAGACTCCTTAGGTTCAAGCTCGCTTACTCTAATCACATTTATGAGCTTGCTGAGCTGCTTTGTAACCTGCTCCAATACGTCATCATCCCCTTCGACAGTCAAAGTCATGCGTGAGTATTCGGTGTGATCTGTAGCTCCGACTGAGAGGCTTTCTATATTGAACGACCTGCGGCTGAACAGCCCGGCGATCCTTGTCAGTACGCCGGACTTGTTCTCCATTATCACGGCAATGGTGTGCTTCATGTGAACCCCTCACTGCCCAATATCTCCTTTCTGGACTCGGCATACATCCTTTCCAGGTGGCCAGCGTGCGACTCCTCGCACCATTCCAGTTCAAGGATCTCGCTGATTGCAGCCCCTGCCGGTACCATCGGCGATACATTCTCTACAGGGTTGACAATGAAGTCCATAATGGTCGGCCTATCCGAGGCTAAGGCAGCTCTAATCACCGGTTCAACCTCCTGAGGCTTCGTCGCCCGCAGACCGACGGCTCCATATGCCTCTGCCAATTTGACGAAGTCGGGACTTGTGCGTCCGAGAATTGTGGCAGAATACCTCTTCTCAAAGAACAGTTCCTGCCACTGGCGAACCATGCCGAGGCAGCCGTTGTTCAGTATTGCCACTTTGACAGGTATTTCGTTGACTACCGCAGTTGCAAGCTCCTGGCTGTTCATGAGGAAGCTGCCATCACCTGCAACATCTATGACCTCGCATTCAGGCCTCCCAACTTTCGCGCCGATTGCGGCCGGGAACCCATAGCCCATTGTACCTAGCCCGCCGGATGATATGAACTTGCGCGGGTCCTTATGTACAAAGAACTGCGCTGCCCACATCTGGTTCTGGCCGACCTCAGTGGTAATAATTGCGTCCGGGGCCAGCTCACAGAGCTTTTCTATGACGAACTGCGGTTTTATAACATTCATATCCGGTATATACTTCAGAGGATGATCCTGCTTCCACTGGACGACCTTCTCGTCCCAAGCGGACCAGGGCTTGGGTGTTACCTCCTTCAGCAGAGCAACCAGTGCGTTCTTGGCATCCCCGACAACTGGAATATCCACACGCACATTCTTTCCAACTTCGGCCGGGTCTACATCTATGTGGACTATTTTGGCATAAGGCGCGAAGCTGGCAATCTTACCTGTAACTCGATCATCGAATCTCGCTCCCACTGCCAGGAGCAGGTCGGATTCCTGGATCGCGTAGTTGGCATACTTTGTTCCATGCATTCCAAGCATGCCAAGGGATAGGGGATGATCCTCAGGGAAGCAGCCTATACCCATGAGAGTAGTAGTAACAGGCGCATTGATCTTTGTTGCCAAATCAAACAGTTCCTTATGTGCATCGGCGTACTTCACACCTCCGCCGACGTAAATGACAGGCTTTTCAGCATCCATCAATGCTTTGGCTGCCTTTTTGATCTGCATTTCGTGAACTTTGATTGATGGATGATAGCCCGGCAGGTTTACCTCGGGCCACGTGAACTCTACCTCTTCTACAGTAACGTCGCGAGGCAGATCAATCAGCACTGGACCTGGCCTACCGCTTCTGGCTATATAAAAAGCCTCGCGGAAGACGCGCGTTATGTCCTTGGCGCTTCTGAGAAGGTAGTTATGCTTGGTAATTGGCAGGGTTATGCCGGTTATGTCGGCCTCCTGAAATGCATCTTTTCCAATAAGGAATGTATTTACCTGGCCAGTTATAGCGACCATCGGCACAGAGTCCATGTAGGCATTGGCGATTCCCGTAACAAGGTTGGTTGCTCCTGGCCCGGAAGTAGCAATGCAGACGCCTACTTTTCCTGTCGCCCGAGCATAGCCATCGGCCATGTGCGCCGCCCCTTGCTCATGCCTGACCAGGATATGCCGTATATCGGAATTGTAAATGGCATCATATAGTGGCAGAAGCACTCCGCCTGGCAGGCCAAACATTACATCTACGCCCTCTCTTTTAAGGGACTCAAGAACTGCTTGAGCCCCAGTCATCTTAGGCTTATCTTGAATCTCATCGGGGAGTTCACCAAGTTTAGTCAGCGACATTTGGTTTATCCTCCTCAAGCTGCATCAGCCTGTTGATCCCCTCAAGCACGGCTTCTACAGAGGCCATGATTATATCAGCTCCTGCGCCTCTTGCAGTTATCTTCCTATCAGCTAAAGCCATCGTCACCCAAACCTCAACCAATGCGTTTGTGCCGCCAGTTATGGCATCTACATGGTACTCATCAAGGCGCACATCTGCTACACCGCAGAGCGCACGCCGAACGGCATTCACGGCAGCATCCACAGGTCCTACGCCTGTCCCTGCCTCAAGCTTCTCTGAGCCATTAAGACGCAGCTTCACCGAGGCAGTTGGAGTGACTGTATTTCCTGCGACTACAGTCAGCTCCTCCAGCCTGACCTTCGGTTCTTTCTGAATGGAGAGAACAAACTCCGCTATAGTTTGGAGGTCTGCGTCTGAAACTCGCTTGCCTTTATCGCCTAGCTCCTTGACGCGAGCAACAATCTGGGCAAGCTGGTCCTCAGTCGTTCCGATCCTGAACTCTTTGAGTGCCAGCTCAACTGAGGCTCGGCCTGCATGTTTCCCGAGGACTATACGCCTCTTTCTGCCTACACGCTCGGGGCTAATTGGCTCGTAGGTTGCAGTATCTGCCAGGAGGCCGTGAACATGTATCCCTGCCTCATGCGTAAAGGCGTTTTCACCCACTATTGATTTATTGGGAGCGACTGGTATGCCGGTCATATGCGATACCATCCTTGAGATCTGATAGAGATCCTCGCACCTAAGACCAGTCTTTATTTTATACAGGGATTCAAGGGACATGACCACCTCTTCGAGGCTCGCATTTCCAGCGCGCTCGCCAATCCCATTCACTGTCACATGGGCCTGTGATGCCCCTCCCCGTAGGGCAGCGATCGTGTTGGCAGTGGCCATTCCAAAATCGTTATGGCAGTGTATGCTGATAGGCGCGCCCAAGTTCGATATACGGCAGAAGATATCATAGGCTACCTCAGGAGTAAGAACTCCAACTGTGTCGCAGAAGCAGAGCCGATCCGCGCCTGCCTCGATGCCGCTAGTGTAAACGGAGATGAGAAAGTCCAGCTCAGCTCTGCTCGCGTCCTCGCCTGAAAGCTCAACGATTAGGCCGTGATCCTTGGCATACTCAGTTACCTCGACCGCCTTACGCAATACCGATCCTCTATCAGACTTGAGCTTACGCTCTATATGGAGGTCTGATACAGGTACGACAAGGTGTACTGAGTCGACATCGCAACGCAAAGCAACATCAATATCCTGTGGAAGTGCACGGACGTAGCTGCAGATTTCTGCGCTTAAATCACAAGCTGCTATGGCCTTTATGGATTTGCGTTCGCCTTCAGATGTCATCGCAGAGCCTGCCTCTATGACTTGAACGCCTAAAATATCCAAAGCCCTGGCAATAGCAACCTTCTCTTCGAGGTCCAGTGAAACTCCTGGAGTCTGTTCGCCGTCGCGTAAAGTAGTATCGAGAAATCTGATACTACCTGATAAAGCGATCCCACGCATTCATATCATTTCACCTTTTGGCCAGAAAGCCGATTCAGGATTCTTGAACTCTAATGATTGATAAAGCTAACGATGTTGCAAGCTGTACACATTTATCTGCCGTTAGGACCGACTTGGAGGTATATTCTTGAAAGTCATCATCACGAAAGGGAAATATATGGATTTGCAGGAAAATATTACGACGGATGTCGTCTAACGAGGGTAACCTTTAAAACCCTTAGTCGTTAAATGGGGAAATGGTGGAGGTTTAGAGTATAATGAAGCTCAAGATAATACTGCTCCTAGCAATCCTGCTTATATGTCTCCCACATCCAGCGCTCTGTGGACAAGGATGTGGAACCAACTGGCTAGGCAGCGATACCAATGATCAGGATTTTTATGTAAGCAAAAACCAAAACCTAGGGGTACCTAGCGACGCAGGTACGCCTGCAGCATCTATGGCAAATCAGCCATCTATCAAACTCGGTCAATTGGCCAAGGCCGATTCTGCAGCTATTATCCGCAGCCTGACCTCGGATGTGCCAAGCCCACAAGGGGCAGGTACAACCATAACCTGGACTGCTGCGGTCGACCAGAACGGTTTGCTTTTTAAATTCTTCCAAAAGGGGCCAGCGACAAACGATCAGTTCGTCGAGAAGACCAACTGGACAACCAATAACGTTTGGACATGGAATACAACCGCATCAGATATAGGCGATAGCCAGATTGAGGTCAGAGTAAGAGATGGAAAGCATGCAGGCCCCGATAGCTTTGATGATTCAAAAGATGCCAGCTTCACAATAAATGCGCCGAACTCCGATGTTTCAACCTCCTCTTTGAATGATGCAAATCCGCATCCAACTGCACATACCGTCAGCACCGATAGCTTCATGACGAAAACAAAACCTAGAGTTGCACCGGATGAGCGGCACTTAACACCCCTTAGCTCTGGAGATCCAAATGGACCCAATATGAGCATGCCAGATTCGAGTCCAAAACCGCTTAAATCTACAACTTCGGCAGATGAGGTTGCTTCTGATACCAGCTCTGGTTCAAGTGAATCATCTGTTTCTTCTGAGCCTGTTTCTTCAGAACCAGCGCCTGCCGATGTGGGCGGCAAGTGGCTTGTCCAGCTTGATAAAAGTGGAGAGTCCATGGATCTGATATTGATTCAGACGGGCGCAAGCATCATGGGATCAGGCAACTTGGACGGTGAGACAAAGATCCCGTTGATTGCAAGCGGATCCATTAATAATGGTAACCTGAAGCTTAATGTGAAGACCGTTGTAGGAAAGTATGTGAATCAAATAGACAAGCATTATAATATGGACCTGAAGCTCGCCGATGGGTCTCTTTCCGGCAGCTATCAGGCATACTCAGGCGAGACCTCAATCGGCAATGGCCGCGTTGCAGCAACCAGGCCTGGAGCATAGTGTCCATGCTTGGTTTTTGATAAATTTTTATAATTATTTCATTAAGGAGCCCAAAATGACCAGAATGAGGCCAATGATAATAGTAATGATGGCATGTATGTTAGCGCTGCTTACTTTTAACGCATCTGCAGGATGTGGACGATGGGTAGTTCGTGACAATACCGATTATCTAGAGGATCCTGTCTTTGATGCACTGGCCTCTCCTGGCCAGGATGGAAATGCTTCCGGAAGCAGTTCCCAGGCTGCCGACAATTCTCAGACAAAAGCAAAGGATAACAGCGCTTCTGTTAAAAATGCTCCGAATAATAACGCGAAAGTGCTCGATATCTCAGGAAAATGGCTTGTAGAGTTTGGAGATAACTCTACTCCTCTGAACCTTATTCTGATCCAATCGGGAAGTAGAGTTCAGGGATATGGAAGCTTGAAGGAAAATAGCACAGAGATACCAGTGACTGCAATCGGCTCAGTATCCGGAAATGCCATCAGCCTTGATGTCAAGCTTGTAAAAGATGGCTCTATCAACAAGATAGATAAAAGGCATAAGCTTGAACTTGAAGCCTCAAATGGAACCCTTTCAGGTACTTACGAAATTTATCTAGCAGATAAGCCAGCAGGGAAAGGCAATGCTGTAGCTACCAGATTATAGACATAGGATATACATGCGATATACATACGCGATCGCTATTTATGTCGTTTCATCAGGTGCCTCCCCTTTACCACATTTAACCTTTAATAGTTTTTATTTATGATAAGGCTCATGATGAATTATTCTGAAGCTCCGATAAATCTGTTCAAGCAGCATTAAGCGCGCCATCTGATGGGGAAAGGTCAGCGTAGAGAATGATAAGACCAAATCTGCTCGAGATATCACTTGTTCTGCAAGGCCCAAGGGGCCCCCAATAATCCATGCGATCTCCTTTTGGCCGTCCAGCATTTGCTTTTCCAGCCAACCGGCAAGCTCCAATGAATCTGGAGTTTTGCCATGCCTGTCGAGAGCAACAACAATTCCCGTATGCCTTCTGAGCCTCTCAAGGATTACATCGCCCTCTTTGGCTACAACCTTTGCCTCATCAGCAGGCGATGCATTTTCAGGTACTCGGACGTCTGGGATTTCGATGATCTCCACCCTGGCGTAAGGTTGAAGTCGCCTGGCGTAATCTGCAACTCCGCCATGCCAGTAAGTCTCCCTAAGCTTGCCTACAGCTATTATTCTTATTATCATTATATCAAAACGCTTTAGCTTACATTGTAATAAGAATATAAAGTAAAGCTATAGGTATTTAAAAAATCGCCGAACGGAGAAGCGATCTTCTCCGTCTGTTATAGTTCTATCTCAGTGCGCAAATTGCCTTCGGCTCACGGATCATCAGAGCCAAGCTTTCCGATATTGAGAACTCCAGATTCTCGCCCACAGGCCCTATGAACCCTACGGCCATATCCTGGCCGAGCATAATCGAAACAAATTGGACGCCTGAAGCGAGCAGTACTCCGCCGTGCTCCAGTATCGGAGCTTTGTAGATGCCGTCGGTGACAATGGTCTGGAGGTGCTCTAGTTCAGTGCCGCCTTGTGGGAAGCGTCTGAAGAGAAGGTTATAACGGCTAGGTGCAAGTGCCATTGTATACGGTCCGTGGAATCCTGCTCTATCAAGTAGGGTGACTGCCCCAATAATCTCATCGGCAGCTTTTCCAAGGGCATCCCAGGAGGACAGCTTATATTCCTTTGAGCCGCTTGCATTCATTAAACCCGATGCACCAGGTGCTCCATTGAAGATCAGAGAGTCTTCTAGGAGTGCCACCTCTATTGCGGCATTAGCTACTACTGATGTATTTATCGGCAGACTCTCTCTCTCTGTGGCAGCGATATCCCTTTTGCTTAAGCGGAACATCTTCTGGATCATATTGACGGGCACAAAGGAGCTGGTGATCAGTCCTCCATCTGATTTGGTGTCCGGCATCGGTATCGCCTTCAGACCAAGGCCGAAAGGTCCCTCTGTATGCAATATTCTGCGCCCTGTAAGCACGCTCTTGGCAGCATCTACCATTGTCTTATCCAGGACATCCCAAACCTCTGGTCCTATGGGCGCATCTTCTCGCCCTAGATATTTGCTATCCATTATCAATTCCTTCCACAATCATCTTTTAAGCGATCCAATAGTCGTTTCCTCAGCGGTGTTATCGCTCGTTGGCTTCTGGGTGCTCTGGGGTGTTGGCGCATTGAGCCCGGCAGCCATCTGGTCAACTTCTTGTGCACCCTGTGCCAAAAATGAGTCTTCATCTCCTGTCAGGATGCTTATGAGCCTAGCAAATTCGCCAGCATGAACGCGTTCCTCATTTGCTATATCTATGAGCACCTTTTTCGCCAATGGATTATCTGTGGCCTCAGCATGAGCCATGTATACGTGGACCGCCTCATGCTCTGCGGCCAGGTTAAGGCGGATCGCCCTGATTAGCTCCTCTGGAGTAAGCTTACGATCAGGTACCTTGCCAATGAATGGGTTAGTGAACTCAGGCATCTTTTACCTCCTCAAATGGTATGAAGAAAGGCCCAGAAGATGACGCGAAGCGAAAACTAGCTAAGGGCTTTTATCAAGGCATGGCCTGCCATCGAGATATAGGGCAAAAATAAAACACCATGCCTTGGCATTAGACGCATGCTGGTTCGGCACAAACATCTGGCTCCTTTAATCAGATTCTCCCACAATTAATTAATTCTCTCGTAACATAGATATGTTTTTTGGTATATTCATCAATGACCTTTTCAATTATACCTCTTTGTCGGTGATCATTAGGTCTAACTGTTTGATCCTCCTGTTTGTCTTTGGAGTATCGTCAGATAGAACAATACTTATAGAGACGCGCTTGAAATCATGGAGATACTCAGCTATTGCCCTATCTCACCAAGCCCTAATATGCTTGTTAAATATATGAGTTTTATGACACACATTGCGAATTATAGCACAAATTGAGAAATATAACACAAATAGAGAAGTATAATATAAGTTGGGCGACGTATATTGGATTATGCTAAATATCATTTTAATGAAACATTTAGCGTTGTTGTTAGGGAGTTTCTTAACGAAAAGAAGGCTTCCAAGGATGATTTTAATTCATTCAGTGTATATTCAGATACCTGACTCCTATCTATAAAATGCTTCAAGGCTATTCTCTTGTGAGTTCTGTCAATAGCTCTCCATATACAGCAAAATTATCAGCGTGTCAAGCTCTTTGGATATGCTGTATAACTCTGTTATATGCTTATATTTAAGCCTTAATTTTATTAGAATGTTTACTTTAAATGCCTTTGAAATATTACAAGTGATGCGCCAAATGGATTAACCTCCGCGATAAAATGAGTCGCATGTACATTTCTACCTTTCCAATCAAATTGATGACTGGATGCTGTGATATTTAGGAGGACTCAAAACTGCAGTAATATGAAAGATTTATCTTAGCCTAATGATCTAAGCTTGAATTATGAAGAGCCTCAAGGATATATTAAGCAGAGGATATAGCAATAATGCACCTGCGGAGGATGATCCTTCGAACCCTAAAACCTGGTATAACAAGGGGCTAGATGTGATGAGCCAGGGAGATTTTCTTCAAGCTATCAAATGCTTCGATAAAGCCATCGAACTAGACCCAAAGGATGTCAAGTCCTGGAACAATAGGGGCATCAGCCTTCTATCGATTAGCCGTTTCGATGACGCAATAAAATGTATAGATAAGACCATTGAGATCGATCCCAAGCATGCCTTCTACTGGTATAATAGAGGGATATGTATGGATCGCCTTGGTCACCTCGATGAAGCAATACAATCCTTCGACAAGGCCATAGAGCTTTTTCCCAAATATGCCGAGGCATGGTTTAATAAAGCAGTAGCTTTGGAATCAAAAGGAGATAAACAGACTGCTATAGATGCCTGGCGGAGCTATATCCGGATATCTGCTAAGGATCGCAGACAAAAGGAGTGGATGCCCAAGGCACTCGAAAGGCTCGCTGAACTTGAGAAAGAATAAATCTTTGATCCGTGGATTAAACTGTAGCTGTCCCAAAGGCGAAACGTATGAGTTCCATATCCGCAATGTTGATCAAAAGTTTAATCTGTTTTGTTAATCTTCAAGCTTATGGAGGGTAATGATGATATCGATACCAATATCCAGGCTAGCATTACTTTCAATACTGCTATTTGCTAGCATTACTGTTATAATGGGATTTTCCAACGAGCCAGAACAAATACAAGCTAAAGAACTGCCGTCCTCTATCAAGGCACCTGAGGATGTAGACTCTTCCGCAGTTTTGCCAGGGATTAATTCGAATGAAACTAAGCTTATACCACGAGAATTATTCTTCGGGAATCCTGACAGATATCACATCCTAAACAGCCCAGATGGCAAGTGGCTAAGCTATATGGCGCCTTATAACGGAGTGCTCAACGTTTGGGTAGCACCATTATACAATTTATCTGCTGCAAGGCCTGTTACAAATGATACTTTCAGGGGTATTCAGCTCTATATTTGGTCGAATGATAATCGAAGTATTCTTTATACCCAAGATAGAGATGGCGATGAGAACTGGACCATCTATTCAGTTGATGTGATCACAAACGAAAGGAGAAACCTTACTCCCTTGGAAGGCGTTAATGCCGAGCTACTCGGCGGCAGCATAAAGTTCCTGCAAGAGGTGCTGATAGGACTCAATGATCGCGATCCAAAGTATCACGACATCTACCGCTACAATATCTCCACAGGGGAAAAGAGGTTGGTTCAAAGGAATGACGGTTTCTCCTATTTCGTTCCGGATCATAACCTCAAAATACGGTTTGCAGGAAATACAACCGCTAATGGCAGTGAAGAGATCTACAAGCGTTTAGATAATGGCAGCTGGCAGCTATTCATGAAGAAGGATGCCGATGACGACCTCACCACTCAGATCCTGGGCTTTGATACCAATGATACTTTGATGTATATGCTCGATAGCCGTGGCAGAGATACTACAGCCCTGACTGTCACAAACTTGACTTCCGGCAATGTAAAGGTTCTTGTAGACGACCTACCGGCAGATATCGATGCCTATATATCTGACCCTTCGACAGGAGACATCCAAGCTGTAGCTTATACCTATGATCGCAGGAAATGGATTATTTTGGATCCATCTATTGAGCCTGACCTGAAGCTATTGCGAAATAAATTTCCTAATGGAGAACTTGGTATTTACTCTCGATCAGTCGATGATAAAAATTGGCTCTTCTCAATAACTCAAGATGCTGGACCGGCTCATCATTACCATTACAACCGCAGCACAGGTGAGGTGAGATTCCTATTTAGCGAGAGGGAGGATCTCGATAATCTAACTTTAGCAAAGATGTACCCTGCAGTGATAAATTCAAGCGACGGTTTGAGAATGGTCTGTTACTACAGCTTGCCAGTATGGAGCGATAAAGACGGCAATGGCCTGCCCGAGAGTCCATTGCCGATGGTACTACTGGTACATGGGGGTCCATGGGCCAGGGATATCTGGGGATTCAATAACATCCATCAACTTCTTGCCAATCGCGGATATGCTGTATTGAGCGTCAACTATAGAGGCTCAACAGGTTTTGGGAAGAACTTCATCAATGCCGGAGATCGCCAGTGGGGGGCGAAGATGCAAGACGACCTCCTCGATGCCGTGAACTGGTCGATAAAAAAAGGAATTGCCGATCCAGATAAGATTGCCATCATGGGCGGAAGCTATGGAGGCTATGCTGCACTGGCGGGGTTGACATTTACCCCTAAGGTCTTCGACTGTGCAGTAGATATCTGTGGAGTCTCGAATCTTAGCTCACACTTGCACTCAATTCCATCATATTGGCTGCCAGAGATAGAAAAGGAGTTCCGGAGGATTGGCGACTACAGAACAGAAGAAGGAAGAGCTTTCCTTAAGGAGAGGTCTCCCTTGACTTATGTGGACAGGATCCAGAGACCTCTGCTGATAAGCCAAGGTGTTAACGATCCAAGGGTAAAGAAGAACGAATCCGACCAGATTGTCCAGGCCATGCAGGCCAAAGGCATTCCAGTGACGTATCTTGTTTATCCAGACGAGGGCCATGGCTTTGTTAGGCCTGAAAACAAGCTCTCATTCTACGCTGTAGCTGAGGCATTCCTGGCAAAGCATCTTGGAGGAAGGTATGAGCCAGTGGGCGATGCATTTAAGAATTCCAGTATAACAGTGCCGACAGGAGCTGAAGAGGTCCCTGGCCTGATGGAAGCACTCCATAATTAGAGGAACGCTACATCGTTTCTTTTTTCTTTGGCTATCTTAAAACAGCTATCACAGATATTGATTCCTCGATAATTCATATATATCCAGCAATATAGTAAAAGCAAGTCTAAAGCTATCAAGCTTGACCGATAATTTAAACTTACTTAAAGGTCATAGATGAAAGATAGCAGAGCCAAAAGTATGGATAGCAGCGACCCCTGGACAGCCGAATATTTAGAAGAGAAGTTCTCAAACCCAGATCCCTGGAAATATTTCACGTCCAGTTATGAGAAAATTAAATACAGACGACAAGTAGACGTGATAACGGATAGAAGGCCAAACCCACAGAAAATATTGGAGATAGGCTCTGCGGAGGGAGCCCATACGATTATGCTCGCCGAACAGTTCCCAACAGCTCAGATCACTGGAATTGATCTCACTGCTCATGCAATTGAGAGGGCGAAAGAGAATCTGCGACGCTATGGCGACCGCATAAAGCTTGTGAATGCTGATATAATAACGCACGAGCCGCTGCTCGAAGATTCTGCTTATGATGTTTGCATCTGGAGCGAATCGGTCTACTATATCGGAGCGCAAGTCTCCCTGAACAGAACCTACAGGCTGCTAAAGAGGATCATAGGTAAACTGCTACCAGGCGGTATATTGATCATGGCCAACACAGTGGATCTGCCCGAGAACATACCTGAGTCGGCTATAACTGAAAGGCCTCTTATCGATTGCTATTATAATTTTATCTCAAGTCAGATAGAACCTGCATTGAAGGCGACATATACTGAAAACAAGTTCGGAAGGATCTACGAATATCAGATATGGGCGTTTAAGATGAAATCGGATAACATAAGCGCAATGAGAGAAATTATATAAAAAATGTAACGCAGCTTCTGGCAGCGCATTTTGTATTCAGCTAAGACCTAGAGATCCGCGTGCCTCGGAAGTATATTCGGGTCTATGCTCTTCGCCAACTCCGTTACATCATTATATTTGCCACTGCCGCTTGTAACAGCAGGCTGAGTTGTGCTCACTTGCGACCCAAGCTGCTGCACCTGTCCGGTAGTTGTTTGTGTTTTCGTCTGTGCTGCAGGTGCCTCAGTGGCAGCCTCAACCTGCGCAGGTGTGTACCCTGTTGTATCTGCGCTGATCTTAACGGCGTTCATATCGCCTTTTGCTGCAAGCCCATTACTATCGGATCTAACGTAACTGCCTGTGATAGAATCATCAGATATAGTTCCACTGATGTCTGTTGAAACCAGCACCTTGCCTTGAAGTGCCGCCGTTGCTATATTAACGATCCTTCCGGAGACAGTTCCCGCAACTACGCCATTCCATGGTGTATCTCCCTCGAACTTGCATTGGCCGAAGAGGGAATCCCCAGATTGGTTTGTGGCCATGGTTATATCCGTTCCTGCTAGAGAAACCTTCCATATGCCTTGGATGTTTGCCGGGCTAGCAGGCGCATTAGCGCTCTCAGACGGAGCCGATATATTTGCTGTGGCATTTGCATCTGCGGCTACGTCTTGTGCCATTACGCTTAAGGGAATAAATGCGAGTAACATGAGTGCTAGCAGTCCAATTAATCCATTTCTCATGAATCAAATCACCTTGTTGCAGGACTATACATCTCTGCCATTTAAATAATTGCTCTATCTTTCGGAATTTGTGATATTATCTTTAATAGGTGTTTTGACTGTTAATGGTGAGATCATCCGGATACACCCCTCATAAAATCTTTTCCTTTGTATTGATGTACTTTTGCAGTTTAATACTCCTTAAGGTTACCACAAAAACATAACGGATAATCTATCAATTATGCTACTCTTAATTTTGGGGTGGACTCGTTATTAACTTTGATTCGAGTATAAAATGGGTAAGAGCCATTTTG
>CAWDLW010000013.1:0-84720 GCA_963803145.1 Methanotrichaceae archaeon
AAGTTCGACATTTTTCAGGTTAAGCAGAAGCCTTGGCGGCTGCTTCAGCCGCTTTCAGAGCTTCCTTCTTGGCCTCTTCTACTGCAGCTTTCCTCTCGGACTTGCCCTTCAGCATCTTTAGCTTGACCACATTGTCCCTTTCCATCTCCTCCAAGGCCATGGCGATGAACTTGATGGTGTCCTTGATTTCGGGAATCACCTTGAACTCCAGAGCATTGACGCGCCTCTTAGTGCTGTCGATATCCTCGACAAGCCTGATCATTGCGGTCTCTACCTCTGCAGCCAGGATGACCTTGTCAAGCAACTTCTCATAGGCATCGGCAGCCTCATCGATGGCAGCACTTGTTCCTATGATGCCGTAGCCGCGCTCGTACATCTTCTTCTGCACTGATTCGGCGGCAATTTTGGGCACCACAACGCCCATGATGTTCCTGGACTCGAGCTGGATGGTGGGCTCCTTCTGCAAGGAGTAAGCCACGCTGTTGATGGCGACCGTCCCTTCGGTTGCCTTGGCCATGTTGAGCCTCTGCTCAGCTTTGAGCAGAGAATCTACCAGCTCTTTCCTGACCGTCTTGGCCTTGTTTAGAACCTCGAAGAACTCAATCATGAGGCCGTCACGCTTCATTTTGAGGAGCGAGTGACCAGTTTTCGCGACCTTCATTCGTTTCTTGAGAGCGATCAGCACTGACCTGGTCGGTTTTGTTCCTCGAATTACAGCCATGATCTCACTTCTTCGGTGCTTCTGCAGCCTTTGCTGTTCCTGCGTACTTGGGGTGGTAAGCCTTGATGTATTTGTCGTCAATCCTGGTGAGCATCGCTTCAGGCAGGTCAGCCAAGAGGTCCCATCCGATCTGGAGGGTCTCGAAGATGGTCCGGTCCTCATCTCTGCCCTGATTGACGAATTTCTTCTCGAACTTATCGGCGAACTCCAGGACCAATTTATCGCGTTCAGAGAGAGCCTCTTTGCCGACGATGGCCGCGAGACCGCGCAGATCGTTGCCCTCTGCATAGTAAGCATAGAGCTGATCCGATACTGCCCTGTGATCCTCGCGAGTGTGGCCCTTACCGATACCGGAGTTCATAAGCCGGGAAAGCGAGGGGCGGATGTCGACAGGCGGATAGATGCCCTTTCTGTGCAGCTCTCGGGAGATGAGGATCTGGCCCTCGGTGATATATCCGGACAGGTCCGGGATGGGGTGAGTGATGTCGTCGCCTGGCATGGTCAGGATGGGGAACTGGGTGATAGAGCCCTTCTTGCCCTTGATGATGCCTGCTCTCTCATACTGGCAGGCCAGGTCGGTGTACATGTATCCCGGGTAGCCCCGACGTCCTGGCACCTCTTCACGAGCAGCGCCCATTTGCCGGAGCGACTCGCAATAGTTGGTCATGTCCGTGTAGATGATGAGCACGTGCATGTCCAGATCGAAGGCCAGATACTCCGCAGTGGTCAGTCCTAACCTAGGTGTCAGAATCCTCTCTACAGCCGGGTCGTCGGCCAGGTTCAGGAACACGACTGCCCTCTCCAGGGCTCCCGTCCTCTCGAAGTCAGCCAGGAAGTGCTGAGCCTCTTCGTTGGTGATGCCCATGGCGCAGAAGATAACTGCGAACGACTCCGCTTCACCCAATGCCTTGGCCTGCCTGGCGATCTGCAGAGCAAGGTCGTTGTGGGGCAGACCTGCGCCAGAGAAGATGGGCAGCTTCTGGCCGCGCACCAGGGTGTTTGTGCCGTCGATGGTGGAAATGCCGGTCTGGATGAAAGCGCGCGGCTTCTCACGGGAAGCTGGGTTGATGGCAGCTCCTGCAATATCTCTCAATACCTCAGGAACAATTTCCGGGCCGCCGTCTCTGGGCTTTCCGGATCCGGACAGAACGCGTCCCACGATGCCGGGAGATAATGGCATCTTGATGACGTCTCCGGTGAACCTGACAGCGCTATCCTTGGACAGACCGCCGGTTCCCTCGAATACCTGAACAACCACGATATCATCGGAGGAATCCAGCACCTGTCCTCTCTTCAGATCTCCGCCAGTTCTGATCTCGACGAGCTCCATGTAGCCCACTGGCTCGGTCTTCTCCACGAAGATGAGTGGTCCGGAGATCTCAGTAATAGTTTTGTATTCCTTGGTCATTTTGAACCCTCCTCACTTCAGCGCCTTAAACTCGGCGTCCATCTGAGCCAAAACCTTTGCCAGGATGGGCTCATACTCAGCTTCCAGTCTTACCTTGGCCAGAGCATCCTTGGATGGAACGGATGTGATCTGCGCCACTGATATGCCCTTCTGGACTGCATCGAAGGCGTAGTCCCTGAACTTCAGGATGGATTCTAAGAGGTCGAACTGCTTCTTGTAGGGAGAGAAGGTATCCACCGGATGGAATGCGCTCTGTGCCAGCCAGAAGTTGATGATCATCCTTGCGACTTCCAGTGTGACCTGCTGATCCTCAGGCAGGGCATCCGATCCTACGAGCATCACGATCTCTTCCAGCTCGGCGTTCTCCTGCAGTATGGCCATGGCACGTCTCTTGTTCTTGTTCCAGTCGGGGCTGACGTTCTCTACGAACCAGGGCTCGAGGTCTAGGTCATACAGCGAGTAGGAATCCAGCCAGTTGATGGACGGGAAATGCCTGCGCTGTGTCAGCTTAGAGTCCAGTGCCCAGAATACCTTGACCATTCTCAGTGTGTTCTGAGTAACGGGCTCGGTGAAGTCTCCGCCGGGCGGGGACACGGCACCTACGATGCTAACTGAACCCTGGCCTCCGTTGAGAACCTCGGCACGTCCGGCACGCTCGTAGAAGTCGGCAAGTCTAGCACCCAGGTATGCTGGATAACCTTCCTCACCAGGCATCTCTTCCAGACGCGAGCCCATCTCTCTCATGGCCTCTGCCCACCGAGAGGTGGAGTCAGCGGTCATCAGGACGTCGTAGCCCATATCTCTGTAGTACTCTGACGTGGTCATTCCTGTGTAAACAGAAGCCTCACGAGCAGCCACCGGCATATTGGAGGTATTGGCGTAAACGATGGACCTCTCCATCAGGGGCCTGCCGGTCCTTGGGTCTTGCAGCTCAGGGAACTCATGCAGCAGATCGGCCATCTCATTGCCGCGCTCGCCGCATCCCACATAAACCACAATGTCGACATCTGCCCACTTGGACAGGGTCTGCTGCATAACCGTCTTTCCGGTACCGAATCCGCCAGGAATGGCTGCCGTTCCGCCCTTGGCCAGGGAGAAGAATCCGTCTATAACCCTCTGCCCAGTCCTCAGGGGAATGGTGGGTGCCAGTTTTTTTGTCACAGGTCGGGCTCGTCTTACCGGCCACTTGTGCATCATGGTGAGCTTGGTGCCGTCCTCAAAGACGAGAACAGTCTCATCGACAGTGAAGTTTCCGGAGTAGATCTCCTTGACGGTTCCGCCCTTTTGATTGGGTGGGACCATGATCTTATGCTTGATGAGCAGCTGCTCCTGAACCTCACCAAAGGCTTGTCCGGGCTTTAGGACATCGCCCTTCTTGGCTGTGGGCTTGAACTCCCACTTCTTCTTGTGATCGATGCCGTCTACGAACAGACCCCTGCTGATGAAGTCTCCGGATGCCGCTGCCAACATGGGTAGTGGCCTTTGGATACCGTCGTAAATTTGGGTCAGAATGCCTGGACCCAGTTGTGCTACGAGTGGAGCTCCAGTCTCCTTGACTGGCTCGCCGGGCCGCACGCCGCCCGTATCTTCGTATACTTGAATGATATGTTTATTGCCGGAAATGCCGATGACTTCACTCATCAGGCCTTCCTCGCCGACCAGGACCAGGTCGTACATGGAAGCTTTCAGGCCCGTAGCCTGAACTAGTGGTCCGGCGACTCGCTTTATTTTCCCTACTTCCATAAATCAACACCTATTGCCCTTTTAATCTTCTCTCTCATCTCTGTGCTCTGCTCGGTTCCGATGGCAATCATAGTAGGCTTGATAGACTCGGAGAGCTGCTCTTGAAGCCGCTTAGGGAGTCGATTGTAATCCGATTGCTTCAATACCAGGATACCCACATTTGGATCGGCCATAACATCGTTGATCTTGGAGACCAACTCATCCTCAGTATTGGCTGCATAGGATTTCTTTATGCCTGCCAGGTTGAACCCGAGGACTGCATCGCCATTACCAACAAAAGCGATCTCCATTAAGCCACCACCACCTGCTCCTCTATGAGTTCAGCAGGAAGGCCAGCCTCTTTTCCTCGGACGATCTTCCTGATATTTGCAACCTCAGTCTCCTTGCTCACCATATATCCGAGCACAGGCAGTATAGATAACGGATGATAGTTCGAAAGAGCCCATGCATACCTGACGAGATACGCTCTTAACCTGGCCTCGACCCTGCTTATGGCATCGATATCGACAGTTGCGATATCAGAGATCGAGGACCAGAAGGGATATCCTTCCAGGCTTCGCAAGAACTCGCCGAAAGGCTGGCCTGCCATGCGGCTCAGCTCATCGTAGAGCTTTCCACCAGGAATTAAGTTCTCCTGGATCACGTTCGCATCTATGCCCGCTCTATTCATTCTGAAGAGAGTTGTCAGATTACGTATATCAATCTCTCTGCGGACATACTTAAGGAGCAAGCCTCCACCTACCGATAATGTCCCGCCTACAGCACGCTCCATCCTGAAGTAATAGAGCTTGTCCAGGGCGTTTTCCAAAGGTGCCAGATTCTTTCCATCGTACTGCGCAAGCGCGCTGGCATAGTCGGTGCCATCAAAGGCCGAGATGACCTCTTGAACGGACTCCTTTTTAGCCAGCTCCGCCAGGAACTCCTCAGAGAGTTCCCCCGCAGGCACGAGGTACTTCATTATCTCTATATCGCTAGCTCCATAGAACTTGCCGCGTAGGAGGGTTTTGATGTTCCAGATATCCCAGCGCCTCAGGTATTCCAGTATCAGGAAAGACGGTTCGTCTATAGAGACCTCCAGAAGCTTGCGGTAAGTCTTCGCAAGGTTAGCGAAGGTTGCATGCTCGATCAACTCCGCACCTGAGTAGTCCTTAGACAGAGCATCGATCTCATCCTTATATTGGGTCTCCTCCAGGTATCTGGCAATCTCGGATGTATCCATGCTCAACATCCTGGAATACATTTCTCCAGGGATGAGCTTGGTCTTCATCGCCCTGACTCTGCCCGTGATGTAAGCATACTTCACCGGTTTTCCGAACTTCGGCAAACGTAGTACAGGCATCGTCCTCACCCGAACAAGATCCCGGAAACCTCTTTCATGTGGTTATTGAATACCTCACGCGCAAGAGTTTCGTAGGTCAGATCGTAACGCAGAGCCCCATCTTTGCTCTCGATAACCACGCCGCCTATTATGTCCAGATTCCCGCCATAATTAGGGGCGAGAGAGGATACGAAGGCCTCATCTCTCTTATTGGAATAGACCTTCATATCCTTGAGATTGTAAGGCTCGAGCTGCTTTTTAAGCAACGCCTCATTGTCCTTCTTGGGAAGATTTTTGATTTTCTCCAAATACGCTAACCATACCTTCTCAAGTAGATCTTTGTGTATATTCAACTCAGATCTCTTGACTTCAAGGTTAGCGCTGGATATCTCCCTGCGCTCGACTGCCTCAATCGCATGTGCAACCTCTACTTCCTTCCTGGACTTTATCTCTGCGGCACGTTTCCTAGCTTCATTGAGTATTCTTGCAGCCTCTTGGTCGCCCTCAGTATTGATTTGGGCGACTTTATCCTTGCTGGTTGCAAGAACCGACTCAACCACTGCATCTAGTGCCATTGCCTCTCACCCTTCTAACTGGTGCTTAAGGTGTCACGATGGCGCCGAAGGGTGTCCAGGCGAACATTAGAATTAGAGATACAGCGAGTCCGAAGATGATCAGAGTCTCAGGCAGAAGCATGAGGAACAGACCCTTACCAAGGAATCCCGGCTCCTCAGCAACGACGCCGACTACTGCAGCGCCGATACCTTGCTCACCAACGCCTGCACCAATACCGGCAAGTCCGGTTGCAAGCCCTGCTCCAACTGCCAACAGACCATACAATACTCCTGCATCTGCAACTACTGCCATTTTCCTCAATCCTCCATTTTTATTAGAATTAACGTTTTCAACTTAACCTTTTCAACTTATGCCTTCAAGAACCTCCGGACATGTCCGAAGGGGCTATACTCAACTCCACCGCCATGCGCACTGTAGAACTTGGTAAACATCTCCACATAATGCAACCTCAGCGGGTGCATGAATGGGGAAAGAATTCCAAGCAGCATGTTGATGAAGTGCACTACTGTTAAGATCACTATGCCTGCGATAGCCGCAATTATAGTGGGACTCTCCGAGCCGCCGCTCAGCATTGGCATTATGACATAGAATGCAAGCTGATTAGCCGCAAATGCGAGACCAACAGAAGCCAACCCAATGGCCAAAAGCCTCAGGTAGGATATCAGGTTGCTCACATAGAACGGCACGTGTGCCAGGCCCATAGGTCCTTCCGGTCCCATGACCATCATCACAATGGAAACTACTATGATGATTGCGCTCGGGATGACCAGTACCATATTCATGCCCATGACCATCCCAAGCAGAAGGAGTGCGAAGAATACCTGGAAGAGCAACACCGGCAGCCTCTCGAAATAGGCGTGCTTCTTCTCGCCGTAGTTCAGCTCAGTCTTAATGCCTAGAATAGAACCCACACCGGTATGGATGACACCTATGAAGATGCTGATGCCGATTAACATCAGAACGGCATTTGTCGCAAGCCGATCCATCGGGAAAATGCCCAATGGGCCCAGTCTTCCTAAGCTACCATAGACACCCTCACCAAAGTAAAGACCTGATGCCTTCAAAAGCTCTATCTGAGACTCAGGCAGTGTTCCTACCACTCTGCCCCACAGGCCAAGAGGCCCGAAGATTTCGCCGAAGAAGAACCCGAATATAATGGCCCAAACGCTCGCAATCAGCACTATATTTATGAGCTGCTGCCAGCCATCGGTTCTGAACTTCTTCTTGAGCATGAGCAGAACGATCATGGTCATTATGCCGTATCCAATATCTCCCAAAATCATGCCGAACATGATTGGGAAGAATACGAATATCAGCAGCGACGGGTCGAACTCCTTGTACTCAGGCACCGCAAAGAGCCTTGTGATCAGTTCGTAGGGCTTCACAATGCCAGGATTGTTCATCTTTGTTGGGACATCCTCACCGTGCTCTACGAGATCCTCCGCCTCTTTATCATCGAGCTTCTGGACCTCGATCTTGCCTCCGGCTGCGCCCTCAAGTCCACTTCTGAGAGCATCGAACTGATCCGATGGTACGTAGCCATCGATGACGAATGTGTTGGCAGTCTCAGCAAACCTGAGCGGTGCCTCTGTCATCGCCGTCTGCATAGACAGATATTCATCCGTGGCCAGTATCAGATCCTCATACTGCTTCTTCAGATCGACAAGCTTCTTTTGGAGCGGGGCCTTCTCGCCCACCAGGTTCTTGATATCGCTCTCAAGGGAGGCGATCGCCGAGTCTACGCTCCCCTCCAGATGAGGAACGGATGTTTCTGAAAATCCGTGCTCAGCTAGGACGGAAGAGACTTCACCTGCCTTATCTGCGGGCACAAATGCCGCTATAATACTCCCTGTCTTTGTACTTGCAGAATAGATCTCATTTGTGGGAGAGACCTTGGCTACATCTGCATCTACGGGCGAAGTTACCTTTCCGACGAAAACGGCCAAGGAATCATAACCATAATACGCTTCCAGGGGTAGCGGCAAAACTGCCAAGGGTTTCAGGCTTGTGATCTGATCCTGCTTGGACTTCACCTCAGCATCGATTGCAACAATTCGCTCATAGGTGGATGTTACCTCTGAGCTGACGTTATTGAGGAGATTATCCTTCTCGGATAAGATCTGCGATTCAGGAAAAGTCTTCTCAGGGGCCTTGGATTTTATATCCAGGTACCTGGACATGGATCTAAGTTTTATCAGATCCTCCGAGTATTCCTTGGCTTTACCGATGGGTTTGCCCAGCTCGAATTCGGGCTGGCTGCCATTATAGTTGACTATATGTAACAGACGTAACTCATGCAGCTTTTCGATAACAGGTGCAACAACGTCCTTCGACCCGGCGACGACTACACGACTCATCTTAACGGGTCTAAGCATGCAACAACCCCATGAACTCCTTCATAAGATATTCGACTGCTTTGTCCAGTTTAGCGCTGGCACTGGTATTCAATGAACTCACATTCTTCTCGCCGCTCTGAATAATCGATTGCTTTTTAACTTTGACATCGGCCTCTGCTTTGGCAATGCTCTTGTCATAGTACTCTTGTGCTTCGGCTTCAGAGTTCTTTATGATGTTAGTTGCTTCAGCTGTAGCGTCGGCTATTTTCTTGTCCTTATCTTCCATGGCCTTCTGGACACTGGCCCTGGCTTCAGCCTCCGCCTGTTTGATTTTCGATAAGATATCGTCTCTAGCCATCTGATCCCTCTACATGTTCCCTCTCTACACCTCTTCAGTTTTCAAACAGCGCTACATCACTTGGCTCGTGATAAACGCTCAAATCCATCCCCATCTACCAATATAAACTCTTCGGTTTTGCCTTTGCAATATAAGCGGTTTTAGTGCCTCTTTTTACAATCCCCAAAATTTTAATGCAGTTTCCAGCTCTTTATGATCTTTAGCGTATTCTTTCAAAGGAATACCCTGCATCCATGCTTCTACAGCCTGGATCATTGCCCTAGCACCAGCTGTCGTTCCATCTGGATGGCCGTGGACGCCTCCCCCGGCCTGGATTATGCAATCAATACCGTAACCATCCAAGTTAGCGTAGACATTGGCAGGGTAGACACCGCCTGAAGCTACTGGAAAAACTCTCTTAAGGCCATACCAATCATTGCGTAGCGCATCCTTGGCTAGGTCATTCTCGTGCGTCTCGCGAGCCATCTTGCCTAAGTAGGTACCCGTATGCAGATTTGTGCCTCCTGCCAGTCTGACAAGCTTGGCTATTACAACCATGCTTATCCCGTGAGATTTGTCACGTGTGAATGCAGCATGCATCGTCCTGTGTACATGAATTGGCAAATTCACATTTTTTGCGAGTACCTCAACTGCGGAGAAGCCCGCTGTGAGGACGTCAACCATGATCATGTTTGCGCCATGATCAACAGCAGTTTGAGCACGCTCTAGTATCTGGTCTGCTCCAGTCGTGACATTTACGGCATAAAATGCCTTCTTGCCGGTCTCATTCTCAACCTTATCAAAGGCACTCATGACTGCCTCAAGCCTTGGAATCATTGGGCAGAAGCTTTGGTTCGTCAGAGTCTCATCATCCTTTACGAGATCGAGGCCACCCCGAACTGCTGCAGCTGCAACCGCGGCAGTGCCCGCTGCATCGAGGCCGACCTTGGGCTTAACAATTGTCCCAACAAAGGGCCTATCAAAGACACCCAATATCTTCCTAGCATCTTCTATGCCGAATCTCGGGCCTTTATGCGCCCTGACAAGACCCTCAGGAAAGATCACATCTTCGAGGCGAACTTTCTTTATGGCTCCAAGGCCGAAGAGGTTTCCGGCAACTACTGAGAGATACTGGGGTATATTGCCAGACTCGAAAATCTCCTCTGGAAAGCCTATCTCCACTTCAGTCCCTTGAGCACTGATCACCCTTGCCGCAAGAGGGTTATCTGCGCCACGAACCTCGGTCCAGGTGCCTGTAGATTGCTCGGCAGCTATTGCCTCTGCCGCCTTTTTAATGGGCAGATCAGTCTCAACGTGATATTTCGCTATAAGCTCCATGCGATCACTCCGTTATAGCTATCAATCTATTACCGCTATTATTGCTATTGATTGGCATTACTACGACTATTGCTGAGGATATTACGGCTACCACTAGTGAGCAGCAGGATATAAGGACTCTCTTAGGATTTCATAAACACAATAAATGGTAAATAGTATATGGATTGAATGTGGGATGCTAGAAAGCATGCCAATTGCCGTTAGCGAACTATACAGGATAATGGGATTTAGATGACCAAGATTACAGTTAGTTTGATCAAAGCAGATGTCGGCGGGTATCCTGGGCACTCATCTGTCCACCCCGCACTTATAGAGGCTGCCAATAAACACCTTGAACAGGCATTGAAATCCGGTGCCTTGATAGACTTTAGGGTGATGTCCTGCGGCGATGATCTTGAGCTTTTGATGAGTCACAAAAAGGGCTGCGATAACGGAGAGATTCATGGTCTAGCCTGGGAGACCTTTGAGGAAGCAACTGAGGTTGCAAAGAAGCTGAAGCTATATGGTGCAGGCCAGGATCTTCTCTCCGATGCATTCAGCGGAAACATTCGCGGAATGGGGCCAGGAGTAGCAGAAATGGAGTTCACTGAGCGCACAAGCGAGCCAATTGTGGCCTTCATGATGGATAAGACTGAGCCTGGCGCATTCAACCTTCCGATTTATAAAATGTTTGCAGACCCATTCAATACCGCTGGACTCGTGATCGACCCTGCTTGCCACCAGGGATTCGTATTTGAGATTTGGGATATCATGGAGCATAAGAAGGTCTTCATGAAATGCCCTGAGGAGATGTATGATATTCTGGCGTTGATCGGCGCGAAGAGCAGGTATGTTATAAAAAGGGTTTATCCTAAAGCTGGAGGAAAGCTGCCTGAGGAAGAAGCAGTCGCTGTGATAAGCACTGAGAAGCTCTTCCAGACAGCCGGCACCTACGTCGGAAAGGATGACCCTGCTGGACTCGTCAGGTCCCAATCCGGCCTTCCAGCCTTGGGCGAGGTCCTTGAGCCATTCGCGCTCGCCCACCTGGTCAGCGGATGGATGAGGGGGAGCCATAATGGACCACTTATGCCATGCTCATTTGAGACCGCACACCCTACAAGGTTTGATGGTCCGCCAAGAGTTATTGCAGCAGGATTCCAGCTCGGCTACGGAAAATTCGTAGGCCCTGTAGATCTCTTCAAAGACCCGGCGTTCGATCTTGCAAGAAAGAGAGCTCTCGAGATCACTGATTATATGCGCATGCACGGACCTTTTGAACCTCATCGGTTGCCGATGGAAGACATGGAGTACACGACATTACCTCATGTCATGAAGCGGCTGGGCGATAGATTCGTGAATGCTGAATAACTTTTTTTGCCTTGCAAAGGGCCTATACTTTTTTTATAGTTAATCACTTGTAATATAATATTAGCTGATGTGAGGCGGCTTGATAGCCGATCTTTAGATGCCGGAAGTTATTGCTGAAAAAACTGAGCCTGAAAAGAAGACTATGCCTGAGAAGGCCAATGCTGAGAGCAATATCGAGGCTGAAACTAAATTGGCCTCAGAAGCTAAATCTGCACAGAAGCCGAAGAAGAGACGCAGGCTAAAGGTAGCTCACCCTGAGCGGTGCATTGGATGCCTGGGCTGCATGTTTGCATGCAGCAGGACACATACCGGTCACGCATCCCTACAGGACAGCGCGATAAAGATTCTTACACGCGGAGGAATCGAGGGCGATTTCGTAGTAGTAGTGTGCAGAGGCTGCGAAAATCCACCATGCGTTAGAGCCTGTCCTGCGGGAGCCTTAGAACGCAAGCCCGATGGTAATGTTGTATTCCATAAAGACCTCTGTACCGGCTGCGGTAAATGCGAGGACGCATGTCTTGTCGGAGCCATAACTCTCGGAAAAGAGAAAAAGCCTATAAAGTGCATGCATTGTGGCGCTTGTGTTGCTTTCTGCCCCCATGGAGTTCTCGAGCTTGAGGAGGTGCCAGCATAAT
This sequence comes from Methanotrichaceae archaeon, assembly GCA_963803145.1. GTDB lineage: Archaea > Halobacteriota > Methanosarcinia > Methanotrichales > Methanotrichaceae > CAWBKV01. The sequence continues at coordinate 11,760 of CAWDLW010000013.1, forward strand.
GCTAAGAAAGGTTCTTTACATTGATCTTGGAAAGAAGGAATCCTGGGTCGAAGAGAGGGATGATCTCTTCGATAAATGGATGGGCGGCACTGGTGTTGGCACAGAGCTTCTGATGGAGGAGTGTCCCGCTGGCACCGATCCCTTCTCCCCCGAGGCCCCTGTGATCTTCTGCATCGGCCCCTTGAACGGCCTGTTCCCAGTAGCTACAAAGGGAGTGGCCATGTTCAAATCGCCGCTAACTGGAGAACTGGGAGAGTCATATGCAGGCGGAAGGTTCCCGTTAGCCATGAGGTTCGCCGGCCATGAGGCAATAGTTATACGCAATAGGGCTGAGAGCCCATGCTACATATCTATTAACGATGCAGATGTTAAGATCAAGGATGCGACATCCATCTGGGGAATAGAGACTCAGACCGTCGGCATGATTATCCGCGAACACGAGCCGGGCGTTGGCCGCAGAAGCATCATTCGAATCGGACCTGCAGGAGAGAACCTTGTCAGATATGCAGGTGTAGTTGTAGATACCTACAGGCATTTCGGAAGATTGGGCTTAGGTGCAGTATTCGGCTCTAAGAATCTCAAGGCTCTGGTGATTTCTGGAACTGAAGATGTTGCTGTCCCGGACCCAAGGAAGTACAGGGAGGTCTACAACAAGCTATACCGCACAACGGTCCAGACGGATGTGATGGAGAAGTACCACGATATCGGCACTTCAGTAAACATCAGCGTCCTAAACTGGCTCAAGGGCCTGCCGACCAAAAACTTCCAGCTATCCTCATTCCCTGAGGCTGAGAAGATCAGCGGCGAGATGTTCGCAGATAACTATCTGATTAGAAGGCTTTCGTGCGCAGGATGTCCCATCGGCTGCGTGCATATCGCCACACTTAAAACGGCATTTTCGCCTCATCATGAGTTCGAGGTCAGAAAGGTCTCTTACGACTACGAGCCAATATACTCCATCGGCTCTAATCTGGGGATAGCCACGGCTGAAGGCGTCCTGGAGATGATAGATGTCTGCGAGCGGATGGGGCTCGATGTCATGTCAGCAGGCGTAGTCCTCGGCTGGGCAACTGAAGCATATGAGCGGGATATTATAACGCCCCAGGAAACGCTCGGTGTGCCCTTACAGTGGAATAATGTAAAGAGCTATAAGAAGGCCCTGGATAATATCGTCAAGGCGCCTAACGAATTCTATGCGGCGCTTGCTAGGGGAGTAGAATACGCATCGAAAAAGTATGGCGGCCAGGATTTCGCAATGGCTCTGGGAGGAAACGAGGTTTCCGGCTACCATACCGGCCCGGCATCGATCGTAGGCCAGATCGTCGGAGTCCGCCATTCACATCTGGATAATGCCGGCTATAGCATCGATCAGATGGCTGCCAAAAAGCAGCTCGATCCAGAGAAGATGGTTGATGAGATCATCAAGGAGGATAACTCCAGAGGTGTGTTCAACTCACTTATAGGATGTCTATTTGCAAGAGGCGTCTACACTGAGGATAATATCATCGAGGCTCTTTCCGTAGTAGGGATAACCAAAACTAAGGACGATCTCCAGGATTTGGGCAAAAGGATATTCAATGAGAAGTATAAATTCAAGACCCGTGAAGGCTTCGATTTGACCAAAACCAGGGTTCCCCGCAGATTCTACGAGACAGTATCTACTTTAGGCAAGATCAATCCTGAGACCGTCGAGGAAATGCTTCAAATGTACAGGAAAAAGAGAGGATGGGTCTAGCCCTCTAGCACTTCAGTTTTTTGTTTTTTAGTTTTAGCCACTTTTTGGCTGATCTTTTCATCCCTCTTCGTTTCTTTTATCATACCTCTTCTGATCATCCGCTCCTTTACCATCTTCTTGACTTCACTGCCTCCGATGCTGAAGACTTCTCCTATCAGCTCCATGGCGACCTCAAGCTCTCTTTCAACAGCCGTATCCCCATGCTCTGATTGGGATGCTGCCTCGCTCAGGCCATCGAGAGGCCTATCTATAAGCTCTGAGGAGTATTTGTCCGACTCCTCCCTGTAAATCTTAAGCATTGAATATATATGTGGGAAGATAGCCGAGGCTGGGTCGAGCCTGTAGAATGTGTTCGTTTTCCTTTTGACCTGTGATCTGGATGACGGCAAGACTCTGCGCTCCATCGCCATGATCCCAAGCCGCTCAAGCTTATCGAGCTTATTTATCAGAGTCGTCTGGTTCCAAAAGGGACCTCCACCTGTTGGCCCAAGATCCTTCCAGATCTGGTTAAGCTGTGTCCAGCTTCCTCTGCGCTTCATGTAAATGAGAAGGTGCGCCAGTGGCTTCTGATCTCTCTGAAGTGAGCAGTATCGTTTGAACTCGTCCAACATGCACACAGGAAGGGCAAATAACACTATAGCCTTTTCGCTTTAGTTGCAAAGGATTTTTATCCTGCCCTGAATTAGTCTAGTGGCGATCATAATGCAGGCGATAGTTTTGGCCGCAGGCGAAGGCAGCAGAATGAGACCCCTTACCTCGAAGCTGCCAAAGGTGATGCTGCCTATTGCAGGCAGGCCGCTTTTAGAGCATATAATAGTAAGAGCATATGAGGCTGGCGCGGACAATATAATATTGGTAATAGGATATGGCGCCGATTTCGTAAGATCTTATTTCGGAGACGGCAGCCGCCTTGGTGTTAAGATAGAATATGCCATCCAAAAGAAGCAAATGGGCACAGGCGATGCGCTAATGGCCGCAAAAGCCCACGCTTCGGACAGTTTCTTAGTCTTGAACGGTGATATCCTCCCGGATACAGAATCGCTTAAGACCATGATCTCGTCTGAGGAGGAATCTGTTGCCGCAAGGCAGGTGACAGATCCTAAGCGATACGGCGTGTTCCTTGAAGAGAATGGCTATATGAAATCCGTTATCGAAAAGAGTCCGAGTCCGCCGTCCAACCTGGCGAATGCAGGCATATATCTATTTGAAAGAGGCATTTTTGATTGCCTTAGCCGGGTTACTCTATCAAAACGCGGTGAGTATGAGCTTACGGATGCATTGAATATCCTGGCTGAGAAAGATAGGATCAGGATTGTCGAATTGAGGGACTGGATGGAGATCGGAAGACCCTGGGACATCCTTGCTGCGAATGAAGCATTGCTTAAGAATATCGAACGTAAGGTAGAGGGCGAGATAGAATCTGGAGCCACGCTGAATGGGAATATATCTGTCGGCAAAGATACTGTAATTAGATCGGGTGCCTATATCACTGGCCCTGTTACCATCGGAGATAAGTGCGATATTGGTCCCAATTGCTACATCCGGCCATCCACATGCATCGGCAATAAAGTCAGGATAGGAAATGCAGTCGAGATTAAAAACAGCACTATCATGGACGGCACAAAAATAGGTCACCTCTCTTACGTGGGCGACTCCATAATAGGATCGGATTCCAACTTTGGCGCAGGCACAATCTGCTCGAACCTGAGGCATGATAAAGGAAATATCAAATCATACGTAAAGGGCCAAAGAGTAGATAGCGGCCGGAGAAAACTTGGAGTCGTAATGGGCGATGGCGTTATGACAGGTATTCATACAACCATCTACCCGGGAACTGTTATAGAGTCGGGCTTCAGAGGGCTGCCTGCAGCAATCTTAAAAGGGTTTGTATCCGCAAAGAGTGATAAACACTAAAGCTTATGAGACCGTGGTTGAAGAAACAAAATCCGTTCAAAATATTGAAGTTGTTAATATATTCTAATACCTCTGAACTTCAATCAGAGGCATGGCAAGGCTTTTCAATTAGGTTGTATAAAAGCAACAGGGATACGACGGTGGATAAAAGTTCGACGGAGATCCAGATGAGAGATTTCATTCCAATAGCAAAGCCGATTGTAGGCAGCGAAGAGGTAAAAGCAGTCGGGGAAGTGCTTAGCTCAGGTATGCTTGTCCAGGGGGAGGCAGTCAAAAGGTTTGAGGACGCATTTTCAAGCTACCTGAATGTGAAGAACTCAGTTGCCGTCAGCAACGGCACTGTTGCTCTTGACCTGGCACTAAAAGCCTTGGACTTGCAGCCTGTGGATGAGGTCATCTCTCCAGCATTCACATTTATAGCGACTGCAAACTCGATCTTGTACCAAGGTGCAAAACCCGTATTCTCAGACGTAGATGAGAGGACATTCAACATCGATCCTGAGGATCTTAAAGAAAGAATAACCTCTAGGACCAAAGCTGTAGTCGGAGTTCATCTATATGGCCAACCATTTGATATAAACGCGATTAAGCAAATATGCGATGATAGTAATATTAAATTGATAGAGGACTGCGCTCAGGCCCATGGAGCCGAATACGGTGGCAAAAAAGTAGGCAGCTTCGGGATAGGATGCTTCTCGTTTTATCCTACAAAGAATATGACTACTGGCGAAGGCGGCATGATCACCACAGCAGATGATGCCATAGCATCAAAGCTTCGTCTGCTCAGGAATCACGGAGATACAGGCAAGTACAACCACGTGCTTCTTGGCTATAATTACAGGATGATGAACCTCCAGGGGGCAATGGGACAAGTCCAGCTCAAGAAGCTTGACGAGTTCAACAGCAAGCGGGTAAAGAACGCAGAATATCTTAATAAAAACATTAGGATTAAGGGATTAACCCCGCCGTTCAAGGCTGAGAATGTGAGGCACGTCTACAACCAATATGTTGTCAAGGTCGAGGAGGATTTTCCCATCAGTCGCGAAAAGCTGATGGATTATCTTCAGTCCAAAGGCGTGGGCTCGGCCATCCATTATCCCAAGCCGATTTACAGGCAGCCTATCTACAGAGAGTTGGGCCTGGACAAAGAAATTTGCCCGGTGGCTGAAGATATCTCGCAAAAGGTCATGAGCCTGCCGGTTCATCCATCACTGAAGCAGGAGGATCTTGAATATATAGCCATGACCGTAAATGGCTTTGAGGCATGAACATGGACATCGGGGTCATCGGTGTAGGGGCCATGGGCAGGAACCATGTTCGCGTCTATTCTGAGCTTAAAGGTATTGGAGATGTCTATGTCTTTGATCCTGCCGCAGAAAATGCATCGAGGGTGAAGGACATTGCCTCGGTTTGCAGCTCAATGGATGAGCTTCTGGGAAAGGTCGAGGCAGTCAGCATTTGTGTGCCTACGAAATACCATTTCGATGTGGCACAGAAGGTTGTCAGCGAAAACGTCAGCTGCCTAATAGAGAAGCCTATCACGCTCAATGTCGAGGAGGGAGAGAAGCTCCTCAAGCTCCTGGAAAATAAAGATGTAATTGTAGGAGTAGGCCACATCGAGAGATTCAACCCTATAGTCGACGAGATCAAAAAGATCGCTCATAAGCCTGATTATGTATCCATAAAAAGGCACAATCCTACATCAAACCGCATAACGGATGCCTCGGTGATCGAAGACCTGATGATTCACGACATAGACATAGCATTCAACGCCCTGTTCCCTGAAGAACAGAATTATAGAATCTACAGCGCAGGAAACAGGAATGTCTGTGAGGCATTGGTTGTCTTCCCTAATTCAGTAGTTGCAATATCCGCAAGTAGACTTGCATCAAAGAAGTTCAGGACTATGTACCTCGAGGCAGAGGACTTCACTACTGAGGGCGATTTCATGACCCAAGAGGTATATGTCTACAGAAAGCCCGGCAAGTACGGGATAGAGAACGAAAGGTACATGCAGGAAAATATCATTGAGAAGGTGCTTGTTGGCAAAGTTGAGCCCCTCAAGGTCGAGCTGAAAACGTTCCTGGATTGCGTTAAGAACTGTAAAGAATTCCCTGTAACACCTGTTCAAGCTCTGAAAAACCTGAGGATCTGCGAAGAGATCAAGAAGGATATTAAATGAGCGGATGCATAAGTGGATGCATAAGTGGATGCACAAAATACTATGCACATCCGACAGCCGTAGTTGAGAGCGATGCTATCGGCGAGGGCACAAAAATTTGGCATTTTGTCCATATTCGCAAAGGCTCGAAAATAGGTATGAACTGCAATATCGGGAAAAGTGTCTACATTGACGCCGATGCTGTGATTGGAAATAACGTAAAGATACAGAATTTTGTATCGGTCTATAAGGGTGTGATGATTGAAGATGATGTCTTCGTCGGTCCATCGGCTACGTTCACCAATGACCTTTACCCCCGAGCCTTCATTTGGGATGAAGAGCATGTAGTTCAGACTTACGTGAGAAAGGGTGCAAGCATAGGTGCCAACTCAACTATAATTTGCGGCACTACCATCGGCGAATACGCAATGATAGGTGCTGGAAGCGTTGTTGTCAAAGACGTGCCAGCTTTTGGATTGGTCTACGGCAGCCCGGCAGAGTTCAAAGGCTATGTCTGCTACTGCGGAAAAAGGCTCGAAAAAATCATCACGGAAGATGCGACCAGAGTCATCTTCAGATGCGATAGCTGTGGAAAAGATGTTGAAATTTCAAGGAGGGATTGAAAATAACGGATGCAATTGCAGTCATTGGGCTCGGAAATGCAGGGCTGCCGCTAGCAGCTGTCATTGCGGATAGCGGCCTTAAGGTCATTGGCGTAGACATAGACAGAGAGAAGTGTAATCTCATAAACCAAGGATCCAACCCGATTCCTGAAGAGGCGGGGCTTGATGAGCTGGTAAAGCTACATGGCGGAAAAGGGCTTATAGCCACACCTAACTTTGAGGATGCCAAAGGCTGCAGCACATTCATAGTGATTGTACCCCTATTTGTTGACCAGAGCTTCAATCCAGACTTCACAATCATGAAGAGCGCTACAAGGTCTTTAGGCAGGATTCTGAAGAAAGGGGATCTGGTAGTGATTGAGACTACATTTCCTCCAGGAACAACCGATACTAAAATCAGATCATGGCTAGAAGAATCAAGCGGTCTTGGATCAAACGAGTTTTACCTGGCATATTCGCCAGAGCGCATAATGACAGGCTACAGCATCTCCAGGCTGAGGGACTTTCCGAAGGTTATTGGCGGGACTGATGAGGAGAGCGGACTTTTGGCATATGATGTTTACAAGACGTTCATCTCCAACTTACATCTGGTATCCTCAGCCAAGGTTGCAGAGATGATTAAAGTCATGGAGGGCTGCTATAGGGATGTGAACATCGCTCTCGCAAATGAGCTTTTCAAGATCGCCGAGGATATGGGCATAGACTTTTTCGAGGCAATGGTTTATGCAAATCATGAATACTGCCATATCCATCAGCCCTCAACTGGCGTTGGAGGACATTGCATTCCTGTCTATCCCTGGTTCCTGATAAAAGATATGGAAAAACGTGAAAACTTCAGCTTTTGCAGGCTTCTAAGAACAAGCCGTGAAGTTAACGATGAGATGATAGATTATTGGGCTGGCAAAATTCTTCTCGAGTGCATGAAGATTAATACGCCTTTGAGCAAGGTGAAGATTTGCATTAAAGGAATCACATACCGGCCAGGAGTGAAGGGGTTCTATCACAGCAGGAACCTGGCTCTGGCAGAGCTGCTTATGGAAAAGGGTCTTGACACCTATGTATCCGATCCGTTAGTCAGCGAGGATGATGTGTTGGCAAGAGGCCTCAAATACATCAGGCCTGAGGATGCCGATTTGGTATTCGATCCCTTCGAGCTGAGGTTTGAAATAGTGGATAATGCTAAAAAATCAGTAAGCCTAGATAAAGAATGATGAAGATTGCATCAGTAGTCGGTGCAAGGCCGAACTTTGTTAAACTAGCACCAGTATCTCGTGAACTCAGGAAAAGGTTCAATGAGATTATAATCCATACAGGCCAGCATTACAATTATGAGATGGATAAGATATTCTTCGATGATCTTGGGATACCTGCACCCGATTATCATCTGGGAATCGGCTCCGGCAGCCATGGCCAGCAGACAGGCGATATGCTTCAAAAGATCGAAGAGGCGCTAGTCGCTGAGAAGCCGGACGCAGTGATAGTCTTTGGGGACACCAACTCCACGCTCGCTGGAGCATTGGCTGCTGCCAAGCTGCACATCAAGGTCATCCATATCGAGGCTGGCCTCAGATCCTACGATAGAAACATGCCTGAGGAGGTGAATAGAGTTCTCGTTGATCACTGCTCGGACCTCCTGCTCTGCCCAACCGAAACCGCTGTTGAGAACCTGCTTAAGGAAGGGATTACTCGAGACGTTTACCTCACAGGGGATGTTATGGTTGACGCCCAGAGGGATTGCATTCAGATAGCTGAGAAGAGATCGCATATTCTTGAAGATTTGAGCTTGGAGCCAAAAGGATATTGCCTTGCTACAGTCCACCGTGCCTCAAATACAGATGATCCCGAAAAAGCACGTGCAATAACAGAGGCATTTTGCGAGATCGGAGATCTCGTCTTCCCATGCCATCCGCGTGCTGAAAAGTACCTGAGGCAGTACGGCCTCTGGGATGATCTGGACAAAAAGGCCAGGATAATTAAGCCTGTGGGCTATCTAGACATGCTTATGCTTGAAAAGAACGCGAGGAAGATACTCACAGATTCAGGCGGCGTCCAGAAGGAGGCGTACCTTTTAGGCGTTCCATGCATTACTTTAAGGGATGAGACGGAGTGGGTTGAGACCGTCCAGGATGGATGGAATGTCCTCGTCGGCGCCGATAAGAATAAGATCATCTCAGAAGCGTTGAACTTCAAGCCCGAAAAAGGCAGGCAGGATGTATTCGGCAATGGAGATGCAAGCATCAGAACCGCAAAGATAATAGAGAAGCTGTTTTCCGACACTCTTAGAACGGGAGAAGAACCTTGAGAGTCCTATTGCTTGCGAATCAGCCTGAAAGAACTACCAGGCTTAAGATGTTCGAGGGCACTCTGAAGTCTCTTGGATATGATGTGATCATCCCGAGCTTCGGCACGAGGAACTGGATTAAAATAGCCAGCCTGGCGAGGAAGATCACAAGAGAGACCAAACCTGATATTGTTCATATTTTCAATGTTCCTGATGTGATTTACCATGGCTTTGGAAACCTTCGGGGAGATGGATTCAAGAAGCTTATTTACGATTACAGGTCTCCCTGGGGCATCGAAACTCAAGATACCTTCGGAGCGCCCGGCAGAATATTCGGAGAGTATTTTGAAAAGGAGCTCGCCAGAAATGCGGACGTAATCACAACAGTCAATGCTCCGCTTGCAAAAAAGGTGAAGGAATATGCGCCTGAAAAAGAGGTACACATAATACCAAACTACCCTTCACGCTCGTTCTCTAAGATAGAAACTGAGTCCGTTAGTTCAGATAATTTTGCCGAGCCTGATAAGAAGCCCATAATTTTCATAGGAAGAGTCTGCACTCAGGAGGGAATTGGAAAGCTGCTTGAGACTGCAAAGGCAATGCCTGACCGGGAGTTCTGGATCATCGGAAGCGGACCTTTTGCCTGGTGGTATCTCTGGAGAAAGCCGGAGAACATCAAGTATCTGGGCTGGCAGCCTCATAATAAGATCCCCGGCATAGTAAAGAAGGCTAAACTCTGCCTTATACCCAGGGAGAAGAATGGGCTTACACCTTACTCCACTGACAAGAGCATCTGGAAGCTGAATGAATACCTGAATATGGGTAATATTGTAGTAGCTTCAGGTATTTCGCGTGAGGAGCCAAGGAAAAACCTGGTGATTGTAGAAAGCGACCGTTTTAAGGATGCTATAATTGAGCATCTAAATGATAAACCTCAGAAGCTCCTGGAGAAGGATTACAAATATTGGGATATGAATACTGAGGCCATCAAAGAGATTTATGAGAGCATTTAAAAAAGTTCAGGCCTTAAAAAGCCTGGACTCCTCCTTAATATTGGGGAAATGATCCCGAGCAGACTTGAAGAGAGGAGCTGGACTGTGGAGCAAATGCATGCATCTGATGGCCTATGGCCTGTAGCCTTCTGCCTGAGTGAATAGCCATGGGCAGGAGCTTCGAGAGCGTGAGGATGGCCGTAAAAGATGTCTCGGCCAGGTGGCTTGAAGGCTTTTGATGAGCAGGAGGCTCAGAAGTGAAAAGGGCACATATTAAAGGGGAGAAAAAAAGAATAAAAGAACTGTTTTTATAAATTAACTAAAAATAAATAATAGAAAACAGCAAAAACCAGAACAATTAGTATATTTACGATCAACCGTTCCCAGAATTCATATCTAAGATATGTAAAATCTAAAAAGACTATAAGAGCTACTGCTATCAGTACATATACTATGTTAACTGTTAAATTCGCCATTTAAACACCAATCGTTTTTTATAAATCTTTCTATTATTTAACCTTTGGTTTATAACATCAAAGTGTCATTTAACTTGCAGAAGACAATACAGCCTTTGCGCTCCAGATTTTATGGTTGCCTGCGGAGATTATATTTGAGCAGGTGTATAACAACAAGAAGGCCAAGAAAACTTTTCTATAACACGTAGCAAAATAGAAGGCCATTTAGATCGTGCAATGAGAATGATTGAAGGTCTGCATAGTAAGAGAGGAGTTTGATGGCATTGTCTTACATTTACTATACTCCACATGCTGACACATAAAGTTCTGGCTGTATTGATTAAAAGTTCAATATGGTAATCATTCAGAATCAGAGAATCAGTTTGGCCCGAAAGGTTTTTATCAGCAGTAATCAGACGATGCACAATTCTAAAAAAGATAATTTGTAAGGAGAAGCTTGAGATGGCTAGAAGGACAAGTATAACCGTAATAATGTTGATTTCGATCTGTACCCTTTTTTCTGTTCTGATTGCGCTGGCGGACGATGTTTCATTGGAGAACAACGTTGATCGTCCAGGTTCAGATTACGCCAGCTTCAATCTTGGGGGTGGTGTTGCGGGTGATTACGCGACCACTTGCCGTGATATCTGTGCTGGGGATCCGGAATGTAAAGCATTATCCATCGTGAAACCTGGTGTCCAAGGACCCAATGGACGCTGCTCATTGAAAAATGCCGTGCCCAACCCGGTCCCTAACAACAACTGTATATCTGGAGTCAAGACCTCGGCTGCCCAAGCAGACCTGACCGGCATGTGGAACTGCGATGACGGCGGAAAATACTACATAAGACAACTTGGAAATGAGATTTGGTGGTATGGCGAAGCCAATCCAGACTCATCAGGATGGTCCAACGTGATGCATGGCACAATTAGCGGCAACACTATTAATGGAAAATGGGCGGATGTCCCCAAAGGTGCCACCCAAAGCGATGGTACCATAAACCTTAACATAGAATCCAACAATAGGCTTAACGTCATTCAAAAGACGGGCGGCTTTGCAGGATCAGTCTGGACTAGGTAGGGCCCGGAGTTCGGGAGATCTTCCCATTTTTAGGACACTGGAAAGATTAAGGCCCGAATTTTTTAATCGATGTGGATATCTTCATACACTAGAATGCAAGCATCGCTAGATCTCACGCGATATATCTGATGCTATCGATTAGAATCTCTGATTTTTGGTATAATCAGAAATATGTTCATCAACATGAAGAGGTAGACGACCCGAACTAGTGTTAACCATAAATCTTTGGGGCAGAACCCTCCGCTTACTCCACCGTCACACATTTCGCAAGGTTCCGAGGCTTATCTATCGGCTGGCCGAGCTTGCTCGCAGTGTAATAGGACAGCAGCTGCACAGCTACTGTGCAAAGCATAGCCGATATAGCCGGCCTGGTCTCTGGCAACCTTATGACAACATTTGCTACCTTGCCGATGTCAGGATCGCTCTCTTCCGCCATGGCAATCACGTCTGCACCCCGTGCCCTGACCTCCTTTATGTTTGACTGAATCTTCTTGCCGCAGGTGGCCAGTGCTACAACAGGAGTTCTATCGGTTATCAATGCGAGCGGTCCATGCTTCAGCTCTCCTCCTGCATAGCCCTCGGACGGTATATAGGCGATCTCCTTCATCTTCAGGGCACCTTCAAGCGCAATTGGATAGAGGAAATCACGACCTATGAAGAAGTAGCAGCCTGCGCTCGCATACATTTCAGCAACCTCCTTTATCTTCTCACGCTTCTCAAGGACGCTCTGCACAAGCCCGGGAAGCCTCGTAAGCTCTATAAGCATCTTCCTTGCCCGATCAGGAGATAAGTAGCCTCTCGCTCTGCCCAGGCGTATTGCCAGCAGGAAGAGCGCGAGGAGCTGACTCGAGAAGGTCTTGGTTGCAGCTACACCGATCTCAGGCCCGCAACGTGTGTATATTGTTCCATCTACGAGCTGTGTGACAGTGCTTCCAACGACATTTGTTATGGCAAGGCTCCGAACTCCGCAGGTTTTCGCCTTTTTAAGCGCTATGAGCGTGTCAGCTGTCTCACCCGACTGGGTTATGCCCAAAATGAGAGTTCTAGGCCTTATCTGAAGGTGCTGGAACTCTGAAGCAACTTCTACATCAACAGGTAGGCCCGCTGCGCGCGGAAACAGGTACTTTGCGAAAAGCCCAGCATGATATGAGGTACCGCATGCGATGATAGTGACTCTCTCCAAAGTTTCCATCTCATCATCGCTCATTCCCAGATCGAGCCTTACATCTCCATCTATCTCGGATATTCTGCCTGCCAGCGTCTCACGAAGCCCGCGTGGCTGCTCGTGGATCTCCTTGAGCATGAAGTGAGGGTAGCCACCCTTCTCCGCGGCATCCATATCCCAATTGATCTTCTCTATCTCGTGAGAGTGCGGCCTTCCTGCCAGATCGCTTATCTCTACCCTGTCTTCATAGAGCCTTGCAACCTCGCCATCTCTCATCCTGACAACATCCCGGGTATATGGCAATAGAGCTGGCACATCTGATGCAACATAGACGGCATCTGTGCCCACGCCTATAACCAGAGGGCTATCCTTGCGGGCGCAGACAAGATATGGTGAGCTGGATGCTAGAACAGCCATTGCATAAGAGCCCTCTACCTTCGCAAGGGCTTTTATAACAGCATCTGCCAGATCTCCCTTATAATACATATTTATGAGGTGGGCCAGTACCTCGCTATCTGTCTCAGACTGAAACTCGAAGCCCATCTCTGTCAAAAGTTCTCTTAGCTCAAGATAGTTCTCGATTATGCCATTGTGCACTATCGCTATCTCGCCTGATGTAAAAGGATGCGCATTTCTATCGCTGGGCTTACCGTGCGTGGCCCACCTTGTATGCCCTATGCCCATGCTCTCTCCGGGAGAGCCGAGTCCTACATAGGCCTTCTCAAGATCACTAATTCGGCCCGCTGATTTGATGACCTCTATCTCACCCTCGGTCTTGATTGCTATCCCTGCCGAATCATAGCCCCGATATTCCAACCTCTTGAGGGTGTCGAAGAGCACAGGCCCGGCCTTTCCCACGCCAATATATGCAACTATTCCACACATCTCAGATCACCCTGCTGCCACGCTCTATCCATCCTCTCACAACAGCTCCGGACCCAATTCGGGCATCAGTCTCAAGAACTGTGCCGGGATTCAACATTCCCCTGCTGCCCACTATTACATTATCTGCAATTATTGAGCCGAACTCTGCCCTATGAAATTCATCCTCGACCTCGACTATCGCATCTCCCGATTCTACGATGGCCTGATCGCCTATAAAACAGCTTGCGCCCACAACGGAATCGGAGATTACAACAGCAGAGCCTATTCTTGTGCCATTCATGATAATACTGTTTCGTATCTCAGAGCTTGAACCAATCCTTACAGAATCGCCAATGGAGGTTGCAGGCTGTATTGTCGCATTAGGGCCTATATCACAGTCCTTGCCTATTGAAATCGGTCCAACCAGATAAGAGCCAGATCTAACTACAGTTCCAGGCCCGATATCAACTGCCCCACGAACCCTCGCACCCTCTTCGATCTCGCCTGATATCTTCGGCATTCTAAGATTCATGGCAAGGCTGTTGGCGTTCAGAAGATCCCATGCTAATATGGCATCCGCCCAGATGCCCTTTGTGAGTACAGACTTTATTTCCAAGCCATCTTTGATCATCTGCGATAGCGTCTGGGTCAGTTCATAGGATCCACGCTCTGAGATAGGCGTCTTTGGCAGCTCATCGAAGATATTGGTTCCGAATTTGTAGGCTCCTGTATTCAGTATTCCTGCACAAGGCCTTCCTGGCTTTTCCCTAATCGATACTACTTTATCCTGCTCAACTGTAAGGACTCCATAATCGCCTGTGTGCTCCCGCAGTGCTGCTAGTATGACATAATCTCCAACAGACGTGACAAGATCACGGATAGCTTTGTCATCAAGAAGGTTATCGCCATTGACAACAAGGAATTCTCCATCCATATAGGGCTCGGCTTGGGCCAATGCGTGAGCAGTTCCGAGAATCTCCTTTTGCTCGATGTAGGTTATATCAACGCCGTATTTGATGCCGTCCTCAAAATGATCCATTATCCGCTCTTTCTGATAGCCAACTACGATACAAAGCTCTTTGACATCATTCGTAGCCAGCGCTCTAATCACGTGCTCCATAAAGGGCCTATTGCCCACGGGAAGCATGACCTTAGATCTTGTCTGAGTAAGCGGCCTGCATCTGCGGCCTTCTCCTGCTGCCAATATAACTGCCTTCAACTTAATCACTGCCGGGATAACTCAAAGAGATAGTAAAGCCAAAACTTGCTTTATATCTTTCGGTCTAGTATATGTTGTTATCTTAATAATTATGAAAAATAGGAGGACTTAGGCTTTTTATAGATGTAAATACATTGGACCTCAGTCAGGTAAAGGCGAGACATAATAGGTATATATAGTGTTACTTAATCAAAAGGCTATTTCATAAGATGAAGATATTAGTAATACCCACCACCGATTGGGTTAGGCACCCATTTCCCAACAGATTGAACTTCGTATTTGACATTTTGGCCGAGAAACATGACGTCTACGTTATGCATTTCAATCTCAAAAAGTTCAAGGACCAGGAGCCAAGGGAGACGAAGTGCAAGCTGGTGGATGCAGGAGGGATCGACTGTGAGGACCCATCACGTTATTACTTGCTGAACGCGCCCAATCATCTTCGGAAGATCAGAGAAATTATTGATAGAGAAAGAATAGATGTGATATTATCAGCCAATATCCTCCCCTCTTTTGCCGCCAACTTCTCAGGTGTGCCGGTAGTCTTTGATTATCTCGACCACCTTGAGGAATCAGCATCCATATACTACCCAGGCTCGACCTTCGGCAGACTGGTCAAAAAAGGCGTGGGCCTTATCGTTAGATACAACATCAGACATGCCCACTCCATTATTACAGTTACAGATGAGTTCAAGAATTATCTTAGCTCCATTGGAGGAAAGGATATCACCGTTATACCAAACGGCGTCGACTCCGAGCTCCTGAAGCCGCTCTCTATTGAGGAGTCTAAAAGAAGGCTCGGCCTTGAGGGATATGTCCTGGGGTATGTGGGGTCTTTGGAGTATTGGGTGGATCTGGAGACTGTAATTGAGGCACTTCCTCGGCTGAATGTCAAGCTTCTGATCATCGGACCGGGGCTTTTCACAGACTACGGCGACAAAATAAAGCGGCTAGCGGAAGATCTTGGAGTGAGCAATAAAGTAATATTCACTGGCACGATCAAGTACCAGAACCTGAGTCCATACATATCTGCCATGGACATAGGCTTGAATCCCCTCAAAAAGATGAAGAAGAACGAAGAGACCGTGGGAGGCAAGGTCTTCAACTACCTAGCCTGCGGGCGTCCAGTGCTCTCCAGCCGCATGGTCTCACTAGAGAGGCTGCTTGGTGATGAGATACATTACTACGATGATGTTGAGAGCTTTATCGGGCAGACGGAGCTCATTTTACGCTCAAACACAGATGAAGGTAAGCTCAGATCAGTTGCCAGAAAGTATGATTGGCGGAATATAGCAGGAGCTTATGAAGGGATACTGAACAAGGCAACGGATGTGCAGATACAAAAGGATTCCTAGAGAAGATGGCATTAAAAAGCGAAGTCAATCCGTCAAACATGGAGACATAAGATGAAACTTGCCTTCGTTTACTATCGGCAATCGTCTTTTATAAGACAGGATGCCGAGATCCTCTCGAGGCATTTTCAGGTAGAAGAGGTCAATTATACCCGTCCGCTGGATATATTCAGGATCGCAAAGGCCATCTGGAGATCAGAGGTAGCTTTTTCCTGGTTTGCATCGGGGCACTCATTTCTGGTGGTGGTATTCTCGATTCTCTTTAGAAAGAGGTCAGTGATTGTTGCAGGAGGTTACGATGTTGCTTTTGCTCCTGAGATCAACTATGGTCAATATACCCTCGGGCGACAAAAGAGGATGTACTCTGATTTTGTGCTTAGGAATGCTGATATTATCCTTGCTGTCTCAGAGTTCACAAAATCAGAGCTGCTTTCCCGACAGAGGCCTAAAAGGGTTGAGATAGTCTATAACGGAGTAGATACAGATAAATTCAAGCCTGAAGGCAAGAAAGAAGAGATGGTGATGACGGTAGCCTCGGGGTTTGGAAATGTGATAAAATTGAAAGGCATAGACTCATTCCTTAAGGCTGCTACTCATTTTCCTGATAAAAAGTTCTTGATTCTAGGATTATCTGACCATGATAAAGAGATCATAAACTCCCAAAACTCAATGGGAAATCTAGAGCTTCACGGACGTGTCTCCCATGAGGAACTGATCGGCTACTACCAAAGGGCGAAGGTATATTGCCAACTATCCTATAGGGAATCCTTCGGCATTGCCCTAGCTGAAGCCATGGCCTGCGAATGTATTCCAGTAGTAACCTCACGGGGAGCAATGCCCGAGGTGGCGGGAGATATAGGATATTATGTGCCTTATGGTGATGAAAAGGCGACAGCTGAAGAAATAGAAAAAGCCCTACACTCAGATAAGGGAAGGATGGCTAGAGAGAGGGTAAAAAGCCTGTTTTCCATAGATAAAAGAGAGAAGGGGCTAGTTAAGGTAATCAATACGATAGTTGGATAAGATAAAATGCAGACGGAGGAAGATTGCTGCCTGAGATAGATTATATAATTCCGACCTGGAACAGCGGAGCTACCTTGGGCATAACGCTCCAAGCCATTAGAAAATACGGCCATCCGCACGACATAATAATCCTGGACAGGAATTCCAAGGATGATACCGGGTATATTGCCCAGCAATTCGGATGTAAGGTCATCACTTCAACGAGGTCGTTGGGTGCGGCAAGGCGACAGGGAGCTGGAATTGCAAAGACAGATTTGGTCGCATATATCGATTCCGATGTTGAAATTAACGAACAGTGGCAAGAAGTCCTCTATTGTGCGTGGGAGAGAAAGTACAAGGACGCTGGAGTGATCGGAGCATATTATAAAGGGTCTAATCTTGACAATATTACATCTCATCTGGCGTTGTATGAGGGCAATGGTGCATTTGGTTGTATAGTTACATCCAGAGATCTGGTACTGGAATGCACTGAATTGGATGATTACTCAAGTGCAGAGGATAGAATTTTTGCCAGGTTTCTGAAGACGAAAGGATTGAAGTGGTATATATTGCCAGTAGGCATCTCGCATTACCAAAACATTACTAAAATACCCTACTACTCACGCTGGAGATGGCTTGGCGCGGGTCTCCGGACTATGGAGGGGTTTCGCCTTGTAAATGTTAAAAGAATTATGGGTGGTGCGGTATTTGGTATTAAGATGAACAACCTAGATATCGACTACTGGGAGAATTTCAGAATTAGATACAACTATTTTGTAGGGTATATTAAGTACAAAGAATATTATGAACTTGACCGTGATAGCTTGATAAGATAAAAGGCACGCTATCGTTTGAGAGCTATTTAGAAGATTGCGTAGATGCATTCAAGACTTCTTGGTAGACATCTATAGTCTCATCAACCATACGTTCCAGGCTGAATCTCTTTATGATCTTATTCCTGGCACGCTCTCCCAGCTCAACCCTCAAATTATCATTATCAAATAACATCAGAAGCTTTTTCTCTAAATCAGATATGTCCCCTGGTTCTGCTAGAATACCATCGATACCATCTTTTATAATTTCCATCAATCCACCGATCCTTGAAGCAACTATCGGTTTTCCACACGACATAGCCTCAAGAGCTACCAGTGGAAAGCATTCGGTCCTTAATGTCGGGAATGCAATGACTTCAGCGATGTTGTAGTACTTAGGCATATCCTCATAGGGGATTCTTCCTGTAAACAGAACTCTGTCTTCTATGCCCAGGCTGTTAGCCATTTTTTCCAAATCCATTTGAAATGGGCCGTTTCCTACTATGATTAGCTTGGCGTCCTTCCATTTTTTCAGGACTAGATGGAATGCACTTATAAGAACATCAAAACCTTTGTACTTATCTATTCTTCCTGGAGCTACAACTATCTTTTCTCCAGAGAGCTTTAATTTAGCTTTAAGATCTTCTGCACTGTCAGGCCGAAACTGATCAGTATCTATGCCGTTTGATACTATTTTTATTTTATTATCCGAAATCTCATATTCTCGCTTCAAATCACAGGATTGCTGTACTCCTACAGCTATAATTTTTACAGCTCTATTTAGTATCATCCTATATCTGCGATGAAACCTAAGTCTATATTTGAAGTAATTATTGCCAGATTTAATAAGATTTTTAAACGATCTGCTAGCTTCATCACGTATTTTTCTCATAAATACTTCGTGAACCGTCACTATAAATGGTATATCTCCAGAGAAGTATTGTGCAAAACTGAAGCCATAACCTATCTCCTCACTGTCGACCAGATCGAACCTTTCTTCTTCATTTAACTTCTTGAAGAGATTGGCAGCTTCTCTGAAGAATTTTTTAG
The DNA here is from genome assembly GCA_963803145.1 of Methanotrichaceae archaeon. Classification (GTDB taxonomy): domain Archaea; phylum Halobacteriota; class Methanosarcinia; order Methanotrichales; family Methanotrichaceae; genus CAWBKV01. Next base: position 30,465 of record CAWDLW010000013.1, read on the forward strand.
TTACCCATTGTGTTTCTCCGACATAGAATATCCTGAGGCCCCCCCTAAACTCCATGGAACCATTCGGATGGCCGGGAGCTATCAAACAGATTAATGTCACCTTATGTCCTCGTCTGATTAGCCCTTTTATTAGCTCCTGGGTATGGACCTCCATACCCCCTATTATACCGTCAATATCCGAAGGTAAGCCCCTAGCGAAGAAACATATATTCACGATTGATCCTCAAATTTGTGTTTATATAAATCCAATTTATATAATTTCTTGTACATCATACCGTGCCCAAAATATTCTATACTTAATGACGAGGCATTCATATAAAATTGAGTATAAATATATAATTAGTTTACTCTAAATAATCCGATATTAAGGTGATCATATTTGCTACCATTTTAGTTACGCTAAAGTTTTGTTTTATGCGAAGCTTATTGGCGCAGCCGGCGTTCTTACGAAGTTCTAAATCAGAGACGAACTTCAAAATATTCATCGCCAATAGCGTTGGATCATGAGAGGGAGATAAGAACGGATTTCCATCATTGCCCACAGTCTCCCGAATGCCACTAACATCTGTGCCGACAACTGGGAGTCCAGATGCCATATATTCAAGCACTGCATTAGGACATCCTTCAGCATGAGAGCATAATATACCTACATCGACTGCATTTAACAATCCTGAGACATCATTTACCTTTCCCATAAATCGGATATGGTGTCCTAGTTCCAATTCCTCTGATAATTTTATCAATGATTCATGGGTCTCATCAAATCTACCGGCCAGTAATAAAAGTGCAGAAGGTCCATTATTTTCTTTCAATTGGTCTAAAACTATGCGCCAGGCTCGTAATAGAGTATCATGATCTTTGCTTTTGTTTAAATTGGCAACCATACAGGCGATAAAGCAGATATCACTTACACCCAACATTTTTCGCCACTCTCGGCGATCATATTTAGGCGGCGTTAACTCTACACCATTTGGAACCAGCTTAATCCGTTTATCAGCAATTTTTAAATTCTGGCGAATGAAGTTTACGCCATGACGAGAATTGGAGATAAAGCAAGAAGCATTGTGGATAGCCATACGTCCAATCCATCCTTCTACATGTAATGGCAGCACATCACGCTGGTTCCAAATGCATGCCTTAGCACCTGTTAATGGCCAGATTGCACAACAGCATAGATTTGGCGTCCTGGTATATGGGAGAATTATATCCGGTTTCGCTTTGCGCAAAGTCCATGCGAAGTTCAAAAGATGCAATAAATTGGGAATAAGCCAGCTCGATAAAGGGTTTTGCACTATCCTCCATTTCATCCCATATTCTTCGCACAGCTCCTTTGTGCGTCCCGGTTTACTAAAGCCCCACACTTCAACATTCATTTCATATTCATCATGAAGAGATTTAGCAAGAAGCATTGCCTGTCGTTCTGCTCCTCCCAACTCAAGGGTGGGAAATACAAAAATTATGCGCTTTCCTGCAAGCAATGGTGCCCTCATAAATTCCCTGAAGTATGCATAAAATTTTATGATATCTATGCGCCCTACTCAAACTCAATATTAGGATTTTGTTCCAGCCACAATCCCAGAACCAGTAGCAGCCATAAAACATCTGAGTTATCACGATCAGTGGTATGGGTGAAGATATATGATCTTAATACATCCATATCAAACCACTTTCCAAACTTCGAGCCCTGACTCGATAGAACCCTCTCGATCATTTTGCGACCGAGATGGCCTGGAAGAAACCATATCTTCCGTGGAATGGCAAATCCCTGTTTCTTGCGATGGACGAATTCAAAGGGGAAAATCTTCTCCAGAATTCTCTTAAGGAGATATTTGCTATTGAGATTGCCTGTGACATCTTTCCTGAATCGTTGTGCGAGTGGAAGATGGCTTGCGAGTCCAATCATATTCAGATCAATGATAGGGGTTCTGACTTCCAGGCCATGATACATACTGGCCACGTCCACCTTGGTAAGGATATCACAGGGCAGATAGGTCTTATAATCCAGGTACTGAGCATAGGCCAAGCGGTCGAAATCCTGAGCACTCTTAGATGCCTCCTGGAAAAGTTCGCATTCCTGGCTCGCAAGATATCGATATTCTGGGAGCCACAGGGCATTACGGGACCGGTCATCCATATAAAATATGCATTTCTGCCATTCTCTTAGATCATAGATATATCTTCTTTCTATTGACTCCTTAAGCAGATTCAAACCTGTAGATATTGCAAGCTTAGGCGCCTTCGGAAATATCTTGCAGACATACCTGAACGATCCTTTTTCCATCCATCGGGCATAGGACTGGTATCCCGCAAATGTCTCGTCTCCGCCATCACCGGATAAAACAAAGGGCACATGCCTGCGCGCTAAGCGGGAAACGCACCAGGTAGGAATTGAGGAGCTATCCCCAAAAGGCTCACCATAGTGCCTTACCAATTCAGGCAGAACCTCAAGTATGTCCTCACGAACTATCTCAGTGTAAAGCTCTAACCCAAGCTTTTTTGCAGCTTCCTTTGCATACTCAAGTTCAGAGAAATCTTTCTCCTCGAATCCAATAGAAAATGCACTGACCGGATGCTTAAGGATCTCACTCATTTTCATGGCGACCAGAGTAGAATCTATGCCGCCTGATAAGTAGACGCCAAAAGGAACATCTGCAATCAGGTGAGCTTCGACCGATTCTGATAAAGCAGAATCTACACGATCCAGCCAATCGGAATCCGAGAGTCCATCATCAGGCTCGAACTGGAAATCCCAGTAGGCTACAGGGTCTCCGATATGGCCATTAAAATCTACGACCAGATAATGAGCAGGCAGAAGCTTGAATATACCTTTATAGATGGTATGGGGCGCTGGTATGTACTGAAACCTCAAATAAAGATCTACTGACTGAAGGTCTCCCTTTGGGAGATCGCCCTGAACATCACGAAGAGCGGTAATCTCAGAGGCAAAGGCAAGATAACCCTTGCCCTGACGGTAATATAATGGCTTGATCCCGAAATGGTCCCGGGCCAATAGCAACCTTTTATTCTGGAAATCCGCTATGCCGAAGGCAAACATGCCCCTGAATCTTTTAACACACTCAGGCCCCCATTCCTCGTAAGCATGCACTATTACCTCTGTATCGGATCTTGTAGCAAAGCGGTGGCCTTTCTGCTCAAGAACAGCCCTCAAATCGAGATAGTTATAGATCTCGCCATTATAAGTTATCCAGATCTGGCCATCCTCGTTGCACATCGGCTGCTTTCCGCCTTCTAAATCGATAATAGATAGCCTTCGGTGTCCTAACGCCACTCCATTTCTGAGGAAAATTCCCTCTCCATCCGGCCCTCGATGAGATATAGCCTGGGTCATATGCTCTATCTCAGATCGCTCTGCCGATCTGCCGTCCCATTGAACAATACCCGCAATTCCGCACATAAAACCGCTATTTAGAATGGCTTTTCGCCGACGACATATATAAAAGGCGCGAGCGTTCTTGCGCCATCGAACTTATTCATCTTAACTAGCCCTGAATCAAGAGCTGAGCTGATCTTACGTATCACAGGAACAAGGCTGCTACACAACCTGGGCCAGCGTTGATAAATCTCCCAGGCTACAATGTTGAGAGATAATATGCCCAAATAGTAGCCGCGGATATTCTTAGCCCCAGCCCGGCTATATGCATCAATCAGCCTATCCCTGCTTATTAATTCATGCTTTTTCAACAGCTCCGGCTGCCAGACCCACGATAGAAATCCATGGATAGAGAAATACAGATTGGGAACCTCAGTTAGCAAGACGCCACCTGGCTTAACGAATTCCATAAGCTTTGATAACACCCGATCAAGATCAGCAAAGTGCTCAACAACACCCAGACTAAATACAAGATCATACTGCCCAACATCATCTGGGCCGATGCCGAATATATCTTCACAGAATATATCGCCGTTTATCCCTTCAAGCTTCAATCTTCGCCGAGCGAGTTCGCAGCCCTTCTCAGAATAGTCTATGCCTGAAACACGCACATTGGCGGCGCGTGATAAGTAAGGGAGCCAGACAGAATTCCCACAACCTATCTCTAATACCGTCTGTGGACGGCAGCGCTTGATCTCGGTAAAAAGCATATGCTCTAGAGCTAGGGAATCATAATTGCTTGGATGCCAATTGCTATATGTAGGTACCTTAAGGTCGTTATAGATATTATCCCAATGACTCTTTTGTGCTAGATCTTCTTGCGACATCCTGGCTCCGTTCTACATTGAATCCTTTTTTTAAAACGCTGAGCCCGATGCTTCAAATGATAGGCAATGCGGTTCGGATATGTAAACCCACGCCTCCGATCCCTCAGCCTTTGTCTGACAACTTCGAGATTGTCGTTATCAAATGGATCAGAACGTGCTCTCCTATGATTGACTATGATCCCGGCCATAAGTTCCCAGACCTTATCGGGATTATAGTCTCTCCTCCAGCGCTTCCAGCCTCTTACGGCCACTTCACGCTGATCTGCGGGATGAGCAAGATAATAATTCGTAAGCTCAATGCACTCTTCTATAGAATCAAACCCCTCTGCCTCCTTTCCCAACTCATATATCTCACCCAGGTGGGATTTGTTATCGCAGATCTGCATGACTCCATAGGCAGGCAGCTCATATGTCCTGAAGTTGATTGGACCGCTGGAGTTGTGAAAGTTCCATCCTATCTGTGATTGGCGGTAGGTCTGCCACATCTCATCCCATCCTATAGGACCTTTCGGCCATCCTCTCCCGGCAAAGAATGCTTCGGGAAAAGCTCTAGCCATTGCATCCATTCTCCCGCCACGATAGCTGGTACGGCCGCCAATAAAGACAATAGGAATCTTGCGCTGGGATATATCGCCAATAACATCCTCATTTAGATCGATAACTTCATCCACCGTGGTTAGAGAGCCCAGTGGGCAGAAGTAGACGTTCTTCAAGCCCCAGCTACGATACATATCCAGGCAGGCTATATTATTTATCAGATGAACATCAAAAGCTGGAGCCAGCGGTTTAGTCAGTATCTCTGTGCTCTCAGGATCGTCGCCAGCGGTATAAACCTTCAACACACCCGAGAGCATCTTCACGAAGTCAGGATGAAGGTTGGCTCCATTATATAGAATCAGAACATCTCTGTCCACCAGCTTTTCAGCCAACTGCTCGTATATATCCATCAACGCCGGATCCCCAATTACCCATCGGAAATCAAGCTCAGGAAATGGCAGCCATCGTCGATTTAGCGAAGGAGGAGTATTGCAAAGTCCCTCGATATCATAGCCTTGTTCCTTTCTGCGCTTGAGCAGCCTCTCGTGCCAGGCCACTGTCCATTCATCAGCAGCACTGTACACCCAGAGATAGCGAAGCGACTTGGTCATAGAGACCTTTTATAAATTCCGACCCAGGAGTCGCGGAGATGGAATATGCGCCCATTCAATAATCCGTTCTGATACAGCCTCTCTACACCTGAGCAAACTGAATGAATCCAATTGTACTTCTCTGCTAGATCTAGGTTAAAATCATGCCAGAGGATATATGATCCAGGACTCATATGCCTGAGGATCTTAACAGTATCATTATAGACAAAATCGGCATCATGACAGCCATCGATGAATGCTACATCGATATCGCCAATATCTGGCTCCCAGGTCGCAGTATTTGCAAATATTTGGGTTATATTATTTAATCCTCTTTCTCGGTAATAAGCGCCAATCTTATCCTTTTCAAAGGCAGCTGTAGTCAATATTCCCCCTTCTCCAGAGATAATCTCCTCTGGAGGTATATTCACAGTAAAAACGCGAGCCTTTGGGGCATTTATAGCCATTAATGCTGTGCCATGTCCCTCCGCGGTTCCTATCTCCAGAGCAATCCTGGGATTCGAGTTACACATCACAGTGGCAATGCTCTCAGCATCCCTGATACGCCTCTGGTTGACATCCTCCAGGTAGCTGAATTCATATAGGGTTGGATCGTCCAGTACTGGCAGATTTTTCCACCCAAAGATATTACATAGATCCGAAATCTGATTCAGCTCTATGACTGATCTTTGCAAATTTGGGAACGTATTCTGCGAGCAAAGGCTTAGTAACTTGAATTTCAATCTACCTATCATAAAATTTCCCGCCTTGGGATCATGAGGAAATGGCCAGCTGATCTTTTGATTCATTCATCGGATAGGTGACCCAGGGAATAACTGGAGCAAGCTTCCCTCTAATAGGTTCTGCAAGATAAGCCCGATTCGCTATACCCGTACGCTCTACGAGTAACCTTATTCTAATCCCGGAGGGAGGAGTGCAATATCTCACATTGAATATAGTTGCATATATTCTCAATTCATATATAGTGGGCGCCAGCAGATCCGCCGGTATGATCGCCTTGGAGGTATAATATCCAGGTTCCATAACAGGAATTCCTTCTGCTCCTTCATCGTGGAAACTGCGGAAAAGAAGAGTATCTTCCGTGTCGCACAGATCGAAAAATACCCTAAGACCAGTAGTTCTCTGAAGCACCTCATAGTGGACAATTAGCTCTAAGGGGCTGCCATTGCCGATGTTCTGAATTACAGATGTGCCATCTTGTCTAAGTTCTATCCCCCTGAGACGAAAAGCTGGGTCCGAGGGCAGGCCGGATATCATCTTCTCGAAGTTATCATAGGTTATCGAGACGCGTGGGTCCTCCAAGTACTTGGCTACCACAGCAGAGGCAGCTCCATCTTCCACCAGCCGCCCCGCGTCCAGCAATATCGCCCTGTCGCATAGATGCCTTATAGCCTGCATGTTATGGCTTACGAAAAATATAGTTCGCCCCTCTTTTGCGACATCACCCATTTTTCCAAGGCATTTCTTCTGGAAGGCGGCATCTCCTACTGCCAGAACCTCATCCACCATTAGTATCTCAGGATCCAGGTTTGCTGCCACTGCGAAGGCCAGCCTGACATACATTCCGCTGGAGTAGCGCTTGACAGGAGTATCAAGAAACTTCTCTATCTCGGCGAACTTGACTATATCATCGAACTTATCATCTATTTCCCGCCTTCTCATGCCCAGTATGGAGCCGCTCAGGTAGACATTCTCTCTTCCTGTAAGCTCAGGGTGAAAGCCCGTTCCTACTTCCAATAAGGAGCCTACGCGACCGTGAAGCTCCACATATCCTTCAGTAGGATTAGTAATTCTTGAGAGCAGCTTCAAGAGTGTGCTTTTACCGGCGCCGTTCCGGCCTATAATGCCCACCACTTCGCCCTGATCCACATCAAATGATACATCTTTGAGAGCCCAGAAATAATTAGAACCTCTAGAACCTTCGTCATTGTTCTGCTGATGCCTTAACCATTGAATGGGCATTACTGCAGCTCCGGCTAAGGCTTCTCTTAAGGTTTTATACGGCTCTCGAAGGCCGATGCGATAACGCTTTCCCAAGTTTTCTATATGGATTACACTACGCGTCATTTCCTACTCCACATCGGCGAAGATCCTTCCTATTCGCTTGAAGTAATATGCATCAGAAATCATGAGCACAATTACCATCATAACTGAAACCACTATATTGGCACTCGGTGGTGTGATCCCTAATAATGCCCAGCTGAAGATTTATATCACCAAGAGATTCTTCAAGTATTTCAGCTATAAAGATTTGCCAGACCTATATCTTTACATATGATGATATCTTTGGCAATTGACTATTCGAGGAGAACGCACCCTTTACATCGATGACCACAGGTCGCTCTTCGGCTATCATGGCCATATTGTCTTGAATAAATCTCTTGACCTCATCATGTGGAACTGCTATAATAAGACAATCTGCCTTTATGCTTCCAGGATCATCCAGAGGGATCAATCCGAATCGCATCACATCTGCTCTGTCAAGCAATGGATCGAATCCATAGATATCTGTGCCGTATCCTTTAAGCTCGTTCACGATCTCTCCGGCCTGGCTCTCTCTCACGTCAGGCACATTCTCTTTGTAGGTCAGGCCCATTATCAGGATCTTAGAGCCCATTATTACCTTTCCCATTTTGTTCAGGCCTTTGATTGCCAATTCAGCAACATATTTCGGCATATAGTCATTGATAGCCCGACCTGCTAGTATGACTCTCGGATGATACCCAAGCTCCCTTGCCTTATACACCAGGTAATAGGGATCTACAGGGATGCAGTGACCGCCAACCAGCCCAGGAGAATATTTATGGAAGTTCCATTTGGTTCCCGCTGCATTTAGTACCGCTTGAGTATCGAGTCCCATTTTATGGAAGATCATCGCTAGCTCATTCATAAGAGCGATATTCAGGTCTCTCTGGATATTCTCAATAACCTTGGCGGCCTCAGCAGTCTTTATGTTTTCTGCGATGTATACGTTTGTAATCAGGCCGTACAGCCCAGCCAGCTGATCCAATGACTCCTTGTCCATCCCTGAGACGATCTTGGTTATTTTATCGATAGTATGAGATTCGTCACCAGGATTAACTCTCTCAGGAGAATAACCGATCTTAAAGTCTATCCCGCATTGCAGTCCAGACCTGTCTTCCAGTATAGGCGCCACGATATCCTCTGTAACTCCGGGATATACTGTGGACTCTAGTACTACGATAGCACCTCGCTTCAGGTTCTTGCCCACAATATCTGCAGCAGATTTTACTGGAGACAGATCTGGCTCCTTGGACTTAGTAACCGGCGTGGGGACGCAGATAATTACGAAATCAGCTTGCTTAATCACAAAAGGATCTGATGCACATGATAAGCTGCCTTTGATGCTTCTTTTGATTCTGTCGATTTTGTTTGAATCGATATCGAACCCTACTGTCTTGATTTGCCTGGAGAATGCCTTCGCTAGAGGCAGGCCAACATATCCAAGGCCAACCACGCACACAATTTTATCTTTCAGCTCTTCTGGAACCATTCTACCGTCTCCTTTAGCCCCGAAATCAGATCGAAATCAGGCTTGTATCCTATGGCTTCTCCCGCTGAAGATATATCTGCCAGAGAGTCCTTAATATCCCCAGGCCTCGGGCTTTCGTAAATCGGATCCATCTCTGTGCCTATGAGCTCCATCAGGGCATGCGCCAGATCATTGAGGCTCACTCTTCTGCCGCACGCTATATTGAAGATGCCCTCAGTATTGCTCTCCATAGCCAGGATATTAGCCTTCACTACATCCTTTACGTAGGTAAAATCTCTGGTATGCATGCCATCTCCATAGATTATTGGGGGTTTGCCATGCAGGATACGGGTTGTAAATCTTGGTATCACTGCCGCATATTCGGAATCCGGGTTCTGTCTAGGCCCAAAGACATTGAAATATCTGAGACAAATTGTGCTTAGGCCATATACATCTGAAAACACACGACAGTAATATTCGCCTACTAGCTTGGAGACTGCATAGGGGGACTTAGGATTTGGCTTCATGTCCTCTCTTTTGGGTAAGGTCGGGGTATCGCCATATACAGAAGATGATGAGGCAAATATTACCTTACTCACACCGCAGTCTCGGGCGGCTACTAATATATTTAGTGTCCCATTGATGTTATTACTATTCGTAGCAATGGGATCATCAATAGATCTCTGAACCGATGGAAGAGCAGCCTGATGGAAGACATAACTTACCCCTTGAAATAGATTTTTAAGCAAGTTAAGATCGGTTATGCTTCCCTGAATAAATTTGACGCCAGGAATTATGTTCTTTATAAATCCGGTAGATAGGTTATCTAACACTATCACTTCATAGTCTTCAGCCAACCTTTCCACCAGGTTCGAACCTATAAATCCGGCTCCGCCAGTTACAACTATCTTTTCCGATGCCATGGGAATCACTTATAACGTTTGCCCAAGTCTTCAACTGCCACTTCATCCATTATCTATACCACATCCGCGAAGGTCCGCTCCATGCGTTTAAAGTAGAATGCTCCTGAGATCAAAAGTATTATCACTATTAAAGCAGAGATTGCTATTAAGTAGCTGGGTGGAGCCGTTCCGAGAAGTGCCCATCTGAATCCCTCGATAACACCTGCCATTGGATTCAGGCCGAAAAGCATTCTATAGGGTTCCGGCAATAGAGATGTTGGATAGACTACTGGTGATGCAAATAGCCACAGCTGGATAAGAAATGGAACTGTATATTGGAAATCACGGTATTGCACATTAAGCGCCGACAGCCATAATCCAACACCCAAAGAAGTTGTGAGAGCCAGCAAAATAAATACAGGCAGCAGTAAAACATTAATTGTCGGGGTAAACCCATAATACAGCATCATTCCCAGTAGAATTACAAAAGCTATTGCAAAGTCCACTAAAGGTGATAAAATCCCTGAGACGGGCATTATCAGACGCGGGAAATATACCTTTGTCATGATGTTAGAATTGGTGATCATGCTATTGGTCGAGCGTGTTATACCCTCTGAGAAGAGTGTCCAGGGAAGCAATGCCGCATAGCTAAATAGCGGATACGGCAAGCCTTCCGACGGAATCTTGGCAAGCCTTCCGAAGGCCAGGGTAAAAACAATCATCATGAAAAGCGGCTGTATAACAGCCCATGCTGCCCCTAAGGCTGTCTGCTTATAGCGTACCTTGATGTCCCTAGAGATAAAGGAATATAATAGCTCCCTATAATCCCAGATCTCTCGAAGATTCACGGGTACCCAGCCACTCATAGGGCGTATTATTATTACAGGAGGTTTATCCGAAACAGAGCCCTTTTTCGTTAAATGAGAATTCAAAACTGCTTCACCTTTTATTTGCCTCGATATAGTTCGTATACCATTCAATAGTTCTTCTCAGCCCTTCCTTGAAGTCCACTTTCGGCTCGAACCCAAACTCCTCCTTTGACCTGCTGATAGCCAGGCATCTTCTGGGTTGACCATCAGGCTTGCTTCTATCCCAAATTATCTCGCCTTTGAAACCAGTGAGTTCGGCAATAAGCTTAACCAGCTCTTTTATTTTGATCTCTCGACCCGCTCCGATATTCACAGGATCGGGCTTATTATACCGCTCTGTTGCTAAAACGATCCCTCTGGCTGCATCCTCGACATATAGAAACTCCCGGGAAGCATTGCCTGTACCCCAAACCTCAACTACGCCCTTATCGTCCTTCTTGGCATCTATGAACTTCTTTATAAGTGCTGGTATTACATGAGAGCTTCTGGGATCGAAGTTATCTTTGGGGCCGTAAAGGTTTACCGGCAGCAAATAAATGGAGTTGAAACCATACTGCTGTCTATATGCCTGGGATTGGACTAAAAGCATCTTCTTTGCGAGGCCATAAGGAGCATTGGTCTCCTCAGGATAACCGTTCCATAAGTCCTCCTCTACAAATGGTACAGGAGTGAACTTAGGATAGGCGCAGACGGTCCCAAGGCAGACGAATTTCTCCACGCCTTCCTGTCTCGCAGCTTCTATCATTTGTATGCCCATAATGGCATTATCATAAAAAAGCTCTGCGGGATATCCTCGGTTAAATCCAATTCCACCTACTTTGGCAGCGAGGTGAATGACAACATCTATGTCCTTAACAGCTTTGACACAGTTCTCCCACCTTCTTAAGTCCATATCCCTGCTCCGGGGTATGCGGATGCAAGCCTCGCTAACCCCTTTATCCAATAAAGCATCAACTACAAAGGAGCCCAAAAATCCAGCACCGCCTGTTGCCAGGACCCGTCTACCATCCCAAAAAGTCATGATACCTCTTCCATTATGGCACCTGCAGCCTCTGAGGCGCCATCTCCTCTGAGCCGTTCATCTATTGCATTAAACTTGTCTTTATAATCGTCAAGGCAATAAAGCAGGTCAACCCACGCTCCATCCAAGAAAGACTGCTCAGAGATCTCATCTCCAATTCCGAGCCTTTTGACTTCATCTGCAATCAAACAATCCTCTTTAAAGCCATCTCTTCTGAAGAGAAGCATGGGCACACGGGCCCTGATCGCCTCAGATACAGTGCTGTATCCAGTTTTAGATACTACTAAATCACACATAGATATATAATTCTGGGTTTCTGTTTCAGAGGCCGGTATCTTGATTGAGCCATTTATTGGCAGATCTATGTTGGAAGATAGCAGGAACTTCATACCGGAAAAATCCTTCAGCCCTTTCAAAATAGATGGGTCTAAGGATCTGCCGAGGCCGATGTAGACCAGAAGCTCGTCCTCTGATATACCGCATCTCCTTCTTAGAACAGATCGACTTATAGTCGTCTCACGAGATGCCAGGCTGATAAGCGTTCTTCTCTTAAATGAGCTCATGCTTTCGTTAAATGGAAGGATCAGCGCCATATCGCCGCAGGCATACGCATCCTCAAGGCGAGTGGTAGCCTCGGTTTTTCCGAATATACTGGAGAATATATAATGCCAGGTAAAGTTGGATATTCCAATGCCCTGCAGCCCCAGCTCATCTGCCACAATGAATGATTGGGGAACGATATCTGACAAAATCAGATCGATATCGTTGCTCTGACAGAAGGCCAATTCTTTACGGATATAATCGTCCCAGGAGGATATCCACTGATCCAGCCTTTTCTCAGTCTCATGTCTATCCAGGGTTATGCTATCTTCCCTATGAACCAAACCAATATCATTTTTAGTCTTTATGGCAGTCGTATTTGGCAAGGATTTTTCAATAAGCCAGTATGGTCCATCGGTTTTGACAAAAATCTTAGCGTTGTAATCCTTCAGGATCTTTCGTATGACTGCAATATCCCTTGCAGCATGACCATAACCGTAATCGCTTATATAAAAGCAAATATTTGTTGTCTTGTTATTCATTAATCCACTTTCCACCAGCGGTGAGGGAATTTGGTTTTAAGGATCTGGTCTCCTTTGCCAATAGGCTCGAGACCTGCAGCGCGCATATCTGCATCTACCATGATCTTCACGAGGTCATTAAACTTAATCTTGGGATTCCAGCCCAGATACGTCTTTGCCTTTTCTGGGTTGGCAATCAAATTATCCACCTCAGAAGGCCTGAAATATCTGGGGTCTATCTTTACATGCTCCTGCCAATCAAGGCCCACATAGGAGAATGCCTCCTGCAAAAATTCTCTTACAGAGTGAGACTCGCCCGTTCCTAGGACGAAATCATCTGGACTGTCCCTTTGAAGCATCTTCCACATATACTCCACATACTCAGGAGAATAGCCCCAATCCCTTCTGGCCTCTAAATTTCCCATGTAAAGCTGATTCTGTTTCTTCGCAAGGATGGCAGCAATACCTCTTGTAACTTTTTTGGTGACGAACGTTTCTCCACGTCGAGGAGACTCATGGTTGAATAAAATCCCATTGCATGCGAAAAGGTTGTAGCCATCCCGGTAATTCCGGGTCATAAAATAGGCATATACCTTAGCGCAAGCATAGGGGCTTCTTGGGCAGAAAAGCGTAGTCTCATCCTGTGGCGGCGGAGATGAGCCGAACATCTCGCTGCTTGATGCCTGATAGAACCTTATGCAGTTCCCGCTTCTCTTTATTGCCTCCAGAATCCTTGTCGTGCCAAGTCCCGTGACACTCCCAGTATATTCAGGGATGTCGAAACTTACACGTACATGACTCTGAGCTCCTAAGTTATAGATCTCATCAGGCTTAAGGTTATAGATTATGTTGGAGATCTGCTCCGAATCCGAAAGCTCGCCATAATGCATGAACAGCCTGGCACCTAGTTCATGAGGATCGGAATAAATGTGATCTATTCTCTTAGTATTGAAGGTCGAAGCTCTGCGAATAATGCCATGCACTTCATAGCCTTTATCAAGCAAGAACTCGGCCATATACGAGCCGTCCTGGCCCGTAATTCCTGTGATTAAAGCCCTTTTGGAAATACAATTCACCTTCTAGTTTGAGGTAAGCAAATTCTATGATGAGAGCATAAATGTAATGCAATCCTCAGTTGGAAGACAATAATATAACTTTTATCACTTCAACCCAACTCGAGCCATTTTGAACAAAGATGGCATCTGCTGTAGAGAATGCATCCTCTTATCATCGGATCAATTCAGATGTATCCCCCATTTGCCTCTTTGAGCTAATTTGAGCCCAAACCGGTTAAATCAGTCTTTTTCACATAGTTCTATTGATATACTTTTATTCTAGCGGTATCTACGTTTTCGCCCATAGGGCTCTTGCTACTCATCTTGTGAACTACCATTTAGGAATAGAAGGGTATAAAAGAGTATCTTTCGTAGAATTCAATTATAAAAATATATAATTATTGAAAAACTAAGGATTTATAGAACATTTTCTAAGCAATGGCTAATAATCCATTTATGGAGATTAAATAAGTCATATTAAATCGATAGTTTTCTAAATGCTTCACGAAAGAACAAAATCTCCTCTTTTTTAAACCCACCTAAGAGCAACAACACTACAAAATATATAATGGCACAAACTGAGACCAGGATAACCACCTGTAATAGGCCTACTGGAGTCCATCGGGCAATTACCAGGGACATAACCCCAGAAGCGAATATGCTTTTCAGCACAAATATTTTGTCCACAGGGAACATGAAGTACTTGAAGGAATAGTATGTAGTTAATATAAAAATAAATGAGAAAGTTGCTAGAGCAGTTGCCGCTGCTCCGATTATTCCTATATGAGGGACAAGGACAGCATTTAATGTCATATTCAACAGAGCTGCAGTGATCCATATAGCGCTTGTTAGGGGTGTTTTTTTCTTCAGGAGAATTGTGTTGGACAGGATGACAAGAATTCCTAATAAAAGTGAGCTTATGGCTGTAAATGGCGTTATAAGGTATCCCTGGGAGGCTATTTGCGGGGTTGACAGCACCGCCAGCATAGGCCTTGACAAAAGAGATAATCCCACGGTAGAAGGTATGGCCACAGCCAGGAAGTACTTCAAAGAATAGCTAAGTACAAATTCAACCTGTTTGAGATTATTCAAATCATAATAACGCGATAAGAGAGAAGGAAGAAGGAATGAGAGTGGGGCAGCAAATATATTGATTATATTGCCCAATAAATATCCTGGCGAATAGAACCCAACAAAGGCTGTTCCTAGAAAGAAGCTGATAAAATAGCGATCACTGGAATTTACCGCCCAGCTGGCAAGGCCTTGAGGAACAGCGGGCAGGCCAAAGTGGAGTAGCTCTCTGATGTTAAGAAACATTGGCACCTTGATGCCTATCTCGGAAACTATCAGGATGAACATAACGGAAAATAGCAGATATCGAGTCAACACAAGGCCAACTGCAGCGCCGTAAATGCCCTGACCTGACAAGACAAAATAAGTAACGAAAATTATACTAATGTATGTGTTTATTATCATAAAAAAAGAATGTTTTTTTATCTTCTGAAAAGTTCTAAAAAAATTGAATAGCATTCCGTTTAAGGGTTCAATAAAGAATAACAGGGGCAAAAGCCTTGTCACTGCCAGATTGTTGTTGAACAATGTTTTAGCTATAGGCACTGAGAATAGAAAAACAGCCAGTGAAGAAATCATAGCAGTGAAGATGGTTATAACAAAAATGGAATAGAAATCCTCCAGAACACGCTCTTTACTTTTCTCAGATGCAAGAAATCTGATCATAGAGGCGGTCAGGCCGAGCTGTACAACTGTAGATATCAATCCTATCGTAACGTTGATTTGAGCCCATATTCCATAATCGCTTGCGGGAACATTTTTTGTTAAAATGGGCACTAGGAGAATACCGCTGAAGCTTGAGAGGAGATTTGTTACACCAACTAGACCGATTCTTTGCGCAAAGAGCCTGTATTCAATCATAATTGATTTCTATTGGCATTTAGGAGAGAAGACGGAATTCATCAGGGCCCAAGATAAATTATATCCATATTCTCTGTGCCCAAAATCAACTTTCTAAGCTCCTCGCAATTTATGGGCCGCTTGAATTCACTGCACATCTTAACGCGCTCAGCTAAATCACAGAGTTCGTTCTCCTTAAGGTGATATCCCATGCGCTCTGTGATATACTTCAGTGCCTTTGCGCCAGTGTGCTTGCCTATAATTATATGCCTGGCTGCGCCAACCATTTCTGGTGAATAGAGCTCATATGTCCTCGGCTCTTCAAGGACGGCTGCAACATGAATTCCCGACTCGTGGGCAAAGGCGTTTGCGCCGACGACTGCCTTATTCTTGGAGACAGATATGCCTGAATAGGACTCGACAAGCTTGGAGATATCTTTCAGCTTGGAGAGGTCATAGCGATCGATGCCATGATGCACCCTCAAAGCCATCAGCAGCTCCTCCAGTGGAGTGTTGCCGCTGCGTTCACCAATCCCGTTAACTGTAGTATGAAGCTGCTTAGCGCCCGCCTCAGCGCCCGCAAGCGTGTTTGCAAGCGCCATGCCAAGATCATCGTGGCAATGCATGCATATAGGGATTTTCACGACTTTCTTTATCTCACTGATCATGAAGTACGTAGTGCGCGGGTTCATTATGCCGACAGTATCGGCCATGCTTATGTAGTCAGCATGATATTCCTCGGCCTTTTTATAGAGCTTCTTTAGGATATCGAAGTCTGTACGCGTGGCATCCTCTGCAGAAAATCTGACTATTAAACCATGGTCTTTAGCGTACTCCACAGTGTCCAGAGCGCAGCGTATAGCCTCAGGACAGCTCATATGGAGCTTATGCTTTAAATGAAGCTCTGATGCTGCAATAAATATACTTATCATATCCACGCCGCAATCCAAGGCAGCATCTACATCGCCTTTAACAGACCTGGAGAGCGCAGATATTTTTGCGTTCAATTCCAGATCACAAACTTCTTTTACGGCGTTCTTCTCAGCAGCTGAGACCACGGGAAAACCAGCCTCGATAACCTCGATGCCTATCTCATCCAGCCGCAAAGCTATGTCCAGCTTCTCATCTGCACGAAAGACTACACCTGGCATTTGCTCGCCATCGCGAAGGGTCACATCGCATATCTCGATATCGAGCGGAGGTGTCCCGGCCAGCGCCAGAAATTGGTTCAGAGAGTAGTCTTGCATCGCAAGTAAATGATGATTCATTACATAAATCGGTTTCGAAGGAAGTATATTTCCGGCAGACAGTATCAGAAATGCCTGCTCAAATTTGTAATGGAACTGGCCATCATAATAGTATTACTGCGACGTAGTTGCTGTTATAAATCGATAAACTTTTTTAAAATCCACCTATTCCTCACCTCGGGATGGAAAATTATGCCATAAATGGGTCTTGAGCAATGTCTGAAGGCATCAATGCTGTCTCGCATCCCTGCTACTATTTGAAATCCCTCCGGCAATGTCACGCCATAATTATGGAGATGGTAGCCTTCGATTTCTCTAGGTACCCCTAACAGAGGGGTTTCTAAGACTATGTTTATCTTCTCAAGCCCAATAGCCGGCCTCGGAACTATGCGCCCTCCAGAGACTGCGCCTATGACCTGCATCCCTGCGCAGATTCCTAAGACAGGCCTTTTCCATTGCTTTATCCAAGAAAAAGACTCAAGACAATCGGCATAGGCATTATCCTTCAGAGCAGTGCCGCATAGGATCGTTTTATCTGAGCATGTTAGCAGATCATCTGAGATCTCAGTGAAATGAACTATTTTTGCCTGCGCTTCTGCGCGCTTAAGCGTATCAGCAATAGGATACACGAACTCATATTTGGAGAGCGAATCCTCCTCGTGGCACAGGTCGACGAGCAATACCTTTTGGGTCATTTATTTACTAATCTTGCCTCCTCGATGATGTATTGCCCTCGATAGTTCTCATAGGTTTTCGATGCCTTCAATATCTCTATACGCTTACTGAACATAGGTCCATCCAGGACAAAGGTCTCAAGCTCGCCACCTTCGCCTGTAGGGTTTATCTTATATTTCCTCTGTAGCTGCTCCAGTGCCTGTATGCGCTCCTCAGTTATCATAGCTCCGACCCATGATTCATCGAAGGGATATGCGAAGACGCCTGAGATTATGATTTCAAAGCCTTTTGATAATAGTAATCGCAAGTAATCTATCTGGTTTATCTGCCATAATGGATTTAGACACCATAAATCCATGTCTCGGCATATCCTCTGCACACGCGATGCCTGGTAGACAGATTCAATTGCACCAGTGACAATGCCCTCAATGCGGAACCGGTCCCTGGCAGCAGCAATTGCAGATTTCAGATCCACGAGTTCTGTCTCCTTTTGACCAACAGTATGCTGGACGAGTAATGGTATCCCAATAGCTTCTGCCTGAATATCAGTATGCCTGATGTTGGGAGTGTGGAACATATAGCTCTCATCATTCTCGGATATTAGGGTGATTAAGCATGCTACAGAGTTCTTTTCCATGGCGCGATAGCATGCGAAGCTCGAGTCCTTGCCACCCGAGAAGAGCACGCCTAGCCTCATAGAGAGAACTGCAAAGCCGATGTTTAAAAAGATTTTGTAGACCGATTTATAGATAGATAAGCATATGCTAAGTTTACAGGCATTTTCTGGCTTAAATGTGTTATCCAAAATTTTAAATAGCTTGCATGAGCAGTATTGAATATGAAACTGAAGCTAGTATTGTTAGCGGTAGTCGGTTTATTGGCATATCATTGGATTAAAAATAAGTGCCCTATTTGCCAATATATGAAAAAGTAATTTCCAATATCACTTAAACAGCCCTAGACTGTTTTCTGCCTGGGACTTATCTTTTATTTAAAGTTGAAAGATTTAGGAGTATTCATGAGCGAAGAAGAAAGAAAGAACCAAGCAAAAATTATTATTCATGCTGCTGCAGCTGCATCTGCAGGCACAGCGGCTGTTCTATCCAAAAAGAGCATTTTAGGAGCATTTCTGAAGGCGGACACGCCTGTTCTGACAGCAATCGCTGTAGGAATGGTATTAGCTCTGGGAAAGCTCTTTGATCCAGATATGGGAAGTTCGACAGCAGTTACCTTATTGACCAAATATATTGGGTCAGGTGTGGAGATAGCTGGTGCAAAAAGTCTTGTTGGCTGGATTCCGCTTCTTGGAAATGCAGCCAATGCCACAATCACATTCGGGTTTATGGAAGCACTGGGATGGAAAATATATAGCCACTTTGATGAAACATATAACGATAAAGCCGCTGAACCTATTAAGGCTCCCAAACTTTGGAACATCCCTGTTACCAAAAAGATCTTAATTACTGAAGATACGCCAAAGTCGGTTACTAAAAAGATTCCAATAACCTGATTGAGAGGGCATCGAATATATTAGCAATAATCAGAATGTGAGCTATTAAAGGATTGAAGGGTATGCCATATCGGATATTGCCATATCAGATGGTATCTGATGGCATACCTTAAAGATTCGACACTGTTCATTCATCATATTTTATATTATTATTCATAAATTTATAGTATATAAGCCTGAACATCCATTAAACTTGATGAAAGATAATGTTATATGCACAAAACGAATGCATGTTGAATCCATGCCAGGTAAAGTATCCAACAGCTATGCATTCCAGGGCTCTGAAAAACCGCTCATTGGAAAGACAATTGGAGAAACATTTGATGAAATAGCAGAGAAATACCCTGACAACGATGCAATTGTATCAATTCACCAGAACCAACGATTCACCTATCGCGAGCTGGAAGATGCGGTCAACCGCACAGCAAAAGGTTTTATCGGAATTGGGCTAAAGAAAGGCGACCGTCTGGCAATTTGGGCCACGAATATTGCCGAATGGATCATCACTCAGATTGCATCCGCAAAAGTAGGCATCATCCTGGTAAACATTAATCCCGCTTACAGAACCCACGAGCTTGAGTATGCCCTGCGTCAATCGGAGGCTCAGGCATTGCTGCTTATAGATAAGTTCAAAACCTCGGATTATGTTCAAATGCTCAATGAGGTCTGCCCTGAGATAAGAACAAGCAAGCCAGGCCAGATACACTCTGAGAAGTTGCCCTTCTTGAGAACAGCGGTCTTGATCCGCGGCGACAAGCAGCCAGGCATGTACTCATGGGATGAGGTTCTGAAAATAGGCGATCAAATAGATGATGAATTGTTAACTGAACGAAAGGATGCACTTGATTTCGATGACCCCATCAACATCCAGTACACTTCGGGCACTACAGGCTTTCCAAAAGGCGTTGTCCTGACACATCACAACCTTGTGAATAATGGCTATTTCATCGGAGAGTGCATGAAGTTCAGTGAGAAAGATCGGCTTTGTATACCAGTGCCATTCTATCACTGCTTCGGCATGGTGCTTTCAAACATGGCATGTTTGACCCATGGTGCCGCAATGGTTCTCCCGGCGGAGTACTTCGATCCTGTATCAACCATGGCAGCAGTCGAAAAGGAACGATGCACTGCTCTCCATGGCGTGCCCACAATGTTCATAGCCGAACTTGAGCATCCGGAATTCAATAAATTTGATTTCAGATCGCTGCGAACGGGCATTATGGCCGGCTCGCCATGCCCCATTGAGTTCATGAAGAAGGTCAGCACCCTCATGAATATGCAGGAGGTTGTCATAACCTACGGTCAGACCGAGGCATCTCCTGGCATCACCATGTCCTCAACAGAGGACCCTATGGAGCGCAGGGTCTCTACAGTGGGCAAGCCCATGCCTCACACTGAAATGAAGATTGTAGACCCCAAGAACGGCAAAATGGTTCCACGAGGCGAGACAGGAGAGATATGTGCTCGAGGATATGCGATCATGCGCTGCTACTACAATAATCCTGTTGCAACAGAAGGCGCGGTGGACAAGGAAGGTTGGTTGCACACCGGAGATCTAGGTGTCCTTGATGAAGAAGACTACTGCAAAATAACAGGCAGGCTGAAGGATATGGTGATCAGGGGAGG
Organism: Methanotrichaceae archaeon; assembly: GCA_963803145.1. Classification (GTDB taxonomy): domain Archaea; phylum Halobacteriota; class Methanosarcinia; order Methanotrichales; family Methanotrichaceae; genus CAWBKV01. The sequence goes on from CAWDLW010000013.1 coordinate 51,201, forward strand.
CGAGAACGTCTACCCTAGGGAAATCGAGGAGTTTCTCTACACTCATCCAGCCATAAGCGATGTACAGGTCATAGGAGTGCCTGATATAAAATATGGCGAAGAGCTGATGGCATGGGTTAAGCTTAAGGAAGGCCAAAGCGTGAAGCCTGAGGATATTAAAGCCTTCTGCAAGGGAAAAATCGCGCACTACAAGGTCCCCAGGTACATCAAGTTCGTCGACTCCTTCCCAATGACCATTACAGGCAAGATCCAGAAGTACAAGATGAGAGAGGAATCCATCAAGGAGTTGGGCCTGGAACAAGTGGCCAAGATGAAAACAGCTTGATTATGATTTGACTCTGTTGGATCAAGGCCCTTCGACGCCTAAGGAAAGAAGGGTTTGATCTTTCAATATTTTGTTTCATTCAGATTCATAAAACCACTCATATTAAAATTCAGGATACTCAAACGCTCAAAATAGTTAGAGCGAAAGAAGCTAGTACAGTTATATTTATCACCGATATAGCCACCTGAATAAGCATCAACAGTTTTGCTCTTTGCGATAGTGGCAAGGTATCCGTAGGCCCGAAGGTGAAGGTAGTGCTGAAGGCCAAAAACAAGTAGTCAAAATACTCTGGAGCCCAATTGGCGAACTGAGGAATCGCAGATGTCCTTTGGGGAAAAAGGAAATCCCAGGGCTCCGATTCCCTGGAAGTCCATCTCCTCAGATTGGGGCAATCTATGATCCAATACCACATGGAAAAGATAAGAATGTTGATTGTCATTACCAGAAATGTATCCCTTATCAACTGATTTAGATGTGATGAATTTTCGGCACTTAGATTGGTTGTCAAGAGCACCGTGCTGATGAACAACTCCAAAGTCAGCAGCCCATTTATAGCGACTATCAGCTTGCTGAAGTATTTAGTCATCCCCAGGAACCAGAAGATCACAATTGGCAGAAAAATAACTTGCTTTATCAGACTCCAAATCAAATTCTCAGATTGCAAGATCCAGGGGAATGCGTGCATTACCAGCAGGTGGGCCGTAGAAGTATCTGCAGAGAGAGAATTTTGCATAAAGAGAACTGCTAAAATCATTAAGATAGCCAGCGTCTCGGCTCTTATTGAGTAACTAGACAGGCCCTTCATGCTCTCACTAGGCTCGGGATAGCGCATAGTAATTGATTAATCTTTCTGCCGTGAAACAAACACTTTAAATAAAATGCGATAAGAGATGAAATCATGGCAATGGATGATACTGAGAAGAGATTGAAAGAGCTTTTATCGAAGGGTGCCTCTGAGGAAGAGATGTTGAAGCAGCTTAGCTTAGCCGAAGGCTGTGGCCTCAAAATCTGGTGTCAGGAGCAGATTGTCCCGGCATCAGGCAAGAAGATCCACCGCTGGTGCGGCTATGTCAAGAGGTGCGATGATCCTGCTGAGAACGTCGTAGAGCCGATATACGGCGCATGGATAGACGGCGAGTGTGCTGGAAAGGAGTAAAAGCTCTACTACTAAGTATAAAATTAGATTAAGGTAGTATCAATAAATTACCATAAAATAATTAATCTACCTTTGGAGCCACTCCTGCAAGGCCGATTAAACAGGCAAGGCAAGCCAGCAGATTGATCAGACTACCTGTTACCAGCGCCGCAATAAAGTTCAATGCCGCTGCAATTAGTATAGACCATATTGCCCAATGAACATTTTGTATTGAATTTTGTGCATTACCCATGCTCAGCTTCATTATCCCCACCTGACCAACGGTTCCCATATTGGCTCCGCGATCCTCATTAGCGTTATGATTTATTGTGAGATACACTATTCGGTTATAGTGCCGGGGATAAATGTCCTTCGGCCCGATCGGTCATTGGTCCAGTAGATCCTAGTAATAATCGCCTCTTGTAAATTACAATGCCGTATTGAGCTTAAATTGCAATATCTGGAAGCTTTGAGACAATTTGCTAAAGAAAAAGGCCATAATGCTAGCAAAATAAAATTGGCGCTCTTGTGAGGTCAGAGCCCTATGCGTATATGCTTGATCTCCAAGTAGCTTTCCAGACCAAAATGTCCAAGCTCCCGCCCAAAGCCGCTCTGCTTCCAGCCTCCAAAGGGCGCTTGAAGATCCATAACGTTGTTCACATTCACACCCACGCCGCCTGACTCCAACCGCTCCGCCGCGTAGATTGCGCTCTTCAAACTATTTGTGAATATGTAAGCTGCAAGGCCGTATTCTGTATCGTTCGCAAGCCGGATAGCCTCATCCAGCGTCTCGAACCTCATTAAGGGTGCAACAGGGCCAAAGGTCTCCTCACGCATAACTCTCATGCCGTGATTGACGCCTTCGAGAACTGTTGGCAGGAAAAAGAAGCCATTCTCATATTCCTCACCTTCAGGCTCATGGCCGCCACATAGCAGCTTTGCACCTTTTGAAATAGCATCATTAATGTGATCTTTTGTCTTCTGACGCTGTGCCTCGCTCGCCATAGGGCCAAGATCTATACCAGGATTTAGTCCATTGCCTATTTTTAGTTTCATAGTGCGCTCAACAAGCTTTGAGGTGAACTCCTCCGTTATCTTCTCTGCCACGTAAACTCGGTTTACGCTGACGCAAATCTGGCCCATGTTGGAGAATGCCCGCTGCGCGCAGGATGCCGCTGCCTTGTCCAGATCGGCATCCTCGCAGACTATAAAAGGAGATTGCCCACCAAGTTCAAGGGATATGCGCTTGATGTTTTTTGCTGCCTGCTCCATAATCCATCTTCCAGTCTTCGTCTCACCCGTGAATGCAATCTTGCGGCTGATGGGATTCTCTACAAGCTCTGCTCCAACCTCGCTACCGGGGCCATGGACGACGTTCACAACGCCCGCAGGAGCACCTGCATCACTCACCGCCTTCACAAGCTCTGTCGCAGCCAATGGTGCAAGACTTGGGGGTTTTGCGACGATTGTGCAGCCCGCTACGAGAGCCGGACCGACCTTCCAGGACAGGAGATCAACAGGGAAGTTCCAGGGAGTAATGAGCACTGCAACGCCGATGGGCTGACGGATGATGATGCTCCGGCTGCTTGAAGATGCGAGTTCCTCGCCAACATTGCGCTTGCCTTCTTCAGCATAATAGTCCAGAACATCCGCTGAGTGCAGGACCTCCCGCCTTGCATCCTTCAACGGCTTGCCCATTTCTATGGTCAAGAGACGGGCGATCTCATCTACGCGCTGGCGAACCAAGCTTGCGCTCGTATGCAAGATTTCGGCTCGCTTCTGGGGCGATGTCTCTGACCAGATGGGAAAAGCCTTTTGGGCAGCTTCCAGCGCAAGCCTCGCATCCTCGCGTGAACCAACTGAGACCTCTGCGACAGGCTCCTGGTTTGCAGGATTGCGAATGGTCTCAACTTTGCCGGAGAGAGCTTCCCTGAGCTCTCCGTTGATGAGCATTTTTGAGCGCAGCATAATGATACCTGATGGTTTCTTATTAAGCAATCCCAAATATAATAACCGTTCCCCGTATGCATCTCCTCCGAAGATACAGCTCGGCTAAATAAGTCCTTATTTCATCGCAAAAGTTCTTAAAGAAAACAATTAGAACAATAAAGTAGTAATAGAATGAAGAATTGGGGGTAATATATATGGTTGAATCCTTTGCTGCAGATATCGCTTCCTGGAATAATTTCTATATGCTTGCAGGCTCAGCAGCGGCAACCCTCCTTGGCCTGCTATTCGTCGCAGTATCTCTTCACATCGATATCATATCCAAAATAGGGAAATCTGGGGATGCGATGACATTCGCATTTCAGACCTTCGTAAATTTCTTGCTAATTCTATCGTTTGCTTTTATATTCATGATTCCTAACCCAAGGCCCTCAGGGACGGGAGTTCCGCTTTTAATCTTAGGTCTATTAGAGCTATGGCGGACGGCAAGATTATGGAAGAGTTTTGAGTTCGGAGGCAAAGAGGGACGAGTCCTGGATGCCTGGGAGTTTCGATTGAGGCTGCTTATTCCGAATACTGCATGCTATATGGCGCTAATTTTCATATCTGTAGAGCTTCTCTTCGGAAATACTGCCTACCTCAGCTGGATGGTGATGGTGATAATATGGCTCCTGATCGCTGCCTCACAGAGCGCATGGATCCTTATGCTGCGCCTAGCTGAAATAAGGCAGGAGCAGAAGGCAAACGGTTAGATTGCCTGGCTTAGGTTACAGAAATAACCATAGCAATTCGCTCCGATAATAGTTCAAGCTTCAAGTTAAAGCATGATTTTTAACTGGTTAGCAGTTATAACTGGTTGCATCTACGTCCAACTTAATTGACTCACTATCAAAATATATGATGCCCTAAAACTCTGATAGGCATCTTTCCGACATAAACATTGGCTTAAATCTTATTTGACGATAGGCATCCCGGACTGCTGCCAGGCTTGAACGCCGTCAAGGAGTACATATGCCTCACGGTTCCCGAAGAGTGTCAGCGCCATAGCCCCAAAGGCAGCTTCGGTATTTGTAGTGCCGTAGACTGCGATCCTCTTACTTGCAGGTATTGTGCCCATCATCGAGATGAGATTGCCGATAGGCACATTTATGGCATTCTGTATATGGCCCTCAGTATATACATCGGTGGGCCTTATATCCACTACTACCCAATTGGTATCGATCTTCGTTTTATTGATAAATTCAGGAACGGTCAATGCGTAATACTCGCTGGCATCAACCCCGTTCAGGAAATCGTTAGCTTTAGCCGTATAATCTGGAAAACCGTTTTTAAAGGTCTGATCGCCTGAGACCGATGACGATGCCGATGGTTTATCGCTCGTGCTCTGATAGACACTTTTGAATCCTTCAATGGATTGCTGCATTTCCTTTATTGCCGGGTCGGTGTAGACCATGCTTGGGCTGTTCGGATCAGACTGAGAATATGCTTGAATGGCTAGACAAAGTAGCATTACCGTGCACAATAGCATCTTTCCAAGTACCATTTGATCACCTTAGCATTCAATTACTTTGAGGCATAGATAGGTATTACGGTAGAACGAAGAGTACTTTTCCACATAACTTCAGATATGTCCAAATGGATAATCGGATTTATATGAGTAGGTTAAAATGAAGATAGGTAACTGCCCTTCCTATAACTCGTATCAAATCTATGGTTCCAATGATCCCTGCCACTCATCTCCCATATGTCGCCATGGCTTCGCCTTGTTGGACAATATGTCCTCTCATAGCTTTCTCTAGACCAGTTCTATTCGAGCCCGGTCTCAGATCAAGCATGCTGTCTAGTCCATAGACACTAAGGAAATATCTATGTGGCTTGCCCGGCGGAGGACAGGGCCCAAAATACCCAATCGATTCTTCTGTGTTCAATCCTTGAACAGCTTCTATTGGCTTCGTTACATTTGCAGTTTTTGGGATTTTTCCTGGTATGACCTCTGTAGGCTTAATATTCCATATCACCCAATGTGTGAATGTTCCAGATGGCGCATCAGGATCGTCCAATATCATAGCAATCGATTTTACATTCATGGATTCTGCGTTCAGGCCGGTTAACTCGATCTTTGGTGATGCATCCCTGCCATCGCAGGTATATTCAGCAGGAAACTGGCTGAACCCAAGCTTTACTTCAAGATCGTTCTTGCTCATGCCATTCGATGCTCCTTGGCGGTAATTAATGTCAGGATAAATGCTGCAAAAGCCGTCCCTATAAGGAACTTCATATGCCATTATCTTCTTCAAAGATTATTAATTATTTTAACGAATACCCCACAGCTTGCTGTGGGGATGGCAAACTAACAGGGGATTAATAAGGTATTTAGTTCTAGCAGGCGCTATCTGAATTAATGCTGGAATTGCGGCATGCAAGCCATTGTGTTTACAGAATCAGATATCATATGGTGCTTTGTGTAAAATATAGAAAGAAATTACTTATCGATCAGGAAAGGATAGACCTTTTTAAGAATGTATGTATTGAGATTGGTGAAAGATATTGTTTTGAATTTGATGCTATTGGGACAGATGGAGACCATGTCCACGTTTTTGTTGGATCAGCGCCAAAATATGCGCCATCTAAGGTTATGCAAGTTATAAAAAGTATAACTGCAAGGCAAATTTTCAGAGCCTTTCCTGAAATCAGAAAACAACTTTGGGGTGGAGAGTTTTGGAGTGATGGTGGCTATATTGGTACCGTAGGTGAGGGTATAACTGCTGAAATTATAAGAAATTATATTGAAAGGCAAGGATCGATTGAGGAGAAAGAAAGCTATAATCAAATGAAGCTGTTTGAATTTGAATAAGCGGGGCTATTGCGGCGGCGCCTCGCATGCCCCGCAGCTTGCTGCGCGGGTGCGCCGCCGCAGTTTGACTTGCTATCAATTCTCTCAAAGATCCTATTAAGAAAGCTTTTTACATTGATGAGAGAAATGATTGGTCCCCAGGCGCCCAAAGGGTGAATGGCTGAATCAGGAGTGCATCATGTCAAATACAGAGGAGTTTTTGAAGGAGGCTTTTGCGGGCGAATCCCAGGCTAACCGCAAGTATCAATTTTTTGCAGCCAAGGCAGATAAGGAGGGCTATCCTCAGGTTGCAAGGCTATTCAGAGCTGCATCTAAAGCAGAGGAGATACATGCTGCCAATCATCTTAGAGCGATGAAGGGCATTCGCTCAACAAAAGAGAATTTGGAGGAGGCAATATCCGGCGAGGATCATGAGTATGAAAAGATGTACCCCGAGATGATCCAGACTGCAAGGGCAGAGGGCAAGAAGGAAGCAGAGATGTCTTTCCTTTACGCCAATGAGGTCGAGAAAATCCATTCGCAGCTCTATCAGAAGCTTTTAGCAGATCTCGGAAAAACCAGCGAATCCTATCCTTACTATGTCTGCCCATACTGCGGCAATACTGTAGAGGGAGAGCCTCCAAAAGTCTGCCAAGTCTGCGGATGTAAGGCAGATCTTTTCATGAAAATTGAATGAATAATTGAGCACAAATATTATTATTTTTTTATCATTTATTAAGCGACTGCTGGGCAAGTTCTCGTGGAGATTAAACTATAATCAGAGCCATCTAGCCCTCAAGCCCGTCCTTTTCCAAATACCTTTTTTAATAGGCCGCTGCCTCCTTTTTCATTTCCCTTTGGGCTCTTGAGACTTGGCTCAGGCTTCAGACCTTTCCTCGGTGCCTTTGTGGACGATGCTATATTCTTGGATACTGTGTCTTTTGATACAATCTGAGTGCTTACCCCTCCGTGCCTTGACTTCCTGGGCCGGATGTCCACTGTTATCGGCCGCTCTATCTCATTGCTCACAATCATTGCTACACCAGGCGGCAACCTTTTTATCTCTTCCTCAAGCTCCGATGTCATGCCCTCTAGTCCCTTGGATAGGGCCTTGAGGTCATTTGGATTTGTAACTCTCATGATGATTTGTGTATTGCACTGAGAGATAACGTTCTTATCTACACGTGCAGGCCTCTGGCTTATTACCATCAGGCCAAGGCCGAACTTTCTGCCTTCAGCTGCTATTGTCCTGATGATATCAGTGCTTGCTGCACTGCCCGATCCCCGCTCTGGGATATAGTTGTGTGCCTCCTCTATAACGACCATTCCAGGAGCTATCAGCCTACGTTTCCTTGCCTCGAAGATCTCTGTAAGAAGCCTTGATACAATCATCGCCTGAATTTCGGGCACAACTCCTGTCATGTCTATAACTGATGCCTTGCCAGGTCGAAGGAGATCCTCTATCTGGGTAGCAGTGCCGGAGAAAAGCCCAATCTCCAGCAAAGATTCGAGCTGGCCTACAAGGTTCCACTTTACCTTTGATGTGCTTTTCACAACTTGATCGATTATGTCCTCAAGGGTGTAAACATCAGTCTCTGCCTGAAGTGCGCTGATGGCCTCATAGAGCAGGCCGATTTGGCCGCTGGTCGACTCATGAGGAATCATCTTGGCAACCTCACGGGCGCTGAGGTTGAGGCTGTTGAACCTGAACGGCCTGTCTGCCCTAGGATTGATGGACATTTCCGCGGGCGTATATATTGTGGCATTATAGCCTCGAGGCTTAACCTTATATCTGCCAAAATCGCCGACTTTATTCGGCTCCTTCATTGAAGCGTATTCGCCATGGGGGTCGATAATAAGCAGCGCTACATTTTTCTCGAGAAGCTCTTCAAGAATGACTCCGGCAGTATAAGATTTTCCACTTCCTGTTTTTGCGAGAACGCTACAATGCTTTTGTACAAGAGTATTGGCATCAAGCTCCACGCGGATATCATAGCCTCTCATGAGTCCGATATACATCTCGCCTTTCGATAGACCCAACGTGGCTTTAATCAGCTTTTCATCAGCCACAAAAACGGGGTCTCCAGGCCTCGCAGGGCTCATTGGCAAGTGCAGCTTGCCATTGCTTCCAATTCCTATAACCCGTGCCTCAGCTATCATCAGCTCCTTGGCCTCATAGTCTCTAGGAGCGCCATTAAGCTGGCTCATACTGTAAGCTGTATTGGATCTTTTCACATCATCGATCTGCGCTAAAATCCAGTCCCTGCCGTCGGCCTTTACCTTGATGTATGTACCCCTTCCCACGTCTCCGCTAATTAAGAACTTGAACGCCAGAGGCGTAGTCTCTCCTACGATGGTGCCCACAGCGCCTTTAACTATCGACCGCAATGATTATCACCGTTGAGGCAGGCTTCCCTGCTACTCCACTACAATACTTATTAGTTTCCTCTAAAAAGGGAGCTATCCTTCGGTAGAATATATCTATAATTCCCCATCGCCCTTCCTGCTACGTCCTTAATCTTTTATTTAGATCTAGAAGTATAAAAAGATTATCCATCGTCATATAGCTTTTTCCCATTTTCCTTTATTTTGTAAATCAAAAATCTGGAATATTCCCAAAATGATAACATGTTAACTAAATATTAAACAGTGAAAGGGCTTAATCAAAAGCTCGCATAAAAAGAGGTATTAGATGTGTGATCTGGCGATATCTCCTGGTAACAGTATTATGTTCCTAATGGTTTCTATCTATAACGGTTTTCCATCAATTATGATCCAGACGCTATTCACAAGTTTAAGTGATGATGACATAACCGGCGTAGAAAGAGGCATCATAGGCTGATGTAATCGCTATCATAGGCTAATATGCCAATGTAATCGCTATGATAGCCTGATCTCATTTTAAATAGTAGCAATTATCTCTAGATAGTAATTCAGATCCAGGCTGCTAACAGGAGAAGCATGACACGATGTTTTGAGGAAACATACGACATAAGCGTGATGTTGGGCGAAGAGAATGCCGTGTATCCAGGCGATATGCCCTATTCAAAGGAGACGACATCCACAATTACAGCCGGAGCTAATTATAATCTATCAGCGCTCAAGCTTAGCGCCCATTCAGGCACCCATATTGATGCTCCCGCCCATTACATAAATGGTGCAAAAACGCTTGATATGTATCCATTAGAAAGATTTATTCTCTCAGCCAATATCATATTTATTGAGGATGATGAATCCATAAAATCAGATGTTTTGAGGCATGCTGACATTAAAGAGGGTGAAGCCGTTCTTTTTAAGACATACAACTCCGTTAGCGGCCTTTGTAAAAGCGACATATTTTCAGAGAGGTTTGTCTATCTATCTAATGAGGCCGCAAAACTTTGTGTTGATTTGGGCATAAGCCTAGTAGGAATAGATTATATTTCCATCGAGAGATACGGAGATAATGAAAGCCCAGTGCACCACATGCTTCTTAAGAATGATGTGCTTATTCTTGAAGGTATAGACCTAAGTAGGATCACCCCGGGAAAATATATGCTTGTAGCATTGCCGCTGAGGATTAAAGATGTAGAGGCAGCCCCTACAAGGGCAATACTACTGCGATGATTACTATGAGGATATGAGGAGCCTATGAACCTCGATCTTGCGTATAGATCGATCCTGGACTACATGGATGAGGCCGTCTGCGTACTGGATTCACAATCGAAGATCATGTACATGAACCCCGCAGCCGAAAAGTTGGCTGGACATGGGGCTCCGGATCCGTTAGGTAAAACATTCGATGAGGTCTTCTGCGCCTGTATTATAGAAAAGCCAACCAAACCTGGCCATAATAGATGCAAAACTGTAGATAATGGGCTTGAGATCTCTACCTCATCCTTGTTCGATGAAGGAAGACCAATTGGATCAATCGTATTCCTGAAGAAGTCCTCTTTATCAAACGATAATTGCAGAAAAACCTCTCAAGAAATTAAAGCAGATGTTGCTCAGGATCTTGCCGCTCTGATTGCAAGAAACGCAGACGCTGAGGAGGTTAAGAGAAGAGACAGGTTCCTAACAGGTGTCGCCCTAGCTACGAATCTGTTGCTTACAAATAGAGATGACGATCTGATAGTCAACCAGGTCCTAGAGCTTTTAGGCTATTCTGCCGATGTCGATAGAGTTTTCATATTCGAAAATTATGACGAGAATGGAGAGCATTTTCATAGATTGCGATATGAGTGGGCAAGAGATAAAATCAAACCTCAAATGAGCGATCCCGGAACATACTGCAGCTCCTTCAGCTCTTTCCCAGGAGGGTACGAAACCCTTGCCAATGGAATGCCCATAAAAGGTTTAACTCGAGACCTCCCTGAGACTGCAAAAGAATTTCTATGTGGCCCCGGAACCCTTTCCTTTTTGGTTGTACCCTTATTCATAGGGGAGAATCTCTGGGGAACCATAGGCTTCCACGATTGTCGCTCTGAAAGGAGATGGACCTGGTGCGAGGTATCAATCCTTCTGACTATGGCAGGAACTATCGGCGGAATATTGCTTTACCAAAAGGCAGAGGATGCACTAAAGAAGGGTGAAAAAAATTACAGGGAGCTGGTTGAGGGGGCCAACAGCATCATAATGCGAAGGGATGTATCCGGAAAGATTAACTTCCTCAACAAATTTGCTTTGAAGTTCTTTGGATACCCGGAAGAGGAGATCATAGGCAAGAACGTTGTCGGTACTATTGTTCCAGCCACCGATTCAACAGGGCGTGATCTTAGGAAAATGATAGAGGAGATCGGAAGGTATCCTGAGCGCTATGCGATGAATATCAATGAGAACATGCGTTCCAATGGTGATCGTGCATGGATCGCCTGGGCAAACAGGCCAATATTGAACGAAAAAGGCGATGTAGTTGAGATTCTATGTATAGGAAACGACATAACCGATAGGAAGACTGCAGAGGAAAAACTAAAGGCCGAACATGAGCAGCTCCTCGGAATTATAGAGTTTTTGCCAGATGCAACGTTTGTTATAGACAAGGACAAGAAGGTCATCGCCTGGAATAGGGCCATCGAGGAGATGACCGGCATAAACAAGGAGCATATAATCGGCAAGGGCGACTATATTTATGGACTGCCGTTTTATGGTGACCCAAGACCTATGCTTATAGACCTAATAGATAGTGAGAACAAGGAAATTGAATCAAATTATATATACATCGATAGAAAGGATGGCAGGCTCTATGCTGAGGCATTTGTGCCGTCTTTGAACTCCAGCAAGGGGGCTTACGTCTGGGCTACGGCCTCTCCTCTTTATAACGATAAAGGCGAGATTATTGGTTCTATTGAATCTATCCGAGACATCACACAACAGAAGGTGTCAGCGGATGAGATAAAGCGCAGAGATCTCCTGCTCGCAGGCATTGCCGCTTCTGCCAACGCTCTACTGATCGCCCAGGATGACGAATCTGATATCACCCAGGCACTGGAAATACTTGGCTTATCTGCAAATGCTGATAGGATATACATCTGCGAGAACATTGATCCCGAAAAGAGCCGCGTCATGAGCCGGATTTTTGAGTGGTGCAGAGAGGGCATACCGCATCAAATAGACAATCAATGCGCCAAGAATATCTCCTATATCCAGCATTTTCAAAATTGGTACAACGATCTGGAGATGGGCAAGACAATAAACGGATCCATTAGAGGCCTTACAGGCTCTGCCAGAGACCTTACAGAGCCTGAAATATCGCTGCTTAAATCTCAGGGGATACTCTCTCTATTGATAGTGCCGATAACAATTGAAGAAAAGCTATGGGGCTTCGTAGGCATTGATGATTGCCGCTCTGAAAGAGTATGGATGCAGAGCGAGATATCAATACTTAGTGTGGCTGCAGCCAGCATCGGGGAGATGATGGCCCGCCGATCTGCTGAAAGGGCGCTTCAGAGGTCTGAGGAGAACTATCGGGCCCTGGTGGAAAACATAAACGATGTTATATTCAAACTGGACAATCAGGGCCGTTTTACCTACATGAGCCCTGTGATAGAGCAGATATCAGGCCATAAACTGAGCGAGATAATCGGGCAGCCCTTCACCATCTTTGTTCATCCTGATGACCAGCCAGGCCTTCAGGCCAGCTTCGAGCGCCTTCTTGCAGGCCGTCTTGAGCCATATGAGTTCAGATCAAGAGATAAGAACGGGAAATACCGCCATGTACGGACATCTAGCCGTATCCTAATAGAGAACGGACAGCCTGCAGGATTCATAGGAGTATTAACCGATATCACTAAGCGCAAACAGGCCGAGGAGAAGCTGCGGGAGACACGTGACTATCTCGAGAACCTCATTGATTATGCCAATGCTCCCATTATAGTCTGGGACCCAACCTTTCGCATAACCAGGGTTAACCGTGCCTTCGAACGTCTTACAGGACTCAAGGCAACTCAGGTTTTAGGCAAACCCCTGGATATTTTGTTCCCCGATATGAGCAGGGATGAATCTATTGACCATATCCAACGGACTCTATCGGGAGAGCGCTGGGAGACTGTTGAAATACCAATAAAGAGAAAAGATGGAGATGTACGTATTGTTCAATGGAACTCGGCAAACATTTACGATAAAGATGGGACATCAGTCATAGCCACAATAGCTCAAGGCCAAGATATAACTGAACAGAAGCTCGCACAGGAGCAGATCCGATTCCATGCATCTCTGCTCGATCAGGTCCACAATGCTGTAATAGCCACAGACCTCGATGGAAAGATAATATACTGGAATAAGTTTGCTGAAACTTTGTATCAATGGAAGGCCGAGGAGGTCAGCGGCAAGAATATCTTCGATACAATAGTGCCTGGGGATAAGATTTCTACAGTGTATGATGTCATCTCTCGGATAGACAATACAGGTTACTCAGATGGTGAGTTTCAGGCGAGAAGGAAAGATGGGAGCTCATTCCCTGCATATTATACATTCAGCGTTGTTAAGGACCTCAACGATAGGAAGATCGGGTACCTGGGCGTAAGCGTAGACATAACGGAGCGTAAACGGGCCGAGGCAGATCTGCGAAATGCCAAGGAGGCTGCTGAATCTGCTACTAGGGCAAAGTCCGATTTCTTGGCGAATATGAGCCATGAGATACGTACACCCATGAATGCAGTGATCGGTCTGACTGGACTAATGCTTAATACAGAGCTTACACCCGAACAAAGTGACTACATCGAGACTATTCGCAGCAGTGGAGAAACACTCCTTGCCCTCATAAACGATATTCTGGACTTCTCCAAGATAGAGGGCGGCAAGATGGAGCTGGAGGCTATGCCGTTCCATCTGATAGACTGCATTGAGGCGTCTTTAGATCTTATAGCTCCAGCCGCAGCTAGAAAGGGGCTGAGTTTATCATATGCCGTTGAGGGAAGCGTTCCTAATAACATAGTAAGCGATGTAACCAGACTGCGCCAGATACTGGCGAACCTTCTGAGCAATGCAGTCAAGTTCACAAAGACTGGAGAAATCTCTATAATCGTTTCATCGAAGAAGGAAGGAGATAGCAATCTTATTCAATTCGCTGTCAAGGATACTGGGATTGGGATACCAGAAAGTCGCATGGATCGACTCTTCCAATCATTCAGTCAGATAGATACATCCATGACACGCAAATATGGAGGGACTGGCCTCGGTCTTGCGATAAGCAAAAGGCTTGTTGAGCTAATGGAAGGAAGCATTTGGGTCGAGAGCGAAGAGGGCAAAGGCTCTACATTCTTTTTCACAATCAATGCTAAGGAAGCTCCCTGTGTATCTATATCAGAACTAGAGGGGAGAAAGATCCTGGTCGTCACATATGAAGAGAACCTAAGTAACGTCGTCACCGGCCATCTTGAATCCTGGTCAATGCTGCCCAAGACAGTAACATCCAGCACGGAAGTACTGGAAGCAGTCACCTGCGATAAGTTCGACATGGCCATTCTGGATATGCAGATGAATGGAATCGAGGGCTTGATCAAGGATCTGCATGATAATAGACATATACCTATTGTTGCCCTAGGCGTGCCGAGGCAGGATGGAGATCTGTTTGCGGCCGTTGTTTCGAGGCCTATTCTGCCCTCCAGGCTTTGCGATGCCCTATCCAAAGCCGCCAGGAAGGCAAATATTGGAAGGAATACGCCTGCTTTGGATACGGATAGGTTACCATTGCGCATATTGCTTGCAGAGGATAACATCGTAAACCAGAAGGTTGGACTACGCATGCTCGAACGCCTTGGCTACCATGCAGATGTTGCCGCCAACGGCCTGGAAGTACTACAAGCATTGGAGCGCCAGCCCTACGATGTGATCCTGATGGATATTCAGATGCCTGAAATGGATGGCCTTGAAGCTGCGAGACGTGTACGAATGCTCCCCGAAGGAAAGGAGATATATATCATAGCCATAACTGCCCATGCCTTGAAGGGCGATAGGGAAACATGCTTCAATGCCGGAATGAACGACTATATCAGCAAACCAGTTAGGATAGAGGACCTACAGGATGCTCTAGAGCACAGCAAAGCCTTCAAGGAGATCAAGCCTGCACTCGATCCAACGGCAGTATCAAAGCTAAGAGAGCTTCAGGTGGATGGAGAGCCTGACATTCTTGATGAGCTTGGGAGCCTTTTTGTATCCAATGCGCCTGAAAAAATCAAGGCTATGGCTGATGCTATTTCCAAAGGAAACGCAGATGCACTTCAGAAAGTTGCTCATAATTTGAAGTCCAGCAGTGCCAATATTGGAGCCCTAAATTTGTCCGGAATCTGCAAGAAGCTAGAGCTTCTCGGGCGATCAGGGACATTAAAAGACGCAAAAAATCTACTTGAGAGGGCTGAGATAGAATATGGGCGTGTAAAGGCTGCTCTTGAAGAGAATAAGTTGAAGGATAAATCCTAGGATCACGGCTATTAGCATTAATAGTATTATTTGTATTGACTTGTGCTAATGATGGTTTTTATTTATAGATCATTATGATCTGAGTTCACAAATCATTATGATCTGAGACGCCCAGCGCAAAGTAAGCCAACAGTGCCTCGAGCTGTATTCTCTCGTTAGCACCTTCCGTCATCCTGAAATCAGCCTCACCTATGCGATCGATAAGTCTAGCCTTATCCTTATCAGGCAGATCCATATCTACCAGAGCTCTGTGAATCTGCACGACTACATCATCCCCTGACAGCCCTTTGGATAAAAGAAGATCATCCAGCATGCCTCTAGCTTTGGCAAAATCGCCCGATAGAGATGTTTTTATAAATTCCCGTATCTCCTCAGGCTTAGCTGTGGAAGTTATCTGGTAGATCGTTTCTTCATCCACTTTATCGTGAATAAGCGCTGCAGCCTGAAGGGCGTTTATTGCCTTCCTCATATCGCCTCCGGCAACATATTCGATAGCCGATAAGCCCCCCTCTGTTATCTTCAGGCCCTCCTGTTCTGCTACGTACCTTATCCTCTTAGAAACAGCCTCAGCGGAAAGAGGCTTGAACCGATAAACTGCACAGCGGGACTGAATAGGTTCTATTATCTTAGATGAATAGTTGCAGGATAGTATAAATCGGGTTGTTGCACTATAGCGCTCCATTGTCCTTCGCAGCGCATTTTGAGCATCATTTGTAAGTGCATCTGCCTCATCAAGGAAGATTACCTTAAAATCAGCATTTCCTAAAGGAGCCATTCTTGCAAAATCTTTGACCTTATGGCGGATGATATCTATGCCGCGTTCATCCGAAGCATTTAGCTCTATGAAGTTATTTCTCCAGCTCTCTCCGAAGATCTCCTTGACTATGGCTATAGCTGCAGCTGTTTTACCTACACCAGGGGGGCCTGAGAATAGCAGATGAGGCAGGTTCCTGCTCTTGACGTATGATCTCAAGCGCCTGATGATCTCATCCTGGCCGACGATCTCGTCGAGCCTCTCAGGCCGATACTTCTCGATCCAGATCTCCTCTTTGATCAGTTCCACGCTCCCTTTTAGGCTGTCAATACGCCACATCAATATATCAATATTCCTCAAACGGTGTCACTCTTCTTGAAGTCATAAAGACTAAATAGAGAATGGGCATATGGAGGCATTCGTTTTTCGGAGGATTGTACGTGATCGTTGAGGTGGCAGGACAGTATAATGCGCATGAAATAGAAGATCAGATCAGAGAGCTTTGGGAGAAGGCCGATACCTACCATAAGGTAAGGGCACTTAGAGCTTCAGGAAAGAAGTTCTTCTTCGTTGATGGGCCACCTTACACTACAGGAAGGATTCACCTAGGAACCGCCTGGAACAAAGTGATCAAGGATTCAATCCTCCGTTATAGGTCAATGAATGGCGGAAGCGTAAAGGACCGCGCAGGCTGGGATATGCACGGCCTTCCCATCGAAGTCAAGGTTGAGGAGTCATTCGGCTTTAAAAGCAAGAAGGATATCGAGGCCTATGGTGTATCCAAGTTCATAGACCGCTGTAAGGAATTCGCGCTCCGCCAGAAAGACGATATGACAGCACAGTTCAAGGCCCTAGGGGTCTGGATGGATTGGGATAACCCCTACATGACGCTGCGGAACGAATATATGGAAGCCGCATGGTGGACTCTAAAAAGGGCTAATGAACATGGACTTCTTGAGCGGGGCTTACGTGTCGTCAACTGGTGCCCAAGATGTGAGACAGCCATTGCCGATTCTGAGGTCGAATACTGGGAGGAGACAGACTATTCGATTTATGTTAAGTTTCCAGTAGAGAGTGAGCCAAATACATATATCGTTATCTGGACGACAACTCCTTGGACAATACCAGCAAACGTAGCAGTAGCTGTTCATCCTGAGTTCGAATATTCCAAGGTCAGGGCATGGAAGGGTGACGGACAGGTCGATGTCCTGATCATGGCATCGGACCTTGTAGAATCGGTCCTGAGAGAGGGACGCTACAAGGATTATGAAGTCATTGAGAAGCTCTCGCCCGGGGATCTTACCGATCTGAAGTACAAACATCCCTTATTGGATCTTATCCCAAAGCAGGCGGAGATAACCCATAGCGTCTATACTGCAGATTTCGTTACAGCAGAGAACACAGGATGCGTTCATATTGCTCCAGGCCACGGTCTCGAGGACTTCGAGCTTGGAATGGATAATGAGCTTGATATCTTCTGTCCAGTGGGCGAAGACGGACGCTACACTGAGGAAGCCGGGCTGAAGTACGACGGAAAGTACGTCAAAGAGGCCGATGGTGAGGTTATCCTTGACCTGGAAGACCGTGGACTGCTCCTTTCCCAGGGAAGGCTGGCTCACAGATATGGCCATTGCTGGCGCTGCAAAACCCCAATTATCTTCATAGCTACAAGCCAGTGGTTCCTCAAGATTTCTGATCTTAAGGACAAGATGCTTCAAGAGGTAAGCAAGGTAACCTGGTATCCCGAGTGGGCTGGCTCAGCGAGGTTTAGCGATTGGATCAGCAACGCCAGAGACTGGTGCATCTCAAGGCAGAGGTACTGGGGAATTCCACTGCCGATCTGGACATGCCAGAAATGTGGGCGGCTGGAGGTCATAGGCACAGCAAAGGAGCTTGAAGAACGGAGCGGCGAGAAGGTTCCTGAGCTCCACAGGCCCGATGTAGATCGCATCGTCCTTAATTGTCCGTGCGGCGGCGGGATGTTGCGCTCGCCTGATGTTTTCGATGTCTGGTTCGATAGCGCAGTGGCATCCTGGGCAACGCTGAACTTCCCACGTGACCAAAAGGCATTTGATGAGTGGTGGCCTGCCGATTTCATCACAGAGGGGCACGATCAAACCCGCGGCTGGTTCTACTCTCAATTGGGCGCTGCAATGGTCTCCTTCGGAAGAGCCCCTTACAGAAGCGTTCTTATGCACGGCTTCACGCTGGACGATCAGGGCAGAAAGATGTCCAAAAGCATAGGGAATGTAGTCCAGCCCGAAGAGGTTCTCAAGAATTATGGAGCCGATACCCTGAGACTTTATGTCCTGGGAGCAAATGCACCCTGGGAGGATCTGCACTTCTCCTGGGATGCTGTCGAAAACGTCGATAGGATGCTGAATATCTTCTGGAATGCCTACAGATTTGCGCTGCCCTATATGATACTTGATGGATTTGATGCAACAAAAGGCGATCTGTCAAAGTATAAGAACAATCTGCGCCCTGAGGATCGGTGGATTCTCTCAAGGATCAACACGCTAGCAGAGGAAATAAATGAGAGCATGGATCAGTATCAGCTTCACAGGATCGCTAGATCGCTGTCTGATTTCATCTTGGAAGATCTATCAAGGTGGTATATCCAGCTTGTTAGGCCCAGGACCTGGATTGAGCAGGATGATCCTGACAAGCTGGCAGCATATGCGACGATCTATGAGGTTCTCGTGACCCTTTCCAAACTCATGGCACCCTTCACGCCATTCCTGGCAGAGTCGATCTACCAGAATATGGTCCGTGGACTCGATCCAAATGCTCCTGAGTCTGTACACATGTGTGACTGGCCGATGGCATCGGAGGATCTGATTGATCGAAAGCTGGAAGAGAGCATGTCCGCTTGCCGAGATGTCTCCGAGGCAGCCTTAAACGCACGCCAGAAGGCAGGTCGAAAGCTGAGGTGGCCTGTTTCTGAGATTGTAATCTCCCCAACTGAAGAAACACTGGATCTAAGTAGCCTTGAAATGGTTATCAAGGGCCAGACAAACGCCAAGAAGATAACTGTGCTTGGGCCGGGGGAGAAGCCCAAGATGAACCTTGAGATGTCTCCTGTTCATAAGAAGATAGGTCCTGTCTATAAAGGAGAAGCCAAAGGGGTCATTGAGGCCTTAAAAGCTGCAGATCCATTTGAGATAAAAAGACAGCTGGATGTGAAAGGTGAGGCGGCAGTCTCCTGGGAAGGCAAAAGCTATTCGATAAACAAGGAAATGGTCGAGTTCAAAGAGATCCCACCTGAGAACCTTTCAGCCGCCGATTTCTCCAAGGGCTTTGTTTACGTCGATGTAACGCTTACCCCTGATCTCGAATCGGAGGGATATGCCCGAGAGATCATAAGACGGATACAGGACATGCGAAAGGAGCTTGACCTGCGTGTTGTGGACCAGATTAAGGCTGCTGTTGATATCGAAGATAAATCTGTGCTTGATCTTGTCATGAAACAGAAGGATTACATAGCAGGTGAGGTCAGGGCAGCACAGATGGATATCGGCGCAGGATTGGATATCAATGGAAGACTAGCCAAGGACTGGGATATAGAGAACCTGAAGATTAGGATAGGGATAGAGAAGGTTTAATCGCCGGAGATTTATAAGATGAGCATACAATATGACCCTATGGAGATGCCGGTTCCAGTAAAGGTTAAGGGCGTTTACATCGCTGAATCTACGGGCAGCTCACCAGCTCCAGTTGTTCTTCTGGAAGATGATAAGTCTAGAATAGTGCCCATATTCGTGGGGCTCTCTGAGGCAATCTCCATTCATCATGCCCTTTTAGGAGAGCTTTCTCCAAGACCAATGACCCATGATTTGTTTATCTCGGTTCTTGAAGCTCTTAAGGCAAGCATACTTAAGGTGCTCATCGATGATCTCGACGGTGGCATTTACTATGCCCGACTCTCAATAAAAGATGACTCAAAAGAGAGCGAGATAGATGCGAGACCTAGCGATTGCCTTGCTCTGGCTCTGAGGGCAAAGGCCCCAATCGAGATACAAGAAAAGGTGATACTAGAGTCCAGCATAAGCAAAAGCGATATGGAGAAGCTGATGAGTATAGAGAATTTCCTGCAGTAACTCACTGGATCCTAATTCTTCTGGGTTGCTTCCTCCCCTCCTTTGTCTCCTTTCCTTCGGACAACTCCCCCGGCTCAGAAAGGCACTTTAGGACATTAGCGCCCTCGACATCAATCAGCCATCTTGTACTTGCCCAGTGACTAGGGACATCTACATTTGCCCTTAGGAAGCAGGTGGCATCCTGTGGGACATGAAGCCCGACCTCATTCAGCGTATCATTCAGCCAATCAGGAACTCTTCTGTCCACAGCCATTCTTGTAAGCACAATCCGACCAATATCCAGCAGCCTCTGGTGCACAAAGAACTGATGACCGAGAAAATCGAGCGTATCGGAAATGGTCACATCATTGCCATATGCTTCCTGTAAGCGTTTGTGAAGCTCAGAAACAGCATCATAGACTGAAGAGGATACAGGTAAATATGCTTCCGCCATCTTTATCTTGCCCCATTATTTTATCAGAAAATCTCTTTATTAGTTTGCTCTTCTAATTTAAAGAGTTCTCAAAGTAAATATATCTGATGATTGCTGAATAGGCATCATTGCATTATCAAGCTAATCGTTATAGATAGTAGGAATTAGGAAGCATAAACATTAACAGCGGCAAGAGTTAGTTACGATTCCAGTTATATCCTCTTTTTACTCCGTCCGTTATTATTATAATTGTTGGAATCCTTAAATTAGAAAGGACAATGAATACGTCCACATCTGAGAACCATAATGTAGAGGATATAATATCTGTACTTGCACATTATAAACTGGGAACCCTTCAAAGTATTAAGCCTGCCAGCGGCGGCATGACCAATGATAACTGGTTCATCGTGACCAGTACTGGAAGATACTTCCTCAGACGGCGACACCCTTTATTTAGCTCAGCATCCATCGACTTCGAGCTTGGTCTAATTGAATATCTCATCGCAAGAGGCTTTCCAACCGCCCCAGTGATTCGTGCCAGAGACAGTTCCATCAGAATCGAGGCCTTTGGCCGCAATTGGGAGATCTATAAGTACATTTCAGGAGAGCGATTTGATACAGCAAACCTCTCCCAGATTCATAGTGCTGCTCAGCTACTGGCCAGCTTTCACATGACGGGAGTAGGCTACAAAGGAGATGTATATGTCGGAGCCAAACGCGCGATTGATTTTAACAGAGCTATAAAGTTCATAGATATCTTTGAGGAGGATATGGCTGCAAGGAAAAGCACCTATGGCGTACTTGGCATGTTCCTCGCAACATCTCTGATAGGCTTCTTCCGGAGTCAAGCGAAGACAGTGCTAAAAGGGATCATGCCACTCTCAAGCGTGCCTTCCACAATCATCCATGGAGATTTCCAGCCCTCAAATGTTATTTTCAGTGGCGATAAAGCAATTGCTCTGGTAGACTTTGGAGATTCTGGGCTATCTTATAGAGCATACGATATTGCTAAGGCTGTTCTGCGCTTCTCCACACTTCGCCCAGATTACAATAATCAGAGCAATATGCACTCCTTCATGGATCTCAAGCGCGCTAGTACGTTCATCGGCGCCTACCAGGAAAAGCTGCCTCTGAGCAGCCTAGAGATAAATACAATTCCAGCACTCTTGAAAGGAGCTTATCTATATGATGTCGGATTTTTCTTGTGGAAGCAGACCAATCCAATACAACAAGCGCTCTGGCTGTTCAAAGCATGGCAGTTCAGTGAATGGATCGATAAATGTGGTCAAGTGATCAAAGAGATCTTGTTGAGTTAAATATAGCATAACTGCATTTTGATCCATAAGCACCATATTCGCTGAAGCATAGCGTCTCCCATAGGCTTATGTGCACGCGAAACTATAATCTTGATGGTAATGATGATATCGAATGATGAGTTCCAGAAAATGCCTTTTGAAGCCAAGGTGTCCTACCTCACAGATAATCTTAGAAATTTGACGGAGGAGATTGTCCAGCAGGGGATAGACATCCTGGCCCAAGCAGGCGAGATTGAGTATGCTGTAATTCTTGCCAGAGATAAGGGATTGATTCAGAAGGCCATAGAGATATTGGTAAATGCTGGAGACTATCTATGGGCAGCGTTAATAGCAAAAAATGCTGGGTTAACTCAGGAATCGGAACGGCTTTACAGAGATGGCCTCGATTACTACATAGGTATGGAGATGTATGGCAGGGCGATCTCTGCTGCAAGGGCTCTGATGCTGCCCGCTGAGGAGATAGATGAGCTATTCAGGAAGGGAGTCGAGGTAGAAAGCAGAGGCATGAATATGAGCCCTGCAAGGGCCATGATTGAAAATGCAATGGATTCCTTAGAGATAGCAATCATGGGCAGAGAGGATGAGATATCCAAGGATCTAATGGATGCCATCCAGTCTGAAAGGAAAAGAAGGGAAGGGCAAAGCCAAAGCAAAGATGAAGACAAATAGGCTTGATGCCATTAGGCAGAGTTCATTGATTCCATTCGCCCAAATTTCATCTGCCTAAATTCTATCAGCATTAAATTATTTATCCCTCAACCTTAATTCTATCTCCATGAGATCATCGGCAATAATGGTATCCTCGAAGAACTTCTTGGCATCCGCAAGAAGAGGCGAGACATTTTCTGAATAACGGGAGCTGATATGGGTAATTACAAGCTTCCTAACGTTGGCACGCTTGGCAAGCTGTGCTGCCTCACCAGCGGTACTGTGCAACGTCTCACGAGCCCAATCTGCCATATCCTCTGCAAGGGCCCCATCATGGATCAAAAGATCTGCGTTATTGCTCGCCAACTCGACAGATGTGCAGGGCCTTGTATCGCCTGTATAAACTATCTTTCGCCCAGGCCTCGGCTGGCCCATGACCTGATCCGGCCTAATTACTTTGCCATCTATCTCTACAGTCTGCCCACGCTGGAGCCTTCCGAATAGTGGGCCGGCCGGGACGCCCAATGCGAGCGCAGCCTCACGATTGAACCTGCCTAGCCTGACGTCCTCCTTCAGGCAGTAGCCCAGGCTTGGCACGCTGTGCTTAGTCTCTATTGCCTCCACCTGATAGCCATCCATCTTAATTACATCGCCAGGCTCAAGCTCCATGACTCTGACCTCAAAGTCTCTTGCAAAGTAGCAGATTGCGCTGAATGCCTCAACCAGGCGGATTGTGTTTATAGGACCTGCAATCGTCAGCGGCTGCTCCCTGCCCTGGAAGGCCATTGTCTCCAGGAGTCCGGGTACGCCTAGGATATGATCCGCATGCAGATGTGTCAGAAAAATATATCCCATGCGCATCATACCTGTGCGTGCACGCATCATCTGCCTTTGCGTGCCTTCGCCGCAATCAAAAAGCGTCATCTCGCCTTCTCTGTTCACGAGCACTGAAGAGGTATTCCTCTCAGGCGTGGGGAGGGAGCCAGCAGTTCCAAGGAAGATCACATTAAGCATCTAAGACCTCAGCAAATTCCGCCGATGATGAGCGCCTCAACAATATCATACTTTTCATCGATAGACTAAAAAGGGAAAAGAAGGCTATAAAGCCCTTTAGCTATAGATAATGCTTCTAATATTATCTATCATTAGCTATTTTAACCATCATTAGCTAGCTTGATCATCATTAACCATCAGCCAAATTAGGAGCTGGACGCCCTTGAAGCAGTTCTGCCCCTGGAGGCAGCAGAGCGCACGCTCATATCCGCCTTCGCAGCCTCAAAGCGTTTGCCCAGGTCCTGCAGTTCATCTTTGTCCAGTTCCCTCTCAGCAGTGTCCAGTGTCTCCTTCTCTTCATCAATATGATGTTCTATGCCCTCAGTTAGAACCTTCAGCTTTGCGGCCCAGACGTCATTTCTTGGTGCATCATCCATCTGCGCTATTATCATCTTTGCTACATTATGCTCCTCAATGGCTTCAAGTATTTCATCTTTCTTGAACTCTTTAATGACTGGATAAAATACTGCCTCTTCAGCATACATATGTCCGCAGAGAAGCTTTTTTACATTTGCCCAGGACTGATCTATATCACTGCTTTTGGTCTTGCTTGCGTCCTTTGCATCACTAAGCGCATCCATGGCCTTATCATGGTCCCGTTTAATTATATCGACCACATTCATATCCATACTAACATCTCCTGTCTTCTGCATGATCTCCAATGGTTCCAAACAGAGCCGAACGATCAGTTTGATCGTACCTTATCGTTCCAGGCGCCTGTGAATTCGAAAAGATAATTATGAGTTAAAAATATAAAATAATTTCGGCAGTCTATATAATTATCGGCTATATCAAAAGCATCGATATCAAGAGCATTGAACAAGGGAAACTGTTACTCGTGAGGTATTTTTAGTGATAACACTTAAACGACCTAAAAGTTTCTAGCCCTAGCAGACATCGCATGGTGCTGTTTATAGTACTGCTATCGTCCTTTGCTCAGCTTATTGCTACTCGCCAAAGATCATTTACGTCGCGCTAGAATGGCTCCGCATTTAACATCTCTCGGATGCAGTTTGCCAAATTTCAAACCATCTTCAATAGTTCTTCTTACCTTCGCATAACTTAGACCCGTGGCTCTCCCGGCTGCTTCCAGCTCCCTGAAGACTTCATTCTCCGAAATGTGCCCATCAGAGATAAACCCGCCAAAGGTAAATGCCGTTTTCAACAGCGAATTTGTTCTGCTGCCAATCGTTGCTCTCCTGACGGTATTGCATTCATTCTGCAAAACTACTTTGCCATATGGGCAGTCATGAAGTTCTCCAAAGGAGTAATCCACGTCCTTTTCCGGCTCAAAATCCCCTTGTTCCTTTTTCCCATATAGATCATACATTATTTGTATAATAATTGTACTTTCATCAATCCAGTACACTTCGTCATTGATATTATTGCCAGTATACGTCACAAAGTTGCCTGGTGTTAATACTTCTATGCTCTTTCCTTCGATGTAGAATGTATTTTTAGAATATCCGCTTAGATTGGCCTTAACTATGATATGTAATCCTTCGCATGAAGCTGATTTCTCAGTATAGCTTCGGAATTTGTAGACCTGGTGGTTTGCTGTAGAATTTAAATTATCAGCTTCATCATAGCATTTATCTAAGTTGATAACCGCATATCCTTTAGGGATCACAAATCCAACACCATCTAATCCTGGCAGGGATTCAGCCAGATCTACAGCTTCATTATAAGTCATCAGTATGGATCTTTTGGACCATACAGCGTAACGAATACCGTTTAAACTAGGCGTCTCAACAATACGATCTTCTTCAAAGACCTTCGTGTAAGGTAACCATATCCCCATTCTCTTGAAATCATCGATATCCATTTTAACCGCCTATTTTCATAATAATAGCTAAATCATCTTCATGACATTCTACTCCTCTATCAAATATCAAACAAGTTTTCAATTTATAAACGTAATCCTTTTTGTAGATTTAATTTTCCTAATAAGGACAATAAATTAATTGTAGTTATCCGAAAAAGGCTAATATACGCGATATATGAGATAAGAGGTCGATTAAATGACGGTGGCACATCTATGGAGCAGAGCAGCGGGTATTCAAGGTGCCGCCACATAAAAACGCATCCAAGTTAATTGATTAAATCTTAAATTGGATCACACGCGCTTATCCTCGCCGCAATCGTAACGAAAATTTTTGCAGTATCTATTAACAACCGCCCTCTGGTACCAGGCACCTTTATTGCGGTTAACTTTGCCACAGCTCCAGTGGGACTTTGAGGGGATAGCAAAGGATTTATTTTGCTTAAAATATTCTGGAAAATGATACAAAAATTTTTATTGGAGATGTAGGTCCCCTTTTCCATCCGCAATATGCTTGACATCCGATGACTCAGAATCTGAGAAGCCCCAGATTATTGGCACCACTTGTCCAGATGTGAAAATCTTGTTGTATTTATCACCTGCATTCATTCTTCTTTTGAACTCGATGATTGTGGAACCGTTCTCCTGTTTCCCGCCCGATTCCAGTATACTATTTGTCCCTCCAAGCTGCGTAATCGGAATGTGCGGCCCGTAATTGCCTGTGGAGTACTGGTCCTGGACAGTGACTGATCCATCACTTACATTGCCCATTACTATTTCTGCATCTTTCATCCAATCTGAAGGCTCAAAGCCCACTGCGATCCAGCCAGTTGTATTAGCCCTCATGGCCATGTATAGATACTCCGCATCGTTCTTCCAGTAAATCTCGAAAGTTCGGCCCATGCCGCCTACCTCGGACATGACCTGGCTCCGTGAATACTCGCCGTTTCCGATGACACCGTCTGGCTTCCAGGGTTGAGAGATCGTATGTTCAGTAAAATTGGTTGATGACGTCTTGGGCTGTATACAGCCTGAAATAAGAATAATGCCAGCAAGGATAAAAATCATCAACCTTATTCTTGGATTGGATGTACCCTTCATATTAGACCCCGGACGATCTGAACTGATTTTAGTATTGATTTCTGTCCTGATCAACTTATCGGATAAGATGGGCAGTATCCTTCACGCAAGGCATAAGAAGATAAAATCGGTTCTTCGTTATAGAGAAAGGCAGAAGGCTACCGCTTTATAGATTGAAAATCGGAAAGGATCGGCTCGAATACTTCACTTAAGAAGATACAATTTACATAAAATCGATGTTTCCAAGATCCACCGGTTCCGACCAAAAGTAAGTTTATACATGATTAGAGATAGAATGAGGTTTCAATAGGGCAACCGAAGTTACAAGAGAAATCCAGATCAAAGAGGAAAATATGCCGGTGGTGAATATCTGAAATTCTTTTATAAGAATTAAATTATCAATTAAACTAAATATGTCCGGCGAAACCGCCGGAGGACATCGATTCGTATTATGAATCTTATCAGTTAAATCCTAGTTCTGCTGCTTGATAATTTCTTTTTTGGTCTCTTTGACTCATTCTTTCTTAAAATCTTGTAACCTTTGCGGCCGTATTGTCTCAAATTATCACCTGCCCGATCATACAGTCATGGGTACTGTAGAACTACGATGTAGATAAACTATGTGCTCTGAGCAATTATATATAATGCCCAAAGCGAACCATAATAGATTAGATACAGGCGCAATTAGAACTCTAAAGAAACCGAGCTTTTCGTCGTACTTTATATCATTACATGGCGATTTATATACGATTGGTATTAGTCATATGTTAAAGGTTCGAAGTGCTAAAAAGGGAAGAAATTGATTTATATAAATGAGCTTTGCGGCGATGAATTGAGAGAATTTGACATGATATAGACCGAAACCGATATTTTGGAACGAAAATCGATGCCCGCTACCGGAAATACACTGAAAATATACTAAGGCATTGAAATTAATATCATAGCGCCTTTATCAAATTATTTGGATTATATAAAGGGGTAAATCGGTACGTGAAATTAGCACAAAAAAAATAATTATTGTACTCTAAGGATAAAAGAATATTTAAATGTGGACAAATAGTACAATTCTCTATGCTGCTCCTTCAAGGGGCATGGGAGCTGTGCAAGATATCACCTCTTCGGTAAGTTCTATTGCCTTGCTTGCCACTCCGCAAACCGAGAATCTAAACGCTGCAACTCATATAATCTATTTAGCTCGCTTCTCGATTTTTCATAGATTACGTTAATAACCTCAAATGGTCTGTAGCCACTATCTACAATTCCTTGCGATCGGATCTGATATCGATAATACCTCAGTGAGACTGGATATTTACCGCCCCATTCTATGTACTCAGTAAGATCATCCATCACAACCTTTTTGTCGTTCTCGAATGTCAAAGTCATCGCTCTGGCTTCGAGCAAATCACGGAGATTATGAGTTTTTAGTTTCATAGGCTGCCCATTACCCTTCGTTGGAACGCGTATTTCCTCAAAATCATCAACATTAAGAATGCTAGGATCATCTAACCATGTTTGACAGATAATTATGCCTTTGAAGAGATTCTCTATGGAACATCCGGCTAGAAGCATATATACAGAAAACATCTCCATATCAAGTATTATCTGAGTATCAAGTTCCATTGCATTGGTCATCGGTTAAGGGATTTGCGTAAATATACAACACGATGAATTTTGCAATTTGAGATTCATAGTAGTAGGGGTGTTTTGAGGAAACCGATTCCATTCGACTCAGCTCCCACATCGAGAACCAAGGTTGAGATTAAGTCTGTAAACCCAATTCTACCAGCTGCGTCCTTAACCGAAGACCAATGAGTTCCATTGGGATACTGAGCCCACCTTTACTTGCCGCCATATCGGACAAAGAATTATGGCATCTTTGTGCAATTTGTTGATCAGCAAGAATTTTATCAGCCGCTCTTTTCAACATTTGAGCGGTTACTAACCACTGTATTCCACGCACCATGTAAATTCGGTATTGGCGCTTCATTAGCTCCTCCATTTTCATTACAACTCTCTCCAACAATACGCTATACCAACAATCCATAATAAGTAAATTGCTTGAACCTTCGCCACGCTAATCATAAGCCAGAATGCGAATATTTCGCCGATTATATAAAATAAATGATAGCTGCATTATGCATGTTTATACCTAATACCGTGCAAAAGTCTTGAAGTATGGCTTACAAGAAGGGTAAGTTTACCATCCGAGCGGAGGGTGTTTTAGGTATAAAAGATGGTGATTTTATCCAAATCAAAGTATCAAAAATCCGGTCTGAGTCCATAAATTTCTAAGACAGTTTACTGATTATTTTTTAACTAATATATTTAAATTTTCAAAATCAGGTTTTTTACACATCCTGGTTTCGAATCGCTATCAGTCGACGGATTAAGATTCGTGCATTATTATGAATATGCTTTCTGTGCTCTAATGTAATGGGTGTTAGAGTATAGACCCCCACCCTTTCTTATACTTTATGGAACGAAGTTGTTAACAAAAGATTATTCGTCTACCATATATATAAGCGCATTGAATAATGATACCTTTGAATGGATGGTCGGGTGATATTGGTATGTACATATTTATGGAGTGATGGATATGCTATGGCATTTTCCAGTCGGCCATGATTTGAATATGATTTAAGATATTTTATTTTCTGATATAGCTATATCCGTATAAAGCAACATGAATAATTATAATTTTTATATAGAGCGGTTAGCCTCGAATTCTCAATATTTTTAGACATTGTTTTTATAAAATTGAACGAATATCTTGAAATCGTTATCGACATGACTATCAGTTAATGGCCCGATTATCCGGCTTTTTCGTTTCCTATGTATACCCCTCCCCTTATCCATGTCTTTCTTGGAATTCCCGAACTTTAAGCGTAACAGCTACATCCCAATCGCTATGATGAAACCGCTTGATCCAATTCTGGCTGTTGGAAGAAATCGCTATCAAAAGCCACAAATCCGGAGTTGGGACAAATCGCCTGGAACCCGAGCACGTGTCTAATGCTGAATAAATATCATGGCAAAAGGATTTAAAGATGGCTGTATAAGCGGATGCTATGTCGAGTATTGGAGTACTTCAGCGCATTCCAGCCGAAGAATTAACTCTTGAAATCATGAAGAAAAAAGAAAAGTATGCATTACATGTCGATTATAACATGTTACCATCATCAGGAAAAATTATCTACGTAGGGATATCAAATAGATATGCCTCTAATGAAGAAACTAAAATACATGGAATAAGGATTGAAGGCCAAAACGGAATGATAGGAAGAGCATTGAGAGGATTGATATCAGCCATTAAAACCATAGGATCAAAGATAAAAAGTGCAGAATCAGCAATGATGCAAGCCATAGAAGAACAAAGGAAAATGGGTAATATAGTTGTGCCAGGATTAAGTGACCCATTCAGCAGAGAAGATTTGCGAAAGTATGGATTGGAAATACTCTTACCGGAATATGGTTTGGGCGTCAGGATGTCACGATTTCCAAATCAGGACATCGTTTTCATTATAAAGGGAATAGAGAAAGAGGTAGTCTACCTTAGATAAGTTGTTATATTATCAACTGCAATCATATAATTGGAGGAATACAATGATGAATGAACAATTGGTTCCTCCAAGCACGTTTTGCTGGAACCAAGAGTGTATCGACTATTGCAAAGTAAAAAATGAAAACATCATAAAATTTGGCCGAACCGCCAAAGGAACACAACGCTATCGATGCAAGACCTGTGGGAAGACATTCGTTGAAAACATAGGTACAGTATTCTATGGTCGCCATCATAGCCAGGATACAATTCTAAAATGCTTAGCCTTGCTGGCCGAACGCAATAGTCTGGCATCCATCCATCGGGTTATGGGGATTAAAGAAGAAACAGTTATGGATTGGCTTCACGAAGCAGCTAGCCACGTTGAAGAGCTAGAGGCTCTAATGCTTGCAAACTATAAACTGACTCGTGTTCAACTGGATGCTATGTGGTCATACGTAGGAAATAAAGGCGAAAAGGGGGCTATCCAGAAGAGAACGATCGTGGTAGCTTCTGGCGCGGTACAACGATAGATATGGATACTCGCCTTAGAGTTGGGCGATCAATCAGGAAGAGTGAAAGCGAAGTCTCTATGGAATTGATGGCCCAGTTGAAGGCTCGTGGTAATCCGGATAAACCTCCTGCTATCGCTACTGATGGCTATGATAGTTATCCGGAGGCCATGCTCGAGACTTGGGGGAAAGTACCTGAATACTCTGGTAGAGGAAGACCGCCTACTCGAAAGAAGTCTGAGCCTGATTGGAAATGCATTCAGATAATCAAAACACGATCTGGAGGGCATCTTGTTAGTATCCACTACAAAGTTGTCTTTGGTGATACGAAAGGGGTCTGTGATCTAATGGGCACCCATACTGCCTATATCGAGAGGACTCATCTAACATCCAGACAGATGAATGGGCGATTTGTTAGAAAGACCATTTCTTTCTCTAAAGAGATCGAGATGCATAGGGTTTCTTGTGCCTGGGAAGATTGGGTTTATAATTTGGCCAGGCCTAACAAGTCGTTACGAATCGATTCAGCAAAATCACAGCAACGCTGGACGCAAAGATCTCCAGCTATGGCTGCAGGTTTGACTGATCATATTTGGACTATAAAAGAAATCCTTATGAATGTCGTGGTTCCTGACGGGAGCAACATGAAATAGGTAGACTACCGAGAAAGAAGATACTGCGAAAGAACCACCATTTAAGATAGATATGGAAAATGGAGACTTCGTATCAGTGAGCAAAGAGAACCTTCAGCCACTTATAGATGAGTTACAGCTTATCTCACAATTACCTACTTAGCCAATTTCAAGTTCATATATATACGAGAAAGGCAAGAGGAGGAAAAATTTTGAATTTTAGTTTTTTTTCTGCCTCAAGAACGAGATCAAAGGGTGCAGGAAATTATGCTAAGAGATTATACATTTAAATTATATGTTCTTATAATATTAATTACGATTACTGCTAATGGAGCTTACCTAGTTAGCACTAATGGAGATATTTTAACCCCTAGTATATCTATGGATAATAATGGTCAATTTTTGGTCTTATATAAGGATTTAAATAATAGCACTTTTAAGGGCGAGCCGTCTTATATTGCTGAAGTACAAGCAAGTAGTAACCGCGTTAATACTAATGATAATTTTTCAATGGATATATTCTTTTCCGGCGCAGGAGATGTGGATTTCGCCAAAATGAGAGTTAATATTCCTAAATATATCGTTAAAGATGAGTATATAAAATTGGATGGAATATCTTTTAATTTTACTCCGGCTGAATCAGGCAGAATAAACCTTAGCATATTTAAAACTACTACAAATCTTGAACCGGCATTTGATTTAGATATACCTGATATTTATTTTAATTTGAGGGATATTAAAGGTTTTCAAAATTGGGGTGAAACGGCGGTAGACTTTGACGAAGCTGCATTAAGAGGAGCGAATAATCCACCCTACAAAATAAGCTTTAAGATTGCTCCAAATGCGCCAAGTGGAGATCATAATATATACCTAAAATTGTTTTATAAGTCAAATGGAAGGTGGTATTCAGATACACAACAAGTGCCTGTGCATATAAATAGTTGGTACGAAAATGAAAACTGGCAGTATGTAATTATCTTCTCCCTAGTTATTTCAATAATGTTACAATTAATCTCAGCTATTCCAATTATAAAAAAGATGCTGGAAAAGTCGATGGGAAAGGAAAAATAGATAATAAGGCAGATGAATCTGGCACATATAATAAGAAGCATCAATAGCCAACGCATTTGATAATATGATACGCCTTACCCTCCTTTATCTGTGGTCTTGGTGCAGCATAACCGACCCCATAAAATGCCCTATAATCGAAGATCTCGCCCCACCCTATCCGTTCTCAGAAATTTGACTTAGCTTTGAAATGGTTTCTATGCTTAAGAGTCTAAATTTCATAACAGTATTGTAGGTGTCTTTTTCTAATCTATCTTTATCAAGTGGTCTCATTTGGCTAATTAAATCTACGACTTTTGTAGGAATCTCTTCATCTATTGGACTCTCTAAGTTATGGGCATAATGATTTCTTATCTTATTTATTTTATTTATGTTATTTTTTAAATTTATATTCTCATCAAATATGCCAAAGGCATCCAAAAGGGTACATTTCCGATAAAACGGAAGACGGTCTATTATTCGTTCTGGATGTTTTAACTTTGAAGAGATGATATTATTCATGTAGGACTCTAAATATAAATGCATAATAATTGACAGAAGTCTAATATCATTAATATTTGCATCATTGACAAAGGCGGTAATAGATTTATTTACTTCCTTTAGAAGTTCTTCTTTGCTCTTTTCCATAAATTGGAAATTTCCTATTAGGTTATATTAGAAACTTATGGCTATGCCTGTTTACAGGGCTATGATATATTGCACTTAGTCGACCTCATAAAATGCCCCATAATCGAGGATCTCTGGCCAGGATAAGGTATAACTTGCACCTTCACCGGCTAAACTTTATGCGCTAAGGAAAAGCCTTTAAGTATAGCTAAGGAAATGAGTTGGGAAGGGGAAATATCTATGATAGATTTACTCGGTGGAATTCCCTTAATAGAATCAATCCTCAATTTTATAACAGAATTGCATACTTTGGCGGGATTAGTCCTTTATGTTCCAAGTTTCTATGTTTTGGGCATATTTTCAACTGTGGATTATCTAACGTTGGCCACGTTCACTTTAGCAATTGCTACATTTCTATTAGTATGGGAAAATCATCGTTTATCGAAGGATTCAAGAAAAAATATCGAAATTTCAAAAAATAACTTATTAGAACAGCATTTAATAAAAGAAATGGAGAACATAATTAAACCATTATATGAGAAAAAGGATGAATTTGATTCGCTTGAAAGATTATATCTAACAATTGCAGGTGATAGCCCATATAAGGTGTGGGACAAAGTTGAAATTAATAAATATTTAGCTACTAAGGATATTAGACATGATGTAGAGTTATATTTGAAAACTATTAAAGAAATGCGAAAAAAATTCGGAGCAACCTCTGATAATATAAGTAAAAGTCTTGAAAAGGAAAAAAATGATCTCCCTGAATATATAGAGAAGAATAAACATCGCGACTCCTTCTGTTTGGAATTCCGAGGCTATATAGGAATATCATCTAATCTTA
>CAWDLW010000014.1:0-27244 GCA_963803145.1 Methanotrichaceae archaeon
TCTCTTATAAAAAAAGATGATAATGCTAATAGATTAATAGAATTATTGAAACCTGAAAGCGAACTACGTAAATATCTCGAAGAGTATGTTGAACTTATAAACTCAAACAATTTGGAGTTAATGCGAACGAACCTCCGTGATAAGATTATCAATCGATACGCGAAATTAGAGGAAGAAATAGATGAGATTCAAGAATTCCTTAATTAACTGCCCCGATCTTATGTCAGAATGGGTCAAGTATACGCTTGATAATCTATTTATCTTCAGGAAAATATGGAAACATCGGAGGCTATTAAATGGCTGAAGAAACCATCGATGAAAAGATACAAAAGATCAATGACACGTGTTTGAAAATAATACAAAAAAGGTTAGATTTTGAAACCGAAAAATCGACCACTTCATCCATTAACGAGGTAACTGAGGCCGGTAATGCGTTAAAGGCATTGGCTGAAGGAATATATCAATACAGACAAGAAACTACCAGATATATTGCAGAACAAAAACAAAATCTGTGAAATAATATTGTAGCCTGCTTTTTGCACTAAACTTTTTTCCGAAAATGGTATACAGGAGTGTCACAAAGTAGCACGCGGGATTCAATATAATGCCCTATAATCGAAGATCTCAGAGTGGGATGGTACTTACTACCTTCATCGCCTAACCATCAGATGCTAAGAAAACTCTTTAAGCTTGATGAATGAAGTAGCCAATGATGCACTAGCGGAAGTTATGGAGTATGGATTTATGATCGATGCTAATTTAACTCATCTTAATATTACTCTTAATGCCAATTTATATAATCGAACCATCATTGCCGTGGTGGTCTTCTTTAATAAACCCAACAAATTGGCTACCGTTATTAGTAGTGATAATTGGCGCATTTGCGACATATTTCTATGCTAATCGTCTTGAGGATAAAAAGAACAGATATGATCTAAAGGTAAGAGTCTATTTTGAAGCATTAGATGTGGTTCACTCGCTGAATTATCTCAGAGATCAAAGGGATATGTTAACTAAGACGACTCCGCAAAGTGAACCAGAAAAAAAAATTTGCGTTAGAGAAGATGAAAGAAATATCTGGAAAATTCGATGAAGCCCTTACTTCATTATCACAACTTATAGCAAAATTACAAGTTGTGGGCAATGATGAAATTTTAAAACGTTTTATTGATTTTTATAATTATTCAAGAACGCCCACAGCCGATACGAATGTTATTGTGAACAAGCAAGTGGATTTAACCCAAGCAATACGCAAAGACCTAATGGGAGAGAAAAACATTGATTGGCTCACATCTATAATAGAAAAAAATAAAGAGGCTAAGCATTGATGGCTACTCGTATCTATTTCATCTTGGATTGACTTCCGGCTAAGATCTTTGAAGGTGTTAGGTGACTGGGTACTTGCAAAGTATGCACGAAAATATATATAATAGTTAACATTCATTATAAAATGGCAGTCTGGAGATATCGGTATCGGCAAAGCCGATACCATAAACAAGTGAGGCATAGGTAATGCAGCTGGATTTTAACCCAGCTCCCCTTTTACAGGGACCTATTCCCCAAAGGGATTAGGCTACTTTACCTATGCCTCAAACTATATATTACATCCTAAATTATTTATAATTTGTGGTCGATAATATATCGAACGGCCATTACATAACCGCTGAGCCAGAGATTTATAAGAAAGTCCACCAGACCGATTTCACGTCCCTTTACCCATCGATAATCGTAAAGTATAACCTCTCGCCTGAAACCCTGGAGCATCCTGAGAAGAAGGGT
Organism: Methanotrichaceae archaeon; assembly: GCA_963803145.1. Classification (GTDB taxonomy): domain Archaea; phylum Halobacteriota; class Methanosarcinia; order Methanotrichales; family Methanotrichaceae; genus CAWBKV01. Next base: position 1,780 of record CAWDLW010000014.1, read on the forward strand.
TTCTTAGGCAGCATCCTCTTATCGCTGCTGAACCATTAGAAAGCTAACGATTCATCGCAGAGCCAGCAGGCTGTGCTATTCCCATAGATGTGCTGAGGCGTCGGCTGTGAAGGCTTACACAAAGAGCTGAATCGATCTTGCAGCATTTGCCCTCTTTGAATACGATTGCAATACCTGTTAGGACTAGACCGCAAATAAATTTATAATAGAAAACAGCCATACTTATATCCTACTGAGGAGTCATAATGCCAAATGGAACTGTAAAGTTTTTCAACACCACTAAGGGACTGGGGCTTATAAAAGGCGATGATGGAAGAGATTATTCAGTTCATTCTTCGGGTGTGGAAGCTGGCGCTACAATACATGAAGGCGATAAAGTACGCTTCGAGATAGTGGGCGGCGAGAGAGGCTCCAGGGCAAATAAAGTAGAGAAAGTATGAAGCTTAAGCAGTTGTTTTGTACCTTGGCCTGGATGCTAAATAAAATTGAAGAAAAATAGTCGCTAAACGCGAGATAAGCGTCTTCTGATGGATTATGGAATGATCAGCGAGAATATTCCCGCCGATCGGAAATTCCATAGCTTATGTTGTCCATTTCCAGGCATTTCCACCTGTTGATGTTCTAGCATAGGACAGACCATTATGAGAACTGGCTCCAGTATACGTTACAGAGTCTATCCTATTGCCGTCTGAATCATAGAGGGTGACCCCTTGATGGTCTCTTGTAAGTCCAGTTACATCAACTGCCACGAATCCAGATGGAGCAATCTCTTCATTATTTATCATTCCAATAACATACCCTGTTATATTTTTCATATACCACTGATTCATATTTACTGGATTGTCCCCCATATTATACAGCACTACATTTCCATTCCCGTACTCTGTAGACGTTTCTGTATAGGGAGAGATCTTATTTATTACTACTGAATTCGCTGGATCGTCTGATATCTGTCCTGCCGTTATGGGATCAGCCCCACCTGATACTCCGCTAGAGCTTCCACCGGAATTGCTCTGAGAGTTGCCACTAGATGCACTATTGCTGCCACTGTTGCTATTGCTGCCTGAGCCCCCACTTGATCCTCCATTTCCTCCAGCAGGGTCACTTCCGGAATTTCCCCCGGATATGTCACTATTACTTCCGCTAGAGCTACCACCGGAACCATCATTACTGCTTCCACCAGAGTTGCTTCCAGAGCCATCATTACCATTTCCGCCGGAGTTGCCCCCAGAGCCTCCATTATCGTTTCCTCCGGAGCTCCCTCCAGAAACGGGATCTCCAGTTACAACTGTTGACACCTGAGTAATGTCACCGCCATTAATATTATTGTCCGCTGCCACCAACTGTTCGCTTACGGTATTATCATTGCCGTCTCCGCCAACGACCGTTTGGCTAATGAAAAATGCAATTGGAAATACAAATAGCATAGAGGCTATCATTGTAGTAACTATCCTTTTCAACATATACCTCACACACCCGTATTTATTTTACGTATGATACTTACAATTCATAAATTAGTTTATAGACTTTTAAAAGGATACGAAACTTAGTTAATTATTCTAAGGATCTGAATTAAAGACATAACCAAAAAAACGATATTCATTATACCAGTATGTACGATAGGATGCTGCTTTAGCGCTTTAGATTCTTGGCCTTCGCGAGCGTATCTTCCGAGATGAGCTTCTTAGCGCTTCTATACTTATCTCGTTATTGTCATGATGATCATACGTGAGAAACTCATATAGTAATCATTAACACAGAGATAAATTTTTTGTCATTCACTGATGATGTAGCGTTTAACTGATGAAGCTTATATAGCCCTCTCAATAGTCTTTTTTGAGACCTCATAGCCTAAACTATAATCTGCGCTATATAGCCTACTGCCCTCTGCTACTCTGATAAATGAATTGATATCTGATGATTCCAATAGCGGCACAAATTTCTTTATTTTTTCAATAGGCCAATCCCACCAGCATATCCTTTTAAGGGCTTCTATCTGGTCTTTAGTGAATCTATATCGGATATGTTTGGCAGGATTGCCAGCGACAATCTCATAGTCCCCAACATCATGTGATATTACGCTGTCCGCCCCTATAACCGCACCATCTCCAACTGTGATGCCTGAGAGGATTGTGGCATTCATGCCGATCCATACATCATTGCCGATATGGATATCTCCCTTGGCAGTAGAGTAGGCGGGGTTTCTCTGAAAACCATCTATTTCACATCCAAATGGGTAAGTGGTTATCCAATCGGTTCTATGTTCCCCCCCGATTATCATTTTTACGCCTTCTGCGATCGAGCAGAATTTTCCTATATAAACATGATACTTGTTTCCCCCTAAATAAATATGGGGATATCCGTAAGTGTATTCACCGATGTGAACATTATCATCTTCTATTAGGTCTGTAGTGAAATGCATAACCTGCACCTTCTATTACGATTTCGAGACCATTGGATGTGGCGAGCTTCAGTTACGGTTATCGCTGATATAGTGGTTATCGTGCGATAACCTGCTAACTTATTAAAAGGCGTCATAGTTTTGCGAGTATAAATGCTTTTGTATATAGGCTCGATGATACACCCCCGGTGGCTTTTTGGGAGACTCATGATATCCTGAGCACTCAGTTTCAGGGATGAACATGGTTGTATGTTCGGGCTCTCCACCTAGAAGGTCTCTCATGAAATAAAATGTAAGCGCGTTTATAATATTTTCCGATAGAGGTTTAAAGCGCTCAAAGAAGTACAGCCTCAAGACGGCCTTACAAGTTGTGTACATCGAGAGGCGCTCTATCTAATAGATGCCATCTACCATAGTCTTTTCATTGCACGGATACAATCCTTTTTTCTTCATCTGTATCTGAGCAGATTGTAAAGCTACTCTAATATCATTAAGGGTCGCAGGCTTGGTGAGATAATCGTTCATGCCGACATTTTTGCAGGTTTCCCTATCAAATCTATCTGCGTAAGCAGTTATTGCAATAATGTAAGGTTGCTCTTTGCCAGCCAAATTTTCACGTATTGTTTGTGCGGCTCGAAGACCATCCAATATAGGCATCTGAAGATCCATAAATATCAGATCGTAATGTTGATTCTCTAAAGCTTGGACAGCCTCTTTGCCATTGGTTACCATATCGGCCTTATGCCCTAAACGGCTTAGCATTAGCTGCAGTAGCTTCCGGTTGACTGCAACGTCATCAACAATAAGTATGCGTAATGTAGATATGCATTCTTTAGCCCACATTTTCGACATCCTACTATTTGCTTTCCCATTCAGCAGGGTGAACCCCATTCATAAATATTTCGCATGAGTTAGCCATAGCTTTACCAGGTTTTCAGTCCTAAATTTGCCGTGGTGTTGATCACTAATGCTCTATGGGATATGCCATAATGGTTTATCTGATTCTGGGATAACAGGATATGTAAATTCTTGCATATTTAAGGACGGTTAATATTCTTCAAAGCACTCTCCAGATCCTTTAATCTCACAGGCTTGATAATACAATCATTCATACCTGCTTCGAGGCACATCTCTCTAATACCAGGAACGGCGTAGGCCGTAATTGCTATTATTTTTAGCCCATTTTGATTGATCTTACGTATTTTCCGAGCGGCTTCCAGGCCATCCATCTCCAGCATTACTATATCCATAAATACCAAATCGTAATGATTGTGCTCGATGGCCTTGATAGCCTCGTGCGCACTCGACACTGCATCGGCCTTGTAGCCCAGGCGTTCGAGCATCGTTTTTTCTACTTTTTCACTTGAGGCATTATCTTCAACGAGTAAAACGCGCGTATTGTTAATGCTATCTCTAACCATCCACTGAACCCCGCAATTACAAACAACTACTTATATAAAAAATATCCCTAACATGTTGATTAAAAATAAACAGTAAATCATATTACAACACGATTTTTATCATATCAGCCTAAGTTAAAAAAAAATCTAATATCCCATTAGGGAATCCATCTGTTAGAAGATTATCCTTTATACTTCAGGCTTCGCTTAAATGATGGTTTATGAACTATTTTGATGCAAGCCAGCCCATATTTGCTTCAGCTGTTCGGAGGAATATCCAGGAGAACCACGTTGTATAAAGTTTGCCGGTAAAATCATGCTCCGGTTGGGATTTGAACCCAAGTCGAAGGAGTGAGAGTCCTTCATGATTGGCCGAGCTACACTACCGGAGCGCGGAATTGGGGTAGTTTCTTCTATCATTTAAGGCTTGTGGCCCGCTGATAATAGTCGCATATAGGCCACAGGCTGCACTGATCATGCTTGGGATCCCGTGCCTTACATATAAGCCTGCCATGTCTAATCAGGTTCAAGTGTAATGTTAGATATTTGTCAGGTGGCGTTATCTCCTCGAGAATGCTCTCTGCTTTCTCAATGTTTGTATCCTCAGGCACGAGTCCAAGCCTACGTGAGACACGGTAAACATGTGTATCAACCGGCATGAAAGGCATGCCAAATGCGAATAGAAGGACTACGGAAGCAGTCTTAGGGCCGACTCCTGGAATCGATAGAAGATAATCTCTTGCGGCATCCTTATCCATGCCCTTAAGGAAGCTAAGATCTATTGATCCTGCATCTTCTTTTATTCTCAATAGTGCACCCTTAATTCTGTGTGCCTTGATATCCGGAAGGCCCCCTATACGAATATGCTCAGAGATTTCATTTTCTGGCGCTGAAAGGAGCATATTGTAATCCGGGTATGCAGACTTAAGCCTGCCGAAAGCCCTGATGCTGTTCACATCACTCGTGTTCTGGGATAGAATAGTCTCCACCAGTAGATCGACTGGATCTATAACTGAAGCCTCTGGAATTCCATAAAGATCTTCAAGAATACTGATACATCTTATCACCTTATCAGGCATGGTTCTCTTAAGCCTCGTCATCCTTCTCTCAGCACGCATCAGCTTAAATTCTGCTATACGATTTTATAAGGATTGGCTAGCAAAAATTATTATCCAAGAGAGCAAGTTGATCAGTGATGGATTTCACCGACATATACCCTTTCATAATCTCTCTTCTTATAGGCGCTCTAATAGGAACTGAGCGACAGCGAAGGATTGCTGAGGAAAAGACCCGGGGGGTTGCGGGACTGCGCACCTTCACACTCATCGCCCTTCTGGGCACCCTCTCCGCATTTCTGTCGGACCATTACGGCCAGATGTTTGCCGTTGTAGCCTTTGCAAGCTTTACAATCGTTGTCGGCATAGGTTATGTCGCCTCAGTCAGCTCTCTAGGGCGGCTTGATTTCACTGCTGCCGTAGCTGCGATTCTGACATTCAGCCTCGGAATGCTCGCCAGCTTTCAGGAGAGCATATTGCTGGCAGTCTCATTGGCAGTAATAACAACCTGGATTTTGGCAACACGCACAATCACTCATCGCTATGTTGAGGCACTCAGCGAGACTGATCTTCTCGATACTCTGAAGATGGGGATAATCGCTCTTGTAATCTATCCTCTGCTACCGGACCAGCCGCTAGATCCGTTTATGGTGCTCAATCCAAGGCAGATCTGGCTCTTTGTTGTGCTTGTCAGCCTCATAGGCTATATCGGCTATGTCCTCATCCGCATCCTCGGCGCAGAACGCGGGCTGAGCTTGACTGGAGTTCTTGGAGGCCTTGTCTCGAGTACTGCAGTCACGACAGCAATGGCCTCGGAGGTCAAGGTAAACAAGGAGATAATGACCTCTGCAGTGTTCGCAACAACTATTGCAAGCTGCACAATGTTTCCGAGGATTCTTTTTATAGTGCTGGTGGTCGACAAGAATCTTTTCTTTCCGCTTCTCCCTCAGCTGCTCGGCATGACTTCCATAGGTATTGCCTTAGCATATGTTCGCATGAGAAACAATGAGCCTGTAGGAAGAAATGTAGAGGTCAAGGACCCATTCAGGATTCTTCCAGCATTGAAGTTCGGAGCCTTCTTCGCGTTTGTGCTTCTTGCCTCAAAGCTGGCAAGCATTTATTTCGGGAACACTGGAACCTACGCAGCCAGCATAATGGCTGGGCTTGCGGATGTAGATGCAATAACTTTATCGATGGCGACACTGGCAAAATCAAGCATTCCGCAAAATATAGCCGTTGTATCCATCACACTTGCCGCGATTACAAATACGCTCGTTAAGCTCTCCATAGCCTACATACTGGGCAACAGGGATTTCGGAAACAGGTTGGCGGTAGTATTTATACCGATGGTGATAATAGGGATAATAATAATGATATTGACATAAGCATAAGTAAATAGAAAAGAATCAGACAATACTGATCACAGAATAAAAAAACCGAGAGCTATGGGCCCGACGCGATTCGAACGCGTGATCCCCGCCGTGTAAGGGCGATGTCATAACCACCTAGACCACGGGCCCTGCTCTCTCCACTATCTCCTCGTGATATTAGATCTTATCGCTTAGATTCTCCACCGGAATCTCCTTCGGGTGCCCTATAAGACATATGATCTGTCGTTATGCCTTTGCCCTTGATGTACAGTCCCGTCATCGTTTCATGGAATATTCTCTCATCCGGTTTCTTTGTCGCCAGGCTCACGATCACAAGAGCTGCAATAGACGCGACGAAGCCGTGTATGCTTGGATGCTATTGTCAGAGAACCTAGGTACCTGGCATAATAGCTCGCATAGCTCACGGCCGCAGGGCCGATGATCATCGTGAGAGGCTTTTTAAGTCGAGCGCCCCTATTTAGCAAGGATGAGCGAGCAACTATCCCAGATGGGCAGTGATCTCAAGGAACTATGCAATTCTATTGCGAAGGCCGTCTTAGAATCTATCCATGAGATGATAGGTAAGCCCGCAGGCGGCGTCGTAATCGGAATGGGAGCAGATGGCACGCCGACAAAGAGCATCGATAAGGTTGCAGAAGATGCTGTGCTTTCTCAGCTGAAGCTCTCTGGAAAGAGTTTCAAGGTACTGAGCGAGGAGATCGGCGAGGTTTCGATAGGTAAGAATCGTGAAAATCCCGATTACTCAATTCATCTAGACCCTCTTGACGGCACATTCAATGCGATAAACGGTATACCGTTCTATTCACTCTCAATTTATCTGAGCAAGGATAATTGCCATTTCGGCTATGTCTACGACCTCGCGTCCTGCAAAAAGTATTATGCTGAGGCGGGAAAAGGCGCATATACCGAGAGCGAAGGCAATACCCCAATCAAGCTAAGGGTTTCAAAGACATCCAGCCTTAAGGATTTCAGCATCTTCGCCTATACAATAAGGCCCAACACTGCAAAAATAGTAGGAATCGGGGATAAGGTCAGGCGAATCCGAACACTTGGAAGCACATCGACTGAGATGGCTTTTGTAGCCGCCGGAAAGCTGGATGCCTTCGTTGATTTGAGGGGAATGCTGCGCGTTGTGGATGTGGCGGCAGGCAAACTAATACTCGAAGAGGCGGGCGGAGTCATTACAGATGCAACTGGCAGGAAGCTCCATCTTGAAGGTCACATGGAAGGGCATATGTGGCAGAGGACGGATCTGATAGGATCGAACGGTCTATTACACAAAGAGCTTCTCCAACTTATAGGCGGTGGTAGCCATTAAGATCGGCTTTGTGTCCAGGCACGAGACAGAGTCCGTCGAACTTGCGAGAATGCTCATAAACCGCTTCAAATCTCAGTCAGAGATATTCATGGAACCTGACTTAGCTGAACGGCTCGGCATGAAGGGCACGCCTGTTGAGGAGATGGAGAATTTAGGAATAAACTTCATAGTCTCAGTTGGCGGCGATGGAACAATTCTTCGAACCATTCACAGGATGAGGAATCCGTTACCTATACTGGGGATTAACATGGGCACGATTGGATTTCTTGTCGATGTAGAGCCCAAGGATGCAATCAAGACGATAGAACACCTTCTTAGCGGCTTTGAAGTCGATGAGAGGACGAGGCTTAAGATAACTTTAGATGATAAGGACCTGATCCCGGCTACAAATGAAGTTACGCTGATCACTGCGAGCCCAGCCAAGATGATCGATTTTGATGTGCTTAGTAATGGCGCACTCATGGAAAGGCTGCGCGCTGACGGCGTCATAATTGCGACATCAACCGGCTCTACAGCCTACGCAATGTCCGCAGGTGGTCCAATCGTCGATCCAAGGGTCGATGCGATTGTGCTCGTGCCGATGGCTCCCTTCAAGCTCTCCTCAAGGCCCTGGGTCGTGCCTGGCGACAGCATTGTCGAGCTCAGGCTTAAGCTGCCTGAGAAGGAGGCGCTTGTAGTTGTAGATGGAACGAATGTTGCCACTATGACTAGCAGGGATACGCTTGTAATCAGCAAAGCGGAGGCGCCTGCGAGGTTTGTGAAGGCCAGTAGAGATGGGTTCTACGAGAAGGTTAAGAACAAGCTATCATAATATCGATGAACTGCTTTATCAACAAAAAATTGGCATTGAGCGCTCACCACAAAGACACAAAAGCACATAGAATATAATTCGAAGCTTGAATTTATTAGACTAGTCGAAAGAAGAACTATAATTTTGTGATAGCCCGGAGGTTATTATGGGCACATAGAGACATGCCCCTATCCAGAGACATATCCCTTCAAAGCTATCGCGAGGGCAATCTTGTCCACGGATTAGCGTATTCTCTACTGCTGAGGATAACTGCTAGAATGGCACAGGTTCGTAATTGCTTCTTGCACGTTTTTAGATAATACGCCAAATTCTGGTTTAAGCTCATCGATTCTGGAATTAAAATAAAAGCATGTTTGGACTGCAGTCGTAACAAGGAATTGTTACAAAAAATTTATCTAAACGGTTAGACATAAGGGAGATACGTCTAGGCAAACATAACATTGGGGTGGAGGGAATAAGGTGCTTTCAAAAAAATGGCTAGCGATATTATAGTTAATCATTGAGCTTATTGCCCTATAGATACATTTAATAATTAATGCGTGAAAATACATAGGCATGGGTAGAAAACCTATAATAATTAGGCATATATCAAAGATAGACCTTGATAAATTATATAAAAAAGAGACTGATCTAAGGATTAAGGAACGGTTATTGGCAATAATACATTTATATGAAGGGAAAAACGTATATGAGGTAGCTGATATTTTAAAAAGGGGCGAGAGGACAATAAAATATTGGTTAAGCAGATGGAATAATCAAGGCTATAATGGATTGACACCAAAGAATAGAAATGGCAAAAAGCCAAAGATGTCTCTTGATGAATGGGATAGAGTTATTAAAGAAATTGAAGACAAAGGAATGACGATAAAAGACGTATTAAAATATGTAAGGGATACAAGAGGTATAGATTTTTCATATAAATATGGCTGGCGAATTTTAAGAGTAGTGAAAAAAGTTAAGTATGGGAAACCATACATCAGAAATGAAAAGAGGCCTGCAGATGCAGAAAGTTTTTTAAAAAAGGATAAAATCAGTGCTGACCACTGTTACTGATCCTGTTATAGGATTTCTTGATGAAAGCTCTTTACAACAGCGCCCTAATACACGTAGAGTCTTAAACACTCATTTAATAAATTATAAACCTGGAAAGGTTAGATCAAGAACTATTTTTGGATTTATAGCATTAAATGGCAATGATGAGGTTATGGTTTCCAACTCCTCTAAGAAGGAAGCGTTGATGGCATTTGCTCAAAATATAAGAAATAATAATATTATGAGGCCAATTTGTATACTTTTAGATAATGCTAGAATTCATTTGGCCAAGAAATTTAGAAAACTAGCTGAGGAAATCGATATTCACTTAATTTATAATATCCCCTATTCACCAGATTTGAATCCTATAGAATTCGGTTGGAAGGATTTCAAAAGAGAGATCGCCAAATACACTGATTTCGATGAAGCTATTATAGCTAGCCAAGATTGCGCTTTAGAAATATTTTATTCCAAAAAGGATGGATATTCAAAGTCCTGGGTGGAGCGATTTCTTAGTGCAAAAAGCTAGGAGATTAACTATAATTGCTTTACTTGCAGCAAGTCCTATGGCAGCATCAGCGGGAACAACAACAGCTGATACTACATCAGCGGGATCTACAACAGCTGATACTACATCAGCGGGATCTACAACAGCTGATACTACATCAGCGGGAACAACAACAGCTGATACTACATCAGCGGGATCTACAACAGCTGATACTACATCAGCGGGATCTACAACAGCTGATACTACATCAGCGGGATCTACAACAGCTGATACTACATCAGCGGGATCTACAACAGTTGATACTACATCAGCGGGATCTACAACAGCTGATACTACATCAGCGGGATCTACACCAGCTGATACTACACCAGCGGGACCTACACCAGCTGATACTACACCAGCGGGAACAACACCAACTAAAACAACATTAGCGGAAAAGCCAGGCCCATCAGGTATTGCCGATGGAAAGTATGATTTGGCGACATCCGCTGCTGATAGTGCAGCAGACGCGATCATTATTACAAATCTTCAGACCCGGGTTACTGAACTAGAGACACAAGTTGCTCAACTAACCACGCAGATTGGATCATGCTCAGGTCAGTTGACCGAGTGTCAAGGGCAGCTCGGAGCATGCCCTTCAACAACATGCCAAAGCGATTTAGCATCATGCCAGAGACAATTCGGAACATGCCCAAGTCAATTGAGTCAGTGCCAACAGCAGCTCGCGACATGCCCTGAAGATTTATCAAAGGAATTGATTCAGTGCTCACGTCAGTCGAATAATTGTCAAAGCGCTTTGAACGATTGTTATAATAAATGTGGGTAGTTCCAGAAGTACATTCGTCAGGCTCAAACCTACTTTTTCACAAAGAATTTGGATAGATGCCTTACTGCCAATAAGTACAATATAGTCTCTTTCGACGTCTAAGCTTTGCAAGTTATAATTTGCTGTGGATAGCAGTGTATAGATAGCAGTGTATATCCTCAGCTAGTTCCATAGTATTTTTCCCAATTCTCAAATAGCAGCTAATCTATTCCTTAAATTTCTCAAGGCCCGCATCTCAACCTTGGGATGAACATAGGCACCCTTTGCCTGTATTTTCTATATTGCTCTCCAAACTCCTTAAGCAGAGATGTTTCCTCATGAATCGCTCCAACATAGAAGTATACAGTCGCCAGCACATTGAAGATCAGAAGGCTCAGAGTCATGGTTGGAAATAGCCACAGGAAGATTATGCCAAATAGAAACAAGGGATTTCTGAGGTGGCAATAGAATCCATTCGTAACAAGGCTGCCACTCTCCTTCTTTCCTTGAAGCTGATCCAGCCCAAAGAAGTAAGCTATATTGGTCTGCGCCAAAGCTATCAAAGCTCCAAGGGCGGCCAGCACCTGCCCCGCCATCATCAGCCATTTCCAAGGGGCACGGACTGCGTAGAGAACTCTGCCAGGCAGAAATGCCAGGATGTAGACGAAAGGCACCACCATGATCAGTGCCAGGATTACATAGACAAGCCTGTACCAGCGGTCGACGTCTCCGCCGAAGATACGCCTCACAAGCGTTTTGGGCCTGGGATCGGCTAGAATGCTATGAATAAAGCCGAAAAGCACGAAGTATACTCCCATAATCAGAACAGACGCCATAGTTTGACCTCAGCCGGTTTTATCAGGCTTCCGGAGCCACTGATTAGTAATATCAATACTATCGCTGTACCCAAAACAATCGGTATAGTCCATATCTTCATCCCATTCCCCTATGAAAACTCTTAACCTCGCCTGCTGACTGGCATATAGAATATAACACCGTCAGAAATGCTGCTCACAACCAGGCCGCGCTCATTCAGGCGTTCGCATACCATATCGATGAGCGACTCCAGAGGCTTATTGCGCATCTCCACAGATATGCCCTTAAATGCGGAAAAGCTGCCTGTGATCATGCCATCCTCGAACTCTGCATCAGGCAGCTGCACATCGAGATCTGTCAATTCGCCGAGGCTGACACCCTCCTCGGCAGCTGCAGAGCTGAAGAGATCGAAATATTCATCGGAGCTCCAGACACATATTATGTCCCCCTTATTGCCTTGCCCCTTGGATAAAGTGTAGATTTGATATCTGCCCACATCGATATCTTCCAGTCGAGATCCGCTGGCGATCTGATCTGCGGCCGCCTCCATAACCGATATCATATCCTCCAAGTGCTCCATTGCACGTTTAGCTATGTTATCCAGCCGTGCATCCAAATCCATACTATCTCCTAAATCATATTATTCCCTAAGTTATCTGAGATAAATATTCCGTGATATTCCATACCTGCCCTTAGTATTTTTGGCAATAGCTAAACTATTAATACATCCCTTGACTCCTTTGCTCCGGTCTCTAAAATGGAAGGTAGCTCGACTAGATCAACTGTCCTTCAGAAAATGGAGCTTGATTTCTGGGAGAAACTGAGGAAGAGCGGTGAGGATGCAGATCTCAAATATGCTCGTGATCTGCCTGATGATACTCCAAAGTTCATATTAAAAATGCTCTCTGAGTTCGAGAGTGATGTGGCCGAATTCTGCCTTGGCGATGCCATCGGATCTGTTCTTGATGCTGGCTGCGGAAACGGAAACATTCTGATGAGGTCTCTTAGGTCTATTAGCCAGCCCACACAAAAGATACGAAAGTATGCGGGCATGGATTTTTCAAGGAATATGCTTGATAGGGCAGCCGTAAGAGCGCAACATTTGCCGAACTCATTTTTCCTTCAGGGATGTGTAAATCAGCTGCCGTTCAAAGACAAAACATTTGATAGAGTTGTAAGCAGCGGTGTCCTGACATGCCTTCCTACTGCTAAAGAAGCCGAGGAGGCGCTGAACGAATTCAACAGAGTTCTGAAGCCAGAAGGAACTCTGGTTGTAGACTTCTTCAATAGGGTCTCTCATTTCACTATTTTGCGAAAGCATCTCCTCAGAGAAGATATTAAGGCGCCCGAATACGTTTCTCCTAATGAGTTCATGACCAGCCTGGAGCGTGCAGGCTTTGAGGTTCTGGATTATCGAGGGTTTGACTTCAAGCCATATCAGGGGTATCTCTTCATGAGCAGATGGCGGCAGATTCTCGATCCGTGCTTTATACAAGAGAGATTCACTCGAATTATAGAGTCAAAAATGGTGCCGAGGCTGCCTGTATTGAGCCTGCTTGGGTATAGGATTTATGTGAAATGCATTAAAACTGAGTAAGGGCCGATAACGCGAATGGCATTATAGTTATCCTTATAACACCTTGCTTACTTGCTTAACTTTCTCGCCCTTTTGTCCTTTTGCTCTTAATGCCCAGTTTATCGGCAGTTCAAGATGCACCTAAATGGACTTAGGATAACAGTAGGGATCTTGTATTCTTTTCATATATCCATAACAGCCTTTGCAAACGGGATTTAGATCACTTTCCCCGTCTAAAAATGAAAAGAATGGGAAAATTTTATCCTATTAATCCTCATTTAATATTCTCCAAACATCAAATCAGCATCATAATTAAGTACGAGTAATTACAGCTTAGAATTCAAGGTGAAATTGTATTATGACAAAATCCATAAAGATTCTTTATATTGCCTTAGCTGTAGCGATGGCAGTAATTCTGGTGCCGGAGATCCAGGCATCCTCGAATGATACCCGGTCATACTCAAATGATACTTTGTTCCAGGCATCTACCATAAGTTCCCTGATGGTTGGTGATTTTGATGGCACTACGACAATCAAGGAGTTAAAGGCTCATGGAGACTTCGGCGTGGGAACTGTTGATAACTTAGACGGAGAGATGATTGGGGTTGACGGCCAGTTCTATCAAGTGAAATCCAATGGCGTGGCATACCCAATAAACGACTCCATGGAGACACCCTTTGCAGAGGTCGTCTTCTTTAATCCTGACGAGATCCTAACTCTAAACGGCACATCCAACCTCACCCAGATCGAGAACTACCTGGACAGCAAGCTCGCTACTAAAAACATCTTCTACGCAATCAGAATCGATGGGACCTTCGATTATGTTAAGACAAGAAGTGTGCCTGTTCAAAGTAAGCCCTATCCAACTCTAGCTGAAGCTGTCAAAGGTCAGAAGGTATTCGAGTTTCATAATATCAGCGGAACATTAGTTGGCTTCAGATCCCCCGATTTTGCAAACGGCATAAACGTCCCAGGCTACCATATGCATTTCATAACATCGGATAGATCCTCGGGAGGGCATCTGCTGGACCTCAAGATAAAGAACGCGAGCGTTAAGATTGACGATCGCTCTGAGCTGGAAATGATATTGCCAAACAATGAGGAATTCAATCAGACAGATCTATCTGGAAACAATAACAATCAGACTGCCTTGAAGAATATAGAATCCGATACCAAAAAATAGGCCCGGTCTCAGCTAAATCCTTCGCCATGTAACCCAGGCTCTGACTGGTACTCAGCATAGCAAAGGTCGCTTGGAGATCTCCCGGGCGATCTCCAAAAGTATTCGTAAGATTAGCTGTCCCCTTTTCCCATTTTTTTCATCCAATCGTGTGCAAAGATTTCGGCTTCTCCGCTAACTATACCATCGAGGATCTTTTGCGCAACATATTCTGCAGTATCGGCAGGGAACGGACCTGTGCCTTCTTGATCCTGACTAGCCGCAGCATATCTGATTGTGTTTTTCTCGAAATCGGTAAGCGTAATGTAAGGATACACAACGCTGACAGCGATATTATCTTCCTTTAGCTCTTCCCGTGCAGTCAGGCTAATATCAGCCAGCGCCCGTTTTGTTGATGCATAAGCACTCATGCCCGGCAGATGCATCAGCGCAGTGCCGGAGCTGATGTTGATAATCGCTCCTTCGCCCTGACTCTTCATAAGCGGAATGACCCCTTGCATAGCCACAAGCGGGCCTACGACGTTCAGATCGAAAATGTAATGGAATATATCGACATCTATTTTTTCAACTGGAGCATCGTATCCTTGGCCTGCGTTATTGATAAGAATATCAATTCTCCCGAAATGTGCCTCAGTTTGCTCAATCATCCTTTTGATTTCCACAATTTTCGTCATATCCGCAGGGATTGCAAGCGAGCTTGGAAGCTCTCTTGAAAGCTCTTTTAGCTTCTCTTTTGAGCGGGAAACAAGAGCGAGTTTTGCGCCGTGTTTTGCAAGAAGCTTTGCCGTCGCAAGGCCGATCCCTGAAGAAGCGCCGGTGATAATAACGACTTTGTTCCGAACATCCATAATATCACTTTTTATTGCCAGTAACAATCTTCACGTTTATCTATCCGATACTTCTAACCCAGACAAAAGGCATTTGTGTAAGGAAAAGTTCACCCTCTCGGCCAATACATAATGACCACCACACCTATCAAAGCAATGAGACCCCCTATTATATCAAGCCTGTCGGGCGCTACCTTATCAATCTGCCAGCCCCACAGAATTGAAAGAACTATGAAAACCCCGCCATAAGCGGCATAGACCCTGCCGAAGTTAGAAGGCTGAAATGTTGGTATTATCCCATAAATGATCAGCGTAAATGCACCAAATAGGCCGAAGAGGATCCCTCTGTCATCCCGGATCCATAACCACATCAGGTATCCTCCACCAATCTCACAAAGTCCGGCCAGGACAAAGAAGAACAAGGATCTTGCTATATCCATCGTTTGCAACATGAGGCAATCAACCTTATTCTCTATTCTATGACAACCTCACTGATAAAGGCACGATCGCCTTAGGGATGCTGTGGCCGCTTTCGAAAGTACATTTGCATAAGCCGATCTTTCCTGGAACTCCATTACCCGTTCTAATCGATTTTAACTGAGGCAGGCTTAAGCTTCGAACCACACTGATCGCAGTATTTCGCACCTGTCTTGGCAGTTTGGCCGCAATTGGGGCAGTTCGTCCCTTCTGTGGTAGCAGATGAAGCAGTATCTGAAACAACCCTGTTAGGAGTGAGAGCGCCCGATGATTGGACTTGAATGCGAGTGGCTCTTGCAGATCCTTGCCTCTCTTTTAAGTATTGCTCTATAACCTCGAACACCTTATCAGGAAGCTGGCTCTGCTTCCATGCCCCGTAAGCCGCTGTAATCAGCAAAGGATGTATTATAAATGCGCCAACCGCCCCCACAGCTATCTTATCTGCCCACTTTCCCGCGTCAGTCTCCACTATCAGATCGCTACCCCTTGTGGTGAACGTAATATTCAGCGCACTTGACATGCCAAGTATGGAGCGCCACGATTCCGGCTGGCGCGCCTGGACTGCTACTCTCCCGTCTGGAAGACCCACGATCTGCGACTCGAAGTCGTGGATCTTAAGCCAGCTTGATACCATATTTGCCAGATCCTTTTGATCTACGCCGGTTGCGTAAAACGTCCTCGTCTCAACCATAGATTGAACACACCTATTTTTCTGTAGTACACTACTAAGCGGCCCAACCAAAAATAGATTTGGATAGATATGTATATATCGCCGCGGGAGAAAAGTGCATCAATGGTTTCGCTAATAAAGTTGGTTAAAGGTATAGTTTTCACAGCGCTTCTCAGCAAGACGGTAAGGGGGACACTCACGTCTACACTGATGAAATCATTGGGCAGGATCTTGCGACCATCAACGATTTTAACAGTAGGTGCATTTATCGCTGCTCTTTTAAACAAGAGTAAGAGTGCCGATCAGCCTGCCGATAGGCCAAAAAACTCTCAAACATTGCTCGAGAGTACACTAGCTTCTATGCTTCTGAAGGCAACAAAGGGAAGTGGAGTTACATTTACTGAAGCAGAGGCAGCCTCAACCATTAATACAATCCTGTCCACATTAATGAGGTCAATAGAAGGATTTTCATTGGAAGGTCGTCAGGATAACAAGAACAGGATCATAGAGAGCAACGATTACAAAATCGTTTGCGACTGATGGTTAAGCATTAAGTAAATAGCTGCTTAATACATTAGCGTAGCCCATTTCTATTTCTTTATTCTCTAAGCTCATGAACCTGGTTGTTTTATGATGTGGATTGTCTTGAACATACTTGATGTGCCGTTCTCCCAGGGATAGGTAGAGGCTATTAAGCATTCGACTTTCCCAGATCCCTTGATATCGTCTAGCATGTATTGTGCAACATACCCCTGGGTGCTATTCTGGCACTCGCTGCTGGTAGTAAGATAGCCCTGATGCCCGTCTATAACGCGCTTTGTTGTCGCAACTTCCTTGCACCCGCCGTTATCAGATAACAGTCTCTTTGTCATGCTATCTTCAGATCCGAGGTTAATCAGGCCCTTATACTGCATAATGACGACAGTTATGAGGCTGTGAGGTGGCTCGACCTGCAATACCTGTGCGCCATAGCCGGTATAAAGAATTCCATTGAATGTTGCAGAATAAATCGGCTTTGCGACAACGACCTTCGGTTCATCCCTTGTGTTGAGATCGAAGCTCACCTTATACGATCCCAGAGTGAAGCTCACCGGCTCTGCTGCAACAGACATGATCTGGGCTATCAAGATAAATGCCAGAAAGACTGCGATCAGGGTTTTATGCCTTTTATCGTTTATCATTTCTCCGCCACCAGCCTCGCTTACAATACCTCAAATATAGCCCCAGCGCCACGACAAGAGTAAAAAAGGATACCGCATTCGAGATTATCAGGCTCTTATCGTGGAGATGCACGCCGTAGAGCAACCAGAGAAAGATGCCTACAATGAACTGGATAATCATGGGCAGGCTGACATCGGCCACCGATTCAGTGCGGTAGATCTTGAGGATCTGAGGCACAAAACCGAACATTGTCAGGAAACCTGCTGCAAGCCCGACCTGCTCCCACTCGATCTGCATCACCCGTAGAGTTTATGAGGATATATTTGAGATGATCGCAAAAGCGATTCAGTCCTAATGGATCCAGTCCTAATGGACTCTGTAAATGAGGTAGAAAGACAAAGAAGCCGATGAGATACATACCTGAGGTAATTTCATTTAAAATTTGGGGTTAAGCATAAATGAATTTAAGCGGGTTTATATCCCGCCTAAATTGTCACCAGCGCCACTGGTATATGTTGGGAGGTTATTCGGAACATGTCCTGTCATTGCAATATAGGAATCCAGATCATATCCGTAGTAATTGCCCTGGCGTTCAAGGTCAGGGTTATACGCCCTGCTTTGGTTGAAGCTGCTATCTATAGCATGAATGGGCTTAAATGAATAATTCTGAGCGCTATTGCCAATACTCTGGGCGGCAGGGCCATACGACTGCAGCCAGAACATATTAATGGCCGTCTGGTTATTTCCGAAGATGGAGACCAATTCCTGGTTAAAACTATTAACCAGATTGTTGTAATTTTGAGCGGATGCTGGATCGTAGGGAGCTGCGCCAAGCAGTCTGCCCATCGCCAATCCTGCCTTCATTCCTTCCACCACGCCAGTTTGATAATCCGTCAGCGAGGCCATAACCGGCATAGCTACCAGCGATAGCAAAGCAATAGCTACTAATACATTTATGAATTTCATTATTTAAACCTCCATAAGTTCCTTAAGTTATTCTTATTTGATCAAGCCTCTAAGCCAATAGATCATTTGAACCGAAGATCGGCAGGGAGTTAGATCCGTATTCCGGCTCTGCAAAGAGCGTCTGGTTATTGTAAACCAGCTCTCCTGTATATGGATCGATGTAAGTATCTCCGATCAAATTGGCAGTGTCGTTTGCCGCCGGAATTGTGCCGTTTGTTATAGGCATGAGCTCGCCGTTCACCAGCGTTTTGCCCTTGGGCAATCCGCCCCAGCTCCAGAGATCGCTACTTTTATTCTCGGCAGGCTTTGAGTTCTGTGAAAGGGAGACGTTTAGCCAGGAGCGTGCAAAATCACCGCTCACACTCTGGAACTCGGCTGTGGGCTGAGCATAGCATGCGACCAATAAAAAACCGTACGCTAATGCTAAGATTATGAATCTATATCTCATCAAACACCCCACCCATTCGATGGTAATGATCCAAGCGATAAAAATCTTTCGCGTCTATTCGACCCGGTCTACTGAATCTTCCTTGCTGCCACCTCAATGGCCCTGATGACGCTATCCTTAGGTATTATTGTGGCCACGGGAATTGATAGAATCTTTTCCACAGTTGGGCTGACTATGGGGGCACATACTAAAGCAGAAGCCCCGTCACGCTCAGCACGGATGGCTGCGATTATTGCTTCCTCGATGGTAGTCGCAGAGTATTCCCTTAACGTCAGCATTTTATCTCCGATCTTCGTCTTCTTCTCGCTGATCTTATCAAGCACAGGTCTCGCGGCGATGATGGCTATGAAATTTCCCTCTGCGCCTTCAAGCTGCCTCACAGTCTTCACTATCTGACGCATCGTGGTTATGTTCGGCTCTCTGTGGCCTGATAGAATCTTGTAAAGCGTGCTCTGGGGTATCCCTGAAGTTTTGCTGAACTCACGGGCGCTCAGCCCAAGCTCTGAAAGAACCTCCTTCAGCACATCCCTCAGGGTCTCATCGGATTGGAATGCTGCCCTCATGACCCTATCAGCATTTAGCATAATTGTGATGATAACTCCTATGTATTTCTACTTTTGGGAGAGAATCTTTGCTAGAATAAATATCTGATATCCTCATTCGGCCTTAAGACTGGCCGAAAGTATTTTCCATTGGATTTCTTTGTACAATCAGGATAAGAATTTGCTACAAACAGAAAATGTTATATCTTTCCCTTTTGAGGTTAATATCATGGGCGAGTACGTAGTCAGATGTGTAGGTTGTGGTGCCGTTCAGCCAGATTATGCTCTGACCTGCAACTGCCCAAACGGCAGCTCCCTTTTGCGCGCATATTACGCTTCTAAGAGGCTCATTCTGCAAGATCTCCCGGGAATCTGGAAATTCTATGAATGGCTCCCAGTCAGAGGCATATCCAAAGCAGGCGAGGGCTCTGTAACTTATAAAAGCGATGGATTGGCCAAGGAGCTGGGTTTGAAAAATCTCTACATTAGCTTCAGCGGCTATTGGCCTGAGAGAAATGCGTTTATGAAGACCTGCAGCTTCAAAGATCTTGAAGCTCCGCCAACGATGCAGAGAATAGCGGAGCTTGGAGATAGCGCAACACTAGTTGTTGCATCTGCAGGGAACACCGCTCGAGCATTTGCCAACGTTTCATCCATAACAGGCCAACCGCTTATGCTGTTCGTACCTGAAAATGCTCTGCACAGGATGTGGCTGACAACCGAAAAAGGACCTATAACCCTCATAGCGGTTAAAGGAGATTACTACGATGCAATATTAGCAGCTGAGAAGGTACAATCGCAGAAGGGCTTCATGCCTGAGGGCGGAGCAAGAAATATCGCCCGCAGAGATGGCATGGGAACTGTCATGCTTGAGGCTGCTCTGAAGATAGGGGAGATCCCACAGCATTATTTCCAGGCTGTAGGAAGCGGAACCGGCGGAATCTCCGCCTGGGAGGCGAGCCTGAGGCTCATCGATGATGGGAGATTCGGCCAGAGGCTCCCGAAGCTTCACCTTGCCCAGAATGTGCCTAACGCGCCCATCTATTATGCATGGACCGGCAAAGGGGCCGGGCTAAACCAGCAGGTATGCCCTGCTGATATGTATGACGATGTACTCTTCAACCGCAGGCCACCGTATAGTGTCAGGGGCGGTGTGAAGGATGCCCTGGATGCGACATTTGGCCAGGTCTACGGGGTTACAAATAAGAATGCCGATGATGCAAAGCGGCTTTTTGAGGAGTCTGAAGGAATAGATATCCTGAATGCATCCGCTGTGGCTGTGGCTGCACTGATTCAGGCCGTAAAATCGGAATCGGTAACTGTTGGGACTAATGAGACCATACTTCTCAATATTACAGGTGGAGGAGTTTCAAGGCTCAAGGAGGACTTCGCCATAAACCTTCTCGAGCCCGATGCTACGATATCCGGACCAGAGGAAGCTATTGAACTTATAGAAGGCAGACGATGATACTGAAATTAACTATCATAGGCGGAATAGATAAAGACGGGAAGCCTGACGAGATAAATGAGATAGAGATCGAGCCCGGCGAGATCATAGGGATAGTGGGGCCAACTGGCTCTGGCAAGAGCACGCTCATAGGCGATATAGAGCAGCTTGCTCAGGGAGACACGCCCTCTGGACGAAAGGTCCTGATCAATGGTGCCAAGCCCGATCCACAGCTTCGAACAGATCCAAGGAAGAAGTTGGTCGCTCAGGTATCCCAGAATATGCACTTTCTGGCAGATATGTCAGTTGATGATTTTCTGAGAATGCACGCAAAGAGCCGCGGAAAGGATCCGGCCCTTGCAGAAAATGTGATCGAGCTTGCAAACACATTAACCGGCGAACCGGTGGACCCGAAGCATCCGCTCACTATTCTGAGTGGAGGGCAATCCAGGGCTTTGATGACCGCAGATATTGCAATTATAAGCGACTCACCAATCGTCCTCATAGATGAGATAGAGAATGCCGGGATCAAGAAGCAGGAGGCATTGAAGCTTCTTGCTGGAGAGGGCAAGATCGTAATAGTAGTAACTCACGATCCCATGCTCGCATTGATGGCATCACGCCGAATAGTGATGAAAAACGGAGGCATGATAAAGGTAATCAGCACCAGTAGCGGAGAGCGCAAGGTCTTCCAGGACATTGAGCGCGTGGACGGCTGGCTATCCTCGCTCCGTGAGACCATCAGGCAGGGCGAGGTAGTGGCTTAAAGGGGTAGTGTCTTGAAGCTCGTCGTAGTCGCAGGCACGCCCGGATCTGGAAAGACCTCTGTACTAATGCATGCAATCGGGGACCTCAAGAAATCTGGCCTCCGCCCTGCGCTGGTCAAGATAGACTGCATGTGGACAGAGGACGATCAAAGGTTCAAGCGCTTTGATGTGCCCGTTGCAGTCGGCCTATCAAAGGATATGTGCCCAGATCATTACGCTATCTACAACATAGATGAGATGCTTGAATGGGCCAAAGACCAAGGCGCGGAGATTCTGCTAAACGAAACCGCAGGCCTTTGCCTGCGCTGTGCTCCTTACCCCGATCAGGCCCTGGCAGTCTGCGTAATCGATGTCACAACAGGGCCGAATACTCCTTTGAAGGTAGGGCCGCTCCTGACAACTGCCGATGTTGTGGTAATGACAAAAGGCGATCTCGTCTCCCAGGCTGAGCGTGAGGTGTTCAGGGAGCGCGTCCTCGAAGCAAATCCCGACTGCAGAATTATCGAGGCAAACGGCCTGACCGGCAAGGGCTCATCTGAGCTTGTTGAGCTGATCAGGAGCTGGCCTGAAATTTCGGGCGAGATGGTCCTGAGACATAACCCGCCTCTGGCGATATGCACTCTCTGCACCGGAGAGCTGAGAACCTCAAAGGAGCATCACAGAGGAGTTCTGCGGCACCTGGATGGCTTCATGGAATATTCTGGAGAATAATCTGCTTTTTGGAGAATAGGCGATTGAGCGTAAAAGAGATTGAGAGACTTTTGCCCGGCTATAACTGCGGCGAATGCGGACTAAGAAGCTGCCGGGAGTTTGCTGATGCCCTTATTGATATCGAGGGCCTGAAGAGATGTCCTGTATTAAGTCAGGAGAAGTTTAAAGACAGATCCGAGCAAATAGCCCGACTTTTGTCCGTATCAGCATCAGAGAAGCGAGAGGAGATCATCGGAGTCATTGATGGCCTGAGAGCAGATTTCGCCCTGGCTCCGCTGCCGGGCGAGCCGTCCTGCCGTGAGTTCCTTCATCCCTTCAACCCAGATGCCCATCCGAAAGAAGGGGAAATACTGCGCTATAGGCCGTTAGGCTGCCCAGTAACTCACTTTGCCAAGATCCTGAAATACGAGCAGGGAATAGCCATGGTGCACCTTGTCGGCCCTGTGCACCTGCTGAACAATCAGCCGGCACCCAGAGATATTGGAATCTGTATGGTGGCGGCTTTCGAGGGAACGATAAGCCGGGGACGAAGGCCTGAGGTGGGCGAGACTGTGCGCTTTTTGCCTGAGCACTGTATGATGCAAAAGGTGCACTCGGGCGTCGTGGTACACTCGGAGGGGAACAGAGTGAGGATTGAGGGGATTGATCTGAAGGTTTGGTAGCTGGATAGCGAAAGGCTATATAGCGATCTGAGATTTTCGGGCTTTCACTCGCTTGACGTTGTGTAGAAGTTATTTTCTGCGCAGATCAGGTGAGGGAAATGACAAGGGCAATGATTCGTGTAAACTAGAGCAAATCTCAGCTAAAGCAGGAATCAATCCAGTTTTTAGGAATTATGAAAATTACCCCAGACAAAAATAGTAAGTAATTTCTGGCAGCATTTTTCCACGTTTGCTATTCTTGATCAAGTGATTCATGAAGATTATCTATCTTTTCTTCAAGTTCCTTATCATTTTCGACAAGACCTTCTATATAATTTTTAGTTCCCAAAAAGGTGTTTTGTGACAATGGTCGCATAGCTTCCTTTTGGTAAAGAGAAAGACACTTCAATCTCAAATTTTGATGACCTCTTTGTATCATCCAATTCATCCTTCACGGGATCGGAGATTAAAAAATTCTCTGGTATTACGATTATGGGGCGTGCATGCGATTTAAAGAAATTCCCCGTCTCTGACTCAATATTCAGATCGGCAAGTCTGATTCCTTGTCTCACGAGAACAAAATCCATAATCCCCTTCTCAAAGTCCGAAAAGATTGCCGTATCACTCACTGTTCTAAATGTAGGAGGGATCTGCTGTTTTTCATTCTCTGAAAGATTTTCGTAGAAGGTCAGCGATCCTGCTGCATAATCTATCGGGTATAATTTTTTCTCATCGACACAGGTCTTCAATACCTCTTTGATGCATTCATTCCAAATATAGCTCTGATAGGCATTTACGAACATCTCTCTCAAGCTGGCCGGTATTTTTTTGTAAGCAGCAAGCCAGCTGTTTGTTTTTAAATATTCTTTTATTATTATTGCAAAGACTTTGTCCCCAACGGCCACATTGCGTAAGTCATCCCATCGGACAAGGATCTTCCTTTTTTCGTCTTTAATCCTTCTTGGTTCTGATTCGAAGTAAGCGGTGAGGTACAGTTTAACCGCTTGTTCGTAATCCTTCTTTATTACATGTTTTGCAATGAATTCCTTTTTGATAACACTGCCAAAGCGTTGGGAATCAAAATAATTCGGGACACCGGATCGGGAAATGGTCTTTGCTAACTCGAAAACATCATCCAACTCGCTATTTTTGACATCGTGAACAACAATCGTGAATTTGTTTCCCTTTAGATCACCAATTTTTATTTTCTTTTTGTGGTAACCTGCAAGCTGAATGTTCAACGCGCCAATCTCTGTATTCTGGACCTTATAATGTGTTGGAATAGAAATGTATTGTCTGGTTAGAGCATGCTTGTCTTTTAGTCCTGCATACCCAATTTCAGATAGTGGGATATGGAGTTTTTTGGCTATAGAGTGAATTGCATTATATGTATCAATCTCCTTTTTTTCCAGGAGAAATATGGCCTGATCGTCTTTTTCCTGAGTGACTCTGATATTAGGGATTTCCTCGACGATAAAATCCGTAGGGAATTGTTTCAATTTCATGGAAGATAAACAATAGGCCATTTATAAGCATAAAACCCTGTCCATAATAGGGGAGAGAGATAAGTGAGGAGAAAATGGTAGTTTTGGTAAGAGAGATCTTATTGGTTCTTTTAAGGCTCCATAATTCATAGGAAATTAGGTTAAAGATTGCTTTTTCCTCTTTATATAATAGTGAATGAAAATGACAATGATTGGAATTGATGTAACAAAATAGAATATCCATGTAGAAACTCCTGGGTGCATTAAAAGTAAAACAAGGGAAGTTAAAAACAAAATGATAGCAATTAACACAAAAATATTAAATTTAGTGAACTTTTTATTTTCCGAAACTTTTTTATTATCCGCGCCAACTACCGGTTTCGCTACCATAATATCCTCTTTAAACTTCTAGCTATAATATTGCTTCCTTATATATCAAATTCTCTTTGAATCTTTTGGTTGCTTGGCTGTTTCAAGAACTATGCGAATTTATTCCCCTCAGAGCCCATCCCCATGTATATCGATTAAGAAAATATGTCGAAAGGATAGCTAGGCCGAAAGACAGTGATTTGATATAAAGATATAAAGGATGTACGGGGGAGCTCAGCTCCCCGCACATTAAGCAAAAAAATCACTGCTTATTACGGTATTTTAAGGGTGTTGTTTTTATAAATCGATCCTCCACCAGCCAACACTTTGGTGATGTTATTGTCCGGCGGCAGAGGCAGCCTGGTTACTCCAGTCTTGATCTCATCCAGCGGGTTCATTGTGGGATAATCTCCGCATGCGGGGAAGTCAGTTCCTATAGCAATAATAGCCCCACTATCAATGAAACTCTTCATGGGCATCATGTGTTCGGCCCTTTCAGGCCCGAGGTAAGCGAGATTATTCTTCTAGAAGGTCGCGTCGTAGTAGAACCAGTTGGGCGACGGCACTGGAATGACGCCCAGATCAGATCCTTGAAGCCGACAGGTCCTGAGGCGATACAACAACGACATGAGCTATCTTATGCCTGGAGTCTCTCTTGCCAT